>NZ_JAIQDG010000022.1 GCF_020037125.1 Myxococcus sp. RHSTA-1-4
CAGGTGACAAGGCGGGGAGGTAAGGCCGAGAAGCGGTGAGCGCGTGGCGGGCCACTCGGAATGGCAGTTCCATTCCGGACCTGGGCGACCCGGGCGGGGGAGCTGACAAGGTGGAGAGGCCAGGCTCATGAGTGGCGAGCGCGTGGCGGGCCACTCGGAACGGAGGCTGAGGGTTGCTGGGAATAGCGTTGAAGCCTGTCCGCCAGGTGGGGAGCGGAGCAGGGGCTCCGAAGGGGACGAAGACGCAGGTCGGCACCCAGGCTGTACCCACCCCTTAATCGCCCTTATCGCCAGCAACCCTCGGCTCCATTCCGCGCAGGGCAGCCCGAGAAGGGGGAGCTGACAAGATGGAGAGGCCAGGCCCATGAGTAGCGAGCGCGTGGCGGGCCACGCGGAATGGAACTTCCATTCCGGACCTGCACGGCTCAAGGGAGGGCTGACAGTCTGGGCGGGGGGCAGGGCCCATGAGCGGTGAGCGCATGACCGGCCACGCGGAAATAGAAGTTCCATTACGGGCCCGAGCGGCGCAGGGGGCAGGCCGGGGAGGCGGGTCCGATGAATGGAGAGCGCCCGGAAGGCCGTTCGAAACGGACGCTCCATTCCAGACCTGCGCGGCCGGGGGACGACATGGCGGGAAAGCGGAGGCTGGGGCCTCGCACGCCCTCAGGCTCCGGGCACTCCGAACATGTCGGAGATGCCGTTCCTGCGACTGCGCGGCCGAAGTGGCTTCGCGGCAGGACTCATCCACGTCCTGAATCAGGGACCTGGCGATTGCGCCGTCAGCGAGCTGGCGGGCTAGGTACCGACGGCGGCGTGTAACACCACTGCGCCTGGATTCGGGCGTCCACCTGTTCCCGCAGGCGCTGCAACCAGCGACAGGCGTGCTCCGCTGGAGGGCCCACCGTTGCAACCGGGGCGCCGACGAGAGCTGCTCGCAGCAGGAGGGCCCACTCCAGGCACGTGCGAACGTCCAGTTCGCGCGTGCTGGGGCCGGGCTCCAGCCTCGCCGAACCGGGGCGTCCCGCCTCCAACCGCGCTCGTGCCCGGGACTCGAAGTCAGGGTCCCTCAGGAGCGCAGCCACCGTGAGCTGTGGGTGGACCCAACTCCCAACCGCCAGGCGCTCCCAGACGGCTGACAGGGCGCGCTCGCTCGCGCCCCCGAGCACCACGGCGGTGGCAGCCACCAGGTGCAGGCGCCAGTTCTTCTCCTTCAGCAGCGCGACGACCTCCGCATCCAGGTCGGCGCTGGCTTCCACCCCCGCCTCCATGTGCAGGAGGTACTCCGGTTCCAGGAGGTGGAGGAGCCCCGACAGACCCGGGACCCTCAGGATCGGCTCGATGAAGGAGGAATATCCGGCCCGCCGCGCTTCGCGCACGAACCCTCGATTCGCAGGCGGATACACTCTCGGCGGGTCGAGCCGGACACAGGTGAGCAGCGCGCCCTCCAGGTCGCATAGGAACAGGCTCGTGTCTCGCAGGTCCGCGTTGCGCAGGTCTGCCTTGAACAGCGTGGCCCTGTCGAACCGGGCATCGCGCAGCCGCGCGCGGCGGAAGGAGCCTCGCGCCAGGTTGGAGGCCGTGAGCACCGCGCCCTCCATGCAGGCATCATCCCAGCACGCCCCCAGCGCCACGCACGCCGTCAGGTTCGCGCGGCCCAGGCGCGCCCAGGTGAGCGCGGTGTCGGTCAGCGTCGCCATCTCGAACCGAGCCTCCTGCAGCCCACAGTCCCCCAGCCGCGCGCCGTCCAACCGCGCTCTGATGAGGTCCGCGCCGGGCAGTTCCTGCTGGGTCAGGTCGATGCCGCGGAGGTCGCCGAGGTTGTCACCGAGCACCTCCGTACCCGGGAACCCGGCCAGGACTTCGCGCCAGGGACCTTGCAGGCCCATGGAGATGAGCTGCTCGCGCCGGCGCTGACCGTCAGCGGTGTTCCAGCGTGCGACAAGCTCATCCGCGTGCATCAAGAGAGTTGCCTCCAACGCGCGGATGGGCGGCGCGTATCAGGGACCGAGGTCCCATCACGCTGTCACCACCGTGCACCTCTGGGAAGCGACTCCCGAGCTCAGGCCGCGTTACGCGGAGCGCCCGGATTCACGGGGGGAAACAAGTCCCCACCGGCCAGCTCGTGCACGCGCCACCGGTGGAAGACGAGGCGCGCGTCCACGGCGATGACGTCCTCCTCCTCCACCGTGGCCCAGTACGGCCCACCGCACAGCGACTCGCTGGCCACGATGAGCCGCTGCACCTGCGTGCCCACCGCCGGCAGCTCCGTCACCGTGTTCCGCGTCGTCGGCCCCGTGGACACGAAGAGGGTACGGTTCCGCCGCGAGGCCACCATCACCTCGCCATTCGTCACCAGGAAGTTCATCGCCGAACGGGGACCCTCCATCCCGGGCTGGTCCGTGATGGCCGCCACCAGCGACATCGTCTCCGCCACCGCGCGGGCCACGGACTCGACAGGGACCGAGTGCTCGAGCGGGTGCCGGGCCGCCAGCCGGGTCAGGAACAGGTAGAAGCACCGCTCGCTGTCCGTGGTGCCCTGGATGTGGGCCCGGAAGCTCGGGCTGATGAGCGCTTCCACGGCCGGCCGGTGCTTCGCGAAGTCGCGCACCGTGCCGTTGTGACCGAAGGTCCACCGGCCGTGGTGGAAGGGGTGCGAGTTGCGCAATTCCACCGCGCCCACCGACGCGAGCCGGATGTGCGCCACCACCGTGTGCGAGGACACACGGCTGCTCACTCGCTCGAAGTCAGGGTCGCTGTGCGCGGGGCCCACACCGTGAGCCACCAGCGGCAGCGGCTCCGCACCGTAGGCGGCGATTCCCCATCCGTCCTTGTGCTCGCGCGACTGGATGAGAAGCGAGTTCTTCTCCGTCACCAGCGCGGGGTGAACGGCGGCGGGCATCGCTGAACGAAATCCAAAGAGTCGGCACATGGCTGCGGCAGGTATTTATAACGCCCGGCCCCGACGAGAAGTTCTCACGCCCGCCGGGTTGGCGCCACCTGTCACAGCGACGCCAGTTCACGCGCAGGAATTCATCTCCTGCCGGACGACGACACGCCCGGCCTTCACCACCACGCGCGCGTGACCTACCCCTAGATGGTAGGGCAGATGCCGGTACGAAGCACAGCCGAAGACCACCAGGTCACCTGCATCTCCCACGGCCAGCCGTCCATGCGATTGCAGCCCCAACGACAACGCGGCGCCTCGAGTGGCCGCCCAGTACGCCTCCGCCGCGCTCAGCCCGTTTTCCAGACACGCCAGTCCCAGCACCAAGGCCACGTTTTCACTCATGGCCGAGCCAGGATTGACGTTTGAACCCAAAGCAATGTTGACGCCCGCGTCGCGCAACCTGCGCCCGGGGGCATAGGGACGCATGCGCAGGAAGAGGGTGGAGGTAGGCACCAGCACCGCGGTGACATTGGCCGCCGCGAGCGCCCGAAGCCCCGAATCCGTCACCTGCTCCAGGTGGTCGGCCGTTGCGGCTCCAAGCTCCGCCGCGAGTTCCGAGGCTCCACACGCGGTGAGCTGGTCCGCATGCAGCCGGGGCACCATGCCCAGCGCGCGGGCCGCGGTGAGGATGCGGCGGGCCTCTTCCACGGTGAAGGCGCTCTCCTCCGCGAAGACGTCGCAGAAGCGCGCCAGCCCCTCGCGCGCCACGGCGGGGATGATTTCGTCGATGCAGAGCCGGACGTAGTCCTCACGCCGGCCGCGGTACTCCTCCGGCACCGCGTGCGCGCACAGCAGCGTGGGCACCAACTCCATGGGCGTCAGCGCGCCCAGCCGGCGCACCACGCGCAGCATCTTCAGCTCGTTCTCCAAATCCAACCCGTAGCCGCTCTTCACCTCCGCCACCGTCACGCCGTGCGCCAGCAGCCGGTGGATGCGGGGCAGGGCGAGCCGCACCAGCTCGTCCTCGCTCGCGGCCCGCGTGGCGCGCACCGTGCTGATGATTCCGCCGCCCGCCTTCGCAATCTCCAGATAGGTGGCGCCCTGGTTGCGCAGGTCGAACTCCGCGGAGCGCTCGCCCGCGAAGACGAGGTGCGTGTGCGGATCCACGAAGCCGGGGCCCACGAAGCCGCCCTCCGCGTCCACCACCTCGGTGCCGGGGCCCACCGCTCCCACGGGCAACTCCCTCTCCAGGCCCACGTACGCCACGCGTCCCGCGCGCAGGCCCACGCAGGCACCAGGGCGCGGGGTGAGCGCGGTCTCCGCCTTCTCGCGGTGCGTTCCCTCCACCGTGAGGACCTCGGAGGTGTTGCGGACCAGCAAATCCAGCGCGTCCATGTGTCAGCGACCTCCGCGCACGCCCATGATGGGGACGTTCCAGCTCGCCCCGTTGCCCATCTTCACCCGGCCGAAGCCGCCGGACAGCTCCGCCTTCTCCAGCAGCTGCCCCCAGTTGAACCGCGCCGCCAGCACACCGCCGTAGTACACCGACGTGTCGCTCGCCCCGGACGAGCCGAGGGTGTGCCACGCGAAGAAGGGGACGACGCCCAGCGACACGTCCTTCTCCGGCTGGAACGTGAAGGCGCAGGACGCCTCCGCGCCGAACATGTTGCCGGGCCCGCCGCGCGAGTCGATGCCGAAGTCCGACGCCCCGCGCATCGCCACCGCGGGGGCCAGGCCCAACCGCTCCGAGCCCACGTAGTACGACGCGCCCGCGTACAGCCCGTAGCCGGGGATGGGCAGCGGCAGGAAGAACTCCCCTTGCAGGCCGGTGTGCAGGTGCAGCCGCTCGGTGAGGGGCCACGTCACGGCCGCGTCGAACGCCATGCCCCACTGCTGCGTGGAGAAGCTGGCGTCGTCCCCGCGGAACCGCTCGCCCTCGGCCAGATTGGGCCGTGAGCCGGCGAGGGGCGCGGAGAGCCGCGGCCCCGTCCTCACGCCAATCTGGCCGAGCCGCTGGCTCGGGTCCCCCGGCCCCAGCCGCATCACCATGGGGCCCATGGCGGTGGGGGCGCACCCCGCCAGCACCGCGAGCGCGGCGGCCAATCCCAGGAAGGACCTCGAGCAGGCGCGGTGCATGGCGGCCTCCAGACTCAGACGGTGATGCCGGGAATCTTCACGCCGCGCTCCTTCGCCACCTCGATGGCCTCGGGGTAGCCCGCGTCAGCGTGACGAATCACACCCATGCCCGGGTCGCTGGTGAGGACGCGTTCAATCCGGCGCGCGGCCTCGGGCGTGCCGTCCGCGACGATGACCTGTCCGGCGTGCAGCGAGTAGCCCATGCCCACGCCACCACCGTGGTGGAAGGACACCCACGAGGCGCCGTTCACCGCGTTCACCAGCGCGTTGAGGATGGGCCAGTCCGCCACCGCGTCCGTGCCGTCCTTCATCGCCTCCGTCTCGCGGTTGGGCGACGCCACCGAGCCGCAGTCCAGGTGGTCACGGCCGATGACGATGGGCGCCTTCACCTCGCCCTTGCGCACCAGTTCGTTGAAGGCGAGGCCCGCCTTCGCGCGCTCGCCGTAACCCAGCCAGCAGATGCGCGCCGGCAGGCCCTGGAACGCGATGCGGTCCCCCGCCATGTTCAGCCAGCGCTGCAGCGACGCCTTCTGGGGGAACAGCTCGCGCACCGCGCGGTCCGTGCGGCGGATGTCCTCCGGGTCTCCGGACAGCGCCACCCAGCGGAACGGGCCCATGCCCTCGCAGAACAGCGGGCGGATGTACGCGGGCACGAAGCCGGGGAACTCGAAGGCGTTCTCCATGCCGCCCAGCTGCGCCTGGCCGCGCAGGTTGTTGCCGTAGTCGAACACGTGGCTGCCGGCGCGCTGGAAGTCGTTCATCGCCTGCACGTGCATGATCATCGACTCGCGGGCGCGGCGCACGTAGCCCTCCGGGTCGCGGCGGCGCAGCTCGGCGGCGGCCTCCAGCGACAGGTCCGTGGGGATGTAGCCGTTGAGCGGGTCATGCGCGCTCGTCTGGTCCGTGACGAGGTCCGGCTTGATGCCGCGGCGGTACAGCTCGCGGAACACCGAGGCCGCGTTGCCGATGATGGCGATGGAGCGGCCCACGCGCTTCTGCTGGGCGTCCTTCGCCAGCGCGAGCGCCTCGTCCAAATCCCTCGCGATGACGTCCAGGTAGCGCGTCTCCACGCGGCGCTGGGCGCGGGCGGGGTCGATCTCCACGCCGAGGAACACGGCGTTGTTCATGGTGGCGGCCAGCGGCTGCGCGCCGCCCATGCCGCCCAGACCGCCGGAGAGGACGAGACGGCCGGCCAGGTCCTCGCTGCCGAAGTGGAAGCGGCCGGCGGCGGCGAACGTCTCGTAGGTGCCCTGGAGGATGCCCTGCGTGCCGATGTAGATCCACGAGCCCGCGGTCATCTGGCCGTACATCATCAGGCCCTTCTTCTCCAGCTCGTGGAAGTGCTCCCAGTTGGCCCACCGGCCCACGAGGTTGGAGTTGGCGATGAGCACGCGGGGCGCGTCCGGGTGCGTACGGAAGATGCCCACCGGCTTGCCGGACTGGACGAGCAGCGTCTCCTCATCGGTGAGGCTCTGGAGGCTGGAGACGATGCGGTCGAAGGAGGGCCAGTCGCGGGCGGCCTTGCCGGTGCCGCCGTAGACGACGAGGTCCTGGGGGGCCTCGGCGACCTCCGGGTCGAGGTTGTTCATCAACATCCGGAGCGCGGCTTCCTGGACCCAACCCTTGCAGGAAAGGGTGGAACCACGGGCGGCGCGGATGACGCGGGACATGAACGGACTCCTGGGGTGTGGCTGACGGAAAGGCCCGGCACACTACCCGAACCCGCGCGGCGGAGGGACAGCGTGATGAGCCTGTCACACCGCGTCGTCAACCCCGCACTCCTGGAACCGTCCCAGGGGGAGGTACGCCCCGGGGATGGGCCGGGACGTCACCTCCGGTGTGGGCGATTCACTTCATGAGTGCAGCCTGCGCCCCGTGTCCCCCTCCGCGACGCGGATGCGGTTGAACACGTCGTGTACGCCACGCACCGCCACCACGAGGTCCTCGATGTCGCGGCGCTCCTGGCGGCTCTTCACCGTGCCGGACAGCGTCACCTCGCCCTGCTTCACCTGGACGTCCACGTCGCTGGCGTCATAGGGGCTGTCGATGAGCCGCTCGCAGATGTCCTCGCGGATGCGCTCGTCCGGGCGCACGTACCCGCGGGGGGCCTTGCCCAGGGCATGGGGCCGCTCCATGCCGAAGCGCCGGGCGCCCACGTCCAGGCCCTCGCCACGCTCGCGCGGGGCGCGTCCGGTCGCGTCGAGCAACCGGTCATAGCTGCGGTGCTGATAGCCCTCCTCGTAGCTCGAAGGACCCCAGCCGCCCTGGTTGTAGCCCCGCTGGGCGCCTCCCAGCCCATAGCCGCCACCGGGCCGGCGGCCCTGGCGGCCCTCGGGGTTCCACGTCTCGGACGAGTCTTCATATCGACGGTTCGCCATGTCGTGTCCTCCTCCCCGTCACGAGTGCAGCCCGCGGTCGTCGCCAGTGTCCGCTCCGGGCTGCTGCACGGGCTCCTGCGAGGCCTGACGGTGCATGATGCCCTCGGCCCGGTTGATGCGGATGTTGTTGGTGACTTCCCTCACACCCAGCACCTCCTCGGCCAGGTCCTCGATGGCGCGTTTCTCGTCGCGGCTGCGCACCGTTCCGGACAGCGTCACGTCGCCGTCCTTCACCCTCACGTCCACGTCCTCGGCGTTCATCCACCCCTGCATCAGCCGGTCACAGATGTCCGCGCGGATGCGGTCGTCCCCGCGCTGGTAGCTCCTGGGGCCACGGCCGGGTGACACGGGCCACGTGGGCACCTCCAGCCGGCTCGGCGTGGCGGAGCGGTACGTGCCCCCCAGGTAGCCGCCGTGGCCCAGCTCGTGGTCCTCCCGGCGCGTGGGGCTGGTGCCGTAGCCCACGCTGGGTGGCGCCATGTTCTCCACGCCCGGGCCATGGCCCCCAGGCTCCGTGCCGCCGTAGCGCGTGTCCTCCTCGGGCACGCGGCCCGTGCCGCCGCGCACGCCCCGCTCGCTGAAGTCGAAGTCGCGTCCGACGGGGCGCCGGAGGTCCCTCGCTTCCAGCGCACTGGGGCCTCGCGTGCCGAAGCCGTAGCGTCCGCGCTCCGGTCCGCCGCGGCCCACGTCGCCGCCATAGCGTTCGTAGTCGCGGCCGCCTCCCGTCTCATACGACGCTCCCGCGCCCAGCCCGTATTGGCCCTGGCCCCAGCGGTCCGTGTCGTAGGGCAGGCTCGTGGGCCGCGTCCGGTCTCCATAGCGGCGAGGTCGCTCGCGCTCCTCGCGAAGCTCTTCCTGGAAGGAACGGAAGGAGCCGCTCGGGCTATAGCCGGGCTGACGGGAGATGCGCTCCGGGTCGAGCTCCCGGCCACGGCGGTCCAGCTCGCGGTCGCGGTCGAAGTCCCGGCCATACTCCCGCGCACGGTCCAGGTCCCTGGCCGCGCGGCCGAAGTCCCGGTCCATCTCGTAGTCGCGCGTGTCCCGGTCGCCCGTCAGCGTGCGGTAGCTCCGGTCGCGGTCGAAGTCTCGGGAGGGGCGTTCATAGCCCCGGTCCTCGTCCTGCTCCCCGCGCCCAACGCTGTACCCACGTCCGTAGTCGGTGAGCTCCCGGCCCTGGCCCCTGCGCAGGTTCTCGTCCGCGCCCCGTTCGTCGCGGCCGCCCCAGGCGCGCCGCTCGGGGCCGCGCTCATAGCCGTGCTCGTCCCAGTCCCTTGCGTAATCCCCGCGCCTGCCCGCCTGATACTCCACCTGCTCCCCCCTCCGCAGCTCTGCATCCCCGGACCGCCGCCCGCGGTCGTCGTCGCGCCTGCCGTTCATCGCGTCGCCTCCTATGTGTCACGTTCGCCTTGGCTTCGACTCCAGACGTTTTTGACCCCGAGTGGTCCCGGCAACGCGCCCCTGCCATGCCCGCAGCCCCGACAGGCATGGCAGGGGCCCGGAATGCAGCCCGTTGATGCCGTGTGTCATGCGCGGGATGGGCCCGGCCGCGGCCGGCTCCGTCTTCCTCCTCATGGACATCGGCGGGCCCCGCTGGGAGGGGCAGTGGCCCCAACCCGGGGTGTAGGCCCGGGGAGCGGGCCTGGGCAGGCGGCTCCCGCGTTCGCACGCGGCCCGGGACGGGTAGACTCGCGCTCGCCACGGCCGGGCAGCCGGCCGCATGGCCCCTGGAGGGCGTGTCATGGCTGACGGACATGGGGACGAGCAGCAGGCACGGGACACCCTGGCGGCGGCGCGCGCGCCCGTGCCGCCGAGTGCCCAGCCACCCGAGGAGCCCCGGCCTCCCCGCGTGGGCCCGATGGGCGAGGTGGCCGGCGGCATTCCCGCGGTGGTGTCCACGATGAAGCACGCCTGGGGCGAGATGGGCCCGGTGCGCGGCACCCGGCTGCTGCTCCAGGTGAACCAGAAACACGGCTTCGACTGTCCGGGCTGCGCGTGGCCGGACCCGGGACACCGCTCGGTGGCCGAGTTCTGCGAGAACGGCGCCAAGGCCGTGGCGGAGGAGGGGACCACGGCGCGCGTGACGCCGGACTTCTTCCGGAAGTGGAGCGTGGCCGAGCTGTCCCGCCAGACAGACCACTGGCTCGGCAAGCAGGGCCGCCTCACGCACCCCATGGTGCTGCGCGAGGGGGCCACGCACTACACGCCCATCTCCTGGGATGAAGCCTTCGCGCTGGTGGCCGAGGAGCTGAACGCGCTCGCTGCTCCGGACGACGCGTGTTTCTACACCTCCGGGCGCGCGAGCAACGAGGCCGCGTTCCTCTACCAGCTCTTCGTTCGGCAGTTCGGCACCAACAACCTGCCGGACTGCTCCAACATGTGCCACGAGTCCAGCGGCACGGCGCTCTCCGAGACCATCGGCATCGGCAAGGGCACCGTCACGCTGGAGGACTTCGACAAGGCCGACGCCATCTTCGTCATCGGCCAGAACCCGGGCACCAACCACCCGCGCATGCTCACGTCGCTCCAGGCCGCCGCGCGCCGGGGCTGCGAAATCGTCAGCATCAACCCCCTGCCGGAGACGGGGCTCAACCGCTTCAAGCACCCGCAGGAGGTGCTGCGGCTCATCGGCCCGGGCACGGCGCTCAACACGCTGTTCCTCCAGGTGCGCATCAATGGCGACGTGGCCCTGCTGCAAGGGCTGGCCAAGGCGCTGCTGGAGATGGAGGACGCGCGGCCGGGCACGGTGGTGGCGCGGGCGTTCATCGAGGAGAAGACGCTCGGGTTCGACGCCTGGGCGGCTGGGATTCGCGCGGCGCGCTGGGAGGACGTGGTGGAGGGCTCCGGGGTTCCGCGCGAGCAGATTGTCGCCGGAGCGGAGATCCTCGCGCGCTCCGAGCGCACCATCTTCTGCTGGGCCATGGGGCTCACCCAGCACCGGAACGCGGTGGCCAACATCCAGGAGATCGTCAACCTGGCGTTGCTGCGCGGGAGCATCGGCAAGCCGGGCGCGGGGCTGTGTCCGGTGCGCGGGCACAGCAACGTGCAGGGCGACCGCACCATGGGCATCTGGGAGCGGCCGAAGCCCGGGTTCCTGGACGCGCTGTCCCGCGAGTTCGGCTTCGAGCCTCCGCGCCACCACGGCATGGACACCGTGGACACGATTCGCGCCATGCACGACGGGCGCGTGAAGGTGTTCTTCGCGCTGGGAGGCAACTTCCTCTCCGCCACGCCGGACACGGAGCTCACCGCCGAGGCGCTGCGCCGCACGCGGCTCACCGCGCACGTATCCACCAAGCTCAACCGCGCGCACCTGGTCCACGGGCGGCGGGCGCTCATCCTCCCGTGCCTGGGCCGCACCGAGCGCGACGTGCAGGCCGGTGGGGCGCAGTTCGTCACGGTGGAGAACTCGATGGGCGTCGTCAGCGCGTCACGCGGCGCGGTGGACCCGGCGTCGGAGCACCTGCTCAGCGAGCCGGCCATCGTCGCGAGGCTGGCGGTGGCGGTGCTGGGCGAGCGCTCGAGGGTGCCGTGGACATGGCTGGTAGAGGACTACGACCGCGTCCGCGAGCTCATCTCCCGCGTCATCCCCGGGTTCGAGGACTTCAACCGGCGCGTGAGGGAGCCCGGAGGCTTCTACCTGCCCAACGGTCCACGCGAGGGACGGTTCACCACGGAGAGCGGCAAGGCGCACTTCACGGTGCACGCACTGCCCCGGCTGGAGCTGGCGCCCGGGCAGTTGCTGATGATGACCATTCGAACCCATGACCAGTTCAACACCACCGTGTATGGACTGGATGACCGCTACCGGGGCATCCGCAACGGGCGGCGGGTGGTGCTGCTGCACCCGGTGGACATGAAGGAGCTGGGGCTCAAGGAAGGGCAGATGGTGGACCTGACGAGCCACTTCCAGGGCGAGACGCGCGTGGCGCGGCGGTTCCGGGTGGTGCCGTACAACATCCCGCGCCGGTGCGCGGCCACGTACTTCCCGGAGGCCAACGTGCTGGTCCCCGTGGACAGCTTCGCGGAGAAGAGCCGCACGCCCGCGTCGAAGTCCGTGGTCATCACCTTGTCCCCGTCCGCGGAGGCGCCGACGCTGCCTTCGGGGGCGGTCACGTGAGAGCCCATGCTTCCGACCGGTGAGGCCGCGTGGCCGGAGTCGCTCCGGCCGCTCTACGAAGGGGTGACGGGAACTCCGGCGGCGGAGGCGGTGGCCGCATCCGCGCACTGGCGCGAGTCCTTCGCGCAGTGGGTGCGTGGGGCCTCGCTGGAGGAGCGCACCGTGGCGGAGCTCGCCGCATGGGCGCGGCTGGACTCCGGTGAGCGGACCCCCGGGGAGCTGCTGTTCCTGCTGTCGTCGTGCGGCGAGCTGCTGTGGCCGTACGCGGCTCCGCATTCCGGACTGCTGCGGCGGTTGCTGTGGCGGCAGGAGTCCATGCTGGGCGCGCTGCAAGACACGGGGGACTCCGAGGGCGTGACGCGGCTGCGGCGTGAGACGGACGCGGTGATGTCCACGGTGCTCACGCGCTACCTGAAGCGGCACCCGGAGTCGCTGCTGACGCTGGTGGAGGATACGCCGTGCACGTTCGACGGGCGGGCGCTGCGCTTCCAGGGCTCGGTGGAGGTGGACCTCAAGCAGGTGCTGGGGCCGGGGGCGAAGTCGATTGGCCTGCTGGAGCAGTTGCGGGCGCTGCTGCCCACGACGCCCGCGGAGGGACGGGACAAGCTGGCGGAGTTCATCCGCTCGCGGGCGGCGCGGATTCCGTGGCGTGAGGCGTCGGAGGTGCTGGCGGAGCGGCTGTTCTCGCTCGCCACGTCCCCCGAGGGCCGCAGCGGGATGAGTGGCTTCCTCGCGTGCTACCCGGCCGGGCGCCGGGAGCCGGACTGGTGCGCGCGGGCGGGGATGTTGCTGTCGCGAACGCTGGAGGTGGGTGGCCCGGCGGAGGTGGTGGAGAACCTGTGCGAGCTGCTGGCTCGCTTCGATGCGCCGCCGGTGGATGGCTTGCGTGGAGCCCTGGGCGCGCTGGTGGGCGGCGACTTCGAGGCCACGGCGGACCTGGGGCCGGTGCGCTTCGTGCTGGACCACTGCCAGGCCACGCTGCGCAAGGGCGAGCCCGGGCTGGTGCTGACGCTGCTGTGGTTGGAGGAACGGCTGTTCCGCGCGGCGGTGAAGAAGGGCCTGCCGGACGCGTTCGAGCGGCGCGGCCGGGTGCGCGCGAAGCTGAAGCCCTCGGCGTCGGAGCTCGCCACGCTGTGCTGGCTGGCGGAGGAGTGCGCGGAGCTGTGGCCTCGCTTCGCGGCGGGCGGAGTGCGGCCGGGGATGGATGAGCTGGCGGCGTGGCGGCAGGAGGTGGCCACGCGGATGGGGCGCAAGCCCATGCTTCGCAAGGCCGCCATCGAGTTCTTCCTCTGGTGCGCACCGGATGCGGCGTCGTCCGAGGCGGAGCTCGCGGTGCTGGCGCTGGTGCGCACGGCGACGGACCGGCGGCAGGTGCGAAAGCTGAAGGAGCATCCGTCCTCACGGGTCCGGTTCCGCGTGCGCACGTTGCAGTCGTGGCTGCAAGGGAGCGGGAAGAGTGAGGCGGCGCCTCCCGTGGAGCCGGCGGGAGGCTCGGGGCCGTCCACGGTGACAGAGGCGCTGCGCCACCTGCATGTGACGCGCGCCGTACCGCTGGGCGGGCGGACCTGGCTGCGGGACAGGGACCTGGAGGAGCTGTTGCTCGGGGCCGTGGGGCGGGTGGAGGCGGAGTTCGCCACGCGCTACCCGGAGCGGTTTCGCGAGGACACGGCGGAGCTGGTCGCGGGACTGCTGGAGGGACTGCGCACCGAGCTGGAGCGCGTGAGGGCGGACCTGTCCGCGTTGCTGACGCAGGGACAGCCGGCGCCGCTGGAGATCGGCTTCACGGTGCGGCGTGGCCTGCGTCCGCCTGAGCCGGACGGAGAGGAAGGGGCGCGGCAGGACACTGTTCCGCTGGGGCCAGGCGTAGAGGCGAATCTGGGCAGCACGGCCCTGGCGGAACCCGCGGTGGAGGCCATTCGCGCCACGTCTCCAGACGAGGAGCTCGCTCCATCCGCACCGTCTCTTCCTCGGTCAGCCGGCGTGGAAGTGGCCTTCGTCCTCAAGGCCGACGTGGACGGCTTCGTCCGCACCGAGCGCGTCGCGGTCGTGCAGGTGATGAAGCTGGAGCAGCGTGGGGAAGGGCAGTGGATGCCCACGTTCCGGCTCGGGCGGGAGCACCTGGATGCGCTGCTGTGCCGGACCGATGCCGCGTTCTGCCTGTTCCTGGCTCCTCCGATTCCGCGCGCCGAGTGCTGGATGGTACCAGCGCGCACGGTGCGCGGATTGATGGAGGCCCAGCGCTCGTTGTCGGGGGTTGGCCGCGAAGGGGTGCGGCGCGTGGCCCGCTCGCTGGCCTGGTGGCTGGTCGGGGACCTCGTGGGCCTGTGGACGGGAGACGAGCGCCCTGAAGCCCTGGCGTGGGAGGGCACACCGCGAGATGCGCCGGACTTCGTCGTGGAGCTCAGCCTCCTGGGGCAGAGCTCCAGGCACTGAGTTCCTGGCCCTTTTCACATTCAGGGAGGTGCCCCGTCCCTCTTTGGCAACAGGTGCAATCCAGCCCACCTGAGCCAAGGAAGGAATGACTCATGCCCCTCCCCACCATGCGTGCCGCCCAGAGCACGGGCGCTTCGGGAACCTACTTCAAGGCACGTGGCGGTCTCTCCTCGGAGAGACGCACCTCGCATCCGTCGCGGCGCGAGTCCCCCGCGCGCGCCCATGGCACGGGGAGCGCACCGCGCACGCGGGGTGGCACGGCGGCCGTGGCGCAGCCCTTCATTGGTCTCGCGGACCTGTTTGGCGGGAACGACTGGGTGCCCACGGGCGGCGTCCCCGCCACCGCGGCCAACTTCGAGAACCTGCGTCATGCGCCGAACGGGACGATCTGGTGGAGCGAGCTGCGGCAACTCATTCCGGCTGGAACGCCGAACACCTACGAGTTCGGCCCGCGAGCCCCCCGCGGCTTCAAGTTCGAGTGGGTGGAGCCCGGCCCCACGCGCTACCACGTCCATGGACACGAACCGGACGCCGGAGCGCCCATCGGGGGCGCTGGCGGCGCGGGCTGGGTCGTCCGCATCAGGCGCAACAACGTGTGGCTGCTCGCCGCGCCCTGGGCTCCCGCGCACCCCGCGGGGATGGCCCCAACGGACTGGTCGGCCGCCGGCGGCGCCGCGGCGCTGGCCCACATCCCGTTCGACCCCAATCAGTAGCGGCCCTCAGGGCCGGAACTCCCAGTGCCACGGCTCCGAGGGGACGGTGCGCACGAAGCCGAAGTTCTTCGCGTTGTTGGCGAGCCAGCGGTACGTGGCAGTCCCGGTGCCGCCCACGTTGATGTCCACGGCGATGCCGCCCTGGTGGTTGGAGTAGCCCGGCTTCGCGGCGAGGTTGCCCGTGCCGTTCTGGTACGCCCGGTATAGGGCCTGCTGTTCCGCCATGGAGCGGAAGCCGCTGTTGACCTTCAGCGTGATGCCCGCGGACTTCGCCGCCGCGTACATCCGGTTGAAGGCGGCCGCCGCGTCCGAGCGCATCTCCTTCCCGTTCGGGATGGCCGCGAGGGAGATCTTCCGGGGCGAGCCATTCACATAGCCGGTGACGACCCGTCCGCCGCTGCCCGTGTTGCCGGTGGACACGTTGCCCTGCACCTTGATGCCGAGCTTGTCCCACGTCTTGGGCCCCACCACACCGTCGGCCGCCAGGCCCCGGGACTGCTGGAACGCCTTCACCGCGGCTTCCGTCTTGGGGCCGAAGGAACCGTCGGCCGTACCGGAATTGAAGCCCAGCACGTTGAGGCGCTGCTGCAGCGCACGCACCGGCTCGCCCTTCGCTCCGAGGCGCAGCGTGGGCCCCGAGCCACCCGCAGACGCCGTGGCATTAAGCGCGCTCCACGTCTTGGGCCCGACGATGCCGTCGGCGGCGAGCCCCCGGGCCCGCTGGAAGGCCTTCACCGCGGCCTCCGTCTTGGGGCCGAAGGAGCCATCCGCGGCGCCCGGGTTGAAGCCGGCGGCCTTGAGCTTGTTTTGCAGCGTCACCACGGCGGCGCCCTTCGAGCCCTCACGGAGCGTGGGCGAAGCGGCGGCGGTCGTCTGGCGGAGGGCGGGGGCGGAGGCTCGGGCGATGGCGACCATGGGGGGCGATGGTCCTTTCCCTGAAATCGAGAATCGCCCCTATTTTCCGACGCGCCGCGAGAAAGTTGCCTCGCGGCGCGTCACCCCCGTCGATTTCAGCCCCGATCCACCCGAATGCGCGCGGGCAGTCCGTTGAGGCTGACCTCTTCCTCACTGCCGGTGAGACCCTCGGGGCCGACGTGGATTTCGGAGGCCAGCGTCTCGCGGGAGATGAGCTCGCGGGCCTCGTCCGTCACCCGCTTCACGCGGGCGTCGCCGTCCACCCAGAGGCGGATGCGGTCCGTGTAGCCCAGCTCCATGTCCTTGCGCGCGCCCTGCACGCGGGCGAGCAGCTCGCGCACGAGGCCCTCGTCCACCAGCGCCTCCGTCAGCTCGGTGTGCAGCACCACCACGCCCACGCCCGCGCCCGCCGCCGCGTAGCCCGGAGTCGCCTCCACCAGCGTCTCCAGCTCCTCCGCGGGGAACACCATGTCCTCGCCGGCCACGTTCATCGCCACGCGGCCCGTCCGGAGCAGCTCACCGTGCAGCGCGCGGCCGTCCGCCGAGTCGAACGCCTTGCGCACCGGCGCCAGCTTGGGCCCGAGCCGGCTGCCCACCGCGCGCAGGTTGGGACGCACGCGGTAGCGCACCACGTCCGCCTCCTTGCTGCCCGGCTCCAGGAAGCGCACCTCGTGGACGTTCAGCTCGTCCGCGATGAGGTCGCGGTACACCGCCACGCGCTCCGTCAGCTCCTTGCGCGCGAGGATGACGTCCGCGCGCGACAGCGGCTGGCGCACCTTGAGCCGGTTGTCCGTGCGCACCTTCAGGCCCAGCGACACCAGCTCGCGCACCGCGCCCATCTCCGCCGCGAGCCCCTCGTCCATGAGGCGCTCGTCCACCTCCGGGAAGCGCGCGAGGTGCACGCTCTCCGGCTGGGACACCGGCCACGGCTTGCGCACCAGGTTGCTCCACAGCTCTTCCGCGAAGAAGGGGATGAAGGGCGCGGACATCGCGGCGATGGTGGTGAGGCACTCGTACAGCGTGTAGTACGCGTCCCGCTTGTCCTGCTCGAAGCCGGGCGCCCAGTAGCGCGGACGGCCGCGGCGCACGTACCAGTTGGAGAGCGCGTCCACGAGCGCCACCAGCCGCTGGGCGGCGTCGTACACCTGGTAGGTGTCCAGGGCCTTGGACACCTCGCGGAGGGCGAACTGCACCTCCGAGAGAATCCACCGGTCCAGCACCGGCCGCTCCTTCACCTCGCGCCAGCCCTCGCTGCGCCGCACGGCCAGCCACGGCGCCTCGGAAGCGTCCGCGTTGCCCGCGGCCGGATTGAAGCCGTCGATGTTCGCGTAGATGGTGAAGAACGAGTAGACGTTGCGCAGCTTGACCTGGAAGTCCTTCTGCAGGAGCCGCACGTTCGCCAGCGAGTGGCGCGTGTTGGACCAGGACGGGCTCGCCGCGAAGAAGAACCAGCGGAACGCGTCCGCGCCGGGAGCGCGGGTGGACGGGTCTCTCAGCACCACGCGCTCGGAGGCCGCCAGCCGGGGCACCTCCACCGGCATCACGTCCGCTCCGCGCGCGGAGGGCGCCACGCCGAGCGCCTGAAGCGCACCGGGGGCGAGCAGGGCCACGCGGCGCTTGAGCTTCTTGTGCGCCTTCACCGTGACGGTGACGACGGTGTCCGGCCGGTCCGGACGGAAGAGCTGCACCTTGGCGCCCTCCTGGAGGTCCAGGCCCTCCAGGTCCTCGCGGGCGATGAGCACCACGCCGGCCTCGCCCGGCGCGCCGGCCTCCGCGGCGGTCAGCACCGCGAAGTCCATGCGCACCTCGTCGAGGATGATCTCCGGCGGGGTGTAGTTGCCCTTGGACTTGGACTCCTTCTTGCCGTCCTTGTCCGAGACGTGGCCGAGCACGATGCAGTTCTTGTACGGCTGCGGCCAGCCTCGCGGGGGCGTGAGCCCCATGCGCTGCTGCGTCTCCTCGTCGAAGACGAGCGTGCTCACCATCAGCAGCGAGTAGAACCAGCCGCGCGTCTGGTCGATGGCCTCGGAGATGAAGTCCGCGGGGAAGGTGCGGTTGAAGACCTCGCGCGAGCCCGGCGCGTGCGGGAAGCCCCACTGCGCGAAGGGCATGCAGCCCGAGTCGAACCACACGTCCACCACCTCGGGCACGCGCTGGAAGCGCCCCGGGGTGCCGGGCTTCTCGTACGTCACCTTGTCAATCCACGGCTTGTGGACGATGAGGTGCTCGGTGTTGGCCTCGTGCGGCTTGCCTGCGAGGAAGGCGCGCAGCTCCGCCTCCACCTCGGCCAGGTTGTTGCCCGGCTTCTCACGCAGGGCCTGGAGAGAGGGGATGGCCTCCACCTCTCCCGTCTCCGAGTGCACCCACAAGGGCAGCGGCGTGCCCCAGTAGCGCTCGCGCGAGAGGGCCCAGTCCACGTTGTTGGCGAGGAAGTCGCCGAAGCGGCCTTCCTTGATGTGCTCGGGCACCCAGTTGACGGCGCGGTTGTTGGCGATGGCCTGGTCCTTCACCGAGGTGGTGCGGATGTACCAGGCGGGCCGGGCGTACTGGATGAGCGGGTCGTTGTCCGCGCGCCAGCAGAAGGGGTACTCGTGCTTGTACTGCTCGGTGAGCAGCAGCAGGCCGCGCTCCTTCAGGTCGCGCTGGATGTCCTTGTCCGCCTCCTTCACGAAGCGGCCCGCAACCAGGGGCACGTCCTCCACGAAGGTGCCGTCCGGCTTCACCGCGCAGAAGATTTCGAGCGCGTCCGGGTTGGCGAAGCGCGGCCTGTCACGGCGGAACGTCTCGTAGTCGTCCTCACCGAAGGCTGGCGCCGTGTGGACGATGCCCGTGCCACTGTCGAGCGTGACGAAGTCCGCGCCCACCACGCGCCACGCCTGCGCGTCCGTGCCGCCGTCCTTGAGGGGCAGCTCCACGTTGCCGGCGCGCTTGAAGTAGAGGTCGAAGGGCGGGGTGTAGCGCCGGCCCACCAGCTCGCTGCCCTTCTGCGTGGCCAGCACGGGCAGGTCCTTCTTGAGCTTCTTCGCCAGCTCCTCCCGCAGCGCCGCGGCGAGGATGAGCTTGCGGTCCCCCGCGTCCACGGTGACGTAGTCCACGGACGGGTTGATGGCCGCGTACATGTTGGACGGCAGCGTCCAGGGCGTGGTGGTCCAGATGAGCAGCGCGGTGTCCGGCGTGTCACGCAGCGGGAAGGCGACGTAGACGCTCGGGTCGTCCACCGTCTTGTAGCCGAGGCCCACCTCGGCGGCGCTCAGCGCGGTGCCGCCCTGCGGCCACCACCACACCACCTTGTGGCCCTGGTACAGCAGGCCCTTGCGGTACAGCTCGGACAGCGCCCACCACACGCTCTCCACGAAGCTGCGGTGATAGGTGACATACGCCGTCTTCAGGTCCACCCAGAAGCCGATGCGCTCGGTGAGCCGCTCCCACTCGGTGGTGTACCGGAAGACGGACTCGATGCAGCGCTCGGTGAAGGGCTCCACGCCGTAGCGTTCAATCTCCGCCTTGCCGTGGATGCGCAGCTCCTTCTCGACCTCCACCTCCACGGGCAGGCCGTGGGTGTCCCAGCCGGCCTTGCGGGGGACGTAGTGCCCCCGCATCGTCTGGTAGCGGGGGAACAGGTCCTTGATGACGCGCGTGAGGACGTGGCCGTTGTGGGGCAGGCCGTTCGCCGTGGGCGGGCCCTCGTAGAAGACGAAGCTGGGGGCTCCCTCGCGGCCCTCGAGCGTGCGCTCGAAGATGCGGCGCTCCTTCCAGAAGGACAGGATGCGGCGCTCGTCCGCGGGGAAGTCGAGTTCGTTGGAAACCGTGGAAAAGAGGGGCTGAGCCATGGCGCGGGGAAGATAGCACCAGGGCTCGCCGGGGAATTACCCAACCAACTCCACCTTCTCCAGGTAGTTCGGGACGTGGGTCTTCCAACCTTTTGCCTGCACCCGCTGCTGGAGGGCCGCCAGCGCCTCGGGCTCGCCGTGGACGAGCAGCGTCTGCCGGGGTGGCGACTCGAAGCCCTCCATCCAGCGCATCGTCTCCGTCCAGTCCGCGTGCGCGGAGAAGCCGCTCACCGACTGGATGTCCGCGGCCACCGGCACCATCTGCCCGTGGATGCGGACCTCCTTCTCCCCATCCAGCATCCGCCGCCCGCGCGAGCCCACGGACTGATAACCCACGAACAGCACCGTGTTGCGAGCATCCGGCAGCCGGTGCTTCAGGTGGTGCAGCACCCGTCCGCCCGTGGCCATGCCGGACGCTGAGATGATGATGGCCGGGCCCTCGTGCAGGTTCAGCCGCTGACTCTCCTGGGGTGAGGTGACGAACTTCGTCCGCCGCGTGGCCAGCGGGGAGGACCCACGCTCCATCCGCGACTTCATCACCAGGTCGTGCTCCTCCGGGTGCGCCAGGTAGATGGGCGTCGCGTCACACGCCATGGGCGAGTCCACGAACACGTCCACCACGGGTATCCGCTTCTCGTCCTCCAGCTGGCGCAGGTGGTAGAGCAGCTCCTGCGTCCGGCCCACCGCGAACGCGGGAATCAGCACCACGCCGCCGCGCTCGAACGCGCCCATCACCGCTTCGCGGAGCGATTCAATCGGCTTCGTCTCCTTGTGCTGGCGGTCTCCGTAGGTGCTCTCCACCACCAGCGTCGTCGCCGAGGCCACGCTCTGCGGGTCTCTCAGGATGGGCGCGTGGTAGCGCCCCAGGTCGCCGCTGAACACCACCCGCTGCCGGGTGCTCTTCAGGTCGAAGATGCACACCGCCGAGCCCAGGATGTGGCCCGCCCGGTAGAAGGTGAGGGTGATGCCCGGGAGGATTTCCTTCGGCCGCTCGTAGCCGAACGTCTCGAAGAGCCCCACGGCCCGCTCCGCGTCCGGCACCGTGTACAGCGGCAGCGCCGGGTGGTGCTTGGAGAAGCCCTCCTTGTTCGCGTAGCGCGCCTCCTCCTCGTGCAGGTGCGCCGAGTCCGGCAGCAGCAGCGCGGCCAGGTCTCTCGTCCCGGGCGTGGAGTACACGGGGCCGTCGTAGCCGTCGCGCACCACCCTGGGCAGGTCGCCCGTGTGGTCGATGTGAGCGTGGGTCAGGACGATGGCGTCCAGGCTGGAGGGCGAGAGGGGGAGCGGTTGCCAGTTCCGCTGGCGCAGCTCCTTCTGACCCTGGAACAGACCGCAGTCGACGAGCACCTTCCGGCCGTCGTGTTCGAGGAGGAATTTGGAGCCGGTCACCGTGCCGGCGGCACCGAGAAAGTGGATGGAGGCCATGGGCCCACAGTCTAGCGTGATAACGTGTGCCGCCCATGAGCAACTCCGAGCGTCACCCGGGAGCGGGCCGTCCACCCGAGGGCTCCGAGGACGTCCAGCAGACCCGGCCCACCGGTACGGGGAGACCCGGCTTCGCCGGCGCCGTCCGCCGCTTCCGCATCACCGTGCTGGAGGGGCCGCAGCCCGGTCTCGTCAAGGACTCCAACGCGGACACCTTCTCCATCGGCTCGCATGCGCTCAATGACCTCGTCCTCGACGAGCCCACCGTGTCGCGCTTCCACTGCGAGGTGAAGATCGACCGGGACGGCGCCCGCGTGCGCGACCTGGACAGCCGCAACGGCACGGTGCTGGACGGCGTCCACGTGCGCGAGGCCTGGCTGCGCGGCGGCAGCGTGCTCCGCCTGGGCCGGGTGAGCCTCCGCTTCGACTTCAGCGCGGAGAGCAACCGGCTCCTCATCTCCGAGCGAAGCACCTTCGGTGACCTGGTGGGCACCGCGGCGGTGACGCGTGGCAGCTTCGCGCTGATGGAGCGCGCCGCGGCCAGCGACGCCACCGTGCTGCTGGAGGGCGAGACGGGGACGGGCAAGAGCCGCGCCGCCCTGGCCATCCACCGCGCCAGCGCCCGCGCCGCGGGTCCGTTCCTCACGGTGGACTGCGGCGCCATCCCCGGCAACCTCCTGGAGAGCGAGCTGTTCGGCCACGAGAAGGGCGCCTTCACCGGCGCGCTCCAGCGCCGCGTGGGCGCCTTCGAGGAGGCCGACGGCGGCACCATCTTCCTGGACGAGATTGGAGAATTGCCCGCCGAGCTCCAGCCCAAGCTGCTGCGTGTGCTGGAGGACCGGGAGATCCGCCGCCTGGGCGCCAACACGTACCAGCCCGTCAACGTGCGCGTCATCGCCGCCACGCACCGGGATTTGCGCGCCGAGGTGAACGCGGGGCGCTTCCGGCCCGACCTCTTCTTCCGGCTCGCGGTGGTGCGCATCGTCATCCCCGCCCTGCGCGAGCGCCCCGAGGACATTCCCCTCATCGCCGAGCGCATCCTCGCGTTCCTCGGCGCCGCGCCCGAGCAGGTGGCGTCGCTGAGCACGCCCGAGTTCATCACCCAGCTCCAGCACGCGGCCTGGCCCGGCAACGTGCGTGAGCTGCGCAACCACCTGGAGCGCTGCCTCGTCTTCCAGGACGCGATGCCGCCCATCTCGGAGGAGGTGAGCCCCCAGGGCGTCCTGCATAGCGCGGTGGACCCGAAGCTGCCCTATGCCGAGGCCCGCCGCCGCGCCCTGGAGGCCTTCGAGCGCGAGTACCTGGACGCGCTCCTCAGGCTGCACGGCGGCAAGGTCTCCCAGGCCGCCACCGCGGCGGACATGGACCGCGTGTACCTGTACCGGCTGCTGCGCCGGCACGGGCTGCGGACCTGAGACGGGGGCAGCTCAGGGCAGGGTGCCGCCGAAGAGGGCACGCATCCCCTCCTCGAACTTCGAGGCCTGGGTCTCCGAGTGCGCGAGGGGACGGAGGGCCTGCTCCAGCCACGAGGGTGCGTCTCCCTTCCACTTCACTTCGAGCAGGGGCCTGGGCTCGCGCCGCAGCAGGCGCGCGGGAGCCACGGCCCCGCCCGGCTGGGGCGGATGCGCGTAGGTGAGCCCCTCGTCGAGGGTGATGCGGACCTCCTCGTGACGCGCCACGTACGTGGTGCGCTGGTACCAGGCCGTCACCCACGGTTTCACCGCGTCGAGCGTGGACTGCCGGAGCAGGGCGCTCGCCGGGCTCAGGTGGGGCAGCGGTGCGCAGGTCAGCAGTGCGTCCGCCTCGTCCCCCGACACCGGGCAGCGGCACTTGGTGCGCCGCCCCCCGGAGGTCACCTTGATTTCGAGGAACCTGGGTCCGGTCAGGACGGGAGGCTGGCCGGGGGCCGCCGCCCCCGCGTACTCACGCAGCCGCAGGCGCTGCGCGGAGCCCGTGCCCCGGGTGCCCAGCAGGTCCAGCGCCTCCGTGTCGAAGTACGTCGTACGTGTGTAGGCATACGGGTGCTCGACGGCGTAGACGAGGGGCTGGGTGAAGGACTGCACGGCTCGCAGGAAGCCCTCCACCATCACGTGCACGGGTTGGAAGCGCCGCTCGTTGTCTGATTCGAGGGAGGCGTGCCTCATCGCGGAAGTGTCCGTGCAGGCCGGCGGGCTCATGGGAAGGTGGCCCGGACCGCCGCCTCACGCTGCTCGGCGTGCTTGAGCAGGCCCGAGGCGCCGGTGAGGGCGTCCTCGAACTGCTGCGCGCTGGTGAAGGTGAAGCCCTCCCTCTCGGCGTTCTCACCCACCACCCAGGGCGCGATGAGGTCGTGCGCCTGCCGCATGCGCGCCTGCATCGTGGCCGCGGCGAGCGGGCCTTCAATCGTCTCCCGGGCGTACTGCTCGTACTTCGCCCGGTACACGGGGTCATCCATGAGGAAGCGGATGAGAGGCCAGTCCGCGGTGACCTCGGACAACGTCAGCGAGAGCGCCTGGGTGGACGTCATGGACAGGTTGTGGTCCCACGTAATCCAGTGCAGCCGGTCGCCGTCGCTCGGGTCGGCATAGAGGTAGTAGTTGTGAGACATCCTTCCGTAGCTGTCCCAGTTCACCATCACCGTGTTGACGGCGAGCCACTGGAGGAAGCCCTCCACGTCGAGCCGCGCCTCCAGACGCGTGCGCCAGGCCTCGGCATCGCTCCGGCTGGAGTTGAGCGCGGTGATGGCGGCCTCCACGCTCTCCCAGCCCTGCTCGGCGGCGTCGGACTCCGCCCCGAAGGACTCCTGGTCGAACGTCACCCACTTCGCGCCCGTGCCGTCCGCCTCGTAGAGCGCGCCGGTGTCGTTGCCGAAATGGGTCCTGAGCAGGGACTTCTGCGGGTCCTCGGCCAGCGTGTAGAGGCCGAAGTACTCGGGCCCGTCACCGTGGTCCACGTACACGGCCGCGAACGCCGTGTGGGGCGCCGGAATCCCGGCCGCGAGGAAGGTGTCCGAGGCCACCTTGTCCCGGATGAGTGAGGCATCCCCCTGGTTGTTGGAGAAGGAGAGCTTGCTGAAGCCGTAGAAGTGCTGGCCCTCGATTCCCGGGTGCTCGTCCTCGAACTTGTCGAAGTTGAGCCGGAAGGGCAGCTTGCCCACGCCCGAGCGCCACGTCTGCGACAGGGTGGAGTTGCCCTTGAGGCGGATGCCCACGTTCCACCACGTCTTGCCCTCGAAGTGGACCGTCGACTCCACGTACACCGGGGTGCGCGGGATGAGGTCCGCGTTACCGCCCCCCGGAATGCCTCCTCCACCCGGCATGCCTCCGCCGGGTCCGCCCTGGGGGACGCAGAGCAGCGTCGCCCCATCCGGGCCCTTGGCGCACGTGGACGTGAAGGTGGTGCCATTGAGGGTGGCACTGCACTCGGCGCCCGCGGTCTTGTCCTGGCAGGCCGCGGTGAGCTCCGGGGGCGGAGTCATCCCGCCGCCGGGGCCTCCTCCCGGGGGAGTACCGCCCGGCCCTCCGCCCGAGCCGAAGGCGCCCAGCATGTCCGTCATGTCGTCCTGCATCGCCTGCCAGTTCTCGGGCGAGATGACGATGTCGAACCGCTGGACCTTGTCGGATGGGAAGACGACGTCATACGCGGCCTGGGCGCTCTTGCCGTGCGTCTCGTCACTCCAGCCTTCCGGCCTGCTGGCTCCGCAGGCGGTGGTGAGGAACACGAGCGCGGCGAGCGCGCCCCATCTCGGGACTCCCTGCATAGGACTCTCCTTGTGACGGGGCGGGGCCTCGGCCTGGGCCAGCTCCCGTCGCGGCATCGAAGCGGCGAGGTGGCACTCTGGGCGGGCGTTGTGACGTGTTCGTTATTGATTCGTTGCGAACTGTTACAGGCTCCTCGTGGGGCTACGTGTTCCAGCGCGGGTCGCTCAGATAGCGCTCCCCACTGTCATTGAGAAAGCACACGACGCATGCGGCCGCTTCTTCGCGTGCCACGTCCATCGCCGCCGCGAGGACCGCGCCCGACGTCGCGCCCACGACGAGGCCTTCCCGCTGGGCCAGCGCCCGCGCCGTTTCAATGCCTCGTTGCGTGGAGACGCGAATCAGCCGGTCGAAGCCCTGTTCCCGGTAGATTCCCGGGCGCATCGTGGAGGGCAGGTGCCTCATTCCGGACAGAGCGTGGTCCTTCCGGTCAGGCTCCACCGCGACCACCTGGATGCGTGGATTGCGGACCCGCAGCCCCCAGCCCGTTCCCATGACCGTGCCGGACGTGCCAATGGCGGCCACGACGTGAGTGACGCGTCCCTGGGTCTGCTCCCAGACTTCCGGAGCCGTGGAGAGATAGTGGGCCCAGACGTTGGCCGGGTTGTTGTACTGGTCCGGTTTGAAGTAGCGCTCCGGAGCCTCCTCGTAGAGTTCCAGGGCCTTGTGGATGGCGCCGTCCGAGCCCAGTGCCGGGTCTGTGTGCACCTGCTCTGCGCCCAGGGCCCGCAGCAGGCGCTTGCGCTCGTCGCTCACGCCGGCGGACAGGCAGAGCTTGACGGGAAAGCCCAGGGCCGCGCCGAGCATGGCCAGGGACACTCCCGTATTGCCCGACGTGGACTCGAGGATGGTCATCCCGGGCCGCAGCTTCTGGGTGCGCAGCCCTTCGTAGAGCATCATCGTGGCGGGCCGGTCCTTGATGGAGCCACCCGGGTTGTACATCTCCAGCTTGGCGAGCAGCTCCGTGCCCGGCTCCAGGTCCGGAGCCAGACGGCTGATGCGGTGCAGGGGGGTGTTGCCCACCATGTCCATGAGCGTCCCCGTATTCCGGGGCCAGTGGACGCCTTGCGGAAGGCTCCAGTCCCACTCATCGGGAGAATGTCGCGGCGTGAGGAGGTTGTTCTTCATGGACACGTGGCTCTCAATGGGTGGGGCTCCGCCTCACAGCAGGTTGCGCTTGCGCACGATCTCCACCAACTCCGGCGTCGTCATGTACATGTAGACGCCCGCGTAGCTCTTGCCGTGGACGCGTGCGTAGTCGGGGAGGACGCCATAGGGCTTGAAGCCCATGTGCCTCCACACCTGCTCCGCGGGAGAGCCCTCGCGCACGTCGAGCGTCACGACGTCCACACCCAGCTCCCGGAACTTGGAGATGAAGGCGGGCAGGGTCCGCCACATCAACCCCTGGCCTCGCTCGGACGGATCCACCATGGCCCGGTAGACGGTGGCCATGTGGCGGTTGTTGGGCGCGCCGCTCTGGATGCACGTGGCCTGGAAGAGGAAGCGCTCGCCGGCCTCGGCGACCAGCAGGTGGGCCCGCCGCGCGCGCAACTCGGCGTCCAGATGCCGCACGATGTTCTGCCCCGTGGCCTCGTCGAACGGGCCGGCAAAGCCCACCGTGCTGTCGCGTTCCAGGACGCGGAGATAGAGCTCGAGGTAGCGCTTCGCGTGCTCCGGCTCCAACCGGTCCAGCCAGCGGAGTTGATACGGCGGCGCTCCGGGCGCCCCCTCCTCGGGCGCCTTCATGCGAGGCCACCGGCGCCGGCCGCGGGCCGCACGTCCAGAACCCCACCTCCACGCTCGTACTCGCGCTGGAGGCCATCGTAGTGCCGCCAGAACCGCTCGAGGGTCTCCCGCACCGTGTCGATGGCCTCCAGCTGCATCTGCTCCGTCGTGCACACGGCGCAGACGAGGTCGAATCCCTCTCGCACGTGATCCACGTCCTCCTCCGCATGCACAGTGAAGAACTGGATGTCGTCGTCGGACAGGCCGTAGAGCGCCGCCAGTGCCTTGTGTGGGGCGATGCCGCTTTCCTTTTGGATGGTCTGCCCCTCGCTGGCGATCATGACGGCCGCGGCGCCCATGTGGTACCGGCTGGGGTCCTCCACCAGCTTGCGGCGGAACTCGATCAACTCCCGCGTCTCGCGCACCGGTTCGATGCGCGCCATCTCCTCGTCGGAAATGCCGACGGCGCGCAGGAACTTCTGCATCAGCTCCAGATGGCCGTCCGTCTTCGACAGCGCCCCCGTCACCTCCTCATAGAGGTTCGTCGCCAGGTCGCGACGGAAGGAGGGCACGGGGCAGTTGTAGAAGAGCGCCGCGACGTAGCGCTCGAACATGCGGGTCAGCGGGTACGTGTGGATGGCGAAGAGCCGCAGCAGCCGCGGATCCTTCTTCGGCTGGAGGAGCTGCATCATGATGGGGTGGGCCAGCGTCGACTTCGACTTCAGGGCCTTGCCAAGCTCTTTTCGGAAAAGCGTCTCGCTGAGCATGCGGCTCTCCTGCGTCCTTCAGGTGTGGGGGAGGGCTTCCAAGGGGGCCTGGAGTCCCGGGCTGCCACCGTCCCATCCGTCATGGGTCCCGCCAGGCGCCAATGGCCCGGCGAGGGGACCGGTACACACGAGGGCTGGTGGAAAGCTGATTTTCCGTTACAGTGTTAAAAACGTAACTTGCCTGCAAGACGCGGTCAAGCAGGAGAGCTCCCACGGTAAGAGGACGCTGGCTCAGAAGCCGCTGAGGACGACCTTGCCGATGGTGCGGCCGGTCTCCAGCAGTGCGTGGGCCTTCTTGAGGTTCGCCGCGTTGATGGTGCCCAGGTTGACCTTGACCGGGGTGCGAAGGGCTCCGGCGTCCACCAGGTCCGCCGTCTCGTTCAGGAGCTGGTGCTGGGCAATCATGTCCGGCGTCTTGAACCGGTGCCGGGTGAACATGAGCTCCCAGTGGAAGGAGGCGCTCTTGGCCTTCAGGTCGAGGAGGTTCATCTTCGTGGGCTCGTCGATGACCCCGAGCGCGCCCTGGGGCGCGATGACCTCGACGATGCTCGCGTAGTGGTCGTCGGTGTTGGTGAGCCCGAGCACGTACTCCACGCCGTTCGGGGCAATGCGCTTCACTTCCTCCGCCCAGGGCTTGGAGTGGTCGACGACGTGGTGCGCGCCCATCTCACGGGCCCAGGCCTGGGACTCCGGCCGCGAGGCGGTGGCAATCACCGTCAGCCCCGTGAGCTTCCGGGCGAGCTGGATGGCCATGGAGCCCACGCCTCCGGCGCCACCGATGACGAGCACCGAGCCCGTGCCAGCGGGCGTGCTCCTGGGCACGCGCAGCCGGTCGAACAGGAGCTCCCAGGCGGTGATGGTGGTGAGCGGGAGCGCGGCGGCCTCGGCCATGCTCAGCGACTTCGGCTTGCGCCCGACGATGCGCTCGTCCACCAGGTGCAGCTCGGAGTTGGCGCCGGGCCGCTCCAGCGCGCCGGCGTAGTAGACCGCGTCGCCCGGCTTGAACAGCGTGGCCTCCGGGCCCACCGCGACCACCGTTCCCGCGGCGTCCCAGCCGAGGACCTTGTTCTCTCCCTTGGGGTCGGCACGGACGCGAATCTTGAAGTCCACCGGGTTGACGGAGATGGCTTCGACGCGGACCAGGAGGTCACGGCCCGTGGGCTTCGGGTCGGGCAGCTCGACGTCGATGAGGCTCTGCGGATGGTCGATGGGCAGCGACTGACGGTAGGCGACGGCCTTCATGGCTTTCCTCGTGGGGAATCGGTGGGGTGCACCGTGCGGAGGAGAGCATGCGGTCCTCTCGCGATATTCATCATTGATAGTTGACATCATCGAAATAAGCCCTGCATATGCGGCGCGTGGGCTACACCGATCTGGACATGGACCTGCTGCGGACCTTCGTGACCATCGTCGACGTGGGTGGGTTCACGGCCGCGGGGGCGAGGCTCGGCCGCACGCAGGCGGCGATGAGCATCCGCATCAAGCGGCTCGAGGACCTGCTGGAGCGGCAGGTGTTCGACCGGAGCAGCCGTTCGCCGCTGCTGACGCGCGACGGAGAGCTGTTGCTGAGCTACGCGCGGCAGATTCTCCGGTTGAACGACGAGACGGTGCAGCGCTTCGCCGAGCCGAGCAACGAGGGGGAGGTGCGGCTCGGCGTCGCGGAGTACTTCGTGCCGCAGCACCTGCCGGTGGTGCTCTCCCGCTTCACGCAGGCGTACCCCCGGGTCCACATCCAGGTGAAGGTCGGGCTGAACGACAACCTGCTCGAGCTGCTCCGGCGGGGGGAGCTCGACCTGGTGATCTGCCGGCCCAACGCTCCCCGCCATGGAGGGCGCATCGTCCGCCGGGAGCGGCTGCGCTGGGCGGCCGCGCAGGACTTCCGCGTCGACGCCACGTCCGTGGTCCCCCTCTGCTCGTTGCCGCCGCCCTGCATCTTCCGCTCACGGGGGCTCGCGGCGCTGGACTCCATCGGGCGCCCGTGGCGCGTCCTCTACACGAGCGAGAGCGTGATGGGTGTCATCGCGGCGGCGCAGGCGGGCCTGGGTGTCGCCATCCTGCCGGAGAGCGCCGTGACGGGAGGGCTGACCCACCTGTCCGTCGAGGACGGCTTCCCGGAGCTGGAGGAGATCGAGCTGGCGGTTTTCTTCGGGGAGCGCGCGGAGCGGAAGCGGCTGACGTCCACGCTCGTGCGCTTCATCGAGGAGAGCCTGCGTCCGTTCGAGGCGCCCCGCCTCGTGGGTTGAGCGGGGAGGGGCTTCAGCCCGGAAGACCGCCTCCGGCCCACGTCACCGTGCCCGGCGTGCCGCCGGTGGCCCAGCGCTCCAGCCGTAGCAGCTCACCCCCCGCGAGCCTGGGCCGGCCCCGGGCATCCGGTGTGACTTCGCTCGGGGCTGCATGCGCGTAGAGCCACACCTGGACGGCGGAGCTGGCCGCGTCACGGGCCTGGGTGAGGGCCTGCTCCGCGAGCGCTCGGGTGTCCGCCAGCGCATGGGCCCGGGCTTCGTGTCCCTCGGGCAGCGCGTGCCAGGCGAGGAGGGCGTTGCCTCCCTCCAGCGCGAATCTCCAGCCCGCGGCGTCCAGCGTGTCTCGGGCCGCGTCCAGGGCCGCGTCTCTCGCGTCCAGGTCCTCGTCCGAGGGCTCCTCGTGTGACTCCGGGAACCGCACGTCCACGTAGATGCCGGCGGCCCATGGAGTGGACGCGGCCGGGGCGAGCGCCTCGCGCAGGGCGTCGAGGAACGTGGGCACGTCAGGCCAGCGCTCCTCGGGGCGCTTCGCGAGGCAGCGCTGCACCACGGCCTCCAGCGCGGGGGGCGCGTGGACGCGCTCGCCCAGCCGCGGAGGTGGGGCATGCAGGTGTTGCTCCTCCACCTCCACCGCGCTCGCGCCCTCGAACGGGAGCCGCCCCGTGAGGAGCTGGTAGAGCAGCACGCCCAGGGCATACAGGTCCGTGCGCGCGTCCACGGCCTGCCCGCGGATCTGCTCCGGCGCCATCGCCACCGGAGTGCCCAGCACCGCGCCCGCGCTCGTCAGGCCGGAGAGTCCCTCGGGCACCTGGACCCGGGCGATGCCGAAGTCCACCAGCTTCACCGTGAAGCCCTCCGCGCGCGGGATGACCATCACGTTCTGCGCCTTGAGGTCGCGGTGCAGCACGCCCTGGAGGTGCGCGAGGTGCAGCGCCCCGCCCAGCTCCTCCATCACCGTGAGCGCCTCCGCGGTGGAGAAGGGGCCGCGATGCGCGAGCCACCGGTCGATGCTCTCTCCTGGCAGCCACTCCATGGCAAGCCAGGGACGGCCATCGCGAAGCTCGCCGTACTCCAGCACCTCCACGATGTTCGGGTGGCGCAGTGCCTGGAGTGTGTCCGCCTCCTGCTTGAAGCGGCGCAGCACCTCGCTCACGTGGTTGTACTCGGCGCGCAGCACCTTCAGTGCGGCGGGGGACCGCGTGGAGATGTGGCTGGCGCGATAGAGCCACGCGGTGACTCCGGCATGGACGCGGCCTTCCACCACCCAGGTCCCCACCAGCGCTCCGGGCTCCAGCTCATCGCCGTACAGGGACACCTCCGCCCCGGGAGCTGCATCGTCACGTGGGGGCGTTCCGGCCATGGACCCTCCGTCTCCGCGTCGTCACACGCCTGCTAGCACGGCCGGGGCCGCCTGGGACGTTCCGCGGGCCTCCGTCACCAACGCACGCACGCGCTCCGTCCAGAGGGGCGCCTCGTGCACGGTCTGTTCGACCTCCTCCGCCCGGGCCCGCACCGTTGCTTCGTCACCGGCCGCCCGGGCCGCGCGCGCCGCCCAGACGAGGACCTCCAGCCGCTCGTCCGGCGTGGCCTGCTGCCGTGCGGCCTCCACCAGTCCGGCCCACTCCGCCGCGCCGTAGGGCAGTGCGCCCCGTGCCTCGGCCACGACGCGGCGGACCACCGACAACATGAGCCCGTCCCCTGGAAGCAATCGTGCCTGGGTGGAGGGCTCCTCCATCCACGTGAGCTGGCGCGCCGCCTCCGCCATGTCACCCAGCTCGCAGCACAGGCGCGCCACCAGCAGTGCGTCTTGCGCCATGGAGCCCGGGAAGAAGCGCTGGCTGAGCACGCCGGCCCGCCGTGCCAGGGGCAGGGCCTCCGCCGCCCGTCCCTGGTAGCCGAGCAGCAACGCCAGGTTGAAGGCCGAGGTCCGCTCAATCTGCACGTTGCCCAGCTCGCGCCCCAGGGACACCGCGCGCTCCAGGTCCGCGCGGGCTCCCTCCACGTCCCGGTGCTGCACGCGCAGCACCATCCGGTTGTTGAGCGCCACGCCCAGGTGCAGCGTGTCGCCCGTGGCCTCGCAGAGCGCAATCGCCTCGTCGAAGCGCCGCGCCGACTCCTCCAGGCGGCCCGTCCACGCCAGCATCGCGCCGAGCATCGCCAGGGCGATGGCCTCCGTCTCCGCGTCACCGCCGGCCCGCGCCGCCTCCACGGCACGTTCGAGCGGCGGCACCGCGCCGGTGATGTCCTCCCTCCGCACGACGACGCGCGCCTGGGCCAGCGCATGGCGCGCCGCCAGCTCCGGAGGCACCGCGTCCTCCAGCCGGCGCAGGACCTGCTCCAGCAGGGCCGTGGAGCCCTCCGGGTCATCCTGCCAGTCCAGCGCGGTGGCCTCCTCCAGCAGCAGGTCCGCCTCGCGCACCACGTCACCGTGGGACTCCGCCAGCGCACGCGCGGCGCGCAGGTCCGCCAGCGCGTCGTCGATGCGCTGCAGCCGGTAGCGCACCCGGCCCCGGCCGGAGAGCAGGTCCAGGCGGACCGTGCCGTCTCCGCGCGGCAGCAGCTCCAGGGCCGAGGAGTAGTGACGCTCCGCCTCCAGCAGCCGGTGCGCACGGCGAGCGGACTCAGCCAGCATCCGGTGGAGCGCGAGCGCCTGCGCCACGTCTCCCGCGGCCTCCGCCAGCCGGGCCCTTCTCGCCGCGGCCGCTTGGGGCAGGGCCTTCAGCGCCACCGCGCAGATGCGCCGCCTGAGCGCCGTGGGGAGCTGGGCGCCGAAGGCCTCGCGCAGGGTGGCGTGCTCGAAGCGCCAGCGCCGGGGGCCGCGAGGCTCCACCAGGCCGGCTCGCGCCAGCCGCTCCAGGGCCACGCCGGGGTCCAGCGACAGGTCCAGCGCCGTCTCGGCGTCCAGGTTCGCGAGGGTGGTGGAGAGCTCCTCCAGCCGTACCTCGTCCCCGAGCAGCGCCGCCACCTGGAGCACGGAGCGCAGCCCCGAGGGCAGGGCCGCCAGGCTCCGCTCCGCCAGCAGCTCGTCCGGACGCGGGCTGTCCAGGGCCAGCGAATGCAGCGCATCCGCCGCCAGGCAGGCGCCTCCGCCCGCCTGCGCGCGAATGGCTCCGGCCGTCCGCAGCACGCGCACCGTCTCCATCATGCGCAGGGGGGAGCCCTCGCACCGGTCCACCAGCTCGCGCAGCACGCCCTCGGCGATGAGGTCCACGGGGCGCAGCAACTGGCGCAGCAGCTCGCGGGCGGCACCTTCATCGAGCGGGGGCAGGTCCCGCTGCGCGGAGTCCCTGGCGCGCTCGCCCAGGTAGGGCCGCAGCCCCAGCAGCCGGTGCCGCCCGGCGAGCAGCACGTACAGCGGAGCGTGCACACCCGCCAGCGTGGCCAGCTCCAGCGCGTCCAGCGCGGTGGGGTCCAGCGTGTGGGCGTCGTCCACGAGCAGCACGAGCGGACGCTCCGCCGCGAGCCGCCACAGCCGCGAGGCCAGCGCGCGGGCGATGTGCTGCCTGCGCGCGGCGGGGTGTGCCGTGGCCGCGTCCCCCGCGTCGGCGAGGAGGCATCGCACCGCCTCGTCAGGAGGTGTCGACGGCGGCAGCCCGAGGAGGATGGTGATGAGGTTGCGCAGGCCGCTCTCGCTCGCGCTGCCCTCGTCCGGAAGGGCCTCCACGAAGAGGGCGGACACACCCGGAGTGCTCCGCAGCTCGCGGTGCCATGCGGCCAGCAGGCGCGTCTTGCCGAGTCCCTCCTCGCCCAGCAGGGTCCGCAGGGCCGGCGCTCCGCTGTCCCGCACACGTGCGAGCCCTTCGCGCAGCCAGGACAGCTCCGCCTCGCGGCCCAGGAGGTCATCGATGGAGGGCAGCACCACCTCCGGCGCCGGAGTGCGTCCGGTGGGAGCATCACCCAGGCAGGCGCGGGCCTCGGACGTGAGGGCAGGGGAGTCAGCCAACGTGGGAGCAGGCCACCACTTCTCAGGACGCTCCAGCGCGGCGCCCCCCACCGTCATCCGGCCGCCGCGCTCGCGGACGCGAAGGGACGCGCAGTGGATGGCGCGCAGTGAGCCGGATGGCAGCACCGGTCCCAGCATCTCCGAGGCCTCGAGAGCGGCGCGAAGCCCTGCCTCCACATCCGGAGCATGAGGAAAGGCGAAGATGGCGAGCCCCGCCTCCACCCGAGCCAGCGCCGCTCCGGACGCGGCGACCTGCTCGAGCATGGCGGGCACATCCATCGGCGTCTTCACGCCGAGCAGCGCCACCTGACGCGGCCCCTTCGCCTCGCCCGAAGGTTCCGGGGGCGCGGCTCCTGCCCTCACGGGAGCGGAGCGCGTGTCCACCGCTCCCAGCGTCTCCGCGCCAGCGTCCGGCATCCGAGTCAGCGCATCCACCAGCGCCGCCGCGCTCGGGAAACGCGCCTCCGGGTCCTTCGCCAGGAGCCGCTGCACGAGCGCCTCCACCTGCACGGGCACCGGCCACGGCGCCAGCTCCTTCAGCGAAGGCGGCCGGCGCGAGACGTGGCCTTGCAGCACCGCGGCCGTGTCACCCACGAAGGGCGGCCGGCCACACAGCAGCTCGAAGAAGACGACGCCCAGGCTGTACAGGTCCGCCCGCCCATCCAGGGTCCGCGCATCCCGGCACTGCTCGGGCGCCATGTACTCATGGGTGCCCAGGCGCTGGCCGGTCCGGGTGAGGGTGGGGGCGGGCGCCTCCACATCATCCGCCGCACCCAGCCGCGCCAGGCCGAAGTCCAGGAGCACGAGCCGCGCGCCAGCGAGCATCACGTTCTCCGGCTTCAAGTCCCGGTGGACGACGGCCGCCGCGTGCACATGGCCCACGGCCTCCGCCAGCGAGCGCATGAGGGGCGCGGCCTCCGTCCACGGCAGCGCGCCCGCACCGGACAGCTCGGCCAGCCTGCGCGCGAGCGTGAGCCCGTCGATGCGCTCCATCACCACCACGGGCTCGCCCGTCAGGGCCGTGGCCTCGCCCAGCAGCTCCGGCGCGGCGGGCGGACCGATGCGGCGCAGCGCCTCCAGCTCCCGCCCCAGGCGCTCGCTGGCCAGGGGCTCCAGCACCTTCAGGGCCACCTCGCGCCCGTCCACCTCACGCCTCGCGGAGAAGACGCGCCCGAAGCCGCCACGCCCCAGGGCGCCCGCCACGGCGAAGCCCGGCACCTCCGGAGCCCGGGCCGGGGCTACCGGAGGACGTGGCTCGGCCGTGGGATGGAGGGGACAGCGCTCCGCCACACGACGGTGACAGGTGGGACAACGCATCGAAGGAGGGAACGGAGTCGGGACAAATCCGTCGTCCGTTCAGAACCCGAAAATCATCGCCGTTCCGCCGGGCGGACGGAAGGAGGCCCCACGTCACCAGGGCGAGGCGTCGCCTGGGGGAGGAGGGGGGCGCTACCGGGAGCTATCAGTCCGTCATCTCCGGAAGCTCGGGCAGCGTGTCCGGGTCGAGTTTCAGGATCACGCACAGCCGCGTCAGCGTGGAGATGGTGGGCACCATGACCCCCCGCTCCACCCGGGCGAGGACCTCCACGGGAATCTCCAGCCGCTCGGCGACCTCCTCCATGCCGAGCCCCGCCTGCTGGCGGGCGGCCTTCAGTGCCGCGCCGAGCACCTCGGCCTTTTCCCTCCGACTCGTCGTCATGGCCCCGAGCATGACTCCATCCGGCCCGTCCGTCATCCAATTCACCACATGGCCAGCGCCCGACGCACGGCCTCGAACAGTGGCATGGGACGCCCGGACCCGGTTTGTGAGCCCCACCCGCCCCCGGGAAGGGGACGGCCGGGGGACCAGGGGTGGCCACCCCGCCAGGTCATGTGCACGGTGGCCAGCGGGGTGCAGTGGCATTGGCGCGGGGCGGGGGCTGTGTTACGTCGCCCCTCCCCAGCCCCCTGCCCAGGAGACAGGAGAAGCGAATGGCCCGCCGTCACATCCGCGTCGTCGGCGCAATGCTCCAGAACGAGCGGGGGTGCTACCTCATCACCCAGCGCCCCCCCACCGCGTCCCTGCCCCTGCTGTGGGAGTTCCCGGGCGGCCGCGTGGAGGAGGGTGAGGACGACGCGGCCGCGCTCGCCCGGGAGATTCGCGAGGAGATGGGCGTGGCCGTGCATGTGCTCGAGCAGGCCATGCACACCCATCACGAGTACCCGACCTACGACATCGACTTCCGCGTCTTCCACTGCCGGCTGGCGGAGCCCGAGTCCCACATCCGCCACCTGCGCGTGCATGACCACCGCTGGGTGACGCTGGAGGAGATGGCCAACTACCGCTTCCCGGACGCGGACGCGAAGACGCTGGCGAAGCTGCTCGACCTGGACTCCTGACGTGCCGACCCGCCAGGTCCTGGCTTGCGTCTGCGCCTGGGCGCTGGCCGTGCTCGCCGCCTGCTCGCGCTCCAAGCCCGTGCCGGCCGCGGACGCCGCCCCCGACGCCGGCGCGCAGGTGGCCGCGGTGGGTGTGCCCGGCTGCACCCTGTATGGCGAGCCTCGCGAGACGGGCACCGTGCCGGACGTGCTGCCGGAGCTGTCCGGCCTGGCCGCCAGCCAGCGCCACCCGGGGGTCTTCTGGGCGCACAACGACTCCGGCAACGGCTTCATGCTCTTCGCCCTGGACGAGGCGGGCGCCGTGCGCGCCCGGCTGACGCTCACCGGCGCGCAGCCCCGGGACATCGAGGACGTGACGGTGGGCCCCTGCGCCCCCGGCGACTCGCGCCCGTGCGTCTTCCTGGCGGACATCGGCGACAACTTCGAGCGCCGGGACGTGGTGCGCCTCTACCGGCTGCCCGAGCCCGAGTCGCTCACCGACGCCACCGTGACGGTGGAGGTGCTGTCCTTCACGTACCCGGATGGCGCGCACGACGCCGAGTCGCTGGTCGCGGACGCGCGCTCGGGGCGGCTGGCCGTCATCACCAAGACGCGCGCCTCGCTGGGCAACGTCTACGCGCTGGACGGACTGCGGCCGGGCGCGTCCGTCCAGGCGTCGAAGCTGGGCACGCTGGAGGTGCCCGAGGGACTGGACCGGGCCACCACCGCCGCCTCGCTCCACCCCTCCGGCCAGCGTCTGCTGCTGCGCACCTACACACGCGTGTGGGAGGTGCGCCAGCCGGACGCCACCCGACTGGAAGACCTCTTGAAGGGGCAGGTCGTCGAGGTGCCGGGCGCGAGCCAGGCGCAGGCCGAGGCCATTACCTTTCTACAGGACGGAAACGGCTACCTGCTGGGCTCGGAGTTCACCAGCCAACCGCTGTATCTCACGCGCTGTCGCTGATCCGGCGCAAAGGCCTCCACCTCGGGTGAAGCCCGCCTGCCGGGTTGACGGTATGGCGACGGTGAACATCTTTGGCCACAGCCAGGGGTGCCACCACGTGGGCAGGGTGTCCATGTGTGGGGGAGGGGGAGGGCGAGCGTGCCGACGATGAAGCCACAGGATTTGCCGCCGGGTATGGGCCCGCGCGGGAAGAAGACGGACAAGCCCTCCCCGACACCGGGGAAGGGCTTCAAGCTCGGCTCGCCGCTGGGCTACATCTTGCTGCTGGTCCTGGGCTTCCTGCTCTTCCGAAACGTGTTCCAGGACGCGGGCGTGCGGCGGGTGAGCTACAGCCAGTTCAGCGACGCCGTGGAGGCCGGCAACTTCAGCCGGGTCCAGATTTCCAACGAGTGGGTGAAGGGCTTCCTCAAGGACACGGCGCAGCAGCCGCCGCCGTCCCCGTCGGGGGACCGCGCGCTGCGCAGCGAGCCCAGCGCCCTGCCGTGGATGGCGTACCGCGTCCCCGGTGACGAGACGCTCGTCCCGCTGCTGCAGGAGAAGGGCATCCAGTTCGAGGCGGTGCCCCAGTCCGGCCTGGGCGAGGCGCTATGGATATGGCTGCTGCCGCTGGGCCTCTTCTTCCTCTTCTGGTCCTTCATGATGCGCAGGGTGGCCGGCGGCATTGGCCAGGGCCCGCAGAGCGTCATGAGCTTCGGCAAGACGCGCGCGAAGGTGCAGGCCGAGGCCGACACCGGCGTGGGCTTCAAGGACGTGGCCGGCGTGGACGAGGCCGTGGAGGAGCTGCGCGAAATCGTCGAGTTCCTCAAGACGCCGGAGAAGTTCCGCCGCCTGGGCGGCCGCATTCCCAAGGGCGTGCTGCTGGTGGGCCCGCCGGGCACCGGCAAGACGCTGCTGGCGCGCGCGGTGGCGGGCGAGGCGGGCGTGCCCTTCTTCAGCCTCTCCGGCTCCGAGTTCGTGGAGATGTTCGTGGGCGTGGGCGCGGCCCGCGTGAGGGACTTGTTCGCGCAGGCCACCGCCAAGGCGCCGTGCATCATCTTCATCGACGAGCTGGACGCCATCGGCAAGAGCCGCAACGCGGGCGTCGCCGGCGGCCATGACGAGCGCGAGCAGACGCTCAACCAGCTCCTGGCGGAGATGGACGGCTTCGACAGCCGCGCGGGCCTCATCATCCTCGCGGCCACCAACCGGCCCGAAATCCTGGACAGCGCGCTCCTGCGCCCGGGCCGCTTCGACCGGCAGGTGCTGGTGGACCGGCCGGACAAGCGGGGCCGCGAGCGCGTCTTGGAGATCCACTCGAAGGGCGTGAAGCTGGGCCCGGACGTGGACCTGAAGTCCATTGCCTCGCGCACGCCGGGCTTCGCCGGCGCGGACCTGGCCAACGTGGTGAACGAGGCGGCGCTGCTGGCCGCGCGCCGCAACCGCGACGCGGTGATGCGCGCGGACTTCGAGGAGGCGATTGAACGCGTGGTGGCGGGCCTCGAGAAGAAGAACCGTCGCATGAACGAGCGCGAGAAGGAAATCGTCGCGCACCACGAGGCGGGCCACGCGGTGGTGGGCTGGATGATGCCGCACGCGGAGCGGGTGACGAAGGTGTCCATCATCCCCCGCGGCCTCGCGGCGCTGGGCTACACCATGTCGCTGCCGCTGGAGGACCGCTACCTCATGTCGCTGGACGAGCTGCGCGACAAGATGGCGGGGATGATGGGCGGCCGCGCCGCGGAGGAAATCTTCATCGGGGAGATTTCCACCGGTGCCGCCAACGACATCCGCCAGGCCACGGAGATGGCCCGGCTGATGGTGCGCGACTACGGCATGAGCACCCTGGGCCCGGTGGCCCTGAGCGCCGACCACGGGCCGGCCTTCTTGCGCTCCGCGGGCGTGCCGGAGTCCCGCAGCTACTCCGAGCAGACAGCGCGGATGATTGACGAGGAGGTCCGCAAGCTCGTCAGCGAGGCGCTGGACAGGGCCCGTAACGTGCTTATTACCCACAAGGACAAGGTGCAGGCCCTGGCGGCCCGGCTGCTGGCCACGGAGGTCATCGAGGAGGACACGATGTCCGCCATTCTCGGCCCCAAGGTGGTGGCCCAGCGTGGCCTGCTGCACCCGGAGGCGCGTCAGGTCGTCTCCGCGCACCCCGTGGATGTGGGAGGCGGAGAGGAGCCGGCGCCCCCCACGCAGCACAGCACCAAGGCGTCCCTGGACTCCTGAGTCACGCCCGGCCGCCTGCCGCGCGGGCGTGCCTTCGCCCACCGGCGCCGCGACTGCCTGCGGTGTGCGGTGGGCGAAATTATCTTGTGCGCGAAAGGAGGCGTCGCCGTGGAGAACAGGATCGGCAAGAGCTACATGGCCCGGAAGGCCCTCTTCGCCAAGGGGCTGAAGGAAGGGCGGCTCACGGTGCAGGAGATTGAAGAGGCCCTGCCCGCGGGCACCCTGACGGCGGCGGAGCGCTGGCTCCTCTACTACTCGCTGCGCGCCGCGCAGGTGGAAATCATCGACGAGGTGACCGGCCAGGTGGACCACGGCTTCATGGCCGAACCCCCTTCCGCCCCGCAGCAGCATTAGCGCCTCCCGCGTTGACAGGTGGGCCGCCGCGGTTACGTTCGGGGCACCAACCACCCATTACCGCGCACCGCGCACCCACCACCGCCTCAGGTTCGACATGGCCGGCAACCCCCGCACCGACGCAGCTCCGGAAACCCAGCAGGCCCAGACCGCCAACGGCCCAGGACCCGCCTCGGGCGCTGGTGAGCCTTCCCCGCAGCAGTCCCAGGGCGCGGAGGCCGCCGCTCCCCCGGTCGACGCCGAGAAGGAGCAGCTGCGGGCGGACCTGGACGCCACCCGGAAGAAGTATGACCAGCTCGCCCGCGCCTACCAGGACGTGAACCGGGACCGCGAGGAGTTCAAGCAGCGGCTCACCCGCGAGCGCGACCGGATGATGGACGTGGAGCGTGGCAACGTGGCCACCACGCTGCTGGAGGCCATCGACGAGCTGGACCGGTGCCTCGCCGCGAGCGCCCAGGACACCTCTCCGCTGGCCCAGGGCGTGCGGATGATTCGCGACGCGCTGCTGGCCAAGGTGCAGGGCACCGGCATCGAGCGCCTCCAGGTGGTGGGCCGGCCCTTCGACCCCAACGTGGCCGAGGCCACGGACATGGAAATCACCACCACCCCGGATGACGACCAGAAGGTGGTCGCCGAGGTGCGCGCGGGCTACCGGCTGAAGGAGCGCATCATCCGGCCCGCGCGGGTGAAGGTTGCCAAGTACATCGCCCCGGCCCAGGCCTGACGGGCCTGGCCGCTCCGGCTCGGGAAGGGGGCAGCCGGGGCGGCTGTTGCCACCGGACGCCATGGCCCGCCGTGTAAGCTGCCGCCCCGTGTCCTCCCGTCTGCTTTCCGTCCTGCTCGTGCTGGCGCTCGCCCCCGTGGCGGGCGCCGACGAGGGTCCGCTCGACTCATGGCTCAAGGCGCGGGTGCGCGAGCATGCCGCCTGGTTCGCCTCTCAGACAGGGGGCGATGGCCGCTCCGCCGCCGGCCCGGGGCTGTGGCGGGAGCGCACCGGGGATGATCCGGGCATCCCCGGCTTCGTGCCCCCCACGTCGCTGGCACCGCTGATTCGCGCGGTGGAGGCGGGCGTGGTCAACATCACCACCGTGGCCCCGCGCGACAGCGGGCTGTCGGGGATGAAGAAGGCCACCGGCTCCGGCTTCGTGCTGACGCCGGACGGCCTGGTGCTCACCAACAACCACGTGGTGGCCGGGGCGCGGCAGATTGCCGTGCGGCTGTCGGACGGGCGCGAGTTCTCCGCCGGGGTGGTGGGCCGCGACGCCTCCACCGACGTGGCCCTGCTGCGGCTGAACGGCGCCGAGGCGGAGGACCTTCCGGCCCTCTACCTGGGGAACTCGGACCGGCTGGAGGTGGGGGACTGGGTGGTGGCCATCGGCAACCCCTTCGGCCTGGACCACTCGGTGGCGCACGGGATGATTTCCGCCAAGGAGCGCGTGCTGGGCGTGGGCCAGTTCGACGACTTCATCCAGACGGACGCCCTCATCAACCCCGGCAACTCCGGCGGTCCGCTCTTCAACATGAAGGGCGAGGTGGTGGGGGTGAACACGGCCATCATCAGCCAGGGGCAGGGCATCGGCTTCGCGGTGCCCATCAACCTGGTGAAGGACCTGCTCCCCAACCTGCGGGAGAACGGGAAGCTGGAGCGCGGCTGGCTGGGCGTGGTCATCAACGACGACGGCCAGGGCGGCGAGCGGCGCGCGCCCCTCGTGAAGGACGTCTACAAGGACAGCCCGGCCGCCGCCGCCGGCATCCGCCCGGGAGACCGGTTGGTGGCGGTGAATGGGCGGGCCATCGGCTCCTACCTCCAGCTCCTGCGCAAGGTGGCGCTGCTGGCGCCAGGCACCGAGGCGCGGCTGTCGCTGCTGCGCGACGGGGCCACCATGGAGGTGACGGTGCGGCTGACGGTGCGCCCCGCGCCGGAGGCCCAGCAGGCGCTGGGCCTCATCCAGCGGACCTCCACGGACCAGGACGTGGGGCTGTCGCTGGTGGACCTGACGCCGGAGGTAGCCGCGCCGCTGGGCGAGGAGGCCTGGGCCGGGGCGCTGGTGTCCGGCATCACTCCGGGCAGTCCCGCGTTCCAGGCCGGCGTGCGCGTGGGGGACGTGGTGACGGAGGTGAACCGCCGCCGGGTGAAGGACGCGGCCGGGGCGCGCGCGGCGCTCGCGAAGGGGAGCGCCGGGGCCAGCATCCTCCTGCGGGTGAAGCGGGGCGACGCGCTCCAGTACGTCGCCATCGCCCGGTAGCGCGAAGCGCTACTGCTTGTTGGCGTCCTTGCCGTTGAGCCACAGGCCGAGCTGCTGGCCGGTGCGCCCCTCCGTGACGAGGATGCCCTCCACGCGCGCGGTGACGCCGAAGTTCTTCCCGCCGCCCTTCTTGGGGAGGCTCCACACGCCCTGCGGGGTGAAGACCACCTGCGCGCGCACGCCGCGCATGGAGAAGAGGCGGGCGAACATCTGTGCGTTCCACCCCTCCGGCAGGGTGCCGGTGACGGTGAGGAAGGGGAGGATGGGGTTGCCGGCGGCGTCCGCCTTCTTCGGCGCGCCGTGGGTGAGGGCGTAGCGGCCCCCCGGGAAGAAGGGGGTGATGTTGATGGTGTACTCCCCCGTGGCGGGCGAGTACGGCCCCGGGGCCAGCATGGTGGCGTCGTCCTCGGTGACGATCATGTACAGCCGCTTGCCCTGGTACTTCTTCCGGAAGGCCTCCGCCTGCGACTTGCACTGCGGATCCACGAAGGCGCCCTCGCACGCGCCCGCGTACTTCTCCAGGAAGGCCCCCAGTCCACCAAGCGCTTCGGACTCGTCGCGCAGCTTCGCGAAGCGCGAGTCCACGTCGGCCAGGGCGAGTGCGGGCAGGAGGAGGGTGACGGCGGCGGCGAGGAAGCGGCTCACGTGAGGGGACTCCAGGGAACGGGGGTTCAGGAACGGACTGTGCCACCGCGCCGCGCCCTCGGCACCCGTCTCGTGGGTGTGTGCGGGTGGATACAGGTAGAGACAGGTGAATAACTTGCCTACATGTGGCTACCATGTAGGGTGTGCCTGTCACCACCTGTTCCGGGAGGTAGCCCCCCAGTGTTCGAGCGTCCGCAGGAGCGTCGCAGCCACCTTCGTTTCGACAAGGTCTTCACCGTGTACCTCACCACCCAGGACGGGATGATGCGGGGGGTGGGCCGCAACATCAGCGCGCGGGGCATGTTCGTGGAGGTTCGCGACTCGGTGGGCCTGGGCGAGAAGCTGAAGGTGACGTTCGCGGGTGAGGACGGCACGGAGATGACGTGCCTGTGCGAGGTCCGCTACCAGGTGGCCCTGTCCTTCGGGCGCAAGGACGGGCGCGAGGGCAGCAGCCGCGGGGTGGGGCTGCGCATCGTCGCCTACGAGACGCAGGACGACGCGCCGCTGCTCCTGGTGGACCGCGAGCGGGTGATGCACTGAAGCCGCGCCGGGGCCCGTGAGGGGCTTTTCCGGCCCGCCGCTCCCGGAACCGCGGGGGCCCGCGAGAGCCGCCTTCTGGGCACCGGAAACAAGAAGGGCACGTCCTCCACGAGGGAGGCCGTGCCCTTCGTCGTTACAGCGGAGGCTTCGGGGTTACTGCGAGAAGCCCTCGAGGAGGTAGTGGGCCTCGATGCGCTTGAGCGCGAGAATCATGGCGGCGCAGCGGGTGTCCACGGGCTCGCCGATGCAGTACTGGCGGCTGTCGTGCATCTCCGTCTTGCGCGCCTGGTTGCGCGAGATGTCGCGGATGATGCGGTAGTTGCGCTTCATGGCGCGCTCGAGGCGCTGGTCGACCTCGGCCTCGCTCCAGCGCTCCATGCGCTTGTTCTGGATCCACTCGTAGTAGCTCACCGTCACGCCGCCGGCGTTGGCGATGATGTCCGGGATGAGCTCGATGTTGCGCTTCTGGAGGACGCGGTCGGCCTCCGGGGTGGTGGGGCCGTTGGCGCCCTCGGCGATGAGCTTCACCTTGAGGCGCTCGGCGATGTCGGCCGTGATTTCACCGCCCAGCGCGGCGGGGATGAGGATGTCGGCCTGGACGTCCCAGAGGTCCTTCTTCTCGATCTTCTGGGCGCCGGGGAAGCCGAGCACGCTGCGCTTGAGATTCTTGGGGTCCTGGACGTAGGCGGCCAGGGCGTGCACGTCGATGCCGTCACCGTTGTAGATGGTGCCGTCGGCGTCGTTGACCGCCAGGAGGCGGGCGCCCATGTTGGCGAGGATGAGGGCGGCGTGGCTGCCCACGTTGCCGAAGCCCTGGAGGGTGAACGTCTTGCCCTTCACGGACTCGCCGCGGTCGGCGTAGTAGTCCTCGATGCAGAAGGCGACGCCCTGGCCGGTGGCCTTGCCGCGGCCCTCGGAGCCGCCGATGCGCACGTCCTTGCCGGTGACGATGCCGCGCAGGTTGTGGCGCTCGCGCTCACCGTCGGAGAACTGGCGGTAGAGCAGCGCCATGATCTCCGGGTTGGTGCCCACGTCCGGGGCGGGGATGTCGATGTTCGGCCCGATGAGGCTCTTGAGCCGGTACATGAAGCGCAGGGTGATGGCCTCCAGCTCCTCCTTGCCGTACTCGCGCGGGTCGATCTGGATGCCGCCCTTGCCGCCGCCGAACGGAACCTCGGCGATGGCCGTCTTCCAGGTCATCTCCGCGGCGAGCGCCTTGAAGAGGTCCAGGGACACCTCGCGGTGATAGCGGAGGCCGCCCTTGTAGGGGCCGCGGGCCTGGTTGTGCTGGACGCGGTAGGCCTTGAAGCGCTGCGACTCACCGGGGACGAGCTGGTACACCTTGCCGTCCGGCAGGCGCAGGTGCCCCTGGCGGATGGCGACGTCGGAGCCCAGGAGGGCGCGGCCGTTGAGGATGATGCTGCCGTTGGCCAGCAGCTCCAGGCCTTCCTTGTTGCGCACCTGCGTCTCGGGCAGGTCGGAGAAGGACTTCGCCTTGTCGGCGGACAGCGGAACGAGGCGGTCCTTCAGCTTGGCCGTGACGTAGAAGATGTGCTCGTAGTCCGGCTCCTCCAGCTCCAGGCGGACGCGCTTGTCCAGCTTGATGAGGTCCGCGGCGCGATGGAAGATCTCCATCGCCTCCGTGTAGACGGTGCGCTTGGGCGTGGGGGCCGGGGCGCGCATGAAAGTCTCTTCGCTGGCCATGACGGGAAACGCTCCTTGTCGGCCCCGCCGGGGTGTGTGGTGGCGAGGCACGCGGGAATGGCGGCCCTTATGTGCATAGCCGCCCAGAGAGTTCAACCGCCGGGAGGCAGGTGTCATCCTTCAAAAAATGGAGGGATGACGGGCACTTATGTCAACGCACCGTGTCACCCGAGGCAGACGCGGTGTGTCATGGATGTCAGGGTGGAATCCCGGAGAGCGGTTGGTGGGCCAAGGACTGGCCGGGCGGGCAGGGGAGCAAAAGAGCAGCGCTGATCATTTGTCCTTGCCCCACCCGAAACCCCATGGTACTTCGCGCCCACCTTTCGCCGACATAGCTCAGTTGGTAGAGCAACTGATTCGTAATCAGTAGGTCCCCGGTTCAAATCCGGGTGTCGGCTCCAGAAAATCAAGGGCTTGGGATGCGCTTCGCTCCCAGGCCCTTTTTCTTTGTTGCCGCTGTGTGGCCTGCCGCTTTTCGGACGGGGAGGGCCCACGGAAGGGTCTCGAAGGCGGCCCGCTACTCCTGGAATCTGGCCATGGGGGCTTTTTTGAGGCTCGCTGGAGCAATCTGTCTGCTGCTGCTTGCGGGGTGCGCGACCAACCGCGTCGTCCATACCGACGTTGGGAACGGTCAGCGAGTCACCCACGAGTCGGTCGAGATTGAACCTGTTGAGGTAAGTGAGGAGGAGTTCAAGGAGGCCCTTACGCAGCTTGTCCTCGACATGCGGCTGGACGTGGCGTTCCGGGAGACCGACGAGGAGGACCAACGGGGGTGGGTTCGGTCCAGGACTCTCCTCGCATCCTCGTAGGGCATCGCTGCTTCGGGGGCGGCGAGTTCCCCCGAGTCGCTGTACGCGCGCATCTGCCCCGACGCGGACGACTGTCTGCCCCTGGTAGGCGGGATGGGGTTGCCGTTCGGTCGGAAGGACCGGACGCTGATGGCCCTCTCCTTCGCGCTCGATACCGTCTGGGAGAGCGTCGAGTTGGAGGTCGGCAAGATGCTGAACCCGGTAGCGCTCAAGGCGATGTTGACCTCGGTCGCGCTGGCCGTGCTGCTCACGATGACCTTGCCCGAGCCCGTTACCAAGGTCATCGCGGTCGCGTTGACGGCGACCATGGTGGCCTACCTCGGGGTGATTCCGGTCTGGGAGATGGGCCGGGGGTTCGTCCGGCTGTGGGAAGACTCCGAGAAGGCGACGAGCATCATCGAGTTGCAGGATATCGGGCACCGGTTCGGGCGCGTGCTGGGAACGAACGGCACGCGCGTCCTGGTGCTCCTCGTCACTGCGGCCCTTGGCGGGAAGAGTGCGATGGCGGCCCAGGGCCCGAAGCTGCCCGGCTTCTCCCAGGCTGCAATCCGCGCGCAGGCCGAGGGCGGTTTCCTGCTCACTGCTGCTCTGAATGGTGGGGTGGGCTCGATCTGGCTGCCTGCTGCCGGGGTGCTCAACGTGGCGCTGGCTCCGGGAGCTACTGCTGCCGTCGCGATGTACTCGAACGGTATTCCGGGTGACGCTGAAGGCCCGGTTCATCACATCTGCACGAACAAGAACGCTATCTCCGCTGCCACTGGCGGCCCTTGGACGCCAGAGTGCGAAAGGATTTTCAAGAAGGCCGGGATGTCGCTCGAAGATGCTGCGTAACCGTTCACCGGGGTGAGAGCCGGATGAGGGGAGCATGCAAGGGAGGAGGCAGCATAAGAGGTAGGGTTCGGGGTGCTCTACCCACAGGGTGAGTACGCACGAGTCCATACTGTTGACGCGCACCCTGGTTGAGGGAGCGAGGCCCGATTTCGAGCCGACTGTGTGATGGGGTAGGGAGGACTGCCCATTATCGGCGAGAAACTGGAGCGCCGCGCCCGCTGATGTAGCAGGCGGTGTTACCGCGCGCCCAGGATGATGCAGAAGAGCGTCGAATGAGGCGCACTGGATGATGCGCAGTTCCCCGGGCGGGGTGGGTTGCGCCATGCGGGCTGCTGATATGGCCTCCGGTGTTCAGGCAGGAGGACCAGGAGTTGTCTGTTCGGCGCCACGGCGCCGGAGCACCTCCTTCACAGTCACCGCTCCGGCACCCGTGAGCTGCTCCAGCCGCGCGACGAATCGGTCGATGGGGTCTCGCGGGGCCACGTCGCGGAGCCCCCGCCAGGGCGCGGCGAGGGCCCGATCCGCGGTGCTCTTCCCCAACAATGCACGCAGCTCCCAGAACGCAGCCCCCCAGACTTCGCCAATGTCCCAATGGGTCGCGTCCGACGCCAGCTCGTTGAAGCCACGGTGGTGGTCCAGGGCCCGGATGTATGGATGGTCAGGTCCTTGTCGGGCCGACCACACCGCTCCGCTCCGATGCCCAAGCCGCGGGTCGCCGCCATGGCTGCACACGAGATAGTCGCCGAGCCCCGACTCGAGCGCCCGCAACCGCTCGCTGTCGAAGTTGCTCCCGGGGACCGCGTCGAACAGCACCTGATGGATGTAGGACTTGCAGACGACATCGGGGTCGCCCGCCACCGCCACACCGACTGTCACCCGATTGTTCCGCGCGTCATACTCCGCCGCGTCCACGGCGCTGTCGCCCACATGGATCCGCGGGAAGGGGCCGACGTCGAAGCCCAACGAGGCGAGGAAGTCCTGGAAGGATTTCAGCGCCTTCGAGAGCTCACTCTCGAGCTGGGGCGTCACCAGCCCGGAGAACACCACGCCTTCGACGTGCTCGACGCGATTGACGAGTTCCTCCACCCGTTGCGACTCGCGGTGCAGATTCTCCTGGACTTCTCGCAGCCGCGTCTCGAGCTTCACTCCACCGGGCCCCAGCTCAATGGTCTTGAACAGCGGGGCCACCCATGGAAGCAGTGCAATCACAACCAAGGCGACGGTGACCCAATCAATCGGCACCGTCGGCAATGCCGCATGAGTCAGGGCCAAGGCTACCGCGGCCACGGAAACCAGAAGGCCTGCGGCCATGTTGCGCCGCATCGGGTCTTGCGTGACCGCCATGTGGGGTCTCCCGTCTCACTGCCCTGAGATGCCACGCCTCGAACCGGGTTGCCGAGCTCCCTGAACCAGATGTCTTGGGCAATATGGGGTTCTGCTCTCCATGGGGCAATCGCCAGCCTCCGTCCGTGGGCACGCCTCCGCCTGCGTTGGTGGGCTGAGTCCCACCCCTTTCAAGGTGATGGAGGAGGCTCCCTGGTGGGCGGGGTGTCAGGAGAACTAGCGGTCGCTGCGGGCAGGGGCGCTTGTTCGAGCAGCACCGCCAGCTGCAGTACACCCGCGAGCTGCTCTTCTCCACCGAGGTGGACCTGATGGCGCTGGTGGCCCGCGACGAGCTGAAGGTGTCGATGCAGGCGCTCGACGAGAAGGTGAACCACACCGAGCCGTGGGTGGCGCGGCAGGTGGTGCAGGGCTGCGGGGAGCGGCTGACGCCCGTGCTGGAGCAGTTGAAGTCCCAGCAGCGGCCCTGGGCGGCGGGCTACTGGGTGCGGGAGCTGGATGGAAACCACCTGGCGGCCAGCCAGAAACGACTCAAGTCCCTGCGAGGCTTCCGAGGAGCGGCGCTGCCCGGCCAGTCGCGTGGACAGGCACACGGGCTCGGGGACGGCATCCGCACAGAAGAAGCCCTTGGGACAGCTCGGCGCCACACTTGGGCGAACTGGCCGTGAGCACCAGCCGCGCTGGCCATACGGCTTGATGCTCGACACATCGATGCGCCTGCAGGAGCGGAACGTGATCAGCGGCTCGGCACGGAGAGCTGCCTCGCGTGGTGAACAAGATCAACAACGCCACAGACCATGCCGTGCTGTCCTTGTGTGCCTGCTCTCGGATGGATAGCCATCCTCCTGATCAACAGGCCAGTCACACGCGAGGGGGAGCTCATCATGCGCGCGGTGCGAGCAATGATTGGTGCTGTCCTCACCCTCCTGCGAAAGCACCTCGATGCTCACCCGCGGACCGAACTGGGGGGAGGGCAGGACGATCCGAGCGGGGACAAAGTCGTCTTCGACGACGGCGACCAGATGGTCTTTCCCTTCTACCTCAACGAGGCGGCCACGCCGGGGCTATGAGCGATGGACTACGTGCTCGTTGATGGCGACCTGGCGATCTTCCAGCCGAGCTTCGGCGCAGCGACTGTGGTCGTGCAGCCACGGCCGGCGGCAAGAAGCTGTGCATCGTCGGAGACGAGGCGAGCGTGGCGGTTCCCGGCTGCAATTACACAACACCGAGCCACACGATCCCGGGCATGGGCACGCTCGAGATCGCCGCGCTGGCCGGCGATCGGCAGGCCAGCAAGACCAGCACCGGCGGCACCAGCGTGCCGCTAGTCGGCAGCAGCTTCATAAGGAGGCCAAGGCCCGCCTGGAGGCCTTCAAGACCGGCCTGGGCGCTCAGCTGCCCGAGGCCGTTGCCTGTCTGGAGAAGGGCTTCGCCGCGGCCACCGTCTTCTACGACTTCCCCTCCGCGCACTGGCTCCGCCTGCGCTCCACCAACGGCTTGGAGCGCCTCCACGGCGAGGTGAAGCGCCGCACCCGCTCCGTCGGCGCCTTCCCCGACAGGGCCAGTGCCTTGCGTCGGGTCACCACCGTCGCCTTGGAGGTCTCCAGCATCTGGAGCGACCGCCGCTACCTCGACATGGCCCTCCTCAACCCCTCCCAACAGCAGCCCGTTCAGCAGTCCGCGTGAAGCACGCCGAGGCCCTCCCCCCGCTCCCCCCTCCTACACACGACTCGGGACTTGACCGGTTCAGCAGCAGGCTCCCCTTCGTCAGGCTGCTCCTGATGGTGTGGATGCTCATGCGCGCGAGGTGACGGAAGGCGGCAAGGAGGTCCTCGTCGTCGAGCCCGGCCTTCAAGGCCCGTTCGTGTTCGAGGGCAAGCGGCCGCAGCAGCTCGATGCTGATGGACTTCGCCTCTTCTTCCGTCATCGGCCGGACGAGGCGGTAGCTACGCAGAATGGTGAGGATGCGCTTCACGGTGTCCTCCGAGTGTGCGCGCGCACGGAGGGCAGAAGAGCCCGCGTGGCGCGCTTGGGCGAGCGCGCCGACGGGCGCGGATGGGATGGGATGAGCCTCGGTTCCTACGACTGGGAAACCAGGCGCTTCAGGCCGGGCGGGAGTCCGGCGCCGAGCGCCCGTTCCCCTTGCGCTTGCCACCTGGCGCAGCGCCACTGCCCGTAGTCTGGCTCCAGCAGCGAGTAGAGGACGGGCATCGCCAGAAGCGTGAGGCGTGGGTTCGGCCGGCGCTCCGGCCGCGGGGCGCCGCCCCACGCCCGGCACACGCGCCGCAGCCAGCATCTCAGGCCAACTGGCCGGGCACGCCTCCGGGGCCATGCGTTGGGGGATGGCTGACATGCAGGCCCCCCCGCCGGACACGTCTCCAGCCGGAACAGTCAGTGTATAGGTATTCGCCCGCAGATGATCCGTCTCTGCGTAGGAAGCGAGGCCATCCGAATGGTGGCGTTGACGTATCCCGGTGTCTACACCGTGGAAGTCCCGAGCGGAGTCCGGACCATCGTCGGGGTCAGCACCTCGACGGCGCTGTTCATCGGCAGCAGCCCGGACGGCCCGTTGAACCAGCCAGTGCAGTGCTTCAACTACACGGACTTCGCCCGGGTGTTCTCGGACGACATCACCAGCGAGCATCAACTGGGGCGCTACGTGCGGCTGTTCTTCCTCAATGGCGGCTCGTTGTGCTGGGTGGTGCGGGTGGCCAGCGGCGCCCAGGCATCGTCCATTCAGCTCAAGCCCGAGGTCGCGGGGGCGGTGGCGCTCAAGCTTGAGGCCCGCAACGCGGGCCAGCGCGGGGACATGCTCCGCGCCAGGGTGGACTACAACACCTCGTTGCCGGAATCGACCTTCAACCTGGAGGTCTTCCGCCAGACCACGGATTCCTCCGGCGCCCAGGTGAAGCAGGACGCTGAGCTCTGGAAGAACCTGTCGATGGACAGCTCCTCACCGCTCTATGTCGTCGACGTGCTCAAGCAGGGCTCGAAGCTGGTGACGGCCGAGCTGGTCGGGAGCCCGACCCCCAACAACGGTATCTCCTTGTCGGGCCGGCCTGTCACCTTCTCGGGGGCGACCACCCTTCCCGGCGCGTGGAATGGCGTCATCGGCAAGAACGCCCCTGCCAGGAAGTTCCAGATCAGCGTGGGTGGCCGCAGCTACGTGACGGTGGACCTGTCCGACCTGGATGTCGTCGCACAGGCCAGTGCCGCGGCGCTGGCGGCGGAGCTCCACAAGCGAATCGTGGAGGCCCATACCCGGGCAGGCATCCTGCTCGGTGACGCCGAACTCCAGGTGGCCTTCTTCGAGGCTCCCTCGAGTGAAGCCGGCACCACGGCCTCGCTGCTGCAGCTCACCGGCATCCAGCAGGAGGTGCTGGTCCGTGCGGCATTGGAGGAAGATGCGGCGGTGACGCTGGGGCTGGGGACCGCGCAGGGAGGACTGGAGATCTCCCCGTTCGCCGCCTACCGCCCCGCCCCCAGTGGCAACACCCTCAGCCCGGGCGTCAATCCGGCCAGCCCGGCGGAGCACTTCAAGGCGGCCTACGGCCTCGAGCACTCGGACCTGGCGAAGCTGACGATTGGCTCGGTGGAGGTGCCGCTGCCGCTGCCCGTCGCTGGGGCGGAGCCGCTCTTCCAGGACTCGGGCGGAGGAAACAACGGCCTCCGCGAGCGGCTCCAGGGCGCGGTGGACGCCTTCAACACGCTTGTGGCGGCACCTCCCCCAGGCACCTCCATTCCCTGGCGCGCGGAGCTGTGGGGCTACCGGCTGGCGCTCCTCCCCACGGGCAGTAGCACCAACGAGGTGGTGAACCTCTCCACCTCCAACGCCGCGCTGGATGGCGGCCTCACCCAGAACGTCGGCCTCTATCAGCTCGGCGCCGGTGGCGCCGGCTCCTTCCAGGATGGTGGCACGTCGGGAAACGACGGTAGCGCCCCGACGCAGAAGGAGTACGACGAGGCCTTCATTGCCGTGGATCGCGAGGTGGACATCTTCAACTTGATGTGCCTGCCGCCGGACACGGCCAGCACCGACATGTCCAGCTTCTGGGGGCCCGCGAGCGTCTTCTGCCTGAAGCGGCGGGCCCTGCTGCTGGTGGACGCTCCCGTGGGGTGGACGGACGCGCAATCAGCCCAGAAGGGAGTGGCCAACGCGCGTGTGGGCGTGGTGAAGGACCACGCGGCGCTCTTCTTCCCGCGCCTGCTGGTGGACGAGAAGGGCCGCAAGGTGCCGGTGAACCCCGCCGGTGCCATCGCCGGGTTGATGGCGCGCATCGATGGCACCCGCGGGGTGTGGAAGGCTCCCGCGGGCACCGAGGCGGACCTGCGCGGCGTGGTGGGGCTGGAGCGCCGCTTCTCCGATCCGGAGAACGGCGCGCTCAACCCCCAGGCCATCAACACCCTGCGTGTCTTCCCCACGGGCATCGTCAACTGGGGCGCGCGCACCATGGACGGGAGCGACGATTCCCAGAGCGAGTACAAGTACATTCCCATCCGCCGCGTGGCCCTCTTCATCGAGGAGAGCCTCTACCGCGGCCTGAAGTGGGTGGTCTTCGAGCCCAACGACGAGCCGCTCTGGGCGCAGATCCGCCTCAATGTGGGCTCGTTCATGAATGGCCTGTTCCGCCAGGGCGCATTCCAGGGGGCCCGGCCGGCGGACGCGTACTTCGTGCGCTGTGACGCGGAGACCACGACGCAGGACGACCGCAACCGGGGCATCGTCAACATCTGGGTGGGCTTCGCTCCCTTGAAGCCCGCCGAATTCGTCGTCCTCTACCTGCAGCAGATGGCCGGACAGATCCAGGTCTGAGGAGCAAGCCGTGGCTCAATTCAACGTCAATACCCAGCGCTTCGACCCCTACAAGAACTTCAAGTTCCGGGTGAAGTGGGACGGCCGGTATGTGGCTGGGGTGAGCAAGGTGAGCGCGCTCAAGCGCAGCACCGACGTGGTCGCCCACCGCGAGGGCGGGGACCCGAGCTCCTCCCGGGCTTCGCCCTCCCTGTGGAAGTTCGAGCCGGTGACGCTCGAGCGCGGGGTGACGCACGATGTCGAGTTCGAGGGCTGGGCGAACCTCGTGTTCCACACCGACGGGGACGCCGCCATCTCGCTCAAGAACTTCCGCAAGGACATCACCATCGAGCTGCTCAACGAGCAGGGCAAGGTGGCCAAGGCCTACAACCTGTTCCGCTGCTGGGTGTCCGAGTACCAGGCGCTCCCGGAGCTGGACGCCAACGGCAAGGCGATGGCCATCGAGCGGCTCGTCCTGCAGAACGAGGGCTGGACGCGGGACCTGAGCGCGGCTGAGCCGACCGAGAGCTGAGCCGAGGAGGAGCGCACGTGGCGAGCCCGAGGCGAGCCGCAGGGGGCGCGGTCCAATGCGTGGTGCTCGGAGGCTCCGGGCTCCGCCGGGCCTGGCTGCGAGAGCTGTGTGGCCTGGACGAGGAGTCCCTCGAAGGGGGTGGGACGCCCGAGGCCCTCCGGCTGCTGGACCGGCTCCTGGTGGACGGGCCAGGGGCAAGCGTCCGGCCCGGTGAGTCGGGCACGCTTCCTGTGTCCGAGCGCGACCGGCTCCTGGCTGCCGTCTACCGGGCCACCTTCGGTCCCCGCATCGAGGGGACGCTGCGCTGCGCCGCCTGTGCGGCGTCCTTCGACCTGGACTTCGACCTGGACACGCTGGTGGCCCAGACCCTGGATGCCCCCGAGGCCCCAGGCATCGAGGCGTGCGAGGGGCTCTACTCGCTGCCCGACGGACGACGCTTCCGGCTGCCCACCGGGGATGACGAGTGCGCGGTGCTCACCCTTCCTCCCGAGGAGGCCGCACACGCCCTCCTGCGGCGCTGCTGTGTCGAAGGTGAGCTGGCGGCGGACGACGAGCCCGCCCTGCTCGAAGCGCTCCAGCAAGTGGGGCCGATGCTGAATCTGGAGCTGACCGCATCCTGCCCCGAGTGCGGGCACTCGCAAGCGCTCCACTTCGACATGCAGGCGTACCTGCTCGGCGCGCTGGCACGGGAGGCGGAGTCGCGGGTGTACGAGGTGCACCGGCTGGCGCTCGCCTATGGCTGGAGCCTGGGGGAGATCCTCTCCCTGAGCCGGCGCCGCCGCCAGGCCTACGCCGCCCTGGTCGCGGGTGACGCGTCCCTTGGCGCGCGGGGGAGGCCATGAGCGACTACCTGCGGAGGCTGGTGGCGCGCTCGCGGCCTCCACGGGCCGGGGCCGCCGGGGTGCCGCTCCTCCCCGCGCCGGGCCGTCCTCGCGGCCCGCCGGAGGACCCCTTCGCCGAGGCGGAGGCCGTCCCCGGAGTCGAAGAGGGAGAGGCCGTGCCCGCCCGGGGCGAAGGTCCCCCCCGGGCTGAAGGACCCGCCCGGGAGCAGCGCGGGCCCGGGAACCCGCGTGCCATGCCCGCCGAGGCGCGGCCCCCTCCACCCGAGCCCATGGCGCCCCGGGCTGCCCCGCTGTTCGCGCGGACGGACGGGGAACTCCCCGCGCCGCCGCCGCCCGCCTCCCGGCTGCCCGCCCGGCTTCCACGCCCGCCTCCCGTGACGGAGGCGCCGCGTGCTCGGGAACTGGAGCACGCCGCCTCCGGTCCCTCGGAGCGGGGGAGGACCGAGGAGTCCGTGCCGCGCCGGCCTCGGGCTCCAGTGCCGGCGGAGGATGCGCGCAGCCATCCTTTGGGGGAGAGGGGCTCGGAGATGGCGGCCTTCGAGCCTCGGCGTGCCATGTCACCGCCGCGGCCCCCGGTGCCCGAAGAGGTGAGACGCACGGCCGCGCTCGCCCCTCCTCCCAGAAGCGTGCCCCGGCCCCCGGTCCTGGCCCTTCCCGCTGACGAGCAGGGCCTCTCACCCGAGAGGAAGGTCCCGGAAAGGGTACCCACCGTTCCGCTGCTCCGCCCGCCCGAGCGCCCCCGGGAGCTCGTGGCCCCGCCGCCCGCCGCGCCCCAGCTGCTTCCAGCCCCGGCTCAGGCGGCTGCGGCGGCGTCCCAGTCGCCTCCGCGCATCGTCATCGGCCGCATCACCGTCCAGGTGGTTGACGCCCCCGTGGCCCGCACGGCCCCCATGGCTCCGGCACGGCCTGCTCCTGGTGGGGAACGAGCTCCACAGTCTCGTGAAGTGGGAGGCCTGACCCGGCTGCGCTTCGGCCTGGGGCAGCTATAGCCATGGCGCTCCTCGATCTTTCCCTGGTCACCCAGGCCCTGGTCCGGCTCCTCAAGGAGCACATCCGGGCCTCGCCTGCGTGGAGCCAGAACACCGAGCCGAAGGTCTCGCCGCTGCCTCATGACAGGCTCAGCGAGGACACGCTCGGCCTCTACCTCATCCACGTCATCGAGGACCCCCACTTCAAGAACCCACCCCCCACGGGGCTCGGCTCGCCGCCGGTGCGCTTCAGCCCCCTGGCGCTGAGCCTCATCTACCAGCTCACGCCGCACCTCGGGCAGGACTCGGCTCCGGGCCTCTACACCTCGCAGCTCCTGTTCGGCCTGGGGATGAAGGCGCTGCACGACTACCCGGTCATCGACGACCACACGCAGCTGGTGGCCCGGGACGGCACCCCCCTCGACATCTTCCCGGCCGAACTCCAGGGCCATGGCAACACGCTGCGCGTCTCGCTGCTGCCCATCCCTCACGCAGAGGCGATGAGCCTCTGGACCGGACAGGCTGGGGCGCCGCGGCTGTCCGCCTACTACGAGGTGCAGGTGGTGATGATGGAGCCGGAGCGCAAGCAGGTGCAGCCCCGGCGCGTGCTCGGCTTCGGTGTCCAGCTGTCGCCCGGCGCCGGGCCAGGCATCGACACCACGCGCAGCGTGCTCACCTATGCCCTGCCCGGTGAGCCCCCGCGCACCGTGGAGCTGCAGCCGGCCCAGGTGCCAGCCGGAGACCCCGTCCAGGGACGGGTGGCCTTTCTCGGCCAGGGGCTGTCCGGCGACCGCACCACGCTGCTGCTGCGCGGGCTCCAGTGGACGGATGAGGTGGAGACGGGCTGGCCCCTCGATCCTTCTCCCGAGAAGGTGGTGGCCGTCGTGCAGGAGACGGCCGGCGGCCGGCGGGTGGTGCCCGGCATCTACTCCGCGCGGCTCGCCGTGAGCCGGCGGCAGGCGTTCCCGGACGGCTCTTTCCGCGAGGTCCTCCGGACCTCCAACGCGGCGCCCTTCGTCGTCTCGCCGCGCATCGACTCCGTCACCCTCGCCGACGGCGTCTACACCGTGTCCGGCTACCTCTTCAGCGACCCGGACCTCCCGGAGGACGCCCTGCAGGTCCACCTGGGAGACTCGCAGCTCACCCGGGTGTCCACGGCGCCCGTCGCAGGGACGTTCAGGGTGAGCGCGCCGGGCACGCTCCAGCTCCGGCCTCCGGCCGGCCTGCCCTCCGGCCCGGTGCCCCTCCGGGTGCTGGTGCGCGGCGCCGAGTCCCTTCCTCTCTGGGTCGCCCTCCCATGAGCGCTCCTTCCGCCGCTGCGCGGCCCATGGATGGACCCGAGGGGGGGGCGCCGCTGGAGGAGCCGCTCCGGTGGGTGCTGACCCGGGTGCGCCTGCGGGCCCGGCGGCGCGCGGCCTGGCTGCGCCACCTGTGGGCCGGGGAGCCCCGCTCGCTTCCGAACGTGGTCGCGCATGCCGAGGTCGACCAGCTCCTGGAGGATCGCGATGCGCCCGAGGCCGAGGCGGCCTGGTGGACGGCCCACGGCCCCCGCGACCTCGTCGAGGCGCTGCGGCAGGTGGAGGCGGCGCTCGCGGCGGACGAGCACTCACGCCTGGGCCGGATGAGCCGGTTGTTCGGCCTGGAGGCGCGGGAGCGGGACCTGCTGCACGCCTGCCTGGCGCTGGCCGTGGACCCCGCGCTGGCCCGGGTCTATGCCTACCTGCAGGACCACAGCGGGAGGGGGTACGTCACCGAGGAGCTGGTGGCGCGCCTGTTCGCCCACGGGCGCTGCAGCGCGCTCGGCGTCGAGGCCGCGGTGCGCCGTTGGGAGCTGGTGGTGGAGCGGGAGGTGGCTCCCGGCGAGCCGCGGCTGTGGGAGTGCGAGCCCGGGCTGCGGGCGTGGCTGCTGGGCGAGGATGCGCTGGACGCGGCGCTGGTGGGGGTGGCCCGGCGGGTGGAGCCGCGCGAGCCTCTCTTGGGCTGGCCCGTGGAGGAGGCCACCTCGCTCGTGCACCGGCTGGTGGAGGCGGGGCAGCCCGCGCGGGTGCGCCTGCGGGTGGAAGGGCCCCCGGGCAGTGGCCGGCGGACGCTGGCGGCCACCGTCGCCTCGCGCCTGGGCCTGGCGCTGCTGGCCATCGACACCGATGCCGTGGAGGAGGCCGCCTGGCCCCACGTCTTCCTCCGGGCGCAGCGCAAGGCCTGGCTGGAGCGCTGCGCGCTGGCCTGGGTGGGCGAGGCGGCGTCGCGGCGGCCCTGGCCCCGGAGCCTGCCCTGGTTCCCCGTGCAGTTCGTCATTGGCGAAGGCTCCCCGCCCATCCCCGCCGGGGAGGACGTGGTGGACCGCCGCATCGAGGTGCCCCTGCCGGCCGTGGAGGAGCGGCGGGCCCTGTGGCGCCGGCTCCTGCCGGAGTGCGCCGGCTGGACGGACGGCGGGCTGGAGCGGCTGGCCACCGGCCACCGCACTCCGGTGGGGCGCATTGCCGCCGTGGCCCGCCACCGCGTCACCGGTCCCGAGGAGGCCGAGGCCCTGGTGCGCGAGGCCTCTCGCGCGCAGCTCGGAGACCTGGCCCAGCGGCTGGAGTGCCCCTTCACCTGGGAGGACCTCCTCCTGCCGGAGGTCCTGCGCGAGGGCCTGAGGGACCTCGTCTTCGAGGCCCGGGAGCGCGCGGCCTTCTGGGAGGAGCACGCGGCGCGCCGGCTCTTCCCCCAGGGGCGAGGACTGCTCGCGCTCTTCTCCGGGCCGCCAGGCACGGGCAAGACGATGGCCGCCCAGGTGGTGGCCGCCAGCCTGGGCGTGGACCTGTTCCGCATCGACCTGTCCACCGTGGTGAGCAAGTACGTGGGGGAGACCTCGCGCAACCTGCAGCGCATCCTCTCACGCGCCGCGGACCTGGACCTGGTGCTGCTCTTCGACGAGGCGGATGCCCTCTTCGGCCAGCGCACGGAGATCCGTGACGCGCACGACCGGTTCGCCAACACGGACACCAGCCACCTGCTCCAGGCCATCGAGTCCTACCGGGGGGTGGCGCTGCTGGCGAGCAACCGGCGCGGCGACATCGACCGGGCCTTCACGCGGCGGCTGCGCTACATGCTGGAATTCCCCGCGCCGGACGTGGCCCAGCGCACCACCCTCTGGCGCCGGATGGTGGGCGAGCTGGCCGGGCCACAGCGGCTGGCCGCGCTGGAGGCGGAGCTGCCCTCGCTGGCCGAGGCCCTGGAGCTGTCGGGGGCGCAGATCAAGCTCGGCGTGCTCAGCGCGCTGTTCGCCGCCCGGCGGGAGGGCACACAGGTGGAGCTGCGGCACCTGCTGCGCGGCGTGGAGCGCGAGCTGCTCAAGGAGGGGCGCGCGCTCAGCTCCCGCACCCGGGAGAGGTGGGTGGGCCGTGGCGGATGAGCGCGTGGTCATCGAGGAGCTCGTCCTCCGAGTCCCAGGCCTCGGCGCCGACGAGGCCCGGCTGCTGGCCGCCGACGTCGCCGAGCGCGTCGGCCGTGGCCTGGCCTCCGCGCCTCCCAGCCGCTCGTTGGGGGCGCTTGAGCTGAAGGTGAGCGTGCCGCGGGGAATGGACCGCGCGCGCCTCGCCGAGCACCTGGCGGGCGCCATCCTCCGGGGGGTGTCCGGATGAGCACGTCCTCGCGAGCCCTGGCCACCCGGCAGCAAGCGCCCGCGCTCGAGCCGGCACGCCCCGCCACGTCCGCTCTGCCCCGGCGGCAGCGCCAGCCGGCCCGGGGCCAGCCGGGCAACCACACCCGCGCCGGTCCCGGGCTCCAGCCGGAAGAGGCTCCGGCCCTGGCGCAGGCGAAGAGAGGAGCGGCTCCCGAGGCGGGACGGGTCGGCCCCCAGGCGGGAGCGCCGGAGCCGGGCGCGGGGCTCGCCCTGGAGCCGCCGGTTGCCAGGGAGCAGGGCCCGGGCGGGGCAGGGGCCGTGGGCGGGGCGCTGCCGGCACCCGGTGACGCCTATCTGGCCGCGCTCGAGGCGCCGCCCTCCCGCATGGCCGCCGCGTGGAGCGCCTCCGGGGACCAGGCCTCGGCGGCGCTCGCGCGGGAGCAGAAGGCCCGGGACGCGGAGCTGCCGGACTTCACCGCCCGGCTGGACGGCGCGGGCGTCAAGGCGGTGGTGACGGCCACGCCGGAGAAGCCGACGCTTCAGGCCCCGCCGGTGGAGGTTCCTTCGGGGCTGAAACCCGCCCCGCTGACCGCGCCGCCACCCACGCCCGCGCCGCGCGTCTCCGACAACACCTCCGCCAGCCAGAAGCTGGTGCGCGAGGTGGGGCAGGACTCCCAGGCCCTGAAGGAAGGCGGGCAGGGGGTGCTGAAGGGCCTGAAGACCCAGGTCCCAGACCTGGAGACGAGCCCGGGCGCGCCGCCCGAGGTGCCGCTCACCGGGGGCGCCGACCCCCTGCGCGCCGTGGAGGCGGAGCAGCAGGGGAGCGAGGCCGCCGAGCAGGCCCGGCTGGCCGCGAGCCTCGCCATCGTCCAGGGCCCGGGGCCGGCGCAGGTCCAGCCCGAGGTGCTGGAGGTGCCGAACCGGGTGCCTCCCTCCCAACCGGAGACCCTTCCCGGCCTGGAGCCCGTACCGGAGATGGCGAAGGTGGCTGCCTGGAACCTGGATGCCGAGGCCTCGGCGGCCTTCGATGACGAGGCCCGCCCCCGCATGGCCGAGCACCTGGCGCAGGCGCGGGGCCAGCTCGAGGACCAGGAGACGCAACGCACCGTCGAGCGCGAGCGCGCCGTGGCCGATACCCGGCGGCAGGTGGACTCGGCCAACGCCGAGGCCGACGCGAAGCAGGCCCAGACGGTGGGCGAGACGCGTGACAGCATCCTCGGCGAGCAGCGCGAGACCCTTCGCCAGCAGAAGGAGGCGGTGGACGGCCTCACCCGGGATGCCGGCGCCCAGCGCGAGCAGGTGCTGGCGACGGTCGACGAGCGGGTGACCGCGGACGAGCAGAAGATCGCCAGCGACTACCAGCAGGCGGAGCAGGACGCGCAGGTGGAGCAGCGCCAGGGGGAGGAGAGAGCGCGCGCCAGGAAGGAGGAGACGGAGCGGGAGGCCGCCCAGGACAGCAACTGGTGGGAGCAGGCCGTCGAATTCGTCACGGAGGCCATCGACGCGCTCGCCAAGGCCATCGACGACATCCTCAGTGAAGTCCAGAAGGCGGTGGGCGCCCTCCTGGACAAGGTGAAGCAGGGGGCCCTGGCGCTCATCGAGCAGTCCCGGCAGTGGATCAACGAGCGGCTGGACCAGTTCGGCGCATGGCTGAAGCAGGCCGTCACCGCCGTGCTGGGGGACCTCTTCCCCGAGCTGACGCGGAAGCTCAACGCCTTCATCGATCAGCGAATCGAGGCGGCCAAGAATGCGGTGAACGCGCTCGCCGACGCGCTCAAGCAGAAGGTCTCCGCGCTGGTGGAGGGGCTGCGCGGGGCGCTCAACGCGCTCATCGAGGGCTACCGCCAGGGGGTGAAGGCGCTCGCGACGCTCGCCAAGGCGCTGGTGAGCGGGGACTGGTCGGCGGTGGCGGAGCTGCTGCTGGCGGGGCTGCTGAAGGTGCTGGGCATCGACCCGGGCGAGTTCTACGCCTTCATCGGGAAGATCCGCTCCTCGCTGGGGCTCATCGTCGACGACCCAGGCGCCTTCGTGGGCAACCTCGTGGGCGCGGTGATGAAGGGCTTCGGCCAGTTCGCCGACAGGATCCTGGAGCACCTCAAGAGCGGCCTGCTGCAGTGGCTCTTCGGCGTCGTGGCGGAGGCGGGCATCACCCTGCCCAAGCAGTTCGACCTGGCAGGGGTGTTCGACCTGGTGATGCAGGTGCTGGGACTGACGCTGTCCCGGCTGCGCGCCAAGGCGGTCAAGCTCATTGGCGAGAAGAACGTCGAGCGCATCGAGTACATCTGGGAGTTTCTCTCCGAGGCCGTGGCGGGCGGGCTGGGCGGGCTCTGGGAGCGTGCGCAGGAGTTCCTGGGCAACCTCTGGGACATGGTGGTGGGCGCGGCCCAGGACTGGCTGGTCGTCACGCTGGTGAAGAAGGCCGTCCTCAAGCTGGTCTCGCTGTTCAACCCGGCGGGAGCCATCCTCCAGCTGCTCCTCACGGCATGGGATGTCTACCTCTGGCTGCGGGACAATGCGAAGCGCATCGGGGACCTGGTGGTGGCGGTGGTGGAGTCCATGGCGGAGATCGCCACGGGGGCCATTGGCAAGGCCGCCAACTGGATAGAGCAGGCGCTCGCGAAGCTGGTGCCCGTGGCCATCCACCTGCTGGCCAACATCCTTGGGCTGGGCGGCATCGGCGAGAAGATCCAGGAGGTCATCACCCGGGCCCAGACCACCGTCGACCAGGCCATCGACAAGCTCGTCCTCAAGGTGGTCGGGCTCTTCAAGCCCGCGAAAGGGAAGGAACAGCCCGCTGGAGTGGAGGAGGGGCCGCCGGCGACAGCGGACCTCGAAGCGGAGCTCGAGAAGCCCGTCACCTTCAAAGCAGGCGAGAAGGAGCACCGGCTCTGGGTGGAGGTGCAAGGCCAGTCCGCGGTGCTGATGTTTGCCAGCGAACCGTCACACCTGGAGAGCTTCCTCAACCGCAAGGACATCAAGGCGCTGGAGAAGGACGTCGATACGCAAGGCCACGTGAAGGCGGCACGCAAGCTTCTTCAGGAGGCTGATTTCGATACCGAGGTGGTCCTCAAGGCGCTCGCCCAGCACACGTCACCGCCTTCGGAAAAGAAGGAGGAGGCCCGCAGGGAGGTCCAGGAGTTGGTGGTTCACCTGGCGTGGATTCTCGACGAGCTCAAGGAATACAAGTCAGACGCTCCCGCTGTGGGCACCTACAGCAAGTTGAGCGGAGTCAAGGACTACACCCCTCACCATGTGCCTCCCAAGGGCCTGGCCAACTGGATCTACCAACAGGTGATGTCCATTCCAAAGGGGATCCGGGATCTCGCCCAAGTGAATCCCGTGGTTGAAGCGGCCACAGAAGCGAAGGACGAGCACGACTCCAAAGGTCTCAATCTCTCCAGCATCCTGCTCCACGCTAACACGCACATCTCCAAGACGGGAGAGGCAGGGCTGGATGCCTACCGCGCGCACCACGGGCTGAAGACCGCTGAACTGGTAGCGGCGGCAATGAAGGAGAAGGGGCTCATCCCCATCATCAAAGGTGGGGAACTGCTCACCGACCCGGAAGACATCGCCAGGCAGAAGGCCGAAGTCGAGGAAGGGGGCGAGGACATCACCGCGGTGGGGACTGTTTCCACCCAGTTCTATCTCAAGGAACTGGATGCCGCGCGCACCCAGGTCAAGGTGGAACAGGAAGGCCACGTGGATGCATTTCTCGCTTCGGTGGCCAACGTCTTCTGCCGGGCCTACTACCAGTCGCGTTCAGCGGTGAAGGTGGCTCTCGCCCACAGCATCGGGAAGGACGGGCCTCCCGATACACATGCCGCGGCCCTGATGACCCTTGATGAGAAGGCGAAGGCCACGTGGCTGGCCATCCACCCCCAGATGACGCGAGTCACCCGCTTCTGAGCGGGGAGAGGGCAGCGAGAGGACCGAAATGAGCAGCGAATCCATTCTGCGACACATCGAAGAGATCCAAGCCCGGTTTCCCGCCGAGGTGACGGAGCGGATGCGGCTGGAGCGGGTAGGGGCCGAGCACCTCGATGAGATGCTGGCCCGGGCCTCCACCGTCTTTCCGCCTGTCTTCCTGCCCATCTTCGAGCGCGACGCCAACCTCTACGCCGTTCATCTCGTTCCTGGTAGACCCTGGCGGGCGAGCGCCTGGGTGGAGCTCCCGCACGACGCCGCTGCACCGGTGTTGGTGGCCACGGCCGTGCAGTATCTGCCGGCCGCACTGGTCGTCCCACCGCAGGCGTTCCCCAACTTTGTCGCCGAGATATGGCCGCAGGTGCAGGCCCTTGCCGAGGCACTGGCTGGGGCTGTTTCCCCCGACCTGGAGCCTTTCCTGCAGCCTCGCGCGAAGCGGGCCCGGTTGTTGTCCGGAGTGGACCCTGGCAATGGCGCCGCCCGGAGCGCGGTGGAACTGGGGGCCTGTGGCTCCTGGGAGGAGGCTGCGGAACGCGCGGAGCAGGTCTGGCGGGAAGCGCCGGAGGACACCTACCGGCTCTTCGCAGTGGCAATGGCCCGCGCGAAGCGGAAACAGGGGGACGCCACGGGCCCTGCCCGGGAAGTGCTCTCGCGCGAGGTGGCCTGGGGTTTCATGCATGCAGTCAAGTGGCTCATCCCTCCCAGCGACTCCGGTCCGGAGGTGCTGGAAGCCCTGAGACCTCTCGCCCTCGCGGGGCTGGAGGACGAACACCCGCTGGCGCTGCTGCGCGAGTCCTCGTACCGCCAGGGGGAGACGGCGGAGCGGCTGCGCGAGGTGGCGGAAGCCTGGCGGGCCCGCGGTGACGAGCGCCAGGCCCTGAACCAGCTCCGCAACGGCGCGGCGGTGGCGGGTGCGCACGGCAGCGGGCTGACACGCGTGTGGTGCGAGCGCCTCGCCGAGCAGGCCGAGCGCGTGGAGCCGGGGGGCCTGTCGGCCCAGCTCGCCCGGCACGCTGGCGAAGTCTTCCACCTGGGAGCTTGAGCCATGCCCTCTTCGAACCCCCTCCGCCCCAAGCTCCTCAAGGGCGTCTTCGTGAAGCTGGGCGAGGCCGCCCTGGTCCCCGTGCCCGAGGTCATCCTCTTCCAGTACAACCCGGAGCTGCTCTCGCGGACGCTGGAGCCGTGGACGCCCCCGGGCGACCAGGCCAGCGACGCCCAGAAGGCCGGCAGCGCCGACACCGCCCAGCCCCAGGACCCGGGGGAGACCCTCAGCCTCTCGCTGGAGCTGGACGCCACCGACGCGCTCGAGGAGCCCGACACCCACCCGGTGGCGGTGCTCTCCGGCGTGTCCGACCGCGTCTATGCGCTGGAGATGCTGCTCTACCCCCGGCCGGCCCCGGGGGAGGGGCTGCTCTCGAGCGCGGTGGCCTCGCTGGCTGGAGCCCTGGGCGTGAGCACCAGCACCCCGGAGGTCCCTCGCTCCGAGGTGCCCATCATCCTCTTCATCTGGGGCCCCGGCCGCATGCTGCCGGTGCGGCTCACCAGCTTCAGCGTCGAGGAGCAGGCCTTCCTGCCCAACCTCTCGCCGCTGCGCGCCAAGGTGACGGTGGGGATGCAGGTGCTCGGGCCGGCCTTCTTCGAGCAGCGCCGCAAGGCCCTGGGGACGCTCTCCAGCAGCGAGGCCCTGGCCGAGAAGGCCTACGAGGAGTCCCGCCGGATGAAGGCCCGCCTGGCCAGCCTCAACATCGCCAACTCGGTGGAGTCCGCCCTGGGGATGCTCCCCCTCTTCTAGGAGGTCCGCGTGTTCGATGAGAGCAGCCGCTACGCCAACGCTCCCCGCTACACCGTGTGCGACCGCCGGGGCCGCACCGTCACCGTGGTGGAGGTGCCCGCGCCCCCCGTGCAGTCGCTCGCGGGCTACCACCTCCTCAAGCAGGGCCAGCGCCTGGACCACCTGGCGCACCAGTACCTGGATGACGCCGATGGCTTCTGGCGCATCGCCGACGCGAACGACGCCCTGCAGGCGGAGTGGCTCACCGAGGCGCGCGAGGTGGCCATCCCGGGGAAGGGCCGGTAATGGGGCTCGGGGCCCACATCGCCGTGGACGGAAGGGTGGACGCCGAGCTCGCGGGCGCCAGCCAGGTGGAGGTGTACGAGCGCCTGGGCGAGACCACCACCTTCCGCATCCGCTACGACGTGGACATCGGCAAAGGAGACCTGCCGCGGCTCGCGGACGAGCGCCTGGGGCCCGGCTCCATGCTCTCGGTGCTGGTGCCGGTGAAGGGCACCTCCCACTGCCTGGTGATGGGACCGGTCCAGGGCCAGCGCATCCACCTGGTGCACGGCGGCCCCGGCTCCTGGCTGGAGGTGCACGGCGCGGACGCGTCCTCACCGATGGACCGCGAGGACCGCTCCGCCATCTGGGCCGACGTCTCCGACAGCGAGGTGGTGGCCACCCTCGCCCAGCGCCACGGCCTCGTCCCGGACGTGGAGTCCACGAGCGCCCGGCACTCGGAGCGCCAGCACACCCTGGTGCAGCGCGAGAGCGACCTGCGCCTCGTCCGCCGCCTGGCCCGGCGCAATGGCTATCTCTTCTGGGTCACCGCCAACGCCATGGGGGTGAAGACGGCCCACTTCAAGCGCCCGCCCCTGGGCGGCACCCCGGCCGTGAGCCTGAGCATCAACTCGCCCTCGCCCCAGGTGCGGGCGCTGGACCTCCAGTGGGACGTGGAGCGGCCCACCCGCATCGAGGCCCGGCAGCTCGACCTGAACACCAAGGAGGCCATCGACGGTGGGGCGGAGCGCTCGCCGCTGTCCCAGCTGGGCGCGAAGGACCTGGGCTCCGTCACCGGAGAGGAGCGCTCCCTCTTCCTGTCCGCGCCCGCGGACGACGCGGGGGGCCTTCGGGCCCGCGCCGAGGGCGCGCTCCAGGAGGCGCTCTGGTTCATCCGCGCCCGCTGCGAGGTGCGGCTGGACACGGTGGGCACGCTGGTGCGCGCGCACACGGTGGTGGAGCTGCTGGGTGCGGGCCGCCGCCACAGCGGCCGGTACCTGGTGGCGGCGGTGCGCCACACGCTCGACGCGTCGCTGCACCGCATGGAGCTGGAGCTGGCCCGCAACGGCTGGGAGGCATGACATGGAGCAGGACCTGCTGGCACAGCTGCTGGAGTGGGTGCGCGGACACTACTTCGGCAAGTACCGCGGCACCGTCACCGACAACGCGGACCCCACCCACCGGGGACGCCTCCTCGTGCGGGTCCCCGCGGTGCTCGGGGACCTGGACGTGTGGGCCATGCCCTGTGTCCCCTACGCCGGCAAGGAGGTGGGCTTCTTCTTCCTGCCCGAGAAGGACACCGGCGTCTGGGTGGAGTTCGAGGCGGGAGACGCCTCCTACCCGGTGTGGACCGGCTGCTTCTGGGCGGACCAGGAGCTGCCCGGCGAGGACCAGGCTTCCCTCAAGACGCTGCGCACCGCCTCGCTCACCCTGAGCATCGACGACGAGCAGAAGCTGCTCACCCTGGAGATGGTGGACGGCGGCAAGCTGACGGTGGGGGAGGAGATCTCGGCCGAGCGCGACAAGGCCCGCCTGGCCCTCACCGCCAGCACGGTGACCAGCGAGGTGGGCGGCAAGAAGACGGAGCTGAGCAGCTCCTCCTTCAGCGTGAACGGCGGCGCCCTGGAGGTGACGTGATGGCCGGCTCCACCCTCACCACGGCGTCCACCCTGCAGTGCCCGCACGGCGGACAGGTGAAGATCTCCTCGTCCAACTCCAGTGCCAAGGCGGGCGGCTCGGCCATCGTCACCAAGAGCGACACCTTCAGCATCTCGGGCTGCTCCTTCGCGCTGCCCTCGGGCCCCAGCCCCTGCGTGAGCGTGAAGTGGATGGTCGCCGACATGAAGGTGAAGGCGGGCGGAGAGGTCTCGCTCAGCAAGGGCAGCGTGGGGCTGTGTCTCAGCGGGGCCCAGGTGCCACAGGGGCCGGTGGTGGTGGCCAACACGCAGGCGAAGGTGAGCAGCCGCTGAGAGGAGGAGTGACATGGCCGAGCGCATCCAGAGCATCCGCTTCCCCTTCGCCGTGGACGAGTCGAGCGGCCGGCTGGCCGAGGAGCCCTCCTACGAGGCGCACGTGGAGCAGCTCATCCGCCAGGTGCTGCTCACCACCCCCGGCGAGCGCGCGCACCGCCCCGACTTCGGCTGCGGCCTGCGCCGCCTGGTGTTCGCGCCTCTCACCGACGCCACCGCCCAGCTCACGCGGGTGATGGTGCTGCAGGCGCTGGACCGGTGGCTGGGCAGCGTCCTGCGCGTGGAGGAGGTGCAGGTGCGGGCGCTCACCGAGTCCCTGGAGGTGGGCATCTCCTACTGGCTCCAGGCCCGCGGCGAGCGCCGCTACCTCAACCTGGAGGTCACGCTCTGATGGCTGCCCAGGACCGGCGCGAGCGACTGCGGGAGCAGACGCACTTCACGGGCATAGACTTCATCCTCGTGGACGAGACTCCGCGGCAGGCGCCGGGCACTCCGGCGAAGCTGCAGGTCCACCTGCTCGTCACGCCCGCTCCGCCGCTGGACGTGGACACGGTGAGGGTGTCCCTCCGCGCCCAGAGCGCTGCCGCCGATGTCCCTCCCATGCGGGTGGTGCGCCGGAGGCTGGAGGGCGGGGTGCTGCACCTGGAGACCGATGGGCCCGGAGGCTTCGCCTCGTATGTGCTGAGGCTGGAGCACGAGCGGATCGACCCCTTCTTCCGGGAGCAGGCCTTCAGCTTCAAGGTGGTCTGCCCGACCCGCCAGGACTGCCGGCCACCGGAGCTGCCCGAGGCGCCCGGGCCGGAGGTGGACTTCCCGGTGGACTACGAGGCGCGGGACTTCCAGAGCCTGCGCCGGGCCCTGCTGGACTTCGCCTCGCAGCGCCACCCCCGCTGGGCAGACCGGCTGGAGGCGGATGCCGGGGTGATGGTGGCCGAGCTGCTCAGCGCCCTCGGGGACGAGCTGTCCTACTACCAGGACCGGCTCGCCCGGGAGGCGTACCTGGAGACAGCCACCCAGCGCCGCTCGCTCCGCCGGCACGTGGGGCTGGTGGACTACCGGGTTCATGACGGGCGGGGCGCCACCACCTGGCTGGACGTGACAGTGAAGGCCGGAGAGCGCGGGACGCTGAAGGCCGGCGACCGCGTGTCGGCCCTCCGGGACGGGCAGGAGATCGTCTTCGAGGTGGGCCAGGGACTGGCCGAGCGCTTCTCCCGGACGCCTCTGGTGTGGCCGGTGGACGCGGAGCTCAACGGGCTGAAGGCGTACTTCTGGGACGCCGACGTGCGGAGCCTGCCGGTGGGCGCCACCGAGCTGACGCTCGACGGGAAGCACCAGGCGCTCCTCACGAGCAACAGTCCGCCCCCGGGTGAGCCCTGGAGCCGCCAGGTGCTGCTGCGGACCACGCCGCGCAATCCCTCGGAGCCCATCCGGTCCTGGCGGGTGCGGCTGGTATCGGTGGAAGAGGGCGTGGATCCCCTCCCGCCGGCGCAGGACATCACCCACATCACCTGGGAGCCGGAGCAGGCGCTTCCGTACGAGCTGGACCTGGCCACGCTGGAGGTGCGCTGCAACCTGGTGCCCGCCACCGCGGGCAGCACCGAGGGGCCGTTCTTCTTCGCCATCCGCGAGGTGCCCGTGGGAAGTCCGGAGGGCACGGTGCTCGCGGTGGAGCGGGACGGGGTGCTGCGGGAGGCAGAGCCCAAGCCCTTCCGCGTGACCACCTTCCTCTGCTCGCTGCCCGGCTCGGAGCGCCGCGAGCTGGTGTGGCTGGGGGAGGAGCCTCGCGAGGCCCTGCCGGAGGTGTGGCTGGAGGAGGTGGAGCCGGCCTCGCCCCTGGCGCCGCGCCGCGTCTGGGAGTGGCGGCCCGCCTTCATGGGGGCTGCGGGGAGTTCGCTGCCCGACAGCGCGCACTACACGCTCGATGACGGAACCTGGCGGCGGCTGGTGGGCTTCCAGCGCCCGGGAGGCGAGGTGGTCCACGTGGACTACGCGGGCAACGAGGGCTGGACGGTGCGCTTTGGCGATGGGGAGTTCGGGCGCATCCCGGAGCCCGGCACGCTCTTCCGCGTCCACTACCGGCTGGGGGACGGCATCCGGGCCAACCTCCCGGCGGGGGCCCTCACGCGCTTCTCGGGGCTGACCTTCGTGGAGTCCATCACCAACCCGCTGCCCATCACCGACGCCCTGGCGCCAGAGAGCGCCGAGGAGGTGCGGCAGCTCGCGCCCGAGGCCTTCCGCGCGGTGACGTATCGGGCGGTGCGGCCGGAGGACCATGCAGAGGCCGCCGAGCGGCTGCCCTGGGTCCAGCGAGCGGGTGCCACCCAGCGCTGGACGGGCAGCTGGCTCACCACCTTCGTCACGGCGGACCCGCACCAGCAGGTGGCCCTCGCTCCCGCCCGGCGTCGCGAGCTGGAGCAGCACCTGGAGCGCTTCCGCCAGGCGGGCCGGCAGGTGTGCGTGCTGGAGCCGACCTACGTGGACCTGGACCTGGAGCTCTCCGTCTGCGTGGAGCCGTCCGCCTCCGCGGGGGACGTGGAGGGGCGCGTGCTGAGGGTGCTGGTGGGCGGCCCGGACGCATTCTTCTCGCCGGAGCGCTTCACCTTCGGCACCCCGCTGGAGCTGGCGGAACTGGAGGCGCAGGTGCAGCGCGAGCCCGGGGTGCGCGCGGTGGAGGGGCTGCGGCTGCGGCGGCGCGGCTTCTTCGACTGGAAGTTCCTCTCGGGGGTCATCTTCTGGGTGGGGGCGGACGAGGTGGTGCGCGTGGTGAATGACCCGCTGCACCCGGCGCGCGGGACGATCCGCGTCAAGACACGGGGGGGGCGATGAGCGAGGAGGGCTTCACCCCTGCCGCCGGGCAGGAGTCCATCCCCCGGCAGCTCGCCACCTTCGCCGGCTTCCGCCAGGCGATGCTGGAGGCGCTGGCCGGCCCAGGGATGGGCGCGCTCGTCGGCTGGCGGGCCCGCGAGGGCGAGGACCTGGGACTGATGCTCCTGGAGATGGGGGCCTACGTCTTCGACGTGCTGGCCTTCTACGACGAGGTCATCGCCCACGAGACGTACCTGCGCACCGCGCGCCAGCGCTCCTCGCTGCGCAAGCTGGTGGGGCTGCTCGGCTACCGGCCTCGGCCGGCGGTGGCGGCCTCGGTGCGGCTGGCCATCCTGGCCGACGGGCGCCAGCCCCTCGTGCTGCCCCGGGGGATGGCGTTCCGCTCGGGGGGCTTCGACGGTCAGCCGCCGCAGGTGTTCGAGCTGGACGAGGACTCCCGGGTGGAGCCGCTGGCCAGCCGCTGGAGGCTCGAGTCGCAGCCGGCCTCCTCGCACTCGGCCGACCGCCAGAGCTTCCTGGCCCGGCAGGGGGTACGGCTCGTGTCCGGAGAGCGGGTGCTGTGCCTTGGCGCTGGTGGCCCCCGGGTCGCGCGGCGGGTGCAGGCCGTCACCCCGGAGCAGGGCGAGGACGGCGGGCAGTACCTGCGCGTCACCCTGACGGACCCCACCCCCGGTGGAGCGAAGTCCCACCCGGCCAGCGATGCCGGCCCCTTGCGCCTGCTGCGCCCGGAGCAGGCGGCCGGGCTGTGGACGTTGCAGACCGACACGCACGTCACCTCCACCACCCTCACCCTCAACACCGTCTACCGGCAGCTCCAGCCCGGGGATGACGTCTTCGTCACCGTCGGGGTCCAGACCGCGGCCTTCCAGGTGTCCTCCGTCACCGAGTCCAGCAAGTCGATCAGCGTGGGCAGCAGCACGAACAGCGACGGCAAGACCGTGTTCCACACGGCCGAGGTGCCGGTGACGGTGCTCAAGCTGAGCGGCACCTGGCCCTTTGGCAGCGTGCTCCCGGGAAAGGTAGGGGTGCACTTCGGCTTCAGCGAGGTGGCGCACGAGGCGTCACCCCTGCGCTCCACGGTGGGAGTGACGGACCCGCTCGTGCTGCAGCCCCCGGTGGAGAAGCCCGGGGTGGAGCCCTCGCGGGTGCTGGTGCGGGACGCGGACGGACGAGGGCTGGCGGCCAGGGCGTCCTTCGATTTCCGCCAGCGCCGCATCTCCACCTTCCTCCCGGAGGGGGAGCGCCCCCCCCTGCGGGTGCCGGTGGAGGTCTATGGCAACGTGGTGGACGCCAGCCGGGGAGAGACGGTGCCCCTCGAGGTGCTGGGGAGCGGGAATGCCTCGGTGCCACACCCCTCCTTCAAGCTGCAGAAGAAGCCGCTCACCTGGCGTGTCACGAAGGACGGGAAGCTGGTGAGCACCCTGCAGGTGTGGGTGGGCGGCATCCTCTGGCAGGAGGTGCCCAGCTTCTTCGGCCAGGGGCCGGACGCGCGCGTCTACGTGCTGCGGACGGACGACGAGGAGCAGACGTTCGTCACCTTCGGTGACGGCCAGCACGGGGCGCGGCTGCCCACCGGGGTGGACAACGTCGTCGCCAGCTACCGGTTCGGGGCGGGGGCCGCCAGCCCGCCGGCCGGGTCCATCCATCAGCTCGTCCAGCCGGTGCCGGGAGTGCTGGCGGTGAAGAACCCGGTGGCGGCAGCAGGCGGCGCCGATGCCCTCCCGGCCGCCCTCATCCGCCAGTATGGGCCCCGCTCGGCGCTGGTGCTGGGGCGCGCCGTCTCCATCGCGGACATGGAGGCGGTGGCCGCGGACAGCCCCGGTGTGCGGGCGGTGCGCGCCGACTGGGACTGGAGCCCGGGCATGCAGCGGGCCGTGGTGCTCATCCGCTATATCGGCCCGGAGTCCCTGCGGGACGCGGTACGCGCCCGGGTGCGTGGCATGTGCGAGCCCTCCACGCCCGTGGACGCGGTGCCGGCGACTGCGAGGAAGGCCGTCCTCGCGCTCGAGCTGGAGGTGGCTCCCCGCTACCAGGTGGCCCCCGTGCTGGCGGAGGTGCGCCGGGTGCTGGCGGAGCCCGTCGAGGGGCTGCTGTCGCCGGAGCGCATCGGCATTGGCGTGCCGCTCTACCGAAGCCGCCTCCTGGCGGCGGTGGTGGCGGTGGAGGGCGTCTCCAAGGTGACCGCGGTGACCTGGAACGACAAGCCCTTCAGCCAGTTCGCGCTGTCCCCGGGGACGGGCAGCTACTTCGACCTGGAGGAGCAGGGGGACCTGGTGCTCAACGGGAGGGGCCACCATGGCTGAGCGCGACGGCTTCGAGCGCTACTTCGCCGAGAAGCTCTGGGAGCTGCTCCCCGCCGTCTACCGGCACGAGGACGGCCAGGGCGCTCGGCCCGGGGGGCTGCGGGCCCTGGTGGAGCTGCTGGCGCAGCAGGCGGCCCGGGTGCGGCGCAGCCATGACCGGCTGTGGGAGGACCAGTTCATCGAGCTCTGCGACGACTGGGCCGTGCCGTACCTGGGGGACCTGGTGGGCACGCGGCTGCTGTCCTCCGTCAACCGGCGGGGCCAGCGGGCGGACGTGGCCAAGACCCTCTACTACCGCCGCCGCAGCGGGACACCGGCGGTGCTGGAGGAGCTCATCGCCGACATCACCGGCTGGGAGGGCTCGGTGGGGGAGCTGTTCCGCAGGATGCTGCGCACGCCGCACCTGCTGGACCCGGAGCCGGCCGCCGGGGTGGGGAGCTTCACGGCGACGCTGCCGGGAGGGCTGCCCGACCTGCGCCGGCCTCACGGGGTCGAGCGGACGGGGGGGCCCTTCGACGAGCTCCACCACACGCTGGATGTGCGGCGGCACCAGGGGGGGATGGAAGGGCGCTACAACCTCCCCAAGCTCGCCTTCCACCTCTACCGGCTGGGCGCGTACGAGGTGCGGGGCGTGAGGCCCTTCCGGGTGGACGCGCGGCGCTTCGTCTTCGACCCCTCGGGACGGGAGGTGCCCCTCTTCATGCGCGCCAGCCGGCGCCTCTCCCTCCGGGAGACGGGGGAGCACTGGCGCCGGGCGCGGGAGTGGGAGCTGCCGGCGCCCATGCGCTGCCACGTGCTCGGTGATGCCCGCTACCAGGTGGACGAGCAGCAGGTGCGCGTGCTTCTCGATGCGGGACTGGGAGCGGCGGCCGCGGCGGAGCTGCGCACGCTCATCGGCATCGCCTTCCCGGACGAGCGGAGCCTGCGCGACCAGCTCCGGGCAATGCCCACGCTCCAGGCGGAGTTGGCGCCGCCCCCGCCTTCCCCGCGGCCCCTGTACCGGCTACTGCTGCGCGGGGCGCTGGTGGAGGAGTGCGGCAAGCGGGCGCTGCTTGCGCACTCGGTGCTCGTGGACGAGGGGGGCGGACTGCCGATGTTCCCGGAGCTGGCCGCCGCGGCCAGCCTGCGGGAGTGGCTCTCCACCCCGCGCATCGACGCGCTGCTGGCCAGCGCTCCCAGGCACCTGGCCATTGATCCGGAGCGCGGTCGGTTCCAGTTCCTGGATGTGGACCCGGCGGCGCCCGAGCTGCTGCGCGTCTCCTACCACTACGGCTTCTCCGGGGAGCTTGGGGCCGGAACGTATGGCCGGAGCGAGCGGCTGGCGCCGCCGGACTTCAGGCTCTCCAGGGGAGGTCCCCAGCCGGCCGCGCTGGCGCTGGCGCCGGACGCGACGACGCAGCTGGAGGACAGCGACACCTACGGGCCGCTGACGGACGTGCCGGACCTCACGAGGCTCACCTTCCAGGCGGCGAGCGGCCAGCGGCCCTACGTGCGCCTGGAGCGTGACTGGGTGCTCACCGGCGCCGGCCGGCAGGCCTCGCTGGTGCTGGATGGCCTCTGGCTGGGAGGGACTGGAGACCTGGTGCTCCGGGGCACCTTCCAGCAGGTGACGCTGCGAGGCTGCACCCTGGACCCGGGAGGCACCGACGTCCTGGGCGGCGCCATCCGCCCGGTCCGCCTCCTCGTGGAGGGCCACGTGGAGCAGCTGCGCATCGAGTCCTCCATCACTGCTTCCGCACGGGTCCAGGGCATGGGAGACGTGGAGGTCCTCCACGTCCGCGACTCCATCCTCCACGTGCTCGACCCGGCGACAGGACCGGCCGTGTCGCAGCCCTCGGGAGCGCTGGAGCTGCGGCGGGTGACGGTGCTCGGAGGGCTGCGGGTGCACCGGCTTGAGGCCTCGGAGGCGCTCATCACCGGCCTCGTGCGGGTGGTGGACACCCAGCGTGGCTGCTTCCGCTTCAGCGCCGCGCTCGAGGGCAGCATCCTGCCTCGTCCCTACGCGTCGGTCTCTCTCCCGGACGACCGCCAGCTCTTCACGTCCGACGTCTTCGGGCACCCCGGCTACGGGCAGCTCCGCGAGGCGGCGCCGGAGTCCCTCCGGCGGGGCGCAGAGAACCGCTCGGAGCTGGGCGCCTTTTGCGGACGGAACGGCCCCATCCGCCTGGACGACCTGCGCGCCAAGGTCGCCGAGTACATGCCGTTCGCCCTCATCCCCGCCATCATCCTGGAGAGCTAATGGACATCACCCGATCCTCACATGATTCACGCAAGCACTACGACGCCATGCGCGCCCTGCAGGGTCGCATGTTGACGGACGACGACCTCAACGTCTCCGACATCCTCGCCAAGGAGGAGCGCCGCGCCGAGCGGGTCCACGTGATTGGACCGCACGGCAGTCCGGACGACGGCTTCTCCATCGCCAACCCGAGCCTGACGGAGTTCGATGGGGGGACGCTGATCGACTTCGACATCCGGCCGGGCACCCTGTACGTGGGGGGGCTGCGGCTGGAGCTGGAGCCTGGCGGCGAGCGCTTCTCCGGGCAGAGGGACTGGCTGCAGCAGACGCGGAAGGACCGGACGGCCATCGGCAGGGCCTCCAGGGTGGATCTGGTCTATGTCGAGGCCTGGCAGCAGCCGGTAACCGCCACGGAGGACGGCGAACTGCTGGAGGAGGCGCTGGGCGGGGTGGACACCACGGCGCGCCTGCGCACGATGCGGCGGGTGCGGCTGTTCCAGGACGTGCGGACGGAAGATGCGCTCGTGGCCTGGGACAAGCTCAGGGACAAGCTGGGCCTGAGCGACGAAGGCGAGCGGCGCTCGGAGGCGCGGCTCACCGTGGGCTTCGAGCAGAGCGGCCTCCCGGAGGACCTGTGTACTCCGGGGGTGGAGGGCGGCTACCTCGGCGCGGACAACCAGGCCATCCGGGTGGAGCTGGTGGGGGGCAGCAAGCTCGTCTGGGGTTATGACAACGGGGGGCCGCTGTACCGGGTGAACGTGAGCGGCGACAAGGTGACGCTGCGCACACCTCCCCGGGACGAGGTGCACTGGCCTCGCACCGGGCAGACGGTGGAGATCATCCCCTGGTCCGCCATCCTTCCCAATGGCGAGAAGGTGGCCGAGGCGCGCGGGCCGCTCCCGCCTGATGTGGGCCCGTCCTACTTCGCCACGGTGACGAGCAGCTACGACCCCGAGACGGGCGAGCTGCGGGTGGACAAGCCCCTGCCCCAGCGCTTCAACGAGGGGGATTGGACGCGCCGCTACCCCCCGGACGTGAGCGCGGTGCTCGAGGACAGGGGGGAGGACAGGGCCTACGTGTTCATGCGGGTGTGGCACCGCGGCTCCGATGAATCCGCGCTGCCCACGAGCTATACGCCCAACGTCCCGGTGATGCTGGGCAATACCGGCCTCCTGGTCACCGTCAGCGGGGCCCAGCAGCAAGCCGGAGACCACTGGGTGATTGCCGTGCGGCCCCGGAGCGCGAGCACCGTGGTGCCCTGGCAGCTCATCGCCCCGGGGAAGCGTCCCCCCGAGGGTCCGCGCCGCTTCTACGCACCGCTGGCCCTCCTGGTGTGGAAGGACGACACGGCGGAGGTCATCGACTGCCGGGCCCGCTTCCTGCCGCTCACCCTGCTGGGCGGCAGCTGCGCCCTGACGGTCTCGCCACGCGCGGGCTGGGAGCATCTCTTCGAGCACCTGCCCGCCGGCAAGGACCTCCACCTCTGCTTCGGGCCCGGCACCTATCGGGTGCCCCGGGTACTCAAGGTCTCCGGAGGGCAGGTGAAGATTTCAGGGGCCGGCTCGGGCACGCGGCTGCTGGCGCCCGACCAGGAGTCGGTGTTCCGGTTCGAGGGCTGCAAGAGCGTCACCGTTCGTGACCTGTACGCCGAGGCGGGGCTGGCCAGCTCGGGCCAGCAGCACCTCAACGGGGTGCTGTCCTTCTCGGACTGTGGCCCGGTGACGATGGAGGGCGTCACGCTCCAGTGCGGCATGGGTGAGGAGCGCGCCGCGTCCTGCGTGTCGGTGGTGAACTCGCCAGACCACCCCCTGGTCGACGTGCCGGTGCGCATCCGAGGCTGCGATCTGCGCATCGGTGCGCAACAGGTGGGCATCCTCGTGATCAACGCGAAGCGCACGCACATCGAGGGCAACACCCTGGCGATGGCTCCGGCGCTCCTCGACGGCAAGCCACTCCGTGGGGAGGAGCTCCTGAAGTTCCGCTCGTACGTCAAGAGGCTGCGGCAGGTGCTCATGCGCAGCCTGCTCATCAATCCCGAGAGCTCTCCGGACATGTCCCTCGGCACCGTGAAGCTGGTCCTCGAATATGATCATCCGCGGCACAAGCAATTCAATGTGTTCTTCCAGACGCCTCAGGGGCTGGCGGAGCAGGAGGGCGCGGCGTGGAAGGAGGCCAAGGAGCTGTTGCCCCCGCCGCGGGAGGAAGAGCTGGGCGTGCCTTGGGTTCGGCGGATGCTGTTGTCCCTGGCCGAGGACGCGGTGCGGGGAGGCCGGGTCAGTGAGATTCCGGCGTTCAAGAACTGGCGGACCCATGCGCTGGGGCGCCTCACGCCGGTGGCCTTGCAGGGCATCGTCGTCGGTGGCCAGGTGGCGGAGGATGTCCGCATCGTCGGCAACACGCTACGGGACGTCCAGCAGGGCATCCACGTCGGGCTCAGCCGCAGGCAGCAGGGGATGACCCGGATCGACGTCGGCCGGGTCTTCATCCAGGGAAACAACGTGGAGGTGCGGGTTCCGGTGGATGCAGTGCACCAGCGGCACGGCATCTTCGTCGGATCGTGCAACAACCTGGCCATCCTGGACAACCACGTCGACGTGGCGCTGGAGGCGTCCGACTTGAAAACCCAGGCCATCCTGGTGAAGGGCACGCTCGGCCGCCTGGCGCTCATCCAGCGCAACCATGTGGAGGGGGGCTCGGTGGGAATCGCGGTGACAGCCCTCAACAATGACCCAGAGGATTCGGAGTTTGGCGTCTGGAAGGCGTCGGAGAACCTCGCGGAGAAATTCGACAACACCCCCTTCGAATGGGCGAACGGGATGATTCAAGTGGACAACCGGGGGCTCGATTGAGACCCCGGGGCCGGGCCCGGGCCGGCTTGACAAGGTCGGCCACGAGAAGAACTTTCGGAGGAGCACCTCAGCTATATGGTGATAGGGGTTCGAGTCCCCAAGAGGGCAGGGCGAGGTTCTCTTACGAGAGGGCCTCGCTTCTTCTTTCCCGGGTCGGCTCGCCAGACATGGGGCCGTGCCGTTGAAGCGGGCGGGCCCTTCATTGGCGCGGGGGGAGGGGGCTTGCGCTGTGACGGGCCGGGGTAGGAGGCCGCTGGTGTGCGCCGCTCCCCTCGGCCAGAATGCGAGTACTTGGTGAGGCGTGCGACCACCGCCCTTGTGGGTAATGAGGTAGCTGAGAGGGGGCTCGTGTTGGGTAATTCGAGCAGCCCCCGGCGGCCAAGCAGGGCCCAAAGTGACCATGTTCCACAGTAGTTCCGGCTGGTTCCGATGGCAGCCCGAGAAGGCCCCACTCATTCGTAATCAGTAGGTCCCCGGTTCAAATCTGGGTGTCGGCTCCAGAACAAAAGAAGGCCGGTTGCGAACTTCGGTGGTTACCAGAACCGGAAGTAGTCGGTATCACCTTACGGGAGCGGGCTCCTCGGGCAGCGGGATGAACTCCGTCTCCTGCGGTACCCGGGCGAAGCGCCCGGCCCTCCAGTCCGCCTTCGCCTCTTCCAACCGCTCCTTCGAGCTCGAGACGAAGTTCCAAAAGATGTAGCGCGGACCGTCCATGGGCTCGCCGCCGAGGAGCATCATCCGCGCCGCGGTGGAGGCCCGGATGTCAATCTCGCTCCCCGGCCGGAAGACGAGGAGCTCCCCCGGCTTGAACCCGACGCCGTCGATCTCCACCGAGCCTTCCGAGAGAAAGAGCGCGCGCTCCTCGTATTCGGCCGGAAGCACCAGGCCCGCGCCCGCCTCCAGGGCCGTGTCCGCGTAGAACATGTCCGAGAACGTCTGCACGGGCGAGCGCTTCCCATGGAGCGCTCCCGCGATGAGGTGCATGCGCACGCCCTCGCCCTCGAGGAAGGGCATCGTGTCCGCGGCGTGGTGGACGAAGGTGGGCCGGGTCTCCTCGTGCTTCTTCGGGAGCGCCACCCAGGCCTGGAGGCCGAAGAGCCGCCCGCCTGCGGCCCGCGTCTCGGGAGCCGTGCGCTCGGAGTGGACGATGCCTTGCCCCGCGGTCATCCAGTTCACCTCGCCGGGCCGGATGGGCTGCACCACCCCGAGGCTGTCGCGGTGGAGGATTTCACCCTCGAAGAGGTAGGTGACGGTGGCCAGGCCAATGTGCGGGTGGGGCCGCACGTCGAGCCCCTGGCCCGAGCGGAACACCGCGGGCCCCATCTGGTCGAGGAAGATGAAGGGCCCGACCATCCGGCGCCGGGCCGAGGGCAGCGCCCGCCGCACCTCGAACCCATCGCCGAGGTCCCGCGTGCGGGAGACGATGAGGGTCTCCAGCTCCGGGTGCTGCCGCGTCTCGGTCGTCTCATCCCAGCTCATGTCTCGCTCCTTCCACGTCGGTCAGGCGAGGTCGAAGAGCAGCGCCTCGACAGGCTCGGAGGCCGTGAGCACCAGCCGCGACTCCTGGGACACGGCCACGCCGTCTCCCGCCTTCAGCTCCACGCCGTCGAGCGTGCCCCTGCCGCGTGCCAGCTGAAGCCAGGCATGGCGGTCCGGTGCCAGCGTGTACTCGGCCTGCTCGCCCTTGCCCAGCAGCGTGCTGTGCAGCAACACGTCCTGGTTCACCGTGAGGCTGCCGTCGCGGGCGTCGGGGCTGGCCACCACGCGCCAGCGGCCCTGGCGCTCGGACTCGGGAAAGGACTTCTGCTCATAGCCGGGCTTCAGACCGCGGCGGCTGGGAAGGAGCCAGATCTGCAGAAGGTGCAGCTCCTCGTCGGCGCCGTTCATCTCGCTGTGCAGGACGCCGGTGCCCGCCGTCATGCGCTGTACCTCGCCGGCGCGTAGCAGCCCCTCGCCGCCCGTGCTGTCCCGGTGCGCGACGGCGCCCGACAGTGGGTAGGTAATGATTTCCATGTCCCGGTGCGGGTGCATGCCGAAGCCCTCGCCCGCCGTGATGCGGTCCTCGTTGATGACACGCAGGGCGCGGAAGCCCATGAAGTCCGGGGCGTAATAGTCCGCGAACGAGAAGGTATGGTGGGAGTCCAGCCAGCCGTGGTTGGCATGGCCGCGCGCTTCAGAAGGTCGAACGATCATCATGGGGTGCTCCTTTTCTTCATGGGGCCACTCCAAGATGACCGCGAGACTGGTGCTCCGCCAGATGCGAATCCAGGAAGGACCGTTCCATCCATGGAACAAAGGAGCCACCTTCCCGGCATGCCGATCCGCTCCCTCAGCGAGCGGGGGAGCGCTCGGTTCCGGCGGGGAGGGCCGGCCAGTGCTCCCGCAGGAAGTCCACGAAGGCCGCCACCTTGGGCGAGTGGTGGCGGGTGCTGGGGTAGACGGCATGGACGGGCGTCCCGGACGAGCTCCAGTCGGGCAGGAGGTGTTGCAGCCGCCCGGCGGTGAGGTCCGCGGCGTAGTAGAGGGCCGGGAGGAGCGAGATGCCGGAGCCGGCCCGCGTCAGCGAGCACAGCATGTCGGGCTCGTTCACGGCCATGCGCGCTCGGATTGGAACCTCGACGGATTTGCCCCCGGAGTGCAGGGTCCAGGCGCTCCGCTCCAGCTGCGTGCCGAAGAGGATGCAGTCGTGCTTCTCCAGGTCCCTGGGGGACCTGGGCGTCCCGTGGGCCTTGAGGTAGCTCGGGGCCGCCACGACGATGCGCTCGATGTTGCCGAGCTTGCGCGCGGTGAGCGACGAGTCCGCCAGCCGGCCCGCGCGCACGGCCAGGCCGAAGCCCTCCCTCATCAGGTCCACCGTGCGGTCCGTGCACACCAGCTCCAGCTGCACGTCGGGGTAGCGTTTCATGAACTCCGCGACGAGTGGCCCGAGGAAGCTGAAGGAGAGCGGCGTCGTCACGCGGAGCAGCCCGTGCGGAGCGGACTGCATGCGCGTGACGGCCAGCTCGGCCTCCTCCGCCTCGGCCACGATGCGGGCGCAGTGCTCGTAGTAGGTCTGCCCCGCGTCCGTGAGCCGCAGCTTGCGCGTCGTACGCTGCAGGAGCTGCGCGCCAATCCGCTCCTCCAGCTCGGACACCTTCCGGCTGACCGTGGACTTGGGCATCCGGAGCTCACGCGCCGCCGCCGTGAAGCTGCCGGCCTGCACCACCCTGGCGAAGACGAGGAGTTCGTTGAGGTCCATGTCCGTTCCCGGTGGAGGACTGTTCCATGGTCGGAACAATTCTTCCAGCCCGTTCCGTCCAGTGGACTCATCCCCTATTGGGTCACCGCGATGGACTTCCGGAAGAGCGCCAGACTGTAGGCGAAGAACCCGACGCCCACCGCGGCCACCATCAGGAACTGACGCCAGACCGCCTCCAGCCCGCCGCCGCGGTAGATGATGATCTGCGAGAAGCTGACGAAGTGCCGGGCAGGCAGGAGATACGTGAGGTACTGCAGCCATTTCGGCTGGCTCTCGACGGGCGTGCTCCCGCCCGAGAGAAGCATCAGCACGAGGACCACGAGGATGATCAACAGCGCGAACTGCGCCATCGACCGTGAAATCGTCCCCAGGAAGATCCCGAGCGCCGTGGCGAAGAACAGGTAGAGCACCACGCCGGCAAACCACAGCAACACCGAGCCCGCGAACGGCACCTTCAGCACCATATCCACGACCACGAGGAGCGAGACCCCGGTCGCGATGAGAATCACGAGGCTGTTGGCCCATACCTTCGCCATCGCGATCTCGAACGAACTCAGCGGCATCACGAGCAGGTGCTCCAGCGTCCCGTGTTCGCGCTCGCGGATGACCGCGGCCCCCGTCAGGACGACCGTCAGCAGCGTTATCTGATTGATGATGGCCACCACGCTCTTGAACCAGGAGGAGATCCCGTTGGGGTTGAACAGCTTGCGAATCACCAACTGGACCGGCTTCGGCCCCGACTCCTCAGTGCGCTTGAGAAAGGACTCGATCCGGTCGTTGATGATGTTCCGGATGTAGCCGGCGCCAATGCCCGCCTGCTGCATGGCGGTCGCGTCGATGTTCACCTGGATATCCGGGTTGCGCCCCGCGCGGAGGTCGTGCTCGAAGCGGGGCGGAATCACGACGACGAACATGAACCTGCCTCTGTCCATGTCCGCCTGGGCGTCCGCGGCGGTGATGATTTCGGGCAACATGAAGCGGGGCGGATAGAAGGCGTTGAGCAGCTCCTTGGACAACGCCGACCCGTCCTCGTCCACGAAGGCGATTGACGCGTTGTTCACTTCGCTCGAGGTCCCCGTCGCCTGAACGTAGATGGCCAGGGTGAACGCATAGATGACGAACACGACCATCACCACGTCGCTCAGCAGGCTGCGAATCTCCTTGAGCCCCAGCCACAGGATGTTCAGCAGCGGTTTCACCCCTATTTCTCCTGCTTTCTCAAACCCATGAAGCTGATGGCCAGGAGGATGGGGATGCACGCGGCCAGAAAGAGGACGTCCCGCATGATGAGGCCCGCTCCAAGGCCCTTCGTATATGCGCCCAGACTGGCATGCATGTAGTAGGAGGCCGGCCAGATGGAACCGACGAAGCCGGCGCCCCCCTGCAGCGTGGAGACGGGCTGCAACAAGCCGGAGAACTGGATGGTCGGCACGATGGTCAGAATCGCCGTGACGAAGACGGCCGCGACCTGGCTGCCCGTGAACGTCGAGGTCACCATCCCGATACCTGTCGTCGCCGCGACGTAGAACAGCGTGCAGAGCAGCAACGTCAGGAAGCTCCCCTTGATCGGGACGCGGAATACGATCAGCGCCAGGACGGTCAGGATGACGAAGTTGACCATGCCGATTGCGATGTAGGGCAGCTGCTTTCCAACCAGGTATTCCAGCCTTCCCGTGGGCGTGACATAGAAGTTGATGATCGACCCCAACTCCTTCTCGCGCACGATGCTGACCGTCATGAGAATCGCCGGTATCAGCAGCAGCAGCAGCGCCGGGACACTCGGCACGATGGAGTAGATGCTCTCGAACGTCGGGTTGTACATGTATCGTTCTTCGATATTGGCCGCATATTCTTGAGGGACGGCCGTCCGAAGACCGCTCGCGGGATCCCGCAACAACCCGCTGTGCACCCCCTGGACATATTGCTCGACGGTATCGCCACGGAAGGTCATGGCGCCATCCACCTGCGCCAGCACCTCGGGCCCGGAGCCCCGGCGGAAATCCAGACCGAAACGAGGCGGCATCTCCAGCACCACCGAAACATCGTCCGACTGCAGCCGGCGGAGGGCCTCGTCGGCGGAGCGGGCCGGTGGAGTCGCCTCGAAAAAGCGTCCCGCCGCGGCGAACTGCTCGAGATACGCGCGACTCTCGGGCGACTGGTCGAGGTCGAGCGAGGCATATCGGATGTGCTCGACGTCAGTCGTGATTCCGAAGCCGAAGACGAGCATCAGTAGCGCCGAACCGACAAAGGCAAAGGCCAGTCGAATCGGGTCGCGGAGGATCTGCATGGCCTCGTTGTGGGTGTACGCGAGCATCCGTCCGAGCCCCAGCCGGAGAGGGCTCTGCTCCGTTCGCGCTGGCTGGGGCGCGGGCTCTTCGGCCGCGGGCACGTGGGCGGGAGCCGTGGCCTTGCTCTCGACGGGTGGCGCGGTGCTGGCCGCGGAGTCTTCCATGTAGGCGATGAAGGCGGTCTCCAGGCTGTCGGCCCTCCGCGCCTCGATCAGCTTCTGGGGGGCATCACACGCCAGCACCTTTCCCGCGTTCATGAGGGAGATCCGGTCGCAGCGCATCCCCTCGTTCATGAAGTGTGTCGTCACGAAGATGGTGACGCCCTGCTTCCGCGAGAGGTCTATCAGCAGCTCCCAGAAGCTGTCCCGGGCGACCGGATCGACTCCCGACGTGGGCTCGTCCAGGATGAGGATCTGCGGCCCGTGCAGGACAGCGACGGCCAGCGAGAGCCGCTGGCGCAACCCCATCGGCAGGTCCTCGGCCAGGGCCTCCAGGTGCGCGCCCAGCCCGAATCGCTCGACCAGCTCCTCGATGCGCGCCTTCGCCTGCTCGGGAGGGAGATGATAGAGCCGGGCATGCAGTACCAGGTTCTGGTGGACGCTCAGCTCGCCATAGAGCGAGAACGCCTGCGTCATGTAACCCAGGTTCTTGCGCACCTCCATGCTTCCGGCCTCGACGGAGCTGCCGAAGAGCTTCGCCGTCCCTTCCGTGGCGGGCAGAAGTCCGGTCAGCATCTTCATGGTCGTGGACTTGCCGCAGCCGTTGGAGCCCAGAAAGCCGAAGATTTCACCGCGCTCGATGGACAGCGTGACATGGTCGACGGCCGTGAAGGTGCCGAAGCGGCGCGTCAGGCCGTGGGCTTCGATGGCCATCTCGGCCTTGCCCGGGGCACGGGGCGGGATGGTGAGCACCTTGTGGCCCCTGCGCTTCTCCTCGGGCAGCAGCGTGATGAAGCACTGCTCCAGGTCCTTCGTGCCCGTGCGCTCCATCAGCGCCGCCGGTGTCCCGGTCGCCAGCACGCGCCCCGCGTCCATGGCCACGATCCAGTCCCACTGCTGTGCCTCGTCCATGTAGGCCGTGGAGATGATGACGCTCATCCCGGGGCGCCCCGCGCGAATCTCGTCGATGAGGGTCCAGAACTGCCGCCTGGAGAGCGGGTCGACCCCCGTGGTCGGCTCATCGAGGATGAGGAGGTCCGGATCGTGGACCAACGCGCCGCACAGCCCCACCTTCTGCTTCATTCCCCCCGAGAGCTTGCCGGCGGGACGATCCGCGAACCTGGCCAGTCCCGTGGCCTGGAGCAGCTCCTTGACCCGGACCTTGCGCTCCTCGGCCGACAGCCCGAAGAGCCGGGCCATGAAGTCGACATTGTCGTGAACGCTGAGCTCCAAATAGAGGTTCTTGCCCAGCCCCTGGGGCATGTACGCGACCCGCGGGCCCACCGCGCGCCGGTGCCGGACGTCGGCGATATCCCCATCCAGGACGATGACCCGTCCCTGCTGCAGCTTCTTGGAGCCGGCGGCCAGGGCCATCAGCGTCGACTTGCCGACGCCATCGGGCCCCACGATGCCCACCATGATGCCGCTGGGAATGTCGAGCGAGATGCCGTCGAGCGCGACGACGCCGCCGTAGCGGTGTGTGACGTCCTGGATGGAAACGACGGGCTTGCCGCCGGGCCCGGCCGGAGATTCTGGAGCCGCGGATGAGACCATGGACGAGCCCTCCCGGGTCACCAAACTATTGGGGTTCAGGTTTGGGAGAGATGACGTTCTGCAGTGGGGGCGGCCAGACTGCGGATGGATTCACCTTGACGTAACCGACGCCGCGGATGCCCGTCTTGATTCGCTCGACGTAGTGGCTGGCCAGCTCCCTGGGTACCTGGATCTTCACCCGGAACATCAGCTTCTCCCGCTCGCTCTTCGTCTCGACCTGCTTGGGGGTGAACTGCGCTTCCGGGGACACGAAGCTGACGAATCCGGCGACAGCGCGGTCGGGCTCGTAGTCGACGGTGATGCGTGCCTCGGCGCCGATCTTCACGTTGGCGGCCTCGTTGGAGGGGAGGAATATCTCCATGTAGACGTCCTCCAGGTTCACGAGCGTCAGCGCTCCTCCACCGGGCTGGAGAACCTCGCCGGGCTCGGCGAGGCGATAGAGAACCCGTCCGGTCACGGGTGACTTGAGCGTCGCGTCGGTGATGCGCGTCTGGATGGTCGCGGCGTTGGCTCTCGCGACCTCGACCTGCTCCATGGAGGTCTTCAGCAGCGCTTCCACCTCCGCCAGGGTGGCCTTGGTGGTCTCCAGCTTGCTCTTTCGAACGTCCAGTTCCCGCTGCGAGCCGGCGCCCTCCGCGACCAGCTTCCGGGCGCGTTCGAGCTCGACGGTGGCGAGGTCGATCTCACTCTTCTGCTTGACGATCGACGCCTTGGACAGCGCCAGGCGTTCCTCGGCGGCCGCGACGCTCGCGTTGGCTTCGGCCAGGCTGGCCTCCAGCGTGGCGGTGTCCAGCTGCACCAGTATCTGGTCCGGCTTGACGAGGTCGCCTTCGTTCACGAGAACCTGCTTCACCCTCAGGGGTTCCTTGGCGGCGACATCGACGAGCTTCGCCTCGAGACGGCCGTTGCCCGAGATGATCCCCTCCGGCAGCTCGGCTTGCTTCGATTTCCAGTACCGGAAACCGATGAACGCGACGATCGCAACGGCGACCGCCCCAATGATCCACTTGAGCGCCTTCTTGGCCATGGCGGACTCTCTAGTGTTTCTCCGGTGGCGAGCTCTTCGGGGGCTCCGGTTCCCGCGGCTGGGACAACATGTCGCCCCAGTCGGTCCGGGCTTCCATCTCGCTCTGCATCTGTTCCGGTACGACTGGCTGCCCCTGGCGCACCTCCCAGCCCCCGCCCAGCGCCTTGTAGAGGGCGACCAGGTACGTGGCGATGGACGAGCTTGTCTGGGCCAGGTTGTTCTGCTGCTGGAGGAGCGAACGTTGCGCATCCAGCACGCGCTGGTAATCCACGGCGCCTTCTCTGTACTGCACCACGGAGATCTCCACCGACCTCTGGGCGGCCTTCACGGCGGCTTGCTCGAACGCCATGGCCTTCTGTGCGTTGACAAAGCCCGTCAGCGCGTCCGCTACCTCCTGGGCTGCCCTGAGCACCGTGTTGCGGTAGTCGACAAGCAGTTGCTGGAACCGCGCATCCTCGACACGCACGCCGTTCTCCAGGCGGCCGTAGTTCAGGAAGGGCCAGACAATCCGAGGACCAATGGAATAGGCCAGGCTGCTGAGGGAGAAGAGATTGGCGGAGGGAGAGCCGCTGCTGCTCGCCTGGAGCCCGATTGTTCCGAAGAGCGAGAAGCTCGGATAGAGCTCCGCCTCGGCAATGCCAATGCGGGCACACTGCGCCGCGGCATAGAGCTCGGCGCTGCGGACGTCCGGACGCCGCCGTAGCACCTCGGCGGGCACGCCGACGGCCACCGTCGTGGGCGCCTGCGGAATCTGCTTGGGCCCCATCAGCAAGGCTTCGACGGCTCCCGTGGGCTGCCCCAGGAGCGTGCTCAAGGCGTTGCGAGCCTGCTCCAGCCCGGTTTCCAGCTGGGGGATGGTGGCCCGGGTGCTCTCCAGCAGGGTCGCCGCCTGGGCCACATCGAGCTCCGAGGTGGCTCCATTGCGGAAGCGCGACTCGGCGATCTGGAGCCCCTCCTCCTGAAGTCTGACGTTCTCCCGGGCCAGCTCGATGAGCACCTCGAACGTGCGAATCACGACATAGGTTCGCGCGACTTCCGCGGTGAGCAAGACGAGAGCGGACTGGTAGTCAGCCACCGACGCGAGCAGGCCTGCGGTACCCGCCTCCACGCCCCGCCGGTACTTGCCCCAGAAGTCCAGCTCCCATATCGCATCGAAACCCACCTGATAATCCAGGTAGTGGCGGTCGAGAGTGGCTACGTTGGCCGCGTTCTCACTGAGCCCCACCGCGGTTGCGCGGCCGGCGGCCACCTGGAGTTGCGGATACTGCTGGCCGGTGACGATGCCCAGCTGGGCGCGGGCCTCCACGATTCTCAGCCCCGCGATCTGCAGCGGCAGGTTCTGCCGGTAGGCGAGCTCGACCAGGCGATCCAGCGTTGGATCGCCGAACGCCTTCCACCACTCGGCGTCGACCGCGGCCTGCGTCGAGATTTTCGGGTCGTCGTAGGTGCGCCACTCCCGGGGCACCGTGACTTCGGGTTTCGTGAAATCGGGGCCTACAGCGCACCCGGAGAGCGCCGACAGAACGCCGAGCAGCGGCAGTGCACTGCCCAGGGGCGGAAGCCCTCCGCGCGTCCATTGCTTGGTGCTGTTCGTCCCCCGCATTCGGAACACCTCGGTGCAGGTGGGTAATCTGTGCTTTCCGGAGTGGGGGAGGAAGTACAACTTACCGAACAACACCACAATCCAGTCCGAGATGTCTGGTCTGGTATAGGGAACTCCGTCTGGCGGGCGAGATGGGTATTGTCCGCCGTACATGGCTGGCGTCTCGAGCAGTGAGCAGGTCAACGTCCAGCGCGGTGTCGGCGGCCCCGGTCCGTCCCCTCGTGCCCGTCGTCAGGCGCGGTCTTGACCCAGGCGCGCAACACCTCGGCCACGCTCCAGGCCTGGGCGACGCACCCGCGCGGCGTGAACGGCGGGTCCGCGTCGAAGATCTCCGCGATCGTGCCCAGCCCCGCCTCGCCCAGCTCCGACTCGAAGCCCTTCAGCAGCGCCCGCGCCCCCGCGCGGTCGCCGGGATGGACCCGGAGCCACGCATCGACGAGCGGCCCGGCGAGCCAGGCCCAGACGGTCCCCTGGTGATAGGCCGCGTCTCGCGAGCGCAGGTCGCCATCGTACCGGGGCTTGTAGTCGGGGTGACCCGGTGCGAGCGACCGGAGCCCCACCGGGGTGAAGAGCTGCTCCATGACGTTCTCGAGCACCGGCGCCCAGCGGTCCTCGTCCAGCACCGGGTGCGTCAAGGACAGGGAGAGGAGCTGGTTGGGCCGGAAGGCCGCGTCGTCCCCGCGCTCACCATCCACGAGGTCGTACAGATAGCCCCTCCGCTCGATCCAGAACCGCGCGTTGAATGAGGCCCGCACGCGCGCGGCGAGCTCGGCGTACTCACGAGCCTCCTGCTCTCCCACGAGCTCCCGCACCCAGCCCGCGAGCAGCATGAGTGCGTTGTACCAGAGCGCGTTGATCTCGACAGTCTTCCCCCTCCGAGGCGTCACCACCCAATCGCCGACCTTCGCGTCCATCCAAGAGAGCTGATATCCGCTCTGGCCCTGGCGGATGAGCCCGTCCGCGGGATCGACCCCGATGTTGAATCGGGTTCCGCGCACGTGATGCGCCACGATGTCGCGCAAGAGCGGCAGGATTCGCCGCAAGCTCTCGCGATCGCCGGTCGCCTCGTAGTACCGGGCGAACGCGTTGAAGAACCACAGCGTCGCATCCGCGGTGTGGTAGAGGCCTTCGTTCCCACCTTCGGGAAACAGGTTCGGGATGAGGCCGTCCCTCAAGTAGAAGGCGAACGTCCGCAGGATGTCGCGGGCCTCGTTGGGCCGGCCGGTGACGAGCGTCAGGCCCTCCAGGCTGATCATCGTGTCGCGGCCCCAGTCCGTGAACCAGTGGTAGCCCGCGATGACACTGCGCAGCTCGTCCCCCGACGCGTGAACGCGCGCGGCGTCCGCGACGCGGCCCGCGGGGGTGATGATGAATTGATCCGCGGCGAACACCAGTGGCGGACCGAGACCGCTACGCGCCGCCGGGTGCGCGGCCCGCAGCAGCCGCTCGCGCCGCACCCACTCGAAGTTCAGGGCCTGCGCCGGGCTCAGCGCGTCGATGATCTCCCAGTCCTCGGTGGATGCGACGAGGCTCGCTGGCCGCTCGAAGGAGAGCTCCACCCGGAAGCTCCCCGGGCTCCACAGGCGCCCTCCCGAGTCATACCCACGCCGCTCCTCGATGCGGTAGTACATGTTCTCGAGCATGCGCGGGTCGCTCAAGAACGTCGACGCATGCCCCACGAACCGCATCCGGAGCGGCGGAAACGGCTCCGGCGCTCGCAGCTCGTAGCGATCTCCCAGCCGCGTGAGGGGGTAGTCCTCGGCCACGGGGGTGTCGAGCCGGTCCTCGTGTCGTCTGAACTGCAGCGAAGGGCTCACCTCCAATGTCACCTGTCCCTTGCCGCTGACCAGCGCGTAGTGGACGTGCACCGTGTTCTGCTGGTGCAGCATGAGAATCCGCTTCTCGAGCGCGTAGCCGGCCGCCTCGTACCGCCAGACGGGCAGCCCCTGCTCGAGCCGGAACTCCTTGAGCGCGGCGAGCCCATGGACGTCCAGCCTTCCGGGCGCCTGCTCGCTTCCACCGATCACGCCCATCCGGCCATCCGGCAGGATGATGCGCTCGGTGAGCTGGTTGAGCATCACGACCCGTCCGAGCGGGGCGGGGAGGGCGGCGACAAGGAGGGCGTGAAACCCTGCGGGTTGGAACGCCGGCGACAGTCCCGGACGCGTAGCCGCCCAGCCCATTGGTCACAATCCACTCGCGCCCGAGCAGGACCTCGAGAGACGACTCGGCGGTCCCGCTCCAGGGCACGCGCTGCACGACCAACCCATCCCCACCGGAGGGGGCGGGGGCGCCCCGGCGCCGTGGTAGGGACGGCTGTTCTTGTGCATGCGGGCCCGTGCCCTTCCGTGTGACCCGTGCCGAAGGACCGGGGGCACGCCGGCGTCCACTCACCGTACGTTGGTTTCGACGACTCACGATTCCTCCCACGCGTGGCTCAAGAAGTGTTGGGGCGCGGCGCTCCGGGGACAGCATCCGGGGGAAGCGTGAGCTGCCAGGATCGTTCGCCTGGTGTCGAAGCGGCGAGGGCTCGTTCAGTCGCCCAGGCAGATTCCCAACGCACGCGCGGTGAGCACGGTGTCGCTGTCGAGCGGCACGGACTTCATCCGTTCGATGGCCGAGGTGAGTGGGATGGTCTTCACCGTCGGAGGGTCGAGTGCGATCATCACGTTGACCTGCCCCTCCGCGAGGGTGCGCACCGCCGCGGCGCCGAAGCGCAAGCCGATCAGACGATCGAAGGTCGTGGGGCCGCCGCCGCGCTGCAGGTGCCCGAGCACCAGGTAACGCGTTTCCTTGCCCGTCCTGCGCGTGATTTCCTCGGCCACGTACTGGCCGACGCCGCCGAGCAGGACCTCACGGCCGGCCTCCTTGGGGCCGCGCACCATCATCTGCCCCCCCTTGGGTTTGGCGCCCTCGGCGACCACCGCGATGGAGAAGTGGCGGCCGGCGCGCTCGCGCTCCATGACCTTCTCGCAGACCCTCTCGAAATCGAACGGGATCTCCGGCATCAGGATGATATCGGCGGTCCCGGCGACCCCGGAGCTCAGTGCGATCCACCCCGCGTACCGGCCCATCACCTCGACGACCATCACCCGCTCGTGCGACTCGGCGGTGGAGTGCAGCTTGTCGATGGCGTCGGTTGCCGTGCTCACCGCGGTGTCGAAGCCGAACGTCGCCACCGTACCCGAGAGGTCATTGTCGATGGTCTTCGGCACTCCGACGATGGGGATGCCCTTCTGGATGAACTTCTGCGCGAGCCGCATCGAGCCGTCGCCGCCGATGCAGATGAGGGCGTCGAGCTGCCTGGCGCGGAAGTTCTCGACCACCTTGTCGGAGATGTCGATGCGCCGGACACCCTCCGGTGTCTGGATGGGGTACTCGAAGGGGTTGTCCTTGCTGGCGGTGCCCAGGATGGTGCCGCCCAGGTGCGTGATGCCGCGCACGGACTCGCGGGTCAGCGGGACGAGTTCGTTGGTGTCGATGAGGCCGCGGTAGCCGTGGCGAATGCCGTAGACCTCCCAGCCCCGTTCGATTGCCGCCAGGGTGGCCGCCCGGATGACGGCGTTGAGCCCCGGCGCGTCGCCGCCTCCGGTGTTGATGGCGATTCGTTTGATCTTCCTGGGGTCGAGCATGTCCGCGCCTCCCCTTCATGTTGGCATTGTTCATGCTGGCCATTGCCCCCACCGCGAACAAGGAAGGGGCTTGCCGGCGGGTTAGAGAGCGAGGCGGGACGCCAGCTCCGCGGCGCCGAGCAGGCCGGCGTCGCTGTTGAGCACGACCTTCACGGGCGTCGCCTCGAGCAGGGGACTGAGCCGGCCCTTGGCGACGAAGGCGGAGCGGAAGGTTCCGTCGAGGAGCTTGGGCAGGATCTTCGGGGCGATTCCTCCCGCGACGAAGACCCCTCCGCGCGAGACGACCTTGAGCGCGAGATTCCCCGCTTCCGCGCCGTAGATGGAGACGAACAGCGACAGCGCCTGAGCGCAGAGCGTGTCATCGCCGGCGAGCGCGTGGCGCGAGATGATCGGAGCGATGTCGCCGGACGAGCTGGCGACCTCCTCCCTCACCACGGGGGACTCGGCCTCGGGCGAGCGGCCACGCACGAACTCGTAGAGCGCCGCCAGTCCGCGCCCGCAGACGACCCGCTCGTAGGAGACGCGCGCGTGCCTCTTCAGCAGGAACCTCAACAGGTCGATCTCCAGCTCGTTTCGCGGCGCGAAGTCCGCGTGGCCGCCCTCGGAGGCGACCACGTCGTAGCCGCTCCCCGTACGGACCACCACCGCCTCTCCCAGCCCGGTCCCGGCGCCGATCAACACCCACGGCCCATTGGGGTCCGACGGCGAGTCGTTCAGGACGGCGAGGTCGGACGCTGGCAGAACGGAGATGCCAACGGCCAGCGCATGAAAGTCATTGACCAGGGTGACGCGCGGCACCCCGAGGAAGCGTTCGAGGTTCCTCGCCTCGACGACCCAGCGCAGGTTGGTGGTCCGGCAGCTGTCCTCGCTCACCGGGCCGGCGATGCCAAAGCACGCCCGCGAGATTTCCTTGCCCCGTTGGCCCAGGAACTCGCGCACCAGCGCCTCGAGGCTCGTGAAAGCGGCGCTCGGATAGACCTTCCGCTCGATGATGGTGCCGCCTTGCACCAACGCGAGCGCTGTCTTCGTTCCGCCCACATCTCCGGCAAGCACCATCATGCTGCGTCACTCCTCGTGCGCTCAACCGTCGAAAACGAAGCACACCTTGGCGGCCTCGCCCTTGTCGGCCATCTCGTAGCCGCGCGCCGCCTCGGCCAGCGGCAGGCGGGTCGTGCAGATCTTCTCCGGGTGCAGCCCCCACCGGTCGAGGTGTTCCAGGAGATCGCTCATGTGTTTGAGCGAAGTCACCCAGGACCCGAACAGCGTGATTTGCGGATGAATCAGCAATGGCGAGACGTCGAACTCGATGGTGCCGCCTTCACCGACGAACGCGCATCGCCCCCACTGCCGCGTGCCTCGCAGGGCCAGCACTCTCCCCGGTGCCGTCCCCGAGCAATCGACGCTGGCCTCGCATCCCCGGCCGCGGGTGAGGTCCTTTATCCGGGCCAGCGCCTTGTCATCCGCTTCCAGGGCCTCGTCGACCAGGCCGAGGTCCGTGGCCAGCTTTCGCCGCACCGGCGACACCTCCGTCCCGATGACCTTGTTCGCACCCAGTGCCTTGCCCAGCATCGCCACGCCCATGCCGACCGGCCCCAGCCCCGTCACCAGCAGGGCGTCTCCGCCGCTGACGCCTATCCGCGTCAGGGCTTCCCAGGCGGTACCGACACCGCAAGCGCACAGGGCGCCGTCAATGTAGGACAGGCTCGCGGGCAGTGGGATGCAGTCGCGCTCGTCCGCCAGCATCCACGGCGCATGGCCGCCGTGCCTTTGCCAGCCATACGCCGCCCGCGACGGGCTGGTGCAACTGATCTGATAGCCGTGGCGGCAGTCGTCGCAGACCCCACAGCCGCTGATGTGATAGACGGACACGCGGTCACCGACCCGCAACGCCTGGCACCCGGGGCCGACCGCCGCGACCTCCCCGCACGGCTCGTGTCCGGCGATGAGGCCGGGAAGGTAACGCTCGGCCCCTTCGCCGATGTGTGCCCGATAGATGGCGCGGATGTCGCTGCCGCAAATGGCCGAGGCCTTCATCTTGACCAACACCTGCCCGTGCTGCGGCTGGGGGATGGGGATCTCCCTGAACTCCACCGTCCTGTTTCCAGGCAGGATCACGCCCCGCATCATCCCTTCGTGTGGTGTGGTGGCTGCTTGTGCCATGACTCATGCCCCCGAAGCGTTCTCAACGAACCTAAGGACGGCCCACCGCGTTGACGAGTGGGACGAACTCGTGAGCGCGCCCCCTGTCATCGCGGAGCTTCCACTCCGGAGGCGCGGTCTCGCTCGCCCGTGCTGATGAACTCGAGGCGGTAGTTCGCCCGCGGGTCGCTCTTCGTGGGCCCCGAGACGAGCATGACCAACGGCCCGGCGGCCTGCTGCCGGCGGACCCAGTCCACCGAGAACCCTCGCCAGTCCGTCGGCTCGTCTGGCAGTTGGACCGCCAACACCCCATACGAGAATGCCAGGCCACGGCAGACCTCCGGGTCGCTGCTCGCCGCGACAGTCCACACCGCTGGCTTGAAACGGGAGAGCATCCGGGCGGTCGTCCCGCTCCGCGTTGGCACCACCACGGCCGCGCACGGGGCGGTCTCCAGCGCGTGTTCCACGACCGAGGCAATGGCCTCCGCCGCCGTCGTCGCCTTGTCTGCGGGGCTGTCCGCCCACGGGCTGGCAAACCGCCTCGCCGGGCGCTTCGCCTCGGTCGCGGCGGCGATGCTCGCCAGCATCGCGACGGCCTCCACCGGATAGCGGCCCATCGCGGACTCGCCGGACAGCATGACGCAGTCGGTGCCGTCGAGGATCGCGTTCGCCACATCCGTGGCCTCCGCGCGCGTGGGGAGGCGGCTGGACACCATGGACTCGAGCATCTGCGTGGCGGTGATGACCGGCTTGCCCGCCTGGTTGGCCAGGGCGATCAACCTCTTCTGGAGCAAGGCAATCTCCTGGATGGGCACCTCTACGCCCAGGTCCCCGCGTGCCACCATGATTCCGTCCGCGGCGGCCAGGATCTCCTCGATGTGCTGGATGGCGCCGGCACGCTCGATCTTGGCGATGATGAAGGGCTGCTTCCCGCGCGCGGCGGCCGCCTCGCGTACCCCCCGGATGTCCGCCGCCGTCTCCACGAAGGATTGGCTGACCGCGTCCACGCCGTGCTCCAGGGCGAAGTCGAGGCAGGCGAGGTCCCGGGCGGTGAATGCGCTGATTCCCAGGTGGATTCCCGGGAGGTTCAGCCCCTTGCGGGAGCGAAGCTCGCCGCCCACCGCGACCACGCACTCCACGTCGTTGCCCGTCACGCGCTCGACGACGAGCTGGACGAGCCCGTCGTTGAGGAACAGGCGGTCGCCGGGGCTGACCACCTTCGGCAGCGCCTCGAAGCTCATCGAGACGCGTTTCGCGTTGCCGGTGATGTGCTCGGTGGTCAAGGTGAAGTGGTCGTTTGCCACGAGGTTGATCGGCTCCGGGTCGATCTTGCCGAGCCGCATCTTGGGGCCGGGCAGGTCGGCCATGATGGTGACCGGGCGCCTCACGGCCTTCTCGGCCGCCCGGAGGCGGGCAATCGTCTCGGCGTGCGCCTTGAATTCGCCGTGTGAGAAGTTCAGCCGGGCGACGTTCAACCCGGCGGCGAGCATCCGCTCGAGCACCTCGGGCGAGTCGGAAGCCGGCCCGATGGTCGCGACGATCTTGGTCTTCTGGCCAGGCAGTGACATGGGACCTCCGTGTTGAAGCTGGAAGAGCTTCCCGGTACTTCGTTCCGTTAGCGGGCAGCAGGCCCCGCGGTCAGCACGGAGCCGTCGACGAAGGGACGCGCCGCGGCCAGCGCCTCCAGGTTCGCCACCGTCGTCCGGGCGATGTCCCCCAGCGCCTCCCGGGTCAGGAACGCCTGGTGGGCAGTGACCAGGACCTTGGGGAACGTCAGGAGCCGCGCCAGCTCATCGTCGTGGAGCACCTGGCCGGACAGGTCCTCGAAGAAGACGCCTTCCTCCTCCTCGTAGACGTCCAGCGCCACGCCGCCCAGCTTGTCGGCCTTCAAGGCCGCGATCAGCGCGGTGGTGTCGATCAGGCGGCCACGGCTCACGTTGATCAGGAATACCCCCGGCTTCATCAGCTCCAGCGTTTCGCCGCGAATGATGTGCCGGGTCTCGGGCGTCAGCGGGATGTGAAGCGAGATGACGTCGCTCTCGCGCGCGAGGGTCCGGGCGTCGACGTACTCCACGCCGAGCTGCCGCGCCCACTCGGAAGCGGGGAACGTGTCAAAGGCCAGGATGCGCATGCCAAAGCCGTGCAGGATCTGGGCGGTGGCACGGCCGATCTTGCCGGTGCCGAATATCCCGGCGGTCTTGCCGTGCAGGTCGGTGCCGACCAGGCCGCTCAGCGAGAAGTTCTGTTCGCGTACGCGGTTGAATGCGCGGTGGATCTTCCGATTGAGCGTCATCAGCAGGGCCACGGCGTGCTCAGCCACGGCATAGGGGGAGTACGCAGGCACGCGCGTGACGGTGATGCCCGCCTCCGCCGCGGCGGGGAGGTCGACGTTGTTGTGCCCCGTGCAACGGAGGGCCAGCAGTTTCACGCCCAGTTCGCCGAGCGTTTGCAGGCATGGCCGGTCCACCGCGTCGTTCACGAAGACGCAGACGGCCTGCGCTCCACGCGCGGTCCGCGCGGTGTCGGTGCTCAGCCGGAAGTCCCAGAACTGCCACTGGAGCGTCTCCCGAGGAGCCGCCGCGAGGAGTTGCTCACGGTCATAGGGCTTCGTGTCGTAGACGGCGGTGAGCATCTCCATGCCTCCATTCAGGCCCGGCGCCCGGCGGCCTGGCGCCGTTCGAGGTTCACGCTGGCGTTCGTGTCCTCGATGATGAGCCGGTGCATCACTGAAGGTAGATGACGCCCGCGCCGATGGCAGCCCTGGGGGGGCTGCCGGCCCGGGACACGCAGCGCCGGACGGCTGTCCATGCGAGACGCGGTTTGCCGCCGGCCGGGGCGGCGACCGCCTACGAGCTGGCCGGATTGCCTCGTCAGCCGAGGATGTAGAGCACCAACACCGCCGCAATCAGGAGTTGCAAGGTCACCGTTCCGACCGTGACCTCCCGGAGCGGGAAGAGAAACTCCTCTCCGGGCCGCTCGCGCTCGAGCCGCGCACGCAGCTTCCGGCCCTTCTTCAACGCCGACCACATCAGCGTGTAACCCAGGACGACGAAGGCGGAGGAGAGCGTGACCACCACCCAGCGTGGCCACCCCTTGACGAGCAGATCGGTGACGAGCGCGCCACCGCCCGCAATCGCCGCTCCTGTCCTCACCAGCGCGAGCAGGGTCCGTGTCGCCGCCATGTGGGTGTTTTCGAGCGTGAGGTGGGAGGGTTTTTCGGTCGAAGGCGGAGAGGAGGTGTTCATGCGAGAGCCCGGCGTTGCACGCGCACAGCCCAGGGGAAATGACGAATCCTGCCTCGGTTTCCAGCTTGATTCGGAATGAGCAGGTCCCCGGTTCGGTGGAGGACGTTGCCTGCGACCGCGGGACGTTGGTCTGTCATGACGCCCTGGCCCAGTCTGCGCCGCGCCGGACCACCAGACACGGCGGGGGAAGTCATGGCCAAAGTCGCACCGTTCCCGATTCGCGACACGAGCGTCACGCATGTCGTCATCGAGATTTTCGGCGGGGACAACAACCTCACGGGCTACGTCCGTGAAGATCTCCAGGAGATGATGGCGGGCAATCGTGGGAACTTCGCGCTGCTCGCGCTGGTCGACACGGCGCGGGAAGGAGGGCAGGTCCTCGAGCTGTCGCCCCGGACCGGGGAGAGGGTGATCGAGTCCCTGGGCGAAATCGATACCGGTGACCCCGAGGTGCTCGCCCAGTTCCTGGCCCGGGCGCTGGTCAGCTACCCGAATGCGAAGAAGGCCATCGGGTTCTGGGACCACGGCTCGGGCGTCTTCGACGAGCACGACCCGAACGAGACCTTCGTGAAGAGGCTGCTGGATGCGCCTCCGCGCTGGCGCCGGGGCCGCTCGGTTCCCGCAAGGCGGCTCTTCATCCCGCGCTCCGCGCTGCTCGCGAACTCGAACCTGCGCGCCATGCTGCATGACGATACCAACGGGGGTGTGCTCACCAACCGCGAGGCCTACCACGTCCTCAAGGCGGCCTTCTCCCGCGCGGGAGTGAACAGCAAGGTCGAGCTCATCTTCTCCGACACGTGCCTCAACGGCATGGTCGAGGTCCTGGAGCAGTTCCGCGAGTTCGCGCACGTCATCGTCGCCTCCGAGGACCTGGAGCCGGGCGACGGGTGGGACTACACCGAGTGGTTCCAGCGGATGTCCGAGCAGCCTCCCACGGATGGCCTCACGTGGGGCCGTCAGGCGGTGCAGGCCTTCGGGGCCGGCTACGCGCATCGCCCCGACCAGCACCCCTGCACCCTGGCGGCCTTCAAGGCGGACAACCGGATCGTGGACGGCTTCCGCGAGCTCATCCGCGCCGTGGATGCGAACCCGCGCGAGGGCTTCCACTGGATGAGGAATGCGACGGCCTCCGCTCAGTCCTTCGCCCGGCATGACACGTTCGACATCCGGGACTTCGCGCTCCACCTCCAGAAGACGGTGTCGGCCGCCGCCGTCAAGACGGCCTGCACGAGCCTGATCGCCGCCATCGACGAGGCGCGGGTGGAGTCCGTCGCCCTCGGGAATGCGGTGCGGGACTCCCATGGCCTGGCGTTCTGGTTCCCGACCACGAGGCATTCCTTCGAGTCGGTCGCGTCGACCTACACCGGGCTGCGGTTCGACGAGACGGTGCGCTGGGTCGACTACCTGCGCAAGCACTACCACGCGAGCTGAGCCACCTGGCGGGCCCTCATCAGGCCGCAGGCTTCACGCCGCCTCCCCCCGGGCCTGGCCAGCCGCCAGTGCCCGGTGAGGTGAGGCTCGGGAGGGCCGGGGAGCAGAGCGCGAATGGAGGAGGCCGCGCCGGCCCTCGGCGCGCCGCATGCCCCGAGCACTTGTGAGCCTCCACGCCGCGCCGCAACTTTGCCGTGGCCGCGTGGCCGGGAAGTCGGGGCACGAGGCCGCGGCACGGCCTGGGAGATTGAGTCAGCATGGGCGCGAACGTTGTTGGAGCTCCACGGGTGCCGCACGTGGAGCCGCGGCCGGGCAGGGCCCGGAGCGGGCTCCACCGGGCGATGCTCAGGGCTCACAACAGCTCGTGGCTTCTGGCCGCGGTGGGGGCCGTGGTCGGGGCCGGACTGGCCATTCTCTTCGTGGCCGAGCCCTTCGGCACCCACCATGGAGTGCTGCGCGGCCTGGCCTGGCATACCTCCGTGAGGGAATCCCGGACCATCCTCTCCTCGGTGCTGGGCATCGTGCTCACCACCCTGAGCATCGCCCTGTCCCTGTCCGTGCTGGTGCTGCAGAACACCGCCGGCCAGTACTCCCCCCGCCTGCTGCGCCTCTTCATGGGGGACCTGGGCTCCCGGATTCTCGTCCCCGTGTTCGTGGCCACCAGCGTCTACTGCCTGGTGGGGGTGTACGCGTTCGGCTTCGTGGAGGACACGGGCGTGGCGCCCAGACCCGCGCTCACCCTGGCCATGCTGCTGCTCGTCTGCTGCGGCGCTGCCCTCGTCTTCCAGATGACGTACACGCTCAAGATGGTACGCGCCGAGCAGATCGTCCGCCGGGTGCGGGCCTCCTCCCTGGAGGTCGCACACGAGCTGGACCGGCTGCGCCGTGGGGACTCGACGGCCCCCGCCCCGGAGGCCGGGCCTTCCGGCACGTGGCGGAGCATCTCCGCGCCCGCCTCCGGCTTCGTGCTGGACATCGAGGCGGGGGCGCTGCTCGCGTTGGCCGTGGCGCACGGAGTCTCCATCCACGTGAGCGCCGCCATCGGCGAGCCGGTGGTTCAGGGGGACTCGCTGGGCCGGGTGGTCTCGGAGGGAGCGTCACCGGAGGAGGTGGAGCGCGTCGCCCGCACGGTGGAAACGACACTCCTCATCGGCCCGTGGCGGGAGCCGGGCAGGGACCTGGCGCTGGGTGTGCAGCAGCTCGTGGACGTGGCGACCAAGGCGCTCTCGCCGGGCATCAACGACCCCGCCACGGCGGTGGAGTCCGTGGACCAGCTCACCATCCTCCTCTGCGAGCTGTCCCGGCTGCGGCAGGGCCCGCGCGTCCTGGCCGATGCCCGGGGCCGCCCGCGCGTCTTCCTGCGCGCGCTGGAGCTGCGGGACTACCTCGTGCTGGCCACCGAGCAGATCAGCCGTTACGGCGCCAGGGAGACAGTCGTGGTGCTGCGGCTGTTCCGGCTGGCCGGCGAGCTGGGCTTGCGCGTCTCGGAGGAGCCGGACCGGCGCGCCGTCCGCGAGGTGCTCCACCAGGTGTGGGCGGACACCGAGGAGGCCCAGCCCGGCTCCTCGCACCTGCCCCTGCTGCGGCGCTACGCGGAGGAGGTGGAGCGGGCCGTGGAACGCAAGGAGCCCCTGCCGCCACTGCCCGCGCCCGGCTTCTGAGCCCCGGGGACGCTGCCCGCGTCTGGACATGGGGCAGGGCGCCGCGCGGGAGCGAAGGCCCGCGCCTCCCCGGGTCTCCTACCTCGCGGAACGTCGGGCCGGTTGCTCGACGGCCCTCGCCCCTGCTCGCCTGCGCGGGCCTGGGGGCTGCGCGAGCGGCGAGCGCAGCGCCTCCCGCTTCACCCCCGGCGGGATGTCGATGCGAGCCATCATTCCTCCAATGATCTTCTCGTTTCGGGCGTCGAGCTGAAGAACTTCGAGTGGGAAGGACTGGCCGGGCTTCATGTTCCTGGGGCGGTCGAACCTCACGAAGAGGGTGTGCCGCTCGCCGGGAGCGAGGCGGATGTTGCCGATCTTCACTTCCTTCGAGCTGGTCGCGTTGAGCATCAGCCGCGCCGCGATGGCCTGGTTCACGTCATCGATGCGCTGCTTCGACCACTCCGCGTTGTAGGGGTGCCGGCTCTGCTGGTTCTTCTTGATCATCCTGATGTGCTCGGCGCCCCATTCCACCAGGGCATCGAAGTCCTGTCCGAGCCTTGCGCCACTCAGGTTCTTCCGCAGCTCGCCCAGCGTCCGGATCCTCGGCAGGTAGACCCCGACCTTCCCCTTGTAGCCGTTCAAGCGCAAGACGACTGAAGTGAGCAGCGCGCGGCGGTGGCTGGGATTGTGAATCCGAACCGCCATCATCAATGGAGCCTCGGGAGGCAGCGTCCCCGAGAACTCCATCACCTTCAGATTCTTGTGCGCCGCCTTGCGTTCACCCCGGCTGAGCAGGTCGGTCACGGTCTGGGCCGCGGAGAACGGGTCGGCGGCGTGATGGACCAGGGCGAGCACGCAATGGTGGTCGTTCCCCGCGAGATTTGCCGGAGGGGGAAGCATCTTCGAGTTCAGCTCGAAGGAGGCGATCTTGGGGAATCCGACCCGCACGTCATTCAACGTGGTGACCCCGATGGTCTTCCAGTCCGCTGTATTGATCGGGTTGCCCAGCTGGACGTCGGTGGTGAATCCCACGGGCAGCGAGGGAAGTCCCGCCGAGGCATTCGCCAGGAGGCACATCACGCGGACGTTGTTCGCCGGCGTCACGCCGCGGTTGTGAACCTGGACGTAGACACGCGAGATGATTTCCGCCGAGGCGTGTGTCGCCACCTGTCGCGCGTCGTCGGAGAGGACGTTGGTGAACTGTTCGAAATCGATGGTGGTGCCCGGAGTGATGGGGAACTGGTAGTTGCCCGCCATGTCCGGTGTATCGATCTTGATATCCGGTCCGCTCCAGTGACGGACGGTTTCTCCCTGGTCTGTCGGGTCGTTCAGGAAGTTCACCGTGGTGAAGCGGCCCTGGTCGAGCTGCGTATCGCGCACGTAGAGCTCGACACCCGCGACGGCTGCAGCGTCCAGCCGGTACTCCCAGACGCCGCGCCCGTAGGTGGACGCGCGTAGCAGCCGCCGCGCGTTGTGCAGGTCCAGGTCGAACACGGCGGCATCAGGCAGGCCGGATGAAAACGGCGCCCAGTGGAGTCCTCCATCGGCCGAGCGCCACACGCCAATGTCCGCCCCCACGAACACGGTTCCCGGGTTGGCCGGGTCGCAAACGATGGCGTTGTGTTGCACGTCCAGCAGGGCCGCCGCGTCTCCGGCGGCCGGCCCGCTGCGAGCCGACCACGAGGTACCATCGAAGTGCCAGACGTGACGGAAATCGCCATTGCCGCCGAAACAGATGTAGATGGAGTTGCCGGTTCCATCCGCGGGGTCAATGGCGATGCTGGTAATCACACCGCCGAGGGGCAGCGCCCCGGAGGCGACGTTGTCGATGCGCGTGCGGGTCCAGCTCCCGCCGCTGGAGGTGAATCGGAACACGCGTCCGCTGGTGGTGCCTGCGTAGAGCTTCGAGAAGGACGCGAACTTCAGCGACCGGACGGGGGCGCCCAGGTCATCGGTGTTGTTGTTGGCCGGAATCGACTGCCAGCCCCCACCAAACGCTTCGCTGATCCAGACGCGCCGGGAGCCGAAGGCCACGCGCTCCGCTTCCGCCGCCGTCCCGCTGGGGGGCGTCCCCGCGAGCGGGGCATAGAACAGGGTCTGGTCTCCCGCGGCGCCCGGGACATTGACCGGCATGTAGTTGTAACGGGTGCCGCCGTCCGTGGCGCGATTGATGCTCTTGCGAACGTACGTCGCGAGAACCTTGTAGGGGTCGGCCCAGTTGATGACGAACTCGCCGCAATCTCCCCAGACGGAGTGGTACCAGGCTTCTTCACCGGTGAAGCGGGCCCCGCCATTGTCCTGCGTTCCCGCGAAGACCACCGCATCCTCGGTGGGGTGATGATCCACCCGATTCATCGTCATGGTCTGCAGGCCACTGTTGCGAGCCTCGAAGATGTCTCCAGCACCGGTGGGGTTCGTCGAGTAGTAGACGCCGCCATCGCAGCCCAGCCACAGCTTGTTGGAGTCACCAGGCGCGAAGGCCAGCGCGTGGATGTCCGCGTGGACCGAGTTGCCAATGAACGTATTCGTCATCGAGAACGTGGTGGACGAACCCGAGCCGCTGCTGCTCACCACGGACCGGTAGACCGCTCCCGACCATTCTCCGCTGGACTCCTTCGTCGATCCGCCCAGGTAGAGGCGGTTGATGTTGTTTGGATCGACCGCGATCGCCAGGTCGTAGGTGCCTTGCCCCGGAATGACGCCGGCCAGACCGAACAGGTCCGCGGGAGCACCGCTGACCTGCTTCCACTGCGTGCCGTGGAGCCGGTAGACACCGAGAATGAGGTTGTCTGAAGCCTTCGCCACCAGCGCGTAGACGACGCTCGGGTCGTCCGGCCGCACGGCGAGGCCGACACGCCCGACGTCGGCGCTTGGAAATCCGGTCCCCAGCGCGGCCCACGTGTCGCCATCGTTCGAGGAGAAGACGGGACCGTTGAATGGCGCGGCGAAGAAGGTGGTCGTCGCGCCTGAACGTGCGACGACCACGCTGGAAATGGCGTTCGCCGGCCCCGACTTGCGGGCCCAATGAAACCCTCCCATGGGATTGGGCTCCCGGCGGTAGACGCCCAGGAAGGTACCGGCGACGACGCGGTCGGGGTTGTTGGGGTCGACAGCGACGGCGTTCATGGACTGCCCGCCGAGCATCGGACTTCCCGGGGCGACCGGCTCCGTCGCCCAGTTCGCGCCACCATCGGTCGACACCACGGGGCCGACACCGAAGAACATGGCTTCGTTCCCGTCGCCGGTGCCAACGAAGACCCGGTCGGGATTGGTGGGATCGATGGCGATGGACCCGCAGGCGAGCGAATCGGAGCTGAGGGTCGTGGGATTCAGGTCCCAGGCATCCATGAGCGAGCGCCAGGTCCTGCCTTCGTCGTCGGAGCGCCAGACGCCACCGTTGGCGGCCGCGGCGTAGACGCGCATGCCGCCGTTCGCGACCGCGATTCCATTGCAGCGGCCGCTGGTCGAAGGCAGGGTTCCCCCTTGCCCCTTTCGCAACACCGAGGGCCCGAGCGGAACCCAGTTGTTCGCGGGCGGGCTCACGGGAGGCATGGGCGGTCCGGCGAGCGTGCGCCGCGCCGGGCCTGTCTCCTCATCGTCTTCGGGCGGCTCCGGGCCCAGGAGGTCGTCCTCGGCTACTTCGTCAGGGGTACGCGCGGCGAGCTCCTCGTCCGGGCCCCGTACTCCCCGTGCCCTTTCGAGCGGAACCCGCGGCTGGCGCTCGAGCTGCTCCATCTGCCGTTTGCGGTACGCGCTGATGGCGCTCTTGCGGAAGTTGGGCTCTGGAGGAGCCACCGCCTCGAGACCCTCGCGGCCACGGACACCGGGGGCGGGCGCCATGGTGTCGTCGGCACTCTTGGGCCCCAGTGGGGTGGTTCTCTCCTCGATGAACGCGCGCCGCCGGGCGAAGGGACCTCCTTCCGGTTCGGCTGGGTGCTTCGGCTCCTGCTTGGGCTTCGCCGGACGTCTGGACTTGGGAGGGGAGGGCTTCTTCTTCGCCATGAGAGTCCTCGGCTGAGTCATTGCCTCTACTGCCCTGATTCGCCGTTACGAACCGTCAGCGCTTGTCGCGTCTGCCGGTCTGATTACGCCTGAGCGTGATCAACAGGAGACTTCCTGCGACGGGAATGGCGAACAGCAGGAATTCCAACATGCCGTTCCCACCATCGGGTGCGACCCCGAAGATGCGCTCAATGAAATCCATGCAATCCCTCCCTGCGCTGCGACTGGGGCGGCAGTGTCCGGCTTTCGGATTGGCTGCCGCAACCCGTTCCATTCTCACAGTCCTCAAACAAACGAACGTCTCCGACTCCTGAATGAGGCGCTCGGCCGTGGAATTGGAGTTGTTACATGGGGTGCCCGTCACATGGGGTGATTGGGGCCGCGGAGGAGAGGTGTCATGGAGACGACAGGCCGCCCTCCACTGCTTCCCGGTCAGGCAGAGGCTCCTGCGCGTGGCCCCCTTGCCGGCGATGCTGCCGGGCTCCTTTCCGTCACCGCGATTGAACGGTCCAAGCTCGCGTGCCGCTTCCTCCGGCAGGTGCCGGTTCCCACCCTTTGAAGAGGCCATGCTTCCGTTCCTGCTCATCTCGCTGGTTGCCGCCACCCCGGATGCGCCTCCGCCCCTGGAGCTGGAGGCGCTGCTGGCCGAGGTCTCCACGCGTGCGCCGCAAATCCAGGCCCAGCAGGCCGCGGCCGAGGTGGCGCGCTCCCGCATCGGCGTGGAGGGCGCCTGGGAAGACCCCACGGTGGAGCTGATGGCCGAGAGCATCCCCCTGCGCGGCGGCGAGGACGCACCGATGCCGATGCTCACGTGGCGCTTCACCCAGCCGCTCAACGTCTTCGGCCGAAGGGGGCTGGCGAAGGAGGCGGCGCGGGCCCAGCTCCAGGCCGAGCAGGCCCGGACACGCCGGGTGGGCTGGGATGTCCGCACCCAGGCAGTAGCGGTCTTCCTTGAACTGTGGATGAACCAGGAGATGCGCGCCCTGCTGGACCGGCAGATCGCCACCCTGGAGCGGATGAAGGACGCCGCCAAGGCCCGCTACGTCGCCGGGATGATGATGGGGCACCACGACTTCCTGCGGGCCCAGGCGGAGCTCGCGGCGATGGAAGCCGAGAAGGCCTCCCTGGATAGCGAGCGGGAGGCCATGGCCGCCATGCTCAACGCGCTGCGCGGACGCCCCCTCGGTGAGCCCGTGGGGGAGATCGTCCTGCCGGGGCGCGGGCCACTGCCGGATGTGGAGGCGCTGCTCGCGCGCGCTGAGGAGCGTCCGGAGCTGGAGGCGATGCGGTGGATGCGCGCGGAGATGGAGACCCGCCGCACGCTCGCTCAGCGGATGTACCTGCCCATGCCGATGGTGTCCGGCTTCTACGAGCAGCGCACGGGCGGGATGCCGGACTCGGTGGGCGGCATCGTGGGCCTCACCGTTCCGCTGTGGTGGTTCGACCGGCAGCGCAACGAGGTGCGCATGGCCGAGGCCATGGTGCAGCGCGCGCAGCGGGACCTGGAAGCCATGGAGGTGATGACGCGAACGGACCTGCGCATGGCGTGGAGCCGGGCACGCGCGGCGGACCTGACCCTCCAGGCCCTGGAGGACACGGCGCTGCCGCGCATGCGCGAGACGGTGGCCGCGAGCGAGTCCGCCTATGTCAGCGGCTCGGCGGACTTCCTGTCGCTGCTGGAGGCCACCATGGCCCGCCTGCGGCTCGAAGCCGACCGTTTGCAGGCGGTGGTCCGGCGGGAAGTCGCCCGCTACGAACTGGAGCGGCTGCTGGGGGCGTCCATCGCCCCGGAGGAGAAGCCATGAAGGCGCGTGCGATGGCGCTCCTCCTCTTCTTGCTGGGGAGCACCGCGATGGCCCAGGGTGGCCATGCCGGGCATGGCGCGCCAGCGCAGCCTCCGCCCTCGGCGGGACATGAGGGCCACGGTCAGCCACCGGGCGGCACCCGCGGGCGCGAGGCTCCCGGGGGGATGCCGGAAGGCTACGCGGAGGTGCGGGTGGCGCCAGAGCGCCAGCAACTCATCGGGCTCAAGGTGGCGAAGGCCGAGCGTGGGCGGCTGACAGGGACGGTGCGCGCCTCCGCCATCGTGCAGCCGGACGAGACTCGCGAGGCCCACGTGCACTCCAAGCTGATGGGCTGGGTGCAGGAGCTGTTCGTCAACGCGGTGGGGCAGCCGGTGAAGAAGGGCCAGCCGCTGTACTCGCTGTATTCGCAGGAGCTGTTCGCCGCCCAGCAGGAGTACCTGCGCGCGAAGGCCAGCAACGCCGAGCTCGCGGCCGCCGCGCGGGCCCGGCTGCGACTGTGGGATGTCCCAGCCGACCAGGTGACGCGGATCGAGCGGAATGGACCGCAGAAGGCCGTCATCTTCCGCTCGCCCATCGACGGCACCGTCATCGACAAGCAGGTGCTGGCCGGGCACTACGTCGAGCCGGAGATGCTCCTCTACCGTATCGCGGACCTCTCCCGCGTCTGGGTGCTGGCGGACGTGTACGAGTTCGAGGTGAACCGGCTGGACCGCAACGGGCTCGCACGCGTCGAGGTGCAGGGCGTGGCCGAGCCGGTGCAGGCCCGGGTGGACTACGTCTACCCCACGGTGGACCCGGTGAGCCGCACCGTGAAGGTGCGCCTCGTGGTGCCCAATCCCCAGGGAACCCTGCGCCCCGGGAGCTTCGCCACCGTGGAGCTGCCCGCCCAGGCCACCGACGCACTGTGGGTCCCCGAGGAAGCGGTGGTGGACACCGGCACGCGGCAGGTCGTCTATGTGGCGCTCGGTGAGGGCCGCTTCCGGCCCACCCTGGTGAAGGTGGGCCGGCGCGCCGGCGACCGCGTGGAGCTCCGCGAAGGACTCGCCGAGGGGGCGGCGGTGGTGGTCAGTGCCCAGTTCCTCATCGACAGCGAGAGCCGGCTGCGCGGCACGTCCCAGCCCTCGGGGCACGGGGGCCACTGATGTTCGAGAGGTTCGTCGAGTGGTGCGCACGCAAGCGCGGGCTGATGGTGGCGTTGGCCCTGCTGCTGGCCATCCTGGGCGGGCTGGCGCTCAGGGCGAGCCCGCTGGATGCGATTCCCGACCTGACCGACCCGCAGGTCATCGTCTTCACCGAGTGGATGGGGCGCTCGCCCCAGTTGGTGGAGGACCAGGTGACGTACCCGCTGGTGACGAGCTTCGTCTCGGCGCCGCGGGTAAAGGCGGTGCGCGGCTTCTCCATGTTCGGGATGAGCTTCGTGTACGTCATCTTCGAGGACGGCACCGACCCGTACTGGGCCCGCAGCCGCGTCCTGGAGTACCTGGCCAAGGTGTCCGGCCAGCTTCCCACCGGCGTGACGCCCACGCTGGGCCCCGATGCCACCGGCAGCGGCTGGGTCTTCATGTACACGCTGGAGGACCGCAGCGGGAAGCATGACCTGCAAGAGCTGCGCGCCTTCCAGGACTTCAACCTGCGCTATGCACTGGCCCAGGTGCCGGGCGTGGCCGAGGTGGCGTCGGTCGGGGGCTATGAGAAGCAATACCAGGTGGTGGTGGACCCGGTGCGCCTGGCCGCCTATGGCGTCAGCCTTCCGGAGGTGACACAGGCGGTCCAGGCGAGCAACCGCGACGTGGGCGGGCGCGTCATCGAGTGGGGCGGCCGTGAGTACGTCTTCCGGGGCCTCGGCTACGTGACGTCGAAGGAGGACCTCGAGCAGGTGGTGGTGAAGGAGAGTCCGTCGGGGACGCCCGTCCGCATCCAGGAGCTGGGCAGGGTGGAGATTGGCGCCGACATCCGGCGGGGCCTCCTGGAATGGAACGGGGAAGGGGAGGCGGTGGGCGGCATCGTGGTGATGCGCACCGGGCAGAACGCGCTGGACGTCATCGACGGCGTGAAGGCCCGGCTGAAGGAACTGGAGCCCTCCCTGCCCGAGGGCGTCAAGATTCGCATCGGCTATGACCGCTCGGAGCTCATCCGCGAGGCCGTGGCCACCCTGCGCCAGGCGCTCACCCAGGAGATGGTGGTGGTGCTCCTGTTCATCGCGCTGTTCCTGATGCACTTCCGCAGCGCGCTGGTGGCCATCATCACGCTGCCGGTGGCGGTGCTCACGTCCTTCATCGCCACGTATCTGACGGGCGTGACGCTCAACATCATGTCGCTGGGCGGCATCATCATCGCCATCGGAGACATGGTGGACGCCACGGTGGTGATGGTGGAGAACGCGCACCGCAAGCTGGAGGAGGAGGGCCATCGCCGGCCGCGGGAGGACATCATCATCGACGCGGCGAAGGAGCTGGCGCGGCCCGTCTTCAGCTCGCTGCTGGTCATCGCGGTGAGCTTCCTGCCCGTCTTCGCCTTGCAGGCCCAGGAGGGCCGGCTGTTCCACCCGCTCGCGTACACGAAGACGTTCGCCATGACGGCGGCGGCGGTGCTGAGCGTCACCCTGGGCCCGGCGCTCATGGTGTTGTTCATCCGGGGCCGCATCCGCCCGGAGGCGTCCAATCCCATCAACCGTGCCGCCATCGCCGCCTATCGGCCGGTGCTCGGCTACGTGTTGAAGCACCGGGGGGCGGTGCTGGGCATCGCGGCGCTCGTGGTGCTGGCCACCGCGTGGCCCTTCTTCCGGCTCGGCTCGGAGTTCATGCCGCCACTGGACGAGGGCTCCTTCCTCTTCATGCCCGTGACGCTGCCCAACATCTCCATCGAGGAGTCCAAGCAGGTCCTCCAGCTCCAGGACCGCATCATCAAGTCCTTTCCGGAGGTGGAGACGGTGCTGGGCAAGGCCGGCCGCGCGGAGACGGCGACAGACCCGGCGCCGCTCTCCATGTTCGAGACGGTCATCGTCCTCAAGCCGCGCTCGCAGTGGCGCGAGGGGATGACGCGCGAGAAGCTGGAGGCCGAGCTGATGAAGGCGCTGGAGCTGCCCGGCCTCCAGAACGCGCTCACCATGCCGATACGCGCCCGGGTGGACATGCTCACCACCGGCATCCGCACTCCGGTGGGCGTGAAGATCTTCGGCGACGACCTGGCGCGCAACGAGGAGGTGGGCCGGGAAATCGAGGCCCGGTTGCGCGATGTGCCGGGAACGCGCAGCGTCTTCGCCGACCGCGAAACGCTGGGCGCGTACATCGACTTCATCCCCGACCGCAGGGCCCTGGCCCGCTACGGGCTCCAGGTGATGGACGTCATGAACCAGGTGGAGACGGCCATTGGCGGCATGGTGGTGGACCAGACCATCGAGGGGCGCCAGCGCTTCACCGTCAACGTGCGCTATCCCCGGGAGCTGCGCACCGACCTCGCGGCCCTGGAGCGCGTGCTGGTGCCGGTCCGGGCGGGTGCGGGGCAGGGGCAGGGCGGAGGCATGGCGGGGATGGGCGGTCCCCCGGTTGGGAGCGCGGCGGGGCAGACGGCCACCCAGGTGCCACTCGCGCAGCTCGGGCGCTTCGAGGTGCGCAGCGGCCCGCCGATGATCAAGGACGAGAACGCGTCACTGGTGAGCTACGTGTACGTGGACACGAGCGACCCGGACCTCGGCGGATACGTGGAGCGGGCCAGGGCGGCGGTGGCCGACCTGAAGCTGCCGGCCGGCTACCGGCTCCAGTGGACGGGCCAGTACGAGTTCCTCGAACGCATCCGCGCGCGGATGGCGTACCTCATCCCGCTGACGCTGCTGCTGGTGGTGGGCCTGCTGTACTTCGAGTTCGGCCGGCTGTCCCTCACGCTGCTGGTGATGCTGTCGGTGCCCTTCGCCATGGTGGGGAGCCTCTGGCTGCTGTACGCGCTGGGCTTCAACACCAGCGTGGCGGTGTGGGTGGGGATGATTGCCCTCATCGGCATCGCGGCGGAGACGGCCTCCGTCATGGTCATCTACCTGGAGGAGGCCTGGCGGCGCTGGACGCGGGAGGGGCGCATCCACGGCCCCGCGGACCTGGTGCCGTGCGCGCTGGACGGCGCGGTGTTGCGGGTGCGCCCCCTGCTGATGACGGTGGGGATGAACCTCGTGGGACTGGCTCCGGTGATGCTCTCCCGCGGCACCGGTGCGGACGTGATGCGGCGCATCGCCGCTCCCATGGTGGGCGGACTCGTCTCTCTCACGCTGCTGACGCTCGTCATCGTCCCGGTGGCGTACGTCAGCCTGCGCGCCTGGGGGCTCCGGCGGCCCGGGAGCACGGGCCCCGCCCCCCGAGCTCCTTCAACACCGTAGCGGCCGCCGTGCACCGCCGTCACTTCGCGGCCTTGGGAGGGAAGCGCGACAGCATCTCCTCCACGGCATCGCCAATGCGCTCCTGCGTGCTCGACGCGGACGGATTCTCCTGCAACTCCGCCTGGGCCGTGCCGCGCCAGACGAGCTTCTTCGCCTTCGCGTCCACGACATCGAGGATGAGCGTACCCATCTCGTACTCGCGCAGGTAGGTCGCTCCCGTCGGCCCGTAGAAGGGGTCCCAGTACGGGCCCCATCCATAGCCGTAGTAGCCGTAGTAGGCCCCCACCGTCTCGGCCGACACCTTCGAGTCGATGGCGCCCTGCCACCCGATGAGGAAGTCCGGGGAGGCGCTCGGGTCCACCAGCCGGTAGCCGCGTCCTTGTAGCTGCTGGTCCACGGCCCGCCGCAGGTGCCCATCGATGATGTCGTTGTAGACGCGCGGGTCCTTGCCCTCTTTCGTGGGCAGCCAGGCGTAGCTGCGATAGCTGTTGAGCTGCTGTACGGCATTGGGGTCGTAGTTGGTGTTGACATCGATGGTTGCACAGGCGGCAAACATCAGGCCCAACAGGACCGGAACGGCACGGGACAGCAGTCGCATGGGGGCTCCTTGGTTCGGCATCGGCGCACGTCGTCGGCCTCCTGACATTGCGTGTGCCGCGCGCGGGTGGCGAGCCTCGCTCGCCCGGCAGCCCCCGACGGAAGTCCCGGGAAGGGAAGCCCGCGGGCCTCCGCTTCCCGGGCTCCGTATCCGCTCAGTAGCGCAGGCCGAACATGAGGGGGACGTACTGGCCGTTGGCGTTGCGCGAGTTGCCGTCCGCCCCGGTGAACTCCGGGCCGAAGATGTAGTGGTAGCGCCCCTCCAGGTAGAAGCGCAGGTCTCCGTAGAGGCTGAACGTGATGCCCGCACCCGCGTTGAGCCCGAAGTCCGTGGAGCTCCGCGAGCCGAGGACTTCCGACACGGGCACCACGCTCGTCGTGCAGTAGTACAGCCAGGGGTCGCAGTACGGGACGACGGCCGTGCCCGCGAACTGGGAGACCTCCACCTTGCGGTAGTACAGGCCCGGCCCGCCGATGAGGTAGATGCCGAGGGGGCTCCTCGGCAGCAGGTTCACCACGGCGTTGAGGGTGCCGTACTGCATGTAGTGGTCACCCTCGACGCTGGTGGCATCCAGCACGTCACTCTTCACGTCATAGGCGGTGTAGAGGTACTCGGCCGTGACGCCGAGCCGCCGCATGAACTGGAAGCCGACGCCCACCTGGAAGCCGCCGCCCATCTCGAAGCGGTCTCCCGCGTCGGAGAGGGGGAAGGAGATGCCGCCGCCCACGTTGAACATGAAGTGCCGCTCGGGGCTGACATCCTCCCCGTAGGCGACCGTGGCGGTATCGAACTCAGACGTGGACTGGGCACGTGCGCCCGGCGGCACGGTGAGCGCCAGCAGGGCGAGAGGAACCAGGATGGGTAACCGCATGACAACCTCCTCGTGGACGCGGACTGCGTGTGCCGGGAGGGTGGAGACAGCACGCCTGTCCGCACACTGCCCCTCGGGGGAAGGTCGGCCTGGGATGCGTGAGCCCGCTCCCCCGCCACCTCGCTGAAAGGCCCCAGCCCTCGCGGGGCCGCGTGCCATGCGGGCAATCACACACGCGGAGGAGAGTCCTCTGCTCCCTTCGCGGGCTCCCACTTCCATATCAACCGTATGGAGGTCGAACGTGTCCAGCTCTCAGGATTCTCCCCGGGTGGAGTCACCCCCTGTCACGCACGTCCCCACGCCCGAACGGCATCGGGTCCTCATCATCGGCGGAGGCACGGCGGGAATCACCGTCGCAGCGCGGCTGAGGCGCAAGGGCGTGCACGGCGTCGCCATCATCGAGCCCTCGGCTCAACACTACTACCAGCCCCTGTGGACGCTCGTGGGCGCCGGCGCCGCGGACATCGCGCGCACCGTGCGTCCCGAGGCCGACTACATCCCGAAGGGGACGCGGTGGATACAGGACTGGGCGGAGGAGATTGACCCGGTAGGCCAGCAGGTGCGTACGCGCGGCGGCTTGCGCGTGGCCTATGACTTCCTGGTGGTCGCCCCCGGAATCCAGCTGGACTGGGACAAGGTGGCGGGCCTGCGCGAGGCGCTGGAGACGCCCTACGTGTCAAGCAACTACGGATTCAACCTCGCGCCGAAGACCTGGGAGATGATCCGCGCCTTCCGGGGCGGCACGGCCCTCTTCACCAACCCGGGCACGCCGGTGAAGTGCGCGGGGGCTCCGCAGAAGATCATGTATCTGGCGGCGGACCACCTGCGCCGCACCGGGCTCGCGGCGCGCTCACACGTGGTCTTCGTCTCGGCCGGCAAGGCCATCTTCGGGGTGCAACCCTTCGCGCAGATACTCGAGGGCGTGGTGAAGCGCTACGGCATCGAGACGCGCTTTGGCCACAACCTCGTCGAGGTACGCCCCGGGCAGCGCGAAGCGGTCTTCGCCGTGACAGGGGAGGGACAGCAGGAACGGGTGACCCTTGGCTACGACATGATGCACGTCACGCCCCCGCAGAGCGCGCCTGACTTCATCAAGGCGAGCCCGCTCGCGCATCACGAGGGCCCGAACGCGGGCTGGGTGAAGGCCCACAAGTACACGTTGCAGCACCCCGACTACCCGAACGTCTTCGCGCTCGGGGACGCGAGCGACCTGCCCACCTCCCGCACCGGGGCGGCCGTGCGTGCCCAGGCCCCGGTGCTCGTCGAGAACCTCTGCGCCGTCATGGAGGGCAAGGCTCCCACCGCCCGATACAACGGCTACGCCTCCTGTCCGGTGGCGACCGGCTACGGGAAGCTGCTGCTCGCCGAGTTCGACTACGAGGGCAAGCCCGCGCCGAGCATCCCCCTCATCAACACCCTGGAGGAGCGGTACGACATGTGGCTGCTCAAGAAGTACGGGCTGCCGGCCATGTACTGGAACCTGATGCTGCGCGGGCGCGCCTAGCACCGGCTCATGCCGCGAGCCCCAGATTCCGGCGCACCGTGGGCTGGCGCACCTTCCAGATGAGGCTGTCGACGATGTAGTGGTGGAAGTTGAGCGTCTGGACCAGCAGGAGGCTCGCGGCCTCCAATGGCAGCCATCCCAATCCTCGGAGGAGGAAGAGGTAGAGGACGGCCGACAGCCCCAGGCACACCGCCATATAGGGGAGCACGCGCCGGCCCTGGCTCAGCGTGGACAGGAAGCGGTGCTGCTCACTCACCCGGCCGCCGAAGCGGCGGTTGTTGTAAAGCCATACAACCAGGATGTACTGCGCGTTGTGCCACACATTCAGCCCCAGCCAGCCCGTCTCCAGCCTGGGAATGAGGTAGTAGCCCAGCGCGAACATTCCGGCATGCGTGGCCACGTAGAGCGTCTGCGCGGGGCTCCCGGCGCCGGAGCGCAGCGCCCGGGCCTGCAGCCAGCCCCACACGGCGAGCGCCGCCACCGCCGCCGTGGCCACCAGGTCCACCCACTGCGGCACCGGTAGCAGCCGCAACTCGAGCCCCAGGAACGTGGTGGCCCCCTGTGCCGAGCGGTGCGCCAGTCCCGCGAGGGGCAGCAGGTAGAGCACCCAGGCCGTGGCCGGGTTGGCGGCCGGTGGGCGGCGCGAGGCGCGGTCCAGGATGCGGCTGACGCCGTAGCTCTGCCGCAGGTAGTGCCAGCCCTGCCAGTAGAAGTAGAGGGACATGAGCGGCCAGACGCCACCCGCCCGGTACAGCGCGTACGTGGCGCCGAAGATGAGCAGCGGCAGCACCCCCACGAGGAAGCGGTGCTGCTGGAAGCTCTCCCGGTCGAAGCCCAGCCGCGTGTAGGTCGACACCACGTGGTGGTAGCCCAGCAGCCACACGTCGATGGCCAGCAGCACCGGGAACAGCCGGGGCTGCACCAGCGCCGCGAGGGCAAAGACACACCCCAGCCCCGCTGTCCCCAGGATGAAGAAGAGATCGAACCGGGGGTTGCGTACCCACCCCCACGTCACACCCACGGTGTCTGCCCGAGCGCTCATGGTGCGGGAAGCATATCGAGCCCAAGGCTTTCTGTTAGATCCTGTTTATATTGAATCTCAGGCTTAACAGTTTGCGCTCGGTGATGGCAGAGTAGTGGAGCCTTCCCCCCCTCGTCCTTTCGACCTCCCGCCCTCAGGAGAGTGCACGTGAAGACACTTCTCGTGACCCAGGCCGACCTTCGGAAGCTCGTGCACACAGAGGGAATCGACGCCTTGATGGACACGGTCATCGAGTCGCTCGAAGAGGCGTTCCGCTCCTTCGACGAGGAACGCACCGAGCCTCGCAAGCGCGACGGTTTCACGCTCCGCAACGAGCGCACGGGCGTGCTGGAGTGGATGCCCGTCATGCAGCGCGGCGAGTCAATTACAATCAAGGTGGTGGGTTACAACCCTGGCAATCCGCACCGCTATGGGGTTCCCACCATCATCGCCACCAACAGCGTGTATGACTGCGCCACCGGGCGGCTGCTGGAGTTGGTGGACGGGGTGCTGCCCACGGCGTTGCGCACGGGGGCTGCCTCGGCCATTGCCAGCAGGTACCTGGCGGACCCGGACAGCCGCGTGGTGGGGATGGTGGGCTGCGGCGCCCAGGCCGTCACCCAGCTCCATGCGCTCTCGCGCCTCTTCCATATCGAGCGCGTGCTTGCATACGACGTGGACCTGGGGGTGCTGCGGACGTACTTGCGGCGCGTGGGCTTTCTCGGGCTGGACGTGCACCCCGCCTCACTGGAGGAGCTGGAGGCGGAGTCGGACATCATCTGCACCGTGACGTCCGTGGGCGTGGGCGAGGGCCCCGTCATCTCGGACGGCCGCCTCAAGCCCTCGGTGCACGTCAACGCGGTGGGCTCGGACCTGCCGGGCAAGACGGAGCTGCCGCTGTCCCTGCTGGAGCGCAGCCTCGTGTGCCCGGACTTCCTCGCCCAGGCGCTCGTCGAGGGCGAGTGCCAGCAGCTCCGGCCGGAGCAGATTGGCCCCGGCATCATCGAGCTCGTCCAGCATCCGGAGCGCTTCGCGGACTGGCGCAAGCGCTCCACCGTCTTCGACTCCACGGGCTTCGCGCTGGAGGACCAGGTGGTGACCCGGGCCCTCACCCGGCGCGCGCGGGAGCTCGGGCTGGGCACGGAGGTGGAGCTGGAGAGCCTGGCGGGGGACGCGATGAACCCGTACGACGAGCTCCTGCCGGCGCGCGGCGCCCAGGTTCCCCTGCGCACGGTCCGCGGAGACTGACGCACCCCGCCCGCATCTTCGTCTCATTCCACTCACCTGGAGTTCCGGGCACGCGGAGCGCGCCCGGCGGGCTTCCTCGAGGTCAGCGCCATGAAGCAGATACCTCCTCCGACGGACGATGGCATGCGACGGCGGGTGGGAGGGCCGGGACGCAGGCCTCCACTGATGCACCAGCCGCACGGGGGCGAGGCGGTGCAGTCCTTCGCCCAGCAGCGGCTGTGGTTCCTCTCGCAGCTCGACGCGGGCGGCTTCTCCTACAACGCCCCGTTCGCCGCGAGGCTGAAGGGGCCGCTGGACGTGGGAGCACTGGAAGCGGGCTTCCGGGAGGTGGTGCTCCGGCACGAGTCGCTGCGCACCACCTTCGCCGAGGTGGATGGCCTCCCCGTGCAGCGCATCCATTCGCGGGTGGAGCTGAAGCTGGAAGTGGAGGAGGTGGCGGAGGAGGAGGTGATTGCCCGTGCGGAGCAGGAGGCACGCCGGCCCTTCGACCTGGAGCGGGGCCCGCTGCTGCGGGTGCGCCTGCTGCGGGTGTCCCCCGAGGAGCACGTGCTGCTCTGGTGCGTGCACCACATCGTCTTCGACGGCTGGTCCATGGGGGTGCTGGAGCGGGAGGTGGCCGCGGTGTACGGCGCGCGGGTGAGGGGAGAGGAGCCACGGCTGGAGGCGCTGCCGGTGCAGTACGCGGATTACGCGCGCTGGCAGCGCGAGTGGTTGAAGGGAGAGGTGCTGGAGCGGCAGTTGTCGTGGTGGAAGGAGCAGCTCGCCGGAGCGCCGCCCGTGCTGGAGCTGCCCACCGACAGGCCGCGTCCTCCCGTGCAGTCCTTCCATGGCGCGCTGCTGCGAGTGCCCCTGCCGGACGCGCTGGCGGGAGCGCTGCGGGAGCTGAGCCGCAAGGAGGGCGTGACGCTCTTCATGACGCTGCTGGCGGGGTTCCAGGCGCTGCTGGCGCGCTACAGCGGCCAGTCCGACGTCGTCGTGGGCTCGCCCTTCGCGGGGCGCGCTCTGCGTGACATGGAAGGATTGGTCGGCTTCTTCGCCAACACCCTCGCCTTGCGCGTGGACACTGGTGGCGGGGCGTCCTTCCGCGAGCTGCTGGGCCGCGTGCGCAAGGCCTGCCTGGGCGCTTTCGCCCACCAGGACCTGCCCTTCGAGCAGCTCGTGGACGCGCTCCAGTCCACTCGCGACCCGAGCCGCTCCCCCATCTTCCAGGCCGCCTTCGTGCTCCAGGGCGAGCCTGCCTCCGAGCTGAGGCTCTCGGGGGTGAGCGCCTCGGACGTCGGCTTCGAGCCCGGGGTGTCGAAGTTCGACCTGACGCTCTTCGTGCGGGACACGCCCCAGGGCCTCGCCTGCCTCTGGGAGTACAGCACCGGCCTCTTCGATGAGGCGACGGTGGCCCGCATGGCGGAGCACTACGCGCGACTGCTGTGGGCGGCGGTGAAGACGCCGGAGCGGCGGGTGTCGGAGTTGCCGCTGCTCTCCAGTGCCGAGCGTCACAGGTTGCTGGAGGAGTGGAGCGGCCCCCGGACGGAGTACCCCCGCGATGTGTGCATCCACACCCTCGTCGAGGCGCAGGTGGCGCGCACGCCGGACGCCGTGGCGGTGGAGTACGACGGCGCGCGGCTGACGTATTCCGAGCTCAACCGGCGGGCCAACCAGCTCGCTCGGCACCTGCGGCGGAGCGGTGTGGTGGCGGGCTCGCGCGTCGGCCTGTGCGCGGGGCGCTCGCTGGAGATGGTGGTGGCCACGCTCGCCATCCTCAAGGCGGGGGGCGCGTACGTGCCGCTCGACGCCTCGTACCCGGGTGAGCGCCTGGCCTTCATGGTGGAGGACACGGGCCTCCAGGTACTGCTGGCGCAGCCCTCGCTCATCTCCCGGCTGCCACCGGTGTGCGCCGCGGTCGTGCCGCTGGAGCCCTCGTGGGAGCCCTTCTCGCGCGAGAGTCCGGAGGACCTTGGCGAGCCGATGCCAGCCGGAGCGCTCGCGTACGTCATGTTCACGTCGGGCTCGACGGGGCGGCCCAAGGGCGTGTGCATTCCCCACCGGGGCGTGGTGCGACTGGTGAAGGGCGCCCGCTTCGTGGAGCTGGGGGAGCGCGAGGTCTTCCTCCAGCTCGCGCCCATCTCGTTCGACGCCGCGACGCTGGAGCTATGGGGCGCACTGCTCAACGGTGCGCGGCTGGTGGTCTTTTCGGAGCACGCGCCCACGCCGGAGGAGCTCGGCCGCGCGTTGGTGAGGCACGGCATCACCACGCTGTGGCTCACCTCGGCGCTCTTCGAGCAGATGATGGCCTCACGTCCGGAGGCGCTGGCGGGCGTGCGTCAGGTACTCGCGGGCGGCGACGTGCTGTCTCCCTCGGCGGCGAGGGCACGGCTTTCCCAGGGCGGGTTGCTCGTCAACGGGTATGGCCCGACGGAGAACACCACCTTCACCTGCTGCCATCCGATGACGGGGCCGGAGCAGGTGGGGCACACCGTGTCCATTGGCCGGCCCATCGCCAACACGCAGGTGTACCTGCTCGATGACGCCCTGGAGCCGGTTCCCGTGGGCGTCTGGGGCGAGCTGTGTACGGGCGGGGACGGGCTGGCCTGGGGCTACCTCCACCTCCCGGAGTTGACGGCGGAGCGGTTCGTCCCGAACCCGTTCAGCCAGGAGCCCGGGGCCCGGCTCTACCGCACCGGAGACAGGGCCCGCTGGCTGCCGGACGGGCGCATCGAGTTCGCGGGCCGCCTGGACGGGCAGGTGAAGCTGCGCGGCTTTCGCATCGAGCCCGGCGAGGTGGAGTCCGCCCTGCTGCGACACCCCGGCGTGCGCGAGGCGGTGGTGGTGGCGCGTGAGGATGGCCCCGGTGGCAAGCGGCTCGTCGCGTACTTCGTTCCCCGGGAGGCCGCGCCCGCGACGGCGGAGCTCCGGGCGGACATGCAAGCCCTGCTGCCCGAGTACATGGTGCCCTCGGCCTTCGTGGAGCTGCCGGCACTGCCCCTCACGCCCAACGGCAAGGTGGATCGCAAGGCGCTGCCCGCCCCGGACCTGGAGGCCGCCGCGGGGGAGTACGTGCAGCCCCGCACCGCGATGGAGCAGGTGGTGGCCGGCGTGTTCGGAGCCGTGCTGGGAATGGAGCGGGTGGGAGCGGAAGGCCACTTCTTCGAGCTCGGAGGTCACTCGCTGCTGGCCACCCAGGCCATTTCGCGGCTGCGCGAGGCGGTGGGCCGGGAGCTGCCGGTGCGTGCTCTCTTCGAGGCCCCCACCGTGATGCAATTGGCGCGGCGGCTCGAGGAGGGCGGGAAGGTGCCAGCGCCGCTGGTGCATCAACCGCACGGGGGCGAGGCAGTGCAGTCCTTCGCCCAGCAGCGGTTGTGGTTCACCTCTCAGCTCGACGCGGGTGGCTTCTCCTACAACATCCCCTTCGCCACCCGGTTGAAGGGGCCGCTGGACGTGGAGGCACTGGAAGCGAGCTTCCGGGAGGTGGTGCACCGGCACGAGTCGCTGCGCACCACCTTCGCCGAGGTGGATGGCCTCCCCGTGCAGCGCATCCATTCGCGGGTGGAGCTGAAGGTGGAAGTGGAGGAGGTGGCGGAGGAGGAGGTGATTGCCAGTGCGGAGCAGGAGGCACGCCGGCCCTTCGACCTGGAGCGGGGCCCGCTGTTGCGGGTGCGCCTGCTGCGGGTAGGGCCCGAGGAGCACGTGCTGCTCTGGTGCGTGCACCACATCGTCTTCGACGGCTGGTCCGTCGGAGTGCTGCACCGGGAACTGTCGGAGTCCTACTCTGCCCGCGTCGGGGAGGCGGAGCAGCGGCTGGAGGCGCTGCCGGTGCAGTACGCGGATTACGCGCGCTGGCAGCGCGAGTGGTTGAAGGGAGAGGTGCTGGAGCGGCAGTTGTCGTGGTGGAAGGAGCAGCTTGCCGGCGCGCCTCTCGCGCTGGAGCTGCCCACCGACAGGCCGCGTCCTCCCGTGCAGTCCTTCCGGGGCGCGCTGCTGCGAGTGCCCCTGCCGGACGAGCTGGCGGTGGCGCTGCACCCGTTCACCCGGCGCGAGGGCGCAACACTCTTCATGACGCTGCTGGCGGGTTTCCAGGCGCTGCTGGCGCGCTACAGCGGCCAGTCCGACCTCGTCGTGGGCTCGCCCATCTCCGGCCGCAACTGGCGTGAGGTGGAGCCGCTGCTGGGCTTCTTCGTCAACACGCTCGCCCTGCGCATCGACACGGGGGGCGGCGTCTCCTTCCGCGAGCTGCTGGGCCGGGTGCGCAAGGCCTGCCTGGGCGCCTTCGCCCATCAGGACCTGCCCTTCGAGCAGCTCGTCGACGCCCTCCAGCCTGGCCGAGACCTGAGCCGCTCCCCGCTCTTCCAGGTCATGTTCGTCATGCCCGGGACGCCGAGGCCACTGGCCCTGAGCGGAATCACGGCCGAGGATGTCGACTTCGAGCCCGGGGTGGCGAAGTTCGACCTCACCCTCTTCGCGTGGGACACGCCTCGCGGGCTGGAGACGTACTGGGAATACAACACCGACCTCTTCGATGAAGAGACGGTGGTGCGCATGGCGGAGCACTACACGCGGCTGTTGCAGGCCGCCGTGTCCCAGCCCGACCAGCGCGTGGAGGCACTTCCGCTGCTGGGCGAGGCCGAGCGCCGCCGCCTGCTGGTGGAGTGGGGCTCGCGCGAGGACGTCACCTACGCTCCGGGGCTCATGCACCGCTGGGTGGAGGCCCAGGTGGCGCGCACGCCGGAGGCCGAGGCGGTGACGGACGGAACCCGCTCGCTGACCTATGCGGAGCTGGAGGCGCGCGCCAACCAGCTCGCGCATCATCTGCTGGCCCTCGGCGTTCCGCCCAATGGCACCGTGGGCCTGTGCCTGGACCGCGGCAGCCTGGACATGCCCGTGGCGGTGCTGGCCACGCTCAAGGCGGGCGCGGCCTTCCTTCCGCTGGACCCCACCTGGCCCTCCGAGCGGCTGGCGCTCATGCTGGAGGACACCGGCGCGCCGGTGGTGGTGGCGCACGGCCATCTCGTCGCGGCGGTGCCTCGCGGCTCGGGCGCGCGGCTGCTGCGCCTGGACGAAGCGGCGGACGCCATCTCCGCCTGCCCCACGTACGTGCCGCCGGTGGAGGTGTCGCCGGAGACGCACTGCTACTTCGTCTACACCTCGGGCAGCACCGGCCGGCCCAAGGGCATCGTCATGTCCCACCGCGCGGTGGGCAACATGCTGTGGTGGCTGCTCCAGCGCTCGGTGAAGCCGGACGCCACCACGCTCCAGTTCGCCTCGCTCAACTTCGACGTCTCCTTCCAGGAGATGTTTGGCACGTGGTGCCTGGGTGGCCGTGTGCTGCTCATGACGCCACCGCTGCGCCAGGACCCCACCGCCATGCTGCGCTACATGGTGCGGCACCGCGTGGAGCGGCTGTACCTGCCCTTCGTCGCCTTGCAGGCGCTCTGTGACGCCGCGCTCGGCGAGGAGGAGCTGCCGCCACTCACGGAGGTGGTCACGGCGGGGGAGCAGCTCCAGGTGACACCGGCGCTGGTGGCCTTCTTCGAGCGGCTCCCCGGCTGCGTGCTGGAGAACCAGTACGGGCCCTCGGAGGCGCACGTCGTCGCCGCCTGGCGCGCGTCCGGCCCCCCGGCGTCCTGGCCCGCGCTGCCGCCGGTGGGCAGGCCCATCCCCAACGTGCGGCTCCAGGTGGTGGACTCGCGGGGAGAGCCCTGTCCCATTGGCGTGCCTGGCGAGGTGTACGTCGCCGGGGCGAGCCTCGCGCATGGCTACCATGGGCGCCCGGACCTGACGGCGGACCGCTTCATTCCGGACACCCTGGGGGGCCCGCCCGGCGCGCGGACCTACCGCACGGGCGACCGGGCACGGTGGCTGGCGGATGGGAACCTGGAGTTCCTCGGCCGCCTGGACGGGCAGGTGAAGCTGCGCGGCTTCCGCATCGAGCTGGGCGAGGTGGAGGTGGTGCTGCGCTCCTTTCCCGGCGTGCGTGACGCCGTGGCCATCGTCCGCGAGGACGTGCCCGGAGACCGGCGGCTGGTGGGCTACGTGGTGCCTCAGGAGGGACAGCCGGTGGAGCTCGCCGGGCTTCGCGAGCATCTGCAAGCGAAGCTGCCCGAGTACATGGTCCCCTCGGCCTTCGTGCCGCTCGCCACGCTTCCGCTCGCGCCGACCGGCAAGGTGGACCGCAAGGCGCTGCCCGCGCCCAGGGTGGAGGGGACACAGGCGGGCCATGTCGCGCCCCGCACCGCGATGGAGCAGGTGGTGGCCGGAGTGTTCGGGCCCCTGCTGGGGATGGAGCGGGTGGGTTCCGACGGTCACTTCTTCGAGCTCGGTGGACACTCACTGCTCGCCACCCAGGCCGTCTCACGGCTGCGCGAGGTGGTGGGCCGGGAGCTGCCGGTGCGAGCCCTCTTCGAGGCACCCACGGTGGCTCAGCTCGCGCGGCGCTTGGAGGAGGTGCTGGAAGAGGAGGGGAGTGCGCCGCCACCGCCGCTCGTGCATCAGCCGCACGGAGGCGAGGCGGTGCAGTCCTTCGCCCAGCAGCGGCTGTGGTTCCTCTCGCAGCTCGACGCGGGCGGCTTCTCCTACAACATGCCCAATGCCCTGCGCCTGAAGGGGCCGCTGGACGTGGGGGCACTGGAGGCGGGCTTCCAGGAGGTGGTGCGCCGGCACGAGTCGCTGCGCACCACCTTCGCCGAGGTGGATGGCCTCCCCGTGCAGCGCATCCACGCGCGGGTGGAGCTGAAGCTGGAAGTGGAGGAGGTGGCGGAGGAGGAGGTGATTGCCCGCGCGGAGCAGGAGGCACGCCGGCCCTTCGACCTGGAGCGGGGCCCGCTGCTGCGGGTGCGCCTGCTGCGGGTGTCCCCCGAGGAGCACGTGCTGCTCTGGTGCGTGCACCACATCGTCTTCGACGGCTGGTCCATGGGGGTGCTGGAGCGGGAGGTGGCCGCGATGTACGGCGCGCGGGTGAGGGGAGAGGAGCCGCGGCTGGAAGCCCTGCCGGTGCAGTACGCGGACTACGCGCGCTGGCAGCGCGAGTGGCTTCAGGGCGAGGTGCTGGAGCGGCAGTTGTCGTGGTGGAAGGAGCAGCTCGCCGGGGCGCCGCCCGTGCTGGAGTTGCCCACCGACAGGCCGCATCCTCCCGTGCAGTCCTTCAACGGTGTCCACCTGCCGATGCGGCTGCCGCCTGAGCTGGCGGGAGCGCTGCGGGAGCTGAGCCGCAAGGAGGGCGTGACGCTCTTCATGACGCTGCTGGCGGGTTTCCAGGCGCTGCTGGCGCGCTACAGCGGCCAGTCCGACCTCGTCGTGGGCTCGCCCATCTCCGGCCGCAACTGGCGTGAGGTGGAGCCGCTGCTGGGCTTCTTCGTCAACACGCTCGCCCTGCGCATCGACACGGGGGGCGGCGTCTCCTTCCGCGAGCTGCTGGGCCGGGTGCGCAAGGCCTGCCTGGGCGCCTTCGCCCATCAGGACCTGCCCTTCGAGCAGCTCGTCGACGCCCTCCAGCCTGGCCGAGACCTGAGCCGCTCCCCGCTCTTCCAGGTCATGTTCGTCATGCCCGGCGCCACGGTGCCCATGACGCTGTCGGGCCTCGTGTCGGAGGAGGTCTCCTTCGAGCCGGGCATGGCGAAGTTCGACCTCACCCTCTTCGTGCGCGAGCTGCCCCAGGGACTGGTGGCGTACTGGGAGTACAACACCGACCTCTTCGATGCAGAAACGGTGGCGCGCATGGCGGGGCACTACACGCGGCTGCTGCAGGCCGCCGTGTCCCAGCCCAACCAGCGTGTGGAGGCACTTCCGCTGCTGGGCGAGGCCGAGCGCCGTCGCCTGCTGGTGGAATGGAACGCCACCGAGGCACCACGGCCCGCCGAGCCCGGCGTGCAGATGCTCTTCGAGGCGTGGGCCCTGCGCACGCCGGATGCGGTGGCCGTCCGCATGGGAGACGCGCGGCTCTCCTATGGCGAGCTGAATCGCAGGGCCAATCAGCTCGCGCACGTCCTGCGCGGCCGTGGAGTGGGACCCGACGTGCCGGTGGGCCTGTGTGTCCCGCGCTCGCTGGAGCTGGCAGTGGGCGTGCTCGGCATCCTCAAGGCGGGGGGCGCCTACGTCCCGCTGGACCCCGCATATCCACCGGAGCGCCTGGGCATGATGCTGCGTGCCTCACGTGCGCCGCTGCTCCTCACCCTGTCCACGCTCCCAGCCGTGCTGCCCGAGGGCGAGGTGCACCGGCTGTGCCTGGACACCGGCGGCTCCATCTTCGCGGGCGCGAGCGACGCGAATCTCCCGCCGTTGGCCGGGCCGGAGTCGCTCGCGTACGTCATCTACACCTCGGGCTCCACGGGCACGCCCAAGGGCGTGGCCATGCCGCATGGGCCGCTGCTCAACCTCGTGCACTGGCAGTTGGAGTCCTCCGTCCTTCCCAGGGGCCGGACGCTCCAGTTCTCCGCGCTGAGCTTCGACGTGTGCTTCCAGGAGCTGTTCTCCACGTGGGCGGCCGGCGGCGAGCTGGTGCTCGTCTCCGAGGAGCAGCGCCGGGACGCCCACGCGCTGCTGGACCTGATGGACCAACAGGAGGTGGAGCGGCTCTTCCTGCCCTTCGTCGCGCTCCAGAACCTGGCGGAGGTGGCGGACCGCGAGGAACGCGTGCCCCGGCGGCTGAGGGAAATCATCACCGCGGGCGAGCAGCTCCGGGTGACGCCGGCGCTGCGGCGGCTCGCGCGCCGGCTGGAGGGCTGCGTCCTGCACAACCAGTACGGTCCGGTGGAGAGCCATGTCACCACGGCCCTCACCCTCTCTGGGGCCCCCGAGGCGTGGCCGGACCTGCCCTCCATCGGCCGTCCCATCGCCAACGCCCGCATCCACCTGCTGGACGAGCACCTGTCCCCGGTGCCCATCGGTGTACCGGGCGAGGTGTTCATCGGCGGCGAGGTGCTGGCGCGTGGCTACCTGCACCGTCCGGAGCTGACGCAGGAGCGCTTCGTGCCCGACCCGTTCAGCTCCCGGCCGGGAGCGCGGCTGTACCGGACGGGGGACTTCGCGCGCTACCTGCCGGACGGGTCCATCGCGTTCCTCGGGCGCAGGGACTCGCAGGTGAAGGTGCGCGGCTACCGTATCGAGCTGGCCGAGGTGGAGGCGGCGCTGGCGCACCATCCGGCACTGAAGGACTGCGTGGTGGAGGCGCGCGAGGCGGGCTCGGGCCACAAGCGTCTGGTGGGCTACGTCGTCGGCGCGGGAGGGCCGCCGCCCCCCGTCACGGAGCTCCGTGCGTTCCTCAAGGAGCGGCTCCCCGAATACATGGTGCCCGTCCACTTCGTGCCCATGGACGCCTTCCCGCTCACCCCCAGCGGCAAGGTGAACCGGCGCGCGCTGCCGGCGCCCGAGGGGGCATCACACGAGTCCACGCGCGCCCGGGTCGCGCCGCGCACCTCCCTGGAGCTGCAGCTCGTCCGCGTCTGGGAAGAGGTGCTGGGCCTGCATCCCCTGGGCATCCGGGATGACTTCTTCGAGCTGGGAGGCCACTCGCTGCTGGCCGTGCGCCTGCTGGCCCGCGTCCGCGAGCTGACGGGCCACTCCCTGCCCGTGGCGGCCCTCTTCCAGGGGGCGACGGTGGAGCGCGTCGCGGAGCTGCTGCGCCGCGAGCAGGGCCCCGCCTCACCGCTGGTGTTGTTGAGGGGCGGCACGCAGAGGCGGCCCTTCTTCTGCATCCACCCGGTGGGCGGCACGGTGCTGGCATACGCGGAGCTGGCGCACCTGCTCGGGCCCGGCCAGCCCTTCTATGGCTTGCAGTCCCCCGGACTGGAAGGGGAGGCGCCACCGTGCGACAGGCTCGAGGACCTGGCGGCCCTCTACCTGGACGCCGTGCGCGCCGTGCAGCCGCGAGGGCCGTACCTGCTGGGCGGCTGGTCCATGGGAGGGAGCATCGCCTTCGAGATGGCCCGCCAGCTCCATGCGCGGGGGGAGGAGGTGGGGCTGCTGGCGCTCATCGACACCTTCGCGAGCGCATTCCCGGGTGGCACCGTGTCGCCGGAGTGGCTCGAGCCCGCGAGGCTGGGCGCACTCTTCTACCGCGACCTGCTCCGCGCGACGGGGGCGGACCTCCCGTGCTCGGAAGAGGCGCTCTCACGGCTGGCGCCGGACGAGGCGCTGCGCGTGCTGGAAGAGGCGGGCCGGGCGGCGGCGGCGCTCCCCGAGTCCGGAATGCAGTCCCTGCGCACGCTGCGCCAGGTATTCGAGTCCAACCTCCGCGCGGCGTGGAGCTACGTGCCCCGGCCGTATGCGGGGGCTCTGCTCTCCATCGAGGCGAGCGCGGCCTCCCGGCCGCACGGCTGGGTGGGGCTGGCCCTGGGCGGGGTGGAGGTGCACACGCTGGAGGGAGACCACTACGCCCTCTTGCGCGGCCCGGGCGTCAAGGCCCTGGCCGCGCTGCTGCGTGAAGCCCTGGCCCGGGCCCACGCGAGCGGCGCGCGGGCGCAGCGGAGCGCCTCCGCCTGAAGCGGGCCTCAGGGCTTCTCGGCGTACACCACCGCGTACTCGTCGCAGTTGAAGAGGGTGCTCCACTGCAGCTGCTCGGCGGGCGTCTGCCGGGCACGCAGCACGTCCTCGCGCACCCGGGCGAGCGACGTGGCCCCGGGCTGGCGCGCCGCGGCCGTCATCCCGCGCAGCGCCACGAGCGCGGTGTTGACCGCGGGGTAGACGTCCGCCGAGATGGACTCCAGCCGCGCCTTCTGGAATCCCGCCCGCGCCAGCTCCGCGAGGTATCGCTGCGCCGTCCAGACGTTGGCCTCCGGGAAGGCAATCCGGCCGCGCCAGTAGCGGTGGCGCAGGCGGCGGCGCAGCCCGGCGCCGGACTCCCGGTCCGTCTTCTGGCACATGTCCGCCATGACGAGCCGTCCCCCGGGCCGCAGCACCCGGAACGCCTCACGCAGGAAGGCGTCGCGCGTCCGGAAGTGCATGGCGGACTCGAGCGCGAAGACGACGTCGAACTCGCCGGCCCGGAAGGGCATGTCCGTCGCGGAGCCCTGCAGCAGGCGAACCACCTCGTCGAGCCCCGTGAGCCGCACGCGCTCCCGGCCCACGCGGACCTGGTTCGGAGTGATGTTCAGCCCGACGATGCGCGCCGGGCGGTACTCCTCGGCCCAGAGGATGTCCTGGTCCGCGTAGCCGAAGCCACAGTCCAACACCGCGTCGCCCGCGCCCAGGCGCGCCGTCTTCGCCAGCAGGTGCGCCATCCCCGCCTGGGCGGACCTGAACAGCTCACCCACGCGCTCGAAGTTGTTCTCGTCCACCCGCTCCACGTCGCGCCAGTAGCCGAGGTTGATCCAGTACGGCTCGCGCCCCGTGCTGACGCGGATCTCCTGGGGCGTGGGAAGGCCGGTAACCCAGGCCCCCGTCTCGTTCGTGTAGAAGCGCTCCGGATCCGCGAGGACCGCGCTCTTGAGCTGCCTTGCCACCTTCACGACGTCGAACATCCCGGGCCTCCTTGACTCCAGCGGCGCGCAGAGCCACCAATCTCGGATTTCAGGTATCGCACGGTATGCGCGTTTGAATGCGAGGGCAGCGAAGCGGCGGGCGGCGTAGTTTTCAGCTTCTGACGATTGGACGGGCACGCGGCGCGTCCTGCACGTACCGCGGGTGATGAGCACCTTGGAACCAGACCAGGGAGCATCCAGCTCGCGCCCAGGAGAGGCCCTTGTCCAAGCCCCCACTTGGAAATTCCGACTCCGCCCTGGCGCTCCGGCCCGATGGGAGGAATGGCCAGGACGCGCTTGCCCGGAGTGAGGAGCTCTGCCGTCAGGCCGTCGAGAGCATCGAGGACTTCGCCGTCATCACCACGGACCCTCAGGGGCTCATCACCGGCTGGAACACGGGGGCGGAGCGGATCTTCGGTTACCGGAAGGAAGAGGCCCTGGGCAAGCCCGCCTCCCTCCTGTTCACACGGGAGGACCGCGAGCGGCACACGCCCGAGCACGAGCTGGAGACGGCCCTCAAGGAGGGGAAGGCCACGGACGAGCGGTGGCTCGTGCGCAAGGACGGCAGCCGTTTCTGGGGCAGCGGAAGCACCAAGGCGCTCCGGGATGGCGAGGGCCGGCTCCTCGGCTTCGCCAGAGTCGGGCGGGACCTCACCGAGAAGAAGCTCGCCGCCGATGTGCTCGGAGCGGAGGCGGAGCAGCGGCGCCTCACCGCCATCCTCGAGGCCACCCCCGACCTGGTGGGCACCTTCGATACGGGGGGGCGGCTGCTCTACCTCAACAGCGCGGGGCGGCGGATGCTCGGCATGGGCGATGAGCCGCTCACCCGGTGGACGCTCGCCGGCATCCACCCGGAGTGGGCGGTGTCGCTGCTCCACCGCGAGGGCATCCCCGGTGCCATGCGCGAGGGCACCTGGAGCGGGGAGACGGCGGTGGTGTGCAGGAGCGGCAAGGAACTGCCCACCTCGCAGGTCATCATCGCCCACCGGCAGCCGGACGGCGCGGTGGCGTACCTCTCCACCATCGTGCGCGACATCGAGGAGCGCAAGCAGCTCGAGGAGGCGCAGCACTTCCTCTCCGAGGCCAGCCGGACCTTCGCCGGCACGCTCGAGCATCAGGCCATCTTCAACAGGCTGACCCGGCTGGTGGTGCCTCGCCTGGCGGACTGCTGCATCGTCTACTTCGTGGAGAAGGACTGCGGGGTGCGGCCCGTGGCGGCGGCCCACCGGAGGAAGGACGGACAGGAGCTGCTCGAGCGGCTGCGCGGCCTCCCCCCGGAGGGAGACCGGATGTCGGGCATCTGCCGGGTGGCACGGGGGGGCGTGCCGCAGCGGGTGAGCGAGGTCACCCTGGCCTGGCTGCGGGCCATCAGCGGGAGCGAGGAGCACTTCCTCCTCCTGCGTGAACTCGCCCCCACCTCGGTGATGATCGTCCCGATGTCCTTCAGGGAGCACGACCTCGGCGCGCTGTTCCTCGCCTCGGAGCGGCCGGAGCGGCGCTACGGTCCGGCGGACCTCGCGCTCGCGGAGGAGCTCGCGAGCCGCGCGGGACTGGCCATCGAGGGGGCCCGCCTCTACCAGGAGTCCCAGCGCGCCACTCGCGCCCGCGACGAGGTGCTGGCCATCGTCTCCCATGACCTGCGCAATCCCCTCAACACCATCTCCATGAGCGGCAGGCTGCTGCTGGAGAAGACGCCCCCGGAGCGCACGCGCGAGCGAAGGCAGCTCGAGGTCATCCAGCGTTCCGCGGGGCGGATGAACCGCCTCATCCAGGACCTCCTCGACGTGGCGCGCATGGAGGCCGGGCGCCTGTCGGTGGAGCGGCGGCGCGAGGAGGTGGCGCCGCTGGTGCACGACGCGCTGGAGCTGCAGCGCATGCTGGCCGAGGAGAAGGGCATCCAGCTCGAGGCGTCCGTGGCGGAGTCCCTGCCCACGGTGGAGGTGGACCGGGAGCGCCTGCTGCAGGTGCTGCAGAACCTGATGGGCAATGCCCTCCGCTTCACCCCCGAAGGCGGGCGCATCTCCCTGCGTGCCTGGCAGGTGGGGCCGGTGGTGTACATGTCGGTGACGGACACAGGGCCGGGCATCGCCGAGGAGTTCCTTCCCCACCTCTTCGAGCCCTTCTGGCAGGCCCGGCACACCGAGGGGGCCGGGCTGGGCCTGGCCATCGTCAAGGGCATCGTCGAGGCGCACGGCGGCCGCATCTGGGTGGAGAGCAGGCTGGGGCAGGGGACGACCTTCGTGTTCACCGTGCCAGTGCCCTGCGGTACGGCCCCGGAGGCCCACCCGGCGCATTGAGCGTGGAGCGCCGGCTCAGCCGCCGCGGGCCACCACCACCAGCGCGTCGTCGTGCTGCTTGCCGAAGCGCAGGAGGAGCGCGTGGGCCACCTCGATGGGGGGGCGCCGCAGCAGCACCGGGTCGTCCACCGTGGTGCGAGTGGCCAGCCCGTCGGTGTGCATGACGAGCAGGCCGCCGGGGGGCAGCCGCGCGCTCTGTCCCCGCGGCCTGGGCGTGCGCTGGGGCACGCCCAGCGCTCCGGACATGCAGGTCATGGCTTCCATGTGTCCGGGTGCACACAGCAGGGTGTGCACGTTGCCGACGCAGGACTGCCGCACGAGCCCGCTGCCGAGCTCCAGGGACACCACGCCCACGGCCGCGCCACGTGTACCGTGCAGGCGGGTGGCACAGCGATTGAGCACCTCCTCGGGTGCGAGGCCGGGACAGGCGCGCAGCTCCGCCACGGCGTGGTCCGCGGCCACGCGCGCCTCGGGCCCGTGGCCGAGCCCGTCCACCACGCCCAGCACCAGCGTGTCGTCTCTCCATTCCCACGACGCATGGTCTCCGCTGACTGACTCGCCCTGGTAGGGCCTGCCGAGCACTCCCAGCTCGCGGCGCACGAGGGGCGGTGTGGCGAACTTGCGCGCGCGCACGCAGGTGCCCTCGTCCCAGCGCACGTCGAAGTCCACCTCGTCCGCCTGGTGCAGCACGCCGGCGAGCCCCGCGCCCAGCGAGCCGGTGCTCCTGGGCAGGCCGCGGAGGGCCGCCGTGGGGTCCGCGATGCCGGGGCCCCGGTCCGCGGCGATGACCTCCAGGCCCGGCACGCCTCCGCGCCACAGCGGGCGCACCACCACCGCGCCTCCCCGGCCGTGGGAGAGCTGGTTGTTCGCGAGCTCGCTCACCACCAGCGTCATCCGCTCCACGCTCGTCTCGGGAAGCCCCTGCGCCCGACCCACCGCGCGCACCCGCTCGCGCACCTCCGAGACCGAGGCCACGTCCAGGACCGAGGTGGCCTCGCCACCGTCCAACCACTGTGTCAGAAGCGTTTCCATTTGGTGATTCGTACCCGGGTGCCCTTGCCGGGCTCGGACTCGATGTGGAAGGCGTCCACCAGGCGCTTGCTGCCGCTCAGCCCCAGGCCCAGCGACTTCGCGGTGCTGTGGCCGCCGGCCATGGACCACTCGATGTCGGGGATGCCGGGCCCCTGGTCGACGAACTCCACCTGGATGCCGGTCCGGTCCCCATCCGTCACCTCCTCGATGAAGGCCTTGCCCTTGCGGGCGTGTACCCAGACGTTGCGGCTCAGCTCGGTGGCGGCGGTGGTGAGGGCCGAGACGGCGAACGAGTCGAACCCCCGGGCCTCCGCCAGCGTCCGCACGGCGCGGCGCACGAGCACCACGTCGTCCTCGTTGTCGATGTTCATCTCCTGGTGGGAGAGCACGCGGACCGTCATGGGGCCGCCTCAGGTGGGCATCGGACGGGCGCCGACGAGCCGGGCCAGCAGGGCAAGGCCTTCCTCGACGTTCAGCGCCGTGTGCACCCCCTGCATGCTGAAGCCCATGCGCGCCAGCGTGGCGGCCACCTCCGGCCGCATGCCCACCAGGACCGTGTGCGTGCCCATCAGCCGGGCCATGCGCCCGGTGTCGGTGAGGACGCGCGCGACGAAGGTGTCCACGGTGTCCAGGCCGGTGATGTCGAGCACGAGCCCCCGGGCTCCCTCCTTCTCGAGGACGCTGAGCATGTCGGCCTGCAAGGCCTGGGCGGTGGTGTCCTTCAGCTCGACCTGGATGGATGCCAGCAGCGTGGAGCCGATGCGCAGGATGGGAATCTGCCCGCGCACCGTCACGCCCCCCGGGTGGTGATGGCCCGTCCCGTCATGCTCAGTGCCATCTCCAGTCCCTCCTGAAGGCTGGAGCAGGTGTGCATGGTCGACAGGTCCACCCCGAGCTGCACCAGCGTCTGCGCCACCTGGGCGCGAATGCCGGTGAGGATGGTGGTGGCGCCCAGCAGCCGGACCGCCTCGGTCGTCTGGAGCAGGTGGTTGGCCACGCGCGTGTCCACCACCGGTACACCCGCGATGTCCAGGATGATGACCCGGGCCTGCGCTTCCACCACGCGCGCCAGCATCTTCTCCATCACCTGCTGGGCCCGGACGGTGTCGATGGTGCCGATGAGCGGCAGCAGCAGCACGCGCTCGGAAATCTGGATGACGGGCGTGGACAGCTCGCGGATGGCGGACTGGTGCCGTTGGATCGCCTCCACGCCCGCCGCGATGTACGTCTCGATGGCGATGGACATGTCGAAGAAGACGATCTTCTGGATGCTCCGATTGGACAGCTCGGAGTCGGGCGAGGAGCCCTGCTCGCGGAAGAGGTGACTGGAGATGAGCCGCAGATAGTGGGCGTAGGCGCCGAGGTACCACTTGGGGGCCACGCCGATGCGCTGATGGGTGGTGCCCACGCGCAGCCGGTCCTCCATGTAGTCCAAATCACAGACGCCGGAGAAGAGCTGGAGGAAGTAGCGCTTCTGCGCGGTGACGGCCCGCCGGAAGACGGCCTGGTCGGTGAAGAAGAGGCGGCTCTCCGGGTGCTGAAGGAGCAGCTCGTTGTAGAAGGCGTCGATGATGGCGTCGTTGTGCCGCTCGGCGAACGGCCGGAGCGCGGCCAGGCGCGCGAGGTCCTCGTCGGTCAGTTGAAAGAAGTGACGGCGGCTGGAGAGCTCCTGCGCGTCGAACCCCAGCCTGGCCATGTAATCCCGTGAGTTCGGCATCCGCGGTCCTCCCCTCGCGGATGGTGGGGCGGCGGGGGCAGGCCGACAAGGGACGCGTGTGTCGAGTTCCCCGCCGTGATGACTGGTTGACGCAAGGAGCCATCGCCGCGGGCAGGCGGCAACCCCCATCCGCGTGGGGTTGCGGCCACATCCGTGCCCGCGTATATGCGAGGGCACCGTGTCCCAGGCCCTGCGCATCTTCACGCTCGCGCTTCTGCTCGGCTGGCAGGCTGTCGCCGCCGGCGCGGGCGGCCCCGCGCATTTCTGCCAGAAGCAGGTCGAGACACGCTCCGCCGAATGTCACTGTCCCCACGGTGAGATGAAGGCGGAGAAGGCTCCACACGGTCAGCCGGCGCTGCGGATGGACTGCTGTGAGGAGCCGGGCTGGGAGATGCCCCCGCCGGCCTTCGCGGATGTCTCCAGCCACTCCCACCTGGTTGCGCCCCCGCCAGCCCTGCTCCCCAGGTGGCTGAGCATTCGTCCTCCCGAGGGTGGCCGTCTCCCAATGCTCGCGCGCTGGGAAACGCCTCCCGCTCAAGGGCCACCCGTCTTCCTCCGCATCCGCTCGCTCCTCATCTGAGTGCTCCCGGCGCACGCCCGGGCCTCTGTCTCCCTCCGTGATGTCGCGAGGGGAGCCCGAGGGCCAGGACGCTGTGCCGAAGGGGAGAGGCGCGGCGTGACGCATCACCGTCACGTCCCCTCGACCTCCTGGACGCATCGAGGAGCCGGGCACGCATCGCTGCTCCGGCCAGCCGTTTTCCCCTGCCCTGGAGCACGACTCACGTGCCGACACTCTTCCGTTACCCGCGAGCCCTCGTGGCCGGCGCGGGCCGTCTTCCCTTCACCTCCCTCATGCCGCTGGTGCTCGCGGTGGCCCTCACGGCGGGCGCCTGCAAGCCGCGCGAGAAGGCGCCGCCCCAGGTCGCGCGGGCGCTGCGCGAGTTCGAGGGGGCCTACCCGCTGGAGGCCCGTCCCAACGGTACGGTGCGCGCCTTCGACATCGTGGCCGAGCCCACCGAGGTGGCACTCGTCAACGGCCACCGGCTGCGCGTCTGGGCCTACAACGGCCAGGTGCCGGGGCCCCAGTTGCGCATCCGTCTGGGCGAGACGCTGCGGGTCCGCTTCACCAACCGGCTGCCGCAGGAGACGACCATCCACTGGCATGGCGTGAGGCTGCCCAATGCCATGGATGGAGTCCCGCATGCCACCCAGCCCCCGGTGCAGCCGGGTGAGACGTTCGTCTACGAGTTCACCCCCAAGGACGCCGGCACCTTCTGGTTCCATCCCCACGTGCGCAGCAGCGAGCAGGTGGAGCGTGGACTCTACGGCGTGCTCATCGTCGAGGACGCCGAGCCGCCGCCCTACAGCCGCGACGCGATGTGGGTCATCGACGACTGGCTGCTCGACGAGACGGGGCAGGTTCTCCCGCGCTTCAACACGCGGCATGACCTCGCGCATGACGGGCGGTGGGGCAACGTCCTCACGGTGAACGGGCGCACCGACGAGGTGCTGCGCGTCCGCCCCGGGGAGCGCATCCGGCTGCGGCTGCTCAACTCCGCGAATGGACGCGTGGTGATGCCGGACTTCTCCGCCTTGGAGGCGAAGCTCATCGCGGTGGATGGGATGTACCTGCGGGAGCCCATCGACCCCGCGGGCTTCGAGCTCGCGCCGGGCAACCGCATCGACCTCGACATCACCTTCAATCAGAACATGGCCGCGCCGCTGCCCATCTTCGACCGGTTCTCCTCGCGCCGCCCGAACCGCCTGGCGGACATCGTCGTCGAAGGCGAGCCCGTCATCCCCGCCGGCTTCGCCTCTCCGGCACGGGCGCACGTGCCCGCCTGGAAGGAAGGGCTCCAGGTTCCGGAGCACCACGGCTTCCGGCTGAACGCGCGCCGGGGCGGGCCCTTCGGCATCGAGTGGACCATCGACGACAAGGCCTTCGCGGGACACTCGCACCACCATGAGCCCCTGCTCACGCTGAAGCAGGGCCGGTTCTACCGGCTGCGCTTCGTGAACGAGTCAGCGCGGCTGCACCCCATCCACCTGCACGGGATGTTCTTCCGGCTGCTCGCGCGTGACGGGGTGCCGGTGGACGAGCCGTTCTTCCGCGACACCGTGCTCGTCCATGGACGCGAGTCGGTGGACATCGCGCTCGTCCCCACGGACGTGGGCTCCTGGATGATGCACTGCCACATCCTCGAGCACGCCGAGGCCGGAATGATGACCCTGCTGGAGGTCACCTCCGGGTAGCTCGCGGCTCAGACAGTCAAGCCATCAAACAGTCTCGATTCCACACTCAATCAGAAAGCGCAGGCTGGACATGCTCGTGGAACTTCTCATCGGCGTCGTGTTGATGACGGCCCTCATCGTGGTGCTCGGGCCCGCATTGTGGAGCTCCCGGCTCAGCATCACCGAGGAGCAGAAGCAGTGGGAGGAGCAGAGCAGGAAGCGCCCCAGGTCGGATACCTGAGGCGCCTCCTCGCGGTGCGGCTCCGCATCAGCGGAGCATCAGTGAACGGCGGACCTCACTGGCCGAGCACGTAGGCGAAGATGAGCGGTGCGACGATGGACGCATCGCTCTCCACGACGTACTTCGGCGTGTCGACGCCGAGCTTGCCCCAGGTAATCTTCTCATTGGGCACCGCGCCGGAGTACGAGCCGTAGCTCGTCGTCGAGTCGCTGATCTGGCAGAAGTACGCCCACAGCGGGACGCCCTCGCGCCGGAGGTCCTGGTGCAGCATGGGCACCACGCAGATGGGGAAGTCCCCGGCGATGCCGCCGCCAATCTGGAAGAAGCCGATGGGAGAGCGGGGCGCGGTCTCCGTGTACCAGGCCGCCAGCGTGGTCATGTACTCGATGCCGGTGCGCACGGTGTGCACGTTCTTCACGTCTCCGGCGATGCAGTGCCCCGCGTACATGTTGCCCAGCGTGGAGTCCTCCCAGCCCGGCACCCAGATGGGCAGGTCCTTCTCGCACGCCGCGAGCAGCCAGCTGTTCCGCGGGTCTATCTGGTAGCTGCCGGCCAGCTTGCCTCCGCGCAGCACGCGGTAGAGGAACTCATGGGGGAAGTGCCGGCGTCCGTCCCGGTCCGCCGCGGTCCACTCCTCCAGGATGGCGGCTTCGATGCGGCGCATGGCCTCCATCTCCGGGATGCAGGTGTCCGTCACCCGGTTCATGTGGCGCTCGAGCAGCGCCTGCTCGTCCCTCGGCGTGAGGTCGCGGTAGTGGGGCACCCGCTCGTAGAACTGGTGCGCGACGAGGTTGAAGACGTCCTCCTCCAGGTTCGCGCCCGTGCAGCAGATGGCGTGGACCTTGTCCCGCCGTATCAACTCCGCCAGCGAGATGCCCAGCTCCGCCGTGCTCATCGCGCCCGCGAGCGTGACGAGCATCTTTCCTCCGGCCTCCACGTGCCGGACGTAGCCGTCAGCCGTGTCGACGAGCGCCGCCGCGTTGAAGTGTTTGAAGTGGGTCCGGCAGAAGTCCCTGATGTTCAAGTGGTGCAGCTCCCGGCGACGAGAGGCCGGCGTGGGGGCTGTCGCCAGGGCGCACCACGCCGAACGCTCTACGGCCCCGAGAAGGGCCGCCATCGAAGCGCCGGGTGGCTGAAGCAGGCTCCGTTGTAACTACACGCCTTGTGCGTCGCAAGCGGCGTGTCCCAGGCGGGTGGACATCCCGTGTGTGAAATCGACGCTCGTGGGGCAGGCGTGCGTCAGCGCACCCATTTCCCATTCTGTTTGTTTGAAGACAAAATTTGAGACATGGCCGCAAGTATCACTCCCGAGCCGGACCTCACGCCCATCTTCGCGACTCCCGAACCCCTGCTCTCGCTCTTTCCGGAGGCCCCCGAGAGAAAGGCGCTGCTGAGCGAGCTGCACGCGCTGCTGGCCTCGGCCTCCGCGCTGGCGCCGCTCCCGGAGCGCCTGGCCTGGCTGGAGCGGATGGTGCGCTGGCTCCGGGCGGGTGGGGCGGTACCGTCCCGGCGCGGGATGCTGACCCCGGTGGAGTCCCCGGGCTCCGCGCGTCTGCGGCTGCTGGTGGAGGTGCTGTCGCAGGTCCCCGTGTGGCGTGAGGCCGTGAGTGACGTCCTCCGCACGGTGCTCACCGAGACGTCCGCGCTGAGGCTGCTCTCCGAGCCGGGGCTGCCCACCGGCCGAGGCCTGCTGGGTGATTTCGCCGCCCGGCTCGGCCAGCGGCTGGTGCCGGCGGTGGCCGACGAGCGGGACCTGGCATCGTGGCTGTGGCGGTTGTTCCCGGACGCCGCCGGAGCCGCGTGGCTGGAGGAGCTGGCCGACGAGCACGTGTCCGCCCTCCGCGAGCTGCTGGGCCCCGCGTGCTTCGCCCCGCTGACGGCGGCGGTGGAGGACACGGTGGCCGTGCTCGCCTCGCGCGCCAGCGCCCTCGGCCTCGGGGGGGACGTGCTGGCGCGGCTGCCTCCGGCGCCTCTCACGGACTCCGCCTTCGTCCAGTTGCCGCGCGCCTGCGAGGCCCTGTGCGCCGCGGTGCGGGCGGGCGCCAGTGAGCAGGACCTCGGCCCGGAGCGGGCCGCCTGTGCCGAGGTCATCGCCGGCTGCCGCGCCGCCGCGCGGACGGTGCTGCACCACCTGCATGCGCACGCGGTGGATACGGACCTCGTCTACCGGATGGAGCTGCTCGGCCACGTGCTGGACCGGCTGGAGGCGCTGCTGTGGCTGCTCGCGCCGGACGGCTCCCACTCCCCGCCGTGTGCCGCGGTCCGGATGCTGGCATCGCTGGTGCGGGCCCACGCGCAGGGGCGCAGCCTCGCCGGGCTGTTCCGCGGCAGCGTGCGCTGCATCTCGCGCCGCATCTTCGAGCACACCGGTGAAGTGGGCCGCCACTACATCACCCAGGGGCCGGACGACTATCACCGGATGGTGAGCGCGGCGGCCGGAGGCGGGCTCATCACCACGGGCACCGCGGCCTTCAAGCTGCTCATCGGCTTCGCGGCGCTGCCGCTCTTCTTCCAGGGGCTGGCGGCCTCCGCGAACTATGCAATCAGCTTCCTGCTCATCCAGCTCCTCGGCTTCACGCTGTCCACCAAGCAGCCCTCCATGACGGCCGCGGCCCTGGCGGCCTCGCTGGACGTGGAGGCCGGCGACAAGGGGATGCGCAGCCTCGTGGAGCACCTGGCCTGCATCACCCGCTCCCAGCTCGCGTCGGTCTTCGGCAACCTGGGCGCCGTGGTGACGGCGGTCACCTTCGTGGGAATCGCCCTCCAGGCGCTGTGGGGCCAGTCGCTGTTGGAGCGGCATGAGGCGGAGTACGTGGTGCGTTCGATGCATCCCTTCCGGAGTGGCACGCTGCCCTTCGCCGCGCTCACCGGCGTGCTGCTCTGGTGCTCCAGCGTCTTCGGTGGCTGGCTGGAGAACTGGGTGCATTACCGGCGGATTCCGGAGGCGCTCGCGCGCCATCCCGGCGTCATCCACCTGCTGGGGGAGACGCGGGCCCGGAAGCTGGGCTCCGCGCTCGCGCGCCACGCCTGTGGCCTGGGCGCCAACGTCAGCCTGGGGGTGCTGCTGGGCATGACGCCCGCGGTGGGCAGCTTCTTCGGGCTGCCCCTGGACGTGCGGCACGTCACCCTCAGCGCCGGCACGCTCACCTTCGCGGGAGCGGCGCTGGGGCCGGAGCGGCTGCTGACGCCGGACTTCCTCTGGGCGGTGGTGGGGCTCTTCCTGGTGGGCGTCGTCAACCTGGGCGTCAGCTTCTCGCTGGGCCTGTCCGCCGCGGTGCGGGCGCGAGGCCTGGAGCCGGTGGGCTTCCTGCGGCTGGCGCGCGTGGTGCTCGCCGGCGGCATCCGTTCCCTCTCCGACTTCGTGCTCCCACCCCAGCACCTCCTGCCCGCCCGCCGCCCCACCTCTCCCTATGGCGTGCGGTCCGCCGCCCGTCCGCGCGCCGCCCACCGCCCGGGGCAGGGAGGCACCGTCCACCACTGAGCCTCGCGGGGCTCCCTGGTGTCCGGCTTCGGCCGGAGGTGGCGCCCGGGGGCAGCCCGCGTGGCAACTGGCTGACGTCTGGCAACCGTCAGCCTGTCGCGGCTCGAGAGGGGACCCAGAATCCCCTCATGAGCGGCAGCGCACTGAAGAAGGAGATGGCGGGCGAGGGACAGGTCTCGCTCGCCCCGGAGGCCCACCTGCTCCAACCCCTGCTGGAGCACGCAAGCAGGACACCGGACAAGCCCCTGTTCACCCGTCGCGTCGGGGCGCGGTTCGAACCCCTGTCAGCGGGGGACATCGTCCAGACGGTGCGGCGGCTCGCCCGCGGGCTGATGGCGCTGGGCGTCGAGCCGGGCCAGCGCGTGGCGCTGATGTCCAGGACACGTGTCGAGTGGGCGCTGCTCGACTACGCCATCATGGCCACCGGGGCCGTCACGGTGCCCCTCTACGAGACCTCCTCCGCCTCCCAGGTGGAGTGGATCCTCCAGGACAGCGAGGCGGTGGTGGCCTTCTTCGAGACGGACGCCCTGCATGCCCTCTACCGCCGGTCCGCCGAGCGGCTCCCCGCGTGCCGCCATACCTTCGTCATCGACCTGGCCGCGCTCGAGCACCTCCAGCAGCGTGGGGACGAGGTCGACGAGGCCCGGCTGAACGAACGGCTGGCCGGCCTGCGGGCCGACCAGCTGGCCACGCTCATCTACACGTCGGGTACCACGGGCAGGCCCCGGGGCTGCGAGCTCACGCACGGCAACCTGCGGATGAACATCGCGCAGGTGCTCACCTACGCGGGCAGCATGATTACCGGGCAGGACCGGACGATTCTCTTCCTGCCGCTCGCCCACTCGCTGGCCAAGATTCTCTTCCTGGCGGCGGTGGAGCAGGGCGTCAGCGTGGCCTTCGCCACCAGCGCGGCGAAGGTGAGCGAGGAGCTGCGCCTGGTGCGGCCCCACTGGTTCGGCACGGTGCCCCGGGTCCTGGAGAAGATCTTCCAGGCGGCGCAGCAGAAGGCGGAGAACGCGGGCCGGGCGAAGGTGTTCGAGCTCGCGGCGGAGACGGCCGTCCAGTTCTCGCGGGACCGCGCGGCGGGTGCGCGCGGCCTCGCCACGCGGCTGCGGCACGCGGTGTTCGAGCGGCTCGTGTACCGCAAGTTCCGCCAGGCCTTCGGCGGACAGCTCCGCTTCGTGGTGTCGGGCGGCGGGCCCCTGCCGGAGCGGCTGAACCACTTCTACAACGGCATCGGCGTGCTGGCGCTCGAGGGCTACGGCATGACGGAGACGAGCCCGGTGCAGACCCTCAACACCGACAGGGTGAACCGGATTGGAACGGTGGGCCGGCCGCTGCCGGGCACCACCCTGCGCATCGCGGACGACGGGGAAATCCTCGTGAAGGGGCCGCAGGTCTTCCGCGGCTACTGGCGCAACGAGGAGGCCACGCGGCGCACCTTCACCCCGGACGGGTGGCTGCTGACGGGAGACCTCGGCGGCCTGGACGACGCGGGCTTCCTGCGCATCACCGGCCGCAAGAAGGAGATCCTCGTCACCGCGGCCGGAAAGAACGTGGCGCCGGGCCCCCTGGAGGACCACATCCGGGAGCACCCGCTCGTCAGCCAGGCGATGGTGGTGGGCGAGGGCAAGCCCTTCGTGGCGGCGCTCGTCACGCTCGATGCCGAGGCCTTCGGCCGCTGGGCCCGGAAGCACGGCAAGGAGGGCCAGCCGCTGGAGTCCCTGGTGAACGACGCCGCGCTGCGCGCCGAGGTGGGCCACGCCATCGAAACGGCCAACCACACCGTGTCGCGCGCGGAGTCCATCCGCAAGTTCGCCATCCTCGCGAACGACTTCACCATCGACCGGGACGAGATAACCCCCTCGCTCAAGGTTCGCCGCCACATCGTCAGCAAGCACTACGCCGAGCTCATCGAGGGCCTGTACCGCCACGGCGGTGGCGAGGGCTGAACGGCCGGGCGGCGAGGCCCTTCAGCGAGGCGCCGGGACGGCCGCGGCCGCGGCGTGCTCCGCGCCCGCGTGTGTCAGGGCATCCCGGTTCTTGTAGAGGATGAAGACGCCCATCACCACGAGGAAGGCCGAGAAGGCCCGCTTGAGCGCCGCCTGCGACACGTAGTGCGACGCCCACGTGCCGGCGAGAATCCCCGCCACCGCGATGGCCGTGAAGATGCCCAGGTACCCCCAGGGCACGTCGACGTGGCCGAGGTAACCGGCGAAGCCCACGAAGGAGTTGACGGCGATGACGAGCAGGCTGGTGCCCACCGCCTGCTTCATGGGCAGGCCCACCAGGAGCACCAGCGCGGGGACGATGAGGAAGCCGCCGCCCACGCCCACGAGTCCCGTGAGGCCGCCCACGCCCAGCGCGGCCAGGGCCATCACCGGGAAGGGCGCCTTGTGGGGCTCGGGCACGTGCGCCGTCTCCCTACGCGCCGCCAGGGCGGCCTCCTTGCGGCCGTTGCGGAACATGAAGAAGGCGGCCACGAGCATCACCGTGGCGAAGAGCAACAACTGCACGGCGCCCGAGACGAGGGCGGACAGGCGCGCTCCCGCGTACGTGCCCACCATGGCCACCGCGCCGAAGACCAGGGCGGCGCGGAACTGGAGGTTGCCCCGGCGCCAGTGGCCCGCGGCGCCGAAGAGGCTGGTGACGCCCACCACCGCCAGGCCCATGGCGATGGACTCCTTGGCTCCGAAGCCCAGGACGTACACGAGGATGGGAACGGTGAGGATGGAGCCACCACCACCAAGAAGGCCCAGTGACAGGCCGATGAGCGCCGCGAGCGAGAATCCGATGATTGGCATGGCCATGGTGTCCTTCCGTTCCGGGCCTGTTCAGCCCTGGGGAGGGGCGGCGGGCGTCTCGCGGACCGCGAGCATGCCGCCGGCAAGGTTGTAGAGGTGTCTGAAGCCACGCTGGGCGAGCGCCTGCGCGGCCCGCGCGGAGCGTGCGCCCGAGCGGCAGATGAGCAGCAGCGGCTGCTCGCGCGGCCACGAGGCGGAAGCCGCCTCCAGCGTGCCCAGCGGGACGAGCTCCGCCCCGGGCAGGTGGCCCAACGGACCGGTGTACTCGTCCGGCTCGCGCACGTCGATGCGCCGCACGTCGGGGCCGAGCCTGTCGAGGTGGACGGGAGGAATGTCCTGGTAGGGCTGTGAGGTCATGATGGGTTCTCCAGGGTGAGGGCAGGGGGCTCAGGCTCCCTGCGGTGAGGGCGCCGTGTGTCCGCAGGCGCGGTTGGCCGGGACGGCGATGTCGATCTTCTTGGGCTTGGGCAGGTTGAGGTTCTCCATGATGTGGATGAACTCCTCACGGCTCTTGCCGGCCACGCGGGGGTTGTGCCGCTTCTCCTCGGCGATGCTCGTCACCGTGCGGCCCTTGTAGTCGTGGGCGGGGTACACGAGCGTCTCGTCCGGAAGACTGAAGAGGACGCGGGTGATGGAGTCGTGGAGCTGGCCCGCGTTCCCATTCTGGAAGTCGGTGCGGCCGTTGCCCCGGATGAGGAGCGCGTCCCCGGTGAAGACGCGGTCACCGACGAGGTAGCTGACGCTGTCGTCCGTGTGCCCCGGCGTGGCGAGCACCTGGAAGACGAGCTTCCCCACGCGCACCTCGTCTCCATGACGCACCTGGAGGTTGGCGCACGCGGCCCCGCCCACGCCTCCCACCACGGTGGCCTGCGTGCGCTCGCGCAGCACGCCCGACGCGGTGACGTGGTCGGCGTGGACGTGGGTGTCGAAGACGTGGGTGAGGGTGAGGCCGAGCTCCTGTACGAGCTGCAGGTCACGGTCGACCTGCTCCAGCACGGGGTCGATGAGGACAGCCTGGCGCGTCGTCTCATCACCAAGCAGATAGGTGTAGGTCGAGGATTCTGAGTCGAAGAGCTGTCGGAAAATCATGGTGAAGCCTCCGTATCGTCAGAGTCTGGGGGGCCGGAAAAGGATTCGGGGAGTCAGGGTGGGGGCAGGTAGGGAGACAGGCGCCCTCCGGACCGGATTCCCCCTGGGCGACCGGTGAATCCTCCCGGGTGAATCCTTTTCCGGCGGATCCGACTCAAACCGGACATGATCTCCTCCATCCTCCTTCCCCTGCTGGGCGGAGCGCTCATCGGATTGAGCGCTTCGCTCCTGCTCCTGGCCAACGGCCGGGTCGCCGGCATCAGCGGCGTGGTGGGTTCGCTGCTGAACCCCATCCGCGGTGACGTCGCCTGGCGCATCCTGTTCTTCGCGGGGCTGCTCGGCGGCGGATTGCTGCTCGTCTTGCTGCGCCCCCAGTCCTTCCCATCCCCGGCGTCGCTGAACCCGGGCGGCGTCGCCGTGCTGGTGGCGGCGGGGCTGCTGGTGGGGCTCGGCACGCGGATTGGCAACGGCTGCACCAGCGGTCACGGCATCTGCGGCATCAGCCGCGGCGCGGTCCGCTCCATCGCCGCCACCCTCACGTTCATGGCCACCGGTGCCATCACCGTCTTCGTGGCCCGCCACGTCTTCTGATGGGAGTCCCCATGCGTCCCTTGATCAGCGCGTTCCTCAGCGGTCTCATCTTCGCCATCGGCCTGGGCATCAGCGGCATGACGGACCCGGCCAACGTCACCAACTTCCTGGACTTCGCCGGGAGCTGGGACTACCGGCTCGCCTTCGTGATGGTGGGCGGTATCGCCGTCCATGCGGCGCTCCGTCCCCTCATCCTCAAGCGGAAGCGGCCGTTCTACGCCACCAGCTTCCCCTCCTTCTCCATCACCCAGGTGGACCGGAAGCTCCTGGTGGGCGCGGGCCTCTTCGGCGTGGGCTGGGGACTCGGCGGTTTCTGCCCCGGCCCCGCGCTCACCTCGCTGGCCACCGGCGCGCCGGCGGTCCTCATCTTCGTGGCCTCCATGTTCGCCGGCATGTACCTGGCCCAGGTGCTCCAGAACCGGAGTGGCGCGAGCGCGCCGGCTCCGCGCCTGAACGCGACGCCTTCACGCTGACCCCCGGCGCCCGGCCGGGTGCTGTTCGACGTTCGCCGAATCCTTCGTTGGAGTCGCGTCATGAAGGCCGTTCTCGTCGTTGCCGCCGTGCTCGTCGTTCTGTTCCTCTTCGTCCGTGTGCGCCAGCGGCGGGTCGGGGCCGAGGCCCACCGGCGGGTGGAGGCGGGTGCCACGCTGGTGGACGTCCGCACTCCGGAGGAGTTCGCCTCCGGGCATCTGCCCGGTGCGCTGAACATCCCGGTGGATGAGCTGTCGCGGCGGCTCGGAGAGCTCGGCTCGCCGGAGAAGCCCCTGGTCGTCTACTGCCGCAGTGGCGCGCGCAGCACCCGGGCCGAGCAGCTGTTGAAGGAGCGTGGCTTCCAGCAGGTCCTCAATCTCGGCCCCATGTGGGCCTGGTAGCAGTGCACCGGGAACCCGACATGACATCCCCGCTCGCCGCATCCGAACCAGCCCCTGTTGCCTCTTCGCCCGGAAGCGTCTGGCGCCGCCGTCTGCCGGGGCTCTCGCTCGCCGCCGTGCTGGCGGTGGTCAGCTACTGGCTCGCCACGCTCCCGGGCCTCAAGGTGGTAGGGCCCCTCACGGTGGCCCTGCTCATCGGCATCGCGCTGCGCACGGCCCTGGGGCTGCCCGGCGCGCTCGTGGAAGGCACGCGCTACTCCGCGCGCACGGTGCTGCGGCTGGGCATCGTGCTGATGGGAGCCCGGCTGGACTTCGCGCTCGTGGCGAAGGTGGGCCCGCGCGTGCTGTTGCTCGCGCTGGCCGTCATCGTCGGCGGAATCACGGGCATCCGCTGGGTGACCCGGCGCTTCGGCGTACCGGAGAAGCTGGGCACGCTGCTGGCCGTGGGCACCTCCATCTGCGGCGCCAGCGCGGTGGTGGCCGCCAGCTCCGTCACCCGCGCCGAGGAGGAGGACACCACGCTGGCGGTGGGCCTGTGCGGCATCCTCGGTACCACGGGTGTCCTCTTCTACGTCTTCGCCGGACCGCTGCTGGGGTTGAGCACGGCGCAGCTCGCCATCCTCTCGGGCGCCACGCTGCACGAGGTGGCGCAGGTGATGGCCGCCGCCTTCACCTGGGGCACCGCCGCGGGTGACCTGGGCACGCTGGTGAAGCTCACCCGCGTGGTGCTGCTGGCCCCCACGCTCGTCGTGCTGGGCCTCGTCTCCGGCGCGGGTGGGAAGGTGCGTTACTCGTGGAAGGAGCCGCCCATCCCCTGGTTCGTGCTGGGCTTCCTCGCGGTGGGCAGCCTCGGCTCGGCGGGGGTGCTGCCCGCCGCCGTGAAGGCCGAGCTCTCCACGGCCAGCGTCTTCCTCATGGTGATGGCCATGGCGGCGATGGGGCTGGGCACCCACGTGAGCATGATTCGCCGCGCCGGCATGCGCGTCGTCTACGCGGGCCTCGTCGGCTTCGCGGGCCTGGCGCTGTGCGCCTGGGGCCTCATCCAGTTGCTGGCCATCCGCTGACCCTCAGCGCCCGCCTGGGGCCTGGGAAGCGGGGGAGCGGGCGGAGGGCAGGCCGCCCCCCTCCCTGGCGCCGGTTGTCAGGCTCCGCCCGGTACTCCAGCTTCCCCCTGGTACTCCGGCCATGCGAATCCCCGTTCCCGCCCGCCGCCTTCCGGGGCCGCTCGATGACGTGCAGGGCCTCGGCGCGAACGAGGTGCGAGCGCGGCGCGCGCGCCACGGGGCCAATGACGTGCTGGCGCGGCCGCGCCGCTCGGCGCTCCAGGTGCTGTGGGAGACGGCCGGGGACCCGATGCTCTGGTTCCTCGTGGGAGCGAGCGTGCTCTACCTCGTCCTCGGCGAGCGGACGGAGGGAGTGGTGCTGCTGCTGGCCATCGTCCCCCTGCTCGGCATGGACGCCTTCCTCCACCGCCGGACGCGCGCCTCCATGGCGGGCCTCCAGAGCCGGCTGGCCGCGCGCGCCACGGTGCTGCGCGACGGGCGCGAGCAGGAGGTGCCCGCGGACGAGGTGGTCGTGGGCGACCTGGCACGCGTCGAGGCCGGCGAGCACTTCCCCGCGGATGGAATCATCGTGCGCGGCGAGGGCCTGCAGGCCGAGGAGTCCTCGCTCACCGGAGAGTCGCTGCCCGTGCGCAAGCGCCCGCTGGCCCGCCTGCCTCCGGGGGATGAGCCGGCGGTGGAGGGGGCACACTGGGGACTGGCCGGAACGCGGCTGCTGACCGGGACGGCCTGGGTGCGCATCGTCTTCACCGGGCAGCACACGCTCTACGGGAGCATCGTCCGCTCCGCCACGCAGGGCGAACACGCGCGCACGCCGCTCCAGCAGGCCGTGGCCCACCTGGTGACGGTGCTGATGGGCGTGGCCCTGGTGATGTGCGCGGTGCTCGCGTTCGTGCGCTGGCGCCAGGGCTTCGGGTGGATGGATGCGCTGCTGAGCGCGGCCACGCTGGGCGTGGCGGCACTGCCCGAGGAGTTCCCGGTGGCCTTCACCTTCTTCCTCGGCGCCGGCGTGTACCGGCTGGCGCGGCGGCAGGCCCTGGTGCGGCGCGCGGTCTCCGTGGAGAACATCGGCCGAATCACCTGCATCTGCTCGGACAAGACGGGCACGCTGACGGAGGGGCGCCTTCGTGTGGCACGCGTGCTGCCCGCGCCGGATATCCCGATGGACTCGCTGCTCGGAGCGGCGGCGCTCGCGTCCCGCGAGGAGGGGAGGGACCCGCTCGATGCCGCGCTGCTGGAGGAAGCCGCGCGCGCGACGCCCGGCGCGCTCCCTCCGAAGCGCGAGGCCACCTTCCCCTTCACCGAGGAGCGCCAGCGGGAGACGGCTGTGGTGGAGACCGCGGACGGGAGGCTGCTCGCCGCCGTGAAGGGCGCGCCCGAGCGGGTGCTGGACCTCTGCACGCTGGACGCCGACGAGCGCGCGGAGTGGGCCCGGCGGGTGTCGGCGCTCGCGAGCGAGGGGCGCAAGGTCATTGCCTGTGCGCGCCAGCCGCTGGAGGCCGCGTCGTGGCGGGGCGGTGAGCCGGACCGGGGCTTCCGCTTCCTGGGGCTGGTGGCCTTCGAGGACCCGGTGCGTCCGGGGGTGCCGGAAGCGGTGCGGGAGTGCCGCGAGGCCGGCCTGCGCACGGTGATGGTGACGGGGGACCATCCCGCCACGGCCCTGGAGGTGGCGCGGCGGCTGGGCCTCGGTGGGGAGCGGCCCGTGGTGCTCACCGGTGACGAGCTGGAGGCCCGGCTGCGCGAGGACGGTGCGGTGCCGCACGTGGACGTGGTGGCCCGCGCGGTGCCGGCGCAGAAGCACGCGCTGATCTCCGCGCTGCGGCGGCAGGGAGAAATCGTGGCGGCCACGGGCGACGGCGTGAACGACGTGCCCGCGCTCCAGGCCGCCGACGTGGGCATCGCCATGGGAGAGCGGGGAACCCGGAGCGCGCGAGAGGTGGCCTCCATCGTCCTGCTGGACGACGACTTCGGCACGCTGGTGCGGGCCATCGCCGAGGGCCGCCAGCTCTTCCGCAACCTCCAGGGCTGTTTCCTCTACCTGCTGCTCATCCACATTCCTCTCGTGGCGACGGCGGCGCTGCTGCCCCTGGCGGGCTATCCGCTGCTGTACCTGCCCATCCACATCGTCTGGCTGGAGCTCATCATCCACCCCACCGCGATGCTGGCCTTCCAGGCGGCGGCGCGCCCGGAACGCCTGGCTCCGATGCGGCGGCACGAGGGCCCCGCGCGCTTCTTCTCGGCATGGGAGTGGGGCACCGTCGTGCTGGTGGGCGGGCTGATGACGGTGGGCCTGGTGTGGGGCTACGACCGGAGCCTGGGGGCGTGGCGCGACGTGGAGCACGGGCGCGCGGTGGCGCTGGCGTCCCTGACGCTCGCGAGCGCCGTGTTCACCACGGTGCTCACCGGACTGCGGACGCGCACGGCCCGCTGGGTCTGCGGGGTGACGCTGGGCGTGTCGGTGCTGCTCATCCAGGTGCGTCCCCTGGCGGACCTGCTGGGGCTATTTCCGCTGCACGAGGATGACTGGGCGCGCGTCGTCGTGGGCGTGGCGGTGGCCTCGCTCCCGCTGATGCTCTCACGGCTGCGCCCTCGCTCACGGGGCGCCACCGCCACTCCGCGAGCAGGTGGCGCGGCCCCGTGGACTCGAGGGGAGGCCCGGAGCGGGGTGGGGTGACAGCCGCTCGAAGGGGGGAGGGGGACAAGCAGCGCAAGGGCTGCGCGCCTGCCTGGCTGTCCGCGCAAGGGCTGCGTTCGGAGGGGACCGTCCCGGCGTGCGCGCCGCTGGAACGCGGAGTGCTTAACGGAGCGGTATGCATGCGCAACGAGATTGGCGTCAGCGGTACGCGGACAAGGTCGTCACCGCCGAGGAGGCGATTCGCGGCATTCTTCCGGGAAGGCGCATCCTCATCGGCTCGGGTGCCGCGGAGCCGGTGACGCTGGTACGGGCCATGGTGGAGCAGGGCAGGCACCTGGCCGACAACGAGGTGGTGCACCTGCTGACGCTCGGCCCGGCGCCCTACGTCGAGCCCGAGCACGCGAGGCGTTTCCGCCACACCGCCTTCTTCATCGGGCCCAACGTGCGCCAGGCCGTGCAGGAGGGCCGGGCGGACTTCATGCCGGTGTTCCTCTCGGAGATTCCGGAGCTCATCCGCAGCCGGCGCGTGCGCATCGACGTGGCGCTGCTCCAGGTGAGCCCTCCGGACGCCCACGGCTACGTCAGCCTCGGCGTGTCCGTGGACGTGGTGCGCAGCGCGGTGGACTCGGCCTCGCTGCTCATCGCCGAGGTGAATCCGAACATGCCGCGCACGCATGGCGACTCGTTCCTCGACGTGCGCCGCATCCACCACCTCGTGCCGGTGGACGTGCCCCTGCTGGAGGCCCACTCCGAGCCGGCGGACGAGGTGTCCCGGCAGATTGGCGCGCACATCGCAGCGCTCATCCCGGACGGGGCCACGCTGCAGACGGGGATTGGGAAGATTCCCGACTCGGTGCTGGCACAGCTCGATGGCCACAAAGAGCTGGGCGTCCACACGGAGATGCTGTCCGACGGCGTCATGCGTCTGGTGGAGGCGGGTGTCATCACCGGGCGCCGGAAGACGCTCCTGCCGGGCAAGCTGGTGACGTCCTTCATCATGGGCAGCCGCGAGCTCTACGCCTGGGCGCATGAGAATCCGGCCATCGAGATGCGGCCGAGTGACTTCACCAACGACCCGCTGACGGTGGCGCGTAACGACAACATGATTGCCATCAACGGCGCGCTGGCGGTGGACCTCACCGGGCAGGTGGCGGCGGACACGCTGGGCGGGCGCTTCTTCTCCGGCATCGGCGGGCAGGTGGACTTCATGCGCGGGGCGCGCCGCAGCCGGGGCGGCAAGCCCATCATCGCGCTGCCCTCGACGGCGAAGGACGGCACGGTGAGCCGCATCCAGGTGGCGCTGGAAGCGGGGACGGGCGTCGTCACCAGCCGGGGCGACGTGCACTACGTGGTGACGGAGTACGGCGTGGCGGACCTGTGGGGGAAGAACATCCGCGAGCGCGCGCTGGCCCTCATCGACATCGCCCACCCGGACTTCCGAGGCGAGCTGATGGCGGCGGCCAAGGGGCGCAAGTGGGTGCTGCCGGACCAGGTGGTGCCCCGCGCGCGCTACCCGTGGACCGAGGCGCGGCTGGAGCGCACGCTGTCCGGGGACGAGCTCATCATCCGCCCGGCGCGCATCACCGACGAACGCGCGTTGCAGGAGCTGATGTACCGGCTCAGCGGCGACAGCTGCTACCGGCGCTTCCTCGAGTACAAGAAGGTGCACCCGCACGAGGAGATGCAGCAGCTCGTGGACCTCGATTACGAGCACAACATGGCGCTGGTGGCCTGCCCGCCGGGGACGGACGAGGTGGTGGGCGTGGTGCGCTACGACGTGGACCCGGCCACGCGGCTGGCGGACGTGGCCTTCGTGGTGCGCGACGACTGGCAGGGCCGGGGTGTGGGCACGGTGCTGATGCGGCGCATCCGCGAGGCGGCCGCCGCGCGGGGCATCCCCGGCTTCCAGGCGGACGTGCTGGTGACGAACAAGCCCATGCTCGACGTCTTCCAGGAGAGCGGCCTGCCCATCCGCACGCACCGCGAGGGTGGCGTGTACCACCTGGAGCTTCACTTCCCGGCGGGCCCGCCGGCGGAGCCGCATCCCCCGGGCTGAGCCCCGCCGGGCGGCGTGCCACGGCGGAAGGGAGACGGGCGTCCGGACCAACGGAGGCACGGCCGTCCCGCTGCCCGGGATGGGGGGCTCCGGCGCTTCCTTCCCCGGGCCTCCCGCCCTCCGCCCGGCACTGAGCAGGTTCCCCGGAAGGCGGAGCCATGAAGATTCATCACCTCACGGTGGAGGAGAGCCTGCGCAGCCTGGGCAGCCGGGCCGACGGGCTCACCAGCGCCGAGGCGGAGCGCCGCCTGCAAGAGTTCGGCCCCAACCAGGTCTCCCATGCCCGGCGGGAGTCGCTGGCGCACCGGCTGTCGCGGCAGTTCACCCACTTCTTCGCGCTCGTGCTCTGGGCGGCGGCGGCCCTGGCCTTCGTGTCGGCGTGGCGGGAGCCCGGGCAGGGCATGGAGACGCTGGGCTTCGCCATCCTGGGCGTCATCCTCGTCAACGGGCTGTTCTCCTTCGTCCAGGAGTACCGCGCGGAGCGGGCGCTCGCGTCGCTGCGGCGGCTGCTGCCGGGCGAGGTGAAGGTGCTGCGCGACGGAGAGGTCTCCCTGCTGCCCGCCGAGACACTGGTGCCCGGGGACGTGCTCCTCCTGGAGGAGGGCGACTCCGTGCCCGCGGACGCGCGCGTACTGGAGGCGCATGCCGCGCGGGTGAACAACGCCACCATCACCGGCGAGTCCACGCCGGAGCCTCGTGAGGCCGGGCCCGTCCAGGAAGAGGACCTGGTGCACAGCCCCAACGTGGTGCTGGCGGGCACCTTTCTCACCACCGGCCGGCTGCGGGCGCTCGTCTTCGCCACCGGCATGCAGTCGGAGTTCGGGCGGATTGCCCACCTCACGCAGGCGACACGGGCGGGGCTGTCACCGCTCCAGCTGGAAATCGTCCGGCTGGGCCGCATCGTGGCGGTGCTGGCCACCGCGCTCGGTGTGGCCTTCTTCCTCATCGGCCAGTCGCTGGGGCTGCCGCTCTGGGCGAACCTCCTGTTCGCCATCGGCATCATCGTGGCCAACGTACCCGAGGGGCTGCTGCCCACTGTCACGCTGGCCCTGGCCCTGGCCTCGCAGCGCATGGCCCGGCGCAACGTGGTGGTGCGCAACCTCATCTCCGTGGAGACGCTGGGCTCCGCCACCGTCATCTGTACCGACAAGACGGGCACCCTCACCGAGAACCGGATGGAGGCGCGCGTCCTCTTCGTCGCCAGCGGCCGCCACACCGCCTCGTCCGAGGCGCTGCGCGGGCTGGCCGGTCCCCACCGGCGCCTCTTCGAAGGAGCGCGGCTGTGCAACACCCTCCAGGAGGTGCGCAGGAATGGCGAGCTGTCGCTGGCCGGCGAGCCGATGGAGGTGGCGCTCCTGCACCTGGGCACCCGCGCGCTGCCAGGGCCGCTGGAGGCGCCGCGCGAGGACGAGCTGCCCTTCGACCCCGAGCGCAAGCGCCTCTCCACCCTCCACCGCATCGCCGGAAGCCGCGTCCTGCACACCAAGGGCGCGCTGGAGGCGGTGCTGCCCCTGTGCCGGGAGGTGGAGGCGGAGGAGGGCGTGCGCCCACTGACGCCCGGGGTGGCCGAGCGCTTCCAGCGCGAGGGCGAGGCACTGGCGCGCGAGGGGCTGCGGGTGCTCGCCTTCGCGTACCGGCGGCTCCCGGATGGCGTGGAGCGCTCCCAGTGGGAGGAGGGACTGGTGCTCGCGGGGCTGGTGGGCCTGGAGGACCCCATCCGCCCGGAGGTGCCGGCGGCCATCCAGCGCTGCCGCGAGGCGGGCATCCGCGTCATCCTCGTCACCGGGGACCACCCCCGTACGGCGGAAGCGGTGGCGCGGCAGGCGGGCCTGGTGCGCACGGAGCGGCCGGTGGTGTTCACCAGCGCGGAGGTGCGGCGGCTGTCGGATGCCCAGCTCCAGATTGCCCTGGATGCACCGGAGGTGCTGTTCGCCCGTGTGGCGCCGGTGGACAAGCGGCGCGTGGTGATGGCCCTCAAGCGCAAGCGGGAGGTGGTGGCCGTCACCGGTGACGGAGTGAATGACGCGCCCGCGTTGAAGGAGGCGCACATCGGCGTGGCCATGGGGCTGGCGGGCACGGACGTGGCACGCGAGGCCGCGGATGTGGTGCTCGCGGACGACAACTTCGCCAGCATCGTCGCGGCGGTGGAGGAGGGGCGCGCCGTCTACTCCAACATCCGCAAGTTCCTCACGTACATCCTCACGTCCAACGTCCCGGAAATCGTCCCCTACCTGGCCTGCGTGCTGCTGCGAATCCCGCTGCCGCTGAGCATCCTGCAGATTCTCGCGGTGGACCTGGGCACGGACATCCTCCCGGCGCTGGCGCTGGGCGCCGAGCCGCCCCACGCCCGGGTGATGCATCAGCCGCCCTCGGACTTCCGGCGGAGGCTGCTGGACGCGCGGCTCCTCCTGCGCGCCTACCTCTTCCTCGGGGTGATGGAGGCCACCGCCGCCATGGCCGCCTTCTTCTTCGTGCTGGAGCGCGGTGGCTGGCGCTACGGCGACGCGCTGCCGTGGAACGCCCCGCTGCACCTCCAGGCGATGGGCGCCTGCCTGGGCGCCATCGTCGTGATGCAGGTGGTGAACGTCCTCCTGTGCCGGACGGAGCGCGCCCCCACCTTCTCCGCGCGGCTGCGTGACAACCCGCTGCTGCTGCTGGGCGTGGCCGTGGAGTTGTTGCTCCTCGCGTTCATCCTCTACACGCCGTGGGGCAATCGAATCTTCACCACGGCACCCCCGCCGGCGGCGCTGTGGCTCTTCGTGCTTCCGTTCGCCGCCGGGATGCTGGCGCTGGAGGAGGCTCGCAAGGCGTGGGTCCGCCGCGTGGCCGGGCACGAGGAGACGCTCCGTGCTCGCATCCCCCAGCGAGCGCGCCCGTTCAGAACAGGAGCGCGCGAGGCCAGACGAGCAGCAGCAGTCCGAGGAGGAGCATCACCGCGCCGCTGAGCAGCTTGAGCCACCGGCCCGCCTTCTGCTGGAGCTTGCGCTGGCTGAGCGTCACCACGGCGATGACCAGCATCACCGAGTCGTCGAGGATGTAGGCCGCGTTGTAGAGCGCCAGGTACGCGTAGTACTGCCAGCCCGGCAGCCGCCGCAGGGCGAGCACCTGTGTGTAGACCGCGGGGAGCCCCGCCGTGCAGGCCAGCTCGACGAGGTTGACGAGCAGGGCGAGCACCACCACGCCGCCCATCGCCGACAGCAGTGGTTGTTGTTCGAGCAGCCGCCGCGTCCGGGCATACAGCCCCGGCTTCGCCCGCTCGGGGATGGACAGCGTCGGGCCGCGGTGGAAGGCGAAGAAGTCCTTCACGTTGAGCAGGCCGATGCCGAGCGCGACGACGCCCAGGAGCACCTGCGTCAGGCGCGAGAAGCCCACGAGCAGGAAGACGTTGAGCCAGGCCGCCATGAAGGCGAAGTAGACGAGGCCGCTGGTGAGCACGAAGGTGCCGCCGACCACGAACATCTTCCGGCGGTCCCCCAGGCGGATGAGCAGTGACAGCAGGAACAGCAGGACCCACATCGCGCACGGGTTGAAGCCGTCGATGAGTCCGAGGACCACCGTGAAGGCGGGCAGCCCCAGCTCGCCCACGCTCACCCGTCCCACCCAGGGAAGCTCGACGGTGTCACGGGGGAGTGTGGAGGCCGGAGGAGGGCAGCTCGTGTCCTCGAGGGGGCACACTCCTTCCGCGCCGCCCGGGCCACCACCGCCCTCCAGGAGCGTCAGGAGCTGGCGCCCGGAGGTCTCCCTTCCGCTGAAGCCGACGAGGAGCTGCCCCCGCGCATGGAAGGCTGGAACGCCCACGACGGGGAGCGAGTGCTCCGCCGCCAGCGCCGCGAGCCGTTCCCTTGCGGCGGTGTCCCTTCCCACGTCGAGGTAGCGCACCTGGACCTCCGGGTGCGTGACTCGCAGCTCCGCGAGGAAGGCCTTGGCGTCCTCGCACCGGGGGCAGCTCTCCCGGACGAAGACCTCGAGCTCGACGGGGGAGGGCGCCGCGGCTTCCGCGGTGGAGAAGAACAGGAGCGCCAGGGCGAGGAGGTGGAGGAGTCTCATGACAGCGCTCCCACCGTCCAAGATGGGCAGGGGCGCAGGGATGCTCCCGGTCGAGCAGGGGAGCCCGTGGCGGCCCGCCTGTGGCGCCCTTCACGCGGCCCCTTCCATGGGCCCGGACGCCCACGGGCGTTCTGTCGGCTGGCGTACCTTCCGTGGCGTTCCAGGGCGTGAGCCGGCGAGAGCCGTGACAGGGATAATCGGACCAACGAGGCGGGGAGCCCGGTGATGCCAGAAGGCGCGAAGATAGCCCTCTACTCCGGGGCCGTGGCCGCGGTCCTGGCCCTGGCTTTTGGCCTGAGCAGTGCCTGCACCGGCGGACCCGAGCGTGGCATCCAGGGAGACAGTCCGAACACGACGGGCGCGGTGAAGCCGTTGTCCCCCGACGAGTGCGTACGGCTCCAGCAGGTGATGACCACACGGGAGGCGACACGGTCGAGTCATGCAGCCCTCGCCTTCGCCCTCGTCTGCGCATCCGCCGGGCTGGGGATTCTCCTGTACTCCGCGGCGTCCGCTTCCACGCGCGTCACGTGGGTCACTGATGAGCAGCCCGCGCTCGGTCCCGGGACCGTGGGACTGATTCTCGTTGTCATCGCCGCACTGGTCGTCCTCCTCGCCCCTCGAAACGCGGCCCGCCTGCTGAACCCGCCCAAGGAGCCAGCCAGGACCGAGGACAAGACATGGGCAGAGAGAGCTCCGCCTCCGAAGGACGCGGGCGCCGACGCGGGAACCCAGGCTCCGTGAGCCTTCCCCCTCAGGCAGAGGAGCCACGCACGTAATGGAGCAGACCATCCAGAGCATCTTCCAGACCTTCGAGGGGCTGATCCGCAGACAGTTCGCGCCCTCCATGACGTTCTTCGCCATCGTGGTCCTGGGGGAGTTCATCCGGGCCGCGCTGACCGGGGAACCTGCGGGGGCCTGGTTCAAGGACTTCCGCGGCTATCTGGAGGGGGAGGGCAAGCCGTCGGTCTTCATCACCCTCTTCATCCTGCTGGCCATCGGGCTCAGCTACGCACTCGGCGCCATCCAGCAGCTCCTCTTCGACGACATGCTGAAGCGGAACTTCGACCCCACCACCCGCTTCAGCCGCTCCGTGGTGAGCGAGGCTCGGGCCCTCACGGAGCTCCGTGCCAAGGTGAAGCAGCGGCTCGTCGAGGAAGAGGCGGTCGGGGACCTGAGGAACCTTCAGGAGGCCTCGGACTACGTGCTCTACGAAATCCTCGGAGGCATCGATCCAACGGACACGTACCGCTTCGTCGACGCGGCGAAGGCGACAGGGATTGTCTGCGTCTCGGTCATCCTGGTGTTATTGGGCCATGTCCTGGTCTACTTCGAGGAGCTCGGCACGTGGGTCGCGCCCCTGTTGTTGCTGGCCGTCTTGTTCTACTGGTGGGGGAGGGAGGCGGCCCTTTCCCAATATCGGGCCCGGGCCCTGCGGCTCTATGTGAACTTCCTGGCCATGCCGACAGCGCGGATCACGCGCCGGCTCCTCCGGCCGGATGAGGATCCAACGCTCACCTCCCAGGACAAGTAGTAGGAAACCATGACGCCTCCCATCCATCCGCGCGGCACATATGTCGCGCTCTACGGCAGTCACGGCGCGGAGTGGCGCCGCCGCGCCAAGGTGCTGCTCGACGCGGCGAACGTCCCCTGGCACGACCCCAGCGATGCGCGCTGGGAGGGCATCACCCACGAGAACGGAGACGCGCACCAGGCGCTCATCGACCAACTGGTGACAGAGGAGCAGGACGCCTTGCTCAGGGCGGGATGCGCCGTCGTCCACTTCGCGGGCAGCAGGCCCTCGCTGGCGGCTCGTTTCGAGCTGGGCGTGCTCGCCGGCCGGGGCGTGAAGGCCTTCGTCCACGTCGAACCCGACGTGCAGGGCCGCAACTACATCTGGGCGGCGGTGAAGTACCACCATCCACACCTGGAGCGCTGCGACTCGCTGGAGGAGGCGGTGCGCCGGGCCATCGAGCACATGGGAGGCGCTTCTCGCCGGTGAGCACGCCCCCCGGGGCAGGGGGAACATCCACACGCGCACAGCGTGGCAATTATTGACGGTCGTCCCTCCCTCCGGCCGTTGTCGTGCATGACCACCGGGCTCCATATGTCCCACCTACACGAGGCCGACTATCGGCCCGGAGGAGGGGACGACATGGCCAACGACGCGGGAAGTGCCTCGACTCCACGCTCCAGCTCCGACCGCAGTCCCAGGCCGGAGGCACTGCCGCTCAAGTGGAACGAGCTCCTGCCGACGACCCAGAAGGCCACCAGGGACCTCATCCAATGGCTGTGTTCGGCCGTCCGCTCACTCCCCACGAGAGACGCCGGGGCGTCGAGAGAGCCAGACGCCTCGGATACCTCCCGGGCCACCCGGGAGCAGCTCGCGACCAGCGTGCTCGTCGCTGGCGACAGGGGCTTTGGGAAGACGACGGTCCTGCTGTCCGCCGCCTACGCCTTCCGGCAGCCCGATGACTTCCTCCCGGAAATCGAAACGTCCACCCAGGCGCGTGAGTTGCGCAGCCAGCTCAAGGAGTTCACGCGGCACATGGTCTGGTTGGAGCCCCTGGACATGGAGCCCCTGCCGGCGGAGGCCAACCTGCTGGCCACCCTGCTGGTGCGTGTGCGCGACGCGCTGGAGCTCGACCTCTCCGGGAACAAGAGCCAGAAGCTCATCCCCGCCGTCCTTCCCGAAGAGGGGGCCGACGACCCGTGGGGGAAGGTCGACACGCTTGTCCGGGATGCCACGTTCATGTGGGACGACAAGCCGGTGCAGGGGCAGGACGCCCGCCAGCGCGCCGAGTACCAGCTCAAGGCAGCCGAAATCTACGCCGACTTCCGGAGCCGTCTCTTCGGGGCCATTGACGCTGTGTCCAGACACCTCGCGCGGCGCAGGTACGGAAGTGAATCGAGCGAGGGAGTCATCCTCGTCCTGCCCATCGACAACGTGGACCGGAGCATCCAGCACCTCCACCTCATCCTGAAGCTGACGCGGATGGTGGCCAGCCGGAGGCTCTGGTTCGTCCTCGCCTCCGGGCGCCAGGAGTTCCAACTCTTCCTCGAGCGGACCTTCCAGGCGGAACTGGCCGAGTCCGGCAAGGCCGCCCCCAGCCCGAAGGAGCAGGACGAGACACGGTCCATTGCCCGGCGGCAGGCCGCCGCCGCGATGCGCAGGGTGCTGCCCCTGGTGCACCGCATCGAAATCGAGCCCCTGTCTCCACAGGCGGTCTGGGATTTCTACGCTCCTGCCTCCATCGCAGGTACGGCCTCGGGAAGAAAGCCACTCTGGGAGTATCTGGAGGCGCTCCGCCTGAAGGCCCCCCACCAGGAAGAGTCCGGGGCCCGCGACCAGGATCCGTACCGCTTCGCCGACCTCTTCGACGTCCGTGAGCGGCTTCTCGTCGAGGCGGACAATGGGCTGCTGCTGAAGCACCTCCTCGATGCCATGGAGAGGGAAAAGGAGGAGAAAGAGGAGGAGTTGGGTGGCCCCAGAGAGAAGCGGAAACACCTCCTGAGCGTCGATGAGCAGGGTGCACTCTACGTCGATTCGGACGGCGGCCAGCAGCCCCTGGAGGAGTTCCGCAAGCAGCAGGAGGCGCACGCGCGGAAGGAGCCGGATAGACTCCCCGTCTTCACGTACGCGGCGAAGCTCGCCCTGTCCATGTCCGCGCGAACCGCGCTGGATCTCTGGCAGGAGGCTCGCCATGCGTGCCAGCTTCAAGATGCATGTGATCAGCGCGACACGGCGGCAGGCAGAGCCCAGCGCGGTTTCGAGACGCTGGCCATTGATATCGCCCATCGGATGCTGCTGATGGCCATTGATGAGAGTGACCTGCCGAGCTGGGGCAGCGAGCAACTCCTCCATCGAGTCATTCGTCGCGATCCGGCGGGACGCGTCACGCTGGACCTGACCGGCGAGCCCATACAACGCATCAAACTGTCTGCGCTGTCCGATGCACTGGAGTGGCGCGGCAAGCTGGGAGTGAACAGCAAGCGGGAGAAGCACGGCGACGTGATGCTCCGCAGCGAGCTGCACCTGCGCTACTTCAAGGACATCATCCTCGAACTGCACGACCTGGAGCATCCCAACCGCAGCGTCCCCATTCCCCCGCAGGTGTCTGGCTGGTTCATGCTGTTGCACGACCTGCTGGTGATTTCCAATCAGTCGCGGGTGCTCAACCGCAAGCTGGCGCCACTCGACGTGACGCCCGAGCTCGTCGTGACGAGGCACGAGGCGCTGTTGCATGCCGACTCGATCGTCGAGCTCAACTTCCAGTGGTTGCTTCCCCAATGGGATACCTACTTCGACTCCTTCATCTTCACCATGCAGTGGAAGGCGTTCACCCAGCGCATCGACTGTCTCCTCCAGAACTCGAAGAGCTGGTCCGACAGTGTGGAGCGCTGTCTCTTCCGGCTCATCCTGGCCGCATGGGTGGACAACGTCCGCGCGGTGGCGGGCAGCGGCCGCGGTGAATGGAACTGGAGCAGGCTCCACGAACTTTGCGACCAGGCTGGGAAATCGCCTCCTCTCGATGAAAAGAAGCTGCTGGAGACAACGGACGGCTACGAGAAAGCGGTTGTCCAAGGTGTCCAAACGCTCCACGCAGAGACCCAGTCGAAGCGAGTTCGCTACGGCAGGCCCCGGATTGCGCGCGACTGGCTCGAGCTGTTCCTGCCCCTGATGGTGGAACCCGAGCTCATGCCCGGTGACAGCGGCAACTCCTTCCGTAACGCCCTGGGGCTGGAGCAGGCCCTCAGCGCCTCCCAGGCCGTCCACCCCTTGTCGGCCGCCTGGAAGCACAACGCGACGCTGCTTACCCAGCGCCGGTACGCCATGGTCCGCGCGGCAGCGCAGGCGGCCTACAGCCCTGACACGGCCGGGGAGCTCTCCAAGCCGGCATGGGCCGACGGCGCCTGGAAGACCTGGCGCGACACCTGGGAGTGAGCGGCCATGGGTGACGTCGTCACGCCTCCGGGCATCCCCCTGGCGCCCCGGCGCGTCCCCGAGGCCTATCTCCGGGCGGAGATCGCCAGCTTTCCCTTGGGCCGCGTCGAGGCCTTCCGCAGTTCCATGGTGGAGCTGGACCCCACGCTCGAGGGGAAGACCCGCGACCTGTGGAGCGCCTGCGAGAAGGAACTCGCGCAGCATGCCGGCGGCTGGTCCCTGGACCGGCTCATCATGACGCGGGACTTCTTCTGGTTCGGCTGCGGGCCGAACGCCCCTCGCAACGTGGCCACCGGCCCCGTCTCCATGACCCGCTACCTGCGCGACCTGTCGCGCGACTTCCTCGACGCCTACCCGGGCATCACCGTGCTCAGCCAGCGGCACGACGCCAATGCCTTCGACGCGTACATCCACTACCGCTGGCTCACCTTCGCCCTGCCGGAGGACCTGCTGCTCGCGGCCGCGCCCACGGAGGTGCCTCCCACGCAGGTGAACGTGGAGTACCCCCTGCTGCTGCAACACCTGGTGGACCGCGGGGCGCCGGAGGTGCACCACCACGTGGGCGCGGGCATGGACTTCCCGCTGCTGTGGGCCTCGCTCCTGGCGAAGCTGACGGACTCGACGCTCTCCCCCCGCGCGGCGAACAGCCCGGACCTTCCCTTCGACCTGGGGGAGCGGCTGTTGCGCTGGCTGGTGGCCGCCGCCGTGGCCCGCTGTGTGCTCGCCGAGTTCCTCCTCCAATGCTCCGGTACCGGCGCCGGGTTGAAGGACTTCCTCGAGCGCCTCTACCGCTCACCCTCCTGGCCCCAGGCCCGTGCCCGGCTGTTGAACGAGACGCTCCAGGCCCTCTCGCGGGGACAGGTCTCGGAGCTGCCCGAGTACTACGCGCTGCAGGACCTCTACGGGAGCCTCCACCCGGCGGCGTCCTGGCTCGCCTCGAAGCGGCCCGAGACGGTGGACGAGGTGTGGCGCAGGTGCGACCCCATCGCCGTGCGCCTGGGCCTGAGCAACCCCAATGGCGGCGAGCGCTGGCTGATACGCCACGGACTGGAGTGGCTGGAGCGCGAGCGGGCGCGCGCCCGGAATGACCCGAGCTACCACTACTTCAACCAGCTCTTCTGGCAGGTGCAGCGGGTGCGGTGCATCTACTACCGCACCGTGGTGCAGCGTCCGCTGACGTCCGGCCTGCAGTGGTTCGTCCGCTTCTATGACCGGCTCTGGTGGGCCCGCGAGCCCCTGCGCGCCGCGCGCGCCGAGGTGTCCTACCAGGTGGCGGGACGGGGCAGGCCGCTCTCCTCGCTGGAGGTTCGCATCACGCCCCACGCCAACTCCTTCTCGCTGGCCGAGGACCTCCATGAGCTCACCCGCTCGTGGACGCGGGTGCTGGAGAAGAGCCACGGCCCGCGGTATGGCGCGCGGGCTCCCGAGTTCGGGGTCATCCTCCACTTCGTCAAGGAGAGAGACCCGGAGCAGCGCTGGGCCACCGGAGCTCCGCCGGCGGCCGAGCTGGGCACGCATGCCGAGCCCCGCGCCCAGCGGGGACTGCGGCTGGGAGGCCGGTTCGCGAGCTTCTTCTCGGACCAGTCCGTCAGGGCCCGGTCCATCGCGGCGCTGCTGGGTGCCGTGCCGCAGGCGCTCTGGCTGGTGCGGGGGCTGGACGTGGCGGCGGACGAGCTGAGCGTGCCCACGTGGGTGCTGGTGCCCCTCTACCGCTACATCCACCGGCAGGCGACCCTGGCCTCCATGTCACCCGCGGCGGACGGAGCCCCGCCGCTGCGGCTGACGGCGCACGTAGGTGAGGACTACCGCCACCTCATGGAGGGACTGCGGCGCGTCTTCGAGTGCATCCAGTACCTGCTGGAGCGCTTCGGGGGGCGGCTGGGGCACGCCACGGCGCTGGGCGTGGAGCCGCGCCTGTGGGCGGAGTCGGCGGGCTCGGTGATGACGCCCGCCGAGGAGCGGATGTGGGACCTCGTCTTCGAGTGGCGGCTGTACAGCGGCTACCGCATCGCGCCCCACTTCCTGGCGGAGGCGCCCCCCGGGCGCCCGGAGCACGTGGAGAACCTCATCCGCGAGCTCTCGAGCAACATCTTCGGCAGGTGCTACGAACCACAGGTGATGGCCGAGGCCCACCACATCCTGCACCGGCTCCTGAGCCGGCCCGAGTCGAGGATTGGCAGCCAGGAGGGAGGGCTGGAGTCCCTCACCCGCGCGCTGCACACCCTGGATCCGCGCCACGTGCGCTACCCGATGGAGGTCCGTGAAATCATCCGGGCCTACCGGGAGGATGAACAGACCTTCAAGCGTGGGCAGGAGTTGGTGGACATCACCCTGGATGCCTCGGAGATAGCCGCGCTCTACGCCGCGCAGAACGCGCTGCGCCGGGGAGTGGGCCTGCGCAACATCGTCGTCGAGGTGAACCCGTCCAGCAACCTGTTGACGGGAGACATGCTGGACCTGCGCAACCATCCCATCCTGCGGCTCTTCCCACCGGAGCGTCAGGAGAAGGAACCTCCGCCGGTGCCCATCGCGGTGGGCTCGGACGACCCGATGACGTTCAGCACCTGGCTGCTGCACGAATACTCGCTGCTGTTCGAGGCGGCCCTCACCGCGGGCTATCCGGAGCGGGTGGTGCACTCGTGGCTGGAGAACATCCAGAAGATGGGCATGGATGCCCGCTTTACCGTGGCCTGGCTGCCGACGGCCCGGAAGCGGGCGGACGCCCTGCTGCGCGAGCTCGAACGCTACCTCCTGCTCCCGGACTCCAGGCGCCCCCGGCGGTCACCGGGGAGGCCCCTTCATCCGAGTAACTGACCCGGCCGCCCCGAGGTCAGGGGACCGGGTCCGGGGAGTGGGTGACTGGACAACAGTCCACCCCTACCCGGGGGCCGGCCGCGGCGCCCGCTGCCGGCCTGCCCGGCCGCCCTCCATGGAGACGGGATTCGGCGGGTTGGCCATCCGGGCCCGCCGCGCACAGCCTCGTTCAGAAGGGGGGGACTCCAGCCATGTTCTTCCAGGCCCTGAAGACGCCCGGCATCGCCCATGTGGCCTACCTGCTCGGCAGCGACGGCGACGCGCTCGTGGTCGACCCGCGGCGCGACGTCGACGTGTACCTCGAGGTGCTCCAGGCCCAGGGCCTGCGCCTCCGCTACATCCTCCAGACGCACCGCCAGGAGGACTTCGTGATGGGCACGGCCGAGCTGGCCCGGCGCACCGGTGCCCCGGTGGTCGCGGGCAAGCACCCCATCACCGGGTATGCCGACATGCGGCTCGGCGAGCACGAGCGGCTCCACCTCGGGAGCCTCACCCTGGAGGCCCTCCACACGCCCGGCCACACCCCGGAGAGCACGAGCTGGTCCGTCTACCTGGACCCCCACCGCTCGGTGGCCTGGGGTGTCTTCACCGGTGACGCGCTCTTCGCCGGGGAGACAGGACGCACGGACCTGCCCGGCGTCGAGCACACCGGGGAGAACGCCGGGCACCTCTACGACTCGCTCCACCGCAAGGTGCTGCCCCTGGGAGACCAGGCGCTCGTCTTCCCCGCGCACGGGGCGGGCTCGGTGTGCGGGAGCGCCATCGCCGACCGCGACCTGACGACGCTGGGCGTCGAGCGCCACAAGAATCCCGTGTTCGTCCTGGGGCGCGAGGACTTCATCCAGCACAAGCTGCACGAGCGCCTGCCGCGGCCGCCCTACTTCACGCGCATGGAGGAGCTCAATCTGACGGGAGGCCACCCGCTGGCCTGGAACCCACACGACGTCCCGATGCTGTCCCCGCGAGACTTCGCGAGGTCCGCGCTGGGCGGGCTCGTCATCGACACGCGCGAGCCCGAGGCGTTCGCCGGTGGCCACATTCCCGGCTCGGTGAGCGTCTGGCTGGGGGGCCTGCCCCTGTTCGGCGGCTGGGTGGCCCGCGAGGACATGCCTCTCTTCCTGGTGCTGCCGGAAGCGGCGGACCCGGCCGAGGCGGTGCTGGCGCTGGCGCGCATCGGCCTGGACCGGGTGGAAGGCCTCCTCTCCGGTGGCTTCGGCGCCTGGCGCAGGGCGGGGCAGCCCATCGAGCGGAGCGGGACGCTCACCCCTCTCGAGCTTCATGTGAATGCCGCGAGCTACCAGGTGCTCGACGTGCGGGAGGTGGGCGAGTTCGAGGAGGGCCACATCCGGGGCGCGCGCCATGCCTACGTGGGCGGGCTGGAAGCACGGCTGCCGGAGCTGGGGCTGAGGACGGAGGACCCGGTCGCGGTGGTGTGCAGCGTGGGCCACCGCGCGGGGCTGGCCACCAGCCTGCTCCTGCGCAACGGGTTCCGGCGGGTGGCCAACGTGCTCGGCGGGATGACCGCGTGGAAGATGCAGGACCTGCCCGTGGAGGAGGGCGTGAGGAGGGCCCAGCCGGCTCCCTCCTCCGCGGAGGAGGCCCGCACCGCTTCCTCGCCGCCGTACTGAACCGGAGCGTGGGGGCCTCCACCTTGAGCAGTGAGCCCACCAACCGGGGAGGTGGCCGTGCAGCCGGGGACCTACCAGTTCGAACCTCACACCGCCGAGGTCCAGTTCCGCGTCGAGGGCACCAGCCTGCCGGAGCTCTTCGAGGAGTCGGGGTATGCGCTGGCCGAGCTCATGCTCGGTGAGTCGCCGCCGGAGCCGCCGCGCGACGCGGAGGAAGAGCAGGTCACGCTCGAGTCGGCGGACACCGAGGCGCTGCTCGTCGACTGGCTCAACGAGCTCATCTCCCGCGCGGACACGAAGAAGCGGGTCTACACGCACATCGTGGTGGACGACGTCTCCGAGCGGAAGCTTCGCGCGCGCATCCGCGGCTTCACGCCCGAGGTGCTGAAGACCGCGGTGAAGGCCGCCACCTTCCATGGGCTGGAGATTCGCGAGCACGAAGAAGGCTTCAACGCCACCGTCGTGCTCGACGTGTGAGAGGCGAGCATGGAACCCACCGTCGAAGTCCCACAGCAGCCCACGCCGCTTCTTCGCCAGATTGGCCCGGCGCTCCATGAGCTGGACATGAGCTTCCGCGCGGACATGCGCGTGCCGGCCCGCATCGTCGCCGACGAGGAGCTGCTTCAACGGATGACCCAGGACCGCAGCATCGTCCAGCTGGTCAACGTGACGACGCTGCCGGGCATCCAGGGCTTCGCCATCGGCATGCCGGACATGCACGAGGGCTATGGCTTCCCCGTGGGCGGCGTGGCGGGCACGTTGCTGCCCGACGGCGTCATCTCTCCCGGGGGAATCGGCTTCGACATCAACTGCGGCGTGCGGCTGCTCTCCACCGGGCTGCGCCACGAGGACCTGAAGGAGGTCCTGCCGGCCCTGGCCCATGACCTGGCCCGGAGTATTCCCACGGGCTTCGGCCGCCACGGGCGGCTGTCGCTGAGCGCGGCGGAGCTGGACCGGGTCCTCGACGAAGGCGTTCCGTACGTGGTGGAGGTGCTGGGGCTGGGGAGCCGGGAGGACCTCGCGCACATCGAGGCGGGGGGGCACCTGCCCGGCGCGGATGCGGGGCGGGTCACCGTGCGGGCCCGGGAGCGGGGGCATGACCAGCTCGGCACCCTGGGCGGCGGCAATCACTTCATCGAGGTGCAGCGCGTGGAGCACATCCACGACGCGGAGGCCGCCACGGCCTTCGGACTGTTCGAGGGGCAGCTCACCGTCCTCATCCACACGGGCTCGCGCGGGCTGGGACATCAGGTCTGCACGGATGCCGTGCGGAAGATGGACCAGGTCCTGGCGCGGGAGGGCATCCGGCTGGTGGACCGGCAGCTCGCCTGCGCGCCATTCTCCTCGCCCGAGGGCCAGGACTACTTCGCGGCCATGTGCGCCGCGGCCAACTTCGCGTGGTCCAACCGGCAGGTGCTCACGCACCGCGTGCGCGAGGTGTTCGGCCGAAGGCTCGGTGAGCGCGCCGAGGCGTGGCCGCGAGTCGTCTATGACGTGGCCCACAACATCGCCAAGGTGGAGACGTACGGCGGGCAGCAGCTGTGCGTGCACCGCAAGGGCGCGACGCGGGCGTTCGGCCCGGGGGACCCGGAGCTGCCCTCGGCCTACGCGGAGGCCGGCCAGCCGGTATTCATCCCCGGCAGCATGGGCACGGCGTCCTTCGTGCTGGCGGGGCAGGGCGAGTCCCGGTCCATCTCGCTCGGCAGTGCCTGCCACGGGGCGGGGCGGCAGCTCAGCCGGGCCGCCGCGAAGCGGCAGGTGGTGGGCGCGGAGCTGCGCAAGGCGCTGAACGCGCGGGGCATCATCGTGGAGTGCCCGTCGAACGCGGAGCTCGCGGAGGAAGCCCCCACGGCCTACAAGGACGTGGACCGGGTGGTGGACGCGGTGGAGACGGCGGGCATCGCCCGGAAGGTGGCGCGGTTGGTGCCGCTGGCGGTGCTCAAGGGCTGAGCGGGGGCGCCGCCGGCCACGAGGCCTGCTCCCATTGGAGGACGAGCGCGCCGGTTTCGTCCAGGCGTGTCCCGGTCCCCAGGAAGCGCCCCTCCCGGTCCAGCACGCCGCACAGCCACCCGGCGTCGGCGCTCGAGGCCCGATGGAGCTTGAGCTGGCGCAGTTGCATGGGGAGCATGCGCAGGCCGACGAGCCGGCCCGTCGCCGGGTCCACCGACGCGAAGTACATCAACGTCAGGTCGCCGCGGAAGTCCTCGTAGCCGGAGATGCCCTCGTAGTCGTTCAGGAAGTCACCGCAGCCGTAGAGGATGAGGTGGCCCTGGTGCACCTCGATGCCGCGGGGGTGGTGGGAGGAGTGGCCGTGGATGAGGTCCACTCCGGCCTTCTCGATGAGGGCATGGGCGAAGGCCCGATGCTCGGGGAGCGCCCTGTAGCCCCAGTTGCCCCCCCAGTGGATGGAGGCGATGACGACGTCCCCGGCGCGCTTGACGGACGCCACCCGCTCGCCGATGCGCCGCGCGGTGGAGGGGGACAGGTCCGGCAGGTAGTCCACACCGGGCGTGTCCGCCGTCGCGGCCCAGTCCGGTGGAACGCCGCTGCCGTCCTCTCCGAAGGAGAACACGATGACGCGGCCCCTGGAGCCCAGGTCCAGCACGGCGGGCCGCAGCGCTGTATCCACGTCCTCGCCCGCTCCGGCGGTGGCGATGCCCAGGCGGCGGAGGGTGGCCAGCGTCTCGCGCAGCCCCGCGTATCCCCAGTCCAGCACGTGGTTGTTCGCCAGCGCGCAGCAGTTGATGCGGGCCGCCGTGAGGCACGGGGCGTTCGCCGGGTGCATCCGGTAGTGGATGCCCTTGGCCCGCCACCAGGCCTCGCTGGTGGTGATGCTCGTCTCCAGGTTGATCAACCGCACGTCCGGCGCGGCCTGCTTCAGCGCGGCGAGCGCGTCGCCCCAGATGGCGTCGAAGCCGAGGGGCGCGCGGATGGGGCCGTTCCGTGCCTCCGCCAGCTCGACGTAGACCCGGGCATCCCGCACGTAGGACTCGTAGAGGTTCGGAGGGACGGGGTGGGGCAGCACCTGGTCGACGCCTCGCCCGGTCATCACGTCGCCGCACAGGAAGAGGGTGAGTGCCCCCTGGGACGGAGTCATCTCCCGGCTCCTAGACGTGGGCGGGCTCGGTGGACGGGGAGGGCCGTCCCCGGGGCAGGGTGCTCCGGGCCCGCTCCAGCAGTTCCACCACGTCCTCATCCGGCACCTGGCGGAAGTCGGAGTACCACTGGCCAATGGCATACAGCTCCGGTGTCGGGAACACGCACACCACGTCGTCCACCCGGGGCTGGAGCTCCTCCAACGTCTGGGTCGCCGCCACGGGGACGGCGAGGACGAGGCGTCCCGGCCGCCGCACCTGGAGCGCCTGGATGGCCGCCCGCACGGTGCCTCCCGTCGCGATTCCGTCATCGACGAGGATGACCGTCTTCCCCTCGAGCGCGGGCGGCTCGGCGCCCCCGCGGAAGCGCGCCACGCGCTCCTCCACCTCGGCGCTCTTTCGCCGGATGGTCTCCTTCAGCTCGTCCTCCGTGACGCCCACCTCCTCCATCAGCCGCGGGTTGAGGAAGGCGATGCCGCCTTCCGCCACCGCGCCCATCCCCAGCTCCTCGAAGCCCGGCGCGCCCACCTTCCGCACCACGCACACGTCCAGGGGCGCGCCCAGCGCCGCCGCCACCTCGTAGGCCACCGGGACGCCGCCCCGGGGCAACCCCAGGACGATGGTGTTCTCACCCGTATAGCCCCGCTCCAGCAGCAGCTCCGCGAGCCTGCGGCCCGCATCGATTCGGTCCTCGAAGTACATGTCGGCCCCCTCTTCAGGCCCAGGTGGCGGCACCCAGCGCGTGCGCCGCCTTCTCGGCCCGTTTCTTCAGACCCAGCATCATCTTCCGCTCCATGACGAAGTGAGGGAACTCGATGAGCTGGCCCAGTGCCCGCATCCCCCACCTTCGCGGATCTCCCCCCGACCGGCCGCGCACCAGCAGGCGCGTCTTCCTCCCTCCGATGGGTTCGAGCACGAACGCCCAGCTCGACACGCCCCAGGGCGGAGCCTCTTCCTCAATCACCGACCGGAGGACGAGCGCGCGCGCCGGCACCAACTCCGCCACCTGCATCCCCGTCCAGCGGCTCATGGGGATGATGTCCCCGACCTTCAGGTCCTGGAACCGCGGAAGGATGTGCTCCGCGGAGTGCCCCTCGACGAACTGCCCGGCACCCGCTGCCTGCTCCAGCAGGTCGTAGCTGTACCAGCCCGCACGGCGGAAGCCGATCTGCACCAGCCACGGCCAGACGTCCTCGGGACGTGCGTCGATGGTGATGGCACGCGTGCTCCCTCCCACCGGGTTGGGAACGATTCCGTCTCCGGGGAGGGCGCGGGTGACTTCCGCCGGGTTCGCTCCCCAGTACAACATTCGCGGGCGGAGGAGCAGCCAGCCCCACGGCATGAGCGACGCCACGGAGGTGGCCACCCGGAACGCCCGGCTCCTCGGACGCCCACCGAGGAGCGTCGCGGTCACCGCCGAAGCCCACATCAGGTCGAGCACCAGCGAGGGGCCCAGGGTCACCCCCATGCCAAGCGCCGGCCCCAGGAAGGAGGTCGGCCGCTCCAGCGGAGGGCGGGGTGTCCGAGGCACTTCGCGAGACTGCGTCGTCGTCTCCATGTTCCGGCACCTCTCTTCCTTCCACGGCCCGGGCCTCGCCACGACAGGCGCTGTGCCTCGTGCCTTCTTCAAGGTAGGGGCGCTCCGGCGCGACGTCCGCGAACGCTCGCGTGCGACCCGCGAACGATGGGTTCCCAGGCGGGCGCTCCGCAGGTTGCTGCCCGGTCCGCGCTCATGGGAGCCGGCGAGTTACGAGGGGGTCGGGATATGAAGAGGCGTGGGGGGACGGTCTCCATTCTGGTGTCCACGGTGTCGGCGATGGCGCTCGCCGGCTGCGGAGGAGGCCTGGAGGTGGCGTCGGAGGGGGAGGGGTTGGCCGACACGGAGGCCGGTGAGACCGAGGCGGCGGAGGAGCGGCGGTGGGAGCCCTGCTCCCTGGAGCCCGAGCGCGTGAAGGACATCTACCGGGGGGCGGCGAGCAGCAACCCGACGGAGCTGACCCACGCCGACGGCACGCTCCTGTTCGCCGCGGATGACGGGGCGCACGGCCGCGAGCTGTGGAAGAGCAGCGGCACGCAGGGGCCCGGCACGAAGAAGGTGAAGGACATCCGCCCGGGCCCGGCCGGCTCGGACCCGGAGCTGTTGACCCGCGTGGGGGACACCGTCTTCTTCACCGCGGACGACGGAACGACGGGCCGCGAGCTGTGGAAGACGGACGGCACGCGCTCCGGCACGAAGCGGGTGAAGGACATCTACCCGGGCCCGGCCGGCTCGGAGCCGGAGAGCCTGATTGAGTTCAACGGGCTGCTCTACTTCGCCGCGGATGATGGCGTGCACGGCCGGGAGGTATGGCGCAGCGACGGCACTCCCGGCGGCACGTTCATGGTCCGGGACCTCACCACCGAGCCGGGTGCCGAGAACCGGTCGTTCGAGATGGCCGTCGCGGGCGACTACCTCTACATCCAGTACTACGTGGCGACCCCGGACCTGTCCATCGCCGACCTGGTGTTCTGGAGCACCGACGGCACCGCCGCGGGCTTCGAGGAGCTGATTCGCACGGGGGAGGACAACACCATCGACGAGATGACGGAGGTGGGCGGCCGGCTGTTCTTCAGCCGCAACATCGACGAGCCGGACGAGTACCTCTACGTGTCGGACGGCACGGCCGCGGGCACGGTCTCCATCCGGCGGTTCCCGGGGCCGCTGAACGGCCTGACCGAGTTCAAGGGGAAGCTCTACTTCGCGTCCGGGCACGACTTCGACACCGCGCCCCCCGACTACCGGGGGGATGAGCTGTGGAAGAGCGACGGCACCCTCGCGGGCACGGTGATGGTGAAGGACATCCGTCCGGGCGCGGAAGACTCGTCGCCGCGCGGGCTGGTGGCGTCGAATGGCTACCTCTACTTCTCCGCGGATGACGGCGTGCACGGCCGGGAGCCGTGGCGCAGCGACGGCACGACGGCGGGCACGGTGCTGCTGAAGGACGTCGAGCCCGGTGCCACGGGCTCCTCGCCGGAGGAGCTGACGGCCATCTACGGCTGGCTCTTCTTCAGCGCGGAGACGTCCGGCCACGGGCGGGAGCCCTGGGTGAGCAACGGCACGACGGCGGGCACGGTGCCGCTCGAGGAGATTGCCCCCGGCGCCGCCTCGTCCAACCCGCGGGACTTCGTGCGCTCCGGCTGGGACGTCTTCTTCTCCGCGGAGAACGCGCGCAAGGGCCGCGAGCTGTACGCGCTGCCCTTCCGGCCCGAAGGGGAGTGCAACGGGGACGACCACTGAGCCGGGGGCCCACCGGTACGCTCGCCGGGGGGGCCGGCCGTTGCTCCGGCGTGCGCGCCTGCCCATGTTCGTGAGTGGGCAGGCGGGGCGCACGGGCCCCTCGGAGGCAGGCCGTGGAGAACGCGGACGTCGCACGGGTCTTCGCCGAGATGGCGGACCTGCTGGAGCTGACCGGGGGCAACCCGTTCAAGGTCCGCGCGTACCGGCAGGCGGCACAGTTCATCGAGATGTTGCCCGAGCCCCTGTCCGAGCTGTGGAGGCAGGGCCGGCTGACGGAGCTGCCCTCCGTGGGCGCCCGCCTGGCGGACCACATCCAGGAGATGCTCGTCACGGGGCACTATGCGGAGCATGACCAGCTCGCGGAGCGCGTGCCCCCCGGTGTCCTGGAGATGCTCCGGCTGGAGGGAGTGGGCCCGAAGACGGTGGCGCTCGCCTGGAAGGAGCTGGGCATCCAGGACGTCGCGGGCCTGGAGGCGGCCTGCCACGACGGGCGGCTCGCCGCGCTGCCGCACCTGGGGCGCCGCCGGGCGGAGGGCATCCTCCATGCCATCCAGCGGTACGAGGCGCGGCGGGGGCGCACACCGCTCCACCATGCCCTGCCACAGGCGGAGGCGCTGGTGGAGCGGCTGCGCCGCGTTCCGAAGGTGGCGCGGGTGGAGGTGGCCGGCAGCCTCCGCCGCCGCAGGGACACCGTGGGGGACATCGACCTGCTGGTCGCGACGCTGGAGCCCGGTCCGGTGAGCCGCGCCTTCACGGGGGCGCCGGAGGTGGGGCAGGTGCTCGCGTCGGGTCCCACGAAGTGCACCGTGCGGCTCCACGGAGGCCTGCAGGCGGACCTGCGCGTGGTGGCCCCGGTGTCATTTGGCGCGGCGCTCCACTACTTCACTGGTGGCAAGGCCCACAACATCGCGCTGCGCACGCGCGCGGTGCACCGGGGCCTCAAGCTGAACGAGTACGGTGTCTTCGACCGCAAGGGCCGGCGGCTGGGCGGGGCGACGGAGGAAGAGGTCTTCCGCGCCGTGGGACTGCCGTGGATTCCTCCCGAGCTGCGCGAGGGGGAGGGGGAGCTGGAGGCCGCGGAGGCGGGCACGCTTCCGGACCTGGTGACGGTGGAGGACCTCCTCGGGGACCTGCACGTACACAGCGATGCGTCCACGGACGCGCGCTCGGACGTGGACGCGCTGGTCCACGAGGCCCGCCGGCTGGGACGCCGCTACCTGGCCATCACCGACCACTCCCGCTCGCGGCCGCGCGGGCTCGCCGCGGGTCCGCTGGCGCTCCACGCCGCGGAGCTGCGCCGCAAGGACAAGACGCTGCGCGGGCGCCCGCACCTGCTCGCCGGCGTGGAGGTGGACATCCTCCCCGACGGCACGCTGGACCTGCCGCTGGAGCTGCTCGCCGCGCTCGACTGTGTCGTGGCCAGCGTCCACTCGGCCTTCCACCAGGGCCGCGAGGAGATGACGGAGCGCATCTGCCGGGCGCTCCGCTCGGGAGTGGTCCACGTCCTGGGCCACCCGAGCGGCAGGCTGCTGGGGACGCGGGATGCGTATGACTTCGACCTGGAGCGGGTGCTGGAGGCCGCCCGTGAGCACGGCGTGGCGCTGGAGGTGAACGCGATGCCGGACCGGCTGGATTTGACGGACCGGGCGTGCCGGGTGGCGAAGGCCGCGGGCGTGCCCGTCGTCATCTCCTCGGACAGCCACCACGTCAGCCACCTGTCCAACCTCCGCTATGGCGTGTGGACGGCGCGGCGAGGCTGGCTGGAGGCCTCGGAGGTCCTCAACACCCGGACGCTCCAGCAGCTCCGCCACGCGTGGCTCCATCCGCGCGGTGTGGGCCGGGCGGCCGCACCGATTTCCTATCCGCCCACGGACGCCCACCCGTGACGCGCGGAGGACCTACCTCGGGGCGACACGAGCGCCCTCTCGCACGGTGTCCCCTGGGTGGAGGATGACGCGCTCGCCGGGGCGCAGCCCTTCCTCCACGATGACCTCCAGGCCATTGTCCTCTCCCACGCGCACGGTGCGCGCGCGGGCGCGGCCGTCCTCCACGACGAACACGGCCCAGGTGTCCCCCTGGCGGAAGAGGGCGCCCTCGGGAACCTTCACCACGTCCGCGGTGCGCTGGACTCCGATGCGCGCCTCCACGCGGTAGCCGTCTCCCAGCGTGCGCCAGGTTTCCGGCGGAGAGGTGAAGTCGATGAGCACGTCCACGCGCTGCTCCTCCACGCCCAGCGCGGACACCTTCGTCACGGCCGAGGGCTCTACCCGCCGCACCCGGCCCCGAAGCTCCGTCCGGCCCCCCCAGTCAAGCAGCTCCACCTCCTGCCCCGGCCGCACGTGCACCGCCTCCGTGGTGAGCAGGTCCACCACCACCTCCAGCGCCTCCGGGTTGCCCAGCTCGAAGAGGGGCTCGCCCGAGGCGACGAAGCCCGCGCTCTCCTTGAAGACCCGCAGCACCGCGCCCCGGATGGGCGAGCGCAGCTCCCAGCCTCCACTCCCGCTGCCCCCCACCCCCGGGCCTCCGCCGAGCATCGCGCGAGCCTGCTCCAGCTCGTGTGCCGCCTGGTGCTCCCCGGCCCGTGCCGCTTCCAGCTCCCGCGCCGCCTCCCGCAGCTTCAGCTCCGCGCGCTCCAACTCGCGGGCAGTCACCGCCCCCTGGCGCTCCAGCACCCGCGCGCGACTCACCTCCGACAGCGCGAAGCGATGCCCCGCCTCCGCCCGGGACAGCGCGGCCCGTGCCTGCTCCCGAGCCGCTTCCGCCGCGCCCACGCGGGCCTCCAGCGCCGTCCGCGTGCGCACGTCCTGCAAGGGAGGGACGAGGGGATGGATGATGGCCAGCAGCGTGCCCGGCTCCACCGCGTCACCCGCCTTCACCCGGCTGCGGTCCAGCATGCCCGTGAGGGGCGCGTTGACGGCGTAGCGCTCACGCACGCGCGTCCTGCCATCCTCTTCCACCGCCCGCACGAACTCCCCCCGCGTCACCTCGGCCACCTCCACTCGCGCCGGGGACGGGCGCAGCAGCAGCGCCAGCGCCAGTACGCCCAGTGCCAGCAGCCCGAACCCCACGCGTCGATTCCAGGGCCGCATGTTCACTCCCGCGTCTTGAGCACCGCGACCAGGTCCAGCCGGTCCAGCCGCCGCCGTACGAGCAGCGCGCTCAGCCCGCCCGCCACCGCCACCGCCACCCCGGTGAAGGCGTAGGTGCCCGGAGCGATGACCAGGGGGATACGCATTGTCTCCGGCCCCATGACGGTGAGGGCGAGGGCGGCCAGCCCGTAGCCGAAGGCGAGTCCCAGGGGGATTCCGGCTACGAGCACCACCGCCAGCTCGCCCAGCAGCACCGTCGAGATTTCCCGCCGAGTGAAGCCGAGCACTCGCAGGCTGGCCAACTCCCGCTCCTTCTCCGCCACCAGCAGGCGCGCTCCGTTGTAGACGACACCCACGACGATGACCGAGCCGAAGGCGGTGAGGATGCCGCTGAAGACGAGCAGCACGCGGAAGAACGTCTCGTGAAGGGTGTCCACCAACGCGCGCTTGAGCGTCACCCCCGCCACGGTGGGCAGCTCCTCCAGCCGGGCGTACAACGTCCGCTCGTGGCGCGGATCCACCGTGAGCAGCGCCACGGAGAGGGCGGGGCCCTCACCCAGCAGCCGGTGCAGGGCACCCGTGTCCATGTACGCCGCGAACCCCAGCGGCTCGTCCACTACACCGGCCACCCGTACGGAGCGCTCGCGGCGGTTGCCCTCCAGCACCTCCACCCGCAGCACGTCCCCCGCGCGTGCGCCGAGCCGTGTGGCCAGCCGCTCCGACAACAGCACGCCTTCGGAAGGCAGCGGCACGCGGCGCAGTCGGGCGTCCAACAGCGGGTGCAGCCGCGAGTCGCGCGGCAGCCCGAGCAACTCCACCCGGCGGGAGCGGCTCCCGGCGCGCAGCGCGACGGGCACCGCGCGCATGCCCTCCACGGTGCGCACTCCTGGCAGGTGCCGCAGCTCCCTCGCGGCGCGCTCCGAGACGGGCCGGTTGAAGGTGACGGTGGCGTCCTCCCGCTGCACTTCGGAGAACTGCACGTCCACGAGGTGGCCCAGCGCGTCCCGCCAGAAAGCGCCGGCCAGGACGATGCCGGTGGCCGCCGCCACGCCCACCACGGAGAGCGCCGAGCGCAGCGGCCGCCGCGCCAGGCTTCGCGCCACCATGCGCGCCTGCGCCGAGGCCAGCCGGCTGACGGCCGCGTGCTCGAGCGCCGAGGGACGGAAGGAGGGAGGCGCCTCGGGCCGCATGGCCTCGGCGGGGGCCAGCCGCGCCACCCGCCGCACCGAGGTGAGTGTCCCCAGCGCCGCCGCCACCAGCGCCACGGCCGCCGCCGCGAGGGGAATCCAGGGCCGCAGCCGGTAGAGCGTCTCCGGGAAGCGGAAGAAGCCCGCGTACATCTCCGCCCAGGCCTTCCCCAGCCACGCGCCGAGGGCGATGCCCAGGAGCACGCCCGCGAGGGTGGTGGCGCCCACCCACTCCAGGTAGTGCAGCGCCAGCCGCGTGTCGCCGTAGCCAAGCGCCTTCAGCGTGCCGATGCGCGTGCGCTCCGTCTGCACGAGCCGGCTCACCACCACGTTGAGGAGGAAGGCGGCGACGCCCAGGAAGATGGCGGGCAGCAGGGTGGCCTCGGTGCGAAGTTCCTCCAATTCGTCGCTGACGAAGCGGTGCGAGGGCTGCTCGTCGCGCCCGTACGCGCCCCGTCCGCCGTAGGGCGCCAGCAGTACGTCCAGCCGCTCCAGCACCGCCGCTCGCGAGGCCCCTGGCGCGAGCGCCACCGCCACGTCGTTGAAGCCGCCCTTCATGTCCAGCGCGGCGGCCAGGGCGTCACGTTCCATCCACAGCACGCCGAAGTGCAGGTCGTCGGGGAGGACGGCCCCCGGGCGCATGGCGGCGATGTATTCGGGGGACATGCCCAGCCCCACCACCCGCAGCCGCTGGCGCCTGCCGTTGAGCAGCGCGACGAGCGTGTCCCCGAGCACGAGCCGGTGCGCGGTGGCGAAGGGCTCGCCCACCACCACCTCGTCGGAGCGGCCCGGGGCGGGAAGCCGTCCCTGGCGGAGCGAGAGGCCGTTGAGGCCCGGTGCGCCTTCGCGGGGCAGCGACACGAAGCGCCCCTCGGCCGGCTCACGCGCTCCCTCCACGTCCAGCGAGACGTCCTCGACGATGCGCGCCTCCACCGCGGCCACGCCGGGGATTCGCGCCAGCCGCTCCACCAGCGGTTCGGGGGCGCGCGTCAGCGAGGCGAACACGTCCGCGAAGCGCAGGCGCGCATAGTACGCGTGGCGGTTCTCCGACAGCGAGTCGTGGGTGCTGAGGGCGGCGACGAAGATGGCCACCCCGCTCGCCACCACCAGCCCGATGCTGAGGGCCTGCCCCCGCAGGCGGTCGAGGTCCCTCAGCAGCTTCCGCTCCAGGGCCCTCACCAGCTCAGCTCCTCCGGGCCGAGCCGCCGCGCCGGCCGCTCCTCGGACACCAGCCGTCCGTCCGCCATGCGGAGCACCCGGTCCGCCATGCCGCCAATGGCTGCGTTGTGGGTGATGATGACGGTGGTGGTGCCCAGCTCCGTGTTGACGCGTGAGAGCGTCTCCAGCACCCGCTTGCCCGTGGTGTAGTCGAGGGCGCCGGTGGGCTCGTCACACAGGAGCAGGTCCGGCCGCTTCGCCACCGCGCGGGCAATGGCCACCCGTTGCTGCTCTCCGCCCGAGAGCTGCGAGGGGAAGTGGTCCATCCGCTGCTCCAGCCCCACCCGCGCCAGCGCCTCCTCCGGGGTGAGGGGGTGCTCGGAGATTTCCGTCACCAGCGCCACGTTCTCGCGCGCGGTGAGGCTGGGGATGAGGTTGTAGAACTGGAAGACGAAGCCCACGTGCTCGCGGCGGTAGCGCGTCAGCTCGCGCTCGTCGGCGCGGCCCAGGTCATGGTCGCGGTAGGTGAGCTCCCCCGACGTGGGCACGTCCAGCCCGCCCAGGATGTTGACCAGCGTGGACTTGCCGCTGCCCGAAGGGCCCAGCAGCACGACAAGCTCGCCGTCGGCGAGGTCCAGGTCCACGCCCCGCAGTGCGTGCACCTCCACCTCGCCCGTGCGGTAGACCTTGGTGAGGCCACGCGCCACGAGCACGGCCTTGTCGGAGCCGGAGCCCATGCGGGGAAACATGTCCACTCGGGCAGGCACCCGCGTCCTCCCTCCAGGGCAGGCCGGTGTCGCCAGGGTGGCAGGCGGGGGCTCCCGTGCCCGGCGGTGGCGGGCATCCGGGAGATGGAGGCCAGGGGGCCCGTGCACAGGTTCTCCGGTAGGGCCTCGGTCTCAGGAGGAGCCCACCATGACCACCGCCGCTCCCTCTCCCGCGCCACACCACTTCGGTGGCCGTGTCGTCGTCGGACTCGGCTTCATCGCGCTCGGGGTGCTGTTCCTGCTCTCCCAGCTCGGCATCGGCGACCTGGGCTGGCTCATCGGCACCTGGTGGCCCATGGTCCTCGTCGTCATCGCCATCGGCAACCTCGTGTCGAGCGGCGGCAGGAGCTTCGGCGCACTCATCCTGCTCGTCATCGGCGTGGCGCTGCAGGTCGACCAGCTCGACTGGTTCGGCGTGGACGTCTGGTCGCTCGCCTGGCCGCTCCTCATCCTCGTCATCGGAATCCGCCTGCTCGCCGAGCCGCGCGGGCGCCCGAGACCGACGAGCGTCCACGTGTCATCCCTCGCGAGGTCCACCGTGGCGGGGGATCGGCTCTCGCTCGCCAGTGTCATGGCGGGCCGCGACGAGCGCGTCGTGTCGAAGTCCTGGACCGGCGGTGAGGTCACCGCCGTCATGGGGGCCGCGGAGCTCCACCTGTCCGACGCGGCCCCCGTGGAGGAGGGGGCCCACCTCCGGGCCACCGCCGTCCTGGGCGGCATCGACATCTTCGTGCCGCGCCACTGGGAGGTCGCCCTCCATGGCACGCCGCTGCTCGGCGGCATCGAGGACAGCCGCCACCCGGAAGTGCCCCAGGCCGGCCAGCCGCGTCCCAGGCTCACCATCGACGCGACGGCCGTCCTGGGCGGCATCGAAATCAAGGACGAGTGAGCGCCGCCGCTTCCAGGGGCATCTCAGTGGAGGTCCTCGTCGCATTCGTCCGAGGGCCGGAAGGGCAGGGCGTACAGCTCGCGGCCGCGGCTGCCGTCGTCCGCGGTGAAGAAGACATCCCAGCCGGACTGGATGAAGCCCCGGGGGGAAGAGGAGAGGGTGCCCGGCGCGATTTCGCGCAGCGGCACGGTGCCCTCGGGTGTGCCGTCACTCACCCAGGGCTCTCGGCCGCGCCCCCGCGTCTCCGCGCTGAAGAAGAGGTAGCCGTCGACGACGGTCAGCGCCTCCGGCGCGGAGCTGAGCACGCCGGGTGCCAGGTCCTTGAAGAGGACGGTGCCCGCGTCCGTGCCGTCGCTCACCCACAGCTCGCGCCCGTGTGTGGCGTCCTCCGCCGTGAAGAAGAGGCGGCCCTTGAAGGCCGTCAGCTCCAGGGGCTGCGAGCCGAGGTCCTTCACCAGCACCGTCCCCGCCACCGTTCCATCGCTCTTCAGCAGCTCGGTCCCCGAGCGGTAGCGAAAGAAGATGCCGCGCCCCACCGCCGTCAGCTCGGCGAGGTCCCGCGTGGACTCCTCCGTGAGGGTGACGGTGCCCTCGCGCGTTCCGTCCGTCCTGCGCAGCGAGTCCTCGCCCTCGTCGCTGCCGATGTAGAAGAGCACGTCATCTCCCACGGGCGTCAGCTCCCGGATGTTGTCGGGGCCGCTGTCCAGGCTGAAGGTGCCTCCCGGCGTGCCGTCGCTCCGCCACAGCGCGATGAAGTCGTCCTCGTCCTCGTCGGCGGTGAAGAAGAACAGGTCGTCGCTCAGAGCCGTCAGGTTGCGAGGGTTGGTGTCGATGGGCTCGCCCGAGGAGTGCGTGCCTGGAGTGAGGTCCACCAGCAGCCGGGTGCCGCCCGTCGTCCCATCACTGCGCCACAGCTCGTCCCCGTGTACCCCGTCATTGGCGGCGAAGTAGAGGCGGCCGTCGAAGGCGAGCAGGGCCCTGGGGCCGGAGCCCTCGGCGCCCGGGCGGATGTCCTTCACGCGACGGGTGCCGTCGCGGGTGCCGTCGCTCTTCCAGAGCTCGCGCCCGAACCTGCCGTCATCCGCCGCGAAGAAAACCTCGTCGTGCAGCCGGGTGAGGTCCGAGGGCGCCGAGCTGGCCGCGCCCGGGAAGATGTCGCGGACCCGGTAGGTGCCCTCGCCGCCGGTGCCGGTGCTCGCCCACAGCTCGCGGCCGCGGATTCCGTCATCCGCGGTGAAGAAGAGGAGCCGGTCCCCCCGCGTCAGCTCCATCGGGTCCGAACCCGTCGGCCCGCGCCAGATGTCTCTCAGCAGATACGAACGGGCGCCGCAGGGGCGCAGGGGGGACTCTCGCTGCTCGGACACGGTGCCCGCCGTACCGTCACCCGGTGGCATCTCCAGCTCGGTGGACATGGGACCACAGCCGGCGAGGAGTGCCAGCGACAAGGGAAGCCGCTTCCAGGTACGCATTGCGTTGCTCCTTGGCGGGCGGACGCGACGGATGCCCTTTCCACCCGGTGGAGACGCAATCTGGGAAGCGCGCCGCCCGCGAACAGATGCGCTCGGGTCGCAGCGGCGCGGGCGCGGGAGGACGTTCGGGCCATCCTCGCGGGCACGTCCTCGAGACGCGAAAGCGGGAGCGTTGGCGATGCCGGCGAGATGGCGCTCACGGCCTCGGAGAAGCCGGAGCGCTACGGCTCCCTCGCACGGTGTCTCAGTAGGTCAGCCACTTCTTGGTCGTGACGGTGTGCACGGCGGCGATGCGCTTCTCCACTTCCTTCGCCTGCTGGCAGCGCGGGCACTTCGGTACCTGCTCGTCATGCTGCTTGACGCTCATGATTTCGGTGAAGGGCTCCTTGCACTTGCGGCAGAAGTATTCGTAGACGGGCATGACGTTCCCCCTGAAGCTCGAGTGATCTTCCTGGAATACGGTGCGGCTCGCCGGCGGCACATGCCAGGCCGCTGGCGGCCGGGCCCGTCCCCTCGCTCAAGCCTTGACCTTGCCCTGTTTCTTCTCGCCGCCCAGGGTGATGCGCTTCGCCTGCACCTCGGGCCGTTTGGGGAGCATCAGGGAGAGGACACCGTCCTTCAGCTCCGCCTGGATGTGGTCGCTGTCCACGCCCTCGGGCAGGGAGAAGGAGCGGCTGAAGCTGCCGTGCCTGCGCTCATAGGTGTAGTAGCGCTCGCCCTCCTCGCGCTTCTCCTCCTCGCGCTTGCCGCTCACCGTGAGCTGGTTGCCGGTGAGGGAGATTTCCACGTCCTCCTCCTTCACCCCCGGCACGTCAGCCTTGAAGATGTAGCCGTCCTTCGTCTCCTTGACGTCGAAGTCCGGGGCGAGCGTCCACTCCTCGCCTCCGGGCGCCATGGCACGAAGGCGTGCCAGCGGCTCCATCTGCATCCACTCACGCATCCGCTCGAAGGGGTCCCACGTCACTTCACCCCGCGACAGGTCACGCGAACGTTGGATGGGAAAGCGAGCCATGATTCGTCTCCTTGCCGGCCCGGTTGCCGCACGGCATGTACGGCATGACACCGGCACGAGGAAGGATGGGGAGGCGGGTCCCGGGAGCAAGGCAAGCCCAGGCGCGGGGCCCGGGGCCCGGCTCCCGGGCTGCTCACACGGTGGCGCTCGGAGCGCGAAGCCCCGGCCGTTGAGCGCTCCGGGCGGCGAAGGACTCCGCGCGGCCCTTGATGCCGAGCAGCATCTTCCGCTCCAGGACGAAGTGCGCGGGCCCCAGGAAGAAGGCGAGGAGCGGACTGCCCGGCCTCCAACGGAACGACGAACGGACGCGGGAGACGAGGCGGGTGGACCCGTTGGTGGGGTAGAGCCCGAGAGACCAGCTCACCTGGGCCTCGCCCACGGGCGCCTCCGGACGCTCGCCGATGACGAGCGAGGCGAAGGGCTCTACCGCGCGCACCGGCAGGTGGCGGCCCCGGCCCGCGGGGATGGACTCCCCGGCCTCCAGGCCCTGGAACTCGGGCAGCAGGTGCTCCACCGTGGTGGTGCTCAGCCCGGTGAGCCGCTCGAACCACTCGTAGCTGTAGAAGCCGCCGCGCCCCATGCCGAGCTGCACCAGCCAGGGCCAGATGGCGTCGGGCCGGGCGTGGATGGTGATGGCGCGGTTGGAGACGTAGGTGGGCCGCGCTACCAGCTCGTCGCCGGGCATGGGGCGGGCGAGCTCCTCGTCGCTCGCGCCCCACCGCATGTGCCAGGGCTTCGCGACGAGGTAGTAGCCCGCCAGTGCCCCGGTCCCCAGGGTGGCCAGGGGGGCGAGTGCGCCGATGCCGCGGGTGCGTCTCATGTCGTGCTCCTCCGCATGGGTGTGGAGGTTGGGCGCGCGCCGGAGGGGCGCAAGGGGCCCCGGAGTCCTCACGGATGGATGGCGACCTTGATGACGCCGTCCCGGCGCTGGCCGAAGAGCTCGTACGCCTCGCGGATGTCCTTCAGCGCGAAGCGGTGGGTCAGCAGGGGTGTGAGGTCCACGCGTCCGGTCTGGACCATGGCCATGAGCCGCCGCATGCGCTCCTTGCCACCCGGGCACAGGGTGGTGACGATGCGCTGGTCCCCCAGCCCCGCCGCGAAGGCGTCATAGGGGAGCTGCAGCTTGCCGGAGTACACGCCCAGGCTGGAGAGCGTGCCCCCGGGCCGCAGGCACCGGAGCGCGCTCTCGAAGGTCTGCTGCGTCCCCAGCGCCTCGATGGCCACGTCGGCGCCGCCTCCGGTGAGCCGCTTCACCTCGGCCACCACGTCCCGGCCCCGGAAGTCGAGCGCCACGTCCACTCCCATCCTGCGCGCCATGGCCAGCCGTGCGTCGTCTCCGTCGACGCCGATGACACGCGCGGCGCCCATCAGCCTGGCGCCAATGGACGCGCACAGTCCGATGGGGCCCTGGGCGAAGACGACCACCGTGTCGCCGATGCGCACACCGCCCGACTCCGCGCCGCTGAAGCCCGTGGAGGCGATGTCCGCCAGCAGCACCGTCTGTTCGTCGGTGAGGCCGTCGGGAATGAGCGCCAGGTTGGCCTGCGCATCCGGGATGCGCACGTACTCGGCCTGCGCGCCGTGCAGGGTGTTGCCCAGCCGCCATCCGCCCAGGGCCTCGTACCCGCCGCCATGCCCGCACTGGGACAGGTGGCCGGAGAGGCACGCCTGGCATTGGCCGCACGGGGTGATGGCGCCCACCAGCACACGCTCGCCCTTCCGGTAGCCGGTGACACCGGGGCCGAGCTCCTCGATGACGCCCACCATCTCGTGGCCGATGATGAGCCCCGGCTTCACGGGATATTCCCCGCGGACGATGTGCAGGTCCGTCCCGCAGATGGTCGTCAGGGTGACGCGGACGACCGCCTCCCCCGCACCCGCGTGGGGCTGCTCGACGTCCTCGAGCCCGAACTGGTTGACGCCGCGGAACACCGTCGCTCGCATGGGCTTCCTCCCAACATCTCAAGCTCGGGTGGCCCGCCGCCGCGTGCAACCAGACCCGTGGCCGTGGGTCCCGGAGGCCCCGGTGCGAGTACGGCCCTGCCTCGGAGCCTCCGGCTGCCCGCTCGCGTCATGGCGTGAGCTTCGGGTCGCCGGGCAGGGATGCCCGGGCCCCGCGCTTCGCATGCCATCCGGAGGCCCGAACGCCCCCTCCACAAAAAACGCGGAGCACACATGATTTGAAGGAACCGTCGGGGGAACTCCGCGATGTCCGAGCCTGGTGGCCGCAATCCCGACTTTGGGGCCATCTTCGAGTCCGCCCCGGAGCCCTTCCTCGTCCTCGCTCCCGACCCGCCGCGCTTCACCATCATCGCGGTGAACGATGCGTACCTCCGGGTGACGATGACGCGCCGTCACGAAATCATGGGCCGCGGGCTGTTCGAGGTCTTCCCGGACAATCCCACCGAGCCGGGAGCCACCGGCGTGCGCAACCTCCGGGCCTCGCTCGAACGGGTGCTTCGCGACCGCGCGCCGGATGCCCTGGACACGCAGAAGTACGACATTCCCAGCGCGGAGGGCGGGTTCGAGGAGCGTTACTGGAGCCCGGTGAATGCACCGGTGCTGGGGCCACACGGTGAGGTCACCTGCATCATCCACTGCACCGAGGACGTGACGCGGCTCGTCCGCCTCCAGCAGCGGGAGCGGGACGAGCTGCGCGCCCGGGCCGAGGTCGCCGAGGAGCGTGTCACCCGGATCCTCGAGCGCATCACCGACGCGTTCTGCTCCCTGGACACGGACTGGCGCTTCACCTACGTGAATGCGGGCGCGATGCGGCTCATCTCCTCGCAGGGAAGCAAGGGGCCCGTGCTCGGCAGGTCCATCTGGGATGTGCTCCCGGCGCTGAAGGGCACGCGCTTCGAGCACGAATACCTCCGGGCCCGGCTGGAGCAACAGGCCGTCCACTTCGAGGAGCGCTATCCACCCACCGATGCCTGGTTCGCGGTCCACGCCTACCCTTCGCCGGACGGGCTCTCCATCTTCTTCCGGGACGTGACGGAGAGACGGCGCGCCGAGAGGCGGCTGCGGACGCTCGAGTCGGTGGTGACCACCGCCAACGATGCCATCGTCATCACCGAGCCGGGCCCGCTGGATGAGCCGGGCCCGCGAGTCGTCTATGTCAACGAGGGCTTCACCCGGATGACGGGGTACACGGCGGAGGAGATCCTCGGCCGGACACCGCGCACGATGCAGGGGCCGGACACGGACCGCACGGCGACGGCCCGGATCCGCGCCGCGCTGGAGCGCTGGGAGCCTGTCCGGGTCGAGCTCCTCAACTACAAGAAGGACGGAACCCCCTTCTGGGTGGATGTCAGCATCGTCCCCGTGATGGACGCGGAGGGCTCGCTGGCGCACTGGGCCGCCGTGCAGCGCGACATGACCGAGCGCAAGGCAGCCGAGGCGACCGCGCTCCGCCTCGCCCGTGAGGAGGCCGCGCGCACCCAGGCGGAAGCGTCCGAGCGGAAGCTCCGCGAGAGCGAGCGCCGCTACCGGGCCCTCTTCGACAACAGCATGGATGGCATCCTCCTGACGGCACCGGATGGGCGCATCGTCAAGGCGAACCGCGCCTGCACGGAGATGCTGGGCTACACCGAGGAGGAGCTGCGGGGATTGGCGCGGGAGGACCTGACCGACCCTTCCGACCCGCGGCTCCAGGCGGCCATCGAGGAGCGCTGCCGGAGCGGGCGGTTCCGTGGTGAGCTCACGATGAAGCGCAAGGACGGCACTCGCTTCCCGGTGGAGGTCTCGTCGGCGCTCTTCCGCGACGAGCAGGGGGCGGAGTGGGCGAGCATGTTCATCCGCGACATCTCCCACCGCAAGGCGGTGGAGACGGAGCGGGAGCGGCTGCTGGGTGAGCTCGATGCGGACATCACGAAGCTGAAGGAGGCCGAGGAGGCGCTGATCCGCGCCGTGCGCCTACGGGACGACATCCTGGGCATCGTCGCCCACGACCTCCGGAACCCGCTGAACGCAATCCTCCTGCACATCCAGTTCCTTCTCCGGATGGGCGGGCCGCTCGAGCCCCGGCGGCAGCAGGCCGTCGAGGCCGTCGAACGCAACGCGAAGCGGATGAGCCGGCTCATCCAGGACCTGCTGGACATCGCGCGGCTGGAGGCGGGGGCGTTCTCCATCCAGCGGGAGCGTGTCGCCACGAAGCAGCTCGTCTCCGAGGTCTGCGAGAGCCAGCAGGCCATCGCCTCGGCGGAAGCCGTGGACCTTCAGCTCGACATCCGGGGAGAGCCGCCGGAGCCGTGGGGCGACAGGGAGCGGCTCGTCCAGGTGCTGGAGAACCTCATCGGCAACGCGGTCAAGTTCAGCCGGCCGGGAGGACACATCCGGGTCGGTGCCGCGGCCAGGGCCGGCGAGGTCCTCTTCTGGGTGGCCGACGACGGCCCTGGCATTCCGGCCGAGCACCTTCCCCGCCTCTTCGACCGGTTCTGGCAGGCCAGCCGGACGGACAAGCGTGGAGCGGGGCTCGGGCTCGCCATCGTCAAGGGCATCGTCGAGTCACATGGGGGGCGTGTCTGGGTCGAGAGCCAGGTCGGGGTCGGCTCGACGTTCTTCTTCACGATACCGGCCGCGCGCCCGGCCGAGGCCGGGGTGGGCGACACGTGGTAGGCCGCCTCCTCACGCCTGTTCCCGGAAGAAGCGCTTCTTCGCCTGCTCCGCGGCCACGACGTAGAGGCCGGTGATGGCGAGGACCACCAGGAGCAGCGTGCCGGGAGGATGGACGAAGCCGAGCGCGCCCGAGAGCGGGAGGAAGGGCACGAGGAACGTGAGCACGGCGACGGCGACGGTGGAGACGAGCAGGAAGGTGCCAGGGCGGCTGCGATGGAGGGGCCGGCGCGTGCGCACCACCAGCGCGATGACCAGCTCCGTCAGCAGCGACTCGATGAACCAGCCCGTGCGGAACAGCTCGGGGCCGGCCTGGAAGAGCTTCAGGAGCGCGCCGAAGGTGAGGAAGTCGAAGACGGAGCTGAGCAGGCCGAAGGCCACCATGAACTTCCCGATGAAGCGCATGTTCCAGCGCCGGGGCCTGTCCATCAGCTCGGGGTCGACGCTGTCGCCGGCCAGCCCCACGGCGGGGATGTCGGAGAGGAAGTTGTTGAGGAGGATCTGCCCCGCGAGGAGCGGGAGGAAGGGCAGGAACAGCGAGGCGACCGCCATGCTGACCATGTTGCCGAGGTTGGCGCTCATCGTGGTGAGGATGTACTTGAGCGTGTTGGCGAACGTCCTGCGCCCCGCGTCGATGCCGCGCCGGACGACGTCCAGGTGGCGATGGAGGAGGACGAAGTCCGCGGCCTCCCGGGCCACGTCCGCGGCCTGGTCGACGGAGATGCTCGCATCGGCCGCGTGCATGGCCGGGGCGTCGTTCACCCCGTCCCCCAGGAAGCCCACCACGTGCCCCTTCTTCTTCAGGGCGAGGATGATGCGCTCCTTCTGGGTGGGGTCCACCTCGACGAAGAGCTCCGCCAGCTCGGCCTGGTGCCACAGCGCCTCGTCCGTCAGTTGGTGGAGCTGCGCGCCCGTGAGCACCCGTGAGGTGCCCAGGCCCACCTGGCGGGCCACGTGCTCCGCCACCTGCCGGCTGTCGCCGGTGATGAGCTTGATGTCCACCCCCATCCGGGACAGCTCGAGGATGGCCTCGCGCACGCCCTCCTTGGGCCGGTCCGTGAAGGCCAGGAACCCCATGAAGGTGAGCTCACGCTCCTCCTCGCGCGCGTAGCGCTCCCGGGGCTCGATGGAGCGGGTGGCGAGGGCCAGGACGCGGATGCCCTCCCGGCTCCACGCCTCGAAGCGGCGCTGGAGCCCTTCCCGGAGCGGCGCATCCAGGGGAGCCCCACCGGCGACCCGGGTACAGGACTCCAGCACCTGCGCGAAGGCCCCCTTGGTGATGAGCCGGACGTCCTCGCCCTGGCGGGCGATGACCGACAGGCGCTTGCGGACGAAGTCGTAGGGAATCTCACCGAGCTTCTCGGCGGACTCCGGCGCGGGCCGCCGTGCCCGGAGGATGGCCTCGTCCAGCGGATTCGACAGGCCGGACTGGAGCGCGGCGTTGAGGGCCGCCAGCGCGAGCACGTCCTCGGACCGCCGGCCCTCGGCGTCATGGGCGCCTTCGAGGTTGACGACGCCCTCCGTCAGCGTCCCTGTCTTGTCGGTGCACAACACGTCCATGCTGCCCAGGTTCTCGATGGCGCTGAGCCTGCGCACGAGGACGCCCCGCGCGGCCATGGTCTGCGAGCCGACGGCGAGATTCACGTTGAGGATGGCCGGCAGCAGCTCCGGGCTGAGCCCCACCGCGAGGGCCAGGGAGAAGAGGAGCGTCTCCACGGGAGGCCGCTCCAGCAGGACGTTGGCGGCGACGACGACCAGCACCATCACCACCATCGTGGTGAGGAGGACGTAGCCGAATCGCCGGATGCCCCGGTCGAACTCCGTCTCGGGTGCGCGCAGGGACAGCCGCCCGGCGATGGCGCCGAAGGCCGTGTCGCGCCCGGTCGTGGCAACGAGACACCTGCCGGTGCCGCTGCGCACGTGGGTGCCGCGGAAGACACAGTTGCCGCGCTGGGCCAGCGCCGCCTCGGGCGTGGCGCTCCCCGGCCGCTTCTCCACGGGGAAGCTCTCGCCCGTCAGCACCGCCTGGCTGACGAACAGGTCCGTCGCCTCCAGCACCCGCGCGTCCGCGGGCACCACGCTCCCGGCCGACAGCAGCACGACATCACCCGGGACGATGTCCGGCAGCGGCATGGAGCATTCCCGCCCGCCCCGGAGGACCCTCACCATGGTGGTGATGCGCTCCCGCAGCTTCGCGACAGCGGCCTGGGCCTTGTACTCGCGTGAATAGCCGAGCACCACGCTGCCAAGGACGATGGCCACGACGATGACCGCATCGGTCCAGTCCCCGGTGAACGCGGAGATGACCGCCGCGACGAGCAGGAGGAGGACCAGGGGGCTCTTCATCTGCTGCCAGATGACACCGAGGCGGGACAGCCGCCGGGACTCCTCCAGCTCGTTCGAGCCGTACCGCTCCAGCCGCTGTGCGGCTTCTTCCTCCGAGAGCCCGTCAGGCGTCGTGTGCAGGGCGTCGAGAAGGGCCTGGGGAGGAAGGGCCCAGTACGCTTCGAGGACCGGAGTCCGGGCCGCCGCCCGTTGCTCCCGGAGCTCGTTCCGGGAGAGCAGCAGGCCCGGCACGAGGGGGAGATAGAAGCTGAAGCCCCGGAACAGGATGGTCGACGAGAGCGCCGCTTCCAGGGAGACGCCCATGAGATTCAGCAGGCCGATGGAGGCGGCCTCGAATGTCCCGAGCCCTCCGGGGATGACGCCCAGCGTCCGGGCCAGGGTGGACAGCATGAAGGCGGTGAAGACTCCCGTGGGCGGCGCGTCCACGCCCACCGAGCGCAGGAGGGCCCAGAGCGTCCCCGCGTCGAGCAGGTGGATGATGAAGTTGAAGCCCGTCGCCTCGGTCAGCACGCGCGGGTGGTGCGCGAGCCCGGGCGGGGCCTCGGAGAGGGCCTTGAGGAGCGTCCTCGCGCCGGGAACCCGGGTGAAGGCTCGCGGCGGATGGCCGGGCCCGTCTCCCCGGGACAGGCGCAGGAGGAAGGCGATGAGCGCGGCGCTGAGCACGATGAGCACCGCCGTGGCGAGCCACACCAGCACCCGCGCATCCCCGAGCCAGCTCGCCAAGCCGAGGGCGAGCAGGAGCGCGAGGATCTGCGCGGTGTAGTTGGTCATGGTCTCCACGACGACGCAGGCCATCGTCGGGCCCCTGCCGACGCCGCGCCGTTCCAGGCCGTGGACGATGAGCGCCGCGCCACTGATGCCGGCGGTAGGGAGTGCCTGGTCGATGAAGAGCTTCGCGACGCTCAGCGAGTAGAGGGCGCCCAGGGGGACGTGGACGCGGGCCCTCGTCAGCACGGAGTGCCACACCGCGGACTGGGACAGGTAGGTGGCCGCCTGGAGCAGCGCGGCGAGCAACAGCCAGGCGGGTTCCGAGCGCTTCAGCAGGAGCGCGAACTCACGTTGTTCCGACCAGCGCGCCGCGACCAGGATGACCGCCGCCAGCAGGGCCAGTCCGAAGCCCCACCTCCGCCAGTTCAGCCGAGCCGGCACGCCGGGCAAGCCCACCGCTTTCGCACCTCCTTCCGGAGCGCTGCCCGGCAGGTGCCGGGCGCGGTCGTCAACGGCCAGCGGCACGGCTCCAGCGCCGCGAGCGCATGGCCTCGCGCACGCGCCGCTCGGCGATTGCCACCGCGGCCTGCCGGGGGAGGGTGCCGGTGCGCCGCGACTCCTCCACCACCACACGGGTGTTGTGGCGGATCTTCTCGTCGATGGCCTCGAAGGCCGCGCGGCGGGAGCCGCCGTGGTACTCGGTGACGGCGCAGATGACGCCGCCGGCGTTGGCGATGAAGTCCGGCAGGAGCAGCACGCCGCGCTGGTGCAGGGCCTTCTCCGCCTCGGGCGTGCAGGGGATGTTGGCGCCCGGGGCCACCAGCTTCGCCTTCAGCCGTCCCACGTTGTCCGCGCGGAGCACGTCCGGCCGGGCCGCCGGAATCCAGACGTCGCACTCCACGTCCACCACCGCGTCCCGGTCCAGCTTCCGCCCGCGAGGGTACTCCGACACGCTCCGGCCCTCCTCCTTGAGCGCGAGCAGTGTGGCCACGTCCAGTCCCTCCGGGTCCACCACCGTGCCGCCCAGGTCGCAGGCCCCCACCAGCACCGCGCCCTTCTCCGCCAGCACCCGCGCCGCGTGTCTACCCACCGCGCCGAACCCTTGCACCACCACCCGGGCGCCCTTCAGCTCCAGGCCGATGAAGGTGCGCGCCACGTCGATGGCCGAGGCCAGCCCGAAGCCCGTGGCGCCCAGCGTGTCGAGGGGGATTCCGCCAAGCACCTCGGGCAGCCCCACCACGCGCCCGATTTCGTCGTGAATCCAGCCCATGCACTGCTCGTCCGTGCCCATGTCCGGACCGGGGATGTAGTCGGTCAGCCCTCGGATGGCGGTGGCGAAGGCGCGGAGGAGCTGCTCCTTCTGAGCGGGAGGCATCCCCGGGTCCGCGGCGATGACCGCCTTGCCGCCCCCATGCGGCAGCCCGGCGGCGGAGTTCTTGAAGGTCATCGCGCGAGCCAGCCGGAAGCACTCCTCGGTGCTGACGTCCGGCGCCATCCGCACTCCGCCCACCGCCGGGCCGCACGCCACGTTGTCCACCACCACCGTGGCCTTCAGCCCCACCGAGGGTTGGTGCAGGTGGAGAATCTGGTACGGCCCGAGCTCATCGGCGAAGCGGGTGATTTCCATCATCGGCCTGACTCCTGCGTCGGAAGGGAGGACTGTGTCCCCGGCGCGGCGAGCCGCCGCGCGAGGTAGTCCACGAAGCCGTCGAGCGTGGCGAGCCGCCCGTAGTCCTCCTCGGGGATGGAGACGCCGAGGACGCGGTCCACCTCGACGATGCACTGGAGGAAGTCGAATGAGTCGATGTCGAGCTGCTCGCGCAGCGGCTCATCCGGACGGAGGGTGGAGGGGGCCAGCTCGGGGGCCACGGTGGACAGCGCGTCCAGCACGGTCTTCTTCAGCGCGTCGCGGTTCATAGCTTCTCCGGCTCCAGCAAGAGGCGCTCCACGTGCGAGAGGAAGGCGGCGCCCCGGTGGCCATCGCTCGCGCGGTGGTCCGCCGCGAGGCTGACGGTGACGAGGGGGCGCGGCACGCACCGGCCCTCCACCACCCACGGGGCCTCGCGCACCGAGCCGAAGCCCACGATTGCCACCTGCGGCGGGAAGATGACGCCCAGCACGCGGTCCGCGCCCGGGTCGCCCAGGCTGGTGACGGTGAGCGTCGAGTCCGCCAGCTCCGAGCTGCGCAGCGTGCCGCGCCGCGCGCGCTGGATGAGGTCGCCCAGCTCGCGCATCAGCGTGCCCAGGGGCTTGTCCGGCACGTCGTGCAGCGCCGGCACCACGATGCCACCCTGGCGTAGCGATACCACCATTCCCACGTGCACCGCCTTCGCGGGCCGGAAGGCGCCGTCCACCCAGGTGCCGTTGAGCTCGGGGAACTCCCGCGCCGAGAGCCCCACCGCCTTGAGGTAGAGCACCGCGGGCAGCAGCCGCTCCGTGACCGGACGGGCCGCGTTCTGCTCGCGCAGCCAGTCCATGGCCCGGCCCACGTCCACGCGCGTGTCCAGGTAGTAGTGGGGAATCTCCCGCTTCGAGCGGGACATGGCCGCGGCGATGGCCTGCCGCATCGCCTGCTGGCGGGCCTCGGGCGTGGGGGCGGGCGGGGGCGTGGGAGCTTCGGGTGCTCGTGGAGCCCGTGCCTGGGCGGCGCGCTCCACGTCCGCCAAGGTGAGCGCGCCCCCGGGGCCCGTACCGGTGAGGACCGACAGGTCTACACCGAGCCGGGTTGCCGCGGCCCTCGCGGCGGGCGAGGCACGGGGCCGGTGCGCTCCTGGCGGGGGGGCTTCCACGCGCCTCGCGGGTGCGCCGGCCGTCAGAGGAGCGGCGGTGGGAGGCTGGACGGTCGCGGCCGTGGGGGCTGCCACGGAGGGCGCCGGAGCCTGGCCCACGCCCCGCACGCGCGCGAGCACCGCGCCCACCGGCACCTTCCGTCCGGGCTCCACGAGCAGCGCCTCGACGGTGCCGTCCTCGAAGATCTCCACCTCGATGGTGCCCTTCTGCGTCTCCACCACCGCGACGATGTCGCCCCGCTTCACCACGTCGCCGGGCTTCACCTTCCACTCCACCAGCGTCCCGTCCTCCATGTCCGCCCCCAGCGAGGGCATGCGGAACTCACCCACGGCCGCCTCCCAGGACGCGCCGCACCGCCTCGATGATGCGGTCCGGCTGAGGCAGCGCCGCGTCCTCCAGGTGCTTGGGGTAGGGAATGGGCACCTCCTCCGTGCACACGCGCAGCACGGGCGCGTCCAGCTCGTAGAAGACGTTCTCGGTAATCCGGGCGGAGATTTCGGCGGACAGGCTGCCGGTGCGCCAGCCCTCGTCGACGATGACGGCGTGCCGGGTGCGCGCCACCGAGCCCAGCACCGTGTCGTCGTCCAGCGGCCGCAGCGAGCGCAGGTCCACCACCTCCGCCTCCACGCCCTCGCGCGCCAGCGCCTCGGCCGCCGCGAGCGTCTTGAAGAGGCTGCCCCCATAGGTGATGAGCGACACGTCCCGGCCCGGCCGCCGGATGGCCGCGTGCTCGATGTCCACCGGGCCCGCGTCCCCGGGCAGCTCGCCCTCCATGGCGTACAGGAGCGCGTGCTCGAAGATGAGGACCGGGTCCGGTTCCTGGAGCGCGCTCCACAACATGCCGCGCACGTCCTCCAGCGTGGCCGGGGCGAGGATGCGCAGGCCCGGAATGTGCGCGAACCAGCCCTCGAAGCTGTGTGAGTGCTGTGCGGCCACCTGCCGCCCCGCGCCCGTGGCCAACCGCACGACGAGCGGCACGCTGAGCTGCCCGCCGGACATGTGCCGCAGCGTGGCCGCGTTGTTCACCAACTGGTCCAGCGCGAGCAGCCCGAAGTTCACCGTCATGATTTCGACGATGGGCTTCATCCCTCCGAGCGCCGCGCCGATGCCCGCGCCCACGAAGGCGGACTCGGACAGGGGCGTGTCGCGCACGCGCTCGGGGCCGAACTCGGCGAGGCAGCCCTTGCTCACCGCGTAGCACCCGCCGTAGGCGCCCACGTCCTCGCCCATGAGGAAGGCGCGCGCATCGTGCTGGAGCGCCTCGCGCACGGCGGCGCGGGCGGCCTCCCGGTACGTCAGCTTCACCCGGCCCCCGCGCTCGCCCGGCGCGGGCGAGGGAGGCACGGGCCGGGGCGTCCCGGGCGGGGCGGTGTACACGTCACGCGTGAGGGACTCCAGCGGCTCCAGCGTGCCGGCCTCGGCGAAGGCGAGCGCGTCTTCCACCTCGGCCTCCACTTCGCGCTCCAGGCGCTCGAGGTCTCCCGGGAGCAGCAGCCCCGCATCCCGCATGCGCGAGATGAAGCCGAGGATGGGGTCGCGCTGCTTCCACTGCTCCACCTCGCGCCGGTCGCGGTACAGCTCCGCGTCGTACATGGAGTGGGCGCGGAAGCGGTACGTGCGCAGCTCGATGAAGGAAGGGCCTTTCCCTTCGCGCGCCCGCCGGGCCGCGCGCCGCACCGCGTCCGCCACCGCCAGCGCGTTCATGCCGTCCACGGCCTCGGAGGGCAACCCGTAGGCCGCCGCCTTCGCCGAGAGGTCCGGCTGCGCCTCGTGCCGGGACAGCGCGGTGCCCATGGCGTAGAGGTTGTTCTCGCAGACGAAGAGCACCGGCAGCTTCCACAAGGTGGCCAGGTTGAGCGACTCGTGGAACTCGCCCTCCGCCACCGCGCCGTCCCCGAAGATGGCGGCCGTCACCCGGGAGCTGTGCTGGAGCTGCTCCGCGAGCGCGAGCCCCACCGCGAGCGGCAGCCCTCCGGCGACAATCGCGTTGCCGCCGAAGAAGCGCCGGGACGCGTCGAAGAGGTGCATGGAGCCGCCGCGCCCTCCGCTGCAGCCCTCCCGCCGCCCGTACATCTCCGCCATGATGGCGCGCGCCGGAACGCCACGTGCGAGCGCGTGCCCGTGCTCGCGGTAGTGCGAGACGATGGAGTCGTCCGGCTCCAGCGCGCGCAGCGCTCCCACCGCGCACGCCTCCTCGCCGATGTAGAGGTGCAGGAAGCCGCGAATCTTCCCCGCGCTGTAGGCCTGGGCGCTCGCCTCCTCGAAGCGGCGGATGAGCTGCATCTGCCGCAACCAGGAGAGCGCCTCCTCGCGGGCGAGCGGGAAGGACGAAGCGGGAACGGCGGTGCTCACGCCGGGGCCTCCAGCGTGGAGGTGTCACCCTCGGGCAGACCCAGCTCGCGGGCCTTGAGGAGCCGGCGCATGATCTTCCCCGAGCGCGTGCGCGGCAGCGTGGGAAGGAAGTCCAGCTCCTTGGGGGCCACCACGGCGCCCAGCCGGGTGCGCGCATGGGCGAGCAGCTCGCGGCGCAGCGCCTCGCCAGGGGTGAAGCCGTCCTTGAGGGAGACGAAGGCCTTCACCACCTCACCGATGGTGGGCTCGGGCCGGCCGATGACGCCCGCCTCGGCCACGGCGGGGTGCTCCAGCAGCACGCTCTCCACCTCGAAGGGGCCGATGAGGTGGCCCATGGACTTGATGACGTCGTCCGCGCGGCCGACGAACCAGAAGTAGCCGTCCGCATCCCGGCGCGCCAGGTCTCCGCTGAGGTACCAGCCAGAGGCGAAGCACTTGCGGTAGCGCTCGTCCTCGTGGAGGTAGCCGCGGAACATGGAGGGCCAGCCGGGCCGCAGCGCCAGCTCTCCCTCGACGCCGGGCCGGGAGACTTCCTCCACGCCACCGTCGGGCAGGCGCCGGACGATGGCCGCCTCCACGCCCGGCAGGGGCCGTCCCATGGAGCCCGGCTTCACGTCCATGGCGGCGTAGTTGGAGACCATGATGCCGCCCGTCTCCGTCTGCCACCAGTTGTCATGGATGGGCAGGCCCAGTGCGCGCTGCCCCCAGAGGACGGCCTCGGGGTTGAGGGGTTCGCCCACGCTGGCGATGAAGCGCAGCGCGGACAGGTCGAAGCGGCGGGGCAGGGCGTCGCCCGCCTTCATCAGCATCCGCACCGCGGTGGGCGCGGTGTACCAGACGGTGACGCGCTCCTCCGCGAGCAGTCCGTACCAGCGCTCGGCATCGAAGTCTGCCTCGTCCACCACGCTGGAGAGGCCGTGCGTCAGTGGGGAGATGATGCCGTAGGAGGTGCCCGTCACCCAGCCGGGGTCCGCCGTGCACCAGAAGATGTCCTCCGGGTGCAAATCCAGCGCGAGCGCTCCGGTGACGTGGTGGGCCAGCACCGCGCGGTGGACGTGGATGGCGCCCTTGGGTCTGCCGGTGGTGCCGCTGGTGAAGTGCAGCAACGCCATGTCCTCGGGGGACGTGGTCTGAATCTCGTAGCGCTCGCTGGCGCGCGCCAGCAGGGCGTGGAAGTCCAGCGTGTCGGACTCGCCGCCGCCGTCCACCAGCAGCACGAAGGTCAGGCCCGGCAGCGAGGCGCGCAGCGGGGCCACCTTCTTGCGGTAGAGGGCCGACGTCGTCACCAGCACCCGGGCATCGCCGAGCTGGAGGCGGGCGCGGATGGGCTCGGGGCCGAAGGCGGAGAAGAGCGGGCAGTAGACGGCGCGGTGCTTCAGCGTGCCGAGCGCGGTGACGTACAGCTCGGGGATGCGTCCGAGCAGGGAGAAGACGCGCTCGCCCGCGTGGACGCCCAGGCCCGCGAGCGCGTGGGCGAAGCGATGGGTGGCGGCGGAGAGCTCGGCGTAGGTGAGGTCCTTGCGCTCGCCCCGCTTGCCCCGCCAGCGCAGCGCCGTCTTCGCGCCCCGGCCTTCCAGCACGTGCCGGTCCACCGCTTCGTGGGCGATGTTGAGGCCGCGTCCGCCCGGCAGGCCCGCCAGCTCGCGCTCGGCGGCTTCCCAGGAGAAGCGGGCACGTGCATCCTCGTAGTCCCGGAGGTTGGGCGCGACGCGCCACGCCGCGGGGGATTTCACGAGTACCTGTGCGTCCACGGTGCAACCTCCGGGTAGCGAACTGAGGTAGCGCGCGGGGGTTGGGCGGGCACCCCGGCCGGGAAGGCAGGGGCGGCGTTCACCCGGGGCCAGATTCCTGCCCTCAAGGCGGACTCCCTGGACTGGGACGCGCGCACCTCATGCGGGCAGCCGGGCCCTGTCCGGCGCCTCGATGCGCACCGGTCCCGTCTCATCCGTGTAGCAGAGCACGAGGTAGACGAGCGCGAAGGGGACGGTGAGGACGAGCAGCACGGCCGTCACGCCGCCCACGGAAGCGAGCAGCACGATGACGAGCCAGTTGAGGAGGTAGGCCACCCAATCATGCCGCTGCCGGAAGAGGCGGCCGCTCTGCTCCAGCGCGTCGCTCACCTTGCGTCCATCGGCCGCGAGCATCGGCGCATGGAACCAGTAGAGCGACAGGAGCACCCCGGGGATGATGAGCAGCGCGTAGCCGATGAGGATGGGAATCCCCATGGCCAGGGCCAGCCCCCAGCTCCTCGCGAAGTTGCCCGGCCGGTCATAGGTCGCCTGCCAGCGCACCGTCCGGCCCGTGCGCGCGCACTCCAGCGTCTCCTGGAGCAGGTTGAGCGCGAACCAGGGCCCGGGAATGACGAGGGCGCCTCCGACGACCACGAGCAGGCCGCCGAGCAGCAGCCCTCCGGCGTTCGATTGGAAGAACTCCCACGCGCGCTTCGCACGCTGGTCAATCTGGTCGTCCATCATCGGTCCGCACCTCCCGGGGGCTTCACGCATGACGCCCCCGCGACCTTCAAGGTGGGGAGCCCTCAGGCCCACGTCCAGGTCGCGTGGCATGGCCCGGAAGGAGGCGGTCCGATGCGGGGCATTCCTCGAGCGAGCGCGCCTGCCGCCGCCCGCGTCAGCGGCTCGCGAGCAGCTCGGCGAGGGGACGGTGCTCCTCCAGCCGCCGGATGGCATCCGCCAGCAGCGGTGCGAGGCTCACCACCTGGTGGGAGAAGGGCACCTGCGCGGGGGGAGGCACGCTATCGGTGGTGACAAGCATCCGTACCCCGATCTCCGCGAGCCGTGGGAGTGCCTCGCCGACGAGCAGCCCGTGTGACGCCACCACCGTCACCTCCGGTCCGCTGCCCGCCTCGCGGAGCGCGCGCACGGCGGCCACCACCGTGCCGCCCGTGGAAATCATGTCGTCCACCACGATGGGACTGCGCCCGCGCACGTCGCCAATCACCGCGCGCACCGCCACCTCCGAGCCGCTCAGCCGGCTCTTGTGCACCACGGCCATCGACAACCCGAGACGGGTGCCGAACGCCTCCGCGAGCTTCACCGCGCCGAGGTCCGGGGCGATGAGGATGGACTCCGGCCGCACCCGGGGACGCACCGCCTCCGTCAGGAGGGACACGGCCGTGAGGTGCTCCAGCGGCGCCGCGAAGCTGCCCTCGATGGCCCGGCTGTGCAGGTCCACCGCGAGCATGCGCGTGAGCCGGCCGGTGCCCAGCGCCTCGGCGACGACGCGGGCGCCCAGGGGCTGTCCCTCGCGCTGGCGCCGGTCCTGCCGCGCGTAGCCGAAGTACGGCACGACGGCCGAGACGGCCCGGGCGCCGGCCCGCCAGCAGGCATCACAGAGCAGGAGCAGTTCGAGCAGGCGCTCGCCCACGGGCGCGCAGGTGGACTGCACCACGTAGGCGTTGGCGCCTCGCACGGATGAGCGCAGCTCCACTTCGAGCTCTCCGTCCGGGAAGGGCCGTACCGAGCACGAGGCCGGCGTCACGCCGAGTGCATCGGCCACCGCGCGGCCGAGCGCCGGACAGGCGGTTCCCACCACCAGGGCGATGTCCATGGTCCCCTCCTGGGCCACGGCGCGCGGTTCGCGCGTCCCCATGAAGCTGGGGACGGCTCACGCTACCGGCCACGGGCGCTCCGCCCTGGGAGCGAGCGGGCCTGGCCGTCAGTAGTCCCAGCGGTACACCTCCAGTTCCTTCACGTCGTAGCGGTTCGCTCCGCTCATGCTCAGGCCGAAGTACTGGTACGTCTGGTCCGACGTGAAGGAGTGGACGTGTGTGCCGCCACCGGCCCCCGTGCGGGAGGAGAGCGCCACCCAGGAGCTCATGCCGGGCGTCCACCCCATCAGCGTGTAACTGGAGGGCACGTAGCTGCCCCACTTCACGACGACGCGGCGAACGGCCTCCGCCTGGCCCAGGTTGACGTTGAGCCACACCGTGTCCGCGGTGCTGGTGTGGTACGCCGAGCGCCAGGCGCTGCGATAGTCCTCCAGGTGGTAGGCGCCATTGCCATCCACCGCGGCGGCGGGCGCGCTGATGCCGGTGTTCTCCGAGTCGCTCGCGTTGGCCTCCTTGCCGAAGGCGAGGTTGGGGTTGGAGTCCAGGTCGAGCGAGCTGCTCAAGTCGTTCACGATTTCGAAGTCGACGATGAGGTTCTCCGTCTCCGGCTTCGTGCTGCCCAGCGCCTGCTTCACGCCGGGGGTGACGTCAATCCAGCAGCCCAGCGGCTTGTAGGGGGAGGCCGCGCGGCCTCCGAGCGCGGCGTCACTGAGGATGCTGTCCGCGGGCCCGGAGTCCTGGAGCGTGGCGAGCACGCTGCGGCCGTAGCCCGCGTGGCCTGGATGGCGGTTGGTGATGCGGACCTGCGTGCCCCACTTCAGCGAGCGGGTGCTACTGGTGCGCAGGTCCGAATACGTCGCGGTGACACCAGCCAGGTTGACGAGGGTGCTGTTGGCGGCGTTGTAGCTGTTGACGCGCACGTCTGCTGATGGGCGAGCAAGCCGGCTGGTTGATGGGCATCCGTCAGGAGCAGGCGGGCCGT
>NZ_JAIQDG010000023.1 GCF_020037125.1 Myxococcus sp. RHSTA-1-4
CCCCCACTCCTGTCCAACCCACCCGGTAACTCCGCGTAACTCCTACCCCAAACTGCCAGGAAGATGCGATCGCCCTGCTCGCCCCCTGGAAAGCGAGACTCTCCATCGAGCGGCAAGGGCGCCCACGTCCAGCTCATCGACCCCGAGAAGGACGGCGCGGACCTCGCCGACCACCTCGCGCGTGGGCCCTCGCGAGCTGCGCCGCCTTGAGCAGCGCCTCCACCATGGGCACGCAGCTCGCCTCGCCCTTCCCGGCAATCGCATAGGCCGTGCCGTGGTCCGGCGACGTACGCGGCACCGGCAGCCCCAGCGTCACATTCACCGTGCGCTCGAAGTCCAGCGCCTTGGCCGGGATGAGGCCCTGGTCGTGGTACATGGCCAGCACCGCGTCGTACCGCTCGCGGATGCGCTCCGGCTGCGCGAAGAGCCCGTCCGCCGGGATGGGCCCGTCCGCGTCCACCCGCGCCGCGCGTGCCTTGCGGATGGCGGGGCCAATCACCTCCACCTCCTCGCGGCCCAGCAGCCCTCCCTCGCCCGCGTGTGGGTTGAGCCCCAGCACGGCGATGCGCGGGCGCCGGCCCACCACCGGCTCCAGGCTCCGTGACAGCAGCTTGAGCCGCGCCGTCAGCCCCTCCACGGTGAGCAGCCTCGGCAGCTCCGCGACGGGCACGTGGTTGGTGGCCAGCGCCACGCGCACCCGGGGCCCGTCCATCAGCATCATCACCTCCACGCCGAAGGCCTCCGCGAGCACCTCCGTGTGGCCCATGAAGGGGATGCCCGCGCGCGAAATCTGCTCCTTCGACACCGGCGCCGTGCACAGCGCGTCCACGTGCCCCGCGCGCATCGCCTCAATCGCGGTCATCACGTACGCGTGCTGCGCCCGGCCTCCCGCGCGGGAGGGGCGGCCCGGCACGCGGTCCTTCTGGTCCAGCCGCGTCACCTCCACCACGGTGGGGCCGTCCACGCGGCCCAGGGCACCGGGCTCCACGCGTGCGTACCGGCGGAAGACGGGGAAGCGCTCCAGGGTGGGCCCGTCCCCGAAGACGACGGGGACGAGCGCCTTGCGCAGCGTGGGGAGCGCCAGGGCCGCGGCCGTCACCTCCGGCCCGATGCCCGACACGTCACCCAATGAAATGCCGACGAGAGGAGGACTCACGGCGGCGCAGCATCTCCCCAACCCCCTCGTGGGGGAAGGGGCGCTGGTTACATATTCACCTTCACCTCGACGTTGGCCTTCTGCCGCAGCTCGGCCACGTACTGCTCCAGGGCCTTCTCCGTCTTCTCCTGGCCCAGCTTCGCCTCCAGCTTCGGGCGCATCTCGTCGTACGAGGCGGCCGCCACCGCGCGCTTCTCCTCCACCTTCAGCACGTGCCAGCCGAAGTTGGTGCGCACCGGGGCGCTCACCCCGCCCTCCTCGAGCGCGAAGGCCGCCTTCTCGAAGGCCGGCACCATGACGCCGCGCTTGAACCAGCCCAGGTCGCCGCCGTCGGCCGCGCTCGGGCCCTCGCTGCGCGCGCGGGCCAGGGCGGCGAAGTCCATGCCCGGCCGCCGGGCCTCGGCGGCGATGGCCTCCGCCTTCTTGCGCGCGGCCTCCACCTGCTCCGGCGTGGCCTTGGGGTCCACCTGCACCAGGATGTGGCGCGCGTGGACCTCCGAGTCCTCGCTCTCCCCGCGCGCGTACTGCGCGTAGGCGGCCTTCAGGTCCTCCTCCGTAATCTTCACCTTGGCGCCCACCTTCATGCGCAGCAGCCGGTCGCGGAGGATCTGCTTGCGCAGCATGTCCCGGTAGCTGGCCAGGGTGTAGCCCTCGCTGGCCAGGAGCTGCTCGAACTGCGCCGGGTCGGTGATGTTGTTGCGCTCGCGCACGTCGCGCACCAGCTCATCCACCTCGGCCTCGGTGGCGGTGATGCCGAGCTCGGCAATCTCCGACTCGAGCAGCTTCTCGCCGATGAGCGTGTCCAGGGCCGTCTTCATCAGCAGCGCCCGCTGCTCGGCGCGCTTCCTGGGGTCGGGGTTGTTGACGCGTGCCATCTCCGGCGCCGCCCGCTGCTGCACCTCGGACAGGGTGATGATGTCGCGGTTCACCACCGCGGCCACCCGGTCCACCAGCTCCGCGCGCGCCGCCGTGCCGCTCCCGAGGAGCGCCGCCGCCGCGATGACTGCCATGTGCTTCTTCATACCGAGCATCCTTTGCGCACCCCACCGGGCCCGTCCAGCCGCCGTCCCGGCTTTCGATTCCGTCACTTCGCCGCCTGCTGCGGCGCTGCCGGCTTTCCGCGAATGGCCTGCACGGTGGCCTCGTTCACCTGGACCTGCGCCTTCTCCCGCAGCTCCTTCTCGAACGCCTCCTGCGCCTCCGCGCGCTTCTTCTCCAGCAGCTTCGCTTCCACCAACTGCCGCACCTCGGCGAACTCCCGCTTGCGTGCCGGCTTGCGCTCCAGCACGCGGAACAGGTGGTACCCGTACTCGGTGGACACCACGTCCGAAACCTGCCCCACCCCGAGCTTGAATACCACCTCGTCGAAGGCCGGCGGCATCTGCCCGCGCGGAAAGAAGCCGAGGTCTCCTCCCACCTTGCCGTCCGCGCTGAGGGAATAGCGGCGCGCCAGGTCCGAGAACTTCTTGCCCGCCTTGAGCTGCGCCTGGACCCGCCGCGCCTCGTCCAGCCCCTTCACGACAATCTGCGCCGCGTGGACCTCCTCGGCCTCGTGGAAGTCCGCCTCGTGCGCGGTGTACCAGGCGCGCAGCTCCTCCTCCGTCACCGCCACGCGCGAGTAGACGTGGCTGGCGAACAGCTTCTCAATCGTCAGCCGGCTGGCCTCTTGCGTGCGCAGCTCCGCCATGGAGAGCTGCCCCTGGGCCAGCACCTCGTTGAAGTTGCCCGCCGGGTAGTCGCCGGACAGCCTCAGCACGCCGCGGTCCACCTCCTCCGGAGTCACGGTGATGTTGTGCTGCCTCGCGGCCTGCAGCAGCAGCATCCGGTGGACGTACGTGTCGAGGAGCGCCCGCTTGAAGGGCTCCACCTCTTCCGGCGTGCGCTGCGGGGCCTCCGTGGAGGCCAGCTCGCGCCACAGCTCGCGCTCGAACTCCTCGCGGCCGAGCACCTCGCCATTGACGGTGGCGACCACCGACGCGTCGGGGTCCTCCTTCACCGGCTTGCGGCAGGCGGCGCCTGCGCCCAGGCAGAGCGCCAGGGTGAGTGGGAACAGGAGGGCACGGGTAGGAGGGAAGCGCATGCTCGAGTGCCTCATGAAGGGGAGGGGGCGACTCCCATGGGTGGGGATGACCCGGCGGGCCGGCAAGCGGGGACTCATGGCGCGGGCACCGTGCCGGGCAGGGGGCCGGAGGGCTTGCGCATGGGGGCCCCCACGTCCAGCGGCACCCGCGCGAGCGCGTCCGGGTCCACCGACAGCGAGAGCTGCTTCTCCAGGCGGGCCAGGTACCCGGCCCAGGCGCGCGAGCGCTTCTCCCCCTCCAGCCGCACGCGCAGCTCCTCACGCACGTCGTCCAGGGAGAGGTTCAGCGCGGGCCTCCGCGCGCGCAGCTTCAGCAGGTGCAGGCCGGCCTCCGTCTGCACCACGCCGCTGAGCGCGCCCTCGGGGGTGAGCGCCCGGACCGCCGCCGCCACCTCCGGCCCGTACGTGGTGGCCAGGGCGTCCTCGGACAGGAAGCGCAGGTCCCCATCCAGCGGCGCCGTGCGGGGCTCCTCGCTGTGCTCTCGCGCGAGCTGGCCGAAGGCGGCGAAGTCTCCCGCCGGCAGTGCCTTCGCGCGCGCCAGCAGGCCTTCCGCGCGCTGGCGGGCGGCGGCCACGCGCGCGGCGTCGGAGCGGGGCGCGGCCAGGAAGACGTGCGACACGCGCACGGCCTCGGGCCGGACGAAGTCATCCCGGCGCGCGGCGTAGGCCTCGGCCACCTCCGCGTCGGTGACGGTGGCGGGGGCCTCCTCCAGTTGCGCGCGCATCAGCCGGTTCACCAGGGCGCGCTTCGTGGCCTCCAGCACCTCCGGGTCCTCGTGCAGCCCGCGGGCGACGGCGTCGCGCACCAGCAGGTCGAAGCGGGCCATGGACTCCACGTACTCTCGCCGTGCCTGGGGGGCGAGGTAGCGCTCGCGCAGCGCGGGGCTCATCTCCTCGAAGCGCCGGGTGAGCTCCTCGGCCGTCACCGCGTCGCCGCTCCAGCGGGCCACCGCCTGTCCGCCCGCCTGCCGGGTGTGCCGCAGGTCCAGCTCCACGCGGCCCTCGGTGGGCGCCGGGCCCCGGCCGCACGCGGCGGGCGCCAGCAGGGCGAGGGCGAGAAGACGGGGGGAGACGGACATGCGCAAGGGGCTTCCCGGTAGCACGCCGGGGAGGGCCGGACAACCCGGAGCCCCCCGGGGCTGTGCGCCTGCTCACGGCCGGGTCGCGTGCGCGGAGAGGAACGCCTCCACCAGGGGGAAGATTTCGTCCGGGGCCCTCCGGCCGAGCACCAGGTCCGCGTGGCCGTAGTCCGCCCCGAAGCCGTGGGCCCGCCCGGCGACGAGGAACTTCACCGGCCCGCCCAGGTGCTCCTTCGCGCGCGCCACCGCCATGGGCGGGGCCAGCAGGTCCTTGCTCCCCGCCAGCAGCAGGAAGGGGATGCGCACCTGGGACAGGGACTCGCGGTAGTCGAAGCTCCCGTCGTACGTGGTGAAGCGATTGGTGGAAATCCAACGGGCGAACTGGCGCCCCACGCCGCCGGCCACGTTGGCGGGCACGTTGGCCAGCGCGCGCCGCACCACGTCCGCCTCCATGTTCTCCGCCAGCATCATGTACCGGCTGAGCGGGCCGGGCGGCGCGCCGAAGAGGGCGATGCTCGTCACCCGCCCGGTGGGAATCGTCTTCAGCCTGAGCAGCGGCTCCACCCGCTGGATGAAGGTGCGCAGGCCCGGCTGCACCGCGAAGGTGAAGGGGCTGCCCAGCACGGCGGCGGCGCGCACCGGGGCGGTGGGGTTTCGCGCCAGGTGCGCGTAGAGCGTCAGCCCTCCCTTGGAGTGCCCGACCCAGAGCACTTCCTTCGCCCCGGTGGACAAGACGGTGCGCACCGCGGTGCGGACGTCATGTTCCGCCTGGTCGTCGAACGTGAAGTCGCCGCTGTCGCCCGCAAGCCCCCGGCCGCGCAGCTCCAGCACCCACGCCTCGAAGCCCGCGCGGGCCAGGTAGCGCGCCAGGCTGTACTGCTCGTCGAAGTCCAGGTGGAAGCGGTTGGCGCCCAGCCCGTGGCACAGGATGACGGGCTCCGCGAAGCGGCGCTCCCCTCTGGCGTGGTAGCGGCCCAGGGCAATGGAGGCCCCGTCGTCCGTGGGCACCCGGTACAGCTCGTCCGGCCGGAAGCTCAGCGTCAGCAAGCCCTCCTTCCCACGGGCCACCGTCCGCGAAAAGAGGTCCGCCATCCGTCCCAGCCGAGCCACCTGTCTGCGTGTCACCCACCCAGTCTAAGCCCGTCCGCGGGGCCGCGCCGTGTTCATTGGTTGCCCCCACCCACTCCCGGCAGGGCTGTTGCAGGGGGATGTGCGTGTGATGGCGGGAGGACGCTGGATGAGGCAAGACCGGGCTTTCAAGGAAGCATTGTCATCCTTCATCGCCACCGTTTTTCCCACAGATACCCTCCTGCGTGCCCTTCGGGAGATGGAGCGGCACCAGGTGCGGATGCTGGGGGTGGTGGGCGAAGGGGGCGGGCTGCTGGGGCTGGTCAGCGAGTCTCACATTCTCGCGGCGTGGGGGGGGGACCCCCTGGCGCCCGTGTCCGAGGTGATGGCGAGGGTGACGGCCCCGCCCCGGGAGCGCCCGCGCCTGCGGCTGTTGCTGCCGAGGCTGCGGAGGAAGCCGCGGGGCCTGCCGGCGGGGAAGAGGTGAGGCATGGGGCCGGCGGGAGCGGTACAGTGCCCGCGCCGTGTCGGACGACTCACCTCCCTGGACTGTCTACATGCTGCGGTGCCGCGACGGCACGCTGTACACCGGCGCCACCAACAACCTGGAGCGCCGGCTCGCCACCCATGGGCGGGGCAGGGGCGCGGCCTATACGCGGGCCCGGCTGCCCGTCACCCTGGTGTGGAGCGAGCCCGTGGGAGACCGGGGCGCGGCCCTCCGCCGCGAGGCCGCCATCAAGCGCCTGTCTCGCGGAGACAAGCTGCTGCTGGTGCGGGCGCAGCGCCGGACGCCCGCGCGCAAGCGGACATGAGGCGGCGGGACGTCCTGTCTCGGACTGGCGAGCGGGGTGACAGTCCGTGATGGACCCTTCCACCCGCGATGTGACTTCCACCATGGATTCCACGACTTTTGTGGAAGGGGCGCCGATACCGCCCGCGTGCCGAGGCGTTAGGCTAGGGGCAGTCTTCGCAAGGGGAAGTCCATGTCTCGGCTGTTCGTGGGAGTCGTCGTGGCACTGGCGCTGGGGGCACCGGGCCTCGGGTGTCTGGTCAACAATCCACCGCAGGTCACGGTGGGCCCGCGCCCCAACTCGCTGGTCGTGGAGCCGGGGGGCGAGCTGACGATGCAGCTCGAGGTGACCGACCCGGACGGCGACGAGATGACCTTCGACTGGGCCCAGATTCCGGTCGAGCCGGCGGGCCACTTCAGCGACGTGCACGCGCGCAACCCCACCTGGACGGCGCCGCAGGTGACGGAGACGACGGTGTACACCCTCACCGTCACCGTGACGGACAAGGAGGGCGGCGGGGTGATTGGGTCGACGCCCTCGGTGGTGGTGCGGGTCCAGTAGCCCCGCGGGTGGTGTCAGGCGGTGGCGCGGGGCGCCGCGGGCGGAGGCGCGGTGGGCGGCGTCTGGCCCGCCTGCATCCGGGCCCGGCGGCTGGCGCGGCGGACGAACAGTACGCCCAGCACCAGCATGACGAAGGCGCCGATGCCCGCGCCCACGGCCTGGTAGGTGAGCACGTCCGAGGCCGTCTTGCGAATCACCTCGGGCAGGTTGCACATCGTCTGCGTGGCATAGGGCGTCTCGTTGTACCAGCCCAGGAAGGACGGGCCTATCCACGACGCGGCGGCGATGCCCAGCAGGGCTCCCGCGAGGACGAAGTTGAGCAGCGTCTTGGCGGTATTCATGGGCAGGCACCTCGGCGGGTTGACGACGGGCCGTGCTTAATATGCGCACGGTGCCGCCGCAAAGGATGGAACGTGTTAAGGGAGGGGCGTGCCGCTGCTTCCTCTCGCCATCCTGTTCGGTCTCATCGCGCTGGTGTGCGCCGCCTTCCTGCTGATTCACGCCTTCCGGCGGAGCGTGGGCACGGGGGTGATGGTGCTGCTCATCCCGTGCTACGTGCTCTTCTACGCCTTCAGCCAGTTCGAGCACCCGCGCAAGGGCCTCATCGTCGCCGGCTTCGTGGCCAGCACGGTGCTGGCCGCGGTGTTCCTGGGGCTGGGAGCGCATGGCCTGACGGCGATGTCGTCCCGCATGCCGCCGGCCTTCTGAGGCGCCGGTGACGTCCATGGCCACCGGGGCCCGCTGTGCCCTCCACCCGGACGTCTCCGCGGTGGCCACGTGCGCGCGCTGCGGGAGCTTCCTGTGCGGCGACTGCACGGAGGTGGTGGGCGAGTCACCCTATTGCGCGCCCTGCGTGGCGGTGCTGCGGCGGGAGGCCCGGCCGTCGTGGGTGGTGCAGGTGGCGCTGGGGCTCAACGTGCTGGGGCTGGTGTGCCTGCCGTGCTCGCTGGCCCTCCCCCTGCCCACGCTGGTGGCGGGACTGGCCGGGGTGGTGCTGTCCACGCGCGAGCTGCGGCGCATCCGCCGGGGCGAGGGCCCCGTGCGCGGGCTGATGCAGGCGCAGGTGGTGCGCGCGCTGGGGTGGGGCAACCTGGTGCTGTCCGCCGCGTGGCTGGTGGCGCTGCTGTGGCTGACGTGAGCGCCGGAGGCTCACACGCCGCGCGCGTTCGGCTCCCAGAGGTACTTGTGCATCTGGAGCTGGAAGCGGACGGGGAGCCTGTCCTCGATGACCCACTCGGCGAGCTGGCGCGGGTGGAGCTTGTCGAACACGGTGGAGAAGAGGATGCCGTAGGGCTTGTCCAGCAGGCGGTGCTCGGTGATGAGCGCCTTCGACCAGTCGTAGTCCTCGCGTGAGCCGATGACGAACTTCAGCTCGTCGCTGGCGTTCATCGACGTGAAGTTGCGGTAGTCGTTGCGCGTGTGCTCGCCCGAGGAGGGCGTCTTCATGTCCACGATTTTGTGGACGGCCGGGGGCACGAGCCGCACGTCGATGGCGCCGCTGGTCTCCAGCAGCACCTCGAGGCCGGCGGACAGCAGGCCCTCCATGAGCGGGTAGACACCCGGCTGGAGGAGGGGCTCGCCGCCGGTGACTTCCACGTTGGGGGTGTTGAGCGCCTTCACCTCGGAGATGATGTCGGCGTTCTTCATGCGCTTGCCGCCGTGGAAGGCGAACTCGCTGTCGCAGTACGTGCAGCGCAGGTGGCAGCCGGTGAGGCGGACGAAGGCGCAGAGCAGGCCGGCGTGCGAGGACTCGCCCTGGACGGAGAGGTATATCTCCTTCACCACCACGGAGTCGGCGGTGGGGACGAGGCGGGGCTCGATGTGCGGGCGCGCGGCGGGCATGGCGTCTTCGTTCGGCGACTTCGGGGAGGGGCGCTTCAATCCCACCGGACGGTAGAAATCAAGCGTGACTCCCAGAACCGGACGCTAACGCCGGCGCCGGCATGACGCCCGGCATTCCCCGGGCGGGGGAGCGGGCGGGGGCGGGGCCGGATGTCCGGCTAGGGCGTGGGCGTGGACCGGGAGCCCTTCACCCGCGCGACGAAGGAGTCGATGAGCTGCCGCGCGATGCTCAGGCGCGGGGGGATGCGTGGGAGGTTGTCGGGGGAGAACCAGTGGGCCTCGGCGATTTCCTTCGGGTCCACGACGATGTCACCCCCGGCGTACTCGGCGGTGAAGCCCACCATGAGCGAGCGGCCGAAGGGCCACGGCTGCGAGCCGAAGTAGCGGATGTTCTGGATGTCGATGCCGACCTCCTCCTTCACCTCGCGGGCGACGCACTCCTCCAGCGACTCGCCGGGGTCCACGAAGCCGGCGAGGGTGCTGAACATGGGCTCGGGGAAGGTGGCGTTGCGGCCGAGCAGCATCGTGTCGCCGCGGGTGACGAGGACGATGATGGCGGGGGCGATGCGCGGGTAGAAGGGCGTGTGGTCCACCGGGCAGCGGCGGGCGCGCTCGCCGGGGACGAGCTGGGTGGGGGTGCCGCAGCGGCCGCAGAAGCGGTGGGTGACGTCCCACTCGACGATGGAGAGCGTGCGGCCCACCACGGCGAAGCGGGCCTCGTCCACCTTGTTGAAGAGCGAGCGCGCCAGCACCTTCTTGTAGCCCTCGGGCGGGGTGAAGTCGTCCGGGAGGGCGGCGGCGTAGCAGTCCTGGCCGTCCAGGGCGCCCAGGTAGTGGGCGTCGGCGGCGAGCTCCGGGAAGGCGGCGCCGGTGGGGATGGCGGGGGCGCCGTCCTGCTCGTGGATGAGCAGGTCCATGCCCCGGGCGAGGAAGAGGAGGGCGTTGTCCCGGGGACGCGCGGGGGGCTCGTGGCTGGCGACGAAGTGGGGGGCGGTGCTCACGGGGAGCACCTTAACGGGCCCGGGGCGGGTGTGCAGGTGTAGCGTACGCTCAGGGAGGCGAGTACTGGAAGCCGGCGGTCAGCGTGTTCGCCACGCCGCCCGAGCCCAGCCACTGGCGGGCGTAGTCGATTCCCAGGCGCAGGTTGTAGCCGGAGACGAAGTGGGACACGGACAGGTCCACGCCCCGGACGTCCGGGAGCTGCGGCTGGTGGGAGCTCGCATAGGCCTCTTCCCAGCGGACCCCGAACTGCGTGCGACCCGTGCCGAGCTTCAGTGGGGGGATGTACGCGGCCGTGATGGCATAGGCCCGCCGGTAGGCCCGGTACTCGTCGTACTGGTAGTAGGCCAGGTCGAGCGTGGCCGTGCCCGCGCTCCCGAACGTCTTCTCCGCGAACAGGTCCGCCGTCACCGCCACGAGGTTGTCCACCTCCGGCCGAGGAGCGGGCGTGCCCGCCGGCGGAGGAGGCGTGCCCGGCGGAGTCCCGGGAGTCCACGTGCGCCCGTCGTGCTGGTACTGCATCGCCACGCCGAGCGCGACCACGTCCTTCTCGCCGAGGTAGGAGCTCGACACGAAGTAGCCGGGCTCGCGGCCCAGGAGGCTGACGCTCAGGCGTCCCGACAGGCGCGGGCCCGCGTCGGGGTTCTCCAGCTGGTGCGCCATCAGGTGGTACTTGAACAGCCCCCGGTTCACGTCGCCCCAGACGGAGAGCCCCGTGTCACGCCCGAAGGGTCCGTTCTCTCCGCCGATGCGGCGCACGCCGCCGTAGATGCCCGGGTAGTCCCAGATGAGGTTCTTGAACGGGCCGCTCATGTTGAAGCGGTCGAAGGGCACGACGAACCGGCCCACCCAGACCTGCAGCGGGTCGGCCACCTTGAACATGCCCACGGCGTCCAGCAGCCGCGCCTGCGCGGACTCGAAGTTCTCCGCGTAGCCGACCGCGTTGAAGGCATACGAGAACCACGGGGTGAGCTGCCCGCCCACGCCCGGAACCGCCAGGATGGAGTCGAAGCGGTAGTCGTTCAGGAACGCGTCACCCCGGCCCCGGGCCAGCGTGTTCACGCGGACCTGGAGCCGGAAGTTCAGCGGAGACGGCCCGGAAGCCTGCGCCGCCGGCGCGGGGGCCGGCTGCGCGGGGGCCGGAGTCTGCTGCGCGGCGGCGGGCTGCACCTCCGGCGCGGAGGCGGGCTTCGCCTCCGGCTCGGCGGCCACTGCTGCCCCAAGCGGAGCCACCAGAAGCGCAATCGTCGTGGGAACTGCCAGGAACGACACTGAGCGAGAACGATTCATGGACACGGACTTCCGCTTGGGACGACGGCTCTCAGATGGTCTTGAGCTTCATGACCTGGGTTCGCTCCATGAACCCCTTGGCGAAGTACGCGCGCGTGTAGTCCTTCTCCATGTGGACACGCAGCGCCTCCCGGCTCTCGAAAATCTCCCAGAGCACGAACCGGCCGGGGTTCTCCAGGTCCTCGAGCACCTGGAACTGGATGCAGCCAGGCTCCTTGACGGTCTCCGCCACCACCTCACGCAGCGCGACCTTCAGCTCGGCCTCCTTGCCGGGCTTCGCGCTGATGAAGGCCGTCATCTCCACTCGTTCTTCCGCCATTGTCGTGTGTCTCCAGGGTGTCAGCGGCCGATGCCCTGCATCGCCGCCGCCGGGTAGCGTGCACCCACGACCTGGCCCACGTCGATGGCGCTGGTGATGCGAGCGACCTCGTCGGCGCTGAGGTGGATGGAGCCCGCGCCGAAGTTGTCGATGAGGTACTTCTCCCGGCGGGTGCCGGGGATGATGTGGATGTGCTCACCGCGCGCCAGCACCCAGGCGAGGGCCACCTGCGACGGAGTGCACTTCTTCTCGGCCGCGAACTCCTTGAGCTTCTCCACCAGGGCGAGGTTGCGGTTGAAGTTGTCCCCGGCGAAGCGCGGCAGGTTCTGGCGGACATCTCCGCCCTTCTTCAGGTCCTCGGGCTTGAGCTCCGCGGTGAGCAGGCCCCGGCTCAGCGGGCTGTACGCCACGTAGGCCACGCCCAGCTCCTTGCACGTGGGCAGCATCTCGGCCTCCGCGTCCCTCGACAGGAGCGAGTACTCCATCTGGATGGCCGCAATCGGGTGGACCTTGTGCGCCGCCTTCAGCGTCTCCACGCTGACCTCGGACAGGCCGAGCGCCCGCACCTTGCCGGCCTTCACCAGGTCGGCCATGGCCCCCACCGTCTCCTCGATGGGCGTGTTCGGGTCCCGCCGGTGCACGTAGTAGAGGTCGATGTAATCCACGCCCAGCCGCTTGAGGCTCTTGTCACAGGCCTCGCGCACGTACTCGGCGCGCCCGTTCACGCTGCGAGCCAGGCCGCCGACCGCGTCGCGCACGATGCCGAACTTGGTGGCCAGGAACACCTTCTCCCGGGGCACGGTCTTCACGAAGCGCCCGAGCAGCAGCTCGTTGGCGCCGTTGCCGTACATGTCCGAGGTGTCGAAGTGCACGTAGCCCAGCTCGAGGGCCTTGGCCAGGATGCGGAGGTTCTCGGCGTCGTCGGACGGCCCGTAGAACTCACTCATGCCCATGCAGCCGAGACCCACCCTCGGCACGGTCCGCTGGCCCAGCTTTGCCTGCGACACGGTGTTGCGAACTTCCGTCATGATTTCTCTCCCGCGAGCCCGGCGCCGTGAGTGACGGGGCTCGCTCCATTCTTGCGAGGGGCGCCCAGGGCGCCGAGAACGAGTGTACCGAGTGTCGCGGCTCCCGCCGCGGCCATGACGCCCGTCCAGCCCCACCGCTGCCAGACCGGCCCGAGCGCGTAGCTGCCGAAGCTGCCACCGGACAGGCAGCTCAGCAGGTAGAGCGACGAGGCCGCTCCCATCTGCTGCGGCAGGATGGCGGTGGTGACGTCGTAGAACACCGCGGGCTGGCAGGCGTACACGCCGGTGTAGAGCACCAGCACGCCGAACATCACCGCGAAGACATTCTGGAACACCAGCATGATGCCGAACGAGGCCAGCACCATCACCACGCCCGCGCGCACCACCCGGCCGACACCGTAGGCCTGCGCCAGCGCGCCGGCCTTGGGGGCAATCACCGCGCCGCCGACGCCCGCCAGGCTGAGCCAGCCAATCTGCGCCACCGTCATGTTGAAGGGCGGGGCGACGAGGTAGAAGGTGAGGATGGTCAGCGTGCCCAGGTAGGCGAAGAACAGCAGGAACCCCGCCGAGTACCGGCGGATGATGTGCGGCATGGTCAGCAGCTTCAGCGTCCGCACGTACTGCTGCGCCAGCGACGGCTTCTCACCGGGGATGGGGGGCAGGGCGCGCGCGCGGAACAGCGCCACCGCCAGCAGGATGACGGGCACGGCGTAGCCCACCATGGCGTGCCGCCAGCCGAAGTGGCCCGTGAGGATGCCGAGCACCGTGCGGCCCACGATGAGGCCCGTCACCGTGGCGCTCAGGCACAGGCCCAGGTAGGCCCCGGCCTTCCCCGGGGGGGCGATGCGCGCCATGTACGGGAACATGGGGCTGACCAGTCCCGCGGCGAACGCCCCCATGAGGCACATACCGACATTGAAGAGCGTGAAGTTCGGCGCCAGCCCGCACAGGACGACGCTCCCCGCCATTCCGAGCGCGGCGAGCATGGCCATGCGGGTGAGGTTCACCCGGTCCGTCAGCGGCCCGAGCAGGAAGAACGCGATGGCGTACGCCAGGCTGCAGTAGCTGAACGAGACGCGAACCGCGGTGGTCTCGATGCCGAAGGCGGCCCCGATGTGCTGGAAGATGGGCTGAACCATCACGATGGAGCCCAGCGCGAACATGATGGCCGCGCAGGGCGTCAGGATGGCCCACTTCGTGCTCTTGTCGGTCGTCATCGGACGGCTACCCTCGGGTCTCGAGTCCCTCGAAGGGAGCGGGCCCGGTCTTGAGCTGGGCGTGCACGTCGCCGCCCAGGCCGTGGTGGCCGATGGCGCCACCGAAGCTCATCTGGGAGCTGATCCACAGCACGATGACGTCGATGATGCGGTTGGCGTCCGGGCCCACGGGGAACGGGTTGGGCATGCGCGCCTGGTACGTCGCGCGCCCGTTCGCGTCCGGGATGAACACGTTCGGGATGCCCAGCGGGCCGGGGCGCTGGGTGTCCTTGGGCCGGATTTCATGCCGGCGCAGCGCCATCACCGTGTAGAGGCTGTGCGGAATCATGCCCTCGAACTCGAAGGAGAAGTCCGCGTAGTCGGGGCCGACGTCCACCGTCATGGTGCCCTTCGCCTTGCACCACTGGCCGAGGGTGATGGGGGACGTAATCTTCCGGCCGTCGATGGGACGGTAGTCCGGGATGTAGGCCTCGTGGAGCGGCAGCGACGGCCGCTTGATGGAGTGCGCGTGCGGCAGTTGCTCCGGCGCGAACACCATCGGGTAGTTGTTGCAGGCGAGCGGCAGGGACACCGTGTAGAGCACGGCATCGCTGGTCGCCAGCTCGTCCGAGGACAGGTACCGGACCACCTTGTACGGGAGCAGCTTGCCGAACTCCGGCACGGGGCTCTCCGCCGAGACGACGGCCGCGCCCCACTTCATCGACAGGTCTTCCTGGACGATGTTCCCGATGACGATGAAGTTCCCGTCCTTATCCATGATTTCGCTGGGCGGATAAGGGGGGCCCTGGGTGGTCAGCTTGAGATTGGACGTGTGTTTCGTGGTCATGGCTCAGCTTTCGTCAGTGCGCCGCCAGGACGCGCCAGTTGCGCTCCTTGGCGACCTTGAGCATGGCCGAAGAGTCACCCACGACGACGGGGTTGCCCACCTTCTCCATGAAGCAGAGGTCGGACACGTGGTCGCCGTACGCGAAGCAGGAATCCAGCTTGATGCCGCGCCCGTCGATGTAGCGGGAGATGGCGTCCCACTTGCCGTCGCCAATCACCTGCTGCAGCAGCACGCCGGTGTAGACGCCGTCCTTGACCTCCAGCTCGGAGCAGATGAGCCGGTCCGCGCCCACGTAGTCGCAGATGGGGCCGAGGATGTCGTGGAACGAGCCGGAGACCAGCACCAGCTCCGCGCCGCGCTTCTTGTGCTCCTGCTGCTCGGAGTACGCGGACGGGACGAACAAATCACCCCGCGCCATGACCTCGTTCATCCAGGTCTTGGCGGCCTCCTGCAGCTCCTTCTGGGGGATGCCCGCGAACATCGCGTAGAAGCGACGGTTCAGCGCCGCCCGGTCCGCGGTGGGCGTGTTGGCCTCGTTGATGGCCTGGAACTCCTTGCGCTTCTCCTCCGCTTCGGGACGCTTCGCGTAGGGCGTCTTGTAGAGGAAGTAGTCCATGAACGTGATCATGCTCTTGAAGCGGATCAGCGTTTCATCGACATCCGAGAACACGATGTACTTGTTGCTCATTGAGGCGGGCTCCGGCTCAGGCGTCGGCTTCGTTGATGGGCGAAAGGCTGGGGGTGTGCTTCACGAGCGCCATGCGGGACAGGAGTCCCTCGCGCGCGCTCAGCAGGGCCTTGTCGAAGGCGGCGTACTTGATGACGCACTCGGTGATGGGCACGCCGACCTGGAAGAACTCGACCTTGATGTCGAGGAACACCGACCCCGACTGGCGCGTGTCGCCGCGCTCCGCCAGCACCTTCATCGTGATGTCGGTCGGCAGGGGGAAGCCGAACGTGTGGTACGTGATGTTGTACTCGTTGAGCACGAAGTAGTACGGGCGGCCGAGCTGCTCCAGCCAGAAGCGCTCGGTGGCGGCCAGCAGCATCTGCCGCGACGCCTCGAAGAACACCACGCCCTGGAGGTGGTGACCGGTGACGTGGTCGCTCATCTCGGCGCAGTCATCATCCAGCACCAGGTGGCAGCGGTACAGGTCCGCCTGCTCGTCCCTGTACGGCGTGGTGATGATGGTGTTGTGGTCGAAGTGCTTGTGGGTGTACTTGCCCGGGCACCGGTCGCGGATGCGAGCCTCCTGGATGGAGACCCGCGAGCGCGCCGCGCTGCGCTGGATGCGCTCCTCGAGCTGGCCCAGGCGCTCCAGGGACACGCCCTGGCCCACGATGAGGGCGTGCGGCCGCTCGAGCTCGTTCTTCTCCAGCAGCTTCTCGAAGTTGGAGACCGTCATCACGCCCGGGTTCTCACCGGCGAAGGTGACGAACTTGTCACCCACCACGTGAAGAATCTGCGGCGTGTCCCGGCCGAGTGACTCCGACTGGCGCGCGAGAGGAGCGGCGCCTTCGATGGTGACGTCGCCCAGCTCCGGACGACCCGTCTTGGCGGCCGGGGCACGGTGTGGATCGATTGTGAGCATGCGGACTCCCCTCGGTTGAGAGACTGATCGGACCCTGCGACGGCTTCTTGCTACGCAGTGCGTCCGGACGCACGCACACCTGTTTATGTCCTCCACGGGATGACATCGCCGGGTAGGTCCAGGTGGGCCCCGGGGCGGATCAGCGCGCCATGGGGAGACGTCATCGAACGGACGACACGAACCGGTGCTCATGACGCGTCATGACACGGCTGCTAGTTGATTCTCCGGGATTCAGGAAAGCCCCCATGTCTGTGTTTCAGCGGCGTGGCGGCTCCTGTCTGATTCGTCTCTAGAGGGGTGAGTGAAATGGCTGATGTTCAGTGGGTATTGGAGCGCCTGGAGTCTCACGGCACACAGCCTGCGATGGTCTGGGACGAACGCGAAGTGACGTACGCCGCGCTCGTGCAGCGGGTGAAGGGCTGGCTCAACGAGCTGAAGGCCCGCTCGCTGGAGCCGGGCCGGACGGTGGCGCTGAAGGGCGACTACAACCCCGAGACGTGCGCCCTGCTCATCGCCCTGGTGCTGAACCGCAACATCGCGGTGCCGCTCGCTCCGACGGTCAAGACGCTGAAGGAGTTCCTGGAGATCGCCGAGTGCGACGCGCTGTTCGAGTTCGACGGCACGGAGCTGCTCGGGGTGACGAAGCTCACGCCCCCCGCGGAGCACCCGCTGGTCGCCAGGCTGCGGAGCCAGGGCTCTCCGGGGCTCATCCTGTTCAGCTCCGGCTCGACGGGGAAGAGCAAGGCGTCGCTGCTCGACTTCGACCGGATGCTCAAGAAGTTCCAGAAGGCCCGCGCCGGGTCGCGCACCCTGAGCTTCCTGCTGCTGGACCACATCGGCGGAATCAACACCCTGCTGCATGCGCTGACGTCGGGCGGAACCGTCGTCCCGCTGAAGGAGCGCTCGCCGCAGGCGGTCTGCACCGCCATCCAGAAGCACCGGGTCCAGCTCCTGCCCACCACGCCCACCTTCCTGAACCTGCTGCTCATGTCCGAGGCGTACAAGCAGTACGACCTGTCGTCGCTGGACATGATCACCTACGGCACGGAGCCCATGCCGGCGGCCACCCTGAAGCACCTCCACGAGGTGTTCCCCAACGTCAAGCTCAAGCAGACCTACGGCCTGTCGGAGCTGGGCATCCTCCAGACGAAGTCGAAGGACAACTCGTCGCTCTGGGTGAAGGTGGGCGGTGACGGCTACGAGGTGAAGGTCGTCGACGGCATCCTGTGGATTCGCTCCGAGTCCGCGATGCTCGGCTACCTGAACGCGCAGGCTCCCTTCACGGAGGACGGCTGGTTCATCACCGGCGACGCGGTGGAGGTGGATGGCGAGTACATGCGCATCCTCGGCCGCAAGTCGGAGATCATCAACGTGGGCGGTGAGAAGGTCTACCCCGCCGAGGTGGAGAGCGTCCTCCTCCAGCTCCCCAACGTGGCGGACGTGACGGTGGTGGGCAAGCCGAGCCCGATTACCGGCCATGTCGTGACGGCGCGGGTGGTGCTGCGCGAGGCCGAGGACCCCATGGCGCTCACGAAGCGCCTGCGCCAGTTCTGCAGGGAGCGCCTGGCCTCCTACAAGATTCCCGTGGCCGTCGAGGTGGTCGAGGGCCAGCTCCACGGGGACCGCTTCAAGAAGGCTCGAGCCGGCTGACGAGCATCGAGAGAAGGTGAACCGTGTCTACAAACTCAGAGAATCGTTCCAAGGTCGTCATCGTCAGCGGAGGAAGCCGCGGACTGGGCCAGGCGCTCGTCACCGGGTGTCTGGAGCGGGGCTACACCGTGGCCACGTTCAGCCGCTCGGAGAGCCCGTTCGTCAAGACGCTCACCCAGCAGGACCCGGAGCACAAGCGCTTCCTGTGGGAGTCCGTGGACGCCACGGACCCCGCCGCGCTCAAGACGTTCGTGAACAAGGTGGCGTCCACGTACGGCCGGGTGGATGCGCTGGTGAACAACGCCGGCGTGGGCATCGACGGCATCCTGCCCACGATGCGCGCCTCGCAGATTGAGCAGGGCATCGACCTCAACCTGAAGGCGAGCATCTACCTCATCCAGGCGTGCTCGAAGCAGATGCTGCAGCACGCGTCGGGCTCCATCATCAACATCTCCTCGGTGAACGCGATTCGCGGCCACTCGGGCGTCGCCGTCTACAGCGCGACGAAGGCCGCGCTCGACGGCCTGACGCGCAGCCTGGCCCGCGAGCTGGGGCCGAAGCACATCCGAGTGAACTCCGTGGCGCCGGGCTACTTCGAGAGCGAGATGGTGGCCGACCTCACGCCCGAGGCCAAGCAGCGCATCATCCGCCGCACGCCCCTGGGCCGTCTGGGCACGGCCGAGGACATGGCCAACGTGGTCCTGTTCCTCTTGTCACCGCAGGCTTCTTTCATCACGGGTCAGACCATCGTCGTCGACGGGGGCATCACATGCTGAACGAGGTTCCGAGCAAGCAGGAGATTCTGAAGCTCATCGTGGAGCACATCCGCCAGATTCTCGAGGAGAAGGCCGCCCACGACGGCAAGCTCGGCGACATCGGCGAGGAGAACCGGCTGGGTGCCGAGCTGGGGCTGTCGTCCCTGGACCTGGCGCAGCTCGTGGCCACGCTCGAGATGCGCCTGAAGGCAGACCCCTTCCAGGAGCTGGTGCCCATCACCAGCGTCCGCACCGTGTCCGACCTGGTCGGCGCCTACGAGAAGTTCTTCTCCGGTGACACGAGCGACGGAGGCCAGGCGGACGCGCTGCTCGAGAGCAAGCGCCGCGCCGAGGCCCGCCGCAACAACAGCCGTTCCTGATTCCACACACCCCTGTCTGTACCTCCCTGTCTTCGCACGGAAGAACCCGTTATGAGCACGTTTGACAACCTCAAGGGCGTCGCAATTGTCGGCATGGCGTGCCGTTTCCCGGGTGCCAAGGACCTCGACACGTTCTGGAAGAACCTGTGCGAGGGCAGGGAGTCCGTCACCTTCTTCAGCCGGGAAGAGCTGGCCGAGGCGGGCGTGCCCGCCCACGTCCTGGACGCCCCCGGCTTCGTTCCCGCCGCGCCGTACCTCGACGGCGTGGACCAGTTCGACGCCGGGTTCTTCAGCATCACCGGGCGGGAAGCGAACTTCATGGACCCCCAGCAGCGCCTCTTCCTGGAGGTGGCCTGGGAGGCCTTCGAGGACGCGGGTTATCACCCCGAGAAGGTCGGCGTGCCGGTGGGCGTGTTCGCGGGCTCCGGCGGCGTGGTCACCAGCTACCTGGCCGCGTACCAGCAGCGCGCTCCTGACCTGCTCGGGCCCACGGGCAGCCTGCAGCACATCGGCAACGACAAGGACTTCGTCGCCACGCGCGTCTCGTACAAGCTGGACCTGAAGGGCCCCAGCATCAACATCCAGACGGCCTGCTCCACCTCGCTCGTCGCGCTGCACCTGGCGTGCAGGAGCCTGCTCGACGGTGAGTGCGACATGGCGCTGGCGGGTGCCTCCACCATCCGCTTCCCGCACAAGAACGGCTACATCTACCAGAGCGAGGACATCCTCTCTCCGGACGGGCACTGCCGCGCCTTCGACGAGAAGGCCCAGGGCACCATCTTCGGCAGCGGCGTCGCCGCCGTCCTGCTCAAGCCGCTGCGCGCGGCGATTGAGGCCGGTGACCACGTGTACGCGGTCATCAAGGGCAGCGCCATCAACAACGACGGCGGGCAGAAGGTCAGCTACGGCGCCTCGAGCGTGCCCGGCCAGGCCTCGGCGATGCTGGAGGCCATGACGGTGGCCGACATCTCGCCGGACACCATCGGCTACGTGGAGTGCCATGCCACCGGCACGACGGTGGGAGACCCGCTCGAGGTCCAGGCGCTGACGCGCGCGTTCCGCACCGGCACCTCGCGCAAGGGCTTCTGCGGCATCGGCTCGGTGAAGACCAACCTCGGCCACCTCGAGCAGACCGCCGGCATGGCGGCGCTCATCAAGACGGCGCTGGCGCTCAAGCACCACAAGCTGCCGCCCACCATCAACTTCGAGAAGCCGAACCCGAAGCTGGCGCTGCCCACCAGCCCCTTCTACATCCAGACCGAGCTGACCGAGTGGAAGGCCAGCGCCGAGCACCCGCGGCGCGCGGGCCTCAACGGCCTGGGCCTGGGCGGGACGAACGCCTTCGTGGTGCTGGAGGAGGCGCCGGAGTCCGCGTCGAAGGCGCGCGAGCCGGTGGACCGTCCGCTCCACACGCTCGCGCTGTCCGCGCGCAGCGAGGCCGCCCTGGCCCAGAGCGCGGAGCGCTTCGCCCGGTACCTCGCGTCCCACCCCGGCGCGGAGCTCGCGGATGTCTGCTTCACCGCCAGCACCAGCCGCTCGTTCTTCCCGCACCGGCTGGCCGTCTCCGCGCGCACGACGGAGGAGCTCGCGAAGCGCCTGGAGAGCGTGAGCGAGGAAGCGCTCGCGCCGGGCGTGGCGAAGGGGAACGGCAAGGCGCGTCCCGTGGCGTTCCTGTTCACGGGACAGGGCGCGCAGTACGCGGGCATGGCCGCCGAGCTGTACCGGACGCAGCCCGTCTTCCGCGCGGCCCTGGACGAGTGCGACACGCTGTCCCGGCCGCACATGGACCGGCCGCTGCTGAGCGTGCTGTTCGCCGAGGGTGAGGACGCCCAGCTCGTGAACGAGACGGGCTACACGCAGATTTCGCTGTTCGCCGTCGAGTACTCGCTCGCGATGCTCTGGCGCTCGTGGGGCGTCAAGCCCGACGTGGTGATGGGCCACAGCGTGGGCGAGGTGACCGCGGCCTGCGTGGCGGGCTGCATGAGCCTGGCGGACGCGCTCAAGCTCATCTCCCACCGCGGCCGGCTGATGCAGGGCCTGCCGCGCGACGGCGGCATGGCGGCGGTGTTCGCCTCCGAGGAGAAGGTGCTGGAGCTCATCGCTCCCTACGGAGAGCGCCTGTCCATCGGCGCGAGCAACGCGCCGAAGAGCACCGTGGTGTCCGGCGCCAAGGAGGCGCTGGCCTCGCTGTTCCAGACGCTGACGAGCCAGGGCATCGAGTTCAAGGAGCTGGTCGTCTCGCACGCCTTCCACTCGGCGCTGATGGACCCCATCCTGGACAAGCTCGAGGCGGTGGCCTCCGAGATTCGCTTCCGCAAGCCGTCCATCAAGGTGGTGTCGAACCTCACCGGCACCTTCATGGAGGAGGCCCCCACGGCGCGCTACTGGCGTGAGCACGCGCGTGGGGCGGTGCGCTTCGCGCGTGGCATGCAGACCCTGCACGAGGCCGGCTACAGCCTGTTCCTCGAGGTGGGGCCGGGCTCCAGCCTCCTGGGCCTGGGGCGGCAGTCCGTCACCGACGAGGCGGCGCAGTGGCTGCCGTCGCTCAGCCGGCAGAAGAACGACTGGGACGTGCTCTCGGAGAGCCTGCGGGCCCTCTACGTGGGCGGACACGCGGTGGACTGGCGCGGCTTCGACCAGCCCTACACGCGCAAGCGTGTGTCGCTCCCCACGTACCCCTTCCAGCGCAAGCGCTACTGGGTGAGCGAGGCCCACGCCGCGAGCACGGCCCAGCGCAACAAGAGCGGCCACCCGCTGCTCGGTGAGCGCCTGCGCTCCACCCTGAAGGACGCCCAGTACGAGGCCCACTACAGCCTGGACGAGCTGACCTACCTGGATGACCACCGCATCTTCGGCCTGCCGGTGCTGCCCACCACGGCCGCCCTTGAGCTGGTGACGACGGGCGCCCGCGCGCACTTCGGCGTCGACGACGTGGTGATGGAGACCTTCCTCTACCGCGAGGCCATGGTCCTCCCCGAGGAGGGCAGCCGCGTCGTGCACTTCGTCGTCACGCCCGAGTCCGAGGAGCGGGCCACGTTCAAGGTCTACAGCACCGAGGAGCGGCCGGGCGCGCCGTGGATTCACCACATCGATGGCGAGCTCAAGCCGCGGCGTGACTCGGCGCCCCCGGAGGCGGTGTCCCTGGCGGCCCTGCGCGAGCGCTGCGCGCGGCAGATTCCCATCGACCGCTACTACCCGGCCATCCGCGCCATGGGCCTGGAGTACGGCCCGGCGTTCCGTGGCATCCAGGAGCTGTGGCAGGGGGAGGGCGAGGCCCTGAGCCACGTCCGGCTGCCGGAGCATGTGTCGGCCCAGCCGTACACGCTCCAGCCCGCCTTCCTGGACGCGTGCCTCCACATCTACGCCGCGCTGGGCGAGGCCTACGGGGACTTCAGTGTCCCGCCGGACGACCTGACGCGCACGTTCCTGCCCATCAGCATGGAGCGCTTCCACACGCTCGAGTCGGGCGTGCGGGACGCCTGGGTGCACGCGGTGCGCCGTCCGGGTGCCACCCCGGACCTGATGGTCGTCGACATCCGCCTGTACTCCGAGGACGGCCGCCCGCTGGCGGTGATGCAGGGGCTGCAGGTCCGGCGCCTCACGCGAGAGGCCATGCAGCCCACCGCGACGGTGACCGACCCGCTGCTGGACTCCATCCTCCAGCGGACGTGGGAGGAGCGTCCCGCCCTGGCCCCCGTGGCCCAGGAGAAGGACGCCCTGCCGAACCGCTGGCTCATCTTCGCGGACCGCGGCGGCGTGGGCAGCGCCCTGGCGGAGCAGCTCCGCGCGCTCGGTGAGAAGTGCCACCTCGTCTACCCGGACCTGACGCTCGTGGTGGGAGACCGCCGCAAGCCCATCGCCGCCGACGAGCCGGGGCTCTTCCACCGGCTGGTCCGCGACTACTTCGGTGTCCCCGGCATCTCCTACCGGCACGTCGTCTACCTGTGGGGGCTCGACGCTCCGACCCTGGATGGGCTGACGCTGGAGCAGCTCGCCGGCAGCGAGGGCAGCACGGTGGGCAGCGCGCTGCTGCTCATCCAGGCCGTCTCCGTGGTGAATTCGGTGACGGGCGCCGCGCCCCGCCTGTGGTTCGTCACGCGCAACGCGCAGGGGCCCAGGCCGGGCTTCGGCCCGGTGGAGGTGGCGCAGTCGCCGCTGTGGGCGCTGGGCTCCACCATGGCGCTGAAGCACGCCAACTTCTGGGGCGGCATGGTGGACCTGGAGCGGCACGCGGAGGGCGGGCCAACGGTGGACGCCGCGGCGCTGCTGTCCGAGGTGTGGAGCTCCGACGGCGAGGACCAGGTCGTCATCCGCGGCGGGAAGCGCTTCGCCCCCCGCCTCACCCGCTCCCAGAAGCCCCGGCCGGAGCAGAATGGCGCGCTGTTCCGCGGTGATGCGACGTACCTCATCGCCGGCGGGCTCGGCACCACGGGCCTCCAGCTCGCGGAGTGGATGGTGAGCCAGGGCGGCGCCCGGCATCTGCTGCTGGCCGACAACCGTCCCCTGGACGAGGCGAAGAGCAAGGCCGTCGAGGCGCTGACGAAGCGCGGCGCGAAGGTCACCGTGACGCAGGCGGACCTCACGGCCGGCGGCGACGTGCAGCGGGTGTTCGGCGAGCTGAAGGCCCTGCCGGCGCTCAAGGGCATCTTCAACTGCGTCGCCACGCGGCAGGAGGACCTCCTGGACATGATTGTCTGGAAGAAGTTCTCCGGTGGCATGGCGCCCATGACGAAGAGCGCCTGGCTGCTCCACCAGCACTCGAAGGACATCGCGCTGGAGCACTTCGTGCTCTTCGGCACGGTGCTGAGCTGGCTGGGCTCCGAGACGCGGACGAACGAGGCCGCGGGCAGCGCGTTCGTGGAGGCGCTCGCCGAGGCCCGCAGGGCCATGGGGCTGCCGGCCACCGTCATCCACTGGGGGCCGTGGGAGATTCCCGGCAAGCAGCTGGCCAGGAGCGAGACCTCGAACGGGGTGCAGGCCATACAGCGCGCGCACGCCACGGAGGCGATGGACTACGTCCTGCGCCACGGCCTCGAGCACGCCGGCGTGTCGCTCACGGACTGGTCGGCGTGGATGCAGCAGTTCAAGATGGGCGCGCCCGCGCTCTACTCCGCGCTGAGCAAGGGCGGCGCCCGCAAGCGGCGCACGCAGCGGGCCGGCGAGGACCCGCGCATCCTCCTGCAGCGCATCCAGATGGCTCCCGAGGGCGAGCGCCGCGGCGTGATTGTGGAGGTCGTGCGCAAGCAGGTGACGGACGTGCTGGGCTCGGACGAGCTCATCGACGCCCAGGCCCCGCTGGTGAGCTTCGGTCTGGACTCGCTCGTGTCCGTGAACCTGGTCAACCGCCTGGAGCCCGCCCTGGGCGTGTCCGTGCCGCTGGCCAAGCTGCTGCAGGGGGCCAGCGTCGAGAGCCTGGTGGATGACCTGTTCCCGGCGCTGCGCGCGGTGGCCAGCAAGGCCGCCTGAGCCCTGGACGATTCGATGAAGGAGACTGAACCGATGACCTCACAGGGACCCGCGCGTTTCCTGTTGCTGAACTACATGAAGATGGCCGCGCAGGACCTGCAGGGTGTCGCCGACATCGTGCGCCAGCCACGGCCCACCGATGCGCGCTTCCCCCGCAGCGTCTACAAGCACGAGGGGGGCGACCGGCTGATGGAGTTCGTGGCCCTCCCGGAGCTCTCCGGACTCGGGGAGCTGCTGGGCGACGCCTCGTGGCGGGAGACTGAGTCACTCGTCCGGCCCCGGCTGGCCGTGGACTACCGCCGGCAGATTCACGCGCTGCGCGACGTGGTGAAGCCGTCCGCGTCGCCGGTGCCGAGCGGCGCCAACCTGCAGCTCAACCGCATGGAGATTGCGCCGCCGAAGCTGGACGAGTACCAGGCCTGGCGCCGCGACGCCTTCTTCCCGCACGTGCGCGCGCAGGAGCACGTGGAGGGCTTCGCGGCCTACCACTCCGTGCTCAGCACCGAGCCCGGCGCCCTGTTCCTGGCGCAGTTCTCGTGCCCCTTCGAGAAGTACCTGGAGGGCCTGAAGGCGCCCGCGTACCAGGAGCTCACCACCCACGCCGGCCGCTATGTGCTCGGCGCGGTGGCGACGTCCAACTGGTCGCGGCTCTGAGTGGACAGGGGAGGGGCGCTCCGCCCCGCCCCTTTGCTTCGTGTTGGCGGCGAGCTGCCCCGAAACAGCGGTGGCAGCTCGCGGCCCGTCCTCGCGGACGTCCCGAGCCCCGGCTCAGGTCGGCGGCGGCTGGAACATGTAGAGCTCGTAGAGCTCGCCTGGGATGTTCAGCGTCACCTCCCGCACGAAGGCGACCAGCGCTCCCACCGCGTCCTCGCAACCGAGCTTCCGGTAGATGCGGGTCCAGTAGAGCTTCACCGTCGGGTAGGCGATGCCCAGCTCCGCGGCGATTTCCTTGCTGGTCTTCCCTTGCGAGACGAAGCGCGTGAAGACCTCGCACTCTCGCGAGCTCAAGCGCTTCCGCCGCGCGTAGGCCATCGCGATGTCCAACAGCCGGTCCCGAGAATCAGCGGCTCCCCCCGCGAGGAGCGGATTGGCCACGGGCCGCTGCTCGGCCGCTCGGGCGGCCTCCTGCGCCATCATCAACGTGTCTTGAGCAATCACAGCGACCTCCCCAGAAGTGCGCTTGGATACGCGCCTGGGGCCGAAGACTCGGACCGTGAAACGCGTCTACTCCATTCATGCTTTTTCAAGCTTCCCCCTTTCCCCCCCACCGTGTTTACCCGCTCACCCGGCGACTCCAGCTCGAAGCGAGTTCGAGGCCGGGATGCACACTCTCAGAAGAACCCACCAGGCCCACCAGAACCGGCTGTGTGAGCTGCTGAGGAACCATGTCTTTGAACACCGGGACTTGAGAAACGACACGCGCCATGAGCCCTCCTTTTCTTCCCATCATGGTGAGTTGTTGCGCACTGCATAATATCACGTATTAAACGCCCGAGCTATTTTCCCATTCTTTTACCGAATTAATTGTTTGGCGGGGATGTACGACTCCGCCCGCGATTCGGATGTACCGTCGCGGGCCCGCAAAGCATGGCGCTGCCGCCGCCTCGGTCCTTCGAGCGGGCGGGGGCATGCGTGAGGTTGTATGGGTGGTGGCGGCCGGGCGTGGATGGCGCTCGCGTGGAGCACCTGGCTGTGCCCCGGGGCGCTCGACATCCGTGTCAATCGGTGCGCGGCTCTCGACGTGCAAGCATTGCTTGCCCGCGCGCCTTCGCTCACCGTCGTCGTTCCCACGGATGGAACTCCCCGAGTTGCACGGGCTGCTGGAGAAAGCACTGACACGCGGGCATCCGCCGCGCGAGCAGAGACTCTTCCTGGTGGGCTTCTCGCAACTCCTTGCAGAAGCCCCTGGCAGCCGCCCCCTTACCGCTGGCTGGTGACACGGCTCCGGTCCTGCTGGAGCGTGGTCCTACACAATCATTCCCCTGGCTTCACATGACGCTTGTGTTTCAAAACGGCATACACCGGTCAACACACGGACGTTTGTGAGGCGGGCCTCCCCAGGACCGCTGCCACACGAGCGTGTGTCTTCAAACACGACAAAACGCCACGCCCCGCGCATGAGCGCGGGACGCGGCGCGAGAACTTCGAATTACTTCTTGCTGGCCTCGACGAAGCCCGCGGTGTCCTCGTAGAAGTGGTACTCGAGGATCTTGCCGTCCTTGACGATGACCTTCAGCGCCCAGTCGCTGGCGTAGGGCTTGCCGGTGGTGCGGATGTTGTGAACGAAGGCGCCGCTCGCGAACGCGACGTTGCCCTCGCCGATGACGTGGTCCACGGAGAACGCCTTCGTGTCGAAGTTCTTCCCCATGTTGGTCAGGAAGGCCTTCGCGCCCTCGGTGCCGGAGTAGGAGCCGTAGAGCTGGTCACCCTTGCGCTCGCCCTTGCGGACCGCGGTGATGCTGGTCTCGGGGTGGAAGGAGTTGATGACGCCCTCGGAGTCGCCCTTGCCGAAGGCCTCGAAGAAGCCCTTCACGACGTCAGCGGCGCTCTTGGCGGTGGTGGTGTTGGTCATGGTCTTGTTCTTTGCGGGGGTGGAGGCGGGCTGGGCCTTGCCCTCAGCCGCGGCCGTGGTGGTGAGGGAGAGAGCCAGAACGATTGCGGACAGGCAGAGATGTGCTTTCATGTGGTGCTCCTGAGGTGTGAGGCAGACGCATGCCCGGGCACTCATGGCCTATGGGTGTGCGCTGTCCTGGTCGGTTCGCGTATGGACGCGAGATCACTCATCCCACGCACTCCCCGGCGAGAACGCAGGGACTGTGCGAGTGGGTTGATGGGGTCTATACTATGGGCGACAAATGCGACGAACAATGACCGAAACGCTCGCTTTTCGGTCCAATCGTCTTGGCGCCGTAGATTCGTGAATCAACGGGCTATTCTCCGCCGTGGCTGTTGAGGCGGAATCCGTCGAGGTGGAATCCATGGACGTACTCGCGAACGTGCTGGGGGTGACCCAGCTTGGCAACACGATGCTCTGTCAGTCGGAGCTCATGGCGCCCTGGGGGCTCGACATCGACGCCCATACGAAGACGGCCGTTCATCTCGTGCAGCGCGGGGTGTGCTGGCTGCGGCTGGAAGGTGAGCCGGAGCCGATGCGGCTCATGCCGGGCGACGTGGTGCTGGTGGGCAGTGGGGTCCGCCACTATCTGACGGACGACCCCACCACGGTGGCGCAGCCCTGGGAGCAGGAGCTGGCGCGGATGAAGGAGCGGCTCGCCTCGATGCCGCAGCCCGCTTCCTCCGACACCACGGTCCTCCTGTGCGCGGCGTACGAGTTCGAGCAGGACGGACAGCATCCGCTCCTGGCGCTGCTGCCGAAGCTCATCCGCCTGCACGTCGACTACTCCGAGGAGAGCGGCCAGTTCCAGGCGTTGGTCTGGCTGCTCGCGCACGAGTCGGGCCGCAAGCTGCCGGGGTCGGAAATCGTCATTCCCCGGCTGGTGGACAGCCTGTTCGTCTTCATCATGCGGGCCTGGATGGAGAGCCAGCCGGTGGGCGCCGGTGGGTGGTTCGGCGCGCTGAGGGACCCACAGATTGGCCGGGCCCTCTCGCTCATCCATGAGAACCCGGAGCTTCCCTGGACGGTCGAGAGCCTGGCCGCGAAGGTCGCCCTGTCCCGAGCGGCCTTTGCCCGGCGCTTCGTGGAACTGGTGGGGGAGCCTCCGCTCAAGTACCTGACGCGCTGGCGGATGAGCCTGGCCGCCAAGATTCTGAAGACCACCAGCGAGTCCGTGGACGAGGTCGCCACCCGCGTCGGGTACGACTCTCCGACGGGGTTCGGCAAGGCGTTCCAGCGCTACCTCCGGGTGGCCCCCGGCCGCTACCGCTCGGCGGGCCATTCCAGCCAAGGGACGAGCGGGCACCTGAGCGCGAGCCATGCGGCGAAGGCCGCCGCCCAGCAACCGGTGCTGCGAGCGGTGTCGGGAAGCTGAGCCCGCATCCATATTGAAGGTCGCGCACTGACACGACGGCCGGGTCTGAATGCATCTGTGTTGCAGGTGCATTCATGCTGTCGGACGGGGTGTGCGTTGACAAGTGCCTCGCGGCTCCGCTATCTGCGCGCCCACAACTGAATCGCCGCCTTGGGTGCCCATGACGGGCATAACAGGGAAGCCGGTGTGAATCCGGCGCGGTCCCGCCACTGTGAGTGGGTGAGGCCGCTTCCACGAAGTGCCACTGGGTGCAGCGATGCATCCGGGAAGGCGGAAGCGGCGCGGGAGTCCTCCTCGAACGAGGAGTCTCTCGCACCCATGAGCCAGGAGACCTACCCCAGGCTGAATGACTGACCCTCTCCGTGGACTGAGAGGAGGTTGCCATGCCTTGGGTGCATGGGCGTTGGGACGGCACGTGCCGGCCCGCTCCCGTTGATGACCGTCTGCTGTCCCGTGTGCGCGGAGCGCCGCTCGCGCTTGCCGCGCTGCTGCTGGCGCCCGCGTGCGCCCATGCCATGCACCTGGCCGAGGGCGTGCTGCCGCTGCCCTGGGCCGCGGGGTGGACGCTGGCGTTGCTGCCGCTGCTCGCGCTCGGGATTCGCACGCTGCGCCTGCGCTCGGCCGGGGACCCCGTCTTCGGCCCCTTCCTCGCGATGCTGGCGGCGGCGGTGTTCGTCATCTCCTGCATGCCGGTGCCGGTGCCCACCGCGGGCACGTGCAGCCATCCGGTGGGTACCGGGCTCGCCGCCGTGCTGGTGGGCCCCCTGCTCACGGTGCTCGTCACGCTGGTGGCGCTGCTGCTGCAGGCGCTCTTCCTCGCGCACGGGGGACTCACCACGCTGGGCGCGGACGTGTGGAGCATGGGCGTCGTCGGTGGGTTCGCGGGCTGGCTCGCCTTCCGGGGCCTGCGCGGGCTCGGCGCGTCCCTGCCCGTGGCGGCCTTCGCCGCGGGGTTGGCCGCGGACTGGGCGACGTATGCCACCACCGCCTTCGAGCTTGCCTCCGCGCTGCACGGAGACGAAGGGCTCGGCCGCGCGTTCAGCGCCGTCGCGCTCGCGTTCGTTCCCACCCAGTTGCCGCTCGGGTTGCTGGAAGGGGCGCTGACGGCGGGGGCGGTCGCCTTCATCGCGCGCCGCCGTCCCGCGCTGCTCGCCTTCGGCGCCGCGCGCACCCCGGTGTCCTCGTGACGGGCGCCACCCCTGAAGGTTGGCCCGGTGTGGACGAGCACGTGGTGCGCCCGTACGCCGAGGCGGCGGGGCGCACGCCCGCGCCGCTCTTCCCGCAGCCCGAGGGCGACGTGCTCCTCTTCGCCTTCCTCATGGCGGGGCTGGTTGGCGGCTGGGTGCTGGGCTACGGCTACCGCGCGCTCTTCGTGGAGGGAGGCCGCCGTGGTGCGTGAGCCTCCCTTGTGGGTGCGCGTGCTCGATGCGCGCCTCACGCTTGGCTTCGCGCTCGCGCTCCTCGCCGTGGGACTGGGCGGGCCGCTGCCGTGGACGCCGCTCGCGGTGGCGTTGAGCGCGGGGGCGCTCGGGCTCGCGTGGGGCAGGGCTCCCGCGCGGGTGGTGCGCGGGTTCGGGGCCGCGCTGGTGGCGGGAGGGCTCGCGGCGGCGCTGCACGTGGCGCTCGGCACCCGGGCTGGAGCAGAGGCGGGATTCGTGCTCGGGGCGCGGATGGCGGCGGGGGTCGCCGTCTTTGGTCTCTTCTCGCACCTGACGCCTCCGTGGGTGTTCGCGCGTGCGCTCCGGGGACTGGGCGTACCGGAGGTGTTCACGGAGTTGCTCGCGCTCTCGGCGCGTTATGCCCGCGTGTTCGAGGGGGCGGCGCGCACCGCGCGCGAGGCGCAGTTGGTGCGCGGCGGTTACGGCGGCATGCGCCGGGCGCTCGGCTCGATGGGGGCGCTGGCGGGGCTCACGCTGGTACGCGCCTTCGACCAGGCGTGTGCCACCGCCGAGGCCCGTGCCGCGCGCGGCCTGGGGGGCCGGCCGTGACGGCGCGTCCGGGCAAGGTGGCAGCCGGCACGAGGGCCGGGGGCCGGCCATGACGGTGCGTCTGGGCGTGGAGGCGGTCAGTGCCGGGCCTGGGGGGACGCGCGCGGTCCTCACCCGCGTATCGCTCGAGGTTCAGGCCGGTGAGGTCGTGGCGCTCCTCGGGGCGAATGGCTGTGGGAAGACGACGCTGCTGCGCACGCTGATGGGGCTCCTTGCCGAGCGGGGAGGGCGGACGCTGCTCGACGGAGTGCCGCTTGGGAGAGGGGCCGCGGCGCGCGCGGCGGCCGGGGTGGCGCTCGCGTTCCAGAATCCCGACGACCAGCTCTTCGGCGCGACGCTCGAGGAAGACGTCGCGTCGGGTCCCCGGGCGCGGGGCCTGGGCACTGCGGAGGTGGAGGCTCGTGTCGGGGCGGCGCTCTCCGCGGTGGGCCTGGATGGGCTCGGCGCGCGAGAGGTGGAGCAGTTGAGCTTCGGTGAGAAGAAGCGCGCCTGCCTCGCGGGTGTGCTCGCGCTGAAGCCACGGGTGCTGTTGCTCGATGAGCCCACCGCGGGACTGGACCCGGTGGGGGAGCGCGAGGCGGCCGGACTCCTGCGCCGCGTGGCTTGCGAGACAGAGGCGGCGGTGCTGGTGGCCACCCACGCGGTGGACGAGGTGCCCCTCTTCGCGGACCGCGTGGCGGTGCTCGGCGAGGGCACGCTGCTCGCCTTCGGTGCGCCGGAGCGGGCCTTCGCGGATGCGGACCTGCTCGCGCGTGCGCGGTTGCGGCCCCCCGCCGCGCTGGAGCTGTGGGGCCGGCTCGGGAGCCCCGTCCTTCCCGCTCCTCTCACGCTGGACGCGGCCGCCGAGCGCCTGCGTCCGCTCCTCGAGGTGCGCTCGTGACGACTCCCGCTGCCCGCCGCGGTGTGCTCCTCGTGGGCCATGGCAGCCGCGACCCGCTCGCGCTGGCCGAGGTGCGCGCCTTCGCCGAGGCCTTCCGCGCCCGCCGGCCCGACTGGCGCGTGGAGCTCGCCTTCGTGGAGCTCACTCCGCCCCCGCTCGTGGAGGCGCTCGACACGCTCGCCGCCGAGGTGGACGAGGTGCTGGTGGTGCCGCTGTTCCTCTTCACCGCGCGCCACGTGAAGAACGACATCCCGCTCGCGCTGACCCTCGTCCGCCAGCGGCATCCCGCCGTGCGCTTCGTCGCGGTCCAGGCCTTCGGGGTGCACCCCTCGCTCGCGCAGCTCGCCCACGCTCGTTTCGAGGCGGCGGTGGGCGGGCCGCTCCCGGTGGACGTGGCCGCGAAGACGGCGGTGGTGATGCTCGGGCGCGGCTCGTCCGACCCGGATGCCAATGGTGACTTCGTCAAGCTCACGCGCCTCTTCGCCGAGGGCCGCGGCCTTGCCCAGGTGGTGCCCGCGTTCGTCGGTGTCACCACGCCCAAGCTGGAGGAGGCGCTCGACCTGCTCGCGCGCGCCCGGGCCGAGCGCGTGGTGGTGGTGCCCTACCTGCTCTTCACCGGCCTGCTGCTCCAGAAGGTGCGCGAGCAGGTGGCGCGGTTTGGCGAGCGCTACCCGTGGGTTCGCGCGGAGCTCGCTCCCCACCTCTGGGACGGACCCACGGAGCCGCTCCTCGCGCACGTGGAGCGTCGAATCGAGGACGCGCTCGCGGGCGGAGCGCCCCTCCCCTGTGACACGTGCCAGTACCGGGTGCCGCTCGCGGGCCTGCAACGCGAGGTGGGCGGGCTGCGCGCGCTCCTGTGGAGCATCCGCCACCGGGAGACGCACACCCAGGCGGCACCCCACCCGCACGCGCACCGCGCACTGGAGAAGCACGTCCTCATCTGCGGCAACGCGGACTGCGCGGACCGGGGGAGCCTCGGACTGCTGGACGCGGTGCGCAGGCGCCTCAAGGTGTTCGGCAAGGCGCGCACCGTGCGCGTGACACGCACGAGCTGCATGGGCCGCTGCGGAGAGGGGCCCACCGTCGCCGTCTATCCGGATGGCGTCTGGTACCGCGGCGTGACGGAGGCGGACGCCGGGGAGCTCGTGGACGAGCACCTGGTGGGCGACCGGCTGGTGGGCCGGCTCGTCGACAACATCATGAGCTGAACGAGGAGGCTGAACATGGCTTGCCACGAACTGGCCGCGCTGCGGCTGTCCCTGATGAACGTGCTCGGCATCGACGATGCCGCCGAGCGCCAGCACGAGCTGGCCGAGCTGGGCTCCGCGGCCGAGGCGCCCGGCGTCCTGCGCTCGCTCGCGCGGGCGAAGGACCTCGCCGAGCTGCAGCGCTTCTTCGCGTCCGCGCTCGTGGGGCTCCAGGAGAAGGTGGCCGGGACCCGGGCGGACGACCCGAAGCTGCCCTACCTGCGCACGCTGCTGGTCCTTACCCGCGGCGTGGAGCTGGAGCTGCAGCGCCACGTGGACTCCCTCACGTCGCTGTGGCGCGGCCTCGAGGAGCTGCACGACTTCACCCACGAGCTGTACCCGCGCGACTAGCGACTCATGGCCACCGCACGCACCGCACGCCTTCTCGCCTCCGTGCCCCTGGGCACGAGCGGGCGACTGCTCACCTTCGAGGCCGGGGAGCCCCTGGGCTTCGTGGGCGGCCAGTACGTCATCGTGGACACCGGCATCGAGCGTGAGGACGGCCGGCGCCACAAGCGCGCCTACTCGCTGGTGAGCGCGGATTCAGGGCAGCGCCGCTTCCAGCTCGCCGTGTACCAGCACGGGCCCGGCTCCTTCGTGCTGCATTCGGCGGCGCCGGGCGCCGTGTTCTCCTTCAGTGGCCCGTGGGGCAGCTTCCTCCCCGAGGACGCGCAGCCCCGGAGCACGCTGCTCGTCGCCACCGACAGCGGCATCACCGCGGCGGTGGGGCTGCTGCGGGCGCGCGCCTTCGCGCCCCACCGCTCCATGACGAAGCTGCTGTGGCTGCGGCCGGAGGGCTTCGGCTTCTTTCCCTCCGAATCGGTCGAGCAGATGGCGGGGCTCGCGCCCGAGCTGGGGACCCTGCCGCCGGTGGGCCATCCGGAGCGGCTGGAGGCCTTGCGCGCCGAGGTGCTGCCGCACGCCGCCGTCCAGGCTCCCGAGCGCGTGTACCTGTCGGGCGACGGCGCGGTGCTCGCTCCGCTGCGCACCGAGCTGCACTCGCTCGGGATGGCGGAGGGCACGGTGCGGCTCGAGTCCTTCTTCAACCCTCCGGTGCGCAAGGCGGCGGCATGAGTCAGGGCGCGCCTCCCCTCGTGCCGCCGCGCGACAAGCGCGGCACCCGGACCGGCTTCACCACCGGCGCATGCGCGGCGGCCGCCGCCAAGGCCGCGGTGCGGGTGCTGGTGCGAGGGGGCGCGCTCACCGAGGTGGAGACGATGCTGCCCAACCGCGACCGCGTCACCTTCGCGCTGCACCGGTGCGAGTCGGACGGAGAGCGCGCGGTGTGCAGCGTCATCAAGGACGCCGGCGACGACCCGGACTGCACCCACGGCGCCGAGCTGGTCGCCGAGGCACGCCTCACCGGTGATGGCCAGGTGACGCTCGCGGGCGGGCAGGGGGTGGGCGTGGTGACGAAGGAGGGGCTGGGGCTGGAGGTGGGCGGCCCGGCCATCAACCCGGTGCCCCGGCGCAACATCATCGACATGGTGCGCGAGGAGCTTCCCGAGGGCACGGGTGCGCGAGTCGTCATCCACGTGCCGCGCGGCGAGGAGATGGCGAAGGAGACGCTCAACGCGCGCCTGGGCATCCTCGGTGGCATCTCCATCCTGGGGACCAGCGGCATCGTGCGCCCGTATTCCACCGCCGCCTACAAGGCGAGCGTGGTGCAGGCCATCGACGTGGCGCGCCACCGCGGCAACGCCGACCTGGTCCTCACCACCGGGGGCAAGAGCGAGAAGTACGCGATGGAGCTCCTGCCCCACCTCCCCGAGGAGGCCTTCATCCAGGTGGGGGACTTCATCGGCGTGGGCGTGAAGCACTCGGCCCGGGTGAAGGCCGAGCGCATCCACGTCGTGGGGATGATGGGCAAGCTGTCGAAGATGGCCGATGGGAAGCTGCAGACGCACGCGGCCGGCTCCGACGTGAACATGGCCTTGCTCGCGCAGCTCGCCCGCGAGTCGGGCGCTCCGGACGAGCTCGTGCGCGAGGTGGAGGGGGCCAACACCGCGCGCCACGTGCTGGAGCTGTGCGCGGCCCGGGGACTCACCGACATCACCACCCGCGTGTGCCAGCGCGTGGTGGAGCACCTCGCGCGGCACGCGGGGGCTGGGCCCCAGGTGCGCGCGTATCTCGTGGACTTCAACGGCACGTTGCTGGGGCAGCACCCGGCGCCGCCGCGGCAGGAGGAGGCAGCGTGAGCGACATGCGCCAGTTGACGGCCCTGGGCCGTCGCATCGAGGACGAGAGCTTCTCCATCATCGACCAGGAGGCGGGCGCGCACGCTCACCCGCCCGCCGAGTGGCAGGTGGTCCGCCGTGTCATCCACGCCACCGCGGACTTCGAGTTCAGCCAGCTCGTGCGCTACTCGCCGGACGCCATCGCCTCGGGCGTGGCGGCCCTGCGGCGCGGTGCACCCGTGGTGGCGGACGTGAAGATGATTCTGGCGGGCCTCGCGGAGGAGCGGCTCGCGGCGCATGGCTGCCGCACACACTGCTTCATCTCCGACGAGGACGTCATCGAGGAGGCCCGGGCGCGCAACAGCACGCGGGCCATCGAGGCCATGCGCAAGGCGCACCGGCTGGGGCTGCTCGAAGGCGCCCTCATCCTGGTGGGCAACGCGCCCACCGCGCTCCTGGAGGTGGCCCGGCTGGTGCGCGAGGAGGGGCTGCGGCCGGGCCTCGTCGTCGGCGTGCCGGTGGGCTTCGTGTCCGCCGCCGAGTCCAAGGAGGTGCTGCTCGGGCTGCCGGTGCCGCACGTGGTGACGCGCGGGCGCAAGGGCGGCAGCACCATCGCGGTCGCCATCGTGCACGCGCTGCTCCTGCTGACCCGGGAGGGGACGTCATGAGGCGCGCGGCCGTCACGGTGGTGGGCGTGGGGGATGACGGGTGTGCGGGGCTGTCCGCGCGCGCGGCCAACGCGGTGGCCCGGGCCCAGGTGCTGGTGGGGGGCGAGCGCCACCTCGCCTTCTTCCCGCAGTTCACGGGAGAGCGCATCGTGCTCAAGGGCGGCCTCGGCGCCGCGCTGGAGCGGGTGGCGGAGCTCGCGAACGAGCACCAGGTGTGCGTGCTCACGTCGGGCGACCCGCTCTTCTTCGGCATCGGCGGGCTCGTGGCTAAGAAGGTGGGCGCGGACGCGGTGGAGTTCGTTCCCCATCCGTCCAGCGTGCAGCTGGCGTTCGCCCGCATCGGGGTCGCCTGGGAGGACGCCCAGGTGCTGTCGTTCCACGGGCGGCCGCTCACCGGACTGTGCTCCCGGCTGCGGGGACTGGCCAAGGCCGCGCTCCTCACCGATGGAATCAACACGCCTCCCGTCATCGCGCGCCACCTCCTCGCGCATGGACAGGCGGGCTTCACCGCGTGGGTCTGCGAGCGGCTGGGCAACCCGGGTGAACGGGTGCGCCCCTTCTCGCTGGACGCGCTCGCCGGGTGTGAGGACGTGGACCCGCTCAACGTCCTCGTGCTCCTGCGCACCGCCCCCAGCTGGCGGCCCCCTCCGCGCGTGCCCTTCCTCCTGGAGGAGGCGTACGCGAAGCGCGTGCCGAAGCGGGGACTCATCACCAAGCGCGAGGTGCGGCTGTTGTCGCTCGGGCTGCTCGGGCTGCGTGAGGACAGCGTGGTGTGGGACGTCGGGGCGGGCAGTGGCTCGGTGGGAATCGAGGCGGCGCTGCTCGCGCCGGGAGGCCACGTGTACGGCGTGGAGGTGGACCCGGAGGGCGTGGCGCTGTGCCGGGAGAACGCGCTGGCCCACGGCGCGGACAACTTCAGCATCATCGAAGGGCGCGCTCCCGAGGCGCTCGCCGGCCTGCCCGACCCGGACGCCGTCTTCGTGGGCGGCTCCAAGGGCAGCATGCGCGACATCCTCGACGTGGCCTTCGCCCGTCTTCGGCCCGGCGGGCGGCTGGTGGCCAACGCCGTCACCCTGGAGAACGTGGCCGAGGTGTACGCGGGCCTCAAGGAGCAGGGCGTGGAGCCCGAGGTGCTGCTGGTCAACGTGGCCCGGGGCGAGCCGCTCGCGCGCTACCAGCGCTACGACGCGCACAACCCCATCCACCTCTTCTCGGCGAGCAAGCCGGCGCAGGTTTCGGAGGAGAACCGATGAGTGGCGTACTGGTGGGCGTGGGGGTGGGCCCCGGGGCCCCGGACTTGATGACGCTGCGGGCGGTGCGCGTGCTGCGGGAGGCGGACTGCATCGCCATTCCCCGCCGCTCGGAGTTCGATGAGTCGCTCGCGTGGCGCATCGCGAAGGGGAACGTGGGCGAGGTGCCGGGCCAGGAGCGCCTGTTCCTCACCTTCCCGATGACCAAGGACCCCGAGCGGTTGAAGCCCGCCTGGGCCAAGGCGTTCGCGGAGCTCGCGCCCCGGCTCGCCGCGGGCAAGCGCGTGGCCTTCATCTCCGAGGGAGACCCGCTCGTCTACAGCACCTTCATCTACCTCCTGGAAGCCGCGCCCGAGCACTTCCCTGGCGCGCGGGTGGAGGTGGTGCCCGGCGTGTCCTCCGTCACCGCGGTGCCGGCCGCCGTGGTGCAGCCCATCGCTGACGGGCAGGAGCGCATCGCCGTGCTCCCCGCGACGTACGGCGTGGAGGACCTCGCGCGCGTGCTGCGCGACTTCGACACCGTGCTCCTGATGAAGGTGGGCAGTGTCATGCCCCAGGTGGTGGCGGCGCTGGAGCAGGAGGGGCTGCTGGACCGGGCCGTGTACGTGTCGCGGGCCAGCGCGGGCGCCGAGCGCGTGGTGCGGGATTTGCGCAGCATCCGCAATGACAAGTGCGACTACTTCTCCATGGTGATGGTGGCGAAGAAGGAGCGCAGCGGCGTGCTTGCCGGCCGCGCGGTCGCCGCGCTCGCGGAGGCCACCCCGTGACGGCGCGCGAGCCATTCGCGGCGAATGCCATCGTCATGGACGGGCTGGGCCTCGCAGGCGTGCGCTCCGAGGAGGAAACCCCGTGACGATGCGCAAGCCCTTTGCTGTCTACGCCATCACCCTGCACGGGCTGGACATCGCGCGCAGGCTCTCCGAGGCGCTGCCCGGCGCGGACGTGTACGTATCGGAGAAGTTGCTCGCGAAGGCGGCCCCCGGCGCGCTGCCGCTCGCTCTGCCGATGGGGCCCACGCTGCGGCGGACCTTCACCGCGTACGACTGCCACGTCTTCATCATCTCCGTGGGCGCGGTGGTGCGCATGGTGGCCCCACTCCTCGAGGACAAGAAGGTGGACCCGGCGGTGGTGTGCGTGGACGACGCGGCGCGCTTCAGCATCTGCGTGCTGTCGGGCCACGTGGGGCGCGGCAATGCCTTCACGGACCGGGTGGCGCAGGCGCTCGGTGCCACGTCCGTGGTCACCACGGCATCCGACGTGCGCGGCACCCTCACCGTGGACATCCTCGGACGCGAGAAGGGCTGGCGGCTCGATGACCCGGACCGGAACGTGACGCGCGGCTGCGCCGCCGTGGTCAACGAGACGCGTGTCCTCTTCGTGCAGGAGACGGGCGAGCCGGACTTCTGGCCGCTCGACAAGGCACTGCCACCGGGCGTCGGGTACGCCACCTCGCTGGACGGTGTGGACCCCTCCGCGTGGGAAGTGCTCCTCGTGGCGAGCGACCGGGACTTGAAGGAGACGCACCGCGCGCACTGGGAGAACGCGGTGGTGTACCGGCCCCGGTCACTCGTGCTGGGGCTGGGGTGCGACCGCAACACGCCCTCCGCGCTCGTCTCGCGCGGTGTGGATGCGCTGCTCGCCCGGCACCTGCTTTCCCCACTGTCCGTCAAGGCGGTGGCCACCATCGACGTGAAGGCGGACGAGCCAGCCCTCCTGGAGTTGTGCGCGGCGCGCGGCTGGGAGCTCGTCACCTTCCCGGCGGCCCGGCTCGACGCGGTGGAGGTGCCCACTCCTTCGGACACGGTGAAGCGGCACGTGGGCACGCGCGGAGTGAGCGAGCCCGCGGCGCTGCTTGCCTCGGGCGCTTCCAAGCTGCTGGTCACCAAGCAGGTCTACACCGAGGATGGCGCCGGCCGGTCGATGACCTTCGCCGCCGCGCGCATCCCCTTCGCCACCCGCGGGGAGTCCCAGCATGTCTGAGGGCGCCCTGAGGGGCGAGGGCCGGTCGATGACGTTCGCCGCCTCGCCCATTCCATTCGCCACTCACAAGGAGGTCCCGCGTGTCTGAGGGAACCCTGTCCGTCGTGGGCATCGGCCCGGGCGATGGAGCCCATGCCACTCCCGCCGCGCTCGCCGCCATCCGCGAGGCGGAGGTGGTGGTGGGCTACCGGACCTATATCCAGCTCGTGCGCCACCTGCTCGACGGCAAGGAGGTGGTGCAGACCGGGATGACCGAGGAGATTGGCCGGGCGCGCTCGGCGGTGGAGCGCGCGCGCGCCGGCGCCCGGGTGGTGCTCGTCTCCTCCGGAGACGCGGGCGTGTACGGCATGGCGGGCCTCGTCTTCGAGGTGCTGCGCGACATCGGCTGGAAGCGCGGGGACTCACCCGAGCTGCGGCTCATTCCCGGCATCACCGCCGCGTCGAGCTGTGCCTCACGTGTGGGCGCGCCGCTGGTGCACGACTCCTGCACCATCTCGCTGTCCGACCTGCTCACGCCGTGGGCCACCATCGCCCGGCGCATCGAGGCAGCCGCGGCGGCCGACTTCGTCATCTCGCTCTACAACCCGGCGAGCGGCCGGCGCACCCGGCAGATTGTCGAGGCGCAGTCCATCATCCGCCGCTACCGCGAGGGCACCACGCCGGTGGCGCTGGTGAAGGGCGCCTACCGCGAGGGCGAGAAGGTGGCCCTCACCGACCTGGACCACCTGCTCGACTACGAGATTGGAATGCTCACCACGGTCATCGTGGGCTCGAGCCAGACGTTCATGTTCGAGGGCTACATGGTGACGCCGCGCGGCTACACGCGGAAGTACACGTTCGATGGTGACGTGCTGCCGGGCCAGCGCCCGGGCCGCTCGCTCGTCGTGGCGGAGGAGGGTTGAGCATGGCGCGCGTGGGCCGGCTGGCCGGGGCGCTCCTGGCCGAGACGCAGGGCGAGTTCTTCCTCGTGGGCGACCTCAAGGAGCCGTGTGACTGGGCGGCGGCGGGCTTCGAGCCGCCGGCGCGGCTGCCCGGGGTGGGGACGCCTTTCGTGCGCCTCTCTCCCGTGCGCCCGGTGGAAGTGACGACACCGCTGCTCGTGCTGGAGGTGGAAGGCGAGCCGCTCGCCATGCTCCTTCACGAGCGGCTCGTCATCCACCGCAACGCGAGTGTGTCCGAGCGGCTGTGGCGGCTCGTCACCCAGGGCGAGGCCGAGCCGCGCACCGACGCTCGCTGGCTCGGGCAGATGCCGGCCGCCGTGTGGAACGTGGTGCGCGACGGCGTCCTCAAGTGCTCCTGAAGGGAGAGGTCCTGCAATGAAGGTCTACATCATCGGCGCGGGGCCCGGAGACCCCGACCTCATCACCGTGAAGGGCGCACGGCTCGTCGAGCGTTGCCCCGTCGTCCTCTACACGGGCTCGCTCGTGCCGGAGGCGGTCATCGCTCGCGCCGCTCCCAACGCGCGGGTGCTCGACTCGGCGGGGATGACGCTGGAGCAGATTGTCGAGGTCTTCAAGGAGGCGCATGCGCGCGACGAGGACGTGGCGCGTGTGCACACCGGGGACCCGAGCATCTTCGGTTCCACCGCGGAGCAGATGCGCCAGTTGGAGGCGCTCGGCATCGAGTACGAAATCGTTCCGGGGGTCTCCAGCTTCACCGCCGCGGCGGCGGCGCTCGGCAGGGAGCTCACATTGCCCGAGCTTTCCCAGACGGTCATCCTCACGCGTGCCGAGGGGCGCACGCCCATGCCTCCGCTGGAGAAGCTGGAGGACCTGGCACGCCACCGCGCGACGATGTGCCTGTTCCTGTCCGTGAATCTCATCCGCGACGTGGTGGCGCAGTTGACGCCCGCGTACGGGGAGACGTGCCCGGTGGCGGTGGTGCAGCGCGCCACCTGGCCGGACCAGCGCGTGGTGCGCGGCACGCTCGCGGACATCGGTGACAAGGTGCGCGAGGCGCGCATCACCGCCACCGCGATGATTCTGGTGGGCGAGGTGCTGGAGGCGAAGGACTTCGCCAACTCACGCCTGTACGACGCGGGCTTCACCCATCGTTTCCGCCGGGGGACCGACCGTGCGTCGTGACTCGGCCCCGCGGCTCGCGGTGACGGGCTCGGCGTCCACCGGCAAGACGGCGCTCGCCCGGGCGCTGTCCGGTGCGCTCTCGCTGCCGCTCGTCCCCGAGGAGATGCGCGCTTACCTGTCGAGCACGGGTGTGCGGCTGGAGCAGCGCTCGCCCCAGGAGGCGGCCCGGGCCCTGGAGGGCATGTGGCGCGAGCGCCTCGTGTCGGAAGACGCCCACCCCGGCGGCTTCGTCGCGGACAACTGCGCGCTCGACTTCGCCGCCTATGCGCTTCACCACGGGTGTGCACCCGAGGCACCCGAGCTGCTCGCGGCGGCCACCACGTGTGGCGGCGCCTATGACGCCGTCTTCCTGCTGCCCCACGGCGTGCTGCCGTACGAACAGGACGGGGTGCGGAGCACGAGTCCCGGCCAGGAGCTGCGCTACCAGTTGGTGCTGGAGGCCCTCCTGCGCCGGCACGTGTCTCCCTCCCGCCTCATCGAGGTTCCCTCCCGGCTGCGTACGGTGGAGGAGCGGCTCGCATCCTGCCTGGACGCGCTCGCTCGCCTGTCGCGCCGCCGTGGGCCGCTCGTCTCACTGGTGGGCGCGGGGCCCGGTGACCCGGGGTTGCTCACGCTGCGTGCGCGGGAGGTGCTCGCGAGCGCGGATGTGATTGCCTACGACGCGCTCGTCGCGCCCGCGGTGCTCGCCTCGCTGCCTCCGGGAGCCGAGCGCGTCTCGGTGGGCCACCGGAACCAGGGGGCGAAGCAGGCCGGCTACCGCATCCATCCCGCGGTGCTGGAGCACGCGCGCGCGGGACGGCACGTGGCGCGGCTCAAGCAGGGCGACCCGTTCATCTTCGGCAGGGGCGGCGAGGAGGCGGAGGAGCTTCTCGACGCGGGCATTCCCTTCGAGGTGGTGCCGGGAGTGTCCGCAGCACTCGGGGCCGCGGCGTATGCGGGCATTCCGCTCACCCATCGTGAGTACGCCTCGGATGTGACGTTCGTCACCGGGCACGACATCGAGGGGCCTTCGAGTCACACGGACTGGGCCCGGCTCGGCGCCGCCGCCGGCACGCTGGTGCTGTACATGGCGACGCGGAAGCTGGAGGCGAACCTCGCGCGGTTGGTCGCGTGCGGGCGGGCGGCGGATACGCCCGCGGCCTATGTGGCGGCGGCGACCACGCCCGAGCAGACGGTAGTGGTGGGCACGCTGGCGAGCCTCGCGGCCGAGGTGGAGGCGCGCGGCCTCATTGGCCCCCCGGCGCTGGTGGTGGTGGGCGAGGTGGTCCGGTTGCGCGAGCGGCTGCGGTGGTTCGAGGCGCGTGCGCGTGGCCTTGCGGCGGAGGTGGCGGCATGACGGACGCGAAGACGCGGGGGCTGCTCGTCGTCTACACGGGCGATGGCAAGGGCAAGACGACGGCGGCGCTGGGCGCGGTGTTCCGCGCGCTCGGGCGCGGCCTCAAGCCCGCGGTGGTGCAGTTCATCAAGGGCAAGTGGAAGACGGGCGAGCGGCTGTACGCGGAGACGATTCCCGGGCTCGTCTTCCTCACCATGGGGCGCGGCTTCACCTGGGAGAGTGATGACCTGAGTCGCGACAAGCGCGCGGCGGAGGCGGCGTGGGAGGAGGCCGCGCGGCTCATCGGCTCGGGTGAGCACGGGCTCGTCGTGCTCGACGAGCTGACGTACTGCCTCAACTACGGCTGGCTGTCCGTGGACGCGGTGCTTGCAACGCTCGACCGGCGTCCCGCCCACGTGCACGTTGTCGTCACCGGCCGCAATGCGCCCGAGCCGCTGCTCGAACGCGCTGACCTCATCACGGAGATGCGCGCGGTGCGCCACCCCTTCACGAAGGGTCTGCCCGCGCAGCCCGGACTGGACTTCTAGGCGATGAGTGGCTCCGGCATTCCCCGCATCGTCGTCGCTGGCACCGCCAGCGGCGTGGGCAAGACGACCACGGTGGTGGCCCTCACCCGGGCACTGCGGGCCCGTGGGCTCGAGGTGGCCACGTTCAAGTGTGGCCCGGACTACCTGGACCCTACGTTCCACGCGCGCGCGAGCGGCGCGCCGTGCCACAACCTCGACGGCTGGATGATGGGGCGTGAGGCGGTGGTGGGCACGTTCACGCGTGCGAGCCGGGGCGCCGACGTGGCCCTCATCGAGGGGGTGATGGGCCTCTTCGACGGAGCCTCGGCGGACACGGATGACGGCTCGGCCGCGCAGGTGGCTCGGTGGCTCGGGGCTCCGGTGCTCGCTGTCGTGGATGCGAGCGGAATGGCGCGCACCATCGCCGCTATCGGGCATGGGCTCGCGAGCTTCCACCCCGAGGTGCGCGTGGTTGGGTTGTGGGCCAACCGCGTGGGCAGCCGCGGGCACCTGGAGTTGTTGCAGCGCGCCTGTGTGGGCACCGGCACGCCCGTGGTGGGCGGGTTTCCGGAGCGGCCCGAGCTGGCCTTCCCCGAGCGGCACCTGGGGCTCGTCACCGCGCAGGAGGGAGGCTTGCCTCCCGAACGGCTCGAAGGGTGGGGGGCGCTCGCGCCCGAGTGGTGCGACGTGGACGGTGTGCTCCGGCTCGCCGCGAGCGCGGGCGCTCTCGATGGGACCGTGCCCGAAGCCTCGGTGCACAGGGCGGTGGCACCGGTGTGCCGTATCGCCGTGGCCCGGGACGAGGCCTTCCACTTCTATTACGAGGACAACCTGCGGCGGCTGGAGGCGTTGGGCGCGGAGTTGGTGCCGTTCAGCCCGGTACGCGACGGGGCGCTGCCTCCGGAGGTTCATGCCCTCTATCTGGGGGGTGGATACCCGGAGGCTCATGCCGAGGCGCTCGCCCGGAACGCGCCGATGCGTGAGGCCGTGCGCGCGTTCGCCCGGGCGGGTGGCCCTGTGTACGCCGAGTGCGGGGGGATGATGTACCTCGCCCAGGCGCTGCGCACGCTCGATGGACGGATGCACGAGATGGTGGGCCTGGTGCCAGGGGTGGCGGTGATGGCGCCCAGGCTGCAGGCGCTCGGCTATGTGGAGGTGGAGACGACGCGGCGCACGGTGCTCGGCGGCGCGGGGCTGCGCTTTCGTGGCCACCAGTTCCGGTACTCCACGCTCGAGGGTGCTCCCTCGGACGGTGGCGCGCTCCGGGTGCGCCGGCGGCGCGGCGACTCCACGCATCAGGAGGGGTATGGGCCGGACAACGTGCTCGCCTCCTACGTGCATGCGCACTGGGCATCCAATCCGCTCGCGGCCGAGGGCTTCGTGCGGAGCGCGTGTGCCTTTCATGAGGGGGCGAGATGAGCGCGCTCGCAATCACAGGTCCGGACGACGCGTCCGTGCCTCACCTCGAGGGAGGGCTCCTCGTGGTGCGGCTCGGCGCGCCTCATGCCGTCCTTTCATGGGCCGTGCATCGAGGCGGGCGTACGCGCGCGAGCGAGGTGGCGTGGCGCCAGGTGACGGACGCGGAGCTGGGGCCCGAGGTCGACCCGGCCTTGCTGCTCTCCCGCAGTCTCGAAGCGCGGGGCCTGTCCGGAGCGGTGGGACTGCTCACCTCGCGTGACCTGTCTCGCTACGAGGACGTCACACGCGCGCACGGCGCGTACTCGGCGCGGTGCGTGGCCACGGTCGGGCTGGGCAATGCACTCGCCATCGGCGATTCACCCGGGCCGCTCCGGCGGAGTGTGGGCACCATCAACCTGCTGTGCGTGCTGTCGCATCCAGTCGGGGAGGGCGCGCTCGTCGAGGCTGTCTCCATCGCCGCCGAGGCCCGAACCGCGGCGCTGGTCGAGGCGCGCTTCCCGTCGCGTCGCTCGCTCCGCCCCGCGACGGGCACCGGCACCGACTGCATCGTGGTGGCGGCGCCGGAGGCCGGCCCCACGCCGGAGCGCTGGGTGGGCAAACACACGGCGCTCGGTGCCTCGCTGGGCGCGGCGGTGCACGAGGCGGTGGCCCGGGGGGCTCACGCGTGGCTGGCCGAGCGGGGGCTGCGATGAGCACGTGCATCACTCGCGGGTGCAGCGGCGTGAGCACGGGCAGGAGCCGCGCCGCGGCGTGGCCCACCCGGTGGAGGCAGCGATGAGCGCACGCATCATCCTCGTGGGCGGAGGCGTGCGCTCGGGCAAGAGCGCCTTCGCGCTGAGGCTCGCCGAGAAGCTGGGCGCGCATCGCACCTACTTCGCCACCGCCCAGGCCTTCGACGACGAGATGCGCGAGCGAGCGCGGCGCCATCAGGCCGAACGGGAAGGACGCTTCATCACCGTCGAGGAACCCGTGGCGCTGTGCGAGCGGCTCGAAGCAGACACTTCCGACGTGGCGGTGGTGGACTGCGTCACCCTGTGGCTCTCCAACCTGCTGCTGCGCGGGGACACGGCCGGGGCCATCCTCGCGGAGGTAGAGCGGCTCACCTCGGTGCTGCGCGCACGCCCGGGGGCCACGGTGCTCGTCACCAACGAGGTGGGCATGGGCGTGGTGCCGGACACGCCGCTCGGCCGGGTGTTCCGGGACGTGTCGGGCGGCGCGCACCAGCGGCTCGCCGCGTGCGCGGATGAGGTGTATTTCGGCGCGCTCGGGTTGCTCCTGCGCCTCAAGCCCTCGCCCCTGGTGGTGGAGGCGGCGCCATGACGGGAGGCGCCCTGCACGCGAGCGTGGTGCTCGCGCTCGCCCTCCTTTGGGACGCGCTCCTCGGTGAGCCGCCCACCCGGATGCACCCCGTGGTGTGGATGGGCCGGCTTCAGCGCGCGCTGCGACGCCGGGCCCCGCGTGCCCCGCTGCCCGCGTTCCTGTGGGGGCTGCTCATGGCACTCCTGGGGCCGCTCGTCTTCGGTGGGGGCGCGTGGCTGCTCCTGCGCGGGCTCGCTCCGGTGCCCGCGCTGCACTTCCTCGCGGAGGTGTACCTGCTCAAGAGCGCGTTCGCGGTGCGGGCACTCGCCGAGGCGGGGCTCTCCGTGGAGCGTGCGCTGGAGGCGGGTGACCTCGCCGGTGCGCGCCTGGGCCTGCGCAGCCTCGTCTCGCGGGACACCTCGGAGCTGACGCCCTCGCTGCTATCGGCCGCCGCGGTGGAGTCGGTGGCGGAGAACACCTCGGACTCCGCCGTCGCGCCGCTCCTGTTCTTCGCGCTGGGCGGCGTGCCCGCGGCGCTCGCCTACCGGGCCGCCAATACGCTCGACGCACTCGTCGGCTATCGCGGCGAGTACGAGTGGCTGGGCAAGGCCGGTGCCCGGCTCGACGATGTCCTCAACCTCGTTCCCGCGCGTCTTACCGCCGCGCTGCTGGTGCTGGTGGCCCCCCTGGGGCGTGCTTCCGTCATCGGCGCGCTGCGCTGCTGGTGGCGCGACGGTGCGCGCACCGAGAGTCCCAACGCGGGCAGGCCCATGGCGGCAGTGGCCGGTGCATTGGGTGTGCAGTTGGAGAAGGTGGGCCACTACCGGCTCGGCGCCGAGGGCCGGCTGCCGGGCACGGGCGACATCGCGCGCACGGTGCGGCTCATGGTGGGAGCCAGCCTCCTGGGCGCGCTCGCCTCGCTCCTCCTCGTCTTCCTGCTGTGGGGAGGCTGAAGCACGCCATGCGCCCACTCCCTCGACCCGAGCTGCTCGACCTTCCACCGGCGCCACACGGCGGGGACGCGGGCAGCGGCCTCGTGGACTTCAGCACCGGTGTCTGCCCCCTGCCGCCTCCCAAGGCCGTGCTCGCCGCCCTGCGCTCGGCGGACGTCACCCGCTACCCGCACCCGAGTGCACTCCCCCTGCGCGAGGCGGCGGCCCGCGCGCACGGTGTCGTGGCGGACGCCGTCGTCGCGGGGAACGGCTCGGCGGAGTTGCTGTGGGCGCTCGCACGCGCCTTCGTCGGCCCCGGGCGGAAGGCCCTCGTCCTCACTCCGGCCTTCGGTGAGTACGCCCAGGCAGTGCGCGCTTCGGGGGGACGCCTCGCCACGCTCGTGGCCGAGGGGCCTCCCTTCCGGTGGGACGCGGAACGCCTGTTCGCCGCGCTCGGCGCGCACCGCCCCTCGCTGGTCTTCGTGGGACGTCCCTCCAATCCCTGCCTCGCGCTGGTGCCGCGCCAGACGCTGGAGGAGGCCGCGCGCGCCCACCCCGAGACTCTCTTCGCGGTGGACGAGGCCTATCTGCCCCTCCATCCCGGCGAGGAGGGACTCACCCCCGGGCCCAACGTGGCCCTGGTGCGCTCGCTCACCAAGGTGCTCGCCCTGCCGGGCGTGCGGCTCGGCTACCTCGTGGCCTCACCCGAGGTGGCCCGCGCCGTGCGTGCCGCGCTCCCGCCCTGGAACGTGTCCTCACCGGCGCTCGCCGCGGGCCGGGTGGCGCTCGAGGTGCTTCCCCTGCTGCTGCCCGGAATCCAGGCCGAGGTGACGCGGCTGCGTGCCTCGCAGGCCGCGCTGCTCGCTTCGGTGGGGGCACGGGTGGACGCCGAAGGGGGGACGTTCCTCCTCGTGCGGGTGGGGGACGCACCGGGCTTCACCCGGCGGATGGCCGAGGCGGGTGTTCGCGTGCGCGATGCGACGAGCCTCGGGCTTCCCCACCATGTACGGCTCGGAGTCCGCCCCGAAGCCGAGCACCCCCGCTTGCGCGCGGCGCTCGCCCACGCGCTGGAGAACGTATGACGGCACGCACCCTCATGGTCCAGGGGACCGCTTCCAGCGTGGGCAAGAGCCTGCTCACCACCGCGCTGTGCCGCATCTATGCCCGGCGTGGACTCCGGGTGGCGCCGTTCAAGAGCCAGAACATGGCGCTCAACTCGGCCGTCTGCCCGGACGGCGCGGAGATTGGCCGGGCCCAGTACGCCCAGGCCGAGGCGGCCCGGACGAGCCCGCGCGCGGAGATGAACCCCATCCTCCTCAAGCCCGAGACGACGAGCGGCTCGCAGGTGGTGGTGATGGGCAGGGTGCTGGGCAGCATGCACTTCCGTGACTTCCACCAGCGCAAGCTCGAATTGCGCGAGGTGGTGGGGCGGGCGCTGGACACGCTGCGGAGCGACTGCGACCTGGTCGTCATCGAGGGGGCGGGCAGTCCCGCGGAGGTGAACCTCAAGTCGAGAGACCTGGTCAACATGTGGGTCGCCGAGCGCGCGGATGCGCCGGTGGTGCTCGTCACCGACATCGAGCGCGGCGGGGCGATGGCCGCGCTGGTGGGCACGCTCGAGCTGCTCGAACCGCATGAGCGTGAGCGGGTGCGCGCCCTGGTGGTGAACAAGTTCCGCGGTGACCCGCGCCTGTTCGACGACGGGGTGCGCTTCCTGGAGGAGCGGCTCCGGGTGAGGGTGGCGGGCGTGGTGCCGCACCTGGGCGACACCGGCATCGCGAGCGAGGACTCGCTGGACCTCAAGCCCCGGGGCGCGGGCCGGGGCTCGGCGCGCGTGGCGCTGGTGCGGCTGCCGCGCCTGTCCAACTTCGACGAGTTCGAGCCGCTCGCGCGAGAGCCGGGGCTCGAAGTGCACTGGTGCGAGCGGCCCGAGGAACTGGAGGGCGCGGACCTCGTGGTCCTGCCCGGCACCAAATGCACCGCGAATGACCTGGCGTGGCTGCGCAGGACGGGGCTCGCCGCGGCGGTGGTGCGGCGGGCGCGCAGTGGCGGCGCGGTGCTGGGCATCTGCGGGGGCTATCAGATGCTCGGTGAGCGCATCCTCGACCCGCTCGGCATCGAGTCGCCGGAGCTCGAGGTGCCGGGGCTGGGCCTGCTGCCCGTCGTCACCCGCTTCGAGCGCGAGAAGGCCACCGCGCCCGTGGTGCTGCGGCTCGCGGAGGGGCTTCCCCTGCTGGAGTCCGTGGGCGGGCAGGAGGCGCGCGGCTACGAAATCCACTGCGGCCGGGTGACGGTGGCCCCCGGAGCACACGCGTTCGGGACGCTGCTGCGGCGCGGGCCCGAGCTGTTGCGTGTGGAGGAGGGCTGCACCGAGGGGAGCGTGGCGGGGACGCTGGTGCATGGCCTGTTCGAGAATGACGGCGTGCGCCGGGCCCTCGTGCGCGCGCTCGGCGCGGAAGCCGCGGTGGGGACGGTGGTGGACCCGTACGAGCGGCTCGCGGACCACTTCCAGGCGGCGCTCGACATGGCGCACCTGGACCGGCTGGTGGGGTTGTGAGCGCCGCCGTCCTCCCACCCGACTTCAGCGCCGAGGCGCGTGAGGCCGTCTACACCGCCATCTCCCGGCGGCGGGACGTGCGGCACTTCCGCCCAGGCGTAGCGGTTCCCGACGACGTCCTGGAGCGCATCCTCGGCGCGGCGCACCTGGCGCCGAGCGTCGGTTATTCGCAGCCCTGGGACTTCATCCGGGTGCGCGACAGGGCACGCCGCGCCCGCATCCGCCAGAGCTTCCTGCGGTGCCGCGAGGTGGAGGCCGCGCGCTTCTCTCCCGCGCGGCGCGAGAAATATCTCTCCCTCCGGCTGGAGGGCATCGAGGAGTCCGCGCTCAACCTCTGCGTGACGGTGGACCTGCGTCCCACGGAGGAGGCGGTGCTGGGTACCACCGCGCAGCCCGAGGCCCTGCGGTGGAGTGCCTGCTGCGCGGTGCAGAACCTGTGGCTGGCCGCACGCGTGGAGGGCGTGGGCGTGGGCTGGGTGAGCATCGTCGAGCCGCGCGTGCTGCGCGCCGAGCTGGGCCTGCCTCCGGGAGTCGAGCCCATCGCCTACCTCTGCGTGGGCTACCCGGTCGCGTTTGGTGACCGGCCTCTCCTGGAGGAGACAGGCTGGCGCACGCGTCGGCCGCTCGCGAGCGCGGTGCACGACGAGTGCTACCGCGCCGAGGCTCTGCCCGCGCCCGAAGCGTTCGTCACCGCCAGTCCTACCGGCCGGCACGGCTCCGGCGGTGGCGATGCGCCGTAGTCCGCGCCGTCACGAGCCCTGCTGGATGAGCTCCACGCGGTAGCCGTCCGGGTCCTCGACGAAGGCAATCACCGTGGTGCCGTGCTTCATGGGCCCCGGCTCGCGGACCACCTTGCCGCCGGCCTTCCGGATGGCCTCGCACGTGGCGTGGATGTCGTCCACACCGAGCGCCACGTGGCCATACGCGGTGCCCAGCTCGTACTTGGAGGTGCCCCAGTTGTAGGTCAGCTCCAGCGCCGGGTGGGTGTCCTCCGGGCCGAAGCCCACGAAGGCCAGGGTGAACTTCCCATCCGGGTAGTCATGGCGGCGCAGCAGCTTCATCCCGATGACGCGGGTGTAGAAGTCGAGCGACTTCTCCAGGTCGCCAACGCGGAGCATGGTGTGCAGGATTCTCATGCGCGCTTCATAACGCCCCGGGCGCACCGCGTCTCGGGCCTGAAGCGCGAGACAGCTCAAGGCTGTCCACTGGACTGCGTCTTCGGCGGCACGGTGAAGGCTCCCGCCTCCACGCGCGACTCGTGGAGGGGCTTCCCGTCCGCGCCCCGGGCGTCGATGCGCGAGCCATCTCCCCCGGCGTGCCACAGGCCCACCAGCACCTTCCACTCGCCGGCCTCCCAGTCCCTGGTGGACACGGCGAAGGCGTCGCGCAGGAGCGTGTCCCTCGGCGCGTCGGAGAAGAAGAAGGTGCCGCCCAGCACCGCGTGGTCCGCGTTCTTGCGCTTGCTACCCTCGGGTCCCGGCAGGTGCACGAAGATGCCGGCCGTGCGGGGCACCGCTCCTGTCACCCGCCAGTAGAGCGCCATGTGGACGAAGCCCTCCGCGTCCGGTGCTGACGGCACCTCGGCCGCCACCAGCTCCACCGGCACGTCGAAGCGCACGTCCAATGGGCGCGCTTCCGGGGGCAGTGAGGCGACGAGCATCGGCGAGCCATCCGGGTTGCGCGGGGCCGCTCGCGCCACGGGCTCGTTCCAGGCCACCAGCAGCACGCCCCACACGAGCAGCGGCACGGCGCTCACGGCCAGGGCTTTTGCTCCCCATCCTCCCTTGCGAGCGCGCTGCCGCCACGCGAGGAAGCCGAGCCCCACCCAGGCCAGCGCCGACACCAGTGCCCCGCCCAGCCCCGAGCGCGGCAGGAAGCGCAGCACCACGCGGTGCTCACCCTCGGGCAGGCGCACGGCGAGCAGCCCGTCGCGCGACACCACCTCTCCCACCGAGGCCTTCCAGCCCGGGTGCCAGTTCTGGTTGACGAGCAGCACCGCCGGCCGCGACGCCACCACGTCCACCTCCACCCGGTTGGGCGTCCACTCCACCCGGCGCGCGGTGCCGGCGGCCGGTTCCTCCAGGTACTCCTCCTGGGGAAGGTCACCGCGCAGGCGCGCGGACATGGGCACCGGCCACGCCTCGCCGCAGGCGATGGAGCCGCGGTTGAGGGCCAGGAAGTGGCCCTGCGCCCAGCGGTTGCCGCGCGCCTGCGCGAAGGGCCGCTCCGCTTCCGGAGGCGTGGGCGGGGGCTCCTCCACCATCGGCGCCCAGCGCGTGAGGTTGGCGAAGGCGTGGACCTGCACGCCCCAGCCCGCCACCACCACGCCGCACGCCAGCGCGGCGAGCCGGGGCGCCCAGGGCGTGCGCTTGCGCCACGCGCGCACCAGGAGCGCGGCGAGCGCGAGCGCGGCCAGCTCGGTGATGAAGAGCCCGGCGGGGAGGAGGAAGCGCTCCGGGTAGCGGAACGTGCTGAAGATGGGCAGCGCTCGCAGCCCGGCGAAGAGCGACGGCCTCGCGGCATACCCGGACGCCATCCACACGCACAGCGCCGCGCCGGCGGCCGGGTACAGCGCGCGGCGGCGGGCCAGCGCCACGGCGACGGGCACGAGCGCGAGGGCGACGGCCACGAGGAAGAAGTTGCCCGGGCTGCTGAAGCCGGAGCGCGCCGGCAACTCGAGCATCATCCGCGCCAGCGTTTCGAGCGAGTTCCCCGGCGTGCCCGCCATGACGCGGGGCGAGGACCGCATCGTCTCCACCAGGGGCCACAGCCGGAAGGCACAGGCGCCCAGGGTGAAGAGGGCGGTGGCGCCCAGGGCCCACAGTGCCCGGCGGCGCCCGGCCGCGCGCAGCGTGTACAGCGTGCGTCCGGTCTCCAGCGCGACGAAGAGGGCCCCCATGGGCACGGGGTAGGTGCCGCCGAAGCCCAGCAGCAGCGCGAAGGTGCCCGCCACCAGCGCCACGCCGGACAGCCGTCCCCGCGCGGCCCGCCGCGTGCCCAGCAGCAGCCAGGGCAGCAGCAGGAAGCCGGCGAAGTTGAGCCAGCCGATGGACCAGGACAGCGCGGTGAAGCCGATGAGTCCGAAGAGCGGTGCCGCCGCGAGCGCCCCCACCGCGGAGCCCACGCGCCGCCGCGCATAGCGGAAGAAGCCCTCCATGCCGAGCACGAGGAAGGCCCACAGCACCACCGGCTCCGCGCGCCGCGCGCCCAGGGCGGCGGACACGAGGAGCGTGGGAGACGCCACGCGCGTCTGCGGGCTGCCGAGCGCGTACTGGCCACCACACGCCCACGGGTTCCACAGCGGGAGCTGGCCGTAGCGCGTCACGGTGCGCGCGCCCGCGTCCTCGTACGAGTGCAGCAGGTGCGAGTCGCGGAAGTCATTCAGCGCCCCCGCCCGCGTCAGCGGGAGCCAGCACGCGGCCAGGGCCAGCACGCCGAAGAGGGCCAGGCGCGGGCCGGCGAGGGTGGCGACACGGTGGGCGACGCGGAGTGGGGACGTCATGAGCGGGGAGTGGCGCGGGCGCCGCGTGTCAGTCGTAGAAGGGCCGTGGCTTGCAGGGGCTGGCGGTGGCCTTGCGGGGAGGCGCGACGGGGCCCGCGGCGTGCAGCTCCTCGTCGATGGCGCCGAACACGTCCGTCACCGGCACGCGGCGCCTGCGGGCCTCGTCCACGGCCCAGCTCCGCTCGGAGGCGCCGAAGTCGTCATCCTGGGACCAGGGGTCCCCGGGGAAGGAGTGGCGGGAGCGCAGCCTCCAGCCGGGCTCCTCGGCGGCGGCGGCGCGGCCCACCTCGACGCGCTCGGCGGGGGACAGGCGCCGCTCGGGCGGAGGACTCCGCGAGGTGGCGGCCCGCACCACCGCCGTGGCGCCACACAGCGCGAGGACCAGCCAGCCGGCGACGGACGCGCGCCTCCAGTGCGTACCCATGGAGGCGCTCCTACTCCAACTCAGCCCCGGTCGTCCTCCTCGGCGTCACCCTCCAGGCCGTGGGGATTCGCGAGCACCCGGTGCGCCCGCTCCATCATCTCCACCACAATCTGCCCGGCGGGCAGCACGCCCTCGATGCGCGCCATGCTGGCGCCGCTGGCGGGCATGGCCATCTCCTCCAGGTCCCCCTCGGTGTCGGCCGTGGGGATGAAGGCGCAGAACTTCGGCATCGTGTAGGGCACGTCTCCGCCCGGCAGGCCGGGGAACAGCTTCGTGGTGCCGATGCGCTCCGGCGGAGGAGGCGGCGTGGGGATGAGGCGCTCGCGGCCGGCCCACTCGCGCACCACGCGGTTGCGCAACACGCGCATGGGCACGCCGGGCCACTCGGGGCCGAAGGCGGTGGTAACGTCCGAGTCGCCCGCGTCACCCTCGACGAGCTGCTGCTTGTAGCCGGGGTGCGCATGGGCCTCCACGGACGCCACCATGCGCGTGCCCACCCAGACACCGTCGGCCCCGCGGAAGAGGGCGCGCGCCGCGCTGGGGCCATCGGCGATGCCACCGGCGGCCAGCAGTGTCACGTCGCGGGCCAGGGCGCGCACCTCGCGCACCAGCTTCAGCGTGGGCACCGTGCTCCGGTTGTGGCCCCCGGCCTGGCGGCCCTGGGCGATGAGGCCGTCCGCGCCCGCTTCCAGCGCCTTCCGGGCGGCCTCCACCGAGGGCACCTGCATCCACACCCGCGTGCCCGCGGCCTTCAGCGCCTTCACCCAGTCCGCGGACGGCGTGTCCCAGTGGAAGGCGACGACGGGCACCTTCTCGGAGATGCACACGTCGATGTGCTCGCGCGTGGTGAAGTCCTGGCCTCCCGCATGGGCGACGATGAAGTTCACTCCATAGGGGCGCTGCGTGCCCGCGCGGATGGCCCGCAGGCGGGCGTGCAGGAAGGGCGGCGGCTCCGGCGCGGCGCCGAGCATGCCGAGGCCTCCCGCCTCCGACACGGCGATGACCAGCGGCGGCAGCGCCACGAAGGCCATGCCCGCGCTGACGAACGGATAGTGAACGCCCAGCTCACGCGTCAGCCGCGTGTGCAGCGTGTTGCCTTCCAGCACGTAGATGGGACGCCGGGGCGTGTCGGCGGTCTCCACCTCGGACGCGGCGCCTTCGTCCTCGAGCTCGCTACCGGCGGGACTCGCCGTCGGACCGGTGCCGCGAGAAGGGGGCGGAGAACGTCCGTCGTTCTTTCCGTTCATCGTGTCTCCTGGAGGTAGCGGACTGCTCGGAATCCAGAGGTTACCAGCATCTCCCGTGGATCAACCCCCCGGGTCCAGAAGGCACCTCCCGGCTGGTTGCCGGGTGACAGCTAGCCCACCGGGATGTCGAGCGCCTTGCGCATGTGCCGATGTGGAATTCCCACCTCGGTGAACGGCTCACCGTCAACGGCGTAGCCCAGGCGCTCGTAGAAGGGGACGACGGGGGCGCGTGCGTGAAGGTGGACGTGGGTGAAGCCGCGGCGGCGCAGCTCCGCCTCCAGGGCGCGCACCAGCCGGGCACCCATCCCCTGGCCCTGGAGCTGGGGGGCCACGGCCATCTGGAAGAGGCGGCCCCCGTGGGAGTCCTCGGGGTTGAAGAGCACACAGCCCAGCACGGTGCCGCCCCGGTGGGCCACGAGGTGGAGGCTGTCCGCCTCGAAGGGGAAGGCCACCTGGGCGCGGGTGTAGCCGAGCGGCTCGCGCAGCACGCGGAAGCGCAGCTCCAGCTCGCCTTCGTACAGGGCGTGGCCGGGGTGGATGAAGGACAGCTCGACGTCGGACATGGTGGGAGTCAGAAGGTACCGGTGAGCTGGAGGGTGAAGGTGCGGCCGTACTGCGGCACGGGGGCGATGGAGTTCTCCTCCGACACCGGCAGCGTGTAGCGGGTGTCCAGCAGGTTGTGCACGCCGGCGAAGTAGCGCAGGGGGCCGTAGTCGCCGGAGAGGCCGAAGCCGACGATCAGCGCCTCGCCGCTGTCCGCGCCGCCCGGGCCGGTGGGGCGCGCGCTCTGGTAGGTGGCCTGCGTGGCCAGGCGCATGTCACCGCCGCCCAGCGGCATCAGCAGCCGCCCGGAGACGAGGTGCGCGGGGGCCGCGGCGGCCACCTCTTCCGAGGCGTCGCGCAGCGTCACGTACGAGTAGCTCAGGTCCACCAGCAGCCAGCGGCCCGGCTGCCAGTGCACGCCGGCCTCCGCGCCCCAGGCCAGGGTGGTGCCGTCGGCGTTGACGAAGCGGAGGCACGCGGCGGTGCCGCAGTCGCCCGAGGGGGCGTCCTCCGGCCGCAGCTGCACCAGGTTGGAGATTCGGTTGTGGTAGCCGGCCACGGTGAGGCGCAGCTCGTCCGTCAGGTCGTGCGAGTGCTCCAGCTCGAAGGTGGTGATGGTCTCCGGGTCCAGCGCCTTGGCCGCGCCCTGGGAGATGCCGTCCTGGTAGTAGAGCTCGTAGACGTTGGGCGCGCGGAAGGCGCGGCCGGCCACCAGCTTGGTGAGGCCCGCGTCGTACGGGCGCGCGATGAGGGCCAGGCGCGGCGTGAGCGGCGTGGTGTCCAGGTCCAGGTACTTGTCCAGGCGCAGGCCGACGGAGAGGCTCAGCCGCGGATGCAGCCGCCACTCGTCGAGCAGGTAGGCGGACACCAGCGTGCGGTTCTTCGTCGGCAGTGGATCGTTGCCCGCGGTCTGCCTCACGCGAAGCTGGCCCTGGCCCTCCACGCCCACGGTGAGGCGGTTGCCCTCGAAGAGGCCCAGGTTCGCGCGCGCCTCGGCGGTGACCCAGTCCGCCGCGGCCTCCTCCGTGACGGGCCCGCCGTTCGCTTCCGAGTACACGTAGGTGCCCTCGTAGCGGCTGAGGTCGAGCGCGCCGCGCACCGTCAGGCTGAAGCGCTCGGAGAAGGCCCGCTCGTAGCGGGCCTCGGCGAAGGCGCGCAGGTCCTCCACGACGTTGCCCTCGGCGCCCGGCACGGTGCCGTACGGGGCGGTGGGCAGCTCCTTGGAGCGGATGTTGAACTGTCCCTGGAAGGAGAGGTGGCCCAGGCGGGCCCTCACCGTGCCGGTGGCGGCCTTCTCCCCGTCCAGCCCGGTGATGATGAGGTTGTCCTCTCCCAGCCGGGTGGTGTCCGCGCCCCTGGCGCTCATGGCCGCGGCGCTCACCAGCACCGAGCGCTCACCGTCCTCCCATGACGCGGTGGCGTGCCCGCGGCTGGTGCCCAGGCCACCCACCGCGCCCGTCAGCTCCAGGTGCTTGTCCGCGCCCAGCGACTCGCGAGGCACCACGTTGATGACGGCGAAGAAGGCGCCGGTGCCGTACAGGGCGCTGCCCGGGCCGCGGACCACCTCGATGCGCTCCACCTCCTGGAGGTCCACGCTGAGGTCATGGGCGGCGTAGCCCTGGCCGGCCCAGACGTCGTTCATGGAGTGCCCGTCCCAGAGGATGAGGACGCGGGTGTTGAGGTCGCCCGGCGGCGAGAAGCCGCGCACGCCCAGGTAGGTATAGGTGCGGTCGTCGGTGAGGTAGATGCCGCGCACGCCGGAGAGGGCCTCGGCGAGGGTGCGCCAGCCGAAGGCGCGCAGCTCCTCCTGGGTGAGGACGGTGGTGGAGGCGGGGGCCTCGTCCACGGCGACCAGGCTCTTGGAGGCGGCGCGCACGGGGGGCGGGGCGTAGCGCAGCTCGGCGTGGACCTTGACCTCCTGGTCCGCGACCACCGTCACGCTCTGGCGCAGGGGGCGCACCTCGCGGCTCTCCACCTCCAGGGTGTGCTCGCCCTCGGGGAGGGTGACGACGGTGGGGGTGAAGCCGGCGGGCTTGCCGTCCACGCGCACGGCGGCGCCGTCGCGGTTGGCGGTGACGACGAGCCGGCCGGTGGGACGGTCCTGCGCGCCCAGGGCCACCGCGAGGGGGACGCTTCCGTCGGCGGGCACGTCCACCACGTACTGGGCGGGGGCGTAGCCGGGGGCGCGCACGTACAGCACGCGCTGACCGGGAGGCAGGCGCACGCGCGCGGGCAGGCGGCCGATGACGGGGCCGTTGGGCGAGTCGCGCACCTCGGCGCCCTCGGGGGTGCCGGACAGGTCCACGCCGCCGGTGATGAGGGTCAGCTCGAAGGTCTGCTCCGCCTCGCGGCCGCGGGCGAGGGCGACGGTGGCCTCGGCGGGACGGTAGCCGTCCTTCTTCACCATGATTTTGTGGCGGCCGGGCGTCAGCGCGAGCGTCTGCGGCGAGCGCCCCCGGCTGCCCAGGTCCATGCGGTCCACGTAGACGTCGGCGCCCTTGGGGTTGGTGGTGACGCGCACGAGGGCCACCTTGGGGCGGAGCCGGTCCAGGGAGCGAGTCACCTCGGAGGCGTCCTCGGACGGCAGGTCCTCGGTGAGCAGGTCGTTGTAGTAGCGATACGCCTCGTTGAACTTGTTCAGCGCCTCGAAGCAGCGGGCGATGTTGAAGAGGACGTTGCGGTTGGGCACCAGGCGGTAGCTGGTGAAGTAGGAGCGCAGCGCCTCGGCGTACTCACCCCTGGAGTAGGCGTCGTTGCCCAGCTCGAAGGCGATCTCCGCCTCGTCCGCGTTGTTGTCCGCGAGCACGGGGCTGGACAGGAGCAGGAGGCACAGGACGAGCAACGGGCCGGAGCGGGAGGGGGGCATGGGGCGACGGTCATTCTTCCCTCTCCGGGAGGGCAGGTCCATGGGGGCCGCGAGCGAGGGAGTGGTGCGACGACGGCGAGGCTCAGCGGGACAGCGCGGCGGCGAGCGCGCGGGCGGCGGCCTCCAGCTCCTCCGCCGGACGGTGGTCGGCGGGAGTGGCGTCGAAGGCGGCGCGGCCCCACAGCCGCTGGGGCGTGTCCGGGAAGCGGGGGACGAGGTGCAGGTGGAAGTGGCGCAGCACGTCGCCAATGGCGAAGGCGTAGGCGTGCTCGGCGCCGAGCACCTCGCGCTGGGCGCGCATCACCCGGGCGGTGAAGGGGCCCAGCTCACGCGCGGCGTCCGTGTCCAGGTCGTACCAGGCGCGTGCGTGCCGCTCGCTGGAGATGACCACCCAGCCGGGGACGGGACTGGGAGACGCCACGCCATGCAGCACCAGCCCTGGAGCCCGGGCGAGGACGCCCCCCACCGGCCGGGTGTCCCCACGCACGATGGCGCAGCCAAGGCATGGGTCATTCACGTCCGACATGGGGGGCACCCTAGCAGTCGTGGCGGGGCGGATGGCGGGGGCGAGGAGGTGGGTCGTCTCGGACCTCGCCTTGAGGGGCTCCGGGATGATCCGAATCGGAGCGAGCGTCCTGAAGCGCGGCAGCGGGGTGCATCTGGACGGAGACCCCGTCTTGACGGGAGAGGCTCGGGTCGGAGAGTGTCCGCCCCACGCCCTTTCGCTCTTTCAAGTGTTCGGGTGTCGATATTGGGGACCATTCCTTTCAAGGCGGGGAAGATGAAGAAGCATCTGGTGTTTGCCGTGGTGCCGTTCCTGGCGCTGGGCTGTGGCGAGGACCTGAAGGACGAGAACGGCGACGGCATCGCGGACGGCGTGCGTGAGCCGGACAGTGTGACGGTGGTGACGCCGGCCACGCCGAAGGGCACCGTGTCGGGTCAGGTGCTGAGCACGAGGTACGCGCCCCTGGATGCCGTGACGGTGGAGATGACCGTCGGCAGCTCCGCGGAGGTGCTGTCGGCGACCACGGACGCCAAGGGCAACTTCGAGTTCGCGAATGTTCCGGCGGGTGCCCAGGTGCTGCTGACCTTCACCCGGTCGGGCTATGCCACGCTGCGCGCCAGCTCGGTGGTTCCCTCGTCCGCGGGCAACGTCCCCATCAACGACGGTAACGCGAGCTTTGGTCCCGTGGTGCTCGCGGCCCTTGACGGCACGGTGCAGCTCAACCTGCTGACTCCGAGTGGCCGTCCGGCCGCGGGGGCCAGGGCCACCCTTGAGGTCGGCACTGCCGGCAAGGTCATGGGTCTGTCCCAGTTCAATAACTCCTCGGTGGTGGTGGAGGCCCAGGCGGGGGCGGATGGCGTCGTGACCTTCACGGGTGTGCCCTCGCCGCTCGAGATGGACCGGCTGGGGGTCAACTACCGGGTCATCGTCAACGCGCTGGATACCAACGGCGACGGTATCCTCGAGGCGGGGGGCACCGTCGTTTTCTATTCGGGCTCGGACCTCGCCACCAACGGCACCATCCGGACGCTGGCCCTGCCCCAGGCCTACGATACGGGCAGGCCGCTTGAGATCGACTACGCCAACCTCGCGGCGCTCCGCAGCTCGGGGGCCTCTACCCAGCCCCTGGACAACATGCTGCGTTCGGGCGAGTCCATCTACATTGCCTTCAACCAGCCGGTTCAGCCCGGGTCGGTCATCGTGGGCCTGTCGAATGAGTATGGCCTGGCGGAGGGGCTGTCCCTCTCGAAGACGCTGCTCCAGGGCAACACGGTCCTGAGCCTGACGCCGTCGGGGAATCTCCAGGCGGGACGTGAGTACAACCTGTACGTCCGCGCCGTGTCGGCCGTGAGCAACCAGACGCAGACCAAGACGGTGTCCTTCGTCGTTGGGGATCCCGCGAGTCCTCCGGCCATTTCGGTGGACTCCACGGTGCGTTTCTACGATGCGAACAACAATGGCCAGCTCAACAGCGGCGAAGTTGTCGTGGTGAACTTCAACCAGGCCATGATCCAGCGTAGTTCCAGTGTCCAGGTGTTCTTCAGGGCGGACCTGAACCGGGATGCGAACACCACGAGCATTGGCGAGTGGGTTGATGGGAATCGAAACATCACTGGATTCCCCCTCGCGACGTTTGAGCCGCCCTATCTCTCTGGTAGCAGTGTGATCCTCGCCGATCCGAGGCCGGACTTCCCCACGGCCGCTGCGAACAATTACAGCTCTCGCTTCTACTTCCAGTACCTGCCTGCTACGCCTCCGGCAGGGGGAACTCCGCTTACCTTCACGTCCGGACAGTCCGCCAATCTCGTGCTGGCGTTCGGCCTGCTGCCCAGCCCCTCCACGGACGTGTATGAGTCCGCGTGGGGAGTGCCTCAGACCGCCACCGTGAATGTCAGCGCCACGCTTGTTGGCATTCCGATGCCCACTCCGTAGTTAGCGGGGCAAGGTGTTGACGGCTGTTTGATACAGCGCCCTCGCGGAGAGACTCCGCGAGGGCGCTGTTGTTTCTCCGCGACCCCATCTGGAGCGGGATTGGAAGGCGGAGTCCAGGATTCGGACCTGGATCCAGCTTGTCGGACGGGGCGAGCTGGCGGCGTAGTTCAGCAAGCTGAGGAACGTCTTGAAATTCCAGAGTTCGTGAGGCTGCCGGTGGCTCCGCGTCCCGGAACGACGAATGCATCGTCTGCTCGTGCCATGCGCTACTTGAAATGCTTCGCTGTGCTTGCCGTCGTGCTGTCCTCGGCCTGCATCAACCTGCCGGAGATCGAACAGGTTCCAGAGAGCCCGGATGGGGGCGAGCCGGATGTTCACGTCGAGGACTCCGGGACACCCGACGCATCTGTTCCGGATTCTGGCACCTCATCACTGGTCGTCACGCTCGTGACCTCACGGTCAATCACCAACAGCAACGTGCAGATTAGCGCCACGGTGACCGGGTCTGCTCCAGACGAGGTCGAGCTCCTCGTGGATGGAGTGGTTGTTGCCACACTGGCTCCACCCTATGAGCTCCGCTGGAGCGCCCAGTCGCTCGATGAGGGGCCGCACATGCTCTCCGTGAGAGCGACCCTTGGTGAGCGCAGGTTCACGAGTGAGTCGCGCACCCTTGTGGTGGATAGAACGCGGCCTCGGTGGGTTTCGCAGACGCCGCTGGCGGGCTCTCAAGCCATCTCCGTGCACCAGACCATCCTGGCGATCTTCTCCGAGCCTCTCGAACCGACCACCGTGAATACGGAGTCCGTGAAGCTGCTGTCGGATGCAGGGGGCGTCGCTGCAAACGTCGTATTGGCGCCCGAAGGGACCTCGCTGACGATACTACCCGCTTCTCTCCTACCTATTGACGCAACCCTGCAGGTGAGTCTCGATGGCACCGTGACGGACCTGGCGGGCAACCCCGTGGAGCCCCTCCAGCAGGATTGGACGTGGACCGTTCCCGGATACCTGCCTCTGGGAGAGCCGCTGAGTGCCAGTCCGACCGAGAGTTCTGAGGTGCGGAGTTCCTCTCTTCAAATCGATGGGTCGGGTCAGCCTGTAGTGGCATGGTTGGATGGCACCGCATCAGCTCCCTACGGAGTCCGCGTCAACAGGTGGACCGGCAGCAAATGGGAGCAACTGGGAGGGGTGCTTGGTGGCATCTACGGTAGTTACTACAGCACCTTCTGCGCGCTCGAAATCGATGGAAATAAGCGACCTGTTGTTGTCTGGGATGAGTATTCACAGTCGGGGACGATGAGTTTTCCCGTTCGCCGTTGGAACGGCGTGACGTGGGAGATGGTGGGAACTCAGGCGGTCACGCTCGGCAACCAGGTCAGTGCCGATTTGGTGGTCTTCAAGGGGAATGGAAAGGGGCAACTTGCACTCGCGTTTCGCGAACTCACTCAGGGTGGCCGCCCCATTTCGGTCTGGCGTTGGGATGGCAGTGCTTGGGGGAAGGTGGGAGAGGCGCTCAATGTCAATCCAGACTCAGCTGTTTCCGGCCTTCGAATGGCAATGGGAATTGACGGAAATCCTGTGGTCGCTTGGGGTGAGAGGGACTCCTCAGGTTGGGTTGCGGCCTACATGAAGTATTGGACTGGCACTGCTTGGAAAATTATCAACCTGCCAACACAGGCGTATCCTGGTGTCCTAAGTGCAGATGCGTCAGGAGCCCCTGTCCTGGACGTACCCACATGGGATGGAATCGCGCGCAGCGCTCAGCTCCAGAGGTGGAATGGGGCTTACTGGGAGACCCTCGGTGACCCTATCAGCCTCTACCCCGGGGCGACCGATTCTGGAGTGGCTGCACTCACCTTGGACGCTCAGGGAAGATTGGTGGCGCTGGTTGTGGAGGAGGAAGTCGCGGATGGACCCCAAGTCCTCTACGTTCGACGTTGGAACGCTGGAGCATGGGAGCCTGTAGGAAGCCAGTTGAGGAAGACTCCTGGGTTGATCCCGGTTCAAGTCTCCTTCGCGCTGGACTCCTCTGACCAGCCCATCGTGGCACGCTCTGAACAGTCCGAGAGCGAGCCCGGCAGACGCCGGGTCCACGTCTACAGGCCCAACAACTGACACCGAGCGTCTTCTACCGAACGCTCCCTGGCGCCTCCGTCCCATGTCCCATCCGGGGCGTGGGGTGGGCACTGGGGAAAGGGCGTGCATAGATTCCCACCCGCCCTTTCCCTACACGTGAGGCGTCGGTTCCATGAAGCGAACGGCCATGCCAGCCCCGGAAGACGAGGCCCCCGCCAACGCGCTCCCCTCACCCTCCGGCAACAAGAAGCGCGTCCTCGTCGTCGACGACTTCGATGACGCGCGAGAGATGTATGCGGAGTACCTGGAGTTCGTCGGCTTCGAGGTGGACACCGCCCGCAACGGCGTGGAGGCGGTGGAGAAGGCGCAGGGCGGTGAGCCCGACATCATCCTGATGGACCTGTCCCTGCCCGTCATGGACGGCTGGGAGGCCACGCGTCTCATCAAGCAGGACGCGCGCACGCGGGACATCCCCGTCATGGCGCTCACCGGCCACGTGCTCGCCGGCAACGCCGAGCATGCCAGGGAGGCCGGCGCAGACGAGTTCGTCGCCAAGCCGTGCCTGCCACAGGACCTGGAGAACAAAATCCGCAACATGCTCAAGCCCAGCAAGGTCCGGGGGAAGGGCGGGCAGGGGACCTGAGCCAGGAGACACTCCCACTGCCCGCCACCGGACACTCGGGGCGCCACTGTTCCGCTGTGCATCGTTCCCCGCCCCCGCCCGGTTGACCCCTCGCGGGTGGATTCATAGGCACCCCCTGTGGGCACCCCCGCCGCCTCCACCCAGCCAAAGGACACGTGGACTCCTCCAGAGGAGTTCGACGAGTACCGCCTCGTGCGTCCCATCGGCCGTGGGCGGACGGGCCGGGTGTACCTCGCCCACGACACGCTGCTCGAGCGCCCGGTGGCGGTGAAGTTCATCCCCGCGCTCGGGCCCAACGCCCTGGCCCGCTTTCTCGTGGAGGCCCGGGCCGCCGCCCGAATCCAGCACCCCAACGTCGTCACCCTCTACCGGGTGGGACAACTGGAGGAGCAGCCCTACCTCGTCTCGGAGTTCATCCGCGGCGTCAGCCTGGACCGGCTCTCCAAGCCCCAGCCGTGGGAGCGGGTGCTGGCCATGGGTCGGGACCTGGCCCGCGGCCTGAGCGCCGCGCACCGGCGCGGGGTGCTCCACCGGGACATCAAGCCCGGCAACGCCGTGCTCACCGAGAGCGGCGAGGTGAAGCTGCTCGACTTCGGGCTCGCCAAGCTGCTGGACGAGGCCGCCGAGCCGGCCGAGGCCGCCTCCCGCGCCGGCGCCGAGCCCCCGAAGCTGCCCGACGACCTGGACCCGGACGCCAGCCCCAACCTCGGAGCCCGCTCGCTGGACGGCGTCTTCCTCCCCTCGCTGCCGAGCGGCGCGCTGGTGGGCACGCCCTACTACATGTCCCCCGAGGCCTGGGCGGGCGAGGAGCTCACGGCGCGCGGCGACGTGTACTCCCTGGGCATCGTCCTCTACGAGCTGTGCGCGGGCCGGGGCCCCTTCCGGGACGTGCCCTGGCGTGAGCTGCCCCGCGTGGTGCGCACCCGCGACGCGCGCCCGCTGGCAGAGGCCGCGCCCGGCGTGGACGCCGCCTTCGCGGGCATCATCGACCGGTGCCTGCGCCGCGAGCCCTCCGAGCGCTACGCCTCCGCCGCGCAGCTCCTGGACGCGCTGGAGGGCCTGTCCCGCGAGGAGACGCCCACGGACGTGCCCGAGGGCAACCCCTACCGCGGCCTCCAGGCCTTCGAGGCGGAACACCGGGCCGTCTTCTTCGGCCGCCGGCGTGAGCAGCGCGCGGTGCTGGAGCGGCTGCGCGCCGAGTCCTTCCTGCTCATCACCGGCGACTCCGGCGTGGGCAAGTCCTCGCTGTGTCTCGCCGGCCTCCTCCCCTCGGTGGTGGAGGGCGCGCTGGAGGACGGGCGCCGCTGGCACACCGCGGGGCTGGTGCCGGGGCGCAGGCCCATGGCGGCGCTGGCCGCCGCGCTCGCCCCGCTGCTCCAGATGGAAGAGGAGCCCCTGGCCGAGGCGCTGCGCAACGAGCCCACGTCCCTCGTCCGCCGGCTGCGCGCGAGGCTGGGCGCCCACGAGGGACTCCTCCTTTATATGGACCAGCTCGAGGAGCTGGTGACGCTGGCTTCCCCGGTGGAGGCGGCGCTGGCGGGGCAGGCGCTGGGCAGCCTCGCGGAAGGGGCCAGCGGGGTGCGCCTGCTGGCCACCGGCCGGAGCGACTTCCTCACCCGCCTCACCTCGGTGCCGGGGCTCGGAGCGGAGGTGCCGCGCGCGCTGTACCTCCTCCGCGCCCTGTCGCCCGAGGAGACGCGCGAGGCGGTGACGGGCCCCGCGCGGGTGAAGGGCGTGCGCTTCGAGTCCGAGGCGCTGGTGGACGCGCTCGTCGCCTCCACCACCGCCGCCGACGGCGGGCTGCCGCTGCTCCAGTTCGCGCTGGCGGAGCTCTGGGAGGCGCGTGACGCCACGGCCCGGGTGATTACGCAGGCGGCGCTGGACTCGCTGGGCGGCGTGGCCGGAGCGCTGGCGCGGCACGCGGACGCCGCGGTGGCACGCCTCCTGCCGGACCAGCGCGCGGCGGCGCGGGGCGTGCTCCTGCGGCTCGTCACCGCGGACGGCACCCGCGCGCGCAAGACGGACCGGGAGCTGGTGGGCGACGACACGCGCCACCGCGCCGCGCTGGAGGCCCTGGTGCACGCGCGCCTGCTGGTGGCGCGCGAGGCCCAGGAGGGCACCTCGTACGAGCTGGCCCACGAGGCGCTGCTCTCCGGCTGGGGCACGCTGGCGCGCTGGCTGGCGGAGGCGGCCGAGCGCCGCGAGGTGCAGGCCCGGCTGGAGGCCGCCGCCGGGCACTGGGAGAAGCTGGGCCACGCCCGCGAGGCGCTGTGGGGGCCCCGCCAGCTCGCGGAGACGAAGCAGTTGGACCCGGCGGAGCTCACGCGGCGCGAGCAGGACTTCCTCCGGGCCTCCCGCCGCACGGTGGTGCGCAGCCGGCGGATGCGGCAGGCGCTGGCGGCGGGCTTCGTCCTGTCGCTGGCGCTCGTCTACGGCGGCCTCCGGTTGCGCGAGCGCTGGGGCCTGGACACGCAGGTGCGCGCCGAGCTCCAGGAGGCCGCGCTCGCCCTGCGGGCGGTGGGGCATGAGCGCGAGTCGCTCGGCTCCGAGCGCGCCGAGGCCTTCCGCCTCTACACCAGCGGCCGCAAGTCGGACGCCGACAAGCTCTGGGGCCGGGCGGGCGCGCAGGCGGCGCGGGTGCGCCACCAGTACGACGCGGTGGCCGGGAGGCTGGAGCGCGCGCTGGCCCTGGCGCCGGGCCGCCCCGACGTGCGCGAGGCGCTGGCGGACTTCCTCTACGAGCGGGCGCTGTGGGCCGAGCAGGACGGCGACACCGCGACGCTGCCCACGCTGCTGCAGCGCATGAGGCTGTATGACGCCGCGGGCGCGCGCTGGCAGCGGTGGAATGCGCCCGCGCGCCTCACGCTGGAGACGCCCACCTCCGGAGCCCAGGTGGAGCTGCGGCCGCTGAAGCGCGACACCCAGGGCCGTGAGGAGCCGGGAGAGCCGCTGACGCTCGCCGGAGGGCCGTGGGTGGACCTGCAGGTGCCACCGGGCCGCTACCAGCTCTCCCTGCGCGCGCTGGGCCACGAGCCGGTGGTGCAGCCCGTGCTGCTCCGGCGGGGAGAGTCGCGGCGGCTGGGCGTGCCGCTGCCTCGCGCGGGCGCGGTGCCGGAGGGCTTCGTCTTCGTGCCCCCGGGCGAGGTTCGCTTCGGCAGCGCGGCCGACGCCAGCGTGCGCGAGTTCTTCAACGCGGTGCCGCTGCACGCCGTGGAGGTGCCGGGCTTCCTCATCGCCCGCCACGAGGTGACGTACGCGGACTGGCTGCGCTTCGTGGAGGCGCTGCCTCCCGGGGAGCGCGCCCGGCGCCTGCCTCGCGTGGTCACCGGTGGGTACGCGGGGCTGCTCGCGCTGGAGCGGGTCGACGGCACCTGGCGGCTTCGCTTCCAGCCCGGCGGCGAGCCCTACGTGGCGCGCGCCGGGGAGAAGCTGCGCTATGCCAGCCGTGCGCGCCGCCAGGAGCAGGACTGGCTGCGCTTCCCCGTCAGCGGCATCACCTTCGAGGACGCGGAGGCCTATGCGTCCTGGCTGTCCTCCACCGGCGGCGTGCCCGGGGCGCGGCTGTGCTCGGAGCTGGAGTGGGAGCGCGCGGCCCGGGGCGTGGATGGCCGCGAGTACCCGCACGGCGACACGCTGGCCCCGGACGACGCCAACATCGACGCCACCTATGGGAAGCAGCCCGGCGGCTTCGGCCCGGACGAGGTGGGCAGCCACCCCGCGTCGCGCAGCCCCTTCGGCGTGGACGACCTCGCCGGCAACGTCTGGGAGTGGACGCGCTCGTGGCTGGAGCCGGGCAAGGCGGTGGCGCGCGGGGGCAGCTTCGCCTTCGCGGCCACCTCGGCGCGCTCCACCAACCGGGAGCTGCCGGAGCCCTCGCTGCGTGACGTGACGGTGGGCCTGCGCGTGTGCGCGGACCCGCCGGCTCCAGGGCGCTGAGCCCCTCCGCCTGCTCGCATGCACCGGGCACACACCGTGACACCGCATGCTACCGGACGGTGGAACCCCGTGACTGCCCTGCCATGCCAGTGCGTTGCCAGCCGGTGGACGATGCAAGTGTCCGCCGGCGTGCGTGCGGCTTGCGAGGCCTGGAGCCACTGCAAATCTTGCACGGCGTAGGACGGGGTCGGGATGGGAGGTCGGGTCATGGGTGCGAAACGCGTGGTGGGGGCGGTGGTTGCCGCCTGGGGGCTGGTGGGGTGCGCGGGTGGGGTGGCGGAGCCCGAGGCGTCCACGCTCCAGTCCCGTGTGGCGGAGCTGGCTTCGCCGAACGGGCGGAACCTCAACGGGCGTAATCTCAACGGACGCAATCTCAACGGGACGGAGCTGGGACAGCCGCTCGTCTCGGTGAGCTTCGCGGGCGTCCAGCGCGCGAGCTCGGTGGATGAGCCGATGAGCGCGGTGTGGCTGCAAGGCAGCGTCTTCCACGGCTTCGACGGGCCCCACGCGCTGGCCGGCATGGACTTCCTCGGCGCGCGCTTCGTCGGCAACCTCGCGGACGGCACCAAGGTGGACCTGCGGGTGGACGGCATCCGGCCCGGTAGGGGCAGGGACGAGGACGTGTGGTCCTATCGCGTCTCCTACCTCGACACGACGGACGGCACCTGGAAGCCGGCGTGCTCCGCCGCGGATGGCTCCGCGCTGGGCGCCATTCCCGTCCTGGGACGCTGGAACCACGAGCAGGGCGTGACCGGCGGCGGCGCGCGGGTCGACGACGTCACCGTCTTCACCTTCGCGTGCGAGGGCGCGGCCATCGCCAAGTGCGTGCGCTTCGGCTACCGCCCCTGGGGGACGACGGCGGATGGCCGAAGCCTCGCGGACCATCACCAGGCCTGCACGCGCATGGTGCGGGCGGACTTCTGCGGGGACGGCACCTCGTACACGAAGGACGGCAACTGGGTGAACGTCTATGACGGGCTCGGCCTGCAGGCGGACTCCGAGACGTGGCTGCTGGAGGCCGAGTGGAACGCCGACGGGGCCCTCTGCTTCTCGTCGTCGACGCGCGCCACCGAGCCGGTGAGCTGCCCCGGCAAGGCGCAGCTCCCGGGCTGCGGCCAGCGCGTCCACTTCCGCACCGGCACGCTCCTCATGAGCGAGGTGCCGCCGCGCACGCGGTAGCCCGTCGCCTCCCGGACGTCCGCGCTCCGTGGGAGCCCGGCACACCCGATGAGTGCTCGCCAGCACGCCTGCTCCACTTTCGTGCAGCGGACGGGGCGTGACATTCGGGTGTGTGAGGACCCAATGAGCGGCTACCCGAGGCAGGGGGCCGACATCATGGTTAGCCGGCTCGCCGGGGGTATGGGCCAGGCGGGCGGACGACGGGAGACGCGCCGTGAGACGAGCGCAGGTGAACGGGAGGACACGAAGCCGGGGGCTCGGGCTGCTGCTGGCGGTGGCCTGTGCCGCGGCCGGTTGCGACAAGGGCCCGGAGGGCGCGGCGGCGCGGCGGCCCGAGGCGCCGGTGGTGACGCTCGGGCAGGAGAACGTGGCCCGCGCGGAGCTGCGTGAGCTGCAATCCGGCCCTGGCATCTCCGGCACGCTGCAGGCGCGCACGGCGGCCGCGGTGCGCGCGGAGGTGGGCGGCACCATCCTCGGCATCAAGGCCGAGCAGGGGCAGGTGGTGAAGAAGGGCCAGGAGCTGGCGCGAATCGAGGATGCCACCCTGCGGGACCAGGTCATCGCCGCCCGCACGGCCACTCGGACGGCCAGCAGCGCGGTGCAGGTGGCCCGGGCCGAGGAGGAGCGCAGCGCGAAGCTGGCGAAGGAAGGCGTCATCACCCAGCGGGACTTCGAGCGGGCCCAGCTCGCGGTGTCCCAGGCGGAGGCCCAGCTCGCGGAGGCCCGCTCGCGGCTGGCCCTGGCGCAAGAGCAGCTCGGCCGCGCGCGCATCACCGCGCCCTTCGACGGCGTGGTGAGCGAGCGCCAGGCGAGCGAGGGCGACGTCGTGCAGCCCGGCGCGCCCCTCTTCACCATCGTGGACCCGCGCACCCTGCGGCTGGAGGCCTCCGTGCCCGCGGCCCTGCTGGCGCAGGTGAAGGTGGGCACGCCCGTGGAGTTCCAGGTCACCGGTCATGCCGACAACACCGTCAGCGGCAAGGTGGAGCGCATCAACCCCGTGGTGGACCCCGCCACCGGCCAGGTGCGCATCTACGTGGCCATTCCCAACACGGACCTCCACCTCCTGGCGGGCCTCTTCGCGGAGGGGCGCGTGGCCTCGGAGGCGAAGCAGGCGCTCGCGGTGCCGCTGGACGCCGTCGTCGAGTCCAACGGTGAGCCGGGGGTGCTGCGCATCCAGGACGGGCGCGTGCAGCGCGTGCCCGTCACGCTGGGGCTGCGGGACGCCGTCGCGCAGCAGGTGGAGGTCCGCTCCGGGCTGCGGGCGCGAGACGTGGTGGTGCTCGGCTCGGCGCGCGACGCGGTGGGCGAGGGCACTCGCGTGAAGGTGGAGGCGCGGCGCCCCGAGTCGAAGCCCGTGGAGTCCGAATGGCCGGGCGTGGGCGGCTCGGAAGCGCCGCAGAGGCAGCAGTCCCCCTGAGGCCGCTCGCGTTCCATCGCTTTCCGCCGGGAGTCACCGCGTGTTCATTTCCGACTTCGCCATCAAGCGCCCCATCGTCACCATCACCGCGATGGTGGCGCTGGTCGTCTTCGGCCTCGTCGCCCTCTGGCAGCTCGAGACGGACGAGTTCCCGGACGTCCAGCAGCCCGTCATCAACGTCACCATCGCCTACCCGGGCGCGTCACCGGACACGGTGGAGCGTGAAATCGTCGAGCCGATTGAGGACGCCGTCTTCGCCATCAGCGGGGTGGACCCGAAGGAGACGACGTCCAGCGCCACCGATGGCCTCGCCACCTTCACGGTGTTCTTCGACTTCGAGAAGGACATCCAGGAGGCCTCGCAGGACATCCGCGACGCCATCTCCAGCAAGCGGGCGGACCTGCCGCAGGAGATGGAGGAGCCCATCCTCACGCGGTTCGACCCGGCGGACCAGCCCATCGTCTCACTGACGCTCACCTCGGAGCAGCTCGACGTGGCGGCGCTGTCTCGCGTGGCGGACCCGCTGGTGGTGGGCGAATTGCGCTCGGTGCCGGGCGTGGCGCAGGCGGACGTGGTGGGCGAGGTGGAGCGGGAGATGACGGTGCAGGTCCGGCCGGGGGCGCTCCAGGCGGCGGGCCTGTCGGTGGCGGAGGTGGTGGGGGCGCTGCAGGCGCAGAACCTCGCGGCGCCCGTGGGCCGCATCAACGCGCCCCTGGCGGAGTCCTCCATCCGGCTCAAGGGCCGGCTGGCGGGCGCGGAGGACTTCCGGAACATGGTGGTGGCCACGCGAGGCGGGCAGGTCATCCGCCTGGGGCAGGTGGCGGACGTCTTCGTGGGGGCCGAGGAGCCGCGCACGCTGGCGCTCTTCGACGGCGCGCAGGCGGTGGGCATCGACGTGCTCAAGGCCAAGGGCTACAGCACCACCGAGGTGGCGGACGCGGTGCGCGAGCGCGTGGAGGCATTGCAGAGGCGCCTGCCCGCCGGGGTGAAGCTGGCCATCGTCCGCGACGCGGGCGTCCGCGTGGAGCAGGCGGTGCACAACGTGCAGTCGGCGCTGCTGGAGGGCGCGCTGCTCACGGTGCTGGTGGTGTTCGTCTTCCTCAACTCGTGGCGCTCCACCGTCATCACCGGCCTCGCGCTGCCGGTGAGCGTGCTCGCGGCGTTCATCAGCGTGTGGGCCTTCGGCTTCACGCTCAACACGATGTCGCTGCTCGGCCTGACGCTGGCCATCGGCATCCTCATCGACGACGCCATCGTGGTGCGCGAGAACATCGTCCGCCACATCGAGATGGGGAAGGACCACTACACCGCGTCGCGCGAGGGCACGTCCGAAATCGGGCTCGCGGTGTCGGCGACCACCTTCTCCATCGTCGCGGTGTTCGTGCCGGTGGCCTTCATGTACGGGGTGGCGGGGCAGTGGTTCAAGCCCTTCGCACTGACGATTGCGTGCGCGGTGCTGGTGTCGCTGTTCGTCTCCTTCTCGCTGGACCCGATGCTGAGCGCGTACTGGCCGGACCCGCAGGTGGAGCAGGCAGCGCGGCGCGACTTCATCTCCCGCGCGCTGACGCGCTTCAACCGCTGGTTCGACCGGCAGGCGCAGCGCTACAAGCGCGTCATCGCCTGGGCGCTGGACCACCGGCTGGCGATGGTGCTGGTGGCGGTGGGCTCGTTGGTGGGCGCGCTGGGCTTGCAGGCCACGGTGGGAGGCGCGGGCTTCGTGCCGGTGAGTGACCGCGCGGAGGTGGAGGTGCTGGTGGAGACGCCGCCGGGCTCCAGCCTGGACTACACGCGGCGCAAGGTGGAGGAGGTGGTGCGCATCACCCGGGCGCACCCGGAGGTGGCGTACACGTACAGCACCATCGGCGTGCCGCTGCCGCTCAGCGCGCCGGGCGTGGACCAGGCGCTGGTGTACGTGCGGCTCACGCCGAAGGGGGACCGGGACGTGAGTCAGGACGCGCTGGGCCGCATCTTCCGCGATGAGCTGCGGGTCATCGGCGGCGCGAAGGTGTCCGTCTTCACGTCCGGCTTCGGCGGGGCCTTCAAGCAGATTCAGCTGGAGTTGAGGGGCCCGGACCAGCGGATGCTCACGCAGCTCGCGGAGCAGGTGCGGAAGGAGATGGAAGCGGTGCCGGGCGCGGTGGACGTGGGACTGTCCACGCGCGGGCAGAAGCCGGAGCTGGAGGTGGAGCTGAACCGCGGGCTGGCGGGGCAGCTCGGCGTGACGGTGGGGCAGGTGGCCCAGGTGCTGCGGCCGGCCTTCGCGGGCCTGGACGTGGGGGACTGGGTGGACCCCATCGGCGAGACGCGGGACGTGATGCTTCGCCTGGCGCCCGAGGCGCGTGACAGCCCGAGTGATTTGGCACAGCTCCCCATCGCCGTGGCCGGGGGGCAGGGTGGCACGCCCCGGCTGGTGCCGCTGGGACAGGTGGCGGACATCCGGCAGACGCTGGGGCCGGCGCAGATTACGCACCTGGACCGCGAGCGTGTCATCAACATCCAGGCGAACACGCAGGGGCGCTCGCTGACGGAGGTGATGACGGACATCCAGGAGCGGGTGGCGCGGGTGCAGCTCCCGGCGGGCTACACGCTGACGACGGGCGGCGAGTCCGCGGACCAGGCGGAGGTCTTCATGCGGGTATTCATCGCGCTCGGCGTGGCGGTGGTGCTGATGTATCTCATCCTGGTCATCCAGTTCGGCTCGTTCCTGGACCCGCTGGCCATCCTCCTGTCACTGCCGCTGTCGCTCATCGGCGTGGTGCTGGCGCTGCTCGTCACGGGTGACACGCTCAACATCATGAGCCTCATCGGCGTCATCCTGCTGATGGGCATCGTCGCGAAGAACGCCATCCTCCTCATCGACTTCGCCAAGTGGTCTCACGCGAAGGGCCTGCCCTTGCGAGACGCGCTCATCGAGGCGGGACGTATCCGCCTGCGGCCCATCATCATGACGACGCTGGCGCTGGTGGCCGGCATGGTGCCGGTGGCCATCGGCGCGGGCGAGGGTGGTGACTTCCGCGCGCCGCTGGGTCGCGCGGTGATTGGCGGCGTGATTACGTCCACGCTGCTGACGCTGCTGGTGATTCCGACGGTGTACGAAATCCTGGTGGACGGCCGCACGTGGATGGCCCGCAAGCTGCGGAAGCTCTTCCACATGCGTCCCCCGCAGGAGCACGAGCCCCACGGTGGCGGTGGCGAGCCCCGGCCGATGCCTCAGGCTCGTCAGGAGTGAGCGAGGGCGCTGGATGTTGAACGTCTGCCCTTCAGGAGGGTTGGCGGCTCGCGCGGGGGCCCGTAGGGTCGGCTGTCTCCCGTCATGGCTCCTGCCCCGCTGCCCGAAGACCACCACCGACTCGTCACCGAGGCCCTGGCCGCGCTCGACGTCCGCAATCTGGTGCTGAGCATCCACGACCCCAGCTTCCCGCAACTCCCGGGGGAGGACCTCGGCTGGGGCTCGCCCTACTCGGAGGGAGCGGCGCGCTTCCTCGGCTTCGCGCGGGAGCTGGGCTTCAACGGCATCCAGCTGGGCCCGCAGGGGCAGACCACCGAGTTCAACGCCTCGCCGTACGACGCCACGCTCTTCTCTCGCAACGTCCTCGACGTGTCGCTCGCTGTGCTGGAGGAGCCCGAGCCCTGGGGCGCCCTGCTGCCGTGCGGGCGCGTGGCCGGCCTCGCCGCCAGCCGCCCGAGGAGCTCCGGCCCGGGGGAGCGCTACCGCCACGCGTTCCGCACGCAGCTCGCGTTGCTGCACGAGGCGTGGGAGTCGTTCCGCCGCCAGCGCGAGGCTCCGGATGCCTCCTCCGCCATCCGCGAGCTGGCCGCTCGCTTCGCCACCTTCCGGCGGCAGCACCACGCGTGGCTGCTCCGCGACGCCCTCTTCGACGTGCTGTGCGAGGAGAAGCATGAGCCGGACTGGCGTCGCTGGGCGGACTCGCTGGACGGGCGGTTGTGGAGCCCCCGCCGCGAGGAGGAAGCCTCGGCCGCCGCGCGCGTCGTCGAGCTGGAGGCCCGGTACGCGGAGTCGCTGGAGCGCTACGCCTTCTTCCAGTTCCTCGTGCACGTCCAGCACCAGGCGCTGCGCGAGCGCGTGGTGGGCGGCGGGCTGAAGCTGTACGGCGACCTGCAGATTGGCTTCTCACCGCGAGACACATGGGCGTGGCAGGGGCTGTTCCTGCGCAAGTACCTCATGGGCGCGCCGCCCAGCCGCACCAACCCGGATGGCCAGCCGTGGAACTACCCGGTGCTGGACCCGGAGCAGTACTTCGAGCCGGACTACGCCGGAGTGGCCGCCGGGCAGCGGGCCGGGCCGGTGCTGCGCTTCATGAACGCGCGCATGGACAAGATGCTCGGCGAGTACGACGGGCTGCGGCTGGACCACCCGCACGGGCTGGTGTGTCCGTGGGTGTACCGCTCGGACGTGCCGGACGCACTGTGGGCGGTGCAGCACGGGGCGCGTCTCTTCTCCTCGCCGGACCTGCCGGACCACCCGGACCTGGCGCGCTACGCGCTGGTGCACCCGGAGCAGCTGGACCGCACGGTGCCCCGGTACGCGGATGGGGAGGTGAAGTCCCTCACCCCGGAGCAGGTGCGCCGCTACAGCGTCCTCTTCGACACGGTGGTGGGTGCGGCAAGGCGCAACGGGCGCGACCTGGGCGACCTGCTGAGCGAGGTGCTGAGCACGCTGCCGTATCCGCTGGAGCGCGTGCTGGCGCAGTACGGGCTGGGGCGCTTCCGGGTGACGCAGAAGGCCGACCTCAACAACCCCGCGGACGTGTACCGCAGTGAGAACGTGGCGCCCGAGGACTGGGTGATGGTGGGCAACCACGACACCAAGTCCCTGTGGCGGCTGGTGGGCGAGTGGCAGTGGCGCGGGACGCTGAAGGCGCAGGCGGACTACCTCGCGTGGCGCCTGTGTCCGGAAGAAGCAGGGCGCGAGGCCTTCGCGAGGAGACTGGCGGAGGACCCGGGACAGCTCGCGCAGGCGAAGCTGGCGGACCTGTTCGCCAGCCGGGCGCGCAACGTCATGGTGTTCTTCACGGACCTGCTGGGGATGACGGAGACGTACAACACGCCCGGCACGGTGGACCCGCGGAACTGGTCCCTGCGCGTGCCGGAGGACTGGGCGCGCGTGTACCGCGAGCGGCTCCGGGGCGACGCGGCGCTGAACATGCCCGCGGTGCTGGCCATGGCGCTGCGGGCACGAGGCGCGGGGACCCGCGACCGGTACCCCACACTGCTCGCGGGGCTGGACCGGCTGGCGGAGGAGCTCCGCGGCGGAAGGTAGGCTCACGCGGGCGCAGCCGGCACGCCGAGCCCCAGCGCGGCCCCGCGCGGACCGCGCCGAGAACCGCGACACCTCAGTGCTGCACGTCCACCACGAGCCGGGCCGGCTCGCGCAGCTCCATGACCCGGTACTTGTTGGGCTTCTTGTTGCCGAGCACCCACGTCACCTCGCCCTCGAAGTCACAGGTGCGCTCCAGCTCCACGAGGATGGGGAGGTTGGGCTTCATCTCCCGCTCGGCGACGGTTGCCTGACCCTGGTCATTGTGAGCGCGCGCGGGCGTGAAGCGCACCTGCAGCCAACCCTGGCCGGCCACCGGCGTCGGGTCGCCCGAGCCGCACTGGATGATGGGCGTGTCCACGTACTCCAGCGCGTAGCCGGGGAGCTGCGTCCCCTCGAACTCGAACACCACGCGGTCATAGTCCGCGTGCTGCCCCGCGCGCACCGAGCGCAGCGTCACGGGCATCCCCGGACGGCGCTTCAGCTCCACGTTGCCCGCGGTCCACTCGCGGTTCTTCAGGTCCTCTGGGGGCTGGTTCGCCGCGTTCGCCGGAGCCGGCACGGGAGCCGGAGCCGGAGCCGTGCCGCCCGTGGATCCCTGGGGCGCCGTCTCGGGAGCGTCGTCCCCCGTCTGCACGGGAGCCCCCGTGCCACCATCGGCGGGGACGACGACATGCACGGGCGGGTTGGCGGCGGCCTCGCCTTCACGGGGGACGGTGCCCTCGGGCGGACGAGAGGGTTGGGCGGGCGCGTCATCCGGCGCGGGAAGCTCTGCGGCCGGGTGCGTCGGAGGTGGCTCCTCCTTCTTGCACCCGGCGACTCCGATGCATCCAGCCAGCAACAGCGACGTCAGCCCGCGTCCAGACCGCTTCATCGTCCTCTCCTGGCGGCCCGCTCGGTCAGGGCCGGCGGCCTCCCTCTCTCACGAGCGGCGCCCGGGTGCCAGCGTCACGATGTGGAAGCCGTGGGGACGGAGTGCCCTCCAGGAACTTCACACCCTCACTGCGCCGGAGGCGTCGCCGGGGCGAGCGCGTCGAGGTCCGTGTTGCGCAGGAAGCGCACGAGCACGCCGTCAATCTTCCGCACGCCGTCCTCCACCACGGTGGGCTTGTCGTTGAAGCAGTTGTTCCAGGTGAAGTCAGCCAGGGCCTTCTCGGCGCCCGCGGGCCAGGTGCCGTCCAGCGGACCGTCGTAGTACCCGAGCTTGCGCAGCGCGCGCTTCATGAACCGGGCGGTGTCCTTGTCCAGCGTCACGAGGTCCGCCGCATACGTCGGAGCGAGGACTCCCTGGTGGCGGTTGAGCTGCACCTCCAAATCCCGCAGCGCCGTCATGCTCGCGTGCACGGAGGCGTCGGCGAGCACGTGCGTGAAGAAGGCGGAGGGATTCGTGCTGTTCCACACGCGGATGACGCCGGAGCGCTCGCCGTTGCGGTCACCCCCCACGCGCGCGCCGGCCTTGAGCGAGGCGAGCAGCCGCTGCGGCAGGCTGCCCCGGGCTTGCTGGTAGGCCTCCGCCATGACGTCGCACATCTCACCGGTGCTCATGTTGTTGGCCTGCACCACGAAGGTGCTGCCCTTGACGGAGCAGGTGAAGTGGCTCGTCTCCGCGCCGGAGCGCTGGCCCACCGTCACGGTGCCGTCCGGGTTCAGCTTCACTGCGGCGAGCTGGCGGATGGAGGCCAGCGGGTCCGCCGTGAGCACGGTGTCGATGGCGTCCTGCGGCGCCTCGCCCGAGTCGATGCGCGCGATGACGGCGTTCGCGTCATCCACCGAGGGCAGCGCCATGGTGGCCACCGCGAGGTCCGAGCGGCCATAGGGCACCAGCCCGCTGACACCGCTGGGGAACGAGATGACGGCCATGCCGCAGGACTGCTCCACCGGGTCGCACGCGATGACGGCGCGCGTGCCGAAGATGCGCGTGTTGATGGGACGGTCCGCCGCGGCCGCGGTGGAGGACGTCACCAGGAGGGACGACAGGACCAGCAGGCCGCGCTTGAGGAGCTTCATGGTCTACCTCGGGACAAGGGGCTCCCGTCCGGCGCGCGAGGTCCGCGTGGCCGTGGGTGGCCCTCAGGGGTGTGGGATTGAAGCGCCGGGAGCCGTGCCGCCCGTCCCCGGCGCTGTCGCCATGAACAACGACGCGCCGCCGGGAGGCATATCGGATGGCCGGAGCGCGCGGGAATACGGGTGGGACAGGCGGGACGGGGAACGCGGAAATCCCACCTGTCCGGAGAAGCCCAGGGGGCCCGGGTGCCCTGCGCTCGGCGGGCCGGCCGGCGGAAGCCCTCTCCCGGAAAATTGAAGCGGCGGCACCCCCGCGAGCGCATGCAAATGCATGAGACACGGGGGGGCGTGCCGCGGATATGGTGCGCGCCCGGCCGCAGTCCGCGTGGCCCCCCTCAACGCGAACGAACCGGAGAGCAACACCTCATGGCAATCGACCTCACCTCCCTTCCCCGCCCGTCACGGGATGACACCACCGTGGGCACCATGGCGCGGGGTCTCGTCGGCAGCGAGATCCTGCGAATCGCCGCGCAAATCCGGGAGCTCGTCGCCAAGGGCCAGAAGGTGTGCAACCTGACGGTGGGCGACTTCGCCCCGAAGGAGTTCCCCATCCCGGACGGGCTGCGGGCGAACATCGCCACCGCGCTCCAGGCCGGGGAGACGAACTACCCGCCGTCCGACGGCGTGCTGGACCTGCGCCAGGCGGTGCAGCGCTTCTACGAGCGCGCGCTCGGCCTGAAGTACCCGCTGGAGGGCATCGTCATCGCCGGCGGCGCCCGCCCCATCATCTACGGCACCTACCGCGCCGTGCTGGATGAGGGGGATACGGTCGTCTACCCGGTGCCCTCGTGGAACAACAACCACTACGCGTACATGCTGGGCGCGAAGAGCGTGGTGGTGCCCACCGACGCCGCGCACGGCTTCATGCCCACGCTGGAGCAACTTGCTCCGCACCTGTCCTCCGCGCGGTTGCTATGCCTGTGCAGCCCGCTCAACCCCACCGGCACCATGATTGCGCCGGACGCGCTGGCCGCCATCTGCGAGCGCATCGTCGCGGAGAACCGCGAGCGTGAGAAGCGCGGCCAGAAGCCGCTCATCCTCATGTACGACCAGATCTACTGGGTGCTGAGCTTCGGCGCGGTGAAGCACGTGACGCCGGTGGAGCTGGTGCCCGAGGTGGCGCCGTACACCGTCTTCGTGGACGGCATCTCCAAGGCCTTCGCCTCCACGGGCGTGCGCGTGGGCTGGGGCGTGGGTCCGCCGACCATCATCGCGCGCATGCGCGACGTGCTGGGCCACGTGGGCGCGTGGGCTCCCAAGGCCGAGCAGGTGGCGGTGGCCCGCTACCTCGACGACACGAAGGCCACGGAGTCCTTCCTCGAGGTGATGCGCCAGCGCGTGGACGAGCGGCTGGAGGCGCTCCACCGCGGCTTCACGCGGATGCGCGAGGCGGGGCTGCCGGTGCAGCACATCGCCCCGCAGGGCGCCATCTACCTGTCCGTGCGGTTCGACCTGATTGGCAAGGGCGGCCTGAAGACGAACGACGACATCCGCAAGCTGCTGCTGGAGAAGGCGAGCTTCGCGGTGGTGCCCTTCCAGGCGTTCGGCCTCCCCGAGGACACCGGCTGGTTCCGCCTGTCCGTGGGCGCCACCTCGGTGAAGGAAATCGAGGAGGCGCTGCCCCGCGTGGAGGCCACCCTCCGCGAGGCGCTCGCCGCCGGGAAGTAGCCGGGGACGAGGGAGGACGTGGCCCGCGAGCCACGTCCTCCGTCCCGTGCGCGTGCGACCTGGGCCGGCGGCGTACGTTCTCTCCCTGGACGGGGAAGCCGGGAATACACTGCCCCGGTCCCGGTTGGTCCGCGCACGCGCCCGGCCGGGGTCCAGGCATCCAGGCTTCCTTCAACGCGCGCGGCCTTCACCCATGCTCAAGCGATTCGTGGATGTCCGGGACGAGGAGGTGGGAGCGGTCCTCTGGTCGTTCCTCTACTTCTTCACGCTCATGTGCGGCTACGCCATCCTCCGGCCCATCCGCAACGAGATGGGGACGGCGGGCAGCGTGAAGGGGCTGGACTGGCTCTTCACCGCCACCTTCCTGGTGATGCTGGCGGCGGTACCGGCCTTCTCCGCGCTGGTGGCGCGCTGGCCGCGGCGCATCGTGATTCCCCGCGTCTACCGCTTCTTCCTCCTCAACCTCGTGGCCTTCTTCGCGCTGCTGAAGTGGGGCGTGGCCCGCGAGACGGTGGCGCGCGTCTTCTACGTCTGGCTGAGCGTCTACAACCTGTTCGTCGTCTCCATCTTCTGGAGCTTCATGGCGGACGTCTTCGCCAGCGGGCAGGGCAAGCGCCTCTTCGGCTTCATCGCCGCGGGAGGCACCACGGGGATGCTGGTGGGGCCCTTCCTGGTGGGCCGCCTCGCCGAGCCCCTGGGGCCCGTCAACCTCATCCTCCTCTCCGTGGTGCTGCTGGAGGTGAGTGCGCAGTGCGTGCGCCGGCTGAGCGGCTGGGCCCATGACGTGCAGCACCAGCCGCCCGCGGCGGAGGGGCCGGTGGGCGGTGGCATGCTGGACGGGTTGAAGCTGCTGGTGACGTCGCCCTTCCTGCTCGCGCTGGGGCTCCAGGTGCTCCTCTATGCGGCCACCTCCACGTTCCTCTACTTCCAGGAGGTGAAGCTCGTCGCCGAGCTGGGCAGGGACGCCGCCTCCCGCACGGCCATCTTCGGCGACATCGACTTCTACGTGCAGCTGGCGACGCTGGCCTTGCAGGCGCTCGTCACCGGGCGCGTCATCTCGAAGCTGGGCCTGGGCGCGGCCATGGCGGTGGCGCCGGTGCTCACGGGGCTGGGCTTCCTGGGGCTGGCGGCGGCGCCGGTGCTGGCGGTGCTCATCCTCTTCAAGGCGGTGCGTGGGGCCAGCCACTACGCGCTGGAGCGGCCCTCTCGCGAAATCCTCTTCACCACGGTGGACCGCGAGGCCCGCTACAAGTCGAAGAGCTTCATCGACACGGTGGTGTACCGCGGCAGCGACACGGTGAGCGCGTGGCTGCAGGGCGGGCTCACGAAGCTGGGCCTGGGGATGACGGGCCTGTCGCTGGCGGCGGTGCCGCTGGCGGGGCTGTGGCTCGCGGTGTCGCTGTACCTCGCGCGGCACCAGCGGCGGCAGACGCCGGGCACTCCGGCCACGCTGCCGCCCGCGGTTCCCGATAATGTCCCTGTCCGCTGAAGCATCCGCGGTCGGCACGCAGTCCTTCCAGGCAACAGGAGGAAACACGGCATGAAGCTGTCCCGCAGAGGAGTGATTCAGGGAGCGGCCGCGCTTGGCTCGCTCTGGGCCATGGGCTGTGCCACGTCCGGCAAGTCCGGCAATGGTAGCGCCACCGGCTCCGAGGCCGAGGCCGCGAAGCTGCCGCCCCCGGGCAAGCCGCAGAACATCCTCATCCTGGGAGGCACCAGCTTCCTGGGCCCGGCGCTGGTGGAGTTCGCGCGCTCGCGCGGCCACACGCTGACGCTCTTCAACCGCGGGAAGACGAACCCCGGCCTCTTCCCCGACGTGGAGAAGCTGCAGGGCAACCGCGACCCGAACAAGGACAACGGCCTGAAGGCGCTGGAGGGCCGCAAGTGGGACGCGGTGGTGGACACCTCCGGCTATGTGCCCCGCATGGTGAAGGCCTCCGCGGAGCTGCTGGCGCCCAACACGGACCACTACGTCTTCGTCTCCTCCATCTCCGTCTACAAGGACCTGTCCAAGCCCGGCATCACCGAGTCGTCGCCGGTGGCCACGGTGGAGGACGAGACGACGGAGAAGGTGATGGAGCACTACGGCGCGCTGAAGGCGCTGTGTGAGAAGGCGGCGGAGACGGCCATGCCCGGCCGCGTCCTCAACGTGCGCCCCGGCCTCATCGTCGGGCCGGACGACCCGTCGGACCGCTTCACCTACTGGCCGGTGCGCGTGGCGCGCGGTGGCGAGGTGCTCGCGCCGGGGGACGGGCAGGACCCCATCCAGTTCATCGACGCGAGGGATTTGGCGCGGTTCATCATTCTCAACCTCGAGCGCCGCACCACGGGTGTCTACAACGCCACGGGCCCCAACCAGCCCGTGCTGATGAAGGACTTCCTGGAGCTGAACAAGCAGGTCATCGGAAGCGACGCGCGCTTCACGTGGGCGGACGTCGAGTTCCTGAAGAAGCAGAAGGTGGAGCCGTGGACGGACATGCCGGCGTGGATGCCGCGCACCGGTGAGGAGGGCGGGCTGGGGCAGGTGAACATCGACAAGGCGCTGGCCGCGGGGCTTGCCTTCCGCCCGGCGGCGGACACCCTCCGCGACACGCTGGCGTGGTTCAAGACGCTGCCGCCCGAGCGCCAGGCGAAGCTGGATGCCGGCATCGCCGCGGAGCGGGAGAAGGAAGTGCTCGCCGCGTGGCACCAGGAGAAGCAGCAGGGCACCGCGAAGGCGGAGTGAGTCTGCCCGGGCGCGGATGACGTTGTCGGGCGGGAGGAGGCCGCACGCTCCTCCCTCCCACGCTTCACCCCACCTGCCCTTGCACTCGAGCGGGCAGGTTGGCAGGAGGAGGGAGCGGCACGGCGCCTCCTCCGTGGCCCCCCGTCGCCGCGAGGGAGCGACGATGACGTCCAAGATGAAGAGCCCCACCCCTCTGCCCGGAGCGCGCCGCGCGGCCGTGCTGCTGGCCCTGGCCCTGGCGCTGGCGGCCTGTGGTGGCAAGGAGGTGAAGCCCGGCGGTCCTGGAGGCACCAGCGACTGTGCCCCGCTCCAGCTGGAGCGCGGCGTGGAGCTCGACGGCTTCCGCGTGGACCGCTTCACGTGGCGCGACACGCACTGCCGCCCGCGCTCGGCCTCCCTGGTGCGCAACGATGCCGCGGACCCCGCCGGTTGGAACGGCGGCTACCTGCGCCGCTACACCTACGAGGCGCAGGGCACGCAGCGCACCTGCGATGGCGCCGAGGCCGGCATCCCCGGCTGGGGCATGGTGGTGTGCCACGTCCACAACGGCGCCTCCTGGGGCAACTGGACGAAGGACGTGCGAGGCACCTGGCGCACCGTCTTCGCGGGCCGCCACCACGCGCTGCACGAGTTCCGCTGGCCGCTCGTGCTCGAGGGCCATACCGTCAACGTGACGGTGCACTACCTCTTCGCCACCGGCCGCAGCCACCCGCTGTACGCGATTACGCATGACGCCTCGGGCATCCCGGCGGATGCGCTCAGCGCCGACGTGCGCTCGCCCTACGGGGACCTGCTCTTCGACGGCAACGCCAACGCCGAAATCGCCGGCCTGGGCTGGGGAGACCGCTACCGCTTCGTGACGCTGTCCTCCCCGGTGACGATGGCGAGCGGCTGGGACTACCGCGAGGCCAACGTCGTCCCCTACACCCGCATGTGGACGGCGTCGCCGGACGCGGAGATGGGCGTGGTGCAGACGCAGACGTGGGCACGCAAGCCCGCGGGCGGCTACTGGTCCTATTCGAGCTGGGGCCAGCGCGACGCGGACGGCCCCATGCCCCAGGACTGGAACTGGACGTACCAGCTCAACCAGTACGAGCTGCCTGGCACCACCCGCTCGCACCGGCTGGCCTGGGGCAGCAACTACGGCGCGGTGGGACAGCGGCAGTACCCCCGCTACGGCGACGACGCCAACCTCTCCGGCTACCCGTACCAGAGCTACTCCGTGTTCATGGTGCTGGACCCGCACGGCGAGGACCCGGTGCTGAAGCAGGCGGCGGAGGTGGCGGCCTGGGAGGGTGTGCGGCTGACGGCCACCGAGGGCACCGTGAGCACCCGGGGCCCCGGCGGCGTGGGGCGCGACGACGCCGTCTCGTACGACGTGCCCGGCTACAACCCCGTGTACGCGACGTGGGAGGCCCAGGCCGCGTCCAACCGCGCGACGCTGCGCTTCGAGGCCGGCACCCGCACGCTCACCCACCCGGTGGTGGTGCTCCGCGGCTACACCGCCTCGGCGCCCCCCTCTCAAGTCTCACTGGACGGGCAGCCCCTCACGGCGGACGCGGACTACTTCGCCTCGGTGGACGAGGCCGGTGACGCACTGTGGCTGACCGTGGGCCGCGAGCTGACCGGCACCGTGACGCTGCGGGTGGAGTAGGGCACCGGCGTACTCCGGCGCCACGGCCCACGGGGCCCGGCGCCGGTCCGTGGATCACCGCCGAGCCCGCAAAAGCAACGGGGGATGCCCCGATGGACTCGGAGCACCCCCCGGAAATGACCCATTTCTCGGGCTCGCTCTCCCCCTCTGGCGAGCGTGACCCCGGGTCCCCCTTCCGCAGACGGCACCGCCCCCGCGGCGCCGCCCTCCTACCCGCCCCTGAGGTTTCCGGAGGGCCTTGGACCCCTCCAGAGAAACATCCTCGAAAACGTGGCACCCCCCGGTGCCTGCTACGGCCCCACCCGGTACGTGTCCGGCACCCCCAGCGCCGGCACGCGGGTGAGCCGCGGCTCCCCCTTGTCGACCCTGGACGACTCCCAGGGCACCGCGGGGCGCGAGAGCGCCCGCAGCCGTGCCAACGTCTGGGCCCGTCCGAAGGTCTGCGGGCGCATGGATGCCACCCGCGTTACGTCCTGCATCACTTCACGGAGTGACTCCGTGACGGTCGACTTCGCCAGGACCGACAGCTGCGTCCGCTTCGCCCCCGCGAAGATGGCCAGCTCCGGTACAGCGACTCCCCCTGATTCCCCCTCGACCGCCTTTCGCCACTCCACCCAGGACTGACGTCCTGGTCTGTAGGTCGTGGCCCCTTTGTCTCCGCGCGACACACCGCCGTGCCTCGTGTTTCCCCCTGAAACCCTCTGGCTCGACTCATGCGCGACGTGTGACATCTACGTCCCCCTCCGCACTTCGCGTGCGGTTGCTTCCCCCCGTCGTCAGCCGCTGTTGGCGACTGGCAACGAGGGCATACTGGCCCAGGTGCCGGAATGAGTTTTCTTCTGCCGCGCCAAATGCTTGCGCGAAGGCGCCAGCGTGCGCGGGGCCGCCAGACAGGCGCGGGAGGCTCCTGCCTTCCTCCCGCCATCAACGCGACCCACGGCATTGGGGACGCGCGGAGGCGGGTGTGACGCGCCCGTCAACGGATTTCCCCCGGCCGGCCGTGGAGCGGGCAGGCGTGACAGGTAGGGACAGGCGGGGCTCGGCCGTGTCAGCCTGACGCGATAGGTGAGGTGGTTCCGCCGCGCGCCAGGGGCTCTGCCCGTGGCGTGGGGGCGGAGCGGGCGGGAGGGGACAGGCTTCATGAGGTGGGATGAGATGGGCGAGTCGCCCCGCGAGGACAGGCTCGGGAGCAGGGACGGCGCGGCGGGCCGTGCCCCGGGGCGGGCGACCGTCCTGGCGGTGCTCGCGGAGAAGCCGGCCGTGGCGCGCGACATCGCCCGGGTGTTGGGCGCCACCGAGCGCGGCGACGGCTTCCTCCGGGGCAACGGCTACGTGGTGACGTGGGCCATCGGCCACCTGGTGGGGCTGGCGCAGCCGCACGAGATTCGCGCGGACTGGAAGAAGTGGAGCCGCGCGCTGCTGCCCATGCTGCCGGAGGCGTGGCCGCTCGTCGTCTCGAAGGAGACGCACTCCCAGTTCGAAGTGGTGAAGCGGGTGCTCAACGCGCCGGAGGTGTCCGCGGTGGTGTGCGCCACGGACGCGGGCCGCGAGGGCGAGCTCATCTTCCGTTACATCTACGAGGCGGCCGGGTGCCGCAAGCCGGTGCGGCGGCTGTGGGTGTCCTCGCTGACGGAGCGGGCCATCCGGGATGGTTTCCAGAAGCTCGCGGACGGGCGCGACTACGAGCCGCTGGCCGCCGCCGCCATGGGGCGCAGCCGGGCGGACTGGCTGGTGGGGATGAACCTGTCGCGCCTGTACACGCTGGCGCACGGGGGCCACGGGGAGATGCTGAGCGTGGGCCGGGTACAGACGCCCACGCTGGCCATGCTGGTGGAGCGCGAGCTGGCCATCCGCGACTTCGTCCCCCGGGACTACCTGGAGGTGGTGGCCACCTTCGCGCCCCGCTCGAAGGCCGTGCCCGCGGGCGCGCGCTACCAGGGCACGTGGTTCCGCTCGGGGCCGGACGGCAAGCCGGTGGTGAAGCCCGGGGACAGCCCTCGCGAGGCCCGGCGGCTGGACGCGGACGGCGTGGAGGCCCAGGCCATCATCGACCGCGTGCGGCGGGGGAGCGCGGTCATCGAGTCCCTGGAGGCGGAGGAGAAGCGGATGCCGCCTCCGCTCCTCTACGATTTGACGGAGCTGCAGCGGCACGCCAACCGCCTCTACGGCTTCAGCGCGCAGCGCACGCTGGAGGTGGCGCAGGCGCTCTACGAGAAGCACAAGCTCTTGAGCTATCCGCGCACCGCCAGCCGGCACCTGTCGCGCACGGTGGCGGACACGCTGCCGGAGGTGGTGAACGCCATCCGCTCGCCCTTCGAGGAGGACCTCGCGCCGGGCACGGGCTCGCGGCCGCTCGGCAAGCGCTACGTGGATGACGGGAAGGTGACGGACCACCACGCCATCATCCCCACGCCCACGTCGCCGCAAGGGGTGCGCCTGTCGCCGGACGAGCAGCGCATCTACGACCTGGTGTGCCGGCGGCTGCTCCAGGCGTGGCATGAGGACCACGTCTGGCGCGTCACGACGGTGATGACGGCGGTGACGTCCGGCACGGCGGCGGCGCCGGTGGTGGACCGCTTCCAGAGCACCGGCACGCAGGTGGAGCGGGTGGGCTGGAAGGTGCTGGACATCGGCGGCGGACAGAAGGCGCCGCGCCCGAAGGCGGAGGGGAAGAAGGGCGAGGACGAGGAGCGCGAGCCGGAGGACGAGCCGCAGTCGCTGCCCACGGGGCTGGAGCGCGGGCAGCCGCAGACGGTGGAGGACGCGGAGGCGGTGAAGAAGCGTACGCGCCCGCCGCCGCGCTTCACGGACGCGTCGCTGCTGACGGCCATGGAGACCGCGGGCAAGGCGCTCGACGAGAAGGAGCTGGCGGACGCGATGCGCGAGACGGGCCTGGGCACACCGGCCACGCGCGCGGCCATCATCGAGGTGCTCCTGGACCGTGAGTACCTGCGGCGCCGGGGCAAGGTGATGGAGGCCACGGAGAAGGGCATCCACCTCATCCAGGTGGTGCACCCGCATGTGAAGTCACCGGCGATGACGGGGCAGTGGGAGGCGTGGCTCCAGCGGATTGAGCGCGGCGAGGGCCAGCTCGACGAGTTCCTCCGGGGCATCGAGAAGTACGTCATCGAGGTGGTGGGGCAGGGGCCGGCGGGGCCCGTCACTGCGCCGCCGCGCTCCTTCCAGGCGGGAGCGGGGGAGGGGGCTCAGGGGATGGCGCCCGCGCATGGCGCACAGGCGTCGTCCCATGAAGGCTCATCACCTCGCGTGTCCGCGTACGGTGCGCAGCCGCCCTTCGCGCCCGTGCCTGGAGCACAGCGCTCCCCCTACGACGCGCCCTCGCTCCGCGCGCCCGCGTATGACGGTGGCAACGGAGGGCCGCGCCGCTCCTCCGCCAACGCCTTCGCGGACGCGGTGGTGATGTCTCCGGGCCGCGCCGGTAATCCCAGGGCCACCAATTCCGAGGCTCCTCCTGCTTACGGCTCCGTCCCACCGTCCCACGGCCGGGCCAACCCGGAACCCTCGGGCGCGGGAGCGCCGCGGAGCTCCTCATGGAACGCGGGAGGACCGGACCGTGCCTCCTCGCGAGGCGCGGGGCGGAGCGCCGTCTCCCCAGCCGCCGGACAGCGGCCGGAGCGGGTGCCTCGCGCGCCCACGCCGCCGGACCAGCTCCGGGGGCTGTTGAAGGAGGCCTTCGGCTTCTCCGAATTCCGGCCGTACCAGGAGGCCGTCTGCCGCGCGGCCACGGCGGGCGAGGACCTGCTGCTGGTGATGCCTACAGGCGCGGGCAAGTCGCTCTGCTACCAGCTCCCGGGCCTGGCGCGCGCGGGCACGACGCTCGTGGTCAGCCCGCTCATCGCGCTCATGGAGGACCAGGTCCTGCGGCTCCAGTCGCTCGGCTTCGCGGCGGACCGCATCCACTCCGGGCGCGACAGGGCCACCTCGCGGCAGGTGTGCGCGGACTACCTCGAGGGCCGGCTGGACTTCCTCTTCATCGCCCCCGAGCGGCTCGGCGTGCCCGGCTTCGTGGAGTTCCTCGCGCGCCGCACCCCCGCGCTCATCGCCATCGACGAGGCGCACTGCATCTCCCAGTGGGGCCATGACTTCCGCCCGGACTACCGGCTGCTCGGCGCGCGGCTGCCGCTGCTGCGCCCCGCTCCCGTGGTGGCCCTCACCGCCACCGCCACGCCGGACGTGCAGCGGGACATCGTCCAGCAGCTCGGGCTGCAAGGGCCCGGCGGCCGGGCGCGCACCTTCATCCACGGCTTCCGTCGCACCAACATCGCCATCGAGGTCCGCGAGCTGAACCCCGGCGCGCGCGGCGACGCCATCCACTCCCTCCTCCAGGACGAGGAGAACCGGCCGGCCATCGTCTACGCGGCCACGCGCAAGCACGCCGAGCAGCTCGCGGACATGCTCGCGGGCGACTTCCCCTGCGCCGCGTACCACGCGGGCCTCCAGCCCGCGGAGCGGGACAGGGTGCAGGCCGAGTTCCTGAAGGGCGCGCTGGAGGTCATCGTCGCCACCACCGCGTTCGGCATGGGCATCGACAAGGCGGACGTGCGCACCGTCATCCACGCCGCGCTGCCCGCGAGCCTGGAGGGCTACTACCAGGAGCTGGGCCGCGCGGGCCGCGACGGGAAGCCCTCGCGCGCGGTGCTGCTGCACTCGTACATCGACCGGCGCACGCACGAGTTCTTCCACCGCCGCGACTACCCCGAGCCCCACGTGCTGGAGCGGCTGTTCCAGTCCACGGGGACGCAGTTGGAGCCGAAGGTGGTGCTCCAGGGCCGCGTGCGCGGGGACCCGGAGGTGTTCGACAAGGCGCTGGAGCAGTTGTGGATTCACGGCGGCGTGGTGATGACGCCGGAGGAGACGGTGGCGCGCGGGCGGCCGGGGTGGATGGCCTCGTACGCCTCGCAGCGCGAGCGCAAGCTGCTGCACCTGGAGCAGATGGGGCGCTACGCGGAGGCGCACGGCTGCCGCATGAAGCAGCTGGTGTCGCACTTCGGTGACACGCAGGACTCCGGCGAGCCCTGTGGCCTGTGTGACGTCTGCGCGCCGGAGTCCTGCGCCACGCTGCGCTTCGCCGAGCCCACCTCCGCGGAGCGGCACTGGCTGGAGCGCATCCTGGAGTCGCTGCGCGAGCGCGACGGGCAGGCCATGGGCCGGCTCCACCGCGAGCTGTTCGGCGAGTCCCTGCCGCGCCGGGACTTCGAGCGGCTCGCGGGCGGCCTGGTGCGCGCGGGGCTGGCGCGGCTGGACGAGGACTCGTTCGACAAGGACGGCCAGGTCATCACCTTCCAGCGCATCTCCCTGACGCCGGAGGGCCAGCGCACGCGCGAGGTGGACCCGAAGCAGGTGGTGCTCCCGCTGCCGCTGGAGAAGGCCCCCAAGCGCAAGAAGGCGTCGAAGCGCCCGGCTCGCAAGCGGGCTCCCCGCTCGGGCGGAGGCGCGGGCGCCGCGCAGTGGCGCGCGAGTGCCCCGGAGGAGTCCGGGGGCGGCCGGTCCTCCTGGAATGCGTCCCGGGAGCGGAGCGCGTCCCGCGGTGGACGCTCGGACGTGGAGTACGACGAGCCGGCCCCCAGCTCGCGGCGGGGACGGCGCGCGGTGACGGGCGGCGCGGAGGCGTCGCCTGCGCTGGTGGAGGCGCTCAAGGCCTGGCGGCTCGCGGAGGCGCGCAAGCGCAAGGTGCCCGCGTTCCGCATCCTCACGGACAAGGTGTTGGACGCCATCGCCATGGCCCGGCCGGAGAACGGCCGGGAGTTGATGGCCATCCACGGCGTCGGTCCCGCCCTCACCGAGCGCTACGGCGCGCAGATTCTCTCCCTCGTCTCGCGCCGGGGTTGAGGCGCTGGTCGTGCCCGGCTCCCCTGTCGGGGGCCGAAGAACGGGGGCAGAGCACCGCCAGCCGCTTCGTCATCGGCCCCCGGCGCTCCCGTCCGCACTCGGCTTGTCGGCTGGGGAGCTGAACTCCTGCGCGAAGGGGAGGGAAGCTCCCACGCCTCCCTGCCCTGAGGTTCTCGGGCAGGGAGGCGGGCCGGTGGCGGCGCAGCCCCCTGGGCCTCCGGCGGGTCAACGGTCCGAAGGCGCCCGGCGCGCCCGGGGCGGCACGGCGAGCGTCCCGGCCCTCACGGTGTGGTGGGCCACCGTGTACGTGTCATTCCCGGTGGTGCCCGACACCGATATCTTGCCGAGGTCGTCGGTGGGAGGCGCGTCCGAGCGGAAGGCGTAGTTGCTGGCAATCTGGATTTCCGCTCCCCCCGGAGGCCGGACCCACACGCTGTAGCGTTTGGTGTTGAGGTCCGTCACCATGCGCACGTGGTAGGTGTTGCCAGCCGAGTAGGGCACCGCGGTGAGCGCGGCGTACGCCCCACCGTTGCGCACGTCGAAGCGGCCGTTGGTGTTCATGCGGATGAGCATGGCCGAGCTGGAGAAGCTCGTGACGTTGGTGGACGTGTCGGCGTAGCCGATGACGCCATCAAAGAGGTTGCGCGCCGGCGTCACGTCGAACTCGACGGTGCGCACGCCGGTGTTGCCCGTCCCCAGTGAGTGGACGCTCGCCCCGAAGTCGACCCGCGAGGCCCAGACCTCCTCCTGGCCGCCCTTCACGCTGTGGTTGCTCACCGTGTACGCGTCATCCGCGACGGTGCTGACGAGCGATACCTTGCCGAGCTCCGCCGGAACGGGTGCGTCCGAGCGGAAGGCGTAGTTGCTGGCGAGCTGGACTTCCGCTCCGCCCGGAGGCCGCACCCACACGCTGTAGCGTTTGGTGTTGAGGTCCGCCACCATGCGCAAGTGGTAGGTGGTGTCGGGTGAGTAGGGCACCGCGGCGAGCGCGGCGTACGCCCCGCCGTTGCGCACGTCGAAGCGGCCGTTGGGGTTCATGCGGATTTGCATGGCCGCGCTGGAGAAGCCCGTGATGGGGGTGGCCGAGCCCGCGTAGCCGATGACGTCGTCGAGGGGATAGCGCCGTGGCGTCACGTCGAACTCGACGGAGACCACGCCGGTGTTGCCCGTCCCCAGCGTGTGGACGCTCGCCGTGAAGTCGCGCCGCGCCCCCCACCCCGTCGCGAAGCGGGCCTGCCGCTTGAAGCGCAGCATCGCCTCGACGAAGTAGTAGTCGCCGTAGATGAGGCCCACGTCGATTTCCTGCTTCGCGGGCGCGTTGCCCACGCCGTGCTGGAGGACGCTCGTCTTGGGCGTGCCGCTGGCCACCAGGTAGGCCGGAGAGCTCAGTGCGTCGAGCGTGCGCAGCGCCACCTCCTGGTAGCGCTGCTTGCGGGCCGGGTCCGCGGTGTAGCCGCTCAGCTCCAGCAGCGCCGAGGCGGCGATGGCGGCCGCGGAGGTGTCCTTGTACTGCTTGTCGGGCGGGGCGTTGAAGTCCCAGAGCGGGACGGAGTCCGCGGGCAGGTGGTTCACGTACCAGTCGGACGTCTTCTCGGCTACCGCCAGCATGCGTGCGTCGCGCGTGTAGCGGTACGCCATGGTGTAGCCGTACATGAGCCACGTCTGCCCGCGCGCCCAGGTGGTTTCGTCCCCAGCGCCCTGGTACGTGCCGCGCAGGCGCATGGCGCCCGTGTTCGGGTCGAAGTCCACCACGTGGTAGGAGCTCCCGTCGGCGCGCACGAGCAGATCCCGCGTCTTGAGCGCGTGGCTGATGGCCATGTCCTTCCAGGCGGCCTGCCCCCCATGCGCGGCGCCCCAGAGGAGCAGCTCGATGTCCATCATCGTGTCCACCACGAGCGGCGCCAGCCACGTGGGCCGGTTCCAGTCGCAACACACGACGTAGCCCAGCTCGGAGTTGTAGCGCCTGGCCAGCGAGCCGGCCCCTGTCAGCAGCACCTGCCGCTGGGCTTCGTTTCCCGTCATGCGGTACGCGTTGCCGAAGCTCGTCATCAGCTTGAAGCCCGTGTCATGTGTCGTCGAGTTGGTCTTCTGCACCTCCAGCGGCCGCGTCCGGGTGTCCGCCTTCGAGCGGAGGTTGGCGTCGCCCGAGTCCTCGGCCAGGTACCAGAGCTCTCCGGGGAAGAACCCCTGCGTCCAGCCGGTCAGGTGGCCCGCGGCGAAGGTGCGCCACGTGCCGTTCTGGGTGCTCTGGGGATACGAACCTTGCGGAACCGCCGCATCCGTCCTGAGCGCCTGCTGCCGCGCGAAGAGCAGCACACGATTCGCGGTCGCGTCGTCAAAAGCCTGTGCGCTGCCTGCCAGCAGCAGGCAGCTGATTCCCAGGAGCCGTATCAAGGCCCCTCCACGAAAAACCATGCCCTCGCCTCCTTTGCCTTGTTGCCGGGGGAAGGTGATTTCGTTTCAGGAGGTGGACACTCGTCCGGGAGGGGCGCGGCCCGTCCGGTTCTCCACGATGAGGGAGCCTGCTCCCTCCAGGCGGGCGGGTTGTCTGGCCGTGTGCTCGGGCGGAGGCGCGTGCCAACGGCCTGATACCGGCTCCCAGTCCTCCCTCGTCGCTTCCCGGACACGTCCCGGCCTTCCTGTGCGGCTCGCACTCCCCGTGTAGTATCGCCATGCCCACCTGAGCTGCTGGCCATGAAGCGGGAGGTGTCGGATGCGCGGAGCCCGGTACGGGACGTGGCTGAGCCTGGTGGGGGCCCTGCTGCTGGCGGGCTGCGGCCCCATCGAGACGGACGGGGTGCGCGTCCTCATCTTCGACTGGCACTACACGCCGACGCACCTCCGGGTGAGGCCTGGCGAGACGGTATGGGTGCTCAACCTGGACACGGCGCCGCACTCCGCGACGAGCGCTCCGCACCCCGGCCGCCTCGTCCCGGGCGAGTCGGACGGCATCTCCTTCGACACGGGGGAGTTCCTCGGCGAGGAGCGCTCCTTCACCATCCCCGCGGACGCCGTTCCCGGCTCGATGGTGCCCTTCTACTGCACCGTCCACCGCGACTACGAGCACGGCGTCGGCAGGCTCACCGTCGTCGAATAGGCACGGCCGCAAGCGCGAGGAGCGGCCAGCCGGGCGGGAAATCCTTTTCGCTGCCCGGCGAGGCACTGTTCCCCCGTGTGGGTCCTCGCCACCTTTCGGCCCATCCAGCGCAAGGGGAGCAGGCGCGGGCAAGGGGGAGCGCGAGATGGAACTGGGTTTCGAGACCATTGGGAACGCCACACTCATCTGCCACGACAACGGTCCAGTCCTGGTGACGGACCCGTGGACGGACGGAGGGGCGTACTTCGGAAGCTGGACGCTGTCGCACGAGGTTCCCGAGGCGCAGCGCGACGCCATCCAGCGGTGCCAGTACGTGTGGCTGTCCCACGGCCATCCGGACCACCTCAGCATGGAGTCGCTGGAGAAGCTGCGCGAGCGCACGCTGCTGGTGCCCAACCACTTCGGCAACCGCATCCGCGACGACCTGCGCGGGCAGGGCTTCGACGTCCACGTGCTGGTGGACCGGGTGTGGACGCAACTGTCGCCGCGCATCCGCGTCATGTGCCTGCCGGACATGAACCAGGACGCGGTGCTGCTGGTGGACGTGGGCGGGCGCCTGCTCATCAACCTCAATGACGCGGGCGACCGGGGCTGGGGCCGCTTCGTGCGCAACATCGTCCGCGGCTACGAGGAGTCGTACCTGCTGGCCCTGTCCGGGTACGGCGACGCGGACATGATCAACTACTTCACCGAGGACGGGCAGCGCATTCCCCCGTACGCCGCGGCGAAGAACCCGGTGGGCCGCACCATCGCCCGCCAGGCGGAGTTCTACGGGGCCCGCTACTTCGTGCCCTTCAGCTCCATGCACAAGTACCAGCGCGCCGACAGTGTCTGGGCCTCCGAGTACACCACCACCCTGGAGGACTACGCCCGAGGCTTCGAGTCGCAGACGTGCGCGCTGCTGCCCGCCTTCATCCAGCAGGACTTCATCAAGGACGCCACCACGCCCATCCGCCCGAAGGAGCGCGCCCTCGTGCCGGTGGACCCGACGGAGTTCGGCGACGACTGGAGCGAGCTGCTGGAGGCCGACGAGGCGAAGGCCCTGCGCGAGTACTTCTCCGCCATCGAGCACCTGGGCACGGTGCTGGACTTCCTCCGCTTCCGCGTGGGCGGGCAGGACCACGTCATCGAGTTCCACCCGCGCCGCTTCCGCCGGGGCATCACCTTCGAGGCGCCGCGCAACTCGCTGATGACGGCCGTGCGCTACCAGGTCTTCGACGACCTGCTCATTGGCAACTTCATGAAGACCACGCTGCACGGCGACTTCGGCGAGGGGAAGCTGTACCCGGACTTCAGCCCCTACGTGGCCAAGTACGCGGACAACGGCCGGGCGCGCACGCGCAACGAGCTGAAGACGTACTTCGCCGACTACCGCAACCGGGACCCGGTGGGCTTCCTGCGCGCCAGGGTGGAGGCGCACTGCGTGCGGCCCTTGCAGACGCAGTCCGCGGAGCTGCTGCGCACGCTGCTGCCGGCGGACTCGGCCGCCTTCCGCGCCGCGAAGGAGACCTTCTGGAAGGTGCGCCGCGCGCTGCTGTAGGGCTCAGAGGTACGGAGACAGCAGCCGGGCCAGCCCGTCCCTCAGGCGGATGGGCAGTGAGCGCGCGTCCGCCTCCTCCAGGGTGAGGGGGCGTGCGTGCGTCAGGCGCTCGTCCACCACGGCCTCCAGGCGCCGGGCCAGCTCCGCGTCGTAGCACTCCACGTCGAACTCGAAGTTGAGCCGCAGCGAGCGCGGGTCCCAGTTGGACGAGCCGAAGAACGACCATGCCCCGTCCACCACCAGCAGCTTGGTGTGGTCGAACGGGGGCGCGGTGAGGAAGACGCGGCAGCCGGGCCGCAGCACCTGCCAGAGCTGCGCGGTGCTGGCCCACTGCACCACCGGCAGGTTGCCCTTCTCCGGCAGCAGCACCTCCACGCGCACCCCGCGCAGCGCCGCCACGGCGAGCGCGTTGATGAGCGCCGCGTCCGGCAGGAAGTACGGGGTGATGATGCGCACCGACGTGCGCGCCGTGGCCAGCGCGCCCATCAGCACCGTGCGCAGCGGGTCGAGGTCCTCGTCCGGCCCTTCCGCGATTCCCCGCGCCAGCGCCGGGCCGGCGGGGGCCAGCTCCGGGAACCACGCCTCGCCGGACAGCCGCTCGCGCGTGGCGAAGGCCCAGTCCTCGGCGAACGTCTCCTGGAGCTGTCCCACCACCGGGCCCTCCAGCCGGAAGTGCAAATCCCTCGCGGCGTGCTCGCCGGGCGCGAAGTGCTCGCGGATGTTCATGCCCCCCGTGAAGCCCACCCGCCCGTCCACCACCATGATTTTGCGGTGGTTGCGCAGGTTGGCGAACGGCAGCCGGTACGGCATCAGCGAGGGGAGGAAGCGCGCGGCCCGCACGCCCGCGCGCCGCAGCCGGCCGATGATGGGGGGCCACGTGTAGCGCGCGCCCACCGCGTCCACCAGCACCCGCACCTCCACGCCGCGCTTCACCGCCGCGCCCAGCGCCTCCACGAAGCGCCGGCCCACCGCGTCGTTGTCGAAGATGTAGCTGCACAGCGACAGCGAGACGCGTGCGCCCTCGATGGCCTCCAGCATGCTGGGGTACGCGTTGGTGCGGGACTCCAGCACCGTCACGTGGTTGCCGGGCAGCAGGGGACGGTGCACCACCGCGTCCCCCAGCCGCACCATCGGAGCCAGGTGCGCGGCCACCGGCCAGGTGCCGCCCAGCGCGTCCGCGCCCGCCGGTGGCACGCCCGGGGACGGAGGGAAGCGGCCATGCTCCTGGCGCAGCGTCAGCGAGCGCGCCCGGCGGCGGATGCGGTTGATGCCCAGCAGCAGGTACAGCACCGCGCCCAGCACCGGCACCAGCCACGCCAGCCCGACCCAGCCCACCGCCGCCCGCACGTCCCGCTTGTGCAGCACCGCATGCGCGCTGGCCAGCACGCTGACGAGCACCGTCAGCACGGCCGCCACGTGCGGCCAGGCTGCTTCCAGCCATGCGGGCAGGTCGAACAGGTCCATGGGAAGAGGGCCCCTTCCGCCTATCACGCAAGCGGGCGCGGTGAGCCCCACTCCTCCCTCCGCCGCCATGGAGCGTTCAGCGCCAGCGGGGACGTCTTCGCGCCACGTGTGGCCGGTTCAACACTCGAAGAGTCCTGTTCGCACCGCGTCGCGGGATTGACGCAGTCTGCCTCGGCTCATACCCTGGCTGGCCCGCACCGCGCGTCCGGGCGCGTCGCACTCCCGTCAATTCCAGGGTGTCTGCGACCCCAGGGCCGGTGACTGATTGGAAGACACCCCCTGTTCGTTTCTGGCACGCCCTCCTGTGTGGAGAAAATGCCCTGTGTTGTCGCGCGGTTGGCGTCAGGGGTGTCACGCCGGTTTACACCGTTTGAGCTCAAACAGGGAGTGCGGATAGTCCAGGTATTGCTGTTAATTCTGTTTTCTTCCCTCTGGAAGGCCCTCTGGCCCGGCCCTTGCTCAACGGCGTGGTGCGCTGGTCGCGGCTGGTGAGAGCCAGGCGGACGGCGCGTCCCCCGCAGTAGGTGTCAGAGGAAACCCCCGATGCTCAAGTTTCGCTCCATTGCGCTGATGGCTGGTGTTGCCCTTCTCGGTTCCGCGTGCGGCGGCCCCGAGGCCTCCGAGACGCAGGCCCCCGCGATGTCGTGGGAGGAGTTCCGCGCGAACGCCTATCAGGACGCCGAGGGCAAGTTCATCATCGACGGCGACCTGGCCTTTGACTCCCAGGAGGAGCTGAAGGCGTTCTTCGACGAGAACGTCGCCGCCGAGACGGGCAGCGCCCAGGGCGGCCTGGCCGTGTACTATCTGAGCGGCGCCGACGTGAAGTGGAGCACCACCCAGCGCCAGAACCTGACCTACTGCGTGAGCAGCAGCAGCTTCGGCAGCCGCTACTCCACCGTGGTCAGCGCGATGAACAGCGCCACGGCGGCCTGGGAGGCCACCGCGGGCATCAACTTCATCCACAGCTCCAGCTACGACAGCAACTGCACCGCGTCCCAGACGGGCGTGCTGTTCGACGTGCGTCAGACCAGCGTCACGTCCTACCTGGCGCGCGCGTTCTTCCCGAACTCCAGCCGCTCGGGCCGCAACATCCTCATCTCCACCAGCGCCTTCGGCAACATCTCGCCCTGGACGCTGACGGGCATCCTGCGCCACGAGCTGGGCCACACGCTGGGCTTCCGTCACGAGCACACCCGCTCCACGGCGAGCGGCTGCTACGAGGACGCCAACTGGCGCGCGCTGACCTCGTACGACCGCTCGTCCGTCATGCACTACCCCCAGTGCAACGGCACGCAGACGGGCGACCTGGTCCTCACCAGCCTGGACAAGTCCGGCGCCCGCGCGCTGTACCCGTAATCTCGCGGCACATGGCTGACGCACCCGCCACGGCCTGAGCCGCGGCGGGCCCGCGTGGCCCGGGCCGGAAGGTGCGCCTGTCTCCCCCGAGGCACGCCTTCCGGCCTTGTCGTTTCCAGCGCCCTGGCTCACATGGGCGCGCTGGAGGGGAGCTCTTCGCTGGCGCCCGGTTGCTCGAAGAAGATGAGCGTCTTGACGTGCTCCGAGTCCTCGATGTCGAGGCACTCCAGCTCGCCGCTCTCGCTCTCGTCCGCGTAGATGCGGTCCGGCGCCTTGATGCGGTGGGTGATTTCGTCGCCCGGCCGGCCGACGATGATTTCGACGGCGCCCCGGTTGCTGCCCTTCTCCTCGAGGGCAATCTCGATGAGCGGCAGGCGGTCGGCGAGCGGCTGGTCGCCCAGGTCGGGGCTCTCCGTCTCGATGCGGACCCAGTGGTCCTTCTCCAGGTTGCTCAGCAGGGCGAGGTAGTCCGCCCAGCCCTCTCGGGGAATCTCTCGCGTGTGGTGCATGTGTGCTGCCCTCCGGCTTCCAGGCCCTCGTGGAAACCGTAAGCACGCGAAGGATGGGCGGCGGGCCTGCCCTCCCGGTGTGATAGGGGCGCCGCCACCGTGCCCTCGCCACGCCGGCCGGCACCCCGCCGGGATTATTCCGCGAGCACCCGCACCGCGTCGCCCTCCATGGTCAGGCGCACGGTGGAGGGGGTGCCCTGCCGGCCGAAGTGTTCGTACGCGGCGCCCTCCAGCAGGGGGGACAGGGTGGTGCGCAGGCCGCGGGCCCCCGTCTCGCGCTTGAGGGCGCGGGCCACCACGTGCTCGCGCACGGCGGGCTCCACCACCAGGCGCAGGCCCTCCTGCTCGAACTCGCGCTCGTACGCGCGCAGCACGTTGTGCTGGAGGATGTCGCCCAGCGTCGCGGCGTCCAGCGGCGTGAAGGACACCAGCCGGTTGAAGCGGCCGATGAGCTCCGGGATGAAGCCGTAGCGGGCGAAGGCCGTGGTCTGCTCCAGCTGCTCCTGGGTGACGCCCGCGGCGATGGCCTCCTGCTGGACGGCGCGCGGCTCCCGGCCGAAGCCCAGCCGCTCCTCGCGCGCCAAGCCCTCCGCGGTGGAGCGCAGCCCGCTGAACGCGCCGCAGGCGATGAAGGTGATGCAGGCCAGGTCCATGTTCTCCGGCCGCAGGCGGCTGGTGAAGCCGAAGTCCGCCGGGAAGTCCGCGTGGGCGGCGGACAAGAGGTGCAGCAGGCTGCGCTGCACGCCGAAGCCGCTGACGTCCTTGGTGGTCTGCTGCCCGGCGAAGCGGCTGTCGGAGCGGCTGGTGGCGAGCTTGTCGAACTCGTCCAGGCAGATGACGCCGCAGGCCGCCCACTCCGTGTCCTTGTCCGCCACCTCGTACAGGCGAGACAGCAGGGTGTTGACGTCATCGCCCACGTAGCCCGTCTCGGAGAACTGGGTGGCATCCGCCAGCACGGTGGGCACCGCGAGGATTTCGCGGAACAGCAACTCCACGAGGAACGTCTTGCCGGAGCCGGTGGGCCCCAGGAACAGGCAGTTCTCCCGCATGCCGGGCTCGGGGGCGAGTCCCTCCAGGTGGAGGCGGCGGATGCGGCGCAGGTGGCGGTAGGCCAGCACCGAGGCCGCGCGCCGCGCCTCCTCCTGTCCGCGGTAGCCCAGGTCCGTCAGGCGCGCGTCGATTTCGCGCGGGGAGAGGACCTCGATGGCGGCGACGCGCTCGCGCACGTCGTCGCCATGGGGAACGGGCCGCGGCTCCAGGCCAGGGCGGGTGATGCTCATCTCGGGGGGCTCCAGGGAAGGCCCGAGCCCGGTACAGCCGGGCGGGGGGCCGCATCATCCTGGCGGGACGGCGCATCCACAAGGCGCGAGGAGCGCGCGCCCCTCACCCCGACCGCCGGCGCGCCTTCCTGGCTGGCGGCCGGCGGTCCAACCGGCGCGTCAGAGCGCGGCGGCGGCGGTGATGGTGAAGGCCACGTCGGCCTGGGCGCCGCCGGTCGCGGTGACGCTCGCCGGAATGCCGGGGGTGGTGGCGAAGCTGATGCCCGCGGGGCCCTCAATCTCCACCTGGAAGGTGCCGGGGATGAGGAACTTGAAGTTGGCCTCGAAGGTGCCGTCGCCGTTGGCGTCGGAGAAGGCCAGCGGCTCGCGGCTGCCCTCGGCGTTGACGAGCACGGCGGTGAAGGCGGAGAGGGTCACCTGCACGTCGTCCACCACCGGGAGCTGCACGCCGGTGCCCGTCTGCAGCGTCACCAGGACGTTGGAGGAGAACTCCAGGTCCGCGCCCTTGATGACCGGGCTCATCACCCAGCGGCCCGAGCCGCCGGCCGCGCGGCCGAAGCTCTGCGCCACGTCGAAGTCCACGAGGATGACCTTCTGCGTCTGCTCGCTGGAGACCGTCACGTCCGCGTCGTTGGCGAACTTCACCTTGAGGCCGGACGTGGAGTAGCTGGGCATCTGCAGCTCGCCGTCCACCGCGACGCCGTCGGGCACGCCGTCATAGTTGGCCGTGGCGTAGACGCGGCTGACGCCGTCCTCCTTCACCTGGACGTACGCGCCGGAGATGACGAAGCGCAGCTCGCGGTAGGTGCCCTGCGGTACTTCCGCGTCCTTCACCAGGTCCGCGGTGTCGTTGGCCAGGGTGAGCAGGTCCGTGGTGATGGGCTCGTCGCGCAGCACCACCTCGCCGGAGGCCTCCGCGCCACCGCCCTTGAGGTACACCTTCTCGATGGTGACGACGGCCTTCTCGAAGTCGTCGCCCGGCGCGTCCGTCAGCTTCACCGTGACGCGGGAGGTGTCGTCACCACAGGCGGCGAGGGCGAGCATGCTCACGGCGAGCAGCATCGAGGAGACCAGATTGCGTCGAGTCTTCATGGAGAAAAACTCCGGGAGGAACGGGGCGGGCACCGGCCTGGCCCCCCGTGTGTGTCGTGCGGAAGACCTGCCCGTACCGGGAACGGCCACCAGAGGTCCGCCTCCACCCGGCGCGTGGCGAGTGGCCTTGGACCTTCCCAAGGAGTCTTTCTTCTCGACATGTCGCGTCCCGCTTTCGACTCCGCCTGCTCCCCCGGTCCCCTCCCAACCATGCCGTGGCGCTGGACGGCGCTGGCCCTCGCACTGGGTGTGCTCGCGGGCTGCACGGAGCAGCGCGAGGCGCGGGTCGTCGAGACCGGCTCCCCCCTGTGCGCGCAGGGGGCCAGCGCCTCGCTGGACGAGGTGTATGCCCAGCACTTCGCGGCCAGCGCCGCCACCGGGTGCGCGAGCGCGGGCTGCCATGGCACGGGCGCGGGTGGGCTGACCTTCACCAACGCCTCGCAGCTCCGGGCGGCGACGGTCAACCGCCCCGCCGCGGATGGCTCGCGCACGCTGGTGGTGCCCGGTGCGCCCGAGCAGAGCGTGCTCTACACGAAGCTGCTGCCGGGCGCGCCCAACCGGATGCCGGAGGGCGGGCCCTATCTCGATGACGGGGCGCTCGCGGCCGTGGCGGCGTGGATTTGCGCCGGCGCTCCCGAGCCCTCCGACGCGGGCGTGGTGGAGCCGGTGCCGGGCGGCCCGGCGCTCGCCAGCGTCTCTCCGGACGCGGTGCAGGTGGGCAGCGCGGAGGTGACGCTCCAGCTGGATGGCGCGCGCTTCGAGTCCGGCAGCCGCGTGGAGTTGAATGGCGCGCCGCTGTCCTCTCGCTTCGTCAGCACCAGCCGCCTCACGGCCACCGTGAGCGCGGCCGTCAACGCCCAGGCCGCGGAGCACCGCGTGCGCGTGGTCAACCCTCCGGACGGGGGTGTCAGCGAGGAGCGCGCCTACCGGGTGCTCAACCCCGCGCCCGTGCTGGAGGTCATCACTCCGGACACGGTGGCCGCGGACGGCGCGCCCTTCGACCTGATGCTCGGGGGCGGCGGCTTCACCGCCAGCTCCGTCGTGCTGCTGGACGGCGCCGCGGTGGACACGTCGTGGGTGAGCGGCACGTCCCTGCGCGCGCGGATGCCGACCTTCTCCACGCCCGGCGCCCACCAGGTCAGCGTGCGCACTCCGGCGCCCGGCGGTGGCACCAGCGCGGCGCGCACGCTCACCGTCGCCGTCATCACCGGCCCCACCATCACCGGCCTGAGCCCGTCACCCGGCGAGGCTGACAAGGCCTTCCGCCTGAGCGTCACCGGCTCCGGCTATGACTGCACGCCCACCCGCGCCAGTGTGCTGTTCAACGGCGCGGCGCTCACGCCCGCCACCTGCTCCGCCACCCGGCTGGAGGTGGACGTGCCCGCCACCGCCGCCGGTGGCTCCTCCGTCCAGGTGCGCAACCCCGACGGCGAGCTGAGCGCCACGGCGACGCTCCAGCTCGTGGCCCCCAACCCCGTGCCCACGCTCGCCAGCCTCACTCCCTCCGAAGCGGCCCAGGGCGGTACGGCGCTCACGCTCGGCGTCACGGGCACGGGCTTCGTCTCCGGCACCACGCTGCACTTCAACGGCGCCGCCCGGCCCACGCGCGTGCAGGGCGCGGGCGCGCTCAGCGCCACGCTCGCGTCCTCCGACCTGGCCGTGGCGGGCAGCTTCCCCGTCACCGTGGTGAGCCCCGCGCCCGGGGGCGGCACCAGCAACACGCTCGACTTCGCGGTGGTGCGCCCCAACCCGCCGCCCCGGGTCGACACGCTCTCGCCCTGCGGCAGGGTGGCCGGAGGCGCCGGCTTCACCCTCACGCTGGAGGGGCAGGACTTCGTCTCCGGGGCGAGCGTCACCTTCAACGGCACGGCCGTGAATGTGTCCAGCCAGAGCGCCACGCGCCTCACGGTGACGGTGCCCGCCGGGCTCGTTGCCACGGCCCCCTCCACCGGCGCCGTCTCCGTCGTCGTCACCAACCCGGCGCCCGGCGGCGGTGCCTCCGCGCCCGCCTGGTTCGGGCTGGCCACCCGCGCCGTCACCCTGGCCACGCACGTGCAACCCATCTTCGACCGGAACTGCAACTCCGGCTGCCACTCCAGCCCCTCCACGCCCGTCAATCTCACCTTGGGCCGCTCCTACGCGGAGCTGGTGGGGCAGCCCAGCGGCGCCTGCACCTCCACGTTGCTGGTCAAGGAATGCGGCCCCCTGCGCTCCCAGAGCGTGCTCATCGACAAGGTGCTGGCCACGAACAGCAACCCCGCGTGCTCCGGCGCGCCCATGCCCAAGGGACAGCCGCTCTCCGCGGCGGAGAAGCAGGCGCTCATCGACTGGGTGGCCCAGGGCGCTCCTCCCTGAGCCGGCCACGCCGGGCGCTGGCTGGAGGGATGGGCAACCGTTCTACGGTTGCCGGGCGGCCTGCCCAACCGTGAACATCTCGCCCGGGGCCGGGGCACGGGGATGCGCGGAATGCTCCTCTCGGGCAGGTTCGCGCATTACAGGAAGAGCCACATGGCTCCCTCGGACGATTCTCGGATGACACGGACGGCGGTGCCCCGGCTGGGGGCGTGGGTGGAAGAGGGACCGAGGGTGCGTTGGCGCGTCTGGGCGCCCGGTCACCAGCGCCTGGAGGTGGTGATTCACGACGCGCGGGGGCAGCCCGGGCGCATCGTCCTCCTGGCGCCGGAGCCGGGCGGCTGCTTCGGCGCGGTGCTGGAAGGGCACGGCGCCGGTACCCTCTACAAGCTGCGCGTGGACGGCGAGGGCCCCTTTCCGGACCCGTGGTCCCGCTCGCAGCCGCTGGGCGTACACGGGCCCTCGGAAGTGGTGGTGCCGGACTTCGAGTGGACGGACGCGGCCTGGAAGGGCGTGGAGCCCGAGTCGCTCGTCCTCTACGAGGTGCACGTGGGCACCGCCACGCCCGAGGGGACCTTCGAGGCGCTCATCCCCCGGCTGCCCGGGCTCAGGGAGTTGGGCGTCACCGCGCTGGAAATCATGCCGGTGGCCGCCTTTCCCGGCGCGCGCAACTGGGGCTACGACGGCGTGGACCTCTTCGCGCCCCTGCACGCGTACGGCGGCCCGGAGGGGCTGCGCCGGCTGATTGACGCCGCGCACGCGCGCGGCCTCGCGGTGCTCATCGACGCCGTCTACAACCACTTCGGGCCGGACGGGAACTACCTGCGCGTCTACTCGCCGCACTACTTCACCGGCCGCCACCACACGCCGTGGGGCGACGCGGTGAACTACGACAGCGAGGGCAGCGCGTACGTGCGCTCGCTGGTGCTCTCCAACGTGGAGATGTGGATTCGCGACTACCACGCGGACGGCCTGCGCCTGGACGCCGCGCACGCGATTGTGGACGAGGGCACGCCCCACCTGCTCACCGAAATCACCGAGCGCGCCCGGGCCGCCGCGCCGGGGCGGCGGGTGCTGGTCATCGCCGAGGACGAGCGCAACGAGCGCAAGCTGCTGCGCCCGCCGCCCGAGGGATACGGGCTGGACGGCGTCTGGGCGGACGACTTCCACCACCAGATGCGGCGCGCCTTCGCGGGGGACAGCGAGGGCTACTACCAGGACTACACGGGCAGCACGGAGGACCTGGCGCGCACGCTGCGCCAGGGCTGGTTCTACGAGGGACAGGTGTCGAAGAACCTGGGCCACGCGCGCGGTACGAAGGCCGAGGGGCTGGAGCCGTGGCGCTTCGTCTTCTGCATCCAGAACCATGACCAGGTGGGCAACCGCCCCTTCGGGGAGCGGCTGGGGCATGACGTGTCTGCCGCCGCCTTCCGGGCCATGAGCACGCTGCTGCTGCTGTCGCCCTGCATTCCGCTGCTCTTCATGGGGCAGGAGTGGAACGCGAGCACGCCCTTCCTCTACTTCACCGACCACCACGCGGAGCTGGGCCGGCTCGTCACGGAAGGGCGCCGCAAGGAGTTCGCCGGCTTCGCGCGCTTCGCCGGCGCCGAGGTTCCGGACCCGCAGGCCCTCGAGACCTTCAAGCGCTCGCGGCTGGACTGGAGCGAGGCGGAGAAGCCGCCACACGCCGGTGTGCGCGCCCTCTACCGCGAGCTGCTCCACCTGCGTGCGTCGGCGCCCGCGCTGAAGGCCCTCCGCCGGGGCACGTACGATGCCCGCGCGCTGGGTCCGGACGCGCTGCTGCTGGAGCGGCGCGCGGAAGGGCAGGGCATGCAGGTGCTCGTCTCCATCCGCGGCACGCTGGAGCACCGCGTGCCCGCCGGCGCGGAGCTGGTGCTGTGGAGCGAGTCGCCGCGCTTCGGTGGCACCGTCGAGACGCCTCCGCTGCGCGACGGCCTCCTGCGGCTCCAGGGCCCCGCCGCCGCCCTCGTGCGCTTCCCTTCGTGGGACTGAGCACGGCGGAAGCCGCTCCCCCGCGCGGGTGCAATGCTGCCAGGGGAGCAGGCCTCGATTCACAAACGCGGTGGGAATTCCATATCGGTCCAAAGGGTATTTTCGCCCGCAGTCTGAACGTTGAGTAGACAACGCCGCTGGCCCCTGGCTGGAGAGAGCCTCACGCACCGGACGTGGGCGCCTTCGAGTCGCGGGCCCGCGAATGGAAGCCAACGCGCCGTGGGGGGAACGCGGCGCTCCGGTCCGGCCCCGTCCGTTCCGGCGAGTCGTGGCACCACGCGGCCTCACCTGAGGTAGTGACTTGAATCGACAGCACATGACTCCGTCCCGCGGGGGATGGAAGCGCCTCCGCACGTCCGCTTGCGCGCTCTCGCTGGCCGCCTTCGCGTTCGCGACGCCCGCGCTGGCCGCCGGTGGTTTCACCTCCGCCACCGCCAGCGGGAACGACGGCAACGTGCCGGCCAACGCCGTTGACGGCAACCTGGCCACGCGCTGGTCCAGCAACGGCGTGGGGCAGTGGATTCGCGGCGACCTGGGCGCGGTGAAGGCGCTGAACGCGCTGGACATCGCCTGGTTCCGTGGCAACGAGCGCGCCAGCAGGTTCGTCATCGCCACCTCGACGGACGGCACCACGTACACGCAGGTGTTCTCCGGCACCTCGTCCGGGCGCACCGCGTCCTTCGAGCGCTACTCGTTCCCCACGGTGAACGCCCGCTATGTGCGCGTCACCGTCAACGGCAACACCCTCAACACCTGGGCGAGCATCTCGGAGATGGCGGCCATCTCCGGCACCACGACCACGCCGACCCCGGAGCCCGAGCCGACCCCCACGCCCGAGCCGACCACGGGCAAGGACAAGTTCGGCGTCACCATGCTCTACCCGACGAAGGTCGGCGGTGAACAGTGGGCCCTGGCGGACAGCGCGACGTCCGACAGCCGCTTCGACCCGCAGCAGACCATCACCCGCAACGCGGACGGCTCCTGGAAGATGAAGAGCAGCAAGGTCCGCATGAACGTCTTCACGTCCACGGGCTATAGCTCCTCGAAGATTCCCACGTACGACCGGGACGTGCTCGCCAGCCGCGGCTACATGCAGGCGCCGAACGACTGGAAGAATGTGGAGATGACGGGCTTCGTGAAGGTCAACGCCGTCTCCGACGCGTCGGACAACTTCGCCTGGTACACGCGCGGCGGCAAGCACAACGACAACAACTCGGGCTGTGAGGGCAGTAGCTACAAGGGCTCCCTCCACTATGACGGCCGCGTCCGCTGGCAGAAGGAGACGTGGCACGTCTCCTACGAGCAGGCGGCCTACAAGCCCGGCACCTCGGCGCTCAAGGGCCGCTGGGTGGGCTTCAAGTCGGTGATGCGCAACACGCTCGTCAACGGCAAGGAGGCCGTGCGCCTCGAGATGTACCTCAACGAGAACGCCGACAAGGTCACCTGGAAGAAGGTCTACGACATGGTGGACTCCGGCTCGTGGGGCGGCGACGCCCAGCACTGCGGCGGCGCCGTGCCGGCCATGCCGATTACGTGGGGCGGCCCCATCGCCACGTTCCGCTGGGACAGCGCCAGCGACGTGGACTTCAAGTGGCTGTCCGTCCGCGAAATCCAGCCGTAATCACGGCTCGCTGACCTGATTCACTCGCGAGGGGCGCGGGGAGCTTTGTCTCCTCGCGCCCTTTTCGCGTCAGGGCTTCCAATGGCCCCCATCAGCCCGGGCGGCGGGGTAGGCTGGGAGGCGAGGGCTTCCCGGACCTACACGGGGATTCCCGCAGTCGACACCCGCCCTCATCCATGCTCTGCATTCGCCCGCCATGGCCATGAACAACCAGACCGCCACCGCCTCGTCCGACCGCATCTGGGAGAAGGAAATCCTCCCGGCGCTCGAGCGCTACATCCGCATCCCCAACAAGTCGCCCGCCTTCGACCCGGACTGGGTGAAGTCCGGCCACATGGAAGCCGCGGTGCAGCTCATCTCGGACTGGTGCCGCGCGCAGGCCCAGCACCTGCCCGGCCTGGAGCTGGAGGTCATCCGCCTCGAGGACGAGAAGGGCCACCCGCGCACCCCGGTCATCTACATGGAGGTGCCGGGGACGAAGGGCGACGACACGGTGCTGCTGTACGGCCACCTCGACAAGCAGCCGGAGATGACGGGCTGGCGCGAGGGCCTGACGCCGTGGGCGCCGGTGCGCGAGGGCGACAAGCTCTACGGCCGCGGCGGCGCGGATGACGGCTACTCCGCCTTCGCCTCGCTGGCGGCCATCCGCCTGCTGAAGGAGCAGGGCCTGCCGCACGCGCGCTGCGTGGTGCTCATCGAGGCGTGCGAGGAGAGCGGCAGCTACGACTTGCCGGCCTACATCGAGGCGCTGGCGCCGCGCATCGGCAAGCCGTCGCTGGTGGTGTGCCTGGACTCGGGCTGCGCCAACTATGACCAGCTCTGGATGACCACGTCGCTGCGCGGCATCGTCGGCGGCAACCTGCGCGTGGACATCCTCACCGAGGGTGTGCACTCGGGTGACGCGACGGGCATCGTGCCGTCGTCCTTCCGCATCCTCCGTCAGGTGCTGTCGCGCGTGGAGGACGAGTCCACGGGCCACATCAAGGTGGACGGGCTGCACGTCGAAATCCCCGAGGCCCGGCGCCAGCAGGCGCGCGAGGCGGCGAAGGTGCTGGAGAAGGAGGTCTTCACCAAGTTCCCCTGGGTGCCCGGCTCCCGCCCGGTGTCCGGCGACGGCGCGGAGCTGGTGCTCAACCGCACCTGGCGGCCGGCGCTGGCGGTGACGGGCGTGGACGGCATGCCGCCCTTGAACAACGCGGGCAACGTGCTGCGGCCCTTCACCACCTTCAAGCTGTCCATGCGCATCCCCCCGCGGCTGGACCCGAAGGCGGGCATGAAGGCGCTGAAGGAGGCGCTGGAGAAGGACCCGCCGTACGGCGCGAAGGTGACGTTCGAGCCCGAGAAGACCAGCGTCGGCTGGGACGCGCCCCCGCTGGCGCCCTGGCTGTCGAGCGCGGTGGAGTCCGCGTCCAACACGTACTTCGGCCGGCCGGCCATGGCCATGGGCGAGGGCGGCACCATCCCCTTCATGGGCATGCTGGGCGAGCGCTTCCCGGAGGCGCAGTTCCTCATCACCGGCCTGCTCGGGCCGGGCAGCAACGCGCACGGGCCCAACGAGTTCCTGCACGTCCCCACCGGCAAGAAGCTCACCTGCTGCGTGGCCAGCGTCATCGCCGACCACTTCAGGCGATAGGCGGCCCCCGTCCCCGCTCCCCTCGGTGGGAGCGGGGCGGCCTTTGTTGACTCCTCGGGACGCCGCGCTCACCGGCTCCTGGGCTCCCTGCCGGTCTGCTACAGAACGTCCGCCGTTCCCTGCGTCTGTCATCCCGGAGGAGCCATGATGAATCTCTACTTCAATCCCAGGAGCCGCGCGGTCATCGCGAAGTGGATGCTCGATGAGTGCGGCGCGAAGTACGACCTGGTGCACATCGACCTGCAGAAGCGTGAGCACAAGTCGCCGGAGTTCCTGGCCATCAACCCCGCCGGAAAGCTGCCCGCGCTGGTGGATGGCGAGACGCGGATGTTCGAGAACGCGGCCATCTGCCTGTACCTCGCTGACAAGTTCCCCGAGGCGAACCTCGCGCCGAAGCTGGGAGACCCGCGGCGCGGGCGCTACCTGTCGCTGATGGTCTACTCGACGTCGCAGCTCGAGCCGTCCATGGGCGACTTCCTGATGAACCTGGAGACGGCGCCCCAGCGCGGCTGGACGGACTTCAAGACCGCCCTGGACGCCGTCGAGCGCGAGCTGGGCAATGGGCCCTACCTCTTCGGCGACTGGTTCACGGCGGCGGACGTGATGGTTGGCTCGATGTTCATCTGGATGCGCATCCAGGGGAAGCGGACTGGCCGTCCCTCGATTGACGCCTACGTGGACCGCGTGCTGGCGCGCCCCAACGGCCTGAAGCTGGGCTGAGCGCGTCAACCCGGGTTGATGAGCCCGGGAGGGCGGGGCCTACAACCTCGAGCATCAGGAGGACGCATGTCCGGGATGCTCGAGGCTGCGAAGGTGGTGCTGATTACCGGCGGCACGCATGGCGTGGGCCGGGCCCTGGTGGAGAAGTACGCCCGCGAGGGGGGGAGTGTCGCGACGTGCGCGCGGCGCGAGGAGGAGCCGCGGGCGCTGGAGCGTGAGGCTCCCGGCGTCCGGGGCTGGCGATTCGTGACGCTCCGAATCGGGGGGGCAGTCGCCACGCGCCCGCGCCCGGACGGCACCGCCGCACGGGCGGTGCAGCGGGGCTCAACGCCCCGTCTTGATGCCCAGGTTTCCGCCCTGGGTACCGCTCACCTTCTTCGTGCTCGTGCCGCCGCTCGGCTTTGCCGCCACGCGCCGCAGCTCCAGCCGCAGCTCGTCGTCCTTGGCGGACACCTGCCGCGTCACCGGCTCGTACCCGTTGAGCGCGAGCGTCACCGACACCGGCGCGGCGTCCGGAGACAGCTCCAGCCGCAGCGGCGTCTCGCCGCGCTCCTCGCCGTTGACGCTCACCCGGGCCCCGGGCGGCTCGGTGATGACCGGGAGCTCCACGCGCACGGCCGGCGGCTCGGCCCTGGGCTGCACGGGCTCCTGCGTGGAGGACGGCTGGGCCGTCGCGGTCCGCGGAGGAAGCGGCTGCACCGGGCTTTCCGTCTCCGGCTGGCGCAGGAAGCCGAGCGCCGCGCCCGCGATGAGCAGGCCCGCGCCCGCCGCCGCCACCGGCACCCAGGGAATGCGCCGGGGCTCGGAGGGCCGGGCCAGCGGCGCGGTGCCCCGCGTCTTCTCCCGCGAGGCCGGCTCGGCCTGCGCCTGGCGCGAGCGCGTGGACGAAGCGGCGCCCAGCGGCGAGCGGCCGACGGCGCGGGACGCCGAGCGCGGTGCGCCGGCCACGCCGCTCAGCGAGGAGTTGGAGCGCGAGTCCAGGTCCGCGTCCTCCGCGAGCTGGTCCAGCTTCGCCGGGTCCGCCTCCGTCGCGATGCGCTCGGCGTACACGTCTCTCAGGTACGCGGCCAGGTGCGCGCTGCTGGAGGGCAGCCGCAGGTTGAGCGCGTAGTCCTCCAGCGCCAGCCGGAAGGCGCCGCAGTCCCGGAAGCGCGCGTCCGGCGTGGGGGCCAGCGCCTTGAGCAGAATCTCGTCCAGCCCCGGCGGCAGCTTGGGGTTGAGCTGCGACGGCCGCGGCACCTGGCAGTCCTTCACCAGCCGCAGCGTCATCATGTCCGAGTCGCCCTTGAAGAGGCGCTTGCCCGTGAGCAGCTCCCACATCACCACGCCCAGCGCGAACAAGTCGCTGCGCGCGTCGATGGCCTGCCCGTTGGCCTGCTCCGGCGACATGTAGGGGTACTTCCCCTTGAGCACGCCGGTGGCCGTGTTCTGGCTGCTGGTGGCCGCCTTGGCCACGCCGAAGTCGATGACCTTCACCCCGCCGTCGAAGCCGACGAGGATGTTCTGCGGCGACACGTCGCGGTGCACCAGCCGCAGCGGACGGCCCTGTGCGTCACGCGCCTGGTGCGCGTAGTCCAGCCCCGCCGCCGCGTCCGCGATGATGCGGAGAATCAAGCCCACCGGCAGCGGCTTGCCCTGCGCCCGCGAGAACTTGTCCAGACGACGCACGTCGTCACCCTGGACGTACTCCATGGCCAGGCAGTGCCGGCCCTCAATCTCCGACAGGTCGAGGATGGTGATGAGGTTGGGGTGCGTCAGACGCGCCACCAGCCCCGCCTCCTCCAGGAACATCGTGAGGAACTCATCGTCCTCGGCGAGGTGGGGGAGGATGAGCTTGAGGACGACCAGCCGCTCGAAACCCGTCCCGTGCTCGCGGGCGAGGAAGACCTGCCCCATCCCTCCGGAGGCAATCTTCCGCAACAGCTCATACTTACCGAATGGCACAGCCATGATGTGCAGTGAGAATATCCCTGTTTCTCACCGCATGGGAAATACCGACTCCTCCACGACCCCACAAAAACCCCTCCCCCGAGGGCAGAAGCTCCGTGAAGGTGGGAGTCAGGCCTTCATCTTGTAACCGGAACGCAACACTCCGTAGGTGAGGGCGGTCGCCACCACGGCGACGCCGGCCAGGATGGCCGCGCCCGTGAGCGGGGGGAAGCTGCTGCGGCCGAGCATGCCGTAGCGCAGCCCCTCCACCATGTAGACCATGGGGTTGAAGAGGCTGATGGCGTTCCAGGGCGAGGGCAGCTCCCGCACCGAATAGAAGACGCCGCCCAGGAAGGTGAGGGGCAGCATGACGAAGGTGGGGAAGAAGTTGATCTGCTCGAACTTCTCCGCCCAGATGGCCGCGAGCATGCCCAGCACGCTGAAGACGTAGGAGGAGAGCAGCAGGAACCAGGCGGCCACCCAGGCGTGCTCCAGGCTGAAGCCGGTGAACATGCCGGCCACGGCCCAGGTGAGGCCGCCCACGATGAGGCCGCGCACCATGGCGCCGCCAATGAAGCCGGCCATCAGCTCCCCGGGCCCCAGCGGTGACACCAGCAGGTCCACCACCGTGCCCTGAATCTTGGTGATGAAGAGGGACGAGGAGCTGTTGAGGAAGGCGTTGTTGGCGATGCCGAGGAAGACGAGCCCGGGCACGATGAAGTGCAGGTAGGGCGTGCCCTCCACCGTCTGGACGCGGCTGGAGAGGGAGTAGCCGAAGACGATGAAGTACAGCGTGGTGCTGATGAGGGGCGAGAGGACCGTCTGGCCCGGCACCCGCATGAAGCGCCGGACCTCCTTCGCGAACAGCGTCTGCATCCCGAGGATGTTCATGATGGGCAGGTAGGGCGGGAGCGGGTGGGTCAGGCGGCCTGTGGGCGGCCCCGCAGGATTTCGATGAGCACGTCCTCCAGCCGCGAGTGGCGCGTCTCCACGTCGGCGATGGGCTGCCCTTCCGCGTACAGCGCGCGGAGCAGCTCGCCGGAGGGCGCGCAGCCCTCGCGCTCGACGTAGGTGAGGGTGCGGCCGTCCTCGGAGAGGCGTGCGGAGAAGCGGCGGCCGGCCTCGGGCATGGCGGCCTGCGGGTGCTCGAAGGTGACGACGACGCGGCGCTCGCCGAAGCGGCGAAGCAGGGTGGCCTTGTCCTCCACCATGAGGAGGCGGCCCTCGTTGATGATGCCCACGCGGTCCGCCAGCTCCTCGGCCTCCTCCAGGTAGTGCGTCGTGAGGACGATGGTGGTGCCCTCCGCGGCCAGCTTGCGCACGTAGGTCCACAAGTCGCGGCGCAGCTCCACGTCCACGCCGGCGGTGGGCTCGTCCAGGAAGACGAGGCGGGGCTTGTGCACCAGCGCCTTGGCGATGAGGAGCCGGCGCTTCATGCCGCCGGACAGGGCGCGCGTCATGGCGTCCTTCTTCGCCTGGAGGTTGAGCGCGGTGAGCACCTCGTCGATGCGCGCATCGTCCCGGCGGCGGCCGTAGAAGCCGAGCTGGATGCGCAGGGACTCGGCCACGGAGAAGAACGGGTCGAAGTTGATTTCCTGCGGCACCAGCCCGATTTCGTAGCGGGGGGACACCGGGTCCTTGTCCAGGTCCTGCCCGAAGACGCGGATGGTGCCGGCGGTCTTCTTCACCAGGCCGCACACGCTGCCAATCATCGTCGTCTTGCCGGCGCCGTTGGGACCCAGCAGGGCGAAGATTTCACCCGGACGGATGGTGAGGTCCAGCGAGTGAAGCGCGGTGAAGTCGCCGTAGCGCTTGGTGAGTCCCTGGAGCTCGAGGGCGGGGGTGGACATGGCGGCGCTTCCTCTAACACCTTCGAGGTTTCCGCGCCTGCTCCTCTTCCGTCCGGTAGCGGGCCCACGCCGGGCTCAATCCCAGTCCGGCGATTGCGGCATGTCGGCGTGGCTTGTTAGAGCACCCACTCCAGGGCCGAGCAGGGGGGGAGTCCACATGTCGGAAGTCACCGGAGCGTCAGCCCCATTCAAGCGGGAGCCCCGGCCCGGGCAGAGGGCGCGGTGCGGCGTCGCCGCGGTGCCCTTCCTGTTGCCGGACGGCATTGCCATGGCGGGCTACTCGCTGATGGGCAAGGTCGGAAGGCGGGCGGCGTGGGAGCTGTGCGCGCGGGCCATGGTGCTGGAGGACGACGCGGGGCACGTGGTGGCGTTCGTGACGGCGGACCTGATGTCGGCCTCGCGCTACCTCCACGAGCGCGCCGCGGCGCTGACTCGGCAGGGCGCCTCCGGACTGGACGTGCACCAGATTGTGCTGATGGGCACGCACACGCACACCGCGCCCGGCGGCTTCTACGGCAACAGCCTCTACGACACCATCGCCCAGAGCGCGCCGGGCTTCCAGCGCCGGCTCGCGGATGACCTCGCGCGGGCCATCGCCGACGCCATCGAGGAGGCGTGGCGGACGGCCCGCCCGGCGAGCATCTCCCTCCAGACGGAAGTCCTCTGGGGCGTGAGCCGCAACCGGAGCCTCGCGCCGTTCCGGGAGAATCCCGAGGTGATGCACTGGAACACGGACTCCGCGTTCCCCGGCTACCGGCCCGGCGGCGGCCCCCTCTCCGCCGAGCAGCTCGCGGTGGACCCTCGCGTGGTCATCCTGTCCGCGTACGACGACGAAGGGCGCCGCATCGGCACGTTCGCCACCTTCGGCTGTCACAACACGGCGCTGGGCATGGACCAGAAGTACTACGCGCCGGACTGGACGGGCATCGCCGCGTCGCTCGTGGAGCAGGACGCGCGGTATGGCGCTCCCATCACCCTCGTCGGACTGTCGGGCGCCGGTGACGCCTCGCCGACGCCTCCCGGCGATGATGCGTCCCACCACGAGGGCCCGAAGAAGCAGGGCGTGGACCTGGCGCGCTTCGTCGGCGCGAGGGTGGCGCGCACCATTCTCGCGGCACATGCCCGGCCTCCTCGGCTGGTGCCCATCACCCTCAAGAGCTGGTACGAGGACTGGGTGCCCCGGGCGGGCTCCAACGTCACGGGCGTGCCGGCGACGCGGCTGGCGAAGTGGGAGCTGGGCGCGCCCGCGCTCGCGGGTGCCGAGGACGGCCGCTCCCTTCTCTACCCGGGGCTGGTCCGCGAGGGGATGCGGGGCGGGACGTTCTCTCCCGTCAGCCCGCAGTTCCCCAAGGTGCCCGCGCTCGGCGTGGTCGGCTCGCTCCTGAAGAACCTGGCCGACCTCAGCCCCTCGCCTGGCCACGCGCTGCATGTGGTGCAGGTGGCGGACCATGTCTTCGCCACCGTGCCGGGCGAGCCCACCGCCTGCGCCGCCTTCCAGCTCGAGTCCGCCATGCTCCGGTTGCCCGGCGTGGCGACCGCGTCGGTGCTGGGCTACGCGGGGGACTACGCGGGCTACTTCACCACGCGGCCGGAGTTCCTCCTCCAGCACTACGAGGGCGCCTCCACCCTCTATGGCTCGGAGAGCGTCAACCACCTCGCGGCCCGGCTGGCGCGGCTCGCGCGGGGTGCGCCCTTCGCCGCGCGGGGCCGGGAGGCCGCCGCCTTTGCACTGGAGGCGGCGGAGCGCCCGGAGGCGCCCGCCACCCTGAGGGCGATGCGCGCGCCAGCCCCCGTGGACCCGGGCGCGGCCCTCGCTTCGGGAGGCCACCGGGACGGGCGCGGTGTCTTCGCCTGGTGGGCCTGGCCCGCGGCGCATGCGCCGGAGGACGCGCTCCAGGTCCAGCTCGAGCTGCGCGCCAGCGGGCAGCCCGAGGAGGTCTACCGCCTGGCTCCGGTGGAGGTGCGGCTGCTGGACGAGCCCCTCCTCGGTGAGGAGCGCCGCGTGTGGCAGGCGCGCTTCGAGCTCGACGTACCGCTGGAGGGGCTGTCCATCGTCGCCGTTCCCCGCCCACCGGCGCCCTTCCAGGCCCCGGACGTGGTGATTGAGCGCGCGCCGGAGCTGGAGGCCGCCCCCGCGGAGCCGCGGGTGGTGCTGGAGCTGTCGCCCTTCGCCGCCGCGTCCGCCGTCGCGCCCACGCTGGGCGAGGCGCGCTCGCGGGCGCGGGTGATGCCGCCCGTGGAGATGGAGGACGAGGGTGTCGCTCCCATGGGCCCCGCCGAGGTGGAGGAGCTGGTGCGCGAGGCGGAGCGCGACCCCGTCGGGGTGGGCCGGATTCTCTACGCGCGCATCGATGCCGGCGCGGCCCCCACCGACGACGAGGCCGCCGAGCTGGCGCGAAAGACAGTCTCGGAGCTGCGGGCGCGCGCCGTGACACCCGAGGGAGCCCTGGTGCTGGAGGCTGTCGCGGCACCGGCGATGAAGGCCGCTCCCCCCGTCCGGCTGCCGGAGGACTTCACGTTCGAGGGGTATGACCCGGAGGCCATCCCCATCGACCCGGCCGACACCCGGTTCGAGACGAAGGCGGACTGGCTCTCCTACGTCGTCTTCACCGGAGGGCTGTACCACACCCGCCTGCTCGAGCTGGACCCGGTCCGGCGCAACGGCGCGTTCTACTCGCGGTTCACCTATCCGCTGGCCTCGCCGACGGCCCAGGCGCCGGTGGAGGTCGCGCTGTTCTCCGACTTCGGCAACGGGCTGGCCCATGCGCGCTACATCGCGCGGCAGCTCATCGGGCACCCGTACGCCATCCACCTGGGAGACGTGTACTACGCCGGCAGGCGCAAGGAGTTCGAGGAGTACTTCGCCGGGCCGCTGGAGCCCCTGCTCGCGGACACGGAGTTGTTCATGCTCGCCGGCAACCACGAGATGTACAGCCGGGGCACGACGTTCCACGCGTACCTGGACCAGAAGCGCGCACGCTACCCGGAGCGGCAGAAGCAGGAGGGCGCGAGCTTCCGGCTCGTCTCGGAGCGCTTCCAGATTGTGGGCATGGACACCGCCTGGTGGAAGTACGGGCGGGTGGACCCGGAGGTGCTCGAGCTGGTGCGCGGGTGGCTGCGCGAGGGCCGCGGGGAGCGCATGAACATCCTGCTCACCTCCGAGCACGGCTGGGACTTCGGCGGCGGCAAGACGACGGAGCTGTTGAGCGAGGACCTGCGCGGCATCGCCGACGGCGGCCTGGTGGACCTCTGGTTCTGGGGGAACGTGCACCACGCCGCGCTCTACGAGCCCTCGCGGTGGGGCCCGTTCGTCGCGAGCTGCATCGGCCACGCGGGCTACCCGTATTACACGCTCAATCCGGCGGACGCGCCGAAGAGCGCCGCGCCGGTGCGCTGGGCCGAGTACGAGCACCGCTTCTCCGGCTGGAAGGCCGCGGGTGGAGGCCCCCTGCGCGAGGACATGGGCAACAACGGCTGGTGCAAGCTGCGCCTCTTGCACGACGGCACGGCCGAGCTCGTCTACATCGACTGGCGCGGTCGCGAGCGCCACCGCGCGAGGGTGGCCCGGACGCCGCGGGGTGTCAGCCTGACGTGACGGCTCCGCCGGACGTTCGTGTCAGGGGCAGGCGCACCGTGAAGGTGGAGCCCTGGCCCGGCGTGGACTCAGCCTGGATGGAGCCCTCCATCGCGTCGAGGAGCTGCCGGCTGATGTAGAGCCCCAGCCCGAGCCCGCCGTAGTGCCGCTCCGACACGGCGCGCTCGAACTTGCCGAAGATGCGCGACAGGTCCTCCTGGGAGATGCCGATGCCCTGGTCCTTCACCGACACCACGGCCATCGTCCCCTCCCGCCAGAGCCTCACCTCCACCGGCTTGCCGCCGCCGTAGCGCACGGCGTTGCTCAGCAGGTTCACCACCACCTGCTCCACCCGCAGCGGGTCCCACACCCCCACCAGCGGCTCCTCGGGGCCCTGCACGGTGATGCTGGCGCCCAGCCGCCGGAACTCGTCGCCGAAGGACTCCGCGAGCTGCCCCACCATGAGGCCCAGGTCCACCTCCCTCGGCTCCAGGCTCAGCCGCCCCGTCGTCAGCCGGGACACGTCCAGCAGGGTGTAGATGAGCCCGGCGAGCCGGCCCACCTGCCGCTCCAGCGCCTCGGAGCGGGAGGCGAGCTGTTCGGCCACCTCGGGGCTGGCGCGGGCCAGCTGGCGCAGGAGGAGCTGCAGGTGCAGACGCAGGCTCGTCAGGGGCGTGCGCAGCTCGTGCGCGGCCACGGTGAGGAACTCGTCCCGCGCCCGCACGGCCTGCTGGGCCTCCAGCAGCAGGCGGGCGCGCTCGCTCTCCGCCCGCCGCGCCTCGCTGATGTCCGCATGGGTGCCAATCCACTCCCGGATGGAGCCGTCCGGGGCGAGCACCGGCACGGCCCGCACCAGGAACTGGCGGTACTCGCCGTCGTGCCGGCGCACGCGGCTCTCCAGCCGCAGGGGCTCCTTGCGCGCCACCGCCCGCCGCCACTCCGCCAGGACGTGCTCCCGGTCCTCGGGGTGCACGGCCTCAAGCCAGCCCTTCGGCGCCGTGGACGTCTTCACGTCCTGTCCGGTGTAGGCCATCCAGCTCGCCGACTCCGGCCGGACCATGCCGGTGGCGTCCGTCGTCCACACCATCTGCGTGGTGGCCTCCACCAGCGAGCGGAAGCGCTGCTCGCTCAGGTGGATGTCCTGCAGCGCCTTCTTGAACCCGGTGACGTCGAAGAAGGAGGAGACCGTCATGTACGGCTCGGCCTCTCCGGGCCGGCGCAGGGGCTGGGCGTTGATGGACAGCCAGATGAGCGAGCCGTCGGGCCGGCGCACTCCCATGGGCACGCTCCTCACCGGCTCGCCGGTGCGCAGCGCCACCATGGCGGGGTGCTCGGACCCCGGGAAGGGGGAGCCATCCTCGTGGATGGCCCGCCACCGAGGGTCCATGGAGGTGCGGCCCGCCAACTGGTCCACCGACAGCCCGAGGATGTGCTCGGCGCTCGCGTTGGCGGTGACGATGTCCCCCTCCCGGCTCTGCACGACGACGCCCTCGTCGAGCGCGGCGAGGATGGCCCGGTAGCGAGCCTCGCTCTCGCCGAGCGCCTGGGCCGCCGCCTCCGCGCGAGCCCGGGCGGCGCGCTCGCGTGCCAGCAACTCCTTCTGCTGCTCCTGGAGCTGGTGCCGCGCGGTGATGTCCTCCACGAAGGCATACACCCCGGTGATGACGGCATCACGGCGCGAAGGATGGAAGGTGACGCAGTAGGTGTGCCGTGCCTCGGGGCGCGCCTCGGGGGCGAGGGCAAGCACCTCACGGTCCACGGAGCGGCCCGTGTCGAGCACCCGGCGCGCGCAGCGGAGGAACTGCTCGGCGGCGGGAGAGGGCGGGAGCACCTCCGAGGCGCGCCGGCCGAGACAGGCCTCGCGGGGCTGTCCATCGGGAGTCATCAGCCGCATGGCCACCAGCCGCTCATTGAGCTCCACGAAGCGCAACTCCGTGTCCAGCACCGCGATGCCCAGGGGAGCCCCTTCCAGCAGCTCCTCGAAGCGCTCCCTGAGTTCTTGCGGCTCCAGCGACATGGTCAGCCTCCACCCCGAAGAGCAGTCCCCCAGGCACTTGCAAAAGCATGGCAATGCCGGGCCCCGGGGGGCATTCACGAGGAGCAGCCGGGGGCTCGGTGTGCCTGACCGCGTCCACCAGGACTGCCCTCCGGGGAGGGTGGTCCGAGCAGTGGACGCCGCGCAGCCTCGCTCTGGCTCCGGGCGGGGCGCGGGTGCGCGTGCCGCTCCTCACGCCGGCTATGGCCACTCTCTATTCATCGGGGCACGGAGCCCCGCCCTGCCGTCCGTGATTGGAGGTGCTTCATGGCCCGGGCATTCGACATCACCACCACGTCACCCTCGCTGCGCCTGGGAGGAGACCGGCGGGCCGAGGTGGCGTTCACCGTCACCAACTCGCTCGGCCGGCACGTCCGGGGCAGGGCCGTGGTCGTTCCCGAAGGACCGACGCCCCCCGAGTGGTTCTCCCTCGCGGGAGAGGCCGAGCGGGAGTTCCCCCCGAATGGCACGCACGTCTTCCAGGTCCAGGTGGCCGTTCCACCGTCACAGGGGGCGGGCGAGCATGCCTTCCACCTGCTGGTGGCGGACCAGGCCAACCCCGACGAGCATTTCGCTGACGGGCCCACGGTGTCGGTCCGGGTGCCCGCCCCGGTGGTGGCTCCCAAGAAGAAGATACCCTGGTGGATACCCGTGTCCGTCGCGGCGGTCCTCCTCATCGCGGTGGTGACGGGGGTGCTGGTGCATGACGGGGAAAAGGACGAGGGCACGGGAGGCTCCGGCCCGGTGGCGGAGGAGCCCCAGGCCGAGCCGCCGCCTCCGGCACCGGTGCTGACCTTCAACGGGACGACCTCCTTCGTGGACCTGGGCCAGCCCCTGCCCCTGGAAATCACCGGGCCCATCACCCTGGAGGCCTGGATTCGCCCGACGAGCAACACCGCCATCCAGAACATCGTGGCCCGGGGCTTCGTCACGGCTCCCAACGGGGAAATCTTCCTACGCATCCTGTTCGGCAACTACCAGACCGGCTCCTACTCGGAGAGCCAGCCGTTTGGTGGCGTCATCTCGAGCATGCCGGCGCAGGACCTGAACAACTGGGTCCACGTGGCCAGCGTCTATGATGGTGAGAAGTGGCGGCTCTACCGCAATGGTGAATTGCTGGCCGAGAGTCCCGCTCAAGGGAGCGGCGGCCTTCCCATGAACGCCCGCTGGGCCATTGGCTCCAAGGGCGGCGGAGGCGAGCGCACCTTCAATGGCAACATCCGCGACGTGCGCATCTGGAGTGTCGCCCGCACCCAGGAACAGATTCGCGAGGGCATGAACGACCCTCCGGACGAGGGCGCGGAGGGGCTGTCTGGCTATTGGCCGATGGATGAGAAGAGCGGCGGGCGTGTCCTCGACCACAGCGGCAACGAGGCCCATGGCTTCATCCATAACGCGCTGAGGGGGCCGTCCAGCGCGCCCCCGGTGACAACGCCTGACGCGGGAACCGCCGCGCCCGGCCAGTAGCAGGGGGCGCGTCGTTCCGCAAGGGCAGCCGGTGCCTCCGGCGGGGTTGTTGTGGAGTGTGCGCTTGTGGGGATGCACGGTCTGGAACAGTTGACACTTGATTGCAGGTGTGTGGATTTGGAGGGCAGCCCATCGACGTCTAGCCTTGTCTGAACCACCGGGCCGAGTGGGGGGCACAGGCAATGTATGTCAGGGTTCGCGTCCGCCAGGGTTGGGCGGCCCGTGACCTTCAGGGGCGCTGCCGGCAGGAATTGCGGCGGGCACTGGAGGTAGCGGAGCTTCAAGTGGATTGGGCCATCTTCTTCCTCGAGGAGGCCGATGCGGCGGGGCCGGGTGAGCCGAGGCACCGGTGCATGCTCACCGTGGGGAAGCGCGGCGCCAGCCCCCACTCCGTGGAGGCCCGGGAGCATGTGCCCGACGCCGCCATCCGGCTCGCGGTGGAGCGGGCCGTCGCGGTGCTGGCGCGCAAGGCGGAGCCCGAGCGGAGGTCCAGCGCCGTGGCGTGTGGGGGCGCGAGGCGACTGCGCACCCCGGACCGATATCCCTTCGAGCGCGCCTCCGGGGCCGCGGTGGGGTGAGCGCGCCCCACCGCTGACAGCGGGCCGGCTGTTGCGCGATGCTCCCTTTCCTGAGGGGGCATTCCGACACATGAGCCGTTCAGGACGCATCATGGGGTCCGCCCTGGTGTTGCTCGCACTGTGTGCGTGCGGCAACCCGGAGCGGGAGAAGCAGGAGCAGGAGGCCGCCGCGGCGGAGAAGAAGCTCGCCGAGGCGAAGTCCTTCCGCGAGGGGCTGGAGCAGGAGCGGGCGAAGCTCTCCCAGCAAATCAACGAGGTGCGAGCCCAGGCGGACGCGGCGAAGAGCGCGCACCACCGCACCCTGGCCGCGGCCGCGTACCTGGCCGACCTGGAGGGCAGCGAGCTCCGGCCGGACGGCACCCTGAAGGCCAGCCTTCAGGCCGCCCGGTCCGGCTTCCTGCTGGAGGAGGCCACGCGCAAGAAGGACGCGGAGGCGCTCCACGCGCTGGCCACCGGGCTGCTCGACCCGGAGCGGCCCTGCGTGGAGGTGAAGAAGGAGGAGTCGGAGCCGCAGGCGGAAGCCGAAGCCGAGGGGGAGGGGCCCGACACCTGTGGCCCCTGCGAGGCGTCCCCCTATGAGGACGCCTGCGAGGAGGTCCCCGCGCGGCTGTCCCCGTGGCCGGCCTGGACGTGTGAGTCCCTGGCGCGCACGGGGGACACGCTGCCCACCGCCGCCTTCTGCACCGCCACCTTCGGGTACCCGGAGCCCACGTCCGCCGGCACCTCGACCTACGCGGTGGATGACCTGCCCACCACGCAGGAGGTGGTTCGCATCGCGTTCGAGCACGGGGGGCACCTGTACGCGAGCGACTTCCCCAGCCCCACGGACGAGCTGTACCACCCGCCCAACACCACGGGGCTCGCCACGTGCGCGGCCGAGACGGAGAAGAACTCCTGCGTCCACCAGTGTGACGTGCGCTTCGACCGCTACGAGGACCCGTGCGCGTGTGGTGCCGACACCCGTGGCGACCTCAGCACCTACGACGAGTCGCACGACGACTCGGAGGAGAGCGACGAGTCCTACGAGGTGCGCCAGGCGCGGCTGGCCGCGGAGGCCGCCGAGGCCACGGCCGCCGAGGCACAGCGCGAGGCAGAGGAGGCGGCGAAGGAGCTGGAGTACCAGCAGTGCCTCGCCTCGTGCGAGCCGGCCACGCCCGACTCGCCCCCGGCGACGGACGAGGAGGGCAATCCGCTGCCTCCCGAGCCGGTCAGCGTGTCACGCAGGGCCTGGCTGGAGGCCTCACCCGCGCCCGGCATCTTCGTGGTGACGGTGGAGACCCGGAAGCTGGCGGTGGATGGCAAGGAGCTCCAGTCGGCCCTGGCCACCTACGTGCTGGAGCACCCGGCGCTGACGGCGCTGTGGACGGGCGAGGCACCTCCGGACGCGGACACGCTGTCGGCGCTGCACACGCGGTTCGAGCTCGAGGACGTGCTGCGCCAGGAGCGCGAGGTGTCCCTGGCGCCGCTGCCCGGGATGAAGGGCGCCATGCTCGTCGGACTGTGGCAGGGGCAGGTGTCGGCCTTCCGCTTCTCCAGCGAGAAGGGGCAGGACCCCGTGATGCCCCTGGCGCCAGGCGAGGTGTGCGAGGCGCTGAAGAAGGAGCCCAAGCGCTTCCCGGCCGCGTACCTGGAGGCCTGTGACGGACAGCCCGGGCCCGCCGCCGCGGCGCCCGTGGAGGCGGATGCGGGGACCGAGGGCAAGGTGGCCGGGGAGGTGACGCCATGAAGCGGGTATTCGTGCTGGGGCTGGTGGGGCTCGTGCTCGCCGGGTGTGGCGAGGACTCCAGGATGGTGGAGGCCCGGAAGCGGCAGGAGGCCGCGCGGGCCGCGCTGCGCGAGGAGGAGGCCCGGGCGCAGGCGCTGACGGCCGAGGTGGAGCGCCTCAAGGCGCGGCTGAGCGAGGCGGAGAGTGCCCGCGCCACCGAGCGCCGCGCGCTGGAGCAGGCGCAGACGTGGCTGGCGGCGAGCTGGCGCGGAGAGGCTGGCACCCTGAAGTCCCGGATGGAGGAGGCGGAGGTGCCCGCGGCGCTGCGGGCCTCGCTGGAGGAGGCACAGAAGGCCCGGGGCGGTGAGGCGCTGGAGCAGCGCTTCCGCAAGGGCGTCGAGGGCAAGGACCTGTCGCTGGTGTCGTCGGTGCTGTCGGAGTGGGCCTCGCTTGACGGCGTGACGCCCACGCCGGAGGCCGCGGCGGCCGAGTCACCCGAGGCGGAGGAAGAGGCACAGGCCTGCGAGCGCGTGGAGGGTGACTTCCGCTGCACGCCGCTGGCGTTGGGCGGAGCGGAGGACCGGGTGACGCACCTCTGCCGCCTGTCGGGGACGGGGCGGGCATGGGTGGTGCGCTCGGACCATGGCCGGCTCGCGTACGCGCAGCTCGTACCGGGCGGCGGGCACCGCTACGTGCCGGTGCGGACGATGGGACCGGACGTGTGGCTGCTGCGGGATGAGCCGGGCGCGGGCAGGCCGGGCGCGCTGGAGGTGTTCCAGGTGTCGGGCACGCAGGCGGTGCGGCGCCTCTCGCTGGACCTGATGCGCAAGGGCAAGCCCGTCACGCTGGTGGACGCCGACCTGGATGACGACGGACTGAAGGAGACGCTCCTGGTCGGCGCGGACGCGGTGGAGGCCGTGCACGTCGAGCGCTCGGCCGGCGCGCTCTCGCTGTGGCGCGAGGCGTACCTCTGCCCCGTCGTGGAGCAGCGGACGGAGAAGGAGCTGGAGGCGGTGCGGGCGGCCTGCTCGGCGTGGATGAAGACCGCGACCTCCTCGGACCCGGCGGCGGCGAGCAAGGCGGAGTAGGGCGTCCTCCTGGTGGCGGGTCCCCTATCGGGCCCGCCACCCCGCGCCCGAGAACTGCTCGCGAAGCGCGTCCACGAACAGCCGGACGCGCCGGGGCACGAAGCGCCCGTGGGGATGGAGCGCGTACACGTGCAGCGGCTCCGGCTCGTACGCCGTGAGCACCGCCTCCAGGCGTCCGTCCCGCAGCTCCTCCGCCACGACGAACTCCGGCATGAGCACGAGCCCCAGCTCCGCGAGCGCGGCGTCCCGCAGCGAGATGCTGCTGTTGACGGCGAGCGCGGCGTGGACCTCCACGGCCAGGGGCCCCTCCGGCCCGCGCAGCAGCCAGGTGGTGGGGGACACGGTGGCCGGGTTGATGAGGCACCGGTGCTGCGCGAGGTCGGCCGGCTTGCGAGGCCGCCCCGCGCGCTTCAGGTAGCCCGGCGCCGCGCACACCACGCGGCGGGCCCGCGCGAGCTTCACCGAGACGAGGGAGGTGTCCGCCGGCCGCGCCGTCATGCGCACCGCCACGTCGAAGCCCTCCTCGACGAGGTCCACCAGCCTGTCGCTCAGCACCAGCTCCACGCGCACGTCGGGGTAGCTGCGCGCGAAGGCGGTGACGGGCGCGCTCATGTGCAGCAGGCCGAAGGAGAAGGGCGCGGTGACGCGGAGGTTGCCGCGCACGGCGGCCTCGCGCTCGGCGACGCGGGCCTCGGCGTCGGCCACCTCGTCGAGGATGCGGCCACAGCGCGCGTAGTACTCGCGGCCCGCCTCGGTGAGCGCGAGCCGGCGCGTGGTGCGGTGCAGCAGCCTCGCGCCCAGGCGCTGCTCCAGCCACGCCACCTGCTTGCTCGCGCTGGCCACGGAGATGCGCAGCGCGCGGGCGGCGCCTGAGTAGCTGCCCGCCTCCACCACCCGCCGGAACACCGTCATCGCGCCGAACTGGTCCACGCGCTCTCCTCTGGGATTGTTTCCCGGGTGGAAAAGGTCCTTCCACGCCGGGCCAGATTATCAGCGCGGGAGGGCGCGGTTACATCCACCAGGGCGAAGCGCCGGGAAGGTCCGGGCGCGAAAAGGAGCAGGGACATGAAGGTCTTCATCACGGGTGCCACCGGCACCATCGGCTTCCACGTGGCGCGGGCGTTCCGCCGGGCGGGGCACGAGGTGGCGGGGCTGGTGCGCACGCCGGCCAAGGCGAAGCTGCTGGAGCAGGAGGAGATTCGGCCGGTGCACGGGACACTCCAGGCGCCCGCGGCCTGGGCGGACGAGGCGGCGCGCGCGAGCGTGCTGGTGCACGCCGCGGTGGACTACGCGGCGGACGCGGCGGAGCTGGATGGGAAGGTGCTGGACGTCTTCCTGCGGCCCGGGGCGCCGGGGGCGCCGAAGCGCACGGTCCTCTACACGAGCGGCATCTGGGTGCAGGGCGACACGGGCGGAGTGGTGGTGGACGAGGCGACGCCGCTCCGGCCGCCCGCGAAGGTGGCGTGGCGCCCCGCGCTGGAGCAGCGGGTGCTGACGGCGGAGACGGTGCGCGGCGTCGTGCTGCGGCCGGGCGTGGTGTACGGGCGCTCGGGCAGCCTCACGGGCATGTGGTTCCAGGGCGCGGTGGAGGGAGACCTGCGCGTCTTCGGCGACGGCGCGAACCGCTGGGTGACGGTGCACGTGGAGGACCTGGCGGAGGCGTACGTGCGCGCGGCGGAGCGGAACGTGGCGGGAGAGGCCTTCCTCCTCGGGGACGGCTCGCGCGAGCGCGTGCGTGACATGGTGGACGCGGCGGTGCGCGCCGCGGGAGGCAAGGCCCGCGTCACCTGGGTGCCCGCGTCGCAGGCGCCGGAGGGCATGCGCGAGTTCGCCGAGTGCCTCGCGCTGGACCAGGCCGCGGACGCGTCGAAGGCCCGGCGGCTGCTGGACTGGGAGCCCCGGCACACGGGCTTCTCCGCCGAGGCGCCCACCTACCTGGCCGCGTGGAAGGCGTCGCGGTAGCGCACCCGGGCGCGGCTATGCGTCCGCTCCATCGAGCAGCTCGCGCAGCCGTTCTTCGAGGAAGCGCCGCTCCGGCCCGGTCCGCACCAGCGCCAGCGCGCGCCGGTAGCTGGCCGCCGCCTCCTCGTGACGGCCCAGGCGCCGCAGCAGCTCGGCGCGAGCGGCCGGCAGCAGGTGGTAGCGGGTGAGGCGTCCGGAGGTCTCCAGGTCGTCCACCAGCGCCAGTCCGTGCTCGGGGCCTCGCGCCATGGCCACCGCCGCCGCGCGGTTGAGCTCCACGACGGGGCCGGGGGACAGCTCGCACAGCCGCTCGTAGAGCACGGCAATCTGTGCCCAGTCGGTGTCCTCGGGCCGCGCGGCCTGCGCGTGCAGCGCGGCGATGGCGGCCTGGAGCGTGTAGGGCCCACGGGCGCCCAGCGCGAGCGCCGCGTCCAGCTCCGCGAGGCCCTCCCGAATCTCCTCCCCGTCCCACAGCGCGCGGTCCTGCCGGTCCAGCAGGACGAGGCCCCCATCCTCGGCCACGCGGGCGCGGCGGCGCGAGTGGTGCAGCAGCATCAGCGCGAGCAGGGACGCCACCTCCGGGTGGCGCGGCAGGAGCGAGCGCGCGAGCCGGCCCAGGCGCAGCGCCTCGGCGCACAGCTCCACCCTCAGCAAATCGGGCCCGTCCGTCGCCGCGTAGCCCTCGGAGAAGACGAGGTACACGGTGTGCAGCACCCCGCGCGTGCGCTCACCCAGTGCGTCGGCGTCCGGTACGACGTAGGGGATGCCCGCGTCGCGAATCTTGCGCTGCGCGCGCACCAGCCGCTGCGCCATCGTCGCCGGCGGCACGAGGAAGGCGTGTGCGATTTCCTCGGTCGTGAGGCCGCACAGGGTGCGCAGCGCGAGCGCCACCTGCGCCTCGGGCGCGAGCGCCGGGTGGCAGCAGGTGAAGAGCAGGCGCAGGGTGTCATCCGGAAGCGCCTGCCACTCCGAGCCATCCGGGGGCGGGGTGAGCGCCTGCTCGATGCGCGCCACCGCCTCCAGCGCGTCGATGCGGGCGCCCAGTCGCACCCCGCGCCGCACGCGGTCCACCGCCTTGTTGCGCGCGGCCCGGATGAGCCAGGCCCGGGGCTCACGGGGAGCACCCTCGCGAGGCCATTGCGCGAGCGCATCCGCGAAGGCTTCCTGCACCACCTCCTCGGCGGCGGCGAAGTCTCCGCCGAGCACACGGATGACCGTGGCCACGATGCGGCCATGGTCCTCACGGTACGTCCGCTCCAACAGGGAGCCGGGAGTGCTCATGCGCGCTGTCGGGAGGCGCTAGCCCTGCGGCTGCGAGAAGTCCACGACGGGGCGGACCTCGATGCAGCCGGTGCGCGCGGCGGGAATGCGCGAGGCGATGGCGATGGCCTGGTCGATGTTCTCCGCCTCGATGAGGTAGAAGCCGCCGAGCTGCTCCTTCGTCTCGGCGAAGGGGCCGTCCGTCGTCAGGCGCTTGCCGTCGCGGATGCGCACCGTGGTGGCGGTGGCGATGGGCTGCAGCGCCTCGCCGGCCACGTAGTTGCCGCTCTTCTTGATGCCTTCGGTGAAGGCCAAGTACTCGCCCATCACCTGGTCGGCCTCGCTCTTCGGCATCGACTCCCACTGCTTCTCGTTCTCGTAGATGGCCAGCACGTAGCGCATGGTGTTCCTCGTCATTTCAGGGGGAGTGGAGCCTCCCCGGCGAGTGGTCGAACGAGGTCCGCGGAATTCGACCGGCATTTTCCGTGGGATTTGCCCGGCGCTCCAGGCACGCCACGTCGCTTCGGGGGCTCGTGGTTTCAGGGGGTTGGGGTTGAGGGCGGCCGGGCGGGGCTGGCGTGGCCCGGGTGCCCGGGTGGCCAGGGGACATGGCCGGTCCGGACACCGTTCGCAGCGGGAGGTAGGGACGCTCGCGGCTTGAGTGCGGTGTTCCACCCTGGTATCCGCAGAGCCCCTCACCCCGCCGGAGGCAGGAAAGCCGCGATGGCCCAGAATTTCATCTTCACGATGCAGGACCTGCGCAAGGTCAAGAATGGCAAGGAGATCCTCAAGGGCATCTACCTGTCGTTCTTCCCGGGCGCGAAGATTGGTGTCATCGGCCCCAACGGCTCCGGTAAGTCGACGCTGCTGCGCATCATGGCGGGCGTGGACACGGAGTTCTTCGGCGTGGCCAAGCCGGACCCGGGCGCCAAGGTGGGCTACCTGGCGCAGGAGCCGCAGCTCGACCCCTCGCTGGACGTGAAGGGGAACGTGGAGCTGGGCCTCAAGGAGATTCGCGCCACGCTGGACCGCTTCAACGAAATCAGCGCGAAGTTCGCCGAGCCCATGGACGACGCCGCCATGGAGAAGCTCCTGGCCGAGCAGGCCAGGCTCCAGGACGCCATCGACGCGGTGAACGGCTGGGAGCTGGACCGCACCATCGAGATGGCCATGGACGCGCTGCGCCTGCCCCCGGGCGATGCGAACGTGACGACGCTGTCCGGTGGTGAGAAGCGCCGCGTGGCGCTGTGCCGCATCCTGCTGGAGAAGCCGGACCTGCTGCTGCTGGATGAGCCCACCAACCACCTGGACGCGGAGAGCGTCGCGTGGCTGGAGCAGGCGCTGAAGGAGTACAAGGGCACCATCGTCTGCATCACCCACGACCGCTACTTCCTCGACAACGCGGCGGAGTGGATTCTGGAGCTGGACCGCGGCGAGGGCGTGCCCTGGAAGGGCAACTACTCGAGCTGGCTGGACCAGAAGCAGAAGCGGCTGGAGCTGGAGGAGAAGGCGGAGAGCCACCGTCAGAAGACACTCAAGCGCGAGCTGGAGTGGGTGCGCCAGTCGCCGAAGGCGCGTCAGGCCAAGAGCAAGGCGCGTATCTCCGCGTACGAGGAGCTGCTCAACCAGACGCAGGAGAAGCGCGACCCCACGGGCGAGGTCATCATCCCTCCCGGGCCCCGGCTGGGGGGCCTGGTGGTGGAGGCGAAGGGGCTGCGCAAGGCGTACGGAGACCGGCTGCTCATCGACGACCTGAGCTTCAAGCTGCCGCCCGGCGGCATCGTCGGCGTGATTGGCCCCAACGGCGCCGGCAAGACGACGCTGTTCCGGATGATGACCGGCATGGAGAAGCCGGACGCGGGCGAGCTGCGCATCGGCGAGACGGTGAAGCTGGCCTACGTGGACCAGAGCCGCGACGCGCTGAATGGTGACAACACGGTGTTCCAGGAGGTCAGCGGCGGGCTGGACCACCTGGACCTGGGCAAGGGCGGACAGATTCCGAGCCGCGCGTACCTGGCGGGCTTCGCCTTCAAGGGGCAGGACCAGCAGAAGCGCGTGAAGGACCTGTCCGGCGGCGAGCGCAACCGCGTGCACCTGGCGAAGATGCTGAAGAGCGGCGGAAACCTGCTGCTGCTCGACGAGCCCACGAACGACCTGGACGTGGAGACGCTGCGGAGCCTGGAGGACGCGCTGTTGAGCTTCGCGGGCTGCGCGGTGGTCATCAGCCACGACCGCTGGTTCCTGGACCGCATCGCCACGCACATCCTGGCGTTCGAAGGGGACAGCAAGGCGTTCTTCTTCGAGGGCAACTTCCAGGACTACGAGGCCGACAAGAAGAAGCGGCTCGGCCCCGAGGCGCTGGAGCCGCACCGCATCCGCTACCGGCCCATCACGAAGAGCTGAGCCGGGGAGGGCGCGCCGCCGCCGGAGGCTCAAGGGCTCCGGCGGCCCACGAGGCGCGCGAGGAGGTCCTGGAACTCGTCGGGGCGGAGATTCACCTGCTCGACGACGTGCCCGTAGAGCATCGCCGTGGGCACGGCGCGGCCGCCCTGCTCCTGCTCCAGCCGGTGCAGCGCGTGGAGGATGATGCGCTCCACCCGGGTGAGGCCGTCACGCACGTCGGGGATTCGGTCGCGGGGGTCCTGGGGCATTGACGCCCCAGCGTACCTCGTGGGGGAGGCGCCGACGCCCGCCTCCCTTGCAGGCCCTCGCTTCTGCTACACTGCGGTGCCGGGGCGGCTCTGGGTGTGCTTCCTTCTCACTCCCGATAGGTAGTGCATCCGCTCTCCGCCCCGCTTTTCTCTCACCGGAGGCATCGTGGCTTCGCCCGCGCTCGACCTGCCCGGGGCCACGGACGCCACCGCGGCCCTGCTGCTTCAGCGGACGTCTCGCGTCTTCGTCCCCACGCAGCCCGTCACCCGCGCGCCTTCGCCCCAGGGACGCGCGGGCGTGCGCGCGCTCGAAGCGGACCTGCTCGCGCTGGGCTACACGCTCTCCGGCCCGCTCCAGGACGCGCTCGCCGCGCTCCCGCCCGAGACGCTCGCGGCGGTGGGGCGCTTCGTCTTCGACACGCTCGCGGAATCGCTTGGCCAGAACCGGCCCTTCGTGCCCCTCTTCCTGAACTTCCCCGCCAGCGTGCCGGTGGACACCGACTCGCTGTTCGTGCAGCGCGTGCGGGTGTGGCTCTTCCAGGAAGGCGAGCACCCCTGCATCCACTGTGGAAAGGTGGCCACGGTGCGGGCGCTCGACCCGTGTGCCCACGTCGTCTGCACGAGCTGCTTCGACCCGCGTGAGTACAGCGCGTGTCCCATCTGCCACCGGCGTGTCTCTCCAGGGCAGCCCTATTTCCAGCCGGTGACCCACCCGTCCACTCCGTCCCTCTACGTGCGCCGGCATGGGCACATGACGCGGCTGTCGCTGGGGACGGACCTGGAGGCCGCCGCGCGCGAGGTGCTTCAGCGACTGCTCGCGCGCGCCACCGTCCTTCGCCCGGACGAGCTGGACGTGCTCCGCACGCTCGTCTTCGGCTTCGGGCTGAGGGCGCTCGGCTGGCTTCCGGCGCGCATCCCCGTGAAGGAGACCCTGGCCCACGTCGTCGGCGCCCTGCTGCTGCGTGAGCCCGCGGCCATGGGCGACGTGCTGGGCGGCGCCGCCTCGCACCTGAGGACCGCGACGGACATCCTCCGGGTGCTCGTCGCGTGGGCCGGGGGGAACCCGGACCTGTCGGTGAAGGTTCCGCTCAAGAGCCACCCGCGCCCGCTGCGGCGCGCCGTGATGGAGACGCTGGAGTCCCTCCCACTGCTGAACCTCACCGAGGACGTGCACCGCCATCCGGGCCTCTGGAAGGCCATGGCGGGGCAGCTCCACGTCTTCGAGCGCTGGAGCGAGTTCCCGAACGTCGCGCTCGCCTTCGCCACGCTGCGTGGCACGGTGCTGTCGCCGGAGACGGACTTCGGTCAGGCGCTGCTCGCCCAGGCCCGTGCGCTTCCAGAGGCCTTCCCGGCGCGTCCCGTGGAAGGGGGCTTCACGGTGGGCTTCCGCTCGTGGAGCGCACAGGTGGAGGAGGCCCTGGGGCGGCGGAATCTGGACGGCGCGCTGCGGCTCCTCCGGCAGCGCCCCGGGGAGCTGCTGCGCCGGCTGGACCACGTGGCTCGCACGGCGCTCGGCGGAGGGGATGGCGCCTCCAGCGAGAAGGAGCTCGCCGCCACCCTGGAAGCGGCGGCACCGCGCGCCGCGCCCGCGCTCCTGCTCACCGCCGCCGCGCACCTGCGCCGCCGGAACGCGCCCTTCGCACGGCGGGTGTTCTTCCCCAAGGGAGAGGCGACCCACGCCTGGGGCACCGAGGACCGGCGGCCACTCCTGCCCGGGGACACCATCGGCCAGCTTGTCGGCACGCTGGAGCGCGAGCTGCTCCGGCGCGCGGAGCGGCTGCCTTCCCTCCCGCAGGCGCTGCTCGACGAGAAGCTCGGCGACCTGCTGGTGCCCCTGGCGGAGAAGACCGCGTCGCGCGCGCTGGTGGCGGTGCCGCGCGGAAGCGTGCTGGAGCTGCCCCAGGGCGAGCACCTGCGCTTCTTCGTGCACTGGACGGAGCCGAAGGACACGCGGGTGGACCTCGACTTGTCGGTGGCGCTCTATGACGAGAAGTGGTGGCTCGTGGACCTGTGCGACTACACGAACCTGCGCCTCTCGGGGGATGCCGCCGTGCACTCCGGAGACGTCACCTCCGGACCGGCGCCACTCGGAGGCGCCGAGTTCCTGGACGTGCACGCGCCCGCGCTGCTGAAGCAGGGCGTGCGCTACGCGGTGCCGGTGGTGTTCTCCTTCAACAGCGTGCCCTTCGACCGCATGGAGGACGCCTTCGCGGGCTTCATGGTGCGCGAGGGCACGGCCGGGCGTCACTTCGACGCGCGCTCGGTGGAGCAGCGCTTCGACCTGCAAGGGAGCGCCAGGATTTCGGTGCCGCTCGTCATCGACCTCGTGGAGCGCCGGATGCGCTGGGTGGACGTGAAGGTGCCGTCCGAGGACGTCTTCCACAGCGTGCGGCGCGCTCGCGGAGACATTGCCCACTTCGGCAAGGACACGATGGCCTACTTCGGCACCGGCGCGAGGCCGACCCTCTGGGAGCTCGCGTGCCTGCACGCGGCCGCGCGCACCCGCACGGTGCACGTGCGCCGGAGGAATGGGGGCGTGGCCGTCCTCACCCGCTCGCCGGACGAGGACGCCGGCCGCTTCCTCCGGCGGCTGCGCCGGCTGGAGGACGCGCGGGAGGTGCCACGGCTGGAGCTCGGCGGTGCGCCCACCTTCTTCGCGGGCCTCTCCGACGACCCCTCACTGCCCGAGGGGAGCGAGGGCTATGCGCTCCGCTTCCGTCACACGGACGCAGGACAGGTGAAGCGGCTCGCCGCGGGGGACCTGGTCGCCGCGCTGCGGGCGGAGATCCGCAAGGGGTGAAGCTCTGGCCACACGGAGAGACTGACCGGGCAGTCGCCGGATGACTGGCGGGCTCGTCACCCGGGACGGCGGCTCGTAGGATTCGGCCTCGCGCCGCTTCCGTTCACCGCGCGCCTGGAGTCGCTCCCCATGAAGGTCGTCCATTCTCCGCTGCACGCCCGTCACGATGGAGGCAAGGAGTTGCATCGTGGTGAGCTGGTGCCGTGCTTCGAGATGCCGTCTCGCGTCGACTACATCCTCCAGGCGTTGCGGCGCGAGGGCTTCGAGGTGGGCGGGCCGCGCGAGTTTCCGCTGGAGTCGCTGCTGCGCGTCCATGACGCAGGCTTCGTCGAGTTCCTGCGCACCGCGCACGCGGAGTGGCGGGCCGCCGGCAAGGACGGCTTCATGCTGCCGAGCGGCTTCCCGGCGCGGAGCCTGCGGAGAGACCACATCCCCTCCGGCATCAACGGCAGGATGGGGTACTACGCGTTCGATGCCGGCACGCCCATCGTCGAGGGCACGTGGGACGCCGCGCTCGCCGCCGCGCACTGCGCGCTGACCGCCGCGGCCCACGTCGCCCAGGGCGAGCGGAGCGCCTACTCGCTGTGCCGTCCACCCGGCCATCATGCGGCACATTCCACCTATGGCGGGTACTGCTTCCTCAACAACGCGGCCCTGGCGGCGCAGTACCTGAGAGACCACGGGAAGGCGCGCGTGGCGGTGCTGGACGTGGACTACCACCACGGCAACGGCACGCAGGACATCTTCTGGGAGCGCTCCGACGTCCTCTTCGTCTCCATCCACGGCACGCCGGAGACCGAGTACCCGTACTTCCTCGGCTATGCCGATGAGCGCGGGGCGGGAGAGGGAGAGGGCTACACCCGCAACTTCCCGCTGCCGCGAGGCACCACGTGGGCGGAGTACGCCACCGCGCTGGACGCGGCGCTGGACTGCATTGGTGGTTTCTCGCCCGACGCGCTGGTGGTGTCGCTCGGCGTGGACACGTACGAGGGCGACCCCATCAGCGCCTTCAAGCTCGAGACGCGGCACTTCCCGCTGATGGGCGAGCGGCTGGCGGGACTCAAGCCTCCCACCGTGTTCGTGCAGGAAGGCGGGTACGCGGTGGAGGACCTGGGCTCCAACGTCGCCGGGGTGCTGAAGGGCTTCCTCGGCAGGATCTGAAGCACTGGCTCCCGCCACTTCACCCCGTCCGCTCGCCCCGCAGCCTGGCGCCTTCCTGCTGGAAGACCTCCACCAGCAGGTCGATGGCCGCTCTCACTCGCGAGGCATGTTGGAGGTCCGGGTGGACCGCCAGCCAGACCTCGCGTCTGGGAAGGTCATCCACGCGCGAGAGTCTCACGAGGCCCGGCACTCCGTCCGCGAGGTAGCAGGGCAGCACCGTGAGCCCCAGCCCGTTGCGCGCGGCCTCCAGCAGGGCGTAGCGGCTGTTGCTGCGCAGGGCGAAGAGGGCCCCGTCCCCCGCGCGCTCCAGCCACTGCTGCTCCGGTGTCTGTGCCAGGGTCTCGTCGTAGCCGAGCAGCACATGCTCGCGCAGGGCGTCCAGCCGGGGGCGCCCATGCCGGCGCACATAGGTCCTGGAGCCATACAGCGCGAGGGAGAGCTCGCCCAGCTTGCGCACCGTGAGCGTGGTGGGCTCTTGGGGACGGAACAGCCGCACCGCCACGTCCGCCTCACGGCGTGACAGGTTGAGCACCTGCGTGGCCGCCAGCAACTCCAGCCGCAGTGCGGGGTGGCGCTCGTGCCAGGCGGGCAGGTGGGGCGCGAGCACGTGGCTCACCACCGTCTCGGGCGCGGTGACGCGGACGCTTCCGGACACCTGGACATCCGCCCCGGCGAGCTGGCGCTCCAGCGTGGTGGCGGTCTCGTCGATGTGCCGCGCGGCCTGCACCGCCTGCTCGCCAGCGACGGTCAGCCGCATCCCTCCGGGGGCCTTCTCCAGCAGGCGGACACCCACGGAGCGCTCCAGCGCCGCGAGCCGCCGGCCCACCGTCGCCGCGTCCACGCGCAGCTTGCGCGCCGCCGCCGCGAGCGAGCCGCCCTCATGCACCGCGAGCAGGTAGCGCAGGTCATTCCAGTCCACCCCTGCATTCTCGCATGCCTGCCCCCGCGCTCCTGCCCATTCCTCTCGGAGGCCCCGGGTGGCACATCCATGGGGCCTTCCCGCCCGAGGCCCCCCAGGCTCCGGCGCGGTGCCGCACACGGGAGTCTCCATGTCCTCCGAGCCGCACACCCTCATCACGCCCCGGTCCATCCACCAGGCACGCGAGCGCATCGCCCCCTTCATCCGGCACACGCCGCTGGAGCCGTCACCCGCGCTCTCCCAGCGGCTCGGCGCCCGCGTCTTCCTCAAGCTGGAGTGCCTCCAGGTGACGGGCAGCTTCAAGCCGCGCATCTCCTTCAACAAGCTGCTGGCCGTGGACGAGGCCACACGTGCGCGTGGAGCCGTGGCCTCCACCGCCGGAGGACATGGCATCGGCCTGTCGTACGCAGCGCGGCGGCTCGACGTCCCCGTGGAGCTGTTCCTCCCGCGCACGGCGGACCCGCGCAAGGTGGAGGTCATGCGCCGCAATGGCGCCCGGCTCCACTTCTTCGAATCCGTGCCCGCCGCGCGCGAGGCGGCCCAGGCACACGCGTGCGAACACCAGCGCCTCTTCGTTTCCGCCTACAACGACCCGGACATCATCGCCGGGGGCGGCACCGTGGGGCTGGAGGTGCTCGAGGACCTGCCGGAGGTGGACCTCGCGGTGGTGGGCATCGGCGGGGGCGGCCTCATCAGCGGCATGGGCGTGGCGATGAAGGACCGCAACCCCCGCATGAAGCTCTGGGGCGTGCAGCCCGAGGTGAGCCCGGTGCTCGCGGAGTGGCTGCGGCACGGCCGGCCCGTGCCCGTGGAGGCCCGGCCCAGCATCGCGGATGGACTGGGCGCACAGCCGGAGCCGGACACCCTCACGCTGCCCCTGGCCCAAAAGTACGTGGACCGGGTGCTGCTCGTGCCGGAGGCGGACATCCAGGACGCGATGGCGTGGCTGCTCGAGGAGCACCAACTCGTCGTCGAGCCCTCCGGAGCCGCGACGGTGGCCGCGCTGCTGCGCCATCCGCCGGAGGGCTTCCGCGACATCGCCGTGGTCATCACCGGCCGCAACATCAGCCGGGCGCGCTACGTCCACCTCCTGGGCGAGCGGCTCACGGCGCCTCCGCTGTGAGGCGGATGACACACACATGCGGCCCCGCCGCTGCCACAACCATAGGGAAAACCTCACCTCGCCGAAGGAACAATCTCTGGAAGGCCCCGGCCCGAGCCTTGTTCTTCACCCGCCACGACAGTGCGCGGCCTGGAGCCCTTGCATCGGCTCCGCGCTGCTGAATGTTGCGGCCAACGAAGTTCTTTCGGAGTGAGGGCCATGAAGAGTCGGTTCGCCAGCCGTATCGCGCTGTTCATCCTGACCAACCTGGCGGTGGTCGCGATGCTGGCCGTCGTCGGACGGCTGCTCGGGGTGGACAGCTTCCTCGCCCGGCAGGGGTCGGGGCTGAACCTGACCGCGCTGCTCATCATGTCGGCGGTGATGGGCTTTGGCGGCTCCATCATCTCGCTGCTGCTCTCCAAGCCGATGGCGAAGTGGAGCACCGGCGCGCACGTCATCGACTCGCCGCGCACCGAGGCCGAGCTGTGGCTGGTGGAGACGGTGCGCCGGCTGGCGCGCGACGCGGGCATCGCCACGCCCGAGGTCGCCATCTACGACAGCCCGGACATGAATGCCTTCGCCACGGGCGCGCGGCGCAACAGCGCGCTGGTCGCCGTGTCCACCGGCCTGCTCCACGGCATGCGCCGCGACGAGGTGGAGGCGGTGCTCGGCCACGAGGTGGCCCACGTGGCCAACGGCGACATGGTGACGCTCACCCTCCTGCAGGGCGTGCTCAACACCTTCGTCATCTTCCTGAGCCGCGTGGTGGGCTTCCTCGTGGACCGGTTCCTCAACCGCTCGGAGGACGGGGAGGAGAGCGGCGGCATGGGGCCCGCCTACTTCCTCACCAGCCTGGTCCTGCAAATCGTGTTCGGCATCGGCGCCAGCATCATCGTGGCGTGGTTCAGCCGGCGGCGTGAGTTCCGCGCGGACCATGGCGGCGCCACGCTGGTGGACCCGGGCGCCATGGCGCGCGCGCTGGACCGGCTGCGCCGGCAGCAGGGCGAGCCGAGCATGCTGCCCGCCAACATGCAGGCCTTCGGCATCAGCGGCGGCGGCATGATGGCCCTCTTCGCCAGCCACCCGCCGCTGGAGCAGCGCATCCAGCGGCTGGTGGACGGAAGCTGGCGGAACTGAAGCGCGGGCGTCAGGTATGCGCCAGCACGGGGAAGCGGTGGGGCTCGCGTGAGAGCGTCAGCCCCCGCACGAACAGGTAGGCCTCGGTGTCCTCGCCGGATACCGAGGCTTCTGGCCACCAGCGCTCCGGGGTGAAGCCGAGCTGGATGCTCCGGATGGGCCGGTCGATGAGGCGGGGAATCCAGGCGCGCAGGTCGAAGGGCGCGCGCGCGAAGATGTCATCGACGTACAGCGTGTCGCCCTCGACGCCCGCGAACACCCACGCGTCCTCCGTCAGCCGCCGCAGCGGCCGTGAGAACCCGTTCGCCGCGTACCACGAGGCGATGGTCGAATAGCCGCGCGCGCCGAAGCGCTCCGTCACCGGGAGCCCCTCGTCCGACAGCGCGGCGAGGCCCGCCCGCACTCCCGCATCCGACAGGTCCAGCGTGGGCGCCGGAGTGCCAGCGGGCACGGCCTCGTGCGGAGCGGAGAACACGTCCTGCCGCCACGGGACGAAGCCGAAGCGTGGGTAGAACTGGAGCACGGTGGGGTTGGCGAACAGCAGCACCGGCGCCTCGCCGCAGAAGGCCAGCGCCGCCTCCATCGCCACGCGCGCCAGTCCGCGGCCGCGTTGCGCGGGCAGGCAGCCCACCGCGCCGAGCTGGAAGCCCGTCACCTCGCGGCCCTCCAGGAGCAGCCGCATCCGCATCACCGAGGCATTCGCCAGCACGCGGCTGTCCTCGACCACGGAGAACGCGCGGTACGCGTCGTCCCACTCGCCCCACTCGCACCAGCGCCGGAAGCTGGCGCGCCGGAACACCTGGGACACGTAGTCGCAGAACGCGGCCTGATACGCGGTGTCGCGCGGGCCAATCTCAATCACCGGCGGGATGGAGTGCGTGCTCATCCTCCCAGTGTCGCACACGTCCCTCACAGTCACTCCACCCACCCCAACGACTCCAACGACGTCTCCGGTGACTCTGGGTATGAGCCCAGCGTAGCGGGCGAGGCTCCCGTGGACCTACGCCCTCAAGGGGACGGCGCGCTCCGGAGCGCCTCCCGGAAGCGGCCCTCCTTCGCGGCCACACAGAGGGTGTACCCGTCCAGCACGCCGCAGGTGAGCCCCGCCTCGGGACGCTGGAAGGCGTCACGCTCCTTCGTGTCCACCACGTAGAGGGTGTCCTCCGCGAAGCGGCCGCCCCGGATGTCCGCTCGCAGTGCCTCGCAGGCCGCCTTCAGCCGGGGCGCGTCGAAGCGGGCCACATAGGCGCTGTTGGTCGTCATCCCCTTGCGGTACGCCAGGTCCCCGAAGCGCACGTAGGCGTTCTCCGGAAAGGCGTTCGCGACGCAGGGCTCCTGCCAGTCCTTGATGAAGGGCGGGTAGAGGACGACGTGCCGGTAGAAGGGGTCCACGTGCTCCCACTCCGGGGCCCGCAGCCGGGGCCAGGGCACCCCGTGGAAGCGGCCCCGCCACCAGACGTCGTCCGTGTCCAGGAGCTGGAGCACCACGGCGGCCAGCAGGAGGCCGGTGGCCACTCGCGGCTGCAGCCTCCAGCGCCACACGACGAGCGCGAGCAGGCCCGTCAGCAGCGTGTAGTCGAGCACCCAGATGAACCGCCCCGAGGCGCGGAACGGCGCGAGCACCGGCAGCAGCACCTGGGTGACGCTTCGCAGGGAGAGCACCTTCCAGCCAGCCACCGTCACCACCGTCGAGACGGCCAGCAGCGTCAGGAGGAGCACGGCGATTCCCAGCGGCCTCCGGGACTTCAGCTCCTCCCGGGCCCGGGGCCACACGTCCGCGCGCTTCCAGAGCAGCACCCCGGCGAGCAGCAGCGCGCCCGTGCCGATGAACCCGAAGCCCTCGTACTGTCCGGGGCCGGTGGGCAGGCTCGGCAGCAGGCGCGACCAGCCCATGGGGTTGACGAGGGTGAGCAGGTCCGCGCTGAAGTGGCCGAAGCTGGAGTCCGTCGCCAGGGCCCGCCCGTGGCCCACGTAGCCGAGCAGGAAGAGGAGTCCTCCCACCCACCCGAGCAGGCCCGCGAGCGCCGCGCCCCCGGCGCGCCAGGACAGGAGCTGCTCCCGCCTCACCAGCGTGTACAGCAGCGCCAGCGTGAGGGGGAACACCATGGCCATGAGGTAGGGGTGGATGCCGGTGGCGAGCCCGGTGAGCGCGAACGCCCAGGCGACGTCCCGCCAGGCCGCCCGGGCCTCCTCGCGGGGACGCAGGTGCAGCCACAGCAGCCCGAGGATGAGCCAGTGCGCGCAGAGTGTGTCGTGCCCCTGCCGGCTGAGCAGCACCGGCGCCATGACGAAGAGGGACGCCCCCAGCAGGCGCTGCGCCGGGCTGCGCGTGAGGCGTTCCATCAGCTTCACGCCCATCCACCCCTGGAGCGCGAAGCACAGCGCGAACCAGGGGCCGATGAACTGGAAGTCCCGGGGCAGCCAGCGCGAGAAGGGCTTCAGCGCGAGCGACACCCACGGGTTCGAGTCGGTGAAGCCCACCGTCGTGGAGAGCGGGTGGAGGAGGCCGGGCGTGCTCCCCAGCGGGAAGCCCCACGGCGCGTTCCGGAAGTGGAGCCAGCCGAGGACGTGCTGCGCGTGGTCGCCTCCGCCCAGCCAGTCGAGGTTCGTCGGGTCGAGTGTCGGCACGCCGCCCACCCACAGGAACCACAGGACTCCGAGCGCCGCGCCCAGCCAGGGCACCCACGCGCTCCCGCGGGTGGGCCGGGCCTCCTCGATGATGGCGGGTCTCTCCAACGCTGCGGGCTCCCAGGCATCCGTTCCCGGTGCACGGCCACCGTGAGTCCTTGGGATGCCCGGGCGAGATAACACGCCGCGCCAGCCCTCCCGCAAGTACGCTGAGTCACCGAGGCCCCAGCGAGGTTTTTTCCCTCGGGGATTCCATCGAAGGACTCACGGAGAGAAGCCGAGCGCCCGTGGGCCTCTCTCTCCCAGCCCGGCAACGGACGTGAATCACGCGTCGGCCTCGTCTCCCGGTCTGTGAGACATGCCTCCCTGGCGTGGTGGGCCTTTCAGGGCCTGACACCCTCGCGGGGCGGCACATGCGTTGCTCGATGCGCCACGCGGGAGCGATGGCCGCTCCCAGTTGAGGCCTTCGGGCATGACACGAGGGGGGCGTCTGATGCTTCAGTGGAAAGCGGGTGTCGTGGCGGCGGTGATGGCGGGGATGGTGGGCTTCGGCTGCGGCGGTGAGGCGCCGATGGAGGAGGCGGCCGGTCCGAGTCCGACCGAGCGCTACCTCACCCAGCTCGAGGACGACGAGCACGACAACCAGTGCGGCAAGAAGATCTGCTTCGACGCCATCGAGCGCGACAAGAACATCACCCATATCTTCCTCGACTTCGGAAAGTGCCCGGTCAAGGACTTCACCGTGAAGCTCTTCACGGAGTCGCGGGGCTGGGAGGACGTGACGGACCGGCTCAAGTCGAAGGGTGGGCCATGCAAGGAGTTGGAGGCGGACTACCGCTTCGAGGTGCCGGGCCCCGACAAGGAGGCCAAGGTGTGCATCATCTTCCATGACTACGTGACGGACGACGTGCGCATCGGCGCGAAGTCCGCGGACGAGTGCCGGTACGAGGACGGTGACGACTTCAGCGCCTTCGAGCGGAACGGCGACTGCCGCAAGTGCAGGAAGGAGTAGGGCGGCCGACGCGCCGTGAGACTCCGGGCCCCTTCTCCACGCGGGAAGGGGCCTGGAGCGCAAATGTCGGACACCTGCCTGGAGGGTTGGCAAGGAAGTGGGCCCGACCCCCGGGGCGCCGTTATGGTCACCCTCGTCGGGACCCGCCCCGAGGAGCCATGAACTTCGTCTTCATCTCCCCCCACTTCCCGCCCCAGTTCTTCCACTTCGTCACCGCCCTGCGCGAGCGCGGCGTCACGGTGCTGGGCATTGGCGACGCACCCTACGACTCGCTGCGCTCCGAGCTGCGCGAGTCGCTGCGCGAGTACTTCTTCGTCCCCAGCCTCCATGACGAGGAGGCGCTCCTTCGCGCCGCCGGCTACCTCACGTGGAAGCACGGCCGCATCCACCGCATCGACTCGCTCAACGAGTCCTGGCTGGAGGTGGAGGCCCGCCTGCGTGAGGACTTCCACGTCCCCGGCCTCCAGCCCGCGGACATCCACCGCCTGCGCAGCAAGTCCGGCATGGCCGAGGTCTTCCGCGCGGCCGGCGTGCCCCACCCGGACCTCATCCGCGTGCGCGACGCCACGCAGGTGAAGGCCTTCGCCGCGAAGGTGGGCTACCCGCTCGTGCTCAAGCCCGACGTGGGCGTGGGCGCCGCCCATACCTTCAAGGTGTCCAGCGACGCGGAGGTGGACGCCGCCCTGTCGCATCCCTTCCCCACGTCCTACGTGGCCCAGCCCTACGTGCGCGGCACCATCGTCACCTACGACGGCCTCGTGGACCGGCACGGCGCCATCGTCTTCAACCTCAGCCACCAGTACAGCGACGGCGGCATGGAGACGGTGCTGGAGAAGAGGGACATCTCCTTCTGGAGCCTCCAGGCGATTCCCCCCGGGTTGGACGTGCTGGGCCGCGAGGTGGTGGCCGCCTGCGGCCTGCGCGAGCGCTGGTTCCACCTGGAGTTCTTCCGCCTGCCCGACGGGCGCTTCATCGTGCTGGAGGTCAACCTCCGCCCGCCCGGCGGCTTCATCACCGACATGATGAACTACACGTGCGACATCGACGTGTACCGGCTGTGGGCGCGCATGGTGACGGGGGACCCGGTGGCGGACTTCCGGTACACGCCGCGCTACCACGTGTGTCACAGCGCGCGGCGCAAGAGCCGCCACTACAAACACACGCACAAGCAGGTTGTCGACAAGCTGGGAGGCTCGCTGCTCATGTACAAGGGCGAGCTGCCGGCCGTGTACCACAGCCTCATGGGCGAGGAGATGTACCTCACCCGGCACGCGGACCTGGACGCCATGCACGAGGCGGTGCGCTTCATCCAGGCCACCGCCTGACGCGTTTCAGCGCTCCGTCCAGGTGAGCAGGTACGTGGAGCTCGGGACGGACGCGTCCACGTGGATTCTCGTCACGCCGGGTGACTCGGCGCCGCCCACGCGCAGCATGGCCTCGAAGAGGGCCTCCGCGTAGCCGGGGGCGTCCAGCGCGGAGTTCATCCGCATCTCGTAGGTGGTGGGGCCGCGCTCGAGGAGCTCCGCCTCCGTGTAGTTGTCGGTGGCGCGCAGCGTCTGCGGCAGCCGCTGCACCAGCCGGCGCGGGCCGAGCAGCCGCATGACGCCATACACCGCGCGGCCGATGACGGTGCGCCCATAGCCCTGCACGTGCGCCTCGGCCAGCAGGCGGAATCCCTCCTCGCGGGGGAGGTCCGGGTACGTCTCCTCGACGACGATGTTGAGGCAGTGCGCCCACAGCGGCACCGGGTAGGCCGGCAGCAGGGGCCGGTCCAAATCGACGCCCACCTGCTTGAGCCGTTGCTTGAGCCGCGGGGACACCTGGCCGTGGAGCCCGTGCTGGAGCAGCCCCTCCACCACCTGTACGTAGACGAGCCGCTGCTCGACGGGGACCGGCTTGCGGGGAGTCACCAGGCGCGCCTCACCCCAGCAGCCAGCGCATGGCGTGGGGGAGCCGGCGTTGCCAGTCCCGCTCGTGGTGTTCGCCCCCGGGCTCCAGCACCAGCGCCAGCTCGTGGTCCGCGTAGCCCAGGTGCTTGAGGTGCTCGTAGAAGGCGCGCGTGGCCTCTCCGTAGTTGAGCGGCACGCCGTCCCCGTGGATGAACTCGCGCTCGCCGGCGTCCAGGTAGATGCGCGTCCAGCGCCGGCTGTGGGCGGCCCACTCCTGGAACAGGCGCCCCGCGCTCCACATGACGGTGGGGGACAGCGCGCCGATGCGGCCGAACACGTCCGGGTAGCGGCAGCCGAGGTAGAGGGACATCAGCCCGCCCAGCGACGAGCCCATGGCGCCCGTCCACTCGGGCTCCGGGCGGGTGCGCCAGGTGCGGTCCACCCGCGGCTTGAGGTGCTCCACCAGGAAGCGGCCGTAGGCCTCGCCCCGGGCCTTCGTCTGGTTTCGCGGCTCGTCCCAGGGTGAGTACTCCTGCAGCCGCCCCGCGCCCGAGTCGATGGCGACGATGAGCCACGGCTCCAGCCGGCCCTCGCCCACACCCTGCTCCAGCGCGAGGTTGGCGCACCATGTCTCGAAGCGGGCCGACTCCGGGTGGGCGAAGACGTTCTGCCCGTCATGCATGTAGAGGACGGGGAAGCGGTGGTGCGGCATCGCGTCGTACGCGTCCGGCGTGTAGACGCGGACGGTGCGGGCGAAGCCCTCCTGCGGGGAGGGGAAGTCTCGGACGATGTGGACGTGACCCATGAGGCGCGGTGACAGCATACATGGATGGGACGACGTCTTCGGTCCACGGCCCCCGGGTGGTTTCCGGGTACACATCGCGAAAGGGAGGGACTGTGATTAGCTGGTGGGTGGCCTGGGGGGCTGGCCCCGGGTCTGCACAGGGCTTCGACTGAACCGAGGGCCGTGGGGCCCCCCTGCCATACTTCGAGGGAGCGGCAGGTTGAAGCGCTGGAGTCTCGCGGATGGAACTGGAGCGCATGCAACTGGCGGCGTTGCTGATGACCACCGAGTCCGACCTGCGTCAGGCGCAGGCGGAGCTGGATGGCAGTGAGGAGTCCCGTCTCCGCCACGCCGCCGCGCAGGCCCGGGCCGTGGCCGCCTGGTCGGTCACCGAGGAACTGCTGATGGTGGACCCCCGGGCCGTGTGGGCGTGAGCCGCGGCGCGTCCGGAAGTTGGACGCCCGGTCCGGGCTTCGGACGCCGTGAAGCTGGGGTGTTGCTGTAGGGAAGAGTGGTCCCGGATGTGCAGAGGGTGCGCGGCGTGCGTCGCGTCCTCTCGCTGTCATTGATTGGGTTGCTGGGCTGCTGGTGGTGCCGGGCGCTGCCCGCACATGCCGCGCCGTATGAAGTGGAGCCAGAGGCGGGAGAGGAATTGGACCTCCTCGCGCTGGTGGAAGAGGGCGCCATCTCCGGTGAGACGCTCGCGGCGCTGCTGGCGCTGCGGCGGACGGGGGTGGATTCACGGCTCGCGACGCGGGCGACGCTGTATGGACTGCCCGGGCTGACGTACGCGGATGTGGATGGGGTGCTGCGGCTTCGCGCGGAGGGGGGCGCCTCTGGAGATGGGGCCTCGAGTGATGTGGCCGAGGCGCTCACGGAGGAGGAGGCGCGGAGGCTCGCGCCGTTCCTCGCGGAGCGCGAGCCGGGGCGGTTGTCGGGTGATGCGCGGTTGTTGATGGCATTCGCCGCGTCGGATTCGTTGCTGCCTCCCATGGCCTTGCAGGTCCGCGCGGCGGGGCTCGCGGGGCTGCGGGCGGGAGTGCTCGTGTCACTCGCGCGCCGGAGGTTGGGGGCGCTGAGGCGGGATGCTCGAACACGGGCGCTCGTCGTGGACGCGCCCGGGGCGGCGTTGGTGCTGCCCAAGTTCTACGCGCAGTGGACGGGCGAGCGTGTCTCCGTGCTGGCGGGCACGTACCGGCTGGGCTTCGGGCAGCGGCTGACGCTGGACACCACCGCCCTGCCCGCGCCGGATGGCTTCCTTCCGGATGATGGCGTGCGCCCACCGGGTGGATTGGAGCGGGAGTGTCTCCTGGGGGGAGACGGCTGCGAGGCCGAGGAGCGGCTCTCCGACGTCACTCCGGACTTCGGATGGGACGAAGGCTTCCGGGGCCTCGCGGGCACCGTGCGCGGGCCCGTGGGCCGTGGCGCGGAGTTGTCGCTCACGGGCTTCGGCTCGTATCAGCTCCGCTCGCTGCCCCGGCACGCGGTGCTGGACTCCGCCGCGTGCGTCCGTGCACGCGGCGGCTGCAAGGCTCCGGACGTGCGCGTGCCCCTGCCGGGCTCCCGCCTGGAGAAGCTCACCGCGCGCACGCTGCCAGGGGTCTTCAACGAGTGGGCCGGCGGAGGCAACGCGACGCTGTCCACGTCATCGCGCGCGCACCTCGGGGTGACGGGCTGGGCGGCTCGGCCGGTGTGGGCCGTGGAGGGGGCCCGGCTCGACTTCCAGCCGGGGGCCCGCTATCCGGCGGGCGGTGGCTTCGGCGCGGTGGGGCTCGACGCCGCCTGGGGACATGGCGCGGTGGACCTCTTCTTCGAGGGCACCCGCAGCTTCGACTCCGCGCCCGAGGGCGGAGGAGGTTTCGGCGCGCTCCAGCGCACCGTGCTCTCCGGCGAGAGGAAGGAGCTGGAGCTGGCGCTTCGCTACTACGGCCGCGACTTCGCGAACCCATACAGCGGTGCTCCTTCCGGGCCGGATGCACTGGAGGGGCTGCGCGTGCGCAACGAGCTGGGCGCGCGGGTGCGCTACCTCCAGCGGGAGGAGCGCGCATGGCGGCTGCGCGGGCAGGTGGATGCGTGGACGCTGCCGGCCGACGGTGCGGTTCCGGGGACGGCGGGCACGGCGCACCTGCGCGCCTCCGCCCGCGCGGACTGGCTCGTGTGGCCCTTGTTCCAGCCGTCGCTCCAGGTGGAGCTGCGCGACTCGGGGCTCGGGGCGGAGGTCCCCTGTTCCGAGGACGCGGAGTCCGATTCGGGGCTGGACTGCTCCCGCGGGCGGTATGGCGTCATCGCGCGGGTCCGGTCCGAGCCCTCCGAGGAAGTATCGCTCGCCGCGCAGTACGGGCACGCGCGGGTGGATGAGCCCGAGGCCGGAGGGCCCCGGTACGACGCCCAGGCCGTGCTCGACGTGCGGCTGCGGCCGGACGAGTCCCTGCGGCTGGGCGGGCGCGTGGTGTGGAAGGACGAGGACCTCTCCGAGCGCAGCCGGCTCCGGCAGGAGCTGCGCGCCTCGGTGGACGCGCGCTGGACCGCCTTCGGCACGGTGAGTGCACGGGCGCGGTACGCGTGGGTGCTGGACTTGAAGGACGCGAGCGTGGCGCGCGTACCGCCCGACCCGCCGCGCCACCTCTTTCACCTGGAGCTGGAGACGCGCTTCTGACGCGCATGGAAAGGAGAGAGCGGAACGTGAGGGTTGCCGACATGAGGGAGTGGGGCAGGAGGGTGGGTGGGGGCGTCATGCTGGCGCTGCTCGGCGCATGGGGCTGTGGAGGGCCGTCCCTGGACGAAGGTGTGGACGCGGCGTGCGCCGGGCTGCTGCCCGGGGACCTCGTCATCACCGAGTACCTCAATGACCCCGAGGGCACGGACACGGGGCAGGAGTACGTCGAGCTGCACAACCCCACGCGCGCCCGCGTGGACCTGAATGGGCTGACGCTCTACGCCGCGCGCTCGGATGGCTCGCAGGAGCGGGCCCATGTCTTCACCCAAGCCGTTCCGTTGGCGCCAGGAAGCTATCTGGTGCTCGGAGACGTCCGGGAGGGGGCATTGCCCGCGCACGTGGACCATGCGTATGGCGAGGCGCTCGGGGCGCTGGGCAACTCCGGTGGGCTGCTGGGCGTGCGATGCGGGGAGCGCGTGGTCGACGAGGTCCACCTCACCGCGCCCGCGAAGAGCGGCGTGGCCCGGGCCTACGACGGCCGGCTCGTTCCGGACTCGGCCGGCAATGATGACCCGGCGCGCTGGTGTGACGGGACGACGGGCGTGGGGGACGCGGGGACGTTCCGTGGGAGCCCGGGGACGGCGAATGCTCCGTGTGACTCCGCCGGCCCTCCGGTGACACCCGCGGCGGACGCGGGCGTCGTGGAGACGTGTGTGCCCGTGGGGGCCCAGGCCGCGCGGCCCGTGGCGAGGCCGCGTCCGGGAGAGCTGGTCATCACCGAGGTGATGGCCAACCCGCGCGGGGACGACACGCTGGGCGAGTGGGTGGAGGTGATGGCCACCGTGCCCGTGGACCTCAATGGGGTGACGGTGGGCTCGGACTCGGCGGGGACGAGGGTGGAGGGGGCTCGGTGCATATCGCTCTCGGCCGGGGAACATGGGGTGCTGGCGCGGCGCACGGAGGCGGTGCTCAACGGCGGGCTGCCCCAGCCCGTGGCCACGTTCGGCGTGGACCTGCGCAACGCGGGCGGCGTGGTGATGGTGCGGGCGGGAGACGTCCTCATCGACGCGGCCGTGTACGGCCCGGCGGAGGAGGGCGTGGCCTCCCAGGTGTCCGCGCTCCTGGCGGACGCGAGCCGCAATGACTCACAGGAGGCCTGGTGCCGGGCCACCGACACCTATGGGACGCGAGGCAACCTGGGGACGCCGGGGCGCGCGAACCGCGCGTGCACCGGGGGCGGTGGCTCGGATGGGGGCGTCCCGGACGGAGGCGTCATGGCGGATGCCGGCGTTCCGGACGCGGGTGCGGGGGACGCGGGGACTTCCACGCCCGGTTGCATCGACCGGTCGACCGGACGGGCTCGCACGCCGAGGGTGCCGGACGCGGGCTCCCTGGTCCTCACCGAGTTCATGGCGGACCCGGTCGCGGTGGCGGACGCCACGGGAGAGTGGGTCGAGGTGCTCGCCCTGGCGGACGTGGACCTCAATGGGGTGAGCCTGTCCAGCGGGAGCGGGAGCAGCACGGTGCTCGCTTCGACGCTGTGTCTGTCCTTGAGGGCCGGGAGCCGTGCCGTCATCGCACGCAGCGCCGACGTGTCCGCGAATGGCGGACTGCCCGTGGTGCTCGGCACGTTCTCGTTCAACCTCGCGAACAGCGCGGGGAGCCACATGCTCCGGCTCTCGGTGGACGGGAGGCTCCTGGATGCCGTGACGTGGACGGCCGCGGCGGTGCCGGGCGTGGCCTCGCAGCTGGACCCGTCCCGGAGCGACCCCGCCCGCAATGACCTGGCGGGCAGCTTCTGTCCCGCGCCCACCGGGGCCCGCTATGGCCTGGGCGACCGGGGGACGCCGGGCGTGGAGAACCGTCCATGCGCGCTGTGAGCGTCATGCTGGCCTCCGCGCTCCTGGCCTGCGGCGGTGACACCCGGTCCCCGTGTGGCCCGGACACGGCCCGGGTGGTGGAGGCCATCGACGGAGACACCCTGCTCCTGGAAGGTGGCGAGCGCGTCCGCTACCTGCTCGCGGACGCGCCGGAGAGCGCGGGAGGCGCGAGGGATTGCTTCGGCCCGGAGGCCCACGCCTTCAACCGCGACCTCGTGGAGGGGCGTCAGGTGGCGCTCGCGTACGGTGAAGCCTGCGCGGACCGCTTCGGCCGGCTGCTCGCATATGTGTCCGTGGACGGGCGCGAGGTGAACACGCTCCTGGTGGAGAGGGGCCATGCCTGTGTGCTGCACGTGCCGCCCGCGGGCAGCGCGCGGCGCGCGGAGTTCGAATCACTGGAGGCCGAGGCCCGGCGCGCGAGGAGAGGAGTGTGGGGGGCCTGCGCGCCGGTCCCCTGCCTGCGTTGAGCGTCCGGGATGGCACCGCACCGGGGCAGGCGGGCACGCGTGCCCGCCCGGGATGGGGGGCGCCTTCGTGGCCGCCTCCCCTTCGAGGCATCACCCGGGCGGCACGCGGGGACGGGGAGCCCCCATGTCTCACGCGGTGTATCCAAAGGGTGACGGCCATGCCCTCTGCTCATCCACCCAGGAAGGCCATTTCAGGCGGAGGCTTCGCTGGCGGGGCGGGGCTTTGGGGCCCGGCGGGGGAGGCGCTCGCATGAGCACCTGCGCCACGCCGGCCCGTGCCCTTCCGGACCTGATGGAGGCCTGCCGTGACGACCTCATCCGGCGCTGGGAGGTGCGGGTGGGCAAGATGTTCGGGGAGAGCTCGCTCACCCGCGAGGAGCGGCTGGACCACATGCCCGAGCTGGTGGACTCGTTGGTGGACATCATCCGGGGGGGGCTCGTGGCATCCGAGCTGGAGAGGGCGCGGGCCGTCGGCGGCAGGCACGGCCGGAGCCGTTACCAGGCGGGCATGAGCCTGGACGCGGTGGTGCTCGAGCACGGCCTGCTGCGCGACACCCTCCTGGAGGTGCTCGAGGAGGCGGGCTGGGGGCCGGAGCTGGCCGAGCTGCGCGTGCTCAACCAGGCGCTCGACGCGAGCCTCGCGGACTCCGTGGTGCAGTACACCCGCGAGCAGGAGCGCGCGCTGCGAGAGACGGAGTCGACGCTGCTCGCCATCCTCGACCACGCTCCGGCCTCCATCTACGCCAAGGACTCGAAGGGCCGCTACCTCTTCATCAACCGCGCCCTGGGGCAGTCCATCGGCAGGACTCGCGACGAGGTGGTGGGCCGCACGGACGCGGAGCTGCTCCCACCCGAGCTGGCGGAGGTCTGCGCCATCAGCGACCGGCGGGTGCTCGCCGGCCGCCAGCCTCTCATCGCCGACGAGGAGGTGACGGGCGCGGATGGGCCGCACGTCTACCAGTCGCTCAAGTTCCCGCTGCCGGACACCGAGGGCCGCATCGTCGCGGTCTGCGGCATCTCCACGGACGTCACCGAGGCGAGGCGCCTCCAGCGCGAGCGGGACGAGGCGCGCGAGAAGTTGCGCCGCGTCATCACCCAGCTCCCCGTCATCCTCTGGTCCGCGGATGCGGACGGCACCATCACCCTCCTGGAGGGGGAGGGGCTGCGCGCGCTCGGGCTGGAGCGGGGGGCGCTGGTGGGCCGCTCCACCTACGAGGTGTACGCCAACCGCCCGGACCTCATCGAGGCCGCGCGCCGCGCGCGGGCCGGTGAGTCCCTGTCCCTGGAGCTGGAGCTGGGCGGCTCCTGGTTCATGGCGTACATCTCTCCGGTGTTCGGGCCCGGCGGGAAGGTGGTGAGCGTGGCGGGCGTGTCGCTGGACATCACCGAGCGCCGCCGCGCGGAGGAGGTGCTGCGCCAGTCGGAGACGCGCTACCGGCTGGCCACCCTGGCCACCAGCGACGTCATCTACGACTGGGAGATAGACACCGGCCGCATCGAGTGGAGCGAGCTGGCCGTGAGCCAGTTCCGCCTGTGCTCCGGCCACCCGCGGCTGGACATCCAGTGGTGGACCGGGTGCATCCACCCCGAGGACCGCGAGCGCGTGGCCGGTGACATGAAGGCCGTCATCGAGCGGGGCGAGGAGCGCTGGGCGGACGAGTACCGCTTCCTGCGCGGGGACGGGACGTGGGCGGTCATCTCCGACCGGGGACAGGTGGTGCGTGACGCCACGGGGCGCGCGGTGCGCATGGTGGGCGCCATGCAGGACATCACCGAGCAGCGGGAGGCGGAGCAGGAGGCCAGGCGGCGGGCGGAGTTCGAGCAGCTCCTCATCGGCATCGTCGGGCATGATTTGCGCAACCCCATCGCCGCCATCACCATGGCCACCACCACGCTGCTGCGGCGCGAGGGCCTGGACGAGCGGCAGCGCAAGGTGATGGCCCGCATCCTCTCCAGCGCCGAGCGCGCCACGCGCATGCTGCGCGACGTGCTGGACTTCACCCAGGCCCGCCTGGGCGGTGGCATCCCCATGCAGCCACAGCCGCTCGACCTGCACGAGCTGACGCGGCAGGTGGTGGACGAGGTGCAGCTCGCCTGGCCGGGGCGGCGGCTGGAGGTGGACCGCGGCGGCGACGGCCGGGGGCAGTGGGACCCGGACCGGCTGGCGCAGGTCATCACCAACCTGGTCAACAACGCCCTCAAGTACAGCCCGGAGCATTGCCCGGTGCGGGTGCGCACGCGTGGCACGCGTGACGCGGTGGTGCTGGCGGTCCACAACCAGGGGGCGGCCATTCCCCAGGAGCTGCGCGACAGGCTGTTCGAGCCGTTGAAGCGCGCCGCCCCCCAGGAGATGCGCGACGGCCGCGGCCTGGGCCTGGGCCTGTTCATCGTGAAACACATCGTGGACGCGCACGGCGGCGGGCTGCGCGTGCGCTCCACGGAGCTGGAGGGCACCACCGTCCTGGTGCGCCTGCCGCGCCAGGTGGAGGTGCGGGCCCCGGAGACGTCCGCCGGGGCGTGAATGGCCTCGCGGGCGCGGCCCCGGGCCACCACGGTGCCACCCGGGCGCGCCGGCCAGGACCCGCGGCGCCGTCCTCATGGACTCTCAGAGTGGGAGAGGGGGGGCCTTGCTCCCCGGGGGCCTGCCCGGTTAGCACGGGGGCGTGGTGGAGTACCCGTTCGGGAGGGGTTCATGAAGAAGGTTCTCATCGGCGTCGGCATTGGCTGCGGAGTCCTCATGCTGGTCGGCTTCGGCCTGCTGGTCGCCGGCGGCATGTGGGTCAAGAACAAGGTGGGCGGCTCCATCGAGGCCGCGCAGCGGATGCAGGCCCAGGAGCAGGAGCTGGTGCAGCTCAACCAGAGCCACCCGTTCCAGGCGCCCCCAGAGGGCGAGGTGCTGGAGCTGGACGCGAAGCGGATGGACACCTACCTCGCGATTCGCGAGGGGGCGATGCCGGTGTTCAAGGACTTCGAGCAGAAGTCGAAGGCCTTCGAGGAGAAGTACGGCGGTGAGGGCAACAAGGACGCCAACGTCGGCGCGGCCATGGAGGCGGCCAGCCTGATGATGGGCCTGGCGGCCGACGTGCGCGCCGCGTACATCGACAACCTGAAGAAGCACGGCATGTCTCCCGCCGAGTTCCAGACCATCACCTCCACCGTCTACGCGTCGATGATGGCGGACGGCATGGAGAAGATGCAGGGCGCCATGGCGGAGGGCCGCGAGGCCCTGGACAAGCAGCTCGAGGAGCTGGACCAGAAGCTGGAGAGCGACTCGCTCTCCGACGAGGAGCGCAAGGCGCTGGAGGAGGCCCGGACGCAGCTCCAGGCCACGGCCGACTCCCTGGGGCAGCAGCAGGAGGACGCGCCGGGCGGGCTGTCCGAGGGCGCGAAGAAGGTGGCCGCCGCCAACGTGGAGCTGCTGAAGAAGTACGAGGACCGCGTGCAGGTGATGGCCAACTCGGCCTTCGACGGCTTCATCCTGGGCGGCGCCTCCAGCAACATCAACATGGTGGGTGGCGGCACCGCGCAGGACCTGGATTAGCGTCCGGGCGCGCTCCGGGCCTCACGCCTCCACTTCGGTGTGGCGCGTGGGGCCCCTGGGGCGCTCCTCCTCCCCGAGCCGGGCGCGGGCGAGGTCCTCGCGCTTCTGGACGCGCCGGCTGGCCCACACCGACACGGTGATGAACGTGACGATGATGGCCACCGAGACGAGCGGCGGGACGTGGAGCCACGGCTCCAGCACCATCTTCAACCCGGCGAAGGCGAGCACTCCGGCCAGCCCGTAGTGGAGGTAGCGCAGCTGCCCCACGGTGCCGGCCAGCAGCAGGTACAGCGCCCGCAGGCCGAGGATGGCGAAGGCGTTGGAGCTGTAGATGACGAAGGTGTCCTGCGTCACCGAGAAGGCCGCGGGCACCGAGTCCACCGCGAAGAGGATGTCCGTCAGCTCCAGGCCCATCAGCGCCAGCAGCAGCGGCGTGGCGACGCGCCGCCCGTCCTCGAGCCGGACGAGGAACGACTTGCCGTGCAGCTTCTGCGTGACGGGCAGCCGGTGCGCCAGCCAGCGCACGGCCTTGTTCTCCACCTGCTCCGCCGGGTCCTCCTTGTACACGCGCCACGCGGTGTAGAGGAGGATGCCGCCGAAGACGTAGGCCACCCAGCTCCAGCGCTCCAGCGCCGCCGCGCCCAGGAAGATGAACAGCGCGCGGAAGACGAGCGCGCCGAAGATGCCCAGGAAGAGCACGTTGTGCTGGAAGCGGGAGGGGATGCCCAGGCTGCGGAAGATGACGAGGAAGACGAAGACGTTGTCGAGGCTGAGGCTCTTCTCGATGAAGTACGCCGCGAGGTACTCGTGCCCGGACCGGGCGCCGAAGACCCGCCAGACGAGGCCGCCGAAGAGCAGCCCCGCCGCGACCCACACGCAGCTCCAGATGACGGCCGCCTTGTGGGACTCGCCATGCCGCCCCCGGTGGGCGAGCAGGTCCACGACGAGCAGCACCAGCACCACCGCCCAGAAGACCGCCCAGACCCATGTCGGAATGTTCTGCATGGCTCTGTCCAACCTATGCATCCCTCCGTGAGGGCTGCCTCCAGGCGGCCGGGAAGAGGTGGGGAACGGTAGGGGCAACGCCGCCCTGTCACCGGGGCGGGCGTGCGGGTGTCACCGGATGGCCATTGTGACGGGGTGCGTAAAGACAGACCCAGGGGGGCGGGCGAGGGTCCGGTCCCTCTCTTTGCGAGCATCCAGCCTCCGGATGTGCCAGCCTCGGAATGCACGCTGTCCGTGAAGGGCGGTGTGAACCCGCTTCTGGCACCAGCGCTTGGGGGGAGGGGCGCGTCGATTCGTAGCAACCGGAGGGGCAGCTCAAATGAAAAAGGTCATCTTCGCCTGTGTGCACAATGCCGGCCGTTCGCAGATGGCGGCGGCGTTCTTCAATGTGATGGCGGACCCGGACAAGGCGCGTGCGCTGTCCGCGGGGACGCAGCCCGGAGAGCGCGTGCACCCGGAGGTGCTGGAGACGATGCGTGACATCGGCCTCGACCTCTCTGACGCGAAGCCCCGTCTGCTGACGGATGACCTGGCGCGCGACGCGCACTGGCTCATCACCCTGGGTTGCGGCGAGGCGTGCCCCCATGTCCCGGGGCTCCAGCGCGAGGACTGGCCGCTGGAGGACCCGAAGGGAAAGACGGTGCAGCAGGTGGAGCGCATCCGCGACGAGGTGGCCGCGCGCGTGGCGGGGTTGCTGGAGCGCGAAGGCTGGATGCGCGCCGGGTAGCGCGCGCCGCCCTCCGGCGCCGGGCGCCAGGGCCGGGCCGGCCAGGGAAGGGGATGGACCGTCCGGCACCGGGGCCCGACCGCTCGGCCCCGGGAGCGACGTTCCAGGCCGGGGCCGTGCGCATCCTGGGGACGTCTCGAGCCGTCTCCCAGTCCGAGGTGCGCAGTCATGTCCACGTACGTTCCCCAGAACCCGGCCCCTCTCGGCGCGCCCGCCGCTTTGTCCCAGGCGTCGTCCCCCGGCATGGCGCCACGCTCCGGAGCGTCTCCTTTCCCGGCGCCGGACCGGCCGTCGCTTCCCGCCGCCTTGCTGCCGCCCCAGGTGCGCGCCCCGCGTCCCATGCTGGTTGCGGCCCTGGGGCTGGGCGTGCTCGCGGAGGTGCTGCTGGACCGGCCTCGGTGGGGCGTGTCCTTCCCGTTGATGGTGGTGGCCCTGCTGGGGGCGCTCGCGCTGCTGGGTGGGCGTGAGGGGTGGCAGCGCGCGCGGCCCAATGCATGGCTCGCGGCGCCACTGCTCGTCATCTCCGGCTTCGTGGCGGTGCGCGCGAGCCCGTGGCTGCTGGTGCTCAACGTGCTGACGTCGGGCGTGCTGCTCCTGCTGCTCGCGCACTTCTGGGGGGCGGGCCGGGTGCAGAGGCTGGGGCTCGTGGGTTATCCCCTGGTGGCGCTGGGCTCCGTACTCAAGGGCATGTCGTACCCGCCCGCGCTCGTGCGGGACTCGGTGGACCTGAAGGTCGCGCGCGAGCAGGCGCCGCGCCTGGTGCCCTTCGCTCGCGGCCTGCTCATCGCCCTGCCGGTGCTCACCGTGTTCGGCGTGCTGCTGGAGTCCGCCGACGCGGCGTTCGCCTCGGCCATCAGCCGGGTGCTGGCCGTGGACCTGTGGGCGCTGTTCGGGACGGCCATCGGCCGCGCCATCGGCGTGCTGTTCTCCGCGTGCGTGGCGGCGGGGGTGCTCGGCCATGCGCTGCGCCGGCGCAAGGGGCGGGAGCTGGGAGAGGACGAGGTGGCGCCGGCCCGGCCGCGCCTGGGGCTCACGGAGGCGCTCACGCTCATCCTCGCGGTGGACGCGCTCTTCCTCGTGTTCGCCGGCTTCCAGGTGGCGTACCTGTTCATCGGCGGCGCCTCGTCTCCCGCGGAGGGCTACACCTATGCGGAGTACGCGCGCCGGGGCTTCTTCGAGCTGCTCGTCGTGTCCATGCTCACCCTGGCGCTCGTCATGGCGCTGGCGCGGTGGACTCGCCGGGAGTCCCCGCTGGCGGAAGGGGCCTTCCGGGTGGGGGCTTCTCTCATGGTGGCGCTCACCCTGGTCATCCTCGCGTCGGCGGTGAAGCGCATGGCGCTCTACGAGGACGCCTTTGGCTACACGCGGCTGCGCCTCTTCACCCACGTCTTCATGTTCGCGCTGGGCGCGGTGCTGGCGTGGCGCGCGGTGACGCTGTGGTGGCGGCCCGAGCGGTTCGCCATCGGCGCCTTCGCCACGGCGCTGGGCGCGGTGGTGGCGGTGAATGCCATCAACCCGGACGCGCTCATCGTCCGCCTCAACCTCGCGAGCCCCACCGAGCCGGGCCGCCCGGACGTGGGCTACCTCAGCACCCTCTCCGCGGACGTGGTGCCGGCGCTGGTGCGTGGCACCGGCTCCTCCGTGGAGTGGCGCGCCGGCATGCTGGGCCGGTTCGCGGACCGGCTGCCGGAGGAGGCCGGCGCCACCTGGCCCGAGTGGAACCTCGCGCACTGGCGGGCGCTGCGGGCGCTCCAGGACGCGGGCGTGGCCGTGCGGTAGCAGGGCACGTGGGGGCTCCGGAGTGGGATGCGGCTGCCCACGGCCGAGGGGCCGGGCCCGTGACTCAGCGCAGGTGGTAGTTGAAGGGCAGCTCGACGGTGACGCGCCCTCCCAGCTCCGGCGGTGGTGCCGGAAAGGGCGCGGCGTCGCGCACGGCCTGCATCGCGGCGTCGCACAGCACGGAGTGGGGGCAGCGGCCGGCAATCTCCAGGCCGAGGAGCTGGCCCCTCGCGCCCACGGAGATGCGCACCACCAGCCTGCCCTGGATGCCGGCCATGGCCGCCTGATGCGGGTAGCGCACGTTCTCGAAGCGGTCGCGGAACATCGTCTTGAAGTACTGCTCCCGCCACGTCGTCAGTTGCTCCTCCGTGGGGCGGGGCGGCGGCGGCGCGAGGACGAGGCCCGGGTTGGTCGCACCCAGCACGCCCTGCACGAGGCCTCCCACCACGCCGCCCGCGACTCCGCCGGGGACTCCCTCCTCGAGGCCGGCGGTGGCCTCCTCCGTCACGGTGTCCGGGGGCGGTGCCTGCTCGGTCCCGGCCGGTGGGCGCTCCGGCTGGCTGGAAGTGGGCGGACGCTTGGAGACGGTGGGCTTCGGGAAGGGGCGTGCCCTGCAAGCCACTGTCTCGCGGGTGACGCTGGCCGGGGTGGAGGAGGCCGTGGCCGCGGGGGGCGGCGGAGGGGGGGCCGGCACGAGCCGGAGGATGAGCTCTCCACCGTCATTCCTGGCAAAGGCACCGCCCCGGCCGGAGCCGTGCCAGAAGACGGTGAGGCCCAGGAGCGCGAGGGCATGGAGGCCGATGACGAGCGGCACCACCCACAGGGTGCGTGCGCGCTCCCGGGCCTGCCGGGCGCGGGCGTGCAGGACGGAGGCGAACAGGGCCCCCTCGAAGGTGCCTGCCTTCGCGCCTGCGTCCGGCATGGACGTGTCCCCTCTCCCACCCTCGAATGCCGCGGGGTGGCCCGGCCATCAGTCACACAGGGTGGTGGCGGTCCCCCTCGCCGTAAAGGGGGGAGGCCTCCCGTGTCCGTGCGGGGGGCCCCATTGTTTCCCGGCGGATGTCCGCGGGGCCGCATTGCCGGTGGGGGTGTACCGTGGAGGGCTGCTCAGCCCGTGGGCCCCGCGTCCGGTGGCTTGCGGAAGACGACGGTGAGGTTGTTGCTGGGCATGTCCACCACGCGCTCGCGGCGCAGGCCATGCCGCTCGGCCTCGGCGGTGACGGCGCCGAGCTCCCGCACGCCCCAGGCCTCGTTCCTGGCACGAAGGGACGCGTCGAAGGCGAGGTTGCTGGGGGCCGTCTCGCGGCCCTCGACGAAGTAGGGGCCGTACATGACCAGCAGTCCGCCCGGTGACAGCACGCGCCCGGCGCCCCGCATCAACCCCTGGCAGGACGCCCAGGGTGAGATGTGAATCATGTTCACGTTGAGGATGACGTCCGCGGACGTCACGGGCCACGTGCCGGTGCTCGCGTCGAGGGGGAGGGGCGGGAGCAGGTTGGGCGGGCCCTCCTCGGCGCGCCACGCGGCGATGCTCTCCAGCGACTCGGGGTCCACGTCCGTGGGCTGCCAGAGGAGGCCGGGGAAGGCGCGGGCGAAGAAGACGGCATGCTGGCCGGTGCCGCTCGCCACCTCCAGCACCGTGCCGGAGGCGGGCATCACCTCGCGGAGGACGGCGAGCAGGGGCTCGCGGTTGCGTTCCGGGGCCGGGGCATGACGCTTCATGCCCGTGGGTGTCTCACATCCTCCCGGGCTCGCGCGAGGGCTGGGGAGGCGCTCCGTGCCCCGGAGGACGTCAGGGGGCCGTGTGCGTGGCGGGCGCCGAGGTGTGCGGGCGCTGGACGGGGAAGGAGGGCAGGTAGCAGGCGCCCTTGTAGTCGTAGGCGTCGTCGTCGCAGGGGGACTTCACGCGGGCCAGCTCGTACCAGCAGCCACCGCGCAGCTCCACCTCGCCCTTGCGGTTGCAGGGCGGCTTGCGCTGGCCGGGAAAGGGACGGTCCGGCATCGGCAGGTGGAAGCCCGGAGGAAGGTTGAGCGAAGGCACCGGCGCGAGGATGGTGACGGGCGAGGCCACGGCGGCGTCTCCCACCGCCACGGTGCCTCCATCGCAAGCAGCCAGGTCCGGCGTGGCCCGTGCCACGGCGAATTCCTCGTAGTCAGGAGCGGGACGCAGGAACCAGCCCGTCGCGGCGGACAGTAGGGACATGCCCACGGTGGCCAGCGTGAGCCAGGCCCGCCAGAGGGGCCCGTGGGAGGTGTGCGGTGTGGGCGCGGGCCGCTGCTCCGTGCCGTTCGTGGGGGAGGGCATGGAGTCAGGCCCGGTGCTCCTCGCGTGGAGGTGTGGGCGCTCGTGCTCGGAGCCGTACGGGTGTGCACGCGCGGGCGTGTGCCCGGTGCTCCTCGCGCCGGCCCGTGCGGCGGCGTGGGGCACGGGAGGCACGGGCCCGGAGAGCGGCAGGTCCGCCCGGGGGCCCGCCGTGGCCGCGGCCTCCTCCAGCGCCCGCGCGACGGCCGCGCTCTGGCCTCCGAGGCGCTCCTCGGGGCGCTCCGCGAGCATTCGCAGGATGAGGTCATCGAGCTCCGCGCACACGGCCGGGTCGTACAGGCGCGGAGGCGTGAGCGGTGTCACCGTGCCCGCGTCCGCTGCCGGGTGGCCGACGCGTGGCGGCGGTGGGTACGTGCCGGTGACGAGCTGGTAGGCGGTGACGCCGAGGGCGAACACGTCATCCGCGGGCTGCGACTCGTAGTTCGCGGTCGGGTGGCTGCGGTAGTCCCACTGGAAGCGGATGGCCTCCGGGCTGCGGTACGGCGGCGTTCCCGGCGGCAGCGGTGGGGCCGTGAGCGGGGCCGCGCCGCGGATGGTGCCCGCGCCGAAGTCGGTGAGGATGGCCTGGCCGTCGCTCGCGCGCACCAGCACGTTGTCGCCCTTCACGTCGCGGTGGACGGCGCCCACCGCGTGTGTCGCCTCCAGCGCCCGGGCCACCTGCGCGAGGACCTGGAGCACCTGCCGGGAGGTGGGGTGCCGCTCCCTTCCCCAGTCGTAGAGCGGCTGTCCCTCCACCCACTCCATGACGAGGTAGGGGAACGGACCCGCCGGGTGGGGCCACAGGCCATTTCCGTGAAGGCGGGGGATGGCGGGGTGCTGGATGCGGGAGAGCATCTCCGCCTCGCGCTCGAAGCGCAGGTCCAGCGGGCGCGTGGCCAGCTTGAGGGCGAAGGGCCCGGCGCCCGGGTCCCCGATGCGCTCGACGCGATAGACGGCGCCGTAGTTGCCCCGTCCCCTGCGCTCCAGCACCCGCCAGGAGCCGACCTCCGTACCCGGTGGGAGTGAGGCTGGCGCGAGGTCCTGCATTGACCGTGGTGTCTCCATGAGAGCCGTCCCTGAGTGGGGGCGGTCCGCTCCGCCCGTGCCGGGACACTACCCCATGGGTGGACAGGCTGATAACCTCTCTGCTGAGTAAGATTTCATCCGGGACCGGGGCTTTCGACCCTGGCGCTACCCGTGTGTCCGTTGCCTGGGAGACGCGGGGTGTCCGCTCGCCCGGTGCATGGGCGATGAGCGGGCGCCCGTGAGATAGTCCCCTTGCGCCACAGGAGGCTGGGATGACGAACCGGGCGGGACTTTTCGAGCGGCAGGGCTATCTCGTGCTGCCGGGGTTCGTCTCCGCGGCGGCCTGTGACGCCTTGAAGGCCCGCGCCGAGGAGCTGGTGGCCGGCTTCCAGCCGGAGACCGTCTCCATCTTCACCACCCACGAGCAGACCCGGACGTCGGACGCGTATTTCCTCTCCTCCGGCGACGCCATCCGGTTCTTCTTCGAGGAGGGCGCCTTCCGGCCCGACGGCTCGCTGAAGCAGGACAAGACGCTGTCCATCAACAAGATAGGCCACGCGCTCCATGACCTGGACCCGCGCTTCGACCGGTTCTCCCGCACGCCGGAGCTGGCCGCGCTCGCGTCGGAGCTGGGGATGCGCGAGCCCCTGCTGCTCCAGTCCATGTACATCTTCAAGCAGCCCCACATCGGCGGCGAGGTGAACTCCCACCAGGACTCCACGTTCCTCTACACGGAGCCGCCCACCTGCCTGGGCTTCTGGTTCGCCCTGGAGGACGCCACGCTGGAGAACGGCTGCCTGTGGGCGCTGCCCGGCGGGCACGCGCTGGGCCTGAAGAAGCGCTTCGTCCGCGCCGAGGGCGGAGGGACCACCTTCCGTGTGCTCGACCCCACGCCCCTGCCGGAAGAGGGCATGGTGCCGCTGGAGGTGGAGAAGGGCACGCTGGTGGTGCTCCACGGCCTGCTGCCCCACCGCAGCGGCCCCAACACCTCACCGAAGAGCCGGCACGCCTACGCCCTGCACCTCATCGACGGCACCGCCAGGTACCCCGAGGACAACTGGCTGCACCGCTCGCCGTCCATGCCACCGCGCGGCTTCTCCTGAGCGCCGGGTGTGCGGGCAGCGGGCGGGGCGGGCCACTGTCCCCCTGCCAGGTGCCACCCCGGGTCCGGTAGGAGACATGCTGGGAGTGCTCAATTTCCTGGAATGTGGAATCAGGGCCGGGAGCGCGGCCCCGGAGGGCAGGGCCCCTGTCCTGAAGCGCCGGTTCGTGGGGGGCCCAACTTCGGTCCAGCCGACAAAGTGCCCTTCATGGGATGGGGGGTCCTGGAACCGGGAGCGTCCCCAGCCCATGATGGCGGGCCTTGAGATGGCTCGTCCTCCCACACCCCGTCCAGGGCCCCATGCCCCAGGTGCCGCCGGTCTCCGCCGGGGCGCTCGTGGGGTTCCACGGCAGGGGGGCGGGCCGCGTGTTATCTCTGGCATTGCCGCCCCGGGTCGGAGAGAGTCCAGCGCAGGCTTCCCCTCCTTCCAGGAGGGCGGGTCCCTGGAGGCGCTCCTGTGTACGGAGGGCTGCCTGCCAGTCTTGGGACACGGAAGGGGTGGGCTGCCTCACATCCTCGTCCGGCACCTTGTTGTACCGGAGTGGCAGGTCGCACCTTTGAGGCGACCGGCCTGAAACCCATTTCGAAGGAGCCTCACATCATTCGCGAACAGAGAAGCAGCCGCGGCGGGAGCCGCGACCAGAGAACCAACCGCCGTATCCGTGCCCGCGAGGTCCGCGTCGTCGGGTCCGACGGCGGGCAGCTCGGGGTCATGCCGCTCGAGGCGGCCCTGGAGATGGCCCGTGCCGAGGGGCTCGACCTGGTCGAAATCAGCCCCATGGCCAGTCCACCGGTCTGCAAGATCATGGACTACGGCAAGTTCAAGTACGAGGAGAAGAAGAAGGCCTCGGAAGCGAAGCGTGCCCAGGTCACGGTCCTGCTCAAGGAAGTGAAGCTCCGTCCGAAGACGGAGGAGCACGACTACGAGTTCAAGGTCCGCAACACGCGGCGGTTCATCGAGGACGGGAACAAGGCGAAGGTCGTCATCCAGTTCCGCGGGCGTGAAATCACGCACAAGGAGCAGGGCACGGCCATCCTCGAGGACGTCGCGAAGGACCTGAAGGAAGTGGCCGTCGTGGAGCAGCCGCCCCGCATGGAAGGGCGTCTGATGTTCATGATTCTGGCCCCCACGCCGAAAATCGCCCAGCGTGCCCGCGAGCAGGCCCGCCAGGCCGCCATGGCCAAGCGCCAGCAGCCTCCGGGGGAGAAGGAGGCCGGTGGCAAGCCCGCGGCTCCCGCGGCCGCCGGGGCTCCCGCCGCCCAGAAGCAGGGCGAGGCGCGGGAAGGCCAGCCGGCCGGCGAGACGCAGCCCGCCTCGACCTGAAGGAAACCGCTGACACGCGGTGGAGCCGCTCCACCGCGTGTGGCGGAACGCCGCGCCTCCGTGAGCCCGGAGAGGCTCCGGGCGCGGAAGGATGGGCGGGCGGAAGCCTCGCAGCCGGCCCACTCCCGCGTGCGCCCGGCGGGCCGGGTGCTCCAGGTTGCGAGGGTGGGCGTGTCGCCCGGGTTCCACAGGGGGTGCACCGCGCCCCGCGGAATGTCGAGCACGTCTCCGGCGCGCAGGGCGCCGACGATGACCTCGAAGCGCTCGCCCTGGGCCGGGTGGAAGTGGGGCTGGGTGCCGCGGTGAAGCCCGTCGCGCCGCGAGATGCCGTGGACATCCGGAGTGGGTCGTCCCGTACCTGATGCCCTCGAATGGTGTGCCGCGGACCCGGGCGCAAGGGCTGCTTGCTCACGCAACGCTTGCGCACGTGGAACAGATGCATCCGGGTTGCACCGTCTCACGCAGCCTCCATCCAGGCCTGTGTTGACTGGTTGGCACAGAAGTCGCTTGGAGTGTCTCTCGGGTTGACGTGGCGACGTGCCGACCGGAGAGGGCCATGGCCAGGCGGGTATTGGAATCGAAGCTGCGGACGTGGCGGCGCGTGGTGGGGCTCGGGCTCTGCGTGGGGGGGGCGTGCTCCGCGATGGCGGCTCCCGCGCTGGGGCAGAAGGAGCGGGACGCGCTGCTGCGGCAACATGAGGCCTGGGTGGAGCGCGCCAAGGTGCTGGGCGAGGTGGCCGCGGAGGGCGGGGCAACGCTCCGGGAGCAGCGCGCGAGGTGCTGGGGGATTGGCACCGAGCTTCCCGATACGCTGACGCAAGACATCGCCTCGAACCAGGTGGCCCTTGAGGGGGGCGTCACGCGGCTGCGGCAGGTGCTGGAGGTCACAGCCGCGTCCGTGTCCAAGGATGGAGCCCGCACCTCCGCGGCATCTGGCGCGCCCGCGACGACGCCCGGGGAAGAGGTCTCCAGCGCGCAGCAGCGGGCGGAGTTGCTCCAGGCCCTCGAGATGCTGGAGCGCCAGCAGCTCATCCTGGAAGCGGAGGTGTTGCAGCCACGCAACCCCACGTCCGCGCTCGTGGCCGAGGTCATCCGCGACAGGGAGCGTCGCAAGCTCTGCGTGAAATGGATGGAGGGGTGGAATGACAGGCTCGCCAGCGTCGCGAAGCACCCTGGCAAGACAGCCTCCCTCACGGCGCAGGTGGACGAGCGAATCCGCTGGAACTTCCTCGACCGCGCCGCGGATGGGGATGTCTTCAACAGCAACAACTCCGGCCTGCCCAGCGTCATGACCGACGAGGCGGGGGTGACCGAGCGGCTGGGCGGACCGGACACGGTCGCGGCCTCGCTGGCCTGGGGACTGGCCTCCACGGAGGAGGACTCCTGGCTCCAGGGCATCATCACCTTCAATCCGAACTTCCCGCTCCGGGAGAAGCCTCCTCCCGAACCTCGTGACGAAATCAATCTCTGGCTGCCCATCCTGCGGCTCCAGGTCCCGCTCACCACCACCCCGTCGGATGACCCGCCCCCTGCCGCGGGGGAGCCCGCGGGACGTCTCCGGCGTTATGCCCTCACGCTCGGGTATGACTTCCGGGACTTCAGGGACCCCCGCTACTGGAAGCGTCTGGAGTGCATGGGCGCGGTGGAGGCCCTCGTTCCGTGGCTGGGGCCCCCGTTGCAGGGCTCCGTCTCCTCGGTCGCCGCGCGGCGGAGGTCCTTCTATGCGAGCTGCGTGGAGGAGGGGGCCGACGCCCTGCGCATGGGCATTCGAGGCAGCGCCCAGTTGCTGACCGTGGAGGCACCGGGAGGAGACGCGGTGCGCGCCGGGCCGGCGGCGCTCGGCTTCATCGTCGAGCCGAACCGGTACCTCGCCGGACAGCTCACCTGGAGGCGGGTGTTCTGGCCACGGGCCCACCATGAGTACGTGCTCTCGGCGCACCTGGGCACGGGACTGCCCCGGCCGGTCTTCGGTACGGACAGTCTCGTGCGCCTGGGGCTCGACGGCAGCCTGAGCTTCAGCGACAGACGGCACGAGGAGCATGGCGCCCAGTGGTTCGTGGCCCCGTCGCTGCTCGTGCGCGTGACGCGCTACCTCTTCGTGACTGTATCCACGGGCTACCTGCGCGGCTTCAGCGAGTCCGGGATGAGGACGAACCTCGGGCTGACGCTGGATGCGGACCCTGCCCTGACCTACCGCGTTCCCCCGCCCTCCCCCTGAAGACCGCCCGCGTCGCCCGGAGAAACCCTTCCATGTCGAACCCGCGAAATCTCGCATTGGCTCTTGTGTGCGGCCTCGGCGCGTCGCTGCTGCCCGCCGCCTGTGCCGTGGTGTCCGGACAGGACAACTTCGTCTGTGGCGTCCGGGTCGAGGGGGACGCCGTGGCCCGCTGTGATGCCCCCAACGAGCGCTGCATCTGCACGGACAATCGCTGCGCCATGCCCGAGCCGGAGGAGTGTCCGGAGTCCGGCTGGCGCTACTCCTTCCCTGGCGAAGACGCGGGGGACGACGGGCCCGAGTGCGTGTCCCCCGAGGCCGCGAACAACTACGTGCTGGCCAACTCGAGTGAGCCGCTGTGTCCGGGGGAGGGCGCGGCGGAGCAGGGGTGCGGCGTGCTCGGAGCGGATGGAGAGCCGCTGCGCTGCGGAGGGGCCAATACGTTCTGCCTCTGCTCGGCCCGCCGCTGCGCCGAGCCCGCGCCGGAGTGTGCCGACGCGGGCCTGGCGGCGCGGTTCGTGACCTCGCGCGAGTGCGTGGGCGAGGTGCCGGACGCGGGGAGCCTGCGCGAGCGGCCCGACGGCACCTGCTTCGGCGCCCGGGTGGAGGACCTCTTCCCGGATGCGGGCACGAGCCCCGATGCAGGAGTCACCCCGGATGCTGGCTGAAGCCCACACCCCACGCTCAGGACAGAGACGTCACATGAAGCCCACGCGTTCGTTCATCCTGGCGGTCCTGCTCCTCGGGGCCACGCATGCCGCGGCGCAGCCGGACGCTCCGGCGGAGCTGACCTGGTATTACGAGGAGGCTGGCGCGCCTGCTCAGTACAAGGTTCCGCCGGGGTACTCCGTGTGCAAGGACGGGCATACCGCCGCCGCCAGAGTGGACGACAAGACATTCACTGTGGCCGCGGCGGGAACTGGGGGCCGGAATCTCAGTGTCGCTGCCGCGGACACCTGCGCGGAGGGGACTTCGGGGCAGCGCGTCCGGCTCGTTGTCCTGCCAGCCTTCTCCACGGCGGCGGGCTCGGCGCCCACGGACACGTTCATCGAGCCTGACAGCATGGGGCAGCAGAAGTTCCTGCTCGTCCTCAAGGGAATGTCCATCAAGGACCCGGAGGCGCAGAAGGCCTGGGCACTGCGGCCGCTCAACTTCTCCGCCGGTAAGGGCGCTTGGACGACCGCCACGGATGGCTCGGTGGCCTATCTTCTCGAGGGGGCGGTGGAGGCGCTTCCCACCGAGCTTCAAGTGAGTCTCACGCCGGCCGGAGCCCCACCTGGGGTCAAGGTCTTGGATGCCACCAAGGGGCAGTCTCTGGCGCCAACCCAGTTCTCGTTCAGCAAGTGGCGGCTCGTGGATTCAGAACTGAACCCTGTCATTTCAGCCCCCAATAAGCCCGAGGCCCCCGTAAGTGTGTCATTGATGCTGGTGCGCAGGCAATTGCAGCTTCTGGCCCAGACTGCAACGGCGGCGGTCAAGACCGCGGTTCCATGTAATGCTGCCGAGTTTACGTGCTTGTACCCACAAGCAGGGGGAGTGGCCCCCATCTCCCTGACCCTGACGCCAACGCAGCTCTCCAAACCCGTTCGGCTCCTGTTCTCCCTACCGAACGACCGGGTGTATGTGGGGGAGACTCCGCAGACGCATCTGCTCGTAGTCGTGCAGCAGGACGAGTGCAGCTACGAGGTCACTCCGCTCACGCCGCTTTTGGCTGGCTTTCGCGACACCAAACTCTACCTTCAGATCGTCGGGTACAAGAGCGGCAGCCTCGACTACTGGTCATGCCTTGATGCGAAGCAATGGAGACAGTGGAGCGTCCATGTCGAGGGCCTCCAGGTAAGCACGGGGCAGCATCTGAAGCCCTCCTCCTTCAAGACCGACGAGGGGCAGTCTCTGGCCGAGAGCTGGTCTCCGACAGTCGTGGTTGAGCTTCCCATCTCCAAGGTCGTGGCGGATGCGGGGGGCAAGGCCACCCTCCGGCTGGCATATGCCGACGGCACGAACGTGAATCTCCGACAAGGCACCTTCCCCATGCAGCTCGCCGTCAACACGCCACCCGCGTTCGCGGGGCCAGTGCGAGTCGAAGTCCGGGAGCCCCATGGCAAGCAGGGCAGTTCCAGGTGGCAGGCGTGGGAAGACATCGGGGCGGCGGGCTTCAAGGACCTGGCTGTCAACCGGAACAACCTCCTCTTCTTCGAGGCCGAGAACCTGAACGTGTGGCGCCTGCGACCCGTGTCGCTCCACATCAATCCGTGCGATGGAGAGGTCTGGCAGCGCAAGGACAGGGGACACCAGAACGAGGGGCTCCAGGGGAACGACGGTGTCTTCTGCGTGGTTCCCCAGCGAGAGACGGACGACGGCTTTTCCTTCCAGGCCGTCTACAAACCCCTGGTGAAAGATGTATTGCCAGGGTTGAAGGATCCGCGCTCAGAGACCCTGGAACTCGGCTACCTGGAGCACAAGACGAACCTGCGCTCCAAACCGCTGCGCAGCGCGCTGGACATCCAGGAACGCGCCTCGGTGCGCTGTGAGAACTCCCGTACCGAAACCGCCGAGCGGTCCGTCACCAGCCTCGCCCCGGAGTATCAGTCGAACGCCGTCATCGCCTCCGCCTACTCGGGACCGCGAGCCGTGCCCGCCGAGGACCTGGACCACTGCAAGGTCGTCATCTCCCTGCGGCGCAATGGAATCGGCGAGGCCTCGGACGACAAGGGGCCGCTGGAGCTGAAGACCGAGGCGCTGGAGTTGCTCCAGTCCGTGGGCGAGCAGTCCCTCACCATCACCGCCGACATCCTCCCGAAGGAGCAGGGGAAGGAGAAGACGAACCTCTTCACGAAGTCCGTCACGCTCCGGAACCGGGACGACCTCGAGGTGGTGAATGGAACGGTCGAGGTCCCCATCCTCCTGCAGAAGGGAGGCAGCATCCAGCTCGAGGACTACTCGGTCGTCCGTGTCACCGTCGCGCATGCCTCCGAGGCGGGGTACGTGGTGGGTGACGGCTCGTTCCCGAAGTCCCGGATGGAAGCGGACCTGCGCCGGATGCCCAGCTACTTCGCTGGACGCATCGTCCGGGGTGTCGGGCCGCGGGCGTTCCTCACCATCGAGATTCCGACCGGTCTCGTGCGCTGGCCGGGGGCGGGTTACGACGCGACCAGCTCGACGTCCTACAGGAGGCTGGAGGCCGCTGTGTTCGGCATCGGGGCGCTGGCCGTGCTGGAGGTCTACGACTTCGACAACGCGAAGCAGTTCCTCTCGTTCAATCCGCAGCTCCACGCGGGCGTGCTGCTGTCCACCGTTCCCCAGGCCGGCATCAAGCCGCCCCAGTTGTCACTGGTGACGGGCATGGCCGTCCGGTTCCCCAGCAGCATCAAGCTGCCGTCCAGCATCGAGTCCGGTCTCGCCTCGGTCTTCTGGGTGGAGTGGGGGAAGCGGGCACGCGGCGAATGGGAGCCGGCCTTCCTCTTCGGCTTCTCCGTCAACGTGGGCAGCTTCCCCAACTGACCCGGGAGCCCACGGGGAGGGACGACTTCAGCGCTGGCCCCCGGCCGCCTCCTGGAACTCCAGCCGGTTGCCGAACGGGTCGGCGCCGTGGAACCGGCGCACCTCGGGGACGGAGTCGTCCCACGTCACCGGATGCCCCGCCGCCCGCAGCGCCCCCGCCAGGGCGTCCAGCGTCGCCACGCGGAAGGCCGGGTGCGCCTTCTTCGCGGGCAGGAAGGGCTCCTCCACGCCGAGGTGCAGCCCGCGCCCATCCGCCAGCTCGAACCAGAGCCCCCCGCGCTTCGCCAGCTCCGGCGGCTTGGGAACCTCCCGCAGGCCCAGCAGCCCGCCGTAGAAGACCCGCGCCTGGGGCTCCTGGCCCCGGGGCATGGCGAGCTGAACGTGATCCAGTCCTTGAATCATGGTCTTTCCTACCTCCGAGATGAGGGCGCGTAGGAGTCTGCCCGGACTCCCAGCGCGGCTGAAGGGCCACGCCCCGTGACGCCCTCCGTGGCCCTGGGCCCGCGCTTCGTGGGGGGGGGCCAACCACGCGCCCGTCCCGAATCGCCCCGGAAGGCGACTGGCAGGCGACTTGAAATGGAGGCCCGTGCTGAATCAGTCTGTCCGCCCGCCGACGCTCTGGCGGAACTCCTCCCACAAGGACGCGCGATGCTCTCCGTCATCCTCGCCGTGCTCCTGGCGCAGACAGCGCCCGCCAACCCACGCCAGCAGGGTGTGCCCATCGGCAAGGGCAAGACGCTGCCCACCGTCCGTCTCTCCGCCCCTTCCGGCGGGTGGACGGTGGACCGGATGATGCTCGTCGAGGGCACCGTCAGCGACACCACCATCGACCCGGTGGTGGTCTCCATCAACGGCGACCGCTACCTCATGCGCACCTACGGCGGGCGCTTCAGCCGCAAGTTCCCCGCCGCCAGCGGGAAGAACATCGTCACGGTGATGGCCACCAACCAGGCCGGCACCGCGCGCGCCCAGGCCACCAGCTACGCGCAGATTCCGCCCGTCCCCTTCAAGGTCGTCCTCACCAGCGACACCGACGGCGTCTACACCGACCTCCACATCTATGAGCCCACCGGCTCCAGCGAGGCCGGTGACCAGCTCCAGGTGACGGAGATGGCCCACGTCTACTGGGCCGACACCGCCAGCCCCTCCGGCGGCACCTTCTTCCTCAACGAGCAGGGCGGTGACTTCGACCAGCCCGCCTACGGCCCCTACCTCTACATCCACCGCGCGCCGCCCAAGGGCGTGTACCTCGTGGCCACCAACTACTGGCCCAGCGGCGACAAGGCCCACACCGTGGCCACCCTCAACCTCGCCCTCTTCGAGGGCACGCCCCACGAAATCCGCCGCATGGTGCGCATCCCGCTGGCCACCCCGGGCACCACCCGCGTGCTGGCCTGGGTGAACGTGCTCGGCGACGGGCAGGCCGAGGTGTACGTCCCCGCGCAGGACCCCAAGCCCAAGCACCCGGACTGGCCCACCAACCTCGCCGAGGCCCTCAAGGAGCTCCAGACCAGCGGCGCCGAAGGCGAGGGCGGTTACTGACCGCATTCCATGCTCGCCCTGTCCCTGCTCCTGCTTCTGGAGGCGTCCGCACCCGCGGCGCCCGCGCCCGAGTCGCGCGACGTGCTGCTGCGGCGGCAGGTGGCGCAGGTGGCGCTCGCGCAGGTGCGCAAGCAGGACGCCGCATGGCACCCGGACCAGCGCGACTGCGCGGGCCTCATCCGCTTCGCCTTCCGCACCGCGTACAAGCATGCCGCCCCGGAGCGCCTCACCTCACCGCTGTGGAGGGATGAGCGCGGCCGCCCCGCCGACTTCGCGGACGCGGAGATGCTGCTGACCCACAGCTTCCGGCCGCTGGGCCGCGACGACGCCACGCGTGAGTCGCTGCGCACCGGCGACGTGCTCGCCTTCCGCCAGGAGCACGACTCCGGCCCCGTCTTCCACCTGATGCTGGTGGTGCGCCCGGAGGACCGGGCCCACGCGCCCGCTCGCGTCGTCTACCACCCGGGGGAGAAGGGCGCCGCGGTGCGCACCGGGCTCCTCCAGAACCTTGCCACCGAGGCGCCGCTGGAGTGGCGCCCGGTGCCGAACAACGCCGGCTTCCTCGGCTACTTCCGCTTCAAGGAGTGGATGCCATGACGTCTCCGTCCAGCCCTCCTCCGGGTGCGCCTCCTCCGGCGGCCCCGCCTCCCCGGCGCGGCCCGCCCAAGGCGATGCTCATCGGCCTCGTCGCCGTCCTCGTTGGTGCCGCCATCGCGGGCGCCTTCGTGCTCGGCCGCCGCAGCGGGACGTCCGGCGGCTCCGGTGGGGCTCCGCTCGTCACCGGCCCGCGGGAGGGCCCTCCCAGCGCGGGCGCCGAGGTGGAGGGCATGCCCGACACGCAGGTGGCCACCATGGAGGTGCCCGGCACCGCCGCGCCTCCCGCCATCTGGGTGGACGTGCACCGGCCCGGCAAGGTGCGCGAGGCGATGGCCGGCAACACCTGGCTGAAGGAGCAGCTCGGCAAGCCGCTGGGCCAGGGTTTCGTGGGTGGATGGGCCGCCTTCTTCGGCTCCACCGGCGAGGACCTGAAGGGCCAGTTCAAGGGCGCGGTGCTGGACCTGGTCGCCAACCAGCTCCTCGACGCGCCCTTCCGCATGGTGTGGTTCGCCGGTGACGCGCGGGCGAGCACCCCCGCCTTCATCATCCCCGCCCCGGGCACCGCCTCCACCTCCGCCTTCGAGGCGCTGGACGGCGTGGCCAACCGCGGCGGCATGTCGGCGTCGAGCTGCCCGGGCGGCGCCGCCGGCACGTACGAGATGAAGCGCTGGCTGGTGGCGGAGCAGACGCTGTGGGCGGCGCGCACCGAGGACCGCATGGTCCTGGCCCGTCACCCGGTGGCGGTGCTCCACGGCCTGTGCGCGGCGCTGCCCGAGCTGAAGGCGGCGGACACCGTGGACGTGGAGCTGGGCTTCGACCCGGACGCGTACGGCCGCGAGGTGCAGCTCCTGACGCACGTGGTGGGGCTGGCCCCGGGCGCGCGGCTCCAGTTCGGCGTGGAGGGCAACAAGCTGGTGGGCCGTGGCATCGCGGGCCAGCTCATGGAGGGCCCCGCGCGCCTGGACGCGGCGCCGCTGTCCGACGACCTGCTGAAGCTGGTGCCGGAGGAGACGCCGGTGATGCTGGCCGTGCAGCTCAAGCTGCCCGAGTCGCTGGGCGAGGACTCGCTGAAGGAGTTCTGGAAGGAGGACGGCGGCAAGGGCCCCACGCGCACGCGGCAGGTGGCGCTGGTGTGGACGCCGCGCGGTGACTCGGCGCTGCCCATTGAAATGGCGGTGCTCTGGGGCCGCACCGAGGACGAGGCCGCGCTGCGGCAGCTCTTCTCCGGCGGCTACAACCGGCTGGTGACGGGCACCTTCTGCAACCACGTGGTGATGGCGTCCAACGACGCGGAGCTGGAGCGGCTGCGCAAGGCCTGCGAGGGCAAGACGCCCAACATGCTCAACGCGGCGGGGCCGGTGGTGGCGGGGCTTCGCGCGCCCACGTCGGTGGCCTTTGGAGTGAACACGGGACGGCTGCTCAGCGGCCTCACCATGGACGGCTTCCTGTCCGAGTCCCGCGTGGGGCGCAACGCGCCGATGCCGAAGTCGGTGCCCCCTGAAATCGAAGCGGCGCGGCGCGACCTGGAGTCGCTGCCGTACCTGGGCCTGCGCGGCACCGTGCAGGGCGATTCGCTGGTTCCTGGAGGTTTCGGGTCATGAAGACCGTTGCTCGTCTCGCGGCGCTGGCCGCGTTGGTGCTGTCCGGCGTGGCCGCGGCCAAGCCGCTCTACATCACCGTGCCGCGCTCCTATGGCAGCCAGGAGCCGGTGGCGGTGGACGTGGCCTTCGAGGACAAGGGCCCCGTGGAGCTGCGCGTCCTCAAGCCGGACAGCCTGGATGCCTTCATCCGCGCGCAGGGGGACTTGCGGCGCGCGTACCAGACGCCGCCCACGCTGAACAACCCGGGCCGCGCGCTCAGCCGCGGCCTCAACGCCGTGAGCGCGCCGGGCATGTGGCTGCTCGACACGCTCAACCCGGGCTTCCGCGAGGTGGTGGGTGATTCGCTGCCCAGGCCGCCGGACGTGCCGGGCTCCGGCGAGCCGCTGGCCAGGGTGGCCGAGGGGCCGCAGAAGCTGGTGGGCGTGCCGCCCGGCTTCACCGTGGCGCGCAGCCAGTGGCTCAACCTGGACCTGGGCGGCGCCGACCGCGAGTTCAACGTCCCCGGCTTCACCTCGTCGAACGAGAGCAGCGGCTTCCAGGAGCGCCGCGTGGTGCTGGCGCCGCTGCCGGCCGGCACCTACGTCCTCCAGCTCGTGCAGGGGCGGGTGGAGGGGCAGGTGGTGCTCGTCGTCAGTGACTTGACGGTGCAGCTCAAGCAGACGGATGGCCAGGTGCTGGTGCGTGTGGCGGGGAGGGACCAGAAGCCCGCCGTCGGCGCGGACGTGCAGGTGTACCTGCCCAAGGGCAAGGGCCCGGCTGCGAAGACGGACAAGAAGGGCGAGGTGACGCTGGAGGTGGCAGAGCCGCGCATCATCGCCACCGCGTCCACGGGCGGTGACACGGCGATTGTCGACACGGACTTCTACTCCACGCTGGCGGTGGCGCCGGACGTGTTCATCTACAGCGACCGGCCCATCTACAAGCCGGGCCACGAGGTGAAGTACCGCGGCCTCGTGCGCCAGCCGGACACCTTCCTCGCGCGCCTCTTCACGCCGAAGAAGCGCGAGGTGACGGTGAAGCTGATTTCGCAGGAGGGCCGTGCCCTCACCACGCGCGCCGCGGTGGACGAGTTCGGCGCCTTCAACGGCACGCTCAAGGTGCCGGAGGACCTGGGCACCGGCGTGCTGCGCGTGGAGGCCGAGGTGGATGGCCAGCCGCACCAGGGCGAAGCCCGCGTGCAGGACTACGTGAAGCCCACCTTCTACCTGGAGGTGGAGCCCGCGTCGGAGACGGTGGTGCCCGGCGAGACGCTGCGCGTGAAGGTGCGCGCCCGCCGCTACGCCGGTGGCGTCCCCGAGGGCGCGAAGTACGAGGTCTTCCTCTATCGCAGCCTGCTGGACGCGCCCGCGTGGGTGGATGACGCCGGCAAGGGCGGCGGGGGCAGCGCGGTGACGTACGGCTCGGCCTCCAGCACGGAGGGCAAGCTGAGCGTCCCCGAGCGCCTCTACTCGTCCGTGGCCGCGCGCGACGCCGCCGAGGACCCGTGGTCCAGCGCGAGCGCGTTCGACGCCAATGGCGAGGCGGAGATTGAGGTGTCCGTGCCGGCGCTGGCTCCGGGCGAGGAGCGGATTCCGTACCGGTACTCGCTCACCATCCGCGCGCGCGACGACCAGGAGACGTTCGCCAACGCCACCACGGCGTTCTTCCTGTCGAAGGTGGAGGTGCTGGGCGTGGCGCGGTACTCGGACGCGGTGGTGGCCAAGGGCGGCGAGGCGATGCTGGCGGTGCGCGCCACCACGCTGTCCGGCAAGCCCTACGGCGTCACGCAGGGCGAGGTGGAGTTCGTGTCTCGCAAGGCCGACGGCGAGGAGAAGAGCCTGGGCAAGCGCTCGTTCACCACGGCGGCGGACGGCACGCACCGCGAGAAGGTGCCCACCTCCGAGGTGGGCGCGGTGCTGGCGCGCGTGGTGGTGAAGGACAAGAAGGGTGAGACGTGGCAGGGCGAGGAGTCGCTGCTCGTCATCGGCGGCGCGGACGAGCCGGTGGCGCAGGTGCCCAACCTCACGCTGGCGTCGCTGTCCGGCACGCTGGAGCCGGGCGACACCGCGCGGCTGGTGGCGCTGATGCCGGACGGCTGGGGCCCCGGCGCCCGAGACGCGGGCCCGGTGTGGGTGACGCTCTCCGGCGCCAGCCTCTATGACACGCAGGTGGTGGAGCTGACCGGCCGCACGCTGGTGCACAGCTTCAACGTGGAGAAGCGCTTCGGCAGCGCGGTGTATGCCTCCGTCGCGTACCCCACGGCCACGGGCCGCTGGGAGGAGCGCACGGTGGCCTTCCGCGTGGTGCCGCGCGAGCGCACCCTCACCGTGGAGGTGCAGCCCGCTCGCGCCGAGGCCGCGCCGCTCACCGAGCAGACGTTGGACTTGCGCGTCGTGGACCATGAGGGCCGCGGCGTGGTGGCGCAGGTCTCCGTGGGCGTGGTGGACAAGGCCGTCTACGCCATCCAGAGCGAGTTCCGCCCCAGGGTGCTGGACTTCTTCTACCCGCCGGCGCGCAACAACGTGTCCAACTTCTACTCCGCCGAGTTCCAGGGCTACGGTTATGGCGAGCAGCTCGCGCGGAAGATGGCGGGGCTGCCGGACCAGGCCTTCGCCTCCATCAAGCCGCCCAGCCGCCAGGCGAAGGACCTGGAGAAGGACACCGCGCACTGGGCTCCGGCGGTGGTGACGGACCGGGACGGCCGCGCCACGGTGCGCTTCACGCTGCCCTCCAACCAGACGCTGTGGGTGGTGACGGCGGTGGCGGCGGACACGTCCGGCCGCTTCGGCGAGGGCACCTCCGAGTTCGCCACGCGCGGTGGCCTCAACCTCTACGCCGCGCTGCCGCAGTTCCTCCGCGAGGGTGACGAGGCGCTCGCCTCCGTGCGCCTGTCCGCGGGCGAGAAGTCCCCGGCCAGCCAGCTCCTGGACGTGAAGCTGGCGTCGGCGGGCTCGCTCGAGGCGGACCAGCTGCAGCACAAGGTGGAGCTGGCGAAGGGCGGCGAGAAGGTGCTGCCCGTGACGCTGAAGGCCACCGCCACGGGCCCCGCGCAGCTCGCGGTGGACGTGACGGGCGGCAAGGACCCGCTGAAGGACCGCAAGCTCTTCCAGGTGGAGCCGGCGGCGGTGGAGGACGTGGTGAAGGTGAGCGCCTGGGGCGGCGGCACGCTGCAGGTGCCCGCGCCCCAGGAGGCGAAGCTGGCGAGCGTGGAGCTGGTGCTCCAGCCGTCCATCGTGGACGCGGCGCTCACCAACGTGCGTGAGCTGCTCACGTACCCGTACGGCTGCCTGGAGCAGCTCGTCTCCACCACCATTCCCAACGTGGCGGTGTACCAGGTGCTCCAGCAGGCGGGCGCGCTGTCGAAGCTGGACACGGACACGCAGTCGCTGCTGGCCGAGGCGCGCAGCCGCTCCGTGCAGGGCACCGCGCGCATCCTCAACCTCTCCGTGAAGGGCGGCGGCTTCACCTGGTTCGGCGGCTATGACACGCCGAGCCTGCCGCTCACCCTCATCGCCCTGGACGGGCTGGCCTACGCGGCGGAGGCCGGACTGGTGGACCGCGCGGACCCCCGCCTCACCGAGAGCGCCCGCTGGCTGGAGGCGCAGGAGGGGCTGTCTCCCGAGTACGAGGCCACGCGTGCCTACGTGCTGGCGCGGCTGGAGGGGCCGAAGCAGGCGGCCCGCGCGCGCGCGCTGGTGGAGAGCGCCGAGGCTGGCGACCTGTACCCGCTGGCGCTGGCGGTGCTGGCCGCGGAGAAGGCGGGCGTCATGAAGGAGCCCGCGCTCCAGGCGCGCATCAACTCGCTGGTGGCGAAGAGCGCGCAGGGCTTCGCCACGCTGGCCGCGTACAAGCCGGGCCAGGAGATGGAGCTGAGCGAGTCCTTCTTCCGCTTCCCGCTGCGGCGCGTGGGCATGACGGCCATCGCCGCGCACGCCGCGTCGTTCGGCACGCTGGACGTCACCCGTGCGCGCCGCCGCATCCTGGAGATGCTGTCCGAGCCGGACCTGTCCACCTTCGACCGGAGCACCGCGCTGCTGCACTCGCTGTGGCTGCTGGAGCGCGACGCGAAGGCCTTCCGCGGCATGACGCCTCCGGCGGTGAAGGGCGTGAAGGGCGATGTGAAATTCTCCCCGCGCGGCATGGGCCTGGTGGCGGTGCTGGAGCCGGGCACGCGCTCGGTGGACGTGGACGGCTTCGACGGCGTGGCCACCCTCCAGGCCGCCACGCTCACCCCGCTGCCGGCGGTGCAGCCGAAGGCGGAGGGCATGTCCATCTCGCGGAGCTACTACGTGCTGCGCGAGGGCGGGAAGGTGAAGCTCGAGGCGGGTGACACCGTGTCCCAGGGCGAGGAGGTCTACGTGGAGCTGACGCTGGACGCGCGTGGGAACAACCGCGCGCGCTCGGCGTACTACGTGGTGGAGGACGCGGTGCCCGCGGGCTTCGTGCCCTTGCAGGAGGACAAGGTGTTCCGCGGTCCTCCGCACTCGCTGCCCCTGGCCCCCGAGGCGCTCCGCCGCCGCGTGCTGGACCCGGAGCGCGCCACCTTCTTCTTCGAGGAGCCGGCGTGGTGGAGCGACAGCCCGCGCACCGTGGGCTACGTGCTGCGCGCGCAGTTCCCGGGAACCTTCTCCGCGCCTCCCGCGCGCATCGAGGACATGTACGCCGCCAGCATCCACGGGCGGACGGCCGCGGACTCGCTGAAGGTGGTGCCCTCGAAGAAGGGCACGGGCGACCTGTAGCCCATGCTGTGGGCCGCCACGGTGGCCGCGCTGCTGGCGGCCACCCCCACCTTCGTCACTCGCGGTGACGTGACACCCGAGGCGGAGCTGCGCCGCGAGGCGGAGTCCACCTGGAAGGCGCTGGAGGCCCGCTACGTGGCGGAGGCGGGCGGCGCTCCGGCGAAGGCGCCGGGCACGGTGGTTCTCCAGCGCGGCGTGGCCCTGCCTCCCGAGCGCAACGCGCAGGGACGGCCGGGCCACGTGGAGCTGCGGCAGAACACGCCGGGTGTGCTGGACGCGCGGCTGCGTGTGGCGCTGCGGCACGAATTGGCGCACCAGCTCCTGTGGTGGGCGTGTCCCCAGTCCAGCGAGGACCGGCTCTTCCACGAGGCCTTCTCCGTGGCGGTGAGCGGCGAGCTGGAGGCGTGGCGGGAGGCGCCGTACCAGTCGCTGTCGCGCGCTGCGGCGGAGGTGGCCTCGGCTCCGGCGGTGGACACGCCGCGGGCGCGGCGGGCGCTGGCGCGGATTCTGGGTGAGTCGGTGGGGTTTCCGAAGGCGCTGTCTCGCCGGCTGCGCCAGTGCCAGGACGGGGCGCGGTGGGTGGTGCCGCTGTCCATCGACGAACTGGCGGAGGTGGAGGTGCGCGCGGCCGGGCCCGCCACGGTGGTGCTCAGCCGGCACTCGGGCGAGGTGCTGCTGGCGGAGGGAGATGTACGGCGCGCGCTTCCGTATGGCTCGGTGTTGAAGCCGTTCGTGTACGCGGCGGGACCGGTGGGAGGGCATCCGGTGCTGACGCCTCGCGCGGGCGTGCAGGAGTGGGCCTGTGGGCCGGGGCTGACTTCGAAGGTGGACGCACGCACGGCGCTGCTGCGCTCGTGCAATGGGTACTTCCTGGACTGGGAGGCGAAGGGCTCGGCGCCGAAGGGGTTCGGCGCGTGGGCGGGCGTGCTGGAGGCGGTGGGGCTGACGGGCGCGCCGGCGGACATGGCGGATGCGATTGGGCTGCGGTCCACGCTGGCGCTGTCTCCGTGGGGCATGGCGCAGGCGTACCGGCTGCTGGCGGAGGCCCGGCCGGATGTGCTGGCGGTGATGGCCGACAACGCGGTGCTGGGGACGCTGGCGGAGCTGGCCGCGTCGAAGGCGCTGGCGGGTGTGTCCACCAAGACGGGCACCGTGCGTGATGCCGCGAGCCGGCCGCAGTTCGGGTGGATTGCGGCGGTGGACTCGGACCTGGTGGTGGTGGCGGTGCGGCCGGGGAAGATGCCGCGTCACTTCGCGGACGAGGTTGCGAAGGCGATGGCCCGCGTGCGCCGGCAGGCCGGGCTGGACGTCGCGCGCGTGCAGGTGCTGGGGCTGGTGCCAGCGAATGACGTGGAGGCGCGGTGCCCTGGCGTGGGCTTCTCGGTGGAGGGCGGAGTGCCTCGCGCCGCGCCGGGGGAGTGGACGCGGCTGGAGGGACTTGCCTCGGGTGGAGCGGCGGTGTGTCTGGGGGCGCCGTGGCGCGTGCGCTTCCCGAAGTTGGAGGAGGGGCGGGACTACGCGGGCATCTTCTCCTGGTCTCCGGCACCGGCGTACCGGCCGCCGCCGGGCGTTCCCACGTCACCGAGCGCGATGAAGGCGCGGCGGGGCTCCGACTTCGTCTTCCGCACCACGCGCTTGCAGTACACGGCGGGCGTGGTGGCGGCGGAGGACGTGGCGCTGAAGGGCGAGGCTCGCGTGGCGCTGGCGCGGGTGATTGCACACAACGAGCAGCACAGCCGTCACCCGGGCCGGCCTGTCTGTGACACCACGCACTGCCAGGCCTTCCGAGGCACGGTGCGCGTGCGGTCCGAGGAGGCGAAGGCGGTGGGGCTTCCGCCGCTGAAGTGGAAGGAGTGGCTGTTGTTCTCCCAGGGAGGAGAGGAGCCGTGGAAGGAGACGCGCCCGCGCGCGGAGCTGGAGCGGATTCTGGGGTACATCCTGGTGTCGCTGCGCTTCGAGGACGGGCGGGCGCGGTATCTGCTCACGCGCTCGGAGGGGGATGCGACGTTCGAGTCGGCGCACTCGGTGCCGTGTGAGCTGGTGCGCTCGGGACTGAAGCTGCCGTCGTGCCCGCGGACGGCGTCGTTCGACGGCCCGAACATCGTGTTCGAGGGACAGGGACGTGGCCACGGTGAGGGCCTGGACGTGGAGGCCGCGAAGACGAGCGGCCTCAAGAGCGACGCGATTCTGGAAGAGGCCTACGGGAAGCGGCGGCCCGTGCCGGAGGACGGCGGCGGGAGCTGAACGCGGCAGGTTGAGAAATGCAGACAGGGCTGAATTCGTGGAAGGGTTTCCGCCCGCCCCTTGTGTGTGTTCTATTCCACCTCTGGGGGGCTTCTCCGAAGCTATTCAAAGGCGGAGAGTGATTGCTCCGGTTTCAGGTCATGAGGGGGAAGTATGCAGTTGGGGAGCAACACGACGGGGATGGCGTCGGGCATCTGTGTCGCCACGGATAAGGCCGGCCAGGATAGATGTGTCGTCGCGGTGAAGGGCACATTCGAGATTGATGCTGGGGGAGGCGCAAGGCTTTCCGATGTGCAGGAAGCGATGGTCTTCGCGGACGTCCATCAGGGGGAGCCCGGGACGACGAGCCTCCGGTACGAAAGTGATTTCGCGCCCTTCAAGCCTCGGGCGGACCTCCTGGTCCTGGGACAGGCCGTGTCGCCCACGGGCAAGCCTGTCACCGAGTCACTGGTGACGCTCGAGCTCGGGACGGTGCGCAAAGCCATTCGAGTCACCGGAGACCGCCGCTGGGAGCGAGGGCTGCTCGGCCTGCGTGCTTCCGCTCCCCGGGCCTTCGTCCAGATGCCCCTGGTGTACGAGCGGGCCTTCGGGGGAACGGACCTCACGCATGCGGACCCGCGGCACCATGGCGCCGAGCTCCGCAACCCGGTGGGGGTGGGCTACCGCAAGAATCCCGATGCCCGGGCGGCGGAAGGCACGCCTCTGCCGAACCTGGAGGACCCCCGGCAACCCCTTTCGGGTTGGAGGGACACTCCGGTGTCCATGGGCTTCGGGCCCGTGGGGCGGAGCTGGCAGCCACGGCTCGCCCATGCCGGGACCTATGACGCTCGCTGGCAGGAGGAGGACTACCCCTTCCTGCCTCGGGATTTCGACACGCGGTACTTCCTCTGCGCGCCGGTGGACCAGCAGGTGCCATACCCGCGAGGCGGGGAGGTCTTGCGCTGCACGGGCATGACACGTGGGGGCGCGCTGGTGGCACGCGTGCCCACGCTGCGCTTTCCCGTCACCTTCCGCTTCGACGACGGGGACCAGAGTCACGAACCGCTGCTGGACACCCTGCTCGTCGAGCCGGACTCGCGGCGGATGATGCTGACCTGGCGGGCGTCGGTTCCGCTGGGGCGGAAGCCCGGGAAGCTTCGGGAGGTCCTGGTGGGGCACCAGCCTGTCCGGCTGCCTCCGGGGCGCGGTGAAGGCAAGCGGCACTTCAGGTCGCTCGCGGAAGTGGTGGCCGCTCACCGGGCGCGCCAGCGGAAGGCGGGCCGGTCATGAGCGCCATCCGGGTGGAGGTGACGGCGACGGGAATGGTGAGCTCGGTGGGGCTGAGCGCCGTTTCGGCCTGTGCCGCCATGAGGGCGGGGTTGTCCGCGTTCGAGACGCTCGCGTACCGGGACAACGCGCGCAAGCCCATCACTGGCTCGCCGGTGGCCGTGCTGCCGCGCGACCTGGGGCGCGAGGAGCGGCTGGTGGACCTGCTGGCGATGGCGATTGCGGACGCGCTGGGAGGAGAGGCGGGGACCGGCTGGGAGCAGGTGCCGCTGCTGGTGGCGGTGGCCGAGCCCGGACGCCCCGGGGGCGGCGCGACGCTGGCCGGAGAGCTGGTGGCCCGGGTGGAGCGCCGGCTGGAGCGGAGATTCCATTCCGGCCTCTCGCGTGTGCTGACAGGGGGAAGCGCCGCGGGCTTCCAGGCGCTGGAGGCGGCCCGGAAGGTGCTGGGGGAGCGCCGGGCCGCGGCGTGTCTCGTCTGTGGGGTGGACTCCTTCCTCAACGCCCGCTCGCTGCTATGGCTGGAGGAGCACGGTCGCTTGAAGAGCCCACGCAACGCGGACGGAGTCATTCCAGGGGAAGCCGCGGCGTGTGTTCGGGTGGAGCCGCGCGCGGGGGCGTCGCGCCAGTCCCTGGCCACGATTGAAGGACTGGGCTTCGCCCGGGAGATGGCCACGGTGCTCAACGAGGAGCCGTTGCGCGCCGACGGCCTGGTGAAGGCGGGGCGCGCCGCGCTGGAGGATGCCGGGCTGCGGATGGAGGACGTGGAGCTGCGGCTGTCGGATGTCTCGGGGGAGCTGTATGCCTTCAAGGAGCAGACGCTGGCGTTGACGCGGCTGCTGCGGGTGAAGCGGGAGAGCCTCCCCTTGTGGTTGTGCGCCGAGTCCCTTGGCGAGGTGGGGGCCGCGGCGAGCCTGTGCCAGTTGGTGCGGTTGGCGCAGGCGTGGCAGCGGGGCTACGCGCCCGGGGCTCGGGCCATGTGCTTCGCGAGCAGTGTCTCGGGCGAGCGGGCGGTGGCCGTGGTGCGGCGGCCGAAGCAGGCCGGGGAGGCAGGCCGATGAGCGGCAAGGTGTACGCGAATGGCAACGAGGTGGTGAGGAAGGGCGGCGACGGGAAGGTGACGGCGGCCTTTCCCGACGTGTGCATGAGTCCTCCGCCCCCGCCGGCGGGGCCCGTGCCGGTGCCCTACCCGGACAGCTCCTCCGCGAAGGACCTGAAGGCCGGGAGCCGGACGGTACAGATTGCGGGGAAGGAGGTGGCGCTCCAGGACGCGTCCTTCTACCAGTCGTCGCAGCTGGGCAACGAGGCGGCGACGCGGAACTTCGGTGCGAGCGTGGTGACGCACACGATTACGGGGAAGACGTACTTCGCCTCGTGGTCGATGGACGTGAAGGTGGAGGGGAAGTCGGTGGTGAGGCACATGGACCTGACCACCTCGAACCACGGCAGCTACCCGGGAGCGACGCCACCGTTCAGCAACCTGTCGGAGTCGAAGCTGGCGGAGGCGCAGGAGCTCGCCCAGCAGCGGATGGACGCGGGGGAGTGTCCGTGCTGTGGGAAGGACGACTGCCCGGCGGCGTTCCGGGACGATGACGAGGCGCTGACGCTGGAGGAGTTCTACGGGTTGGACAAGAACCCGAGCCGGCGCGAGCAGTTCGACTTCCTTGTCGCGTACAAACGGCAGCACTGCACGTGTGATGGCCGGGTGCTCCCCGAGCCGCCGTGTGACGTGTTCCGGGCCAGCGAGCCTGGCGGTTCACGGCACCGACAAATCGAAAGTAGATGGAACGCAGAGGTCATGGAGTATCGGAGGCTCTACATGCGAAGGACGGGGGTGAGGCTCAAAGAAGCCCTGGAGATTCTCGATGAACTCCTGCAAGCCACCGGCAGGTCACAGGCACTCAGGGCGACCGCCAAGATGTCGAACCGCGAGTTGGCGGCCCTGGAGCAACTGAAGAAGAGCGGCAAGCCCTATGATGCCCAACTCATGGAAGATGCAAAGGAGTATAGGAGACTGAGCGCAAGGTCGAAGGGGCTGGCGCGAATCAACCACCTGGTGCCGAAAGAGGCCTCGGGCTGTCCAACCAACCCTGGCAACCTTCAGCCGCAGCAGTTCCTGTGCGACGCATGCCAGGGAATTGACGATTTCTTTACTGCGCACTGGCAAGGGAAATAGACATGAAGTCTCCCTACTATTGGAACCCAACGCGCTGGGATGACCGCGGGTACTTTGCTCCCCCGGCTCCTGTGGATGATCCCATTCTGCAGGAGATCGGCGACGTCCCATCCTGGATGGAAGTGCAGGACATCCTGGCGCAGGCCAAGGCGGGGGACTTCGGGCGGCTTGAGCGGCTTCTGGACATTCATCACGCCACGACCAGGTCCCACCTCCTTCCATGGGTATGCGCTCAAATCGTGGGGGATGCGGGGACGTCATCTTGCTTCAGGCGAATGATTCGCGACCTGGACGACTCCTTGAATCCCGATACAGCCGGTTGCTTCTGCAGCGCATTCGAGGCTTGGGGAAGCTTGTCGTCCATTCCCGCGTTCATCCAGTCCTATGACAGACACTTTGGCGCCGAGTTGATGAAGGTGGTTCCACTCCAGATTTCGACCCTGCTGGAGCCGGAGTGGGGGCCGCTGAGCCAGTTCCCAAAGGAAGACGAACTGATTGAGTACGAGGACCGCGTGCTGGAGCGGTACGAAGAACTCAAGAAGAAGTTCGGGACGGACCAGGTCATCCTGCTGCATGGGGAGCGCTTCAGCGTGGTGTCGGTGGCCCAGCGCCTGTTGCGGGGCCTGGACGGTGACGACTTCGCGCGTGCCATGCGGCCCTTCTACCGGCGCCGTTTCGAGGCGAGCACGGGTATCGACTGCTCGGGCTTCTACAAGGGCGAGCAGTTCCAGTCGCTCACCGCCGCCGCCATCCTCGAGGACTTCCTGGAGAGCCCCGAGGCCGCCCGGTACGAGGAGGGCGTGCGCTACTTCTTCGGCCACCGGATTCCGGAATGAGCCCGCCGGGTCCGCTGCCGCCCAACGGGCCACTGCCCGACTTCGTCTCGCGCCACTTCGAGGAGGCCTCCTTCCTCTGGACGCTCCGTCACAGGGCGATTGACGCCGCCCACTACACCTTCGCGGACCTGGAGCGGCTCGACGAGCGCGTGGAGGCCCACCTGGACGGGCTGCGCATCGCCGGTGCCGCCGCCGAGGCCGTCATCGACGAGGCCCTCTCCGTGGCCGGCGCGGGGGAGATTTTCGCCTCGGCCGCGCTGGCCCTCGAGAGCGGCTCCACCGCCCGCCTCTCGCCGGTACTCGAGCTCGCGCGCGACTCGGATGCGGGTCTGGAGGCCTTCGTCTCGGCGCACTGCTGGCTGCCGTGGCCCCGGGTAGCGAAGGCACTTGGGCAGCTCGCCCATGAAGACGACACCGTGCTGTGCCAGGCCGCCCTGGCGGGGCATGCGGCCCATGGCCAGGACCCGGGCGCCGTGCTCCCCCGTGCGCTCTCCAGCACCGACGCGGGCCTGCGCGCCCGTGCGCTCCAGGTGGTGGGCGAGCTGAGGCGCCGGGAGTTGCTGCCGGTGGCCCGGCAGGCGCTGGCCTCCGAGGACGAGGCGTGCCGTTTCTTCGCCGCCAGGGCGTGCGTCCTGCTGGGGGAGCGCGCGGCGCTTTCCGTCCTCCGCTCTCTGGCCGGGAGCGCCGGGGCGCATGCGGCGGAGGCCGTTTCGTTGGCGGTCCGGAGGATGGAGCGGGGCGAGGCCCGGGAGTGGTTGATGGGATTCACGGAGCGTCCCGAGCACCGCCGGCTCGCCCTGGCCGGCAGTGCGGCCCTGGGAGACACCTTCTTCATCCCCTGGCTGTTGCGGATGATGCGGGTGCCGGAGCTGGCTCGTGCGGCGGGCGAGGCCTTCCGCTTCATCACCGGCGCGGACCTCTCGGAGCGCTCGCTTGAGGGCACGGCCCCGGAAGCCGGGCCGGACACGGCGGAGCAAGAGGACGAGACGCCCGAAGCGGAGTCCGACGCGGACCTGCCGTGGCCGGCGCCCGACGCCGTGGCGGCGTGGTGGGCGGAGAGGAAGCGGGACTACCACCCGGAGACCCGCTACCTGCTCGGCCGCCCCATGACGCCGGAGGCGCTTCGGGAAGTCCTCGGGGTGGGGCGCCAGCGCGAGCGGCGCGCAGCGGCCCTGGAGCTGGCGATGAGACACCCGGGCCAGCCCCTGTTCGACATCAAGGCTCCTGGCTTCCGGCAGCGGCAGTGGCTTGCCGCTCTCCAGTGAGGCGAGCCGCCTCTCGCCGAGGCCGCCGAGCACGCGCGCCGGGACGCGCTCCCTCCCGGAAAGACAAAGGCCCGGGCCTGTCATCTCACCGCGCTCTTGGTAGCGGTAGTGGTCCGGCTTGAGCGGGCCCTCGACGGAGACGCCGATGTACGAGGCCTGGTCCGGGGTGAGCTTCGTCAGCTTCACGCCCAGCTTGTCGAGGTGCAGGCGCGCCACCTCATCCATCGCCGCCTGCAGCGCGCAGATGGGGTCGATCTCCGCGATGATGACGCGCGCGCCCTGGCCCTTGAACGCCTGGGCGCAGCCCTTGCCCACGTCGCCGTAGCCGAAGACGATGGCCACCTTGCCGGACAGCATCACGTCCGTGGCGCGGTTGAGCCCGTCCACCAGCGAGTGACGGCAGCCGTACAGGTTGTCGAACTTGCTCCGCTTCCGCGTTGCCGAGCGCATCCAGGTACTCGTGCGCCTGGAGCCGCGCCCGGCCATCCTCGGAGAACCACGCGGGCTGGAACTCCCGGGCCTCGTAGAAGCACAGCAGGGCCCTGCCCGTCTCCTCTGGCTCCTGCCTCGCCTGGGCGCCAATACCCGTTCTCCCTCACGGACGGCGGGCGAGCGGGCGGGCACTTCCTTTCGAGGCGGGCCTAGAAGCGGGCCTGCGCCCGCAGGCCGCCGTAGAGCCACCCGTGGATCGCCTTGTCCTCGATGTCTTCCGTGGTGTCGGAGTCCCGGTTGAGGGGGTCGCGCTCAGCCGCATCGATGATGAGGTGGGAGGTCGAATACTGCCCCATGGTGAAGGTGGCGAAGGGCCCCACGGAGAACGTGTTGTTGAGGCGGTAGTCGAGGCCACCCTGGAGGGAGGCGAACTCGAAGCCCTGGGTGGAGCTCTCGACACGCATGGGCCCGTAGATGATGGTCAGGGAGGCGGAGCTGTCGATGCGCTCGTAGCCGATGCCCAGCCCCACCCAGGGCTCGAGCGCCCTTCTCGACTGGAAGTGGTAGGCGGCGTTGACGCCGAAGCGCAGCTGGCTCGCGCTGCAGCTCATGCCCTCCAGGCAGTCCTGGGCAAGCCGCGTCACCCCATACTGGAAGAAGGCGCCCACGTAGAGGTGGGAGTTGAAGAAGTAGCCGGCATCGACCTGCAACGGAATCGTCCGTGACACAAAGTTGCTCATCTTCCCGCCATCCGGGTCCTCCGTGCCGCGACTCTTCCCGAAGGGCACGCCCGCCCCCGTGCGAAGCCCCAGGGAGAACCCACGGGGCTGTTCGGCCGGCCCGGGCGCATCGAAGCCCCCGGACTTCTCAGGGGAGGGGGCCTCTCCCTGCCGCGGGACTCCATCATTGCTCCCGTCGGCCAGGGCGGAGGGAGAGCTCAAGACGAGCGACAGCGCGGCGAGCTGCTGGAAGGTGGCCATGTTCATGGAGCCGACCCCGTTGGGCAGGAGTGGAGGCGCAACCCGACGAGCATCCCTTCGGTTGATTCCGCGATGCAACGGGGTTGCGTCAGAAACCCGAGAATCCTCCGAGGCTGCTGTCCACCGGCCGGGAGCATCGCGCGGGCGGCCCCGTCAGCGGCCCCCCCTCGGCCCCGCTGCACCCTCCCTCCCCCTCAACAGGGCCCCCATCCCTCTTATGCGTCGAAGTCCGCGAGATTCACAGCGTGAATATCGCTCATTCACACATCCAGAATGCAAATGGAGCGCGCGGCGGCCACCGTGGAGATGAACCCAGGGAGGAATCTCCATGCAGAAGTTCATCTGGCCATCCTTGCTGCTGCTCTCCGCGTGCGCGTCGCTGCCCGCGGCCAGGCCCCATGCCTTCGTGCCCCCGCCGCCTCCGGGCGCGCCGATTCAGGTGTGCTGGGTGGACACCGGGGGCCTGTCGGTGGCGGGGAGCTACGGCGCCGGCGGCTCCACCGTGGCGTCCACCTGGGAGGTCACCTCGGCGGCGCTCGTCATCCGCCACCCGAAGGGAGACCTGGTGCTCGACAGCGGCATCTCTCCCCAGGCGCAGGAGGAGAAGCGGGAGCTGGGCCTCTGGGGCCGCTTCGTCTTCGCGCAGACGGCGGGCCGGAACACGCCCCGGAAGAGTCTGACGGAGGCCCTGGCGGCGCTCGGGGTGACGCAGCCCAGGGCGCTGCTGCTATCGCACGTGCACGCCGACCACGCGGGCGGGGTGGCACTGCTGCCGGACGTGCCGGTGTGGCTGGCGGCCGAGGAGAAGCAGCTCGTGGAGGCGGAGCTGGAGGACTCGAGCGGGGTGATGCTCCCCGCCCACGCGCGGGCGATGAAGGAGCGGATGGTGCCCATTCCCTTCGTGGCGGAGCCGTATGCCAACTACGACGCGCACTTCGACGTCTTCGGGGACGGCACCGTGGTGGTGGTGCCCACCTTCGGGCACACGCCAGGCAGCGTGGCCACCTTCATCAACGTGTCACCCCAGCTGCGCTTCGTGCACGTGGGCGACCTCATCAACCTGCGGGAGTCCATCGAGCGGAACGTCGGCAAGTCCAGGCTGATGCGGTGGCTCACCGACGAGGACTCCTCGCGCACGCAGCAGGAGGTGGCGAAGCTGGTGCAGCTCCATGCGAGGGACTCGGAGCTGTTCATCCTGCCCGCGCATGACCGCCCGGCCTTCGTGCAGCTCTTTGGCGACGCCGGTGGCGGTGAGGTGCCTCCGTGCATTGGCACGCCGCCGCCCTCGCTCACGGAGTCGTGACGGGCACCGTGGGCATGCGCGGCAGGCGGCACCGGGTGGGGGCCCGGGCCGCCGCCCCGCCTGCGTTCCGGCCGCTCAGTACGCCTGTACGGTGGGCGGCGTGGTGCTGGTGAAGAAGTTCGGGAAGGTGGCGGTGTAGTTGCTGCCGCTGCCGCTCTCTCCCAGGATGGTCCCGCTCTTGGTGCCCCGGACCACCAGCGTGGTGCCGTCCGCCGCGATGCTCAGGTCACCCGAGTAGATGAAGCCCCGGCCATAGGCGGGGTAGATGTCCGCCACGCGCACGGTGGTCAGGAGCTCCGGGTCCACGTGCTCCAGCCCGAGGATGGTGGGCGAGCTGCCGCTGTAGGTGCGCTTCAGCACGAAGCTGGCGGCGACGCCCAGGTCATTGGCCGCCAGCGACAGCCGCGGCACGTAGTTGTAGGACGTGTCCAGCTTCTCCGAGGCCGCGGGCCAGGGGCACGTCGCCGACGCCTGCCGGTTGAGGTAGATGTCGTACAGGGGCGGCAGCGCCGCCGGCCGCTGCGTGTAGGTGATGTTGAACGAACACCCGCGCGAGATGGCCGAGGTCAGCGGAGCTGGCAGCGACTCCAGGTGGGCCTCCAGGTTCTCCTCCCCCACCTCCGGGGCGCCACAGGCCGACAGCATCATTGCCGCACACAGAGAGAGACCGCGCTTGAACATTTGCATTTCCTTTCGACTCTCCAGCCTTGGAGAGTTGCCAAAGTAACAGAAGTGCAAGTGGTTGCGGCCAGCTTCGTGTCACATCCTCAACGGGAGGACCCCTCGCCCCGCAACGCCTGCCGGGGGGATGGCGCCGGAACGCAGCATTTTCGCCCCGCGCGAGGGCCTCTCCTCGACAGCGCCATGGCCCGCGGAATGCACATCATGGGAGTGGCGAGCCCGAGAAGGGCCGCGGGAGGAAACGGCCATGAACAACGCACGGGTTCAGCAGGGCATGAAGGAGCGGCTCGAGCGGATGAAGACGCTGCGGGATGAGATCCGCCTGGACCTCCACCTGGCGGGCATGGACCTGAAGGACCGCTGGCGCGAGCTGGAGCCGAAGGTGCTCGAGGCGGAGCGCCGCGCGGAGGAGGTCGGCGTCAGGGTGCTCGATGAGCTGGTGGAGCGCCTGCTCGCCGTCCGCGAGACGATGCACGAGAGAAAGGAGGTGGACCGTCACCCGCCTGCTTGAAGCGCGGCGGCAGCGTGTGAATCCGCCGGGACCTGAGCCCCGGAAGGAAGGCGCCTCAGTGCCGCGCGCCGAGTCTCTCCAGCACCTTCACGGCGTGGGTGTTCTTCGGGTCCAGCTCCAGCGACTTCTTGTAGTGGAGGATGGCCTCGGCGTTCCGTCCCGCCGCGAGGAAGGCCTCGCCGAGGCTGTCATACGCGTTCGCGTCCTCCGGGTAGAACCGGACGTTCGCCTCGAACACCTTCACCGCCTCGGGGACCTTGCCCGCGCTGAGCAGCCCGTAGCCGAACTGGTTCAGGACGGCGGGAGACAGCCCGTCGGCCGGGCCGTCGCGCCGCCGCGCCTCGTACCAGGCGAGGACGGCATCCGCTCCCTTGAGCCGCCCGAGCAGGTCCGCCGTCATCATCGGGGACTCCTGCAGCTCGGAAGAAAAGGACTTCCAGCCGTACTCAGCGGCGATGCTGGCGGCGACACGCTCGATGAGGAAGCTGCCGTTGTCGGAGTTGGACATCAGCGCCATGCCGCTGCCCGAGTCGGCGAAGGCCACCAGCATGGCCCGGAAGCCCTCGTTCGAGCCGCCATGGCCGAACCGGTCACTCCCGTCCTCCAACTGGAACCCGATTCCGAACCGCTCCGACTGCTTCGTCAGCATCTGCTTCGCCATCGCCTGCGACACCACGCGCTTCGACGTCCCCGCACGCGCCTTGGACACCTCGATGGCGATGCGCGCCAGGTCCGACGGCGTCGTCCACAGGCCGGCGGCCGCCATCTCCGGGTAGACGTGCCACTTCCCGTCGATGCTCTTTCCATTGCCCCGCGTGGCGCTGGCGGCCTGGGCCGCGAGCGCGGGCGGCAGCGGCTGCTCGTACGAGCTGTGCTTCAGCCCGAGCGGGGCCAGCACCGCCTCCTTCATGATTTGCGGAAACGGCTTCTTCAGCTGGTCCATCATCATCAACTGGACCACCGTGGTGCCGCCGCCGCTGTAGCGAGTCTTCGTCCCGGGCACGAGGTCCACGCGCACCGCGGCGGTGTTCGTGGGCTTCGCTCCATCGAGAATCTGCTGCACGGTCGGCCGCGCCTCGCTGACGGCGTAGCCCGGGAAGCCATGCACCGTCAGGCCCGCGCTGTGGCTGAGCAGCCGGCGGAGGGTGACCTTCTGCTCCTTCGTGTACTCGTTGTCCGGCACCTTCCACGACACCAGCGTGTCGTTGATGTTCGCGTCCAGCGACCACTTCCCCTGCTCGACGTAGCGCATGGCCGCCAGCGCCGTCACCGGCTTGCTGATGGAGGCAGCCTGGAACAGCGTGTCGACGGTGACGGGCTCCGAGCCTCCCGCCTGCTTCACGCCATACGTCTTCGCCCACACCAGCGCGTTCTTCTCGAACACGGCCACGCTCAGTCCCGGAACCGCATACAGCTCCATCCAACGCTGGAGCGACAGGTGCTGGGGCTCCGCGCCCGGGAGCGTGACGGGCGCGAGGCCCGCCTCCACCCGCGCGATGCGGGCCGCCTCGGACGGGCGGGCCAGCCACTCGGTCACGGGCTTCCGGGTATCGGCGGCGGTGAGGACGGAGACGGCCGCGCAGCCCGCGATGGCGACGCGGGCGAGGCGGGGAAGGCTGGGAGGCATGGCGGACTCCGGGAACGAACGGGAAGGGTAGGCCCCATACGCCGCGCGAAACCACCGATTGCGCACACCGGGAAAACAGGTTGGGCGACTTGTCTGGAAAGTCGTGGTGGCTCGCGGCCGGGCTATACCGAACCACTGCCCAGCTGGGCGATCACCTTACACACCCAGTCCATCATGAAGATCAGCGCCACCATGCTCCGCAACCACCTGGGGCAGCTCACCCTGACCTACTTCGTTGATCACAGCGAGGTGCCCGAGGACCTGAGCGAGCTCGACAGCTACATCGACACCATGCAGCACGATGCGCAGGCGGCCGGCGATCTGCCCTGGCTGTTGCTGGGCCTGCGGCAGCTCGTCAACGATCCGCAGGTCGATCTGGCGTCCTATGGCGGCGGGGTCTTCCCGCTCAAGGCCGAGGGCATGCGCGACATCATCTGCCATGTCCTGCATCGGCTGGATGCCCCGGGTGGTATCGCGCCCCCGGCCCTCCCGATCACGCTGGAGAGCATGAGCGGGGAGGCGTGGAGGGCGCATCGCGATGCGATGCAGCCGCCGGGTTGACGTGGCGCACGCTCAGCGGCGCACCAGGGGCACTGAGCGTTCACCCCTTGCTGCGCGCACAACGCCTGGGCGCTCCCCCAAGCGGGGGCAGAGTCGAAGCCACGAGAGGCGAGCCTGGCGTCTGGGACAGCGGCGAAGGCGGAAGCGAAGAAGGAGCGCACGCCGCGACTGGATGGGGCCGGGCTGCTGCGCAGGACGTTCGCGGTCGACGTGTTCGCCTGCGTGAGGTGTGGAGGCAGGCGGCGAGTGCTGGCGTACGTGAAGGGGGCCCCCGGGGTGCGGGCGATTCTGAAGCACCTGGGCATGCCCACGGCCTGTGCGAGGTTGTCCCCGG
>NZ_JAIQDG010000024.1 GCF_020037125.1 Myxococcus sp. RHSTA-1-4
GAGAACGACAAGGACCAGCAGGTGCGTGGCTTCGAGGACCTGCTGGTGAAGAAGGACCGCAAGCGCACGGTGGAGGGAAACCATCGGCTTCGCGTGCAGATGGACGACGTCGGAGCGGTGGAGGGCCACCAGACGCTGCAGGTGCAGAAGAACCGCGACACCCGCACGCAGGGCAGCCACAACGAGGCGGTGGAGGGCAATCAGTCCATGACGGTGGGCAAGAACATCACCGTCGGCGTCACCCTGAGCGCCATGGAGAACGTGGGGGCCGCGAAGGCCACCACCATTGGCGGCGGCTACAGCATCAACGTGGCGCTGGCCTACAACGAGGCGACGGGTGGCCTTCGCTCGATGCAGGCAGGGGGCGCGCATTGGGCAGCAGTCGCTGGAACCCGCCAGGAGTCAGTCGCGGAAGACGCGAGCATCAAGGTGGGCGGCAACTCGTGGATTGATGGCGATGGCTCGGCCTCCCTCATTATTGGCAAAGATCTCAAGGTCGAGGTCGGTGCGAAGTCCTTCGAAGTTATTGACGGTGACGCCACCCTGATTGCGCGAGCCTTTGATTTGAAGGCCGACAAGCTCACCATTGCGGTAAATGGCAAGGTGGCAATCCAGATTGAGAAATCAGGCAAGGTCCAGTTCTTTGGGAAGACCATTTCCTTGGTTGAGTAGCCGGGACGGTGTCGGCACGCAAACTGGCATGTCTCGCGGCCCACTCGGTTCAGGAGTCCTCCATGGTCAAGCTGAAGGCGAACAAGGTGTTGAAGATACGGGGTGGCGGGGAACTGCCGTTCGCCAAGCCAATCACTGAGGAAAAGTGCCCTGCAGGAGAACACGCCGAGCGCATCTACTTCCCTGAAATTGCTCCAGAAGAGGCTCATCCATTGAGGCGCGTGGAGAAGATGAAGGAGGCAGGCAATGAACCGTTTGAAGTCGCCGCTGTCGAGCACAACATCAAGGCGGGACACATAACTCATGGTAGACAGATTTCGCGTGGCGTGACGCCTCGAGAGAAGGCTGCCGGGATGAAGGGGGATACCCACCATGTCCGGGCCGTGTGCATCAAATGTGGGGCCTCGCGAGAGCTTGATCATGCATCGAGCAAGACCAGCTCCACTGAATGCAAGAACCAGGACTCATCGTATGGCTCCGATCAGATGGTGAACAACAAGACTCTCCTGGAGAGAGGGTTCAATGTCTCCTACAAGGTGCCCGACGCGAAGCGTGGTGATAGGAGGTTGGACGTGTTGAAAGATGCTGGTTTTGAGATCGTTTTTGTCAAATTCTGACGGACGCCTGAGGGTGGTGGCCAAGTGAGTACGCCGCGTTGGTTTCAAATGTCGCTCATGAATCAGCCTGTTGAGTGGATTCTTGAGAGGAGCCGACTGCTCCGAGAGACCCATCGTTTCAGACCGCGAGAGTTGTTCCGGCTGGTCAGAAATACAGATTCCGGCGAGCTTGAGTCCGAATGGGGGAGAAACCGGCAAGTCCAGAGCGAAGTGGAGGCGCTGGATGCTTCTCGCGATTGGGAGGGGTTCTCCGTTGCATATGACGTCCTGTCCATCCGAGCCGATATCTATCTCTACTTCTGGAGAGAGGACGGAGGGACTTGCCTCGCTGTTGAGACCGATTCGCAGGTTCCGTATCTCGAATCTGGGGGAATGGCGGAAGGAGAGTGGCTTGAACGGTTCATGTGCAGCTACGTTGCGGCGTGCGGTGCCTCCGCATGTGCGCACGGGCGCGGTTGGTCAGCCACCTATAAGCCGCTGGAGCCACGTCAGCTCGTTTCGGAACTGCGCGATGGCACGTTGTTCACACGCCCGTTGCCCGGGTTCTACATGCTGTCCGAGCAGTTCTTGAGCGTGGACACGGTCTCGGCATTGTTGCAGTCGCATGAAGCCAAACGTTCGGCGCAGTACTTCTTGATGCGATATTTCAAGGTGGCTGGCGGGTATCATGTCTTCTCGTCGGTTTGCCAGCGAAGTTGGTGGGAGGATTGAACGTCGACTGTAGTGTCCCCCTCACAGTCAAGACACGCTCGCCGGCGGAAATGGGCGGGTGAGAGCGGCGTGTCGGTGGGGTGCTGCTATGCGTCCTCCCGCAGGGGGTGGTGGCCTGGCGAGCTTCTCCGCCCGCACCTCAGCGGACGTGTTCCGGCTCGCGGACTGGCCCACCATCATCCTCGCCACCGAGCGCTTCGTCGAAACAGCCGGGCGCTTGAAGCTGGACGGAGTGGTGTTCCGCGAGCTGCCCCCACCCTGAAGGAACTCCACGGTGCTGCAACCAACCTCTCCAGGGCAAGAGTCGTAGGGCTCAATCACGGCCGGCTTGCATCACCGCACCGAGCGAAGCGCACGCGGAGAGCCACCGCCGAGCTTCTTCATCAACCGCCGAAGGGTGCCCGCATCCTGGTAGCCAACCTCCGCGGCGACGTCGTCGATGCTCAGGTGAGTCGACTGAAGCAGCGTCTGTGCGCGCCGCACCTTGACGCTGTGCACGAGCGCGATGGTGCTCCGGCCCGTCGCGCGCCGCACGTGGCGCGACAAGGTCCGCTCCGTCATGCCGAGCCGCGAGGCAAGCTCGGCGACACTCGGGGGATTCGGGAACCGCGCTTCAATCTCCGACGTGATGCGCGAAATCAACGCGTCTCCGTTCGCGAGCAACTCCGGCGCGATGAACTTCGCCTGCGCCTGCCTGCCATCGAGCAAGAGCGTGCGCGCCAGGAGGTCCACCAGACGCGCACCGCACCGCTCCCGCAGAAGGTGCAGCATGAGGTCGGTCTGCGCGAAGGCCGCCCCGGCCGTGATGACGGGCCCATCCGCGCAGACCATCGCGTTCGTGTCGACGGTGCATCGCCCCTCCATCTCGGCGAGCAGGCCCCCGAGCCACCAGGTGGTGGTGGCCCGGCGGCTGGCCAGCACGCCCGCCTGCTGAAGAAGGAAGACGGCCGAGCACGAGGCGGCGACACGCCCCCCGCGCGAGACATGACGGGCAATCGCCTTCGTGAGCTTCATCGCGTCCGGCCGCGCGAGACGCGCGCGCACGGCGGCGGCGTGGGTCGTGCCAAGGCCCGGGATGACCCAGGTCGTCCGGTCCTCGCGAGCAACCACGCGCAGGCGCGACGTCTCGATGCCCACGCCCGAGGAGAGCGGGACATATCCGCCGTCGACCGAGCACACCTCGAAGCGCAGCGACTCCGCCCCCAGCGCGCGCGCTGCCCGGAGCATGTCGAGGGTCGCCGTGACGCCCGTCGCGAAAGCGCCATCCATGACGATGAGGGTGAAGGCCATGGTGTCCGAATCTGCCTGAATAATGTCTTTTCCGACACTGGCGTCCACGCGCGGGCCGATGGTCTTTTGGTGGCCCAAAAGGAGCCAACCATGACGACCCAAACCCACACGGCCCCGCGCAATCTCGAAGAGGACGACCCGCTCGAGGATTTTCAGCACCGCGACCTCACCCTGCTGGGTGAGACGCGAAAGGTCTACACGGCCGGCTCAGGCCCCGCGGTCATCGTGATGGCCGAGATGCCGGGCATCAGTCCGCGCGTCGCGCGCTTTGCCCGCTGGGTGCGGGATGCCGGTTTCACCGCGTGGATGCCGAGCCTCTTCGGCCGCGACGGCGCCGTGCCCACCGCGAAAGAAGGGCGGGCCGTCTTCCAGCGCGCGTGCATCAGCAAGGAGTTCCGGGCATTCGCCGCGAATGAGTCGAGCCCCATCACAATCTGGCTGCGGGCGCTCGCCGCGCACGCGCACGCGGAGTGCGGCGGCCCGGGCGTGGGAGCGATTGGCATGTGCTTCACCGGCAACTTCGCGCTGTCGATGATGCTGGAGAAGTCGGTGCTCGCTCCGGTGCTGTCACAACCATCGCTGCCGCTCGACGAGCCCGCGGGCCTGGACATCACCTCCGAGGAACTCGCGCGCGTGCGGCAGCGACTGGAGACCGAGGACCTGACCGTCCTCGCCTATCGCTTCGAAGGTGATGCCTTCTGTCGCGCGGAACGCTTCGCCGCCTACCAGCGAGCGCTCGGCGACCGCTTCCTCCCGCGCGTGCTACCCGACAGCGCCGCTGGCCCGAAGACCGAGCGCCCCGACGACTTCTTCCGCCAGTACGTCCCAACGCCGCACAGCGTCCTGACCGTCCATCTCGTCGACCGGGAGGGCGAGCCCACCGCCGCCGCGAGAGACGAAGTCCTGGCGTTCTTCCGGCGGCGGCTCCTGACGTAGCACCTGCTCCCGTATGATGGAGCCCACTCCCACGGGTTGGAGGCGGCGCGAGGCGGGCCGGTTCCCGCCCGGGGCCGTGGTGCGCACGGAACCGCCGGCACTGAGGCGGGAACCCATGGTAGAGCAGCCGCTCCCTTGAGCGAGGTCCTGAATGCGCTGGAGTGCAAGTCTTCTGTTCTGGTGGATGCTGGCCCTGCCGTTGAGTGCCGGAGCTGTCGAGCTCACGGCTCCGGAGCGGCTCGACGTCACCCCGGGGCTCCCGGAGGAGTGGGTCCTCGCGGAGCTTGTCCGCAGACAGCCGCAGCTGCTGAACTGCGTGCGCGACGACGTCCCGGAGGTCCCCTACCTGGATGACCGCGTCCTCATTGCCTTCACCATCAATGAGAGGGGCGAGGTACGGCGGGCAGCGCGGGAGTCCCCGAGAATCGTGGGGACGTTCATCGACAGGCACTGCGCCGACGAAATCATCGAGGCGTGGCGCTTCGTGCCCCTGGTGGGAGTGGAGGAGGTCCGCGTCTCCGCCGTGTTCCGGGTGCGCACCACCCCCCAGGAGCGGAAGGCCTCACGCGACAGAATCGCGGAGGAGCTCCAGTCGTACTGCCAGTCCTTCCAGCGGGCTGTCCGCGCGAAGAAGCGCGACCCGCTCCAGGCGGCCCTGCGGGAGGTCATGAACGAGCGTCAGGGCCGGCTCTCCCGCACAAGCGAGATGTGGATGAATGCGGCCCTGAACGTGAACCCGGTCGACCAGGGAACCATCATCCTCAACGCCTTCAAGGAGCTGGGTGCGGAGTGCCCGCAGTTCGAAGCCCATGGCCGCCAGTCTCCTTGAGCTCACTCCCACGGATTGGAGAAGCGCGGGTCCTGGATGAACTCCGTATCCGTGAGGCTCTCCAGGAAGGCAATCAGGTCGGCCCGTTCTTCCGAGGTCAGCGTGAATGGCCGAACCAGCGGGTCCTTGTTCGGGTTCGCGCGCCCATCACCGGCGAACGGGCCTTCCGTCACGTTCCGCCCACCCGCCGTGTAGTGGTCGATGACCTCCTCCAGCGTGGCGATGCTGCCGTCGTGCATGTACGGCGCCGTCAGCGCCACGTTGCGCAGCGGCGGCGCGCGGAAGCGTCCCTGGTCGAACGTCTTCCGGGTGAACTCGAACAGGCCCGGGTTGTCCGGCGGGTACGCCCCATTGCCATCCACGTTGTACAGGCCCGTGTTGAAGAACTGCCTCTCCGGCAGCCGCGAGTCCTTCGCGCGGAACGAGTTGGTCAGGTGCGGCCCACTGTGACAGTGGTAGCACTCCGCCCGCTCCCCGAAGAACAGCTCCATGCCCCGCTTCGCCGAGGGTGACATCGCCGTGTTGTCCCCTTGCAGGTACCTGTCATACGGCGAGCTCCCCGACAGCAGCGTGCGCTGGAAGGACGCCAGCGCCTTGACGATGGACTCCCGCCCCACCGGCTCGGCCTCCCCGGGGAACGCCGCGCTGAACAGCTCCGGATAGCGGGAGTCCTCCCGCAGCCGCTGGAGCACCTCCTCCAGCCGTGGCGCCAGCCCCAGCTCCGTGGGCACCTCGTTGAACAGCGGCACCAGCGCCTGCGCCTCCAGCGTCTCCAGCACCGGGTTGGCCCAGGTGTACGTGGACAGGTACGCCACGTTGGCCAGCCCCGGCGCGTTGCGCGCGACATGGTCCCCCGTGGAGCCCACCGGCGTGGCCCGGCCATCCGTGAACGCACGCTCCTGCTCGTGACAGCTCGCGCAGGACTGGGTGCCGTTGCCGGACAGGCGCACGTCGTAGAAGAGGTGGCGGCCCAGCTCCACCTTCGCCTCGGACATGGGGTTGTCCTCGGGGACGAAGGGCTCGGGGAAGCCCGCCGGCAGCTTCCAGTCATACGCGGGCGCGGCCGGCGGGTCCTCTCCGCAGCCCACCGCCAACAGCGCGCACAGCACCGCGCTCACCTTCCATGCACGAGACATCACGGCCGCTCCATCAGTCGAGGTCGACGGGGTTACGCCCCACGTGACAGACGTCGCAGGCGCCCGACATCGTGGGGAACGGCATGAAGCTCTCGGACGCGGTCGCCCGGAAGGCGGGGGCGCGCAGGGAGGACTGGAACATGGACGGGCCTCCGGCTCAGCGGACGCGGAAGAAGGTGCTGGGCGGCGCGATGGAGCTGCCATCCACCGCCAGGCCGAGCTGCTCGAAGAAGCCCGGGCACTCCGGGTCCGCCGCCGAGGACATGCAGCCGGCCGTCGAGTCCGTCGTCCCGTTCGCGACGCGGTCCACGTCCAGCTCCGAGTAGAGGCCCGCCGCGTCCAGCACCACCTGGTTGCGCTCCGGGTCGAAGCCCGTCAGCGCCACGGTGACCTGGTTCTCCGCGGCGCAGGTGAAGCCCTCCGCCACCGAGCCCTTGCACCCGGACGCGCCCAGGTGGAAGAAGAAGCTCTCATTCGTCCGCGAGCGCACGTCCAGGCGCAGGAACTTGTAGCCGCCCTGCCAGCTCCACCACATGCCCGGCGCATTGAGCGGAGCGGGCGCGGTGGCACCGTCCAGGTGGTTCATCTCCGCCGGCACGCCGACCTTGAACTCCAGGCCCGTGTAGTCGTCGTGCTCGGGCGCGGTGCCCACCACCTCCATGCGCACCTGGGGGCTGCCGGTGTCACACGTGCCGGTGCCGTCCTCGAAGTCCAGCAGGGCCACGCCCTCGCGCTGCCACGTGCCGTCCTGCTCCAGCGCCAGCGCGTGCCGCTCTCCATTCGCCCGCACCAGCGTGACGCCGTGCACGTAGAGCTTGAAGTCCAGCAGCTCGATGACGCTGCGCGAGGTGCCGATGTCCGTGTAGCTCGTGCCACACGTCAGGGCCTGCTCGCGCACCTGCGGGCTGAAGCGAACCGTATAGGTCTTCTCACTTTCGCCACATCCCTGCATCAGCAACAGGGAAGGCAGCAGCCACCAGCGCGCGGACTTCAAGACGGCATTCATCAAACGACCTCCAAGAGGGTGGGCGGGGGCCACCCCGACGGCACGGATGGGTAGCAGAGGCGGGCCGGCCGGCCGCTGCGGCAAGTTGTCGCGGCACCGGGAGCGCAGTGCACCGTCAGGCAGGACGCTCCCCTCCCGCCCGCGGCAGGACATTCCCTCGGCGCCGGTCCGGTAACGCGGTGGCGTTCAGGACATATCGCCGCGCGCGCCCGGCCGGCGTGCGGCGGGAAACGCCGTCCCACCCCACGGTGCGCTGGTCCGCATGAGGCCCCGGGCCTACCCATCCCTTTCTCACGCGCGGAGAGTTCTCATGGCCTCACATCCCCTGTCCCGGCTGCTGCCACTCATCACCCTCGCGGGGCTGAGCCTTGGCCATGGAGGTGGCGGGAGTGGAGGCGGCGGTGGCGGCTGCGGCGGAGGGGACTCCGACGACCACGGCCACACGGAGGACCCGGTGCACACCCGCGCTTCCGGCGCGGCGTGTCCTTCCACGGGCGGCCCCACGGCATCGGACTTCGGCCGGGCCTTCCTGGAGACCCACTGCCTGTCGTGTCACAGCGCGAGCGTCACCGGCGCCGCGCGCGAGGGCGCGCCCCAGGGCGTGGACTTCGACACCCCCGAAGCGGTGCGCCACCAGGCGGCCTCCATCGACGCGCACACGGCCGCCGGGCCCGCCGCGGTGAACACCGCGATGCCTCCTGCCTCGCGCTCCGCGCCCTCCATGGACGAGCGCGTGAAGCTGGGCCAGTGGCTCGCCTGTGGCGCGCCCTGAAACAGCACCCGGGCCCCCGAGGGCCACGGCCTCACTGGCAGACGCCGCAGTCCGACTGGCAGCTCGCGGCGGTGGTGCCCGTGCCGCAGCGCTCGGAGAGCTGGCACGTGCCGTCACCGCAGCGGTAGATGTCCTGGGCGCGGATGCGCGTGGTGATGGGGCGGTACGCCTTCCCGTTGTACGTGCACTTCGTGTAGTGCGTCCGCGACGCGTCCTGCGTGCAGTACGTGCGAGCGGAGCCCACGTGGCTGATGACGATGGCGCAGTCCGGGTCCCCGCTCCACGCGGACAGGCCGCACGCGCGCACCGTGCTCTGGTCATAGGAGAGGTAGTCCGCGTCGTTCGCCGCGAAGAGCCCCTCGCCGTTGAAGAGGTTGCCGAAGAACACCGCCTCCGTCTGGCCGTACGTCTGCAGCTCATCGGAGGTGGTGGGGATGACGGCCCCCAGCGCGTCCCGCCCCAGCACGGAGATGTTCAGGTGCACGCCGTACTTGTTCACGTGCGCGGCCAGGCATCCGGACACCACCTGCTGCTCCGCCAGCGTCGCCGACGCGCCGCCCGCCCAGCCCGGCGCCAGCCCCAGCACCCCCGTCCACGTGTACGTCGTGCCCGCGTGCGTGTACGTCAGCGTCTGCCCCTCCGCCATCGCGCAGCGGGCGATGTAGCGCATCACCTCGTCCCCGCGGGACGGATTCTCACTGAACCATGTATTGAAACCATTCGTCGACAGGCCGTTCGTCGAAAGGCCATTCGTCGAAAGGCCATTCGTCGAAAGACCGTTCGTCGAAAGGCCATTCGTCGAAAGGCCGTTGGTGGAGAGCCCATTGGTGGAGAGCCCGTTCTGGGACACCAGCCCGCCCGCATGGGTTCCAAGAGACTCGCCGTGTTCATCCAGACCCGGCTCCGCGGGGCCGCAGCCGATGGCCGCGACACAGAGCAGCACGGGCATCCACCTCACTCCCCTCGGGTAACGGCTCTGGCCGCGGGTGATTTCGGAGCAGGGAGAAGCCTGGGGAGAGAGGTGGCGCATGGGACTGCCTCCGCGTTGGGGGTGACCGCGGCTTTCGCGGTCACATCAACGGGTAGTCCTTCCCGCAACGACTGACAGGTGTCCCGCCGGGCAGCTCGCGCATGTCGGTCCAATGGCAAACACGTATTTCGTGCGCCGCATGACGCTCCACCACGGGTTCGACTCACGTACAACGCTTTGTGTTGGTGTGTTTCAGGGATTGCGCGCCGCGGCCTGTGCCGCGGACACGCGCAGCTGCCGCGCGTCACGCGGCAGTGTCACGGTGAAGGTGGTGCCGTCCCGCTCCGACGAGCTCACGTACACCGCGCCTCCGTGCGCCTGGACAATCTCCCGCACGATGAACAACCCGAGTCCCAATCCACCCCGCCGCCGCCCCTTCTCGCGCGCCACACCCGCCTGACGGAACGGGTCGAACAGCGTCGCGAGCTGCGGGCCGGGTATGGACACACCCGGGTTGTGGACCTCGAGGACCTGCCAGTCGTCGCGCTCCGTGCAGCGCAGCAGCACCGGGGCATCCTGCGCGCCGTGCTCCAGCGCATTGCCCACCAGGTTGCTGAGCACCTGCGCCAGCCGGGCCGCGTCCCAGACGCCGTCCGCGCGGCCGTCCACGTCGAAGGCGATGTGACGCTCCGGCCACGCCACGCTCAACTCCTCCACCACCTGCCCGCAGACGGAGGCCAGGTTGACGGGCGCCAGGTTCAGCGGAATTCCGCCGGACAGCCGCGCGCGCGTGAGGTCGAGGATGTCCGAAATCATGGCCCCCATCCGCGCCGCGCTCGTCTCGATGCGCTGGGCCAGTTGATGGTGCTGGGAGCTGTGCGCGCTGCGCCGCCGCATCGCCCGCGCGGAGAGGGTTATCGCGTTCAGCGGGTTGCGGAGGTCATGGCCGAGGATGCCGATGAAGCGCTCGCGGAACCGGGCCTCCTCCGACAGGCGCTCCAGCGCGCGGTTGCGCTCGGTGATGTCCATCATGGAGCCAATCATCCGCACCGGCCGCCCCGCCGCGTCGCGCGACAGCACGCCCCGGTCCAGCACGTGGGCCCACGTGCCGTCGTTGCGAAGGAAGCGGTACTCCGCCTGCCACGTCGCGCCGGTGGAGGCCACGAAGCCGCGCAGCCCCGCCACCACCGCGCCCCGCTCGTCGGGGTGGACGCGCTCCTCCCACCAGCCCAGGCCGTGGCTCGACCGCGCCGGGCCATAGCCGAACAGGTCCCCGGAGCCCGCGTCCCAGCGCACGCCGCCGGTGTCCAGGTCCCAGTCCCACAGCACGTCATGGGTGGCGCGCGCCGCCAACCGGTAGCGCTCCTCCGCCTCGCGCAGCGAGGCCTCGGCCTGCTCGCGCTCGGTGCAGTCCATCACCACGCCCACCAGACGGTGCGCGCGCTCGCCGTCGCGCAGCCCCTGGCCCACCGCCTCGTACCAGTGCGTGGCGCCGTCCGCGTGGCGGCAGCGGAACTTCAGGGTGTACGGCCCGTCCGCCGCCAGCGCCTGCTCGATTCCCCGCGCCACCCGCGCGCGGTCCTCCACCACCACGCAGGACAGGAACCCCGGCAGCGACGTGCCCAGCGTGCCCGGAGGCTGGCCGAAGAAGGCATCCGCCTCCTGGGACCAGGTGACGGCGCGCCGTGCCTCCGTCCACTCCCACGCCACCATGCGCGCGGTGGACAGCGCCAGCCGCAGCAATTCCTCGCGCGCCCGCACCGTCCGCGACTCCTCCAGCGCGCCCTCCACCCGCCGCCGCGCCTCCTGCTCGCGCTCCAGCGCCTCCCGCAGCCCCTGTGCGTCCGCGTCCGCCGGGGGCAGCAGCCACAGCGCGAAGCCCTCCGCCTCCTTCACCGCCACCGCCTGGAAGCACGCATCCACGCCCTCGCGCCGCACGCGCAGCGGGACGGACAGCGGCACGCCGGTGCCCGCCAGGCGCACGCAGGACTCCAATTCCAGCCCGCGTACGCCCTCTTCCGGCCAGCGCGACACGCGGGAGTCCAACCCCCAGTCGCGGACCACGTCCTCCGCCGCCGCGTTGAGCGACGTCCACTGGAAGTCGAGCACCTCGCCCCCGGGTCCCCGCAACGGCGTGAAGAGGATGCAGGGTGCCGGGCTCCCGGCATGAGGCGTCCATGCCAGGGCGGCGCCTGGCAGCGATGATAGACCCACCATCGGCTCTCTCCCAGCGCACGGCACCACCAGCCCGCCAGGCGCGGAGCCCGCGGTGGTCCAGAGTGCCATGTTCCCGGAGCCGCGAACCCACCCCCCGCGACTGCCCCCACCGCAGTGCTCACCCCTGAGCACTCCGCGGCCAATGGAAATATTAGAAGCCACCGGCCGGCCGCCGCCACCCGCCCCACGGGGTGGGCCTATAAGGACTCGCGGAAGTGCCGAATCACCCGCTCCCACATGCGCTCGCTGACGAGCGGGTCGGAGACCCCGTGCCCGGAGCCCGCGAGCAGCAGCAACTCATGCGGCCGGCCCGCGCGGAAGAGCGCGTCCGACAGCTTCAGCGTGTGGGAGAAGTGCACGTTGTCGTCGGCGGTGCCATGGATGAGCAATAGTTTCGCGAGGGGCTTGTCCTCCTTCGCGTAGGTGAGCAGCGAGTTCCGCTCATACACCTCCGGCTTTTCCTGGAGCAGGCCCAGGTGACGCTCGGGGACGTGGCTGGAGTAGTCCCGCCAGTCCGCCACCGAGGACACGGCCGCCGCGGCCTTGAAGACGTCCGGCCGCACCATGGCGGCCATCGCGCTGAGGTAGCCGCCGTGGCTTGCGCCGGTGATGCCCACGCGCTGGAGGTCCACCTCGGGCAGCTCCGCGGCGAGCGCCCGCAGCGCGGCCACCTGGTCCTCCAGCGTCTGGCCCCAGAAGTCGTGTTTCTGGGTGCGCTGCCACGCCCGGCCGCGCAGGGGCGTGCCGCGCCCGTCGATGGTCACCACCAGGAAGCCCTGGTCCGCAATCCATTGCAGCCTCAGGTGATAGGCCATGCTCTGGAAGACGGTGGTGGTGAAGGAGCCTCCGTACACCTCGACGATGACGGGCAGCTTCACGCCCGGCTTGAAGTCGCGCGGGCGGACGACGGACACCCAGAAGCGCTCCTGGCCCACCTGACGCACCTCGAACCGGGGCTGTAGGGGAGGCTCCACCGCCACGGAGGGCAGCACGCCCATGCGCGTGCCATCCGCCCTCAGCACGTGGGCCCGGGGCATGCTCGTGGGCCCCTCGGAGGACACCACCATCAGGCCCCCCGCCCTGCTCACGTTGGCCAGCTCCATCGCCGGGCCGCCCGCGGTGACGCGCGTGGGAGGACCGCCCTTCACCACGCGCCACAGGTAGCGCTCCGGTGGAACGGGGCCGCCCAGGAAGTAGAGCGTGTCCTGCTCGGGCAGGTAGCGCGCCAGGTCCCAGAAGCCGGCGCCCGGCTTCACCAGCGAGCGCGCGAGCGAGCCGTCCGCGTTGCGCAGCTCCACCTCGGAAGCGCCGTTGCGCTCCGTTTCCCAGAGAAAGCCGCTGCCGTCCGGGAGCCACTCCGGGAAGGACGGGTGCGGGTTGAGCCACGCGTCGTCCTTCTCCGTGAGCAGGACGCGCGTCTTCCCCGTCCTCGCGTCCACCGCGAGCAGCACCTCCTCCTGCTGGCGCTGGTCCTGCACCCGCAGCGTCAGCGGGCTCTTGTCGGACCACGTCACCCTGGACAGGTGCGGGTACTTCGCCGAATCCCAGTCCACCCACGTCGTCCTGCCGCCCGTCACGGGGATGATGCCCAGCCGCAGCTTCGCGTGCGGCGTGCCGGGGCGTGGGTAGGGGAACGCGTCGGCGCCGCGCTCGGGGTGCATGACGTCCGCGACGGACAGCGTCTCCACGCCGGAGGTATCCACCTCGACGTACGCGAGCGACTTCCCGTCCGGGCTCCACCAGTACCCCGTGAAGCGGGCCAGCTCCTCCATGGCGAAGTAGTCGGCCAGGCCATGGGTCCTCTGCCGGGTGCCGCCCCGGGTGAGGCGGTGCTCGGTCTGGGTGGCCAGGTCCAGGCGATAGAGGTCGTGCTCACGGACGTACGCCAGGTGCCTGCCGTCCGGAGACAGGCGCGGGCTGATGGCGCCGGGGCCCGCCTTCAGCTCCGTCACCTTTCCGGTGGCGCGCTCCACCACGTACAGCGAGCCGGCCATGGACACGAAGAGCTTCGTGCCATCCGCCATCAGCTCGTATGAGGAGATGCCCGCGGCCTTCATGCGCTCGCGCCGGGCCTTCTGCTCCGGGGTGGAGGGCTCGCCCGCGCCCTTCAGCAGTTTCTCCGGGGTGAGCACCTCGCGCGTCTCGCCCGTCGCCACGTCGAAGGCGAAGAGCGTCCGGGCGCGGGACGGGGGCTGCGCGCGGAGGAAGTAGACCGTCCGCTCGTCGGGGGTGATGCGCGTCATCATGGGACGCCCGTTGTTGAAGCGGTGCGTCTCCGCGTACTGCTGGAAGAAGGACGGCGGCGCGGGAGGTGGGGACTTCGGCTGCGCCAGGACGGGAGCGCTCAGCAGGGCGAGCGCCAGGAGGAGGCTGCGCATGAAGGACTCCGGAGCGGACGGGGCGGACAGCGCCTCAACGGCGGTGGGTCGACAGCGGCGCCCAACCTACCGGGGCCGGTGAGGATTCAGGAGCCATCAGGCCTCCATCTCTTCGTCATGGTTGTGTCATGACGGTGGGCCCTCGACGCCCTGGCGCGTCGACAAGAGGACGGTCCAGGCCGACACGCGAGACGCCCCTTTCCAAGCCCGCCGTACCATCCCGGCGAGCACCGTGCCACGAGACCTCCCGGGGGGCACATGTCTGGGAAGAGCGAGGTCTTCATCAATGGCCTGACGCCCGTCACCACCGAGAGCGAGGGCAAGGTGGTGGGCTTCCCGGACGTGTGCAAGACGCCGTCGCCGGGCGGGCCGGTGCCCATTCCGTTCCCCAACGTTGCCCAGAGCAGGGACCTGGAGAATGGCTCGAAGTCGGTGCGCATCAACGGCGCCCCGGTGGCCCTGAAGGACTCGTACATCGGCAAGTCCACCGGCAATGAGGCCGGCACCGCGGGTGGAGGCGTGGCTTCTGGCAAGACGTGCGGCCGCGCGCACCCGGTGACCTACTCCTTGGGCAGCTCGGCGGTGCTGGGGCGCAATATGCTGGAGGGTCGGGAGCTTTCCACGCACCCCTGGTACGCCGGGCCTTTCTCCCTCGCGGCGCACCACCTCATCTGCCTGGAGGCGCTGAACAACGAAGAATGGGCCCTCATCTGCGTGCTGTTCGGCTACCACGCGGACCGCAAGCCCAATGGCGTCTTCCTGCCGAGGAAGCTTGCGCTGGCGTGCCAGCTCATGGTGGCCGTGCACCGGGGGCACCATGCCGAGGGCTTCGCCTTCGACCTGCACCTGGCCTACCCGGATGCCGTCAATAGCAAGCTCCGTGAGGTGGCGGCCCAGCTCAAGAGAGGCAGGTTTTGCGGAGCCCCGGAAGCGCTGGTGCGGAGGCTGGACGAACTGAGCGCGGAGATACTGGCGAGAGTGGAGCGCTTCACGTGGACGCTGACGCGCGACGGGCTGGACTACGCGCCGGGCGCCTCCGGCTGCTCGGGCCTGACGAGCATCCAACAGAAACCATCCCACGCCTCATGCCCCAAGGCGCGCAAGCATGGCCATGTCCACGCCGTCACACGACTTCCGTTGGCCCGCCGTGCCCTCAAAACCGGAGAATGAGCCCATGCAGACCGAGTACTTCGTCATCATGCGCGCCGGCCCCAGCAGCTACCCCCTTCTGGCTTGGGACGAGTTCAGCGGTCCTTTCTTCAGGGGCGTCTTCGCCCCTTTCACCCGCCCCATCCGCCTGCGGCTGGGCGCGCCCGTGCCGCGCAACCCCGTCATGGTGGACTACCACAGCCTGCCCACCCCCGTGGTGTCGGAGCGCCTCAAGGACGTGCTGGAGCCCATGGACCTGCACGGCGTTCAACTCGTCCCTGCTGACGTCAAGGTGGCGCCGGACGACGTGCGCCGCTACTGGATGCTGCACGTCTACAACGAGATTGCCTGCATCGACCGGCAGCGCTCCACTCTCTCCCTTTATAGCGACGGAGACGTGCTGGGTATCGACAAGCTGGTGCTGGACGAGAACGTGCTGCGGGAAATCCCCCTGGAGCAACGGCGCGTGTTCGTGCTGGCGGAATCCACCTCCACTCACCTCTTCCACCAGTCCGTCATGGACCCCCTCATGGCCCTCCAGCCCGAAGGTGTGCGCTTCATCCGCGCCGACCAGTGGAACGACGGCGCCGGCTTCCGGCCGTGAACACCGAAGGGCCCACGTCTCACCCCACGCGGCGGGGCAGGCGCACGGTGAAGGTGGTGCCGTGCTCCACGGAGGACACCACGTCCACGCTGCCACCGTGGCCGCGGACGATGTCGCGGACGATGTAGAGCCCCAGGCCGATGCTCCGGCTGGACTGCCCCTCCTTCAGCACGCCACGCGTCATCGGCTCGAACAGGCGCGGCAGCAGCTCCGGAGGAATGGGGGCTCCACCGTTGAAGATGCTCAGGAACGCGTGCTCGCCGTCCCCGCGCGCGCTCACCTTCACCGGCGCGTCCGCGGGGCTGTACGCCAGCGCGTTGCCCAGCAGGTTCGTCAGCACCTGGGCGATGCGGTCCGGGTCCCACTCGCCCTTCACCTCGGCGTCCACGTCCAGCTCCACGTGACGCCCGGGGTGCGCCACCAGCATCTCGTCCAGCACCTGGTGGACCACGTCCCGCATCTCCGTGGGCTGGCGGTGCAACGCGATGCCGCCACCCAGCCGCGCCTTGGTGAAGTCCAGCAGGTCGCGAATCATCCGCGCCGCGCGCTCGGTGGCCTGGCCAATACGCAGCACCATGCGCTTCTGCGAGTCGGACAGCTCGCCCTTCTTCTCCAGGAGCCCCGCCGACATGGAGATGGCCGCCAGCGGGTTGCGCAGGTCATGCGAGACGATGCCCACGAGCTGCTGCTCGAACTCGGCGCGCCGCCGCAGCTCCTCCTGTGAGCGCTGCTGCTCGGCGAACAGCCGCGCGTTTTCAATGGAGAGGGCCGCTTTCGCCGCCAGCTCCTCCAGCAACTCCTGGTCCTCCGCCGTGAAGCCCGGCCCCGGGCGGATGCGGCCCACCCACAGGGTGCCCGCCACCCGGCCCTGCATGCGAAGGGGCACCAGCACCACGCTGTGGAGCCGCAGTCCTTCCACCAGCACGCGGAGCTCCGGCTTCAGGGTGGCCGCCACCAGCTCCGGCGTCAGCACGGGGACGAGCCACGACTGTCCGCTCTGCGCCACGCGGCCGTTGAAGCCCTCGCCCGGGCGGAGGGAGGTCCTCAGCGCCTGGACGACGTCGCTCCCCAGCACCTCGTCCCCGGGGTGGCAGGCCGCCAGCTCCAGCCGCTCGCCGTCCTCGGACAGCAGGTGGATGGCGCACACGTCCGCCATGTACCGGGAGACCTTGGCGGTGACGGTGTCCAGCAGCCCGCCCAAATCCCGGTTGGTGACGTTGAACGCGTCGGAGGCCTCGGCCAGCACCTGCAGCCGCTCGGCGGCGGCCCGTGCCTGCTCGTGCGCGCGGCGCTCGTCGGCCGTCAGGCGCACCCGGTCCAGCGCCTGCGCGCACGCATGCGCCAGCGCGGTGAAGAAGGCCCGGTCCATCTCCGAGAAGACGCGTGCCCGCGTGAAGGACAGGCCCACCGCGCCCAGCGCCCGTCCCTTCACCAGCAGCGGCAGGGCGATGGCCGCCTCGTGCACGCCCCGCGCGTCCACGTCCGGGTAGCGCTGCCGCCACTCCTCCAGCGAGCCCACCCACACGGGTTGCTGCTCCCGCACCGACTCGGTGAGCGGGACGGAGGCGGACAGGGGAATCCGCCGCCACGAGGCCAGCACCGCTTCCGGGTAGCCGATGGAGTCCACCACCTCCAGCGCCTCGCCCGCCTCGTCCAGCAGGTTGACGGCGCCCGCCTTCGCGCCGGCCGCCACCAGCCCCTGCTCGAAGAGCGCGCGGCACACCTGCGCCACCGTGCCCGCCTCGGACAGCCTGGCGGTGAAGTCCCGCAGCCGGTCGATGTAGCCGGCCGCGCGCAGCGCCGCGTCCCGGGCCTCGGCCTCCTTCAGCCGCAGCAGCTCCGACTGGGCGCGCACCTGCTGCTGCGCGCGGAACAGCTCCACGAAGACGGACACCTTCGAGCGCAGCACCTCCGGCGGGAAGGGCTTCTGCAGGAAGTCCACCGCGCCGGTGGAGTAGCCGGTGATGAGCTCCGCGTCGTCCCGGCCGTAGGCCGTCAGGAAGATGATGGGGACGTTGCGCGTGCGCTCGCGCTGCTTGATGAGGGCCGCCGTCTCGAAGCCGCTCAGCCCCGCCATGCGCACGTCCAGCAGGATGACGGCGTACTCCTCGCGCAACAGGAAGCGCAGGGCCTGCTCGCCCGAGGACGCCTTGTCCATCCGCACCCCGAGCGGCTCGAGGATGGCCTCCAGCGACACGAGGTTGGCGGCGTTGTCGTCCACCAGCAGGACGGCCGGTGCTTCCCCTTCCACCTTGAGCGGCGCGTCCGAGCGCTCGTCGCGCGCCCGCGGGGGGTCCGACAGCTTCAGGCTCGGCGCGGTCACCCCATGGAGCGAAGGGCCATGGAGCGTGGATGCTCCCAACCGCCTCAGCCACTCCGCCATCGTCGGAATCCCGTCCTGGAACATGAAGAAGCCACCTGGGTGTACGGCCGGCCGAGATTCCAACCGGGAAGCCATCAGACCCAGGTACCGGGTCCGGGGCTTCAGGAACAGCGGACGGCGTAGGATTACACCGCCCTTGCTGCCCCCAGGCCCAGGCAGGCGGCAGGGGTACCAGCCAAGCGTGAGCTATCCATCACTCGCGGTGCTCAGTAGCGCCCCTTCACCCCGAGGATGGGGAGGACGATGGGCAGTCCGACGGGCGTCTTCGTCAGGGGCCGCCCACCGCCGCCCTCGTACTCGAAGCCCACCGTCTCCCGGCTGATGGTGACGTTGAGCATGTCCAGGTAGGCCTCCAGGTTGAAGTTGTCGTAAACCCAGGCCTTGGACAGCCGCACATCGAAGCGGAGGAAGCCCGGCAGCCGGTCCACCCGGTCCCGGTCCGCCTTTATCCACGCGGGCCGGCCGGCGGCGTCCACGCCCTGCCGGTGCGTGGGCGTGCCCAGCGCGCTGTACTCCGGGCGGCCGGTGTTGAAGTGCACCACCCCGCCCACGGTGACGCTGTTGGAGAACTTGTAGCTGAGCACCAGGTTGACGATGTGCGTCTGGTCGAAGACGAAGGGCAGCTCCGCCTCGTCCTCGCCAATGGCGTTGCCCTCCGCGTCGTAGCGCTGGAAGCGCGTCTGGCGCGTGCTGCGCTGCAACGAGTACGACAGCCAGCCGAACCAGTTGTCCCCCAGCGGGTGGCGGATGAGCAGCTCCAGGCCATACGCCATGCCGCTGCTGGTGAAGTCCGGGAAGTCGATGTCCGAGCGGTCCGGAATCCAGCCCCCGTCATCGTCGTCCTCCTGCTGGAGCGCGCGGCGGCGGGAGCGCGTGCCGCCCACGCCGGGGGCCGCCTCCCCGTCCTCGGGCGGCATGTCCGGGTCCACCTCGTCCACGAGCATCTCGTCGGAGAAGGGCGTCAGCTCGATGGTGCGCAGCATGGGGTTGACGTAGAGGTCCAGCCCCACCTCCAGGTCCTTCCACGCCTTCCACTCGGCGCCCACGGAGACCTGGACGCCCTCCTGGAGCCCCAGCAGCAGGCTGCCCACGTCCACCACCGGCAGGCTGATGAGCGAGGTGGGCGGCTGGTGGAAGAGGCCCGCGCCTCCCTTGAGGGTGAGCCGGTCGGACATCTTGCGGCGCACGGTGAGGCGCGGCTCCAGCGCTTCGCGGTCGATGCCGGGGGACAGGTGGTAGTTGTCCACGCGCAGGCCGGGCACCACGGACCATTTGTCGTCGGGCTGCCACACCAGCTCCACCCACGCGCCCATGAAGGTGCCCAGGGCCACCGGGGCCGTCTCCACCGGCAGGCCGCCGTCATTCCCCTCGCTGACGAGGTCGACGATGGCGCGCTTGTGGTCCACGTCCGCGCCCGCGCGCACGGCCACGCGCGGAGACAGCGTCGCGGTGTAGCCCAGGCGCGCGGACCAGGTGCCCTGGTCGATGTAGACGGCGTTGGCGTTGTCGGCCACGTCCTCGTTGATGACGGCGAAGCGGTCCAGCCCCCACGTCGCGCCCACCTCCAGCTCACCGGGGCCCAGCGGGTGCCGGTGCCGCAGGTCCACGCGGTGGAAGATGATGGACTGGAGCGAGGTGCTGCTGAGCTCATCCTGCGCCTCGGTGCCGAAGGTGTCCGAGGAGCCGAAGGCGAACAGCCGCAGCTTGCCGCGGCCGACGTCCTGCTCCACGCGCGCCTGGTAGTCCCAGAAGTCCAGCACCACCTTGGGGTTCTCCCGGCCCGGCGCCGGCGGGGACTGGAGGCTGTTGGCGGCCAGCGCGATGAGCCACGGCGTGTACGAGTAGCGGCCGGCGAGGCTGACGTTGGTGCCGCTGTCCTCGAAGGGCGTCTCGAGGAAGAAGCCCGCGTTGATGAGGTCCGCGTAGGCGCTGCCGTGGACGCCGTCGTCGCGCGGCCGGCTGAGGCGCCCGTCGATGGCGCCGCCCATCAGCCGCCCGTACTTCGGCGGCGGCGTGCCCGCGTAGAAGTCGATGGAGTCGATGAAGTCCGGGTGGATGACGGCCGGCCCGAGGAAGAGGTGGAAGAGGATGGGGACGCGGATGCCGTCCAGGAAGTAGCCGGTGGACGCGGGCTGGCTGCCGCGCACCACCGGGTAGGCCACGCCGGACAGCATGCTGCCCACGCCCGGCATCAGCATGACGACGCGGAACGGGTCGCCCATGGTGCCGGGCACCTCTCGCAGCTCCGCGTCATGCAGGGTGACGCGGCTCACCTCGGTGCGCTCGCGGTCCGCGCGCACCACCGTCTCGTACGGGTTGATGACGAGCGGCTCCAGCCCGTACACCACCTCCAGGGCCTCCTTCGCGCTCAGCGTCTCGCGGAAGACGAAGGGCTTGTGGCCGGGCGCCACCACGCGCACCTTGTGCGAGCCCTGGGGCCAGCGCGCCTCGAAGCGGCCCTGTGCGTCCGCCTGCACCGGCGCGTCCGGCAGCACGTCCGACAGCAGCACCGCGCCGGGGATGGGACGGCGGTTTCCCTTGGTGCGCACCAGGCCGCGCAGGGTGACGGGCCCCTCGGGCGCCACCCCGCCGTCGGCGGCCACCACCGGCAGGGGCGCCTCGAAGCGGTACTCGAAGAAGAGGCGCACCTGGACGGGCTGCCCTTCCAGCGTGGCCGGCGTGAAGCGCAGCGAGGGCGCGGCGTGCAGCGCGGCCCTGTCCAGCAGCGGGTGCAGGGGCTCCACCAGCGTGGCGGACTCCACCTCGCCGGCCTCGTCGAGGAGCAGCTCCAGCTTCACGACGCCCGCCACGCCCTCCGCCGCGAGCCCGGGCGGATAGGGCGCGGGTGAGTCCGCCACCAGTGACGGCGGCACGAAGGCCGGCCGGGCCACGCCCGCGTCCCCGGTGTCCGCCTGGGCGCCCGGGTCCACCGCCCAGCCCGCGTCCGTGCGCCGGAGCTCCACCTCCGTGAGGACCTCGGTGGCCACGGCCCCGTCGGACGCGCCCCCGTCGGGCACGTCCTGGGCGCTCGCCGCGAGCACGGGCACGAGCAGCACCAGCGCCACCGCCAGCGCACACACGCCGGGCCTCCGCCCCCTCTGTCCACGAGTCATGTGCTTCACATTGCCTTCAGGTCGGCCCCTGAGTGCCCCATGACGCCAGGGACGCGGCGGGGTGACAAGCATCCCCGGGTGGAGCGGCCCGCCTGGTCGCTCCCGAGCGTTCGAAGTTCCCCGCTTCCGTCGGCGGGTGGACGCCGCGACGCGCCGCGTCCGGGCACGGACACGCGGCCTGCCCCCGAGGGAGGGAGGACGCCCGGGCGAGCGCTCCACACGTTTCCATCACCCCGGAGCCCCCGCATATGAGACTCGCACCCCCTTCGTTCTCGGGCCGGCTGGCCTGTGCCGTCCTGTCGCTCATCCTTCCGGGCACCGCCGCGCTGGCCGACGAGCCACCGCCGCTGCCCGCCTTCGACCTCGAGCGCCTCACGGTGTCCCCCACCTCGCGCGGGGCGCTGCTGGGCTCCTCCGGCCTGCTGCTGGAGCCCGGCGCGCTGCGGCTGGCGGTGGTGACGCACTACCAGCACCAGCCGCTCGTCATGGTGCGCGGCGGGCGCCGCGTGGGCGAGGTGGTGCGTGAGCGTGCGCTGCTGCACCTGGCGGCGGCCGTGTCGCCCCACCCGCGGCTGGAAGTGGGTGCGTCGGTGCCGGTGCTGGTGGCCCAGGGGGGCATGTCGCTGGCGGGGCTCGGGCTGGGGGAGCTGCGGCGCTCGGGAATGGGCACGCCGCTGCTGCGCGCGCGCGTGGGCCTGCTGCGCGAGGAGGACGGCGCGCTGGTGGACCTGGCCGCGGAGGTGGACACGGGCCTGCCGCTGGGGCGGCGGGAAGCACTGCTGGGCGATGGACGCTGGAGCGTGTCGCCCCGCCTCGCGGTGGGCCGCACGTTCGACCGGATGCGCGTGTCGCTGGAAGCGGGGGCGCGGCTGCGTGAGCGGGTGCGGGTGGGCTCGCATTCGGTGGGCTCGGAGGTGCCGTTCGCGCTGGGGGTGACGAACGTGGATGGCTCGCTGCGCGGCGAGCTGAGCCTGCGCGCCGCCGCGCCCCTCACCGGCGGCGGCCTCTGGTCCGGCGAGGTGCTGGCCGGAGCGCGCTACCTCTTCAGCGAGCACTTCGAGGTGTTCGCCCTCGGAGGTCCCGGCATCGGCGTGGCGCCCGGCGTGCCGGCGTTCCGGGTGCTGGCGGGCGTGGGCTTCGACCCGCTGCCGCTGCTTCCCTCGAAGGCGCCGCCGGTGCCCGTGCCCGTCCTCGCGCGCGAGCCGGAGAGCGGAGACACCCGGGAGGGACTGCCCGGTGACGGGGCGCTGGCCCTGGCGGAGCCTCCCGCCGTGGAGGACGGCGCGGCGCCCCCGGAGCCGGACGTCGAGTCGGTGCCGGACCAGGACGAGGACACGGTGGCGGACGGAGTGGACAACTGCCCGCGCGAGCCGGGCCCCCCGTCCAACCAGGGCTGCCCGGAGTCGGTGCGGCAGGTGGTGTTCCTCACGGAGAAGAAGCTGGAGATTACCGAGCGCGTCTTCTTCGCCTTCGACCGGGCGGAGGTGCTGCCGCGCTCGTACCCGCTGATGGACCAGGTGGCGAAGGTGCTGCTGGAGCACCCGGAATTGGAGCAGGTGGTGGTGGAGGGGCACACCGACAACATCGGCGGCGCGGAGTACAACCGGCGCCTGTCCCAGGCGCGCGCGGAGTCGGTGTGCCGCGAGCTGGAGCGCCGCGGGGTGGAGGCGAAGCGGCTGCGCGCGGTGGGCCGGGGCCTGGACGTGCCCGCGGACACCAACGACACCGCCGCGGGGCGCGAGCGCAACCGCCGGGTGGAGTTCCACATCGTTCCCCCCACCACCGCGATGCCGGGCAGCGCCCGGGAGGCCACGCCATGATTGCCCCGCTGACTTTCGCCGTCGTTCGCGCCCGGCTGCTGCAGGTGCTTGGTGGACTCGCGCTGTGGGTGGTGGCCGCGGTGGCCGTGCCTCCGGCCTTCGCGGGAGACCGGAACGCGCCGGAAACGACCATCGTCACGGGCCCGGACCTCGAGACTCCGTCCACCACGGCCGACTTCACGTTCGAGTCCACCGCGGACCGGGCCGCGTTCTTCTGCATGCTGGATGACTCTCCGGAGTTCGTCTCCTGCGAGACCCCATGGCATGTGGAGGGGCTCGCGCCCGGGGCGCATGTGCTCTGGGTCTACTCGCTCGACCTGAAATCGGAGCTGGCGGACCAGACCCCCGCCATGTGGGAGTGGACGGTGGTGGAGGGCCCGCCGGCCGACGCGGGCAGCCCGGATGCGGGCTCCCCGGGCGGCGACGGTGGCCCGGGTGGGGAGACAGATGGCGGCGTACCTGGAGGTGACGCGGGCACGGGCGACGAGGACGCGGGCTCGTCCGACGCGGGCAGCCCGGATGCGGGCTCCTCGGGCGGCGACGGTGGCCCCTCGGGGAATGAGGACGCGGGCACGTCGGGCAACGAGGACGCAGGCAGTCCGGCTGGGGACGCGGGGACGGAGGACGCGGGCTCACCGGGTGGCGGCGCCGATGGGGGAGACGAACAGCCGGGTCCTCCGCCTTCCGACGATGGGGTGCCGCCAGAGGCGCTGGACTACCTGGGTGGCGGGGTGGGCTGCACGGGCGCCCCGGCGCCTGGAGCACTGGCCGGGTTGTTGTTGCTGGCCTGGGTATTCCGCCGCCGCCACCGGCGCTGATGCTCCGCTGGAGTCAGGCGGGCCCGGCGCGGCTCCATGCCTCCGCGCACCGGGGCCTCACCGCTGGGGGAGGATGGCGGAGGCGACCTGGTTCATCAGCTTGAGCTGGCCACGCGACATGCGGCGCAGCGTCCGCAGCAGCCGGCGCATCTCCGGCATGTGGTCCTTGTCCTGGGAGTCCTCCTCCCACAGCGAGGCGCCGGCCGCCGCCGCCGTGACGAGCCCCATCCCCACGTCCGCGGAGAGCCGCAGCGCGAGGCACAGGCGGAACAGCGTGGGCACGCTGGGCATCATCCGCCCCCGCTCCATGCGCCCGTAGACCTCCGCCGCGATGCCGACGCGCTCGGCCACATCCGCCTGCGTCAGCCCCGCGCTCATCCGCGCGGCCCGGGCCGCCTCGCCGACACTCGCCGCCAGGCGCTTCTCCAGTTGCTGGCGCGACCTCCGGGCACGGTCGCCGGGGCCAAGGCGGGGCCGGGGCCGCTCGCGGGGGGAAGCAGAACCTTTTGGGTGGGTTTTCATGCGCGAGTTCCACCCGACTTATAACCCAGCAAGTCAGCACGCGATATACCGATATGGCGGGTAGTCTCCCGGACGGGAAGCCCACTCGGACACGGAGTGCACGGAACCCGCGCCCGGGGCCTCCACCCCGCCCGCATGCGGAGCATCACACCCACCGCGGAGCACATCCCTCCGAGGCGGCGAAGGGCCCGGAAGGCCGCCACGCCTCGAACACGACCTGACAGGCAACCCTCTCAGCGAGTGAGAGCGTTCCGGGGCAGGCACTACCCACCGGGTGACTTCTGGACGTGGGACGACCATACTCCGAAGGTGAGCCGCCGGACCCAAGAGGTCCGTCGGGCCCGAGGAGAGCCGCCATGTCGTCCCTGCCGTCTGACGTCCCCCCTCCGCCGCAGGTGCTGCTGCGCTCCGGCCGCACCTCCTATGAGTTCATCCGCTCCCTGGGCCCCGCGCACCATGGGGAGCTGGTGCTCGCCCGCCGCCTCTACGAGGGGGGCTTCGGCGGCTACGCCGTCCTCAAGCGCCCGCCGCGCGCCGCCGCCGCGGAGGCGTCCCGCCGGCTGCTGGAGGAGGGCCGCCTGGCCGCTCAGCTCCACCACCCCAACATCGTCGCCGTCCACCACCTCAAGGGCCCCGACGACGCGCCGGTGCTCGTCTTCGAGCACACCCCCGGCCACCGGCTGGACACGCTGCTGGAGGCCTCCACCCGCGCCCGGCTTCCCCTCTCCGAGGGCTTCGCCCTCTACGTCGCCGCCGAGGTCGCCGACGCGCTCCACCACGCCCACAACCTCACCGACGAGCACGGCCGCGCGCTCCAGGTCGTCCACCGCGACGTGGGCCCGTACAACATCCTCGTCACCGAGCACGGCACGGTGAAGCTGCTCGACTTCGGCGCCGCCTGGTCCCGGCTGCCCGGACGGGTAACGACGACGGACTCGGAGCTGCCCGGCAGCCTCGCCTACGCGGCCCCCGAGCACGTGGCCCAGCTTGGCCTGGACGGGCGCGCGGACATGTTCAGCCTGGGCATCGTCCTCCTCCAGCTGCTCACCGGCCGCCACCTCTTCGAGGGTGCGGACCGCTTCGAGTCCGAGCGCCGCCGCCGCCGCGAGCGCACGCCGGCCCAGGACTCCACCACCCGCGAGCACGCGCTGGCCGCCGCCATGCACGAGGCCATCAGCCACGCCGCGGAGATAGAGCTCAAGCGCCGCATCCTCGCCTACGGCCAGGAGGACCTGGACGAGGCCACGCGCGCGGTGCCCGCCGCCCTGGTGCCGCTGGTGCGCAGGGCGCTCGCCCCGGACCGGGTGGAGCGCTTCGCCACCTGCGCGGACCTGGCCCGCGCCCTGCGCGAGCACCTGCGCCGCACGGGCCAGCCCTTCGGCCGCCCCGAGGCCCTCACGGAGCTGGCCGGCCTGCGCTACGCCGCCCTGCGCGTCCAGGCCGGTGAGTCCCCCGACGCGGCCCTGGAGGACCGGCTCCTTCCTGAAGACGACCTCGCCTCCTGACCCCCACCGCGCGGGGTGCACCTCCCTCAGGCGCGGGGGAGTTTCACCTGGAAGGTGGTGCCCGCCTCGGCGGTGGACGACACCTCGATGCGGCCCCCGTGGCCCTTCACCACCTGCTCGACGATGTAGAGCCCCAGCCCCAGGCCGCCACCGCCAGGGCCGGCCGTGGTGCCCCGGCGGAACGGGTCGAACAGGCGCGGCAGCATGTCCTCGGCAATGGGCTCGCCCGCGTTGTGCACCTCCAGCACCACCGCCTCCCCCACGTCCGACAGGTGGAAGGTGACGGGGGCGTCCGGCGGGCTGTACTGGAGCGCGTTGCCGCCCAGGTTGCTCACCACCTGCAGCAGCCGGTCCGCGTCCCACTCGCCCTCGTAGCGGCCCGGCGCCACCTGGAGCGTCAGGCTCCGCTCCGGCCACGCCGCCTCCAGCTCCTCCACGCCCTGCCGCACCACCGCGCGCAAATCTCCGGGCACGCGCTGAATCGGGATGCCGCCGCCCAGCCGCCCGCGGGTGAAGTCCAGCAGCTCCGAAATCATGCGCTTCATCCGGTCGCTGGCGCGGGCCAGGCGGGTGACGAGCCGCCGCTCGCGCTCCGGCAGTGCCTCGCTGTGCAGCAACTGCGTGGCGGAGAGCTGGATGGCGTTGAGGGGGTTGCGCAAATCGTGGCTGACAATCGCGATGAGCCGCTCACCGAAGCGGGCCGCCTGCAGCGCCGCCTCCTGCGCGCGGCGCCGCTCGGTGATGTCCACCATGGTGGCCACCGCCGCGACGATGGTGCCCTCCCTGTCGCGGATGGGCGCGCTGGAGACGAGCACCGTCACGCGCTGGCCGTCCTCGCGCTCGATGAGCAGCTCCTCGCTCCGCACCTCCTCGCCCTGCCGGAGGCTGCGGAACAGCGGCAGCTCCCCGGGCTCGTACCGCCGCCCGTCCGGGTGCAGCACCGTGTAGGGCGCCCGCGCGAAGTCCTCCACCAGGGTGGACGGGGCGAAGGGCCGGCCGGTGATGGCCTCCACGTTCCGGCTGGCCATCAGCAGCCGGCCACTGGGAGCCTCCGCGATGAAGACGCCCGCGGGCATCTGGTCCAGCACCGACGCCAGCCGCGCCCGCTCCGCCTCGATGGCCGCCAGCAGCCGCTGCCGGTCCGTCTCCACCGCGCGGCGCTGGGTGATGTCCAGCACGGTGGCCACCCGCTGCACCACCCGCCCGGACGCGTCGCGGAAGGACGTCACGTGCGAGAAGGCGGGGAAGCGGCTGCCGTCCTTGCGGATGTGGAGCGACTCGTATTCGTGGGAGGACTTGGAGTGCGCCGCCGACACGTGCCGGTGCAGCACGCCGCGCGCCTCGGGCGCGAAGGTGTCCTCCAGCGGCCGGCCCCTCAGCTCCTCCGGCGTGTACCCGTGCATGCGCGCGAAGGCGGGGTTGACGTCGCGCAGGGTGTTGTCCTCCGCGCTCACCACCACCACGCCCACGCCCAGCCGTGTGAAGACCTCCTCCCAGCGCCGCAGGCCGGCCTCGCTCTCGCGCAGGCGGGCCAGGGAGGCCTCCGCCTCGGCGCGCGCCGCCCGCTCGCGGGCATGCGCCTGCGCCTGCGCGAGCAGCGCGGTGGCGCGCGCCGCCATGGCGCGGAACAGCAGCAGGTCCGCCTCGGACAGTTCGCTGCTGGCGCGGCTGCCCATCAGCGCCACCCCCAGCACCTCGCTGTCCAGCACCAGCGGCACGCCGTACAGCGCGCGCAGGCCCGCCTCGCGGAGGACTGGCTCACCCACCCGCGCGTCGCTGCCCGCCTCATGCACGAGCAGCGGCTGGCGCGTGGCGGCGATGGTGCCGACGAAGCCCTCCCCCTCGGGCACACGGGCCCCGGCCTTCAGCCCCTCCCCCACCACGCTCGCCACGCGCAGGGAGTCCCCGTCCTTCAGCAGCACCCCGGCCATGTCCACCGCGGCCACCGTCTCGCGCAGCACCTGGAGGAGGCGCGGGAGGAAGCCGGCCACGTCGTCGCTGCCCAGGGCCGCGGTGCTGATGCGGTCCAGCGCCTGCAGGGTGCGCTCGCGCGCGAGTGTGTAGCGGCTGACGGACGCCGCCACGGCCTCGTCCATGGCCTCGTGGAAGACGCGCTCCTCCTCCGGATACGGCGTGGCCCCGCCCCGGGCGGCCCACAGCCGCAGCACGCAGCCACGCAGCAGCCGGTACTCCGTCACCACCTGGTGGAGGTTGAAGCCCTCCCCCAGCCGCTCGAGGGCGTGCAGGTCCGGAATGGCGCCTGGCCCGGAGGCCACACCCGCCTGGGGCCGCTGGCGAATCCGCGACGCCACCCCTTCCAGCAGCCGGGGCAGGCCGTCATGCAGCGCGGGCCGGGACAGGGCCTGGGCGGCGGGGATGGCACGCACCTCCGCCTCCCACGCCTCCATGATGGCGTCGCGGTGCTGGAGGAGGAAGTCTGCCAGGGGGAGGGGCACGGCGAGCCATGTAAGGCCCCGGCCCCGGAGGGACAACCGCGAAACACGCGGAGTGCCGTGCAGCTAAAGCAACTCCGGCCTCCGGCCCTGGGCGCAGTACCCGGCCACGGTGTCCAGCAGGGCCGGAATCTCGAAGGGCTTGCGCAACATCGCGCGGGCGCCCTCCGGAGGCTCCTTCACCGAGGCGGAGAGCACCACCACGGGGACATGGCTCAGCCCCGGGTCCGCGCGGAACCGTTCCATGAAGGTGAAGCCATCCATGACGGGCATCATCAGGTCCAGCAGCACGACGCAGGGCCACCGGCCCAGGTGCCCCAGCGCGTCGAGCTCGGCCAGGGCCTCCAGGCCGTTCTCCGCCACGTGCACCTCGAAACCTTCGTCCTCCAGGATGTCGGCGACGGCGGCCCGCAGGTCCGCGTCATCCTCCACCAGGAGGACGGGACCGGGACCAACAGAGGGGGCAGGGGGCTCGATGCTCACGGGCTGACGTTAATACCCGTGACTGACGTGGGCCCCGCGCCAGCGGCGGCGGCCGGAGGGGAACCTGCCCGGCGGGCCCTCCTCAGCGGGCCTGGGGCGCCTCGACATGCGTCAGGCGCAGCAGCCCATGGTCCGGCTCCAGGCGGTAGCGGACGCGGAAGCCCGAATCCAGCACCACCAGGCCGGCCCGCTCCGGGACGAGCGGCCCTTCGAGCGGGAGACCGGCGGCGAGCGCCCCCAGCTCATATTGAACCTGCACCCGCACCGCCGAAGAGCACCCGCAGAGGGTCCGGAGTGCCCGGGGCGCGAGCTGGAGTCGGAGGGCCATGGTCTCTCCAGACTGTCCAGCTCGGCTTTTTCGGGCAAGACGTACCGTGGGTCCAGGGCAGCCGTCATCTTCCGGTGTCATGCGGGGGTCTCTCCACCCCACTCGGGTGTGGCTTACGAGACACCCACGCGCTGGTGGCGCGGCAGTGGCCGAGGCGGCTGCCGGCGGGTCCTGAAGTCACGGCACGGCCACGTGCCGCACCGTGCCCCGTTCCAAATCCAGCGCCAGCAACCGGCCGCGCGAGTCGAAGGCCAGCAGCGCGGTGGCGAAGAGGCGCACGCGCGGGACGTCCGTGCCCTCGAAGACGAGCAGGGCCCGCTCGGTGCCACGAGCGTCCACCAGGTGGAGTTGCCAGTGGCCCGAGCAGCGCATCACGTCCACGCGCCAGTGCTCGGCGAGGACGAAGACCTCGCATCCCGGACGGACGGACTCAGGAAACTGCGGCGAGCGGGTGCCCGCGGGCTGCAGCCAGAGGAGCTGGACCTCGTGCTCCGCCGTGGGAGCGGGCTCGGCGAGGAACCGAGACGAGGCAACGTCCAGGGGGAGGACGGCCACGGGGACGGCCACGAGGGCTGTCACCTCGCCGTCGCTGGTCAGCGAGACGGTCAGGAGCGTTGCCGGCTGGGTGTTCACCGGAAGCGGCAGCTCGCCGCGGGCGCGCAGCGTGGGGCCCTGGGCCAGGTCGTAGGTCCACCGCTCCAGGCTCGACGGGCCCGAGACGAGGAAGCTCAGCCGCGCGGCATCCACGGCCAGGGACAACACGCGGCCCGGCAGGTCCGGCACCCGCCAGAGGGCACGCAGGCCGGCGGAGAAGGCGTCCACCATCATCACCGTGTGCCCGGAAGAGACGAACCAGGTGTTGCCGTCGTAGGTGGGGGCCCAGGCCTCCAGCCGCGCGTCGCACCATGGGACGGCCCTGCGCGCCACGAGGTCCAGGCGCGACAGGCGCCGCACCTCGCCGCGCGGCGCGAGCGCCAGCGCCCGGTCCCCGTGCACGGAGGGCACCAGCGAGAAGGCCGGCACGTCGAAGTGCGCGACCGTCCGGCCGTCCGCGCGCACCAGCCGCGCGCCCGCCTCGCCCAGCGCGAGCAACAGCCGGCCATCCGGCAGCGCCACCGCATCGTGGACGGGAAAGGCCCCCGCGTCCGAGGCGCGAACCGTGACGTTGATGCGCGGCCGGGACACGTCGCTGCTCCAGGTGACGGTGGAGCGCTCGGACAGCGGAGGCAGGTCCGCGCGGAGCGTGCCGTCGGGGGCGTCGCGCAGCAGGCGCGTGACGAAGTCGGACGCGAAGCGGGCGTGGCCGGCCGCCCTGTCCCTGAGCAGCGCGCGCACCGTGGGCACCACGAGCGCGGTGCGGCCCGGCGAGGGGGACTCGCCCGACAGGGTGAGCGCGAAGGCGAAGCGCTCGGGAGCGCGCTCCGCGGTGTCGTCTTCGAGCAACTCCCGCACGCGCTCCGCCGCGGTCTCCAGTCCATCGGGGAACGCGGTGGCCCACAGCGCGAGCAGCCGTGCGCCGGAGGCGCCACCGCACTCCACGCCCCGCTCCACCCATTCGCGGGCCAGGGCCCGGGCGTCGGTGATGGGCCAGAGGGTCTGGACCGCGTGGGCCCAGTCACCGGCCTCGGCGAGCGTCTCCGCCCAGAGCAGCCTCAGGACGCGGGCCTCCTCGGGGTGCGTGCGAGACAGGCGCAGCACCGCATCCGCGAAAGCGCCGCTGCGCCGGGCGATGGCCGTGGCGCGCGCCACGTCCTTCGCGAGGAACCACTGGCGCACCACCAGCCCGGGGGGCAGGTTGCGTCCCTCGGCCAGCTCCGCCGCGAGCCGGAAGCGCCCGTGCCTCTCGAGGAAGGAGACGGCCTCCTCGTGCGCACCCAGCAGCTCGGCGAGGATGAAGGCCGCCTCATCGATGCGGCCCTCGCGCTCGAAGCGGCGGAAGGCCTCGCGGTAGCGCTCCTTGAGGGCGGCGAACAGCTCCTGGCCGCCGGCGAACACGGAGGCGGCGCCGTGCTGCCCCGTCTGGATGGTGAGCTTCTCGCGCGGACCGGGCAGGCCCAGCGCCACGCGCGTGTTCTCGTCCAGGCCGCTGCCCAGGGGGATGGCGTAGCGCAGCGCCTCCTGGAGGTTGCCCTCCTCGAACATCTCGAAGAGGCGGCGCACGTACTCCGCCTTGCGCCGGCCCAGCATCTGGCCGAGCGGCGTGTTCAGGAGCATCCACTCGGAGAGGCGCGACAGCAGGCTCGGGCCGGAGGGCTCCGCGCGAGTCCCGGGAGGTGCCTCGCCGGAGCCACCGCGGGCACTGGCCGTGGCGCCTTCGTGCGGCGTGCCGGAGCGCGCGAAGAAGGACGCCAGCCACCGGCGCAGCCGCGAAGGCGGACGGGAGGCGCTCGGCTTGCCCGGGCCGCGCGCACCGAACAGGGCCTCGCGCAGTCGCGCGAGCAGCCCCGGACGACGGGCAGCCATTGCCTTTTCCGGCGGTGCTCGTCCCTGCATTCGCGCCAGCACCCCCTGCGCCTCGGGCGCGAGCGTGGGCACGGAGGGACCGAAGAAGGCGCGCGTGGGTGGAGGCAGAGGCTCCAGCGTGGGCACGGGCGGCGGTGGCGCGCCCAGGCCGCGCGCGGGCAGCGGCACCCACTCGGACACGTCGAGCCACTCCGACAGGTCCACCGCGGGCGCACCGGCCAGCGGGTACGCGCGCGCGACACCCGCGCGCACCAGCACCACCGAGCCCTCGCGGAGTGCCAGCTGCTCGCGCTCGCCAGCGGACAACGGCGCGGAGGACAGGACGCCCTGCTCCAGCGTGAGCGGCAGGCCCGGAGCGGAATCGCTGGCGACGGCTCGTGACTGGGGCAGGCGCAGCAGGTAGCCGCCAGCCACGAGGTGAACGGAGGCCGCGGGCGTCCACGCGGCGAGCACACGCCGGCGCGCCTCGCCCTCGCCGAGCAGCATGGGGTCGAACCAGAGGGCCGCCGCGCGCACCGTGCCTCGGTGCAGGTGACGGCGGGGCCGAAGGAGGGAGGCCGTGCCGCTCATCCGCCAGCTCCCGGCAGCGCCTGGTACAGGATTCCGCCCTCGCGCAGGTTGCTCAACACCAGCCCGCCTCCCTTCAGCATCCACCCGAGCACCGGAACGGCATGGCTGGCCTCCGCGTACAGCACGTCCTCCCAGGCCACCATCACCTTGTAACGGCCCTGGGGGCTGAACAGCCAGAAGGTGCGCCGGTCCTCGTCGATGGCCAGCAGCCCGGGGTCGGCCGGTGCCTCGCGGCAGATGCCCGGGCCGACCACACGCATTCCCGCGGGAAGGTGCACCAACTCCGAGCGCTCCCCGAGGAACAGGCGCCACACGCCCGGCTCGTGACGTACCGCGAGCAAGCCTGCTTCCTTGTGTCCCCTGCCGCCTCCGTCGCCGAAGAACGCGCGGTCTCCGTCCACGCCGAGCGGCAGGCTGCGCACGCAGCCCGGCTCCACGATGCCCAGCCACGCGCCCGAGGACTGAGAACCCACCTCCACGGACGTGGAGCGAGTCACGAAGGTCACCTTGCGGTTCACCTCCGCCGCGGCAAGGACTCCCCTCGCCACGCGCGAGACCTGGACGTGCCGCGTGCGCGGCTCCTCCTCGACGAGGAAGAGGCTCTCCCCCTGGTCGTCCAGCAGCAGGCGCTCATTGCCGGATGCGTCCAGGTAGCTCAACAGCCGGCCCGGCGGGTCGTGCATGGACACTGATGGTTGTGCACTGTCGCCATCGCGAGCCGCGAAGGCCTGCTCGTCAGACCTGCCAGAAGCATTCCCCCGGAGCTTGCCGTGGAGCACGAACCCGCCGTCCTTCTGCCGCTGCGTGAGGACGATGAGGCCTCCGTTGTGGCGCCAGCCCGCGCCTATCAGCGTCTGCCCCGCGGGAGGCGTCACGCGCCGGGTCTTGGGCACGGTGGCGCGCACCGAGTGCGGCAGGGCCATGGCCCCCACGCTGCCGTCCTCCCGGTGGAACATCAGCCGGCGGCCATCCGCGGAGAAGGTGAACGAGCGCAGGAGGGGCTGCGGCGGCTGGGAGAGCCGCACGGCCGGCGCGGCGCGGGTCTGCTGGAACGGGTCTCTCAGCAGGCGCACGCAGGCCTCCGGCGGCGGCAGGTCCAGCGTCACGGAGCGCGCGGCACGGGAGGCGGGCCGCACCTGCACCGTGAGCTGCCGGGCGCTGGTGGCGAGCACCTCGGCCACCTCGGCACGGGACAGGCCCGTGGCGCCGGGCAGCCGGGACAGGCGCGCATCGCCCACGAGCCATGCGTCCTCCGGGGCCGCGTCCAGGGACAGCGCGCTTCGCCACGCGGCGAGCTGTGCATCCGTGGCGGGCCGCAGGTCGCGAGCGGCGAGCCACGTACCGACGGTGCCGGGCGTCACCTCGGAGAAGGCGCCCTTGCCGGGGTCGGCCTGGAGCACGCCCCACGAGAAGGCGGCGCCCGCGGCCTCGGCACGGCGGGACAGGACGACGAGGAGCGCGAGGTGGGCGATGCGAGGCGCCCCGAGCTGGTCCGGCCCCGCGTCCAACAGCGCCACGGTGCGGCGAGAGCCCCGCGGCTGGCGGAAGGCGGGCTTGAGGAAGGACAGCTCGCCGAAGGCGGCGCGGCGCACCAGCTCGTCGGGAGACTCCAGCGCCCACAGCCACTCGCTGACGAGCAGCCGGTCGAAGGTGCCCCTGCGGGTGAGGCCGTCATAGCCCTGGGGCTCGCCACCATCGGCCTCGCCTCGAGGACGCAACGAGCCGAGCGCCGCGGACAGCCGCGCCACGTACGGGCCCAGGTGCAGGGCCAGGTCCTCGGGGAAGAGCGAGAGCTGCGGCGCCCAGGGCCGCAGCGCGGGAGGCAGCGCGCTCACGGAGTCACCTCCGGGAGTGGCACGGGAGACAGCCCTTCGCCGAGCGCAATGCCAGACTCGCGCTGCGTTCGCGGTCTCATCGCGCTCACGGAGTCACCTCCGGGAGTGACACAGCCGGAGGCGGCTCCAGCCAGGCGGTGAGCGTGGCGCGGTCCACCGGCCGAGCCGCCCCCACGGAGACGAGGTGGCCGGATGCGGGCAGCACGGCCACCGGCGTGCCCTCCATCCCCACGCGGGCGAGCAGCGCGCGCTCCAGCATCGACGACGCCACGTTGGGTGCCAGCGCGCAGGGCATCAGCAGCGACGGCGCGGCGGAGTCCCTGCCCAGGTACACGGCCCCATCCACCCACGGCAGCGACTCGGCGGGCCCCAGCAGCACGAGGACACCCGGGCCCGCCACGCCGCTCCACGAGGCGAGACGCGCGTCATCCTCGGAGAGCACCCGGCGCGCGAGCGCGAGCGCAACGGGCCCCTCGCCCGCCACGGCGAGCGGCTCCAGCGGCTCGGACCGAGGCCCCCAGCGCACCGGGATTCGCGCGGCTGCAATGTCGTGGTGCTCGCTGCTCATCTTCAAGCCGCCACGTTCGCGTTGGCCGCGGGCGTGGCGGGCGACAGCGCCTCGGACAGCCGGACGCGCAGCGCCTTCAGGTCCTCGGGCAGGGACTCGGGCGCGAAGCCCGCGTCCATCTCCCGGGCCACGCCCTCCAGCTTCAGGCGCCATGCGGAGAGCGCCTCGGAATCCCCATCCGCGGGCCGCTCCGAGAGCAGCACCTCTCCCGCCGTGGCGATGCGCTGCGCCCGGGCGCGAGGCCCCGCGCTGGCCTCCAGCGCCGCCGAGGCCAGGGCCGGGTTCTCCGATGCCGCGAGCAATTCGCGCAGCACGTCGCGAGCGAGCGCCTGGGCCTCCTTGGTGGGCACGGCATAGACGAGCGGCCACAGGTCCGCGGTGCCCGGCACGCGCCGGCCGGCCAGCGCCGCGGCGGAGGCGATGAGCTTCTGCACCTTCACCGCGCGGCGGTCCGACAGGCCGATGCCGGCGGCGCGCAGCGAGCGCAGCGCATGGGCCAGGTGCGGGCGGACGGCGGAGAGGTCCGCCTCGCGAGCGGCCTGGGCGAGCACGTCCAGGGACTCCAGCGAGGTGGCGCGGGCCTCGGCCTCGCTCCACAGCGAGGCGCCGCCGGCGAGCAGTTCCTCCAGCCGGGGGTCGGGCACGGGCTCGACGAAGATGCGGGTGAGGAAGCGGTCGGCGAACGCGGCGAGCGAGTCATCCTCGGGCAGCGCGTTGGAGGCGCCCACGCAGACGCGCAGCGGGCAGCGCATGCGCGTGTGGCCGCGCCGGAAGGTGCGCTCGTTGAGGATGCCGAGCAGCGTGTTGAGGATGGCGGTGGAGCCGAGGAAGACCTCGTCAAGGAAGGCGACCTCGGCCTCGGGCAGCATGCCGGTGGTCTCCGTCTCCACGAGTCCCTCGCGCAGCTTGCGCAGGTCCACGGGGCCGAACAGCTCGGAGGGCTCGGTGAAGCGGCCCAGGAGATACTCGAAGTAGGAGCCGCCGAGGGCGCGAGCGGTGCGGCGCACGGCCTCGCTCTTCGCGGTACCGGGAGGGCCGATGACGAGCAGGTGCTCGCCGGCCACGGCGGACAGGGCAACCAGCTCCACCATGGCCTCGCGCTCGACGAGCCCCCGCCCGGCGTCGGTGAGTGCATCGCGGACGGCGGAAGCCGCGGCTTCGAAAGTGACGGACATGGGAGCGAGCCTATCCGCCGGACTCGGCCGGCGCGAAGAGCACCCGCGGTGACAGGTGCTCCTCCATGGAGTGGAATCCGTGCCACCGGGTATCCGGCGGAACGCGCATGTGCCTCTCCGTGACGGGGGCCGCGGGGTTTCATGACATGGACGTGGGAGGACGGGCGACGGCCTTCCCGGGGAGCACAGTCCCGGGCGTAGACTGGAGCGCATGAGAACGCTGTGGAAGTCGGTGGCGCTGGCGGGCGTGTTGGGCCTGGGGACGGAGGCGGCGGCGGAGGGCTGGCACGGGTACGCCTCGCTGGGAGCGGGCATCACGCTGGACCACCTGAGCGACTTCCACGCGAAGGGGCCGGCGCTGCACGGGTACCTGGGCGTGGAATCACCGCCGGGCTTGTCGTTGGGACTGCTGGCGGAGGTCTCCGAGACGTGGGGACAGCAGCAGTTCCCGGTGGCGGCGGACCCGAACCGGCTGGAGCGGGCGCAGCTCGACTACAAGGCGGTGGGCATCGAGGCGCGGCTGCGTTTCTTCCGGGACAAGCCCATCAACCCGTGGGTGGGAGCGCGCCTGTCGAAGAGCTGGTCGAGCTCCTTCACGCCGGACGACGCGGGGAGACTCCTGCGCGAGAAGATCGACACCACGAGCATGGCCTTCCGGTTGGGCATCGATGGTTGGTTCAACTCGCGCTGGGGCCTGTCGGTGGCCACGGCCTTCCAGTTCTGCGACGTGAAATTCACCGAGGAAGCCATCAAGGAGTGCGCCGAGCCGCTGCACTCCGTCATCGCGGGCCCGGTGCTGCGGTTCTGACGGACGTCTCCACGAGCTGAATGTCCCACGCCAGCGGCGCGCGTGGCGGTTACAGTGCGCCGCCATGAGCACCTCGACTTCCCTCCCCGCCCCCATGAGTTCCCGGTGGCTGTACCTGCACGGCTTCGCCTCGGGGCCCGACTCGACGAAGGGCGTGGCCGTGGCGAGGCACTACGAAGCCCAGGGCATCCACGTGGAGCGCCTCAACCTCCGCGTGCCGTCCATGGAGCAGCTCCGCCTGAGCGCGATGCTGGACACGGTGAAGGCGGCGCTCGGTGGGCCCCAGGAGCGCGCGGTCCTCTTCGGATCCAGCCTGGGCGGGCTCGTGGCGGCACGGATGGCCGAGCAGGACGCCCGCGTGTGCGCGCTGGTGCTGCTGGCTCCGGCGTTCCGGGTGGTGGAGCAGCTCCACCGGCGCATGGGGGACGCGGGGTGGAAGCACTGGCAGACGACGGGGTGGATTGAGACGGACGACTTCGCGGAGAAGCGCAAGGTGCGCATCCACTCCGGATTCATCGCGGACGCGGAGGCGGTGGATGCACGGACGGGAGGCTGGCCCGACGTGCGGGTGCCCACGCTCATCATCCACGGGCGCGAGGATGACACCTGTGACATCCGCTACTCACGCCAGTGGGCCGAGGGCCGGCGCCACGTCCGCGTCGTGGAGGTGGACGACGGCCACGAGCTGACGGCGTCCCTGCCCCGAATCAATGCCGAGGCCGACGACTTCCTCCGTGCGTGGGGAGTGAACCGACCCTCGCCGCGGTGACGGTGCTCAAGTCCACCAGGGGATGTCCATCCCCAGCCCGCTACTGCGCCAGGACATCGAGCACCCCGGAGAGGGTGGTGGCGTTCAGAGCCTTGTCGAACCAGCGGTCCAGCGTGGCCGTGTCCGTGCAGGAGAGGATGCGCTGCCGGGCCTCCTCGCCCACGGGCACGCCCCGCGCGGCGAGTATTCGCAGGATGTCCTCGGCACGCCCTCGAGTCACCCCCTCTTCCCGGCCCCGAGCCAGGCCCTCCTCCAGCCCCCGCTGGCGGCCCCGCTCAATGAGTTCCTCGCCATAACTCCGCATCAGTTCCTCCGCGCGATGCTCGCCCAGCACCGAGTTTAGCACCCGCCCGGCCGCTTCTTGTGTCCCCTCGTCCCCCACCAGCAGCAGGTAACGGATGAGCATCTTCAGCTGCTCCGCGCCCTCGGGGCCCGCCTGCACCTGGGCGAAGAGCGCCACCCACTCCGGCAACTTCCGGACCAGCTCCCCGCTCCGTCCATACCGCAGCAGCAGCCACGCCAGCCGGGCCAGCGGTGGACCCGGCCGCGCCGGACTCTCCATGACGAGAGAGAATGGCAACGCATCGACTCACGGCAACCATTCACTCCCGGCAAGCACCTGCACGGCGCCCCGCTCGTCATAGACAGTCCCCACCGGGCGGAACCCATCACCCTGACTGACCGTGACGACCCGGCTGAAGCCGACGAATCCATGGACGGTGCACTTCCCTGAGCCCTCCAGGGAAAACACCAGCACGTCACGCTCCCAGGTCGCTCCGGTCCGCTGATTCAGGAACCGCGTCGGCCGCCATGAAGCCCGCCCCGGCGCCCCCTCCATCCGCCCCTGAAGCGAGAGCACCTCGACACCATTCGGCTCGACAAGGTCGATGGGAATCGCGCAGGCCCGCTCTCCACCGCGCCTGTCACCCGTCAAGTCAGCGACGTGACCGATGAACCACCTGTCCCTGCCTTCGTCGTCGGGAGCACTGAAGAAGACCGCGCAGTACCCCAACGCCCCCGTGGACCGCGATGAGGCCGCATGCTTCAACATGCGCTCGCATCCAGCCTCGGAGAGCTCGTCTACGTCGTCATAGGGGCCCGCCAGGGGTCCCTCGTAACGAACGGGCCCGTTCGGGTCCTCGCGTACCCGGATATCGAGGTCCGCACGGGACGTCGCACAGGCGCCTGCACCGCCCATCAGCAGCAGGGTTCCCACCACAGTCCATCGCATGAATCCCCCCGATTCGCTCAACGCACGCGAAGAACGCGGCCACGACCATCCACGACGTACTCGGCCCCTCCATCGAGGATGGCCGTCGTCAACCCGCACCGCTCAATCACAGGAGTGAACGCCACAGAGAAGAGGCCGTCCCCATACGGCAGCACGAGCGCGTCGTAGGTCTCCCTGCGCGACAGACATTCCTCCAGAGGCGTGTACCCATCCTTCCAGCGCACCTTCGTCCCGGGAGGAAGGAAGTCCCTCATCGCGACCTCGAGCGCGGCCACAGCGGGGCCCTGCAACTCCACTGCGCCCTCGTAGGACTGGGGCAGAGGCACCTTGTCACTCTCTTCCTGGGGAAGCGTCTCCGCCTTCTCGAGCTTGTAGTAGCCAAAGTATGAGCAGCCACTCAGCACTCCGCCCAGGGCCACGGCGGCGAAGAACCGTCCGACGACTCCGGCCGGGTGCACAGCGCACAGACGACGCATCGAATCCGGCATTCTCCACCTGATGGTCAGCGCTGCCATCCGCGCCCCTCCACCGGCCTGAAGGTCCCCCAGCGTCCCTCGGCTCTCCCAATCAAGAGCCAGCGCCCCTCACGCAGCGCATACACGCCTCGCGTGGCATAACTGTATTTGAACGAGCTACACGCCCCATCCGGCTCCCTGTGGAAGACGAACAACTCGCGCTCCCACACCCGGTTCGTCCATGTGTCATGGAATCGGGAGACTCCAAATGGCGACCAGCCCTCGCTCCTCCCCCGCCGCATGTCCCGCGGAGAGAACTCCCGGTCATGGGGAGGGTTGTGCCCTGGCCCCAGGATGAGGGTCCTCTTCCCGCCCTGGCCGTTGAACATGTGATTGAGCGCGAGAGGAACCTCGCAGGCCTTCACACCGCTGGAGTCCTCGCGGCTGAAGTCAGAGAAGTAGCTCAAGAAGTACGCCTTCTCTTCAATCGAGTAGTACGACAGCGCGCAGTACTCCTCCCCGAGCCGTCTGTTCGTGGCTCCCGGCTGTCGCGTCATCAGCTCACACGCGTGTGTGGCCAACTCCTCCGTCCCTTCGAACGGTCCCGCGGCGGGTCCATCGACCCGGAGCATCCCGTTCGGCATGCGCACGACCCGGATGAGCGGGTTGGGCGTGCCGCATCCCCACCCGAAGCCTCCCGTCAGCAAGACCAGGAGCGTGGCACGAGCACAAGCCTGGACATGCATCCTTCCCCCCAGCGTGCCCGCGACCCGGGCACGGGATATGAGCCTATCGAGCACCCCCCTTCCCCGCGCCCGGGTGTTCACTCCCACCCCACCCGGGCCCACCCGCCCGATGCCATTGCTCGCCGTCAACGCAACGAGATTAAGCTCCGGCCCATGAACCGCGAATACCACCGCTGGCGTAGTGAGCGCCTGAACCGGGACATGGAGGTGCTCCTCTTCGGCCACTCGGGCGAGCCGGTGATGTTGCTGCCCACGAGCAAGGGCCGCTTCTACCAGGCCGAGGACTTCGGCCTCATCGGCGCCATCGCCGACCGCATCCAGTCCGGCCGGTACATCGTGGTGTGTCCGGACTCGGTGGACGAGGAGTCCTGGTTCAACAAGTCCATCCACCCGCGCGAGCGCGTCATCCGCCACCAGCAGTGGGAGGACTACCTCCTCCACGAGGTCGTCCCGCTCCTCACCCGCCGCAGCACCGGCGGCCGCCTCACCCTCGCCGGGTGCAGCTTCGGCGGCTTCCACGCCTACAACGTCGGCCTGCGCCACCCGCACGTCTTCCGCCGCCTCATCTCCATGGGCGGCAAGTTCGAGACCGACGAGTTCCTCGACGGCCACAACGACTCGGACGTCTACTTCCACTCGTGCACGCAGTGGCTGCCCGGCGTGAATGACCCGGCCCAGCTCTCCGCCCTGCAGCGCGTGGAGATGGTCCTCGCCGTGGGCGAGCACGACTTCTGCCGCCCCTCCAACGAGCACCTCTCCAGCCTCCTGTGGAAGAAGGGCATCGGCAACCACCTCGCCGTCTGGCAGGGCGGCACCCACGACTGGCCCGTATGGCGGCAGATGATTCAGCAGTACCTGCCCTGGTAGCCGCCGCGCCGGACGCCTACGCCTCCAACGGGCGCAGCGTGCCGGCGCTCAGCCGGTGGAAGCGCCACAGCAGCGCCACCGCCACGGCGATGAGCCCCGCGCACAGGCCCCACCAGATGCCCACCACGCCCAGGCCCAGCCCGAAGCCCAAGAGCAGCGTCAGCGGCAGGCCGATGGCGTAGTGGCCCACCATGTTGGCCACGAAGGTGAAGTGTGTGTCACCCGCGCCGCGCAGCACGCCCGCGCCCACGCCCTGCACCCCGTCGAACACCTGGAAGACGGCGCTCACCATCAGCAGCGGCACCACCAGCGGCAGCACGTCCTCCGGCGCCCCGGCCAGCTCCGCCAGCGCCCGCGGGAAGACGGCGAACACCAGCGCCCCCAGCGCCATGAAGCCCGCGCCCCCCGCGAAGGCCATGAACCCGCTCAGCCGCGCCTGCGGCGTGTTGTGCGCCCCCACCGCCCAGCCCACCCGCACGCTGCCCGCGTTGCCAATGCCCATGGCCACCGTGAAGGTGACGCTCGAGAAGGAGATGGCAATCTGGTGCGCCCCCACGCTCGCCGGGCCCAGGCCTCCCGCCAGCACGCCCGCCAGCGCGAACACACCAATCTCCGCGGAGATGTGGAGGCCAATCGGAATCCCCACCCGCGCGGCCTGCGCCAGGTCCGCCCACACCGGCGTGCGCACGGGCCGCCCCGCCCCCTCCAGCGGCCGGCCCCGCACCGCCATCAGGACGATGCCCAGCTGCAGCATCGTGCACAGCGTCGTGGCCAGCGCCGAGCCCGCCACCCCCATGGCCGGCACCGCGCGCAGCGGCCCGAAGTACGCCGGCAGCTCCGCCCCGCCGAACACCAGCAGGATGTCCGCGCCCAGGTTGAGGAGGTTGGCCACCACCGTGGCCACCACCAGCGGCCGCGTGAAGGCGGTGGACTGGAGGTACGAGCGCATCGTCAGGAAGGCCAGCATCAGCGGCATGCTCGGCGCGCGCCACAGCAGGTAGTCGCCCGCGCCAGCCACCTCCGCCGCGCCAATCCCCGCCAGCGGCAGCAGCGCCGGCGTCGCCAGCAGCAGCGAGCCCAGCAGCACGCCCGCGAACAGCGCCATCCATCCGCCCTGCCACAGCAGCGCCCGCGCCCGGCTGAACTGGCGCGCGCCCATGGCCTGCGACAGCAGCGGGTCGAAGCCCATCATCAGCCCTATGCCGAAGCCGCTGACGGCGAAGAACAGGCCGTTGCCGAGCCCCACCGCCGCCAGCGCGGACGTCCCCGCCCGCCCCACCACCAGCGTGTCCACCAGGCCCATGAGCGCCTGGCCGCCCTGGGCAATGGCGATGGGCAGTGCCAGCCGGGTCAGCTCACGGAGCTCCGTACGGAGGGGCTTCACGGACAGGGACGGAGTCACGGCGGTGGACATGGCAGGCGCGCCTATAGCGTCTTCCGGGAGGGAATGCGCTCCCCACCTGTGACGCCCCGCCGCTCCCCGGCCTGACCGGGGAGGGCGGTTTCCTCCTCGTGACATCCGCCCTACAGGGGAGCAGGCCTGCTCACCCCCACGCCGGCCCCGCCGGGCCACATCACGGAAGCATGGGCGGCTGGAAGAGCGAGGTGGCCACCGGCGTCTGGAGGGCATCCACCTTCGACACGCGCAGGCCCGCGTCGGAGATGGCGTAGACGTAGTCATCCGCCATGACGCTGCGGCGCACCGTGGGCTGCCAGTACCACGTCCAGTTCCGGAAGTTGAACACCTGGTACGCATCCTTCATGGACATGGCCCCCACCGGGGTGATGCCGGCGGCGGTGTCCACGCGGAACACGCGCAGCTCGCTGCGGAAGCCGCTCCAGTAGTCGTAGGCGTTGGAGTCCCAGTCCGTGAAGGGCACCGCCAGCAGCCCCTTGGCCGGGAAGAAGTTGAACGCCTTGTGCTCCCAGAGCGCCTCGCTGTAGCCGCTCGTCGAGCCGACGAGCTGCGTGAAGGACTCCTTCGGGTTCGCCAGGTCGCTCACGTCGAACAGCGTCAGCTTGAGCGAGCGGCTCTGCCAGCTCCCCGTCTCGTCCCGGTGCTCACCCAGCGCGAGCAGGTGCGTGTCGCCCACCGGGTGGATGTACGTGGAGAAGCCCAGCACCTTGAGCTCACCCACCTTGCGCGGGTGCGCCGGGTCGCTCAGGTCGAAGGTGAAGAGCGGGTCCGTCTGCCGGAAGGTGACGACGTAGCCCTTCTTCCCCACGAAGCGCGCGCTGAAGATGCGCTCCCCCTCCGCCAGGTCCTCGCTGCGCCCCGCCTCCACCAGCCGCCCGTCCTCCTCGCGGAACGTCACCACGCGGCTGACCGTCTTGAGGGTGCCCCACCTCGGGTTCGTGAGGTCCGGCACCCGGGTGCTCACGGTGGCGGCCACGCGCAGCACGCCCTCGTGCTCGTCCAGGGAGAACTGGTTGGAGATGTGGCCCTCCATGGTGCCGCTGCCCACGTAGGTGGCGCGGCCCGGGTCGCGGATGTCGAACTTGTGCAGGTACGCGGAGTCCGTCTGCCCCGGCTCCGGCCACCACCACCAGTGGTTCGTCGCCAGGTAGAGCGAGTCCTTCGACGCGTACACCTCGCCCGGCGCCGTCACCAGGCTGGTGCGGCTGGGCGCGGACTCGCTCGCGTCCAGGTTCATGGACAGCACCGTCACGAAGCCCAGCCCCGTGGGCGCGTTGGCGCGCAGGAAGTCCGAGCACTCATACACCAGCGGCGTCACCTTCCCGGCCGCGTCCACGCGCCGGCCCGGCGGCAGCCACTGCTCCAGCGTCTGGGCGCGGATGAGCTGCTCGTTCTTCTCGATGAGCGCATCCACCACCTTCGCCAGCCGCTCCTTGTCCTCGTACAGCCCCTGCTCGTATTCCGGGGAGAAGCGCACGTCGCCCGGCCAGCGGAACGCATCGGAGAGCACCATCCGCACCGCGCCGTCCACGCGCCGCGAGTTCAGGTAGCCGCCCGGCAGGTACACCTGCTCCACCACCTTCGGCGCCGCCGCGTCCGCGACGTCCACCACCGTCACCTTCAGGGTGTCGCCGTACATGTAGCCGCACCCGAAGCCGGCGCAGTCCACGGCCGGCTCCGCGCCCACGCCACCGCCCGTCAGCGAGGGCCGGCCCGGCCTCTTCTCGTACACCTGCGAGGCGATGACCAGCCGGTCGCGCTCCTTGTCCAGCAGCATCTCCCGAGGCCAGCCCTCCACCTCCAGCGCGGCCGTGCGCACGAGCTGCTCCGCCGGCCACGAGCGGTGCACGTACAGGCGCGGGCCGGACAGCACGAAGATGCGCGTGCCGTCGTTCTGCACGAAGTCCGCCTCGTGCACGCCCTCCACCTGGTTGTTGGTGCCCGTGTAGTCGTCCGGCGCGCTGCCGCCGGAGTCGGCGTCCTCCGGGGGCGCACCGGCCGTCGGCACGCCATCCATCCGTTCATCGAAGGGAATGCCCCACCAGCCGCCGCTCCCCTGGTTCTTGATGGACTCCAGCGACGCGCGCATCTGCCGCGTCGCGCTGTCCTCGATGTGCTTCTCCAGGGCCTGACAGTCGGGGAAGGCCTCCAGCCTCGCCGCCGACTGCACCGGCTCGTTCGTCAGCTCCGGCGACCTGCCCGAGCCACCGCAGCCCGCCGCCACCACCGCCAGCCCCATCCACCCATAGCGATTCCACTGCCGCATAGACCCTCCGCTTCATGTCGGCCCCACCGGCGCCACACCGGCGGCCGGCGGCCCCTCTGCCACCCCCATGCCAGGGGCCGGAGGCGACCCAGGTGCCGGAACTTCCAGGGGTTTGAGGGAGCGGGGGCCTCTCAGAAACCTGAGACGCGAGGGGAACCCGAGAGCGGAAAACCGAGGGTCCGCGGCACGAAGCGGACGAACTGCTGGGTCAGCGACGCGTCCATGCGCTCCAGCCGCAGCCCCATGCCGGCGGGTGCACGGAAGGGGCCGGGGGGACGCGGCGGGTTGGACCAGGCCACCGTCGCCTCGGCGGTGTTGGGCGTGCGCTGGCCGGCCAGCAGCACCTTCAAGGACAGCCGCGCGCCCTCCCTCGCCGGGGTGAGGGTGCGCACGAAGAGGGCCTCCGGGCTCGCGTCGTGGCTGAAGCCGGACATCGTCGCGCCGCCCGGCGGGGTGAACTCCACCACGGTGAAGAAGGGCACGCGCTCCGCGGCGCGCAGGGGGGTGAGCCCCGGCACCAGCCGCCCCAGCACGCGCCCCAGCAGCTCGTCCGCGCTCAGGTGACGCTTCTCCAGCAGCGGCGCGCCCGCCAGCGCGTGCGCGCGGGAGAGCACCTCCGGGGACTCCTCCGCGCGTGTCAGCAGCACCAGCGGCTTGCGCGTGTGCACCTCGCGCAGCCGCGCCGCCAGCCCCAGCGCCTCGCGCGGGGTGCGGGACACGTCCACCACGAAGCCGTCGAGCTGCGCGCCATACTCGGCGGCCAGCCGCGCCGCGTCCTCGGCGTCGCGCGCGTAGAGGACGTGCAGGCCTTCCTGCTCCAGCGCGCCGCCCAGGAAGGTGTGCAGGAAGCGCCCGCCCTCCACCAGCAGCACCCGGCGCCCGCGCGGAGCGCCCTCGCGCGCCCGCTCCCGCGCCGCGCGCACCGCGGCCAGCTTCGACTCCAGCGCCTCCAGCGCCACCGGCTTGGGCAGGAAGTCATCCGCGCCCGCGCGCCAGCAGTGCATCACCTCGTGCGGCTCGCCGGCGGAGGTGAACATGATGACGGGCACGTTGCGGCCCGCCGGGTGCGCCTTCACCAGGCGGCAGACCTCGTCCCCCTGCATGCGCTCCATCCGCAGGTCCATGAGGATGAGCGAGGGCACGCGGCGGGACAGCTCGGCCAGGCAGGCCTCGCCCCCTTCCAGCGCCACGGCCTCGCAGCCCAGCCGCGCCAGGTGCAGGCGGACCACCTCGCGGGCGGTGCGGGAGTCGTCCACCACGAACACTGTGTCGCGCGCGGCGGGGATGGGGGTGCTCATGGATGCACGGATAGGAAGGAGGGGGAAGGGCAACCACGGGCCCCGCGGGCCAGCGTTGGGGGCTGGACGCTCAGGCGCGCGACTCCTGGCGACCGGACAGCAGTTGCGTGAGCTGGCGAGCAATCGCGGCGCACCGCGCCGGGTCCCCCTTCTCCAGCGCGCTGCGGCCACCCTCGAGCAGTTGCTGCACGGTGACGACGGCGGCCTCGGCCTCGGGGCTGGGGTTCTCCTGGGCGCTCTTCTGGAGCAGGCGCGCCAGCTTGTCCCCGCGCTCCAGCAGCTTGCGGAACAACTCCTCCGCGCGCTTCGCGTCCACCACGCCCTGGGCCTGCGCGTAGTGGGCCTGCTCCGCGCCCAGCTTCTCCGCCTCGGCCTGGGGCATGCCCGGCCGCGCCTCCAGGCGCACCGTCTCCATGTTGCCGGTGGTGAGGTCCGTGGCCTTCACCGCGAGGATGGCCTCGCTGGACAGCTCGAACACCACCTCCAGCGGCACCTCTCCGCGCGCGGCCACGTGCAGGTTCTTCAGCACCACCTCGCCCAGCTTGTGGTTCTCGTCCTGGAACTCGCTCTCCCCCTGGTACACGGGGATGCGCGCCTCCTGCTGGCCGGCGGTGCCCGGGAAGAAGATGTCGCGCGCCACCACCGGCACGCCCGTGTTCTTGGCGATGAGCCGCTTCACGCGCCCGCCCATCACCCCCACGCCCAGGCTCTGGGCGGCCACGTCCAGCAGCAACGCGTTGCCGGACTGGCGCAAGAGCTCATCCGCCTGCACCGCCGCGCCCAGCGCCACGGCCTCGTCCGGGTGCACGTCCGTGGACGGCGCGCGCCCGAAGAAGTCCGCCACCAGCCGGCGCACCAGCGGCACGCGCGTCATGCCCCCCACCAGCAGCACCACGTCCACCGAGCGCGGGTCCATCTTCGCCTCGCGCATCACCCCCTGGCACACCTCCAGGCAGCGGCGCGACAGCGGCTCGGACAGCGTCTCGAAGAAGGAGCGCGTCAGCACCGTCTCCAGCTCCGTCGTGCGGCGGCTGCCGCCGGCGTGGTCGCCCAGCCCGGTGACGGAGATGGACGCCTCGTCCTGCTCCGTCAGCGCGCGCTTGGCGGCCTCCGCGGCCACCTTCAGCCGGCGCAGGCTCGGCGCGTCCTGCGACACCACGTGCCGGAGGTCGTCGTCCACCTGCGCCAGCAGCCACTGGACGATGCGCTGGTCGAAGTCCTCGCCGCCCAGCCGCGGGTCTCCGCCCGTGGCGCGCACCTCGAAGACGCCGGCCTTCACCTCCAGGATGGACACGTCGAAGGTGCCGCCGCCCAGGTCGAACACCAGCGCGTTGCCCTCGAAGCCGCGGGACAGGCCGTAGGCCAGCGCCGCCGCGGTGGGCTCGTTCACCAGCCGCACCACGTCCAGCCCGGCGATGGTCGCCGCCTCGCGCGTGGCCTGGCGCTGGTTGTCGTCGAAGTTGGCGGGCACCGTAATCACGCACTTGGTGACGGTGCGGCCGAAGTGCGCCTTCGCGTCCAGGGCCAGCTCGCCCAGAATCATCGCGGACACCTGGGTGACGGGCACCACGCGCCCGGCCAGCCTCACGCGCACGTCACCGGACGAGCCCGCCACCAGGGGGTACGGCACCAGCGCCTTCGCCTCCTGCACCAGCTCCGGCGTGTAGCGGCGCCCCAGGAAGCGCTTGGTGGCCCACACCACGGAGTCCGGGTGCTCCTGCGCGAGCGCCTGGGCCGCCTGTCCCACGAGGCGCTCACCCGCCCGGGTCATGCCCACGACGGACGGCGTCAGCCGCCCACCCGCGCGCGAGGGGATGAGGCGCGCGCGTCCGTCTTCAACGGTCGCCACGGCGCTGTTGGTGGTACCCAGGTCGATGCCGATGACGGGGTCGTGCATGGGGGTTGTCAGGACACCACGCTACGGGTGTTCCGGCCACCTCGCCAAGTCCCCTATTTCCCAACCCCCCATGTACCGGCCGCTCCCCCGCCCTCCAGGCCCTCTCATGGGTGCGATGCCGGACCGCGAGAGGCGGGGTGCCACGGCCGTTGCCCGGGGGGTTGGCCCGTGCTAAGGGCGCGGCCGTCATGGCCAACGTGTCCATCGCCCGCCGCTACGCCCGTGCGCTCCTCGACGTCGCCTCGGAGGCCGGCCGTATCGATGCCGTCGCCGAGCAGCTCACCGCCTTCGCCAGTGCCTTCGCGAAGAACGCCGAGCTGTCGGACGTGCTCCTCAACCCCGCCTACACCCGCCCCCAGCGCAGCCAGGTGGTGGAGGGCGTGATGAAGGCCTTCCCGGGCGGCGTGGACCCCGTCCTGGCCAGCACCCTGCGCCTGCTGGTGGACCGCAACCGCCTCGCGTACCTGGCCGACATCGCCCGCCTCTTCGGCGACATGGCGGATGCCCGTGCCGGCCGCGTCCGGGGCCGCGTCACCAGCGCCGCTCCCCTGGCGCCCGACGCCCTCGCCAGCCTCCAGCAGACGCTGCAGCAGCTCACCCAGCGCAACGTCATCCTGGAGACGCGCGTGGACCCCTCCCTCCTGGGTGGGGTGTCCGCCCAGGTGGGCAGCATCCTGTATGATGGCAGCCTCCGCACCCAGCTGGAGGAGATGCGCCGCGAGCTGAAGCAGCGCTGACGTCTGGCCGCCCGTCGGGCAGCCAACTTTCCAGGTCGGCTTCTCACCCCGCAGTCCAGGGCAAACCGGTATTTCCAGCGGGCCTGGGTAAGGGGTATACTCTCCGCTGACGCGGGACAAGCCCGCGTTTTCCGGACGACCTGAACATGCCGCAGTCCCTGCTCCACTGGCTTCCCGAAGGCACGCCCACACCGGCGTCGCCAGAGGAGTCGAGGCCCTTCCTGGGCGCGTTGCTCAACGCCCCGGGTTGTGGCGTGGCCCTGGTGGACCGGGAGCTGCGGCCGGTGTGGGTGAACGCGGCGCTGGCGGCGCTCTCCGGAATGGAGGCGCGCGCGCACCTCGGCCGGCCCCTGGCGGAGCTGTGGCCCCAGGTGGCCCCGGCGCTGTCGCCCCTGCTGGCGCGCGCGCTGTCGGGCGAGGACGTGGTGGAGGAGCCGCTCTCGGGGGTGCTGTCGTGCGCTACCGGGCTGCTCCACCTGCGGGTGGGTGCCTCGCCCGCGCTCAACGGCGGCGTGCTGTCCGGCGTGGTGCTCTGGGTGCGCGACGAGACGGAGCGCGTCCGCGCGGAGCAGCGGCTGGCCGAGCGCGAGGCGCACATGCGCGGCCTCGCGGACGTGGCGTGTGACGGGTACTTCGTGCACGAGGGCGGCACCGTCATCGACGCCAACCGCGCGCTGGCGCACCTGCTGGGACATGCGTCGCCGGAGGAGATGCTCGGCCGGCACGTCTCCGAGTGGGTGTCACCGGAGTTCCGCCAGTCCGTGGCGGCGGCGATGAGCCGGGGCGTGGAAACCCCTTACGAATTGATGGTCCTGCGGCGCGACGGCCAGCGGCTTCCCATTGAAGTGCTGGCGAAGCACGTGACGTGGGAGGGCCGGCCGGCGCGGCTGGCGGCCGTCTGGGACATCAGCAGCCGCAAGTCCGCGGAGGAGCGCGCGGCGCGCACGGAGCACTTCCGGGACCAGCTCCTGGGCGTCATGGGCACGGACCTGCGCACGCCCTTGCAGGCCATCCAGCAGGGCACCGGGGCGCTCCAGCGCCTGGGTGGACTGGAGGAGCCCCAGCGGCGGCTGGTGGGCCACATGGCCCAGGCGGCGCGGCGCATGGAGCGGATGATCCACGAGCTGCTGGACTTCACCCGGGAGCGGCTCGCCGGAGGGCTGGTGATGCGCCCCGAGCCGGGCGTGCTGGACGAAGTCGTCCAGCGGGTGGTGGAGGAGCGCAGGCAGGCCCACCCGGGGCGGACGCTGCTGTTGGAGAAGGAGGGAGACCTCCGGGGCCGGTGGGACGCGGCCCGGCTGGCGCAGCTCACGGACAACCTGCTGGGCAGTGTCCTCCAGCACGGCCCGGAGGACGCGCCGGTGTCGCTGCGGCTCACCGGCGCGGTGGGAGGCGTCACCCTCTCCGTGCACAGCGACGGCCTGGTGGTGCCCGCCGAGGAGCACGCCACCCTCTTCGAGCCCTTCCGCCGGGGCCGCCCCGCCAGTCCGGACGGGCTGGGGCTGGGGCTCTACATCGCCCGGCAGATTGCCCTGGCCCACGGCGGCCGGCTCACCGTGGAGTCCCGCAACCACGGCGGCATCCGCTTCATCGTCTGGCTGCCGCGAGAGGCCGCCGCCCTCTGAGGAGGGCCCGCCCGCCAGCTCCCCTACTTACCGGGGCCATCACCGCTGGAAAGCGACACGCACGGTGCGCATTGCAGCGGGGGGGTGTGCATGGTAAGGGGCCCCGACTTCTAGCTTTCGGCGGCCTTCCCCACATCGGGCCGCCCCTGTGCAAGGACGCGAAACGCCCATGGAAATCCGCGCCGACGAGATCAGCAGAATCATCCGGGAGCAGATCAAGGATTACGGCAAGAAGGTCACCGTCGCGGAGACTGGCACCGTGCTGTCCGTCGGTGACGGTATCGCCCGCATCTACGGCCTCGAGGGCGCCCTCGCCGGTGAGCTGGTGGAGTTCGCCAACGGCGTCCAGGGCCTCGTGCTGAACCTCGAGGAGGACAACGTCGGCGTCGCCATCATGGGTGACTTCCAGGGCATCCGCGAGGGCGACACCGTCAAGCGCACCGGGCAGATTGCCTCCGTGCCGGTGGGCAAGGGCCTGCTGGGCCGCGTGGTGGACCCGCTCGGCAAGCCGCTGGACGGCAAGGGCCCCATCGTCGGCACCGAGGTGCGCCGCCTGGAGGTGAAGGCGCCCGGCATCGTGAAGCGCAAGAGCGTGCACGAGCCGCTGCAGACGGGCATCAAGGCGCTGGACGCGCTGGTGCCGGTGGGCCGTGGTCAGCGCGAGCTCATCATCGGTGACCGCCAGACGGGCAAGACGGCCGTCGCCATCGACACCATCATCAACCAGAAGGGCCTGGGCGTTTACTGCATCTACGTCGCCATCGGCCAGAAGCAGTCCACGGTGGCCCAGGTGGTGGAGAAGCTGACCCGCTTCGGCGCCATGGAGTTCACCACGGTGGTGGCCGCCAACGCCTCGGACCCGGCGCCGATGCAGTTCTTCGCGCCGTACGCCGGCGTGGCCATGGGCGAGTACTTCCGCGACAACAAGATGCACGCCCTCATCGTGTACGACGACCTGTCCAAGCAGGCCGTGGCGTACCGCCAGCTGTCGCTGCTCCTGCGCCGCCCGCCGGGCCGCGAGGCGTACCCGGGCGACGTGTTCTACGTCCACAGCCGCCTGCTGGAGCGCGCCGCCAAGCTGTCCGACGAGGAGGGCGCCGGCTCGCTGACCGCGCTCCCCATCATCGAGACGCAGGCCGGTGACGTGTCCGCGTACATCCCGACCAACGTCATCTCGATTACGGACGGGCAGATCTTCCTCGAGACGGACCTGTTCTTCTCCGGCGTCCGCCCGGCCATCAACGTGGGCCTCTCGGTGTCCCGCGTGGGCTCCGCCGCTCAAATCAAGGCCATGAAGCAGGTGGCCGGCACCATGAAGCTGGAGCTGGCGCAGTACCGCGAGCTGGCCGCCTTCGCCCAGTTCGGCTCCGACCTCGACAAGGCCACGCAGGAGACGCTGGCCCGCGGCGCCCGCATGGTGGAGCTGCTCAAGCAGGGCCAGTACGAGCCGCTGCCCGTCGAGCAGCAGGTCATGCAGATCTACGCCGCCACCAACCGCGACGACCCCAAGAAGCGCGGCTGGATTCGCGACATCCCGGTGTCCGACGTGGTGCGCTGGATGCGTGAGTTCCTGGAGTTCACCACGGGCAAGCACCCGGAGATCGCCAAGGACATCTCGACCCGGCGCGAGCTGACCAACGACACCAAGGCCGCGCTGAACAAGGCCATCGCCGAGTTCAACGAAATCTTCCAGCCCACGCCGGGCGCGAAGGTCTAATCAGCCTCCTCGGCCGACACGCGAGCCCCGCTCCCTTCCCAGGGACGCGGGGCTTCGTGTTTTCCGGAGGGGAACGGCCGGGCCCGCCGCCTCCGCGTGGACCCGGCCGCCCGCGCGCCGCCCTCAGCGCAGGCGCGGCAGCAGGGCGCGCAGGCTGCGGTCCACACCGCCCCGGATGCCGAGGCCCTCAATGGCCTTCAGCTCGTAGGGCAGCACGTTGTCCCGGGCCACGAGCTGCACGTGCGCGCCCAGGGCCGCCGGCAGCGCCAGGTCCAGCTCGTAGATGTCTCCGGCCACCAGCGTCTCCTCCGGCCGCGAGCCGGTGGCGTCCCAGACGCGCTTGAGCGCCTCGAAGTAGCGGCCCCGGCGCAGGTAGATGGGCCGGCGCAGCACCCCGTCCAGCACCTGCGTCTCCGGCACCGCGGCGAAGCGCGCGTCCGGCGCATCCGGCGCGTCCAGCAGGAACTTGCGCGCGTCCCCGGACACCTTCAGCCGCTCACGCCCCTTCGGCGCGAGCTGGTCCAGCTTCTTCTCCACCAGGTCCGTGTGCGCGTTCGTTACCACCGTCACCGGCAGGCCCATGGCCAGCAGCGCCTCCAGCACCTCCTTCGCCTCCGGCTTGAAGGCGGTGGCCGAGTACGCATACGCCTCGCGGTAGAGCGTCTGCACCGCGTCCGAGCGCCGCGCCTCGTCCGCGCCCATCCCGAAGCGCTGGAGCAGCCGGTGCGCCGCGCACGTGGCCGTCAGGTACGGGTCCGCCGTCGCCGGCGCCACCACCCGGCCGCCCAAATCCCACCCCAGCGCGTCCGCCCCCGCGCGCAGCACGGCGACCTCCTCCTCCCACGCCGCCTCCAACTCCTGGCCCAGCACCCGTGCCAGCCCCTGGCGGAAGTGGACGAGGAACGGCGCGCTCTCCGCCGCCACGTCCGTGAAGGTCCCGTCGAAGTCCAGCACCACGCACGAAATCGCCATCAAGCCCACCGAATCACGAAGAAGGGAAAGGGTCCGGATGACGCCCCGCCCCCGCCCCTGAAATCAAGCCCGGTGGCGAGCGGCCCCACCGAAATTTTCCGGACAGCCTCGTAAAGCGAGCGGCCGCTGCCGTGGGGACGGCCCGGGCGCGGAGAAGCAGCCAGCGCGCGAGTCGCAGACTCGCCGCCTTGAGGCCTACCCCGGTGGGCTCGCTAGCCTCGGGGGCATATGGAAGCGGAAGCGACTCAGCGAGGTGAGCCGGCACGGCGACGCCGGGCGTGGCTGCCCTGGGGCCTGCTGGTGGGCGTGGTCGCGCTCGCCACGTCGGGGGCCTGGGCGGGCTCGCGCTCCATCTCCGCGCTGGTGGAGCGCAACGGGCAGCTCGAGCGCGAGGCCGCCGAGTCCGAGGCGCGCGTGGCGGAATTGCAGGCCCTGCGCGAGGCGCAGTCACGCCGGCTGCGGACGCTGGAGCAACAGCACCAGGCCGCGCTCGCCGCCGCGACGGCCGCCACCGCGTGCGCCGCGCCGCCCGAGGCCCCCGCCTCCCAGGGCCGGCCCGAGCCCCGGCGCACCGGCAAGGGCAAGAAGGTGGCCCGGCGCTGAGGCCACCGAAGGTTCCGCCTCGGGGACGTTGTCCATGCGTCCACAGCCGTCCGCGCGCTGTGGCCCCGGAGGCCACAACGGGCGCGCGCTTCAGGTGCAACCCCTCGAAAGGACGGGGACCGGGCCGCGGCCCGCCGTGTGCTACCCGGTGCCCACGCGTTCACTTCCCTTCCGAGGTCCGTTCCCAATGTCGCCCTGTGTTCCCCGTGCCTCCTCGCGGCGCCCGCTGGCCGCGCTCGCGTGCCTGGCCGCGCTGCTGCTCCCGGCGTCCCGGGCCGCGGCCGAGCCCGGCATCCGCATCCTGAACTCGCTCGCCACGCAGGACCTGGAGCTCAACGCCCTCACCACCAACCGCGAGTCGCTGAAGGCCCTCAGCACGGGCCCGCTGAACTCCGACGCCTTCGCCAACGACTGGAGGCTGAAGCACCAGCTCGAGCACCCGCCCGCGCAGCGTGTCATGCAGTACCTCGTGGAGTGCGCCCTGCCGCCGACGTCCGCGGTGAAGTGGAAGAGCCAGGCGGGCGTGGGGTACGTCTTCCAGGGCGCCGCGGGCCTGTGCCCGGAGTGGGAGAAGGACGCGCCGAGCCTCGAGTGCCAGGGCTACGTGACGGCGTGCCTGCTGGCGCGCAACAACGCGTACCACCTCGCGGTGGACATCTCCATGCGCGGCGAGGACCCACGCGACGCGAAGCGCTTCAACCCGTCCGGCGCCTCCGTGGAGTGGAGCCCCATGTTCCTGCCCTGCGACACGGGCGGCTGGGGCCTGACGCCCGAGTGCGGCTGGCTGGGCGAGAGCGTGGGCCAGTGCACCCCGGGCACCACGGTGACGGTGGCCGCGGGCGCGCCGTACCCGGGCTCATGCACGGGGAAGGTGGGCGACATCAGCGGGGACCGCGTGCTGCGCGTGTGCAAGGACCCGGCGGGCTGCACCTGGGCGGACCGCCTGGCGGACGCGGACCGCAACACGTGCGGCGGCATCGCCCCCAGCGCCACCTTCGTCTGCCCCGCGGACGGCCAGTACAGCGTCATGTCCGCGCCCTATGACCGCTCCGCCACGCCCGGCTCGTGGGCGCGGCCGCGGGCCACGGCCGGCACGTACCCGGCGGCCCCCTTCGGCGCCTTCACCTTCCGAGAGGGCGCCTTCTTCGGCAACCTCTTCGACCCCGACGCGCTCTCCATCGAGGTGGTGCTGAACAAGGAGAAGAACTTCTACCCCACCCTCGTGAAGAAGGGCTTCCAGGGCTACCCCTACCTGAACGTCTTCGCCTGCCACAGCCGGGACTGGGTGTCCGGGGACGACCACCTGCGCTCCCGCATCTGCGCCAACGCCACCGTCGGCGGCGACAGCGTCTACGGCTGCCTGGCCCAGCCGGTGGGCCCGTGCGAGAAGGGCAGCGTCAGCCCCCTGCCGCCGAAGTGCGACGTGAGTGACGGGGCCAAGGTCCTCGGCGACGGCGACTTCGAGGTCTGCCAGGACGCCGCCGGCTACGCGCACCCCGAGCCCATCACCGTCTACCTGCGCAACCCCTGTGACTTGCTGCCTCCCGAGGCGCAGCAGGTGTGCACCACGACGTGCACCTACAGCTCCTACCCACCCGCCTGCACCACGAAGTGCCGGCCCAAGTCCCCGGGTGAGTGCCTCCAGAAGTACGAGCTACCCGGGCAGTAGGCCCCGGTGGGGTTGGCCGCGCCTCGGTGTTCAGGGTTGGATGAATAAAGCAGCCGGGCGGCCGTCCAGGATTCCGGCCGCCCATTGTCGGACCCACCGAGGAGCAGAACCGTGTCCCCACTTCGCGCCATGCTGTGTGCCGCGCTCTCACTCGGGCTGCTGCTGGGCCCGGGCCCGGCCGAGGCCCGCTTCGGCAAGCGCTCGCGGCCCAGCCAGAGCGACTCGAAGAAGGACGACAACACGCACGAGGCCACCCCGGTGGGCGAGGAGGACTCGGACGACGACGACGAGGACGACCGCCGCTCGCGGCCGCGCCGCCGGTACGTGCGCGAGCACCACGACGACTTCTCGGGCCTCAGCCTCTTCGCCGCCATCTTCACCAGCGGCAACCACCGGCTGGAGGTGCAGCCTCGGGGCCGGAGGGACAATGAGCTGCGTGGGGAGCGTCACGCGGCGCCGCTGTCCTTCCGCCTGGGCATGCAGGGCGGGCCCGTCACGGACGGCGGGGCGGTGGACCTCTTCATCGGCCTGGAGGGGCGGCGCTTCGGCGTGGACGCGCGCCTCACCGGCATGGGGCTGAGCACGGACGACGGGACGGAGGGCACGGACTCCATCCTGCTGACGGAGGCGCACCTCACCTGGGCGCTCATCTCCCTGGAGCGGATACGGCTGCGCGCGGAGGCCGGCGTGAGCACCGCGAGCGCGCCGGACATCTCCTTCGTGGGCCCCAGCCTGGGCATGTCCCTGGAGACCTGCATCGCGGGCCCGCTGGACTTGGAGGCGCGCCTGCAGATGACGCCCTTCCCCTACCGGCAGGTGGACGCGAGCGCCGCGCTGGCGCTGCACCTGGGCGCGGTGGTGCTGCGCGGCGGCTACCGGGGCCTGGTGCTGGATGATGCCGGACACGTGGACGGCGTCTCCCACGTGGACACGTTCCACGGCCCCTACTTCGGCCTGGGGCTCACCTACTGAGCGGAGGACCGCGGCGGCTTCCCGGCCTCCAGCCCGGGGCAGTGCCGGGCCACCGACGCCAGCAGCGCGCCCAGCTTGATGGGCTTGCGCAGCAATTCCACCGCGCCGGGCAGCATGGGCCCGGGCTCGCCCGTCATGCCCACCACCCGCGTCTCCCCGAAGCGCGCGTCCTCCCTCAGCCGCTCCACGAAGGCGCGGCCGTCCAGCCGGGGAATCTCCAAATCGAGCAGGACGAGGCAGGGCCCGGCCAGGGTGGACAGCACGCGCAGGCCCTCCGGGCCATTGATGGCCATGGCCACCTCATAGCCTTCGTCGTGCAGGGCCTCCGCCATGGTGCCCCGGATGTCCGGGTCGTCTTCCACGAGGAGGACCGTGGGCCGCGCCACTGCCTGGGTCACGGCTGCCACCCTAGCCTCTCCCGATTCGAGAGACACGCGTGTCGAACCTCCGGGGCCTCCCGAGGGTCCACCAGTGTTGGCCCCTGAGCATCCGCAGGGCCACGGGTCCGGGGGTGACGTTCCAGTCATGAGCGCGCCGCCGGGCGCCGGAAGGGGGCGCTGTCCACCGGCACACAGGAGACACTGGCCAACGGCACGCCCCTCCCGGGGGTCCATGGTCCGCCGCCCCGGGGAGGCGGTTGAATGACGCTCGAGACTCTCGAATCCCAGAGAAGAGGAGTGGACCGTGCCGTCTTCCAAGGCCGTGCTGTGCGCCGCGCTCGCCGCCAGCGCCCTGCTGGGCGCCCCCGACGCAGAGGCCCGCTTCGGCAAGCGCTCCTCCTCGTCTTCCGGTTCGAACAATTCGAGCCGCCCGAGCCGGAACAACGACTCGCGGCCCCGGAGCGACAGTGACAGGCCGCGTACGCACCGGGCGTCGCCGGTGCGCGAGGCGCCCGCGGCGCAGGATGACGACACGCCCCGGCGCCGGCGCTCGCGGGTGGCCCGCTCGATTCCCGAGGTCATCGTGGCGGGCGCCATCCTCGCCGCGCCCCCGCGTCGCTCCCGCGTGGCCGCCTTCACGCGGGTGACGCGGGAGCGGCACGAGCCCGTGCCCCTGCTGGTGCGCCTGGGCGTGCAGGGCGAGCGGCTCGGTGAGGGCGGGGCCCTGGGCATGTTCATGGCCATGGAGGGCCGGCGCCTGGGCCTGGACACCCGCGTCACGGGCATCTCCCTGCCGGCGGATGACGGCTCGGACGAGGTGGACCGCATCACCCTGCTGAGCGCGCACGTCACGGCGGCGCTGTGGGCGGGCCCTCGCGGCCGCATGCGCGTGGAGGCCGGAGCGGCCACCGCTCACGCGCCGGACATCATCTTCGTGGGCCCCAGCCTGGGCGCCTCGGTGGAGGCGTGCATCGGCCGCTCACCGGTGGACCTGGAGGCGCGCGTGCACGCCGTCCCCTTCCCGCACCGGCAGGTGGACGCGCAGTTCGGCATGGCCGTGCACCTGGGCGCCCTCAACCTGCGCGGCGGCTGGCGGGCCCTGTACCTCAACGACGCCGGCCATGTGGACGGCGAGATGCATGAAGACGCGCTCGGCGGTCCCTACCTCGGCCTGGGACTCACGTTCTGACGCGCGTGCCCCCGCCTGGCGGCGGACGGGCCCTTCCCTTCCCGGAAGCACTTCCGGGCCGGAGCCGCCCGAGAGGGGAAGCTCCGGCCCTCGGGGACTCACTCCTCGGACGCGGCGGCCATGGGCGCCGAGCCGCCACTCAGCTCCGCCACGGTGGTGGCCGTGGGAGCCGCCCGCTTGCCGCGGCGCTTCGGCGGAGGCGCCAGCCGTGGCGCCATTCCGAAGAGCCGCTCATACGTCTCCGGCGTGTTGATGTTGACGACCACGCCCGGGTCCTTCACCGGGACACGCCGCGTCTTCAGGCTCGAGAGCGCGGGCTCCACCTGCGCGCCCTCCGCGGTGCGCAGCCGCTCCACCGCGCCCCGGGAGAGCACCAGCGGCCAGCCGGGCGCTCCCTCGAACTCCGGACGGAGGACGTCGTCCGCCTCCCCAATCATCTTGAGGAGGGACTTGAGCGTGGAGGCCCGCAGCGCGGGCATGTCCACCGGGTGGAGGAGCACCACCTCCGCCCCGGCCTCCAGCGCGGCCTCGAGCCCCGCCTTCACCGAGGCCAGGGGCCCCTCCTGCCACCGCTCCGCCTCCACCAGGTCCAGGCCGGGGTGCTGCTCGCGGACGGCCTCGGAGTCCTTTCCCACCACCCCCAGCACCGAGCAGCCCGCCTTACCAAAGGTGGATGCCAATGACTGGAGGAAGCTCTTGCCTCCCTCGTGCTCGATGAGCGCCTTGGGATGGGCCATCCGCCGGGCCTCTCCCGCAGCGAGGATGATCGCCACTGCCTTCATGCCACGCCTCCTCCGCCCCCCAAATGAACGCCCAGCAGGCCCGGGGGCCTTCGGATAGAGGCTGTGGCCTCCTTGCAGGATTGCAGCCCGCCCCCAGGTGCGAGCCGTCAGCCAGCCGCCAGTCACTGGGAAAGGGTGTTGGCTTCAGGAGGAAGCGAGGGATTAAACGTCTACCGGCCACCATGGACGCCCTTCCCCCCTTCATCGCGAGCCTGCTCCCCTTCCGCTCCCACTTCGCGCCGGTGCGCTTCGGACCGAGGCAGTACCGGATGCACTACCTGGACCATGGAGACGGCCGGCCGGTGCTGCTCCTGCACGGCAACCCCACGTGGAGCTTCCTCTGGCGGAAGGTGATGGCGGCGCTGGAGGGGAGCGGCCTGCGCCTGGTGGCGCCGGACCTCATCGGGCTGGGGTTGAGCGACAAGCCGCACGCGCTGGCGGCGCACTCGCTGCGCAACCATGGGCAGGCGCTGCTGGATTTGGTGGAGCGGTTGGATTTGCGGGACGTGGTGCTGGGGGTGCAGGACTGGGGTGGGCCCATGGGCGCGTGGATGGCGGCGCGCTCGGGAGGGCGGGTGACGGGGCTGGTGGTGATGAACACGTCGGTGCTGACACCGCGCGCGTTCAAGGCGACGGCGTTCCACCGCTTCTCGCACCTGCCGGTGGTGAGTGACGTGGCGTTCCGCGTGTTCAACTTCCCGGTGCCGGTGCTGGGAAGGACGCAGGGGGACGCACGGAGCATCTCCGGCGACGTGGCGCGGGCGTATGCATGGCCGCTGCGGCACGTGGTGGACCGGGCCGCGCCGCTGGCGCTGGCGCGCATGGTGCCGAACCGGGAAGGACACCCCACGGTGGCGGAGCTGGCGGAGGGAGACGCGTGGGTCCGCGGCTTCCAGGGGCCCGCGGAGCTGGTGTGGGGACTGAGGGACCCGATTCTCGGGCGCGCGCTGAAGCGGCACCGCGAGGCGCTGCCTCATGCCCGTGTCACCGAGACGCAGGCGGGGCACTTCCTCCAGGAGGAGGTGCCGGAGGAAATCGCCGCGGCGGTGCGGCGGGTGGCTTCGGCGGGGGCGTGAGGCTTCCGGCGAGAAGCCGAGGCGTCACACACGCCGCGGCAGGGGCTCCCGAGCAATGAGAGTCCCTTGCTCCAGCGGAGGCCAGGGTCGCGCCGCCTGTCGCATTCAAGGCCAGTCACCTCGACGGAGACGTACACCTTCTCGAATGAGGCCATCAGCATCGACGTCGGCGGCTCCCTGCCCGCGGAGGACACCTGGGACTGAGCCTCGGCCGTTTCACTCACCTCTCCGCGCGGGCCTGCTCACGCCGCTCGCGCGGAGGGGAGTCGACGCGCAGCCGCCCTGGGCCCGGCCGCTCACCGTCGCCCTGCGGCACTCCCTTGAGCGCCCCAGCGAAGTGCTCCCCCGGCACGTCCAGTGAAGTGGACCCCGTTTCTCGGCTCTCCCGCACTTCGTATGGTTCAGCGGCGGCGAGCGGTGCGCACCGTTGAAGCCGGGAGTCCTCGGCCCAAGGCGCCGCCCACCTGAGAAGCTCCCTCCTCGGCCTTGCCGATGGTCGAGTACGCTGTCCACCTGCCTCGCTGCCCTGGTTCGCCGCTGCCTCAACCGCGACACGCTCCGGAACGGGCCGCGCGGCACCATGCGCTGGCCAGGCAACCACGTAACAACAAGGCGCGCGGCAACAACTACTCCATGGAGTCAAGTCGCCCCCGCGCGGCCTCTGCGACATCTTCATCAGGGTCGTTCGCCAGCTGCCGGAGTATCTCCATGGGAACCTTGGCGTTCATCGCGACTGCCTGACGAACACCAGCACTCGAATCATGCGACAACTTCAACAAGACGGCAGGCCCAGCTCGCCTTTTCATCGCAATCATGTCCCGAACAGCAGGGTCAGGGTCAGACGCAAGCACCGCAATGATGCTGGGCGGAATCGTCTTGTTATGAGCCACCCACTTCCTCATCTCTGGGAAGCGGCGGATCACATCGAGCCAGACTGATTCCTCCGCTGTCTCGTGAGCCGCACGCGAATACTCCTCTTGCTTGTCGCTCATGCGCAGGCGCACGAACTCCTCCGCTGTATCAATCACGGTTTCCCCTGGCGACTGCTCGGAGTCGCTCCGGCAGCAACTCGTACTCGTACACCGAGACGCAGGCGGGACACTTCCTCCAGGAGGAGGTGCCGGAGGACATCGCGGCGGCGATTCGACTGCTGGCGAGGTGGGCTCGGCGGTGGCGTCAGACTCGCAGAAGGAGGGGCTCCCGAGAAGCAAGCCACGTCGCGGGAATGGACGCAGGGCCCGCGCTCAACACGACGGTTCCGCCCACGATGGCGCAGGTGGTGTCTCTATCTCCAAAGCCAGACACCGTGTTCCAGAGGGCCTCCTCGAAAGAGTCGAGGTGCCTCGCCGCACACCACACGGCGAAGGGCACGGTGTCCTCGGAAATGACCTTCTGCCCACTGCCGAGCTCGCGCGCCGCCGAGGATGGACTGGCATCGAGCGGCCAGGCCCTGGCCCTCTCCAGCCCCTGCCGCGTTGCTCCGGCGGGCGTGTGGTCCAGCACCACCTCGAAGAGCTGCCTCGCGGAGCCGTGGGTTTCCGTCCACTGGCAGGCCCACGCGGCGGCGACCGCGATGGCAATCGCTCCCGCCTGTCCCTCCGGGTGCATGTGCGTCACCTCCGCCGAGGCCCGGGCCTCGGACACCACCCGGGTCATGTCTCCCGCGAAGTACGCCCCCAACGGCGCCACGCGCATGGCCCCGCCGTTTCCCATGGAGCCCTGACCATCGAACACCTCTGCGGACACCTCACGCCAAGGAAGACCGAGCCCGAGCTTCTGCAGGATGTCGTGCGCGGTGCCTCCATAGCCGCGATTCTTGTCGTTGCGGTAGCGAGTCGCAAAGAGGCGCGCCAGCGCGTCCTGGTCGATATGGCCGTGGTCTTCCAGCACCTGGACGATGGCAAGCGCCATCTCCGTATCGTCGGTGTACCGCCAGGGTGCGCGAGGCATGGCGCGCTGCTCCACCAGCGACTGCGCCAGCTCGCGCGAGACGAAGAAGCGCTCGCCGAACGCATCCCCGACGGACAATCCGTCCAGAGAGACGAGGGCGCGAGCCATCCGCGCGGCATGGTCAGAACGTTTTCGTGGGGAATCGCTCACGCTTCTACCTTCCAATCGCGGAACATGGCCGCCATCATAACCGGGGCATCAATCCAACATCACTCCTGGCGACCCACTCCCTTACAGCCTCCCCTCCTTGCGACACTGCCACCAAGAACGTTGGGCTCTTCTGTAGGTCTCGTGGGTTTCCCTCGGGGGACGGTAGTCCGCGAGGGGAGACGCCCGGCGTGAGGCTCCGAGACTCTCTCCACATCGTGCCCTCGCTGGCAACCGCCCTGCACACCACGCTCCCCCAGCATGGGCCTGGGTGGCACGGACAGCTCGGCGGGGGAGTCGGACGGTGGCGCGGGTCGGGGTGGAGAAGCTGCTGGAGCGATTGCTGGGGGTGAAGGGGCTGCGAGTGCGAGGCGCCCGCTTCGAGCCGCGCGGCGTGGTGGTGGAAGTGCAGCCGCCCAGGCGCAAGTCCCGATGTGGTGTCAGTGGCCGCTCCTGCCCGCGCTATGACTCCTGCCCGCCGCGGCTGTGGCGGCATCTGGCCCTGGGGCGCACGGCCTTCTGGTTGAGCTACGCCCCGCGCCGCGCGGAGTGCCGCCGGTGCGGCGTGCGCGTGGAACAGGTGCCGTGGGCCGAGCATGACTCGCACTTCACCCGCGAGTTCGAGGAGATGGTGGCCTGGCTGGCCCAGCGCATGGACAAGAGCGCCACCTGCCGGCTGATGGCCATCAATTGGCGCACCGTGGGCACCATCGTCGAGCGCGTCGTCGCGCAGCGGTTGGACGCGCACCGGCTGGACGAGCTCTACCTCATCGGTGTGGACGAGGTGAGTCACCGGCGCTACCACCAGTACCTCAGCGTGGTGGTGGACCACCTTCAGTCGCGCGTGGTGTGGATGGGCGAGGGAAAGGGCGAAGAGACGCTGAACGGCTTCTTCGATGAGTTGGGGGCCGAAAGGACGCGGCAACTGACGCACGTGACGCAGGACTTGAGCGCGGACTTCTCCAAGGTGGTGAAGCAGCGGGCGCCGCAGGCGGTGCAGGTGTTCGACCGCTTCCACGCGCAGAAGCTGGCCAACGAGGCGGTGGACGAGGTGCGCCGGGAAGAGGTGCGTCGGGTGGCGGGCACCGAAGCGGCCCCGGGGGTGAAGAAGAGCCGCTGGGCGCTGCTGAAGAACCCGTGGAACCTCACGCTGCGCCAGGAGCAGAAGCTGGACGAAGTGCAGCGGCTCAACCGGCGGCTGTACCGCGCGTACCTGCTCAAGGAGAGCCTGGCCCGAGGCATGGACTACCGCCAGGCGGCGAGAGCCTCCGAGCACCTGGACAGCTGGTGCCAGTGGGCGCGCCGCTCCAAGCTCAAGCCCTTCGTCCGCCTGTCGAAGACAGTGCGGCGCCACAAACAGGGCATCGTCGCCTACACCCAGACGGGGCTGAGCAACGGCGTGGAGGCAGGGCTCAACAACAAGATTCGGCTGGTGATGCGACGAGCGTATGGCTTCCGCAACACCGCGGCCCTCAAGGCGATGGTGTTCCTATGCTGCGGAGGGCTGCTGCTCAACCCGCCGCTGCCGGGCCTCGCATAAGCAGACGTGCCAACGGAGCTTGCCTGCCAACGAGTTCTTGCCGGGCCGCGGGCCGGTGACGCAGTCCATGGCCAAACCGAAGGGCCGAGGACTGCCACGACCCTTGTCTTGAATCTCCCCGCCGCGGATGGCCCTTCAGGGGCACGCAACCCGCGAGGCAGCCCCGTCCTCGCGAACTCTTGCGCGCCTCTGCTCTGATGGGCTGTTCTTCACCCCACAGAAAGCGCAGAAGATCCCGGACTTAGTCTCCTTGGCTTAGCGCTCGCTGATGGCCTCGATACGCTTCAGCCATACCTTCCACTTGGATGTCGGAGAGTGCTCAAGGAGGTAAGCTGCCCGTTCCTCGTCCTCAAGCGAGCGCCAAAACCCCAGCCACATGCCCATATATGCCTCGCCGGGACCCATCCGCCAGCGAAGAGAACCCGGCTCCTCACTGAACTGCTCCCATGGAGCCAGAGGAGTTCTCCCATCCAAGAGGCGCTTCGCGATCACCACAGGCGGGAAGCGCCCCGCCATGCGTTCGACAGAAAGAACACCAGGAAGCTTAGCCAGAACACCCTCAGCATGGAGCGCCCCCTCCACAGGATTTGGACCACTCAGAAGGCTGACACTCGCAAGACGGTCGACGGACTCACTCCTCAACTGAGCAGGATCGACCCCCAACACCTCTGCGACTGTGACATACGCGTCCTCTTCATCAAGCGCTTCGGCGACTTCACCTGCCGTCAGGGCCACCCTCCAGAAGCGAGCAAGAACAAACAAAGCATCAATGTCAACAACTCCATGCGCGCCCAGCTCCTGAAACAACCTCACCCACTGCCTCGAAACCTCAGGCTCTGGAAGTGGAACGCCGAGATACATTGCATAATTACGTGCCATTTCGGCGTGAAACTCAGGCTCGGCTGGTCCGAACTCCCTGACACTCCCAACAGCGGGAATACTTTCGAGCGCCTGACGTAAGTTCAGCACCCGCCTCACAGCCCGAGCTGCCCCGGCGCGCTTTGCGGTCCGTGCAATCACTTCGCGCTCGACATCGCCTGTGTCCCTCCCCAATGCCTTGGCTACTGCGGCCATTGCGCGAGGATACCCCCCTCCCTGCCGCCCCTCCTCGCCCACTCCATACCAGCATAATGCCAGCACCAACACCTCAGGGGCCGACTCCCCACGAGCCATCAACTCCTTGGCCACTTCCACCCAAGAAATATCAGACACGAAACCTCCTCAAAACAAATCACCGCATAAACCACGCCCGTTCGACACCTCGAATTGCCCCAGCACCCGGGAGGACACTTGCCCCTGCCTGAGCGAATCTGCGAGCAACCGACATCCTACCACGACCGTGGAATGCCCGTCCGCCCTGCCTCGGAACGCTGGCCCATGACAGACCACCAAGAAGGATAGGGCCCGCCACGACCTCTGCGAGCGCCTCGGACATGACCACAGGACGAGGCCTCAAGTGTCCTCAGGCTCCGAAGCCGCTTGAAGCACATCAAAGAGGCAATGCGCCAACTCACCTCGCACACACAGCCCGAAAACCCTCAAACGTCAGCCCCCGTACAACGAGAGCGCAAACAGCCAGAAACACACGAAAATCCACTACCACACGAGCAAGAGTTCATCCAGCCCAGCAAGCCCCAGCTTATAAAAAAGGAGTTCTTCCTGATCCTCTGCTGCAGACTTTCCTCCCGCTTCAGTGGGCACGCTGGCCCGCATCGTCGTGATTTTCATGACTCGTCCCGACGGCTCACTATCAAAACCACCCGTAGTGGCGTACCGCAACCCAGTAACAGGAGATCTCGTCACACTTATCCACGGGGAACCCGCAAGCGTCTCCTCCATGTGGAAATAGGCAGTATGTGCCGTTGCTCTACTCATCGCGTCCGACAGAGTGCGCCCGGCACGAGCATACTCACTCAAAACATACCCATGAAAAGAATACTCCTGAAGATCTTTTTTCGAAAGACCACGATAGAGCACCCGCCTGGACTCCATCTCTTTCAAAGCTACACAAGCCCCAACCATGACAGATATTTCACGACCCACGCCAACATATCTTTTCGCAAAACTAGCAACTGCCCCCATGCCACCAGCCACAATTCCGACTTCAACTGCAATCTGGAGCCAGGCGGGGAAGTTGGCCAGCAGCAACGCATCCATCGAGTTTGTAGCGATCATTCCGGATGGGTCTCGATGCAGGACAGCCTTACCACCTACATATTCATAGAAGTTCGCACCAGCGAGCATTCCAAGTCTGTCCACTTGGTTCCACCGACCCACCATCGCGTCAGCATACCTGTCTCGGTGATACCTCAGGCCACTTGCATCATGCTCCCTGCCCGTGAAGCCGAATGCCAGTTGTGGCCCTGAGCCCGTGGTCTTCCGATCACCATATGCGTCATAGCTATAACCACCAACCACTGCCCCAGAGGAATCCGCCACGGCATAGATGCTTCCAAGCGCATCCGTAAGCGGGGAGAAGGCAACTCCGTCTTTTTCGAAAGACAGAATCTCATCAACTGCTTGTGGATTCGTCAGGTAGCTCGTCTTCGTCGCGCCCGCACTGTCGAACTCAGCCAGGACACTTTCGCCATCCAATAGATAACGAGTTATACCCGAAGGCGTGGCCTGCATGGTGCGCAAACCGTTGGCATCGTATTCATACACATTCACAACTCCGTCCGGCATCGTGATGCCGCGCAGCCGGTTGTCCATGTCCCAGGCGTAGGCCTTCACCTGGCTCCCCGTCGTCTCGGCCTTCAGGTTGCCGTTCCCGTCATAGGCGTAGACCGTGTCCGTGGTAGTACAACCCACGGTGCATACCTGCCTCCTCGCCTGCGTCAACTGGTTGAAGGCATTGAAGGTAGCAGCCGTGTACGTCGACTGCTGAGTGTTGTCGGACAACCTCACCTTGTCGTCCACGATGGTTGCGTTGCCCTCGGAACTGAGCGTGTACTTCACCACCCGCCGTGGTCCGTATGCCACCTGAGTGAGCCGGTTGCCCGTATCGTACGCGTAGACCTCCGAGGTGCCGTCAGCAAATGTCTTCGACAGGCGGTTGCCTTTTCCATCATAGGTATAGGCAAAGCCCGCCAGCACAGTGCCACTCCGCGCGTGGACGATGCTCAACACCTGGCCCGCGACATCATAGGCGTAGGTGGTAGCAACCCCATTGGGGCGCGCCACCTGCGTGCGTCTCCCCGCCGCGTCGTATTCGAAGAGGGTCCGCCTGCCGCCGGAGTCCATCGCCTGAATGAGGCGATTGCGCCTGTCGTACGCGTACGTGTGGACAAGCGTCCCATCCGACACCGATGTGCGGTTGCCATTGGCATCATGGGTATACGCCAGTGTCTTCCCCAGCGAGAGGTCCATCACCTGCTGGAGGCGTCCCAGGGAGTCGTACGCGAGCCGCCTTTCATGGGTGGGGCTCTTCTCCAGAGTCCGGTTGCCCAAGGCGTCGTAGCCGTACTCGTACCGGCTGCCGTCCGCGAAGAGCACCTCCCTCAATCGTCCGTTGGCATCGTAGGTGTAGGAAGTGGTCCTCCCGTTGCCGTCCGTCCGGGAAGCCCGGTTGCCGGCGGCGTCATAGGTAAAGCTCGTCACCACACCGAGCGGATTCTTCTCGGAAAGGAGCCGGTTGGCCTTGTCGTAGACGTAGGAGGTGACCTGATTGCCCGTCGTCACCTTCGTGCGGTTGCCCCGAGCATCGTACTCATACATGACGGTGAGGGGACCCCGTGTCACCGCCTGAAGCAGTCCGCGGTAGCCGTCGTATTGGTACGTGGCAGGCGCCTCGCCAACGCCCGTCTCAGTCAGGATGCGGCCCGCGCTGTCATAGGCCCTCCGCGTCTCCCGCCCCAGCGCGTCCACCACCCGGGTGACGCGTCCCATCACGTCGAACTCGGTGGTGGTGAGGTTTCCGAGGGCGTCCACTTCCGCGCAAGGCTGGGTGGGCACGTCCGCGCACCACCCCACCGTCGTGGTAGCCCCGTCCGGCCCCGTCGTCTCCACCGCCCGGCCCGCGGCATCATACCGGGTGGTGGTGCGTGCCCCGCGCGCATCCACCCGGGCCACCACCCGGCCCTCCGCGTCGTATTCCGTGGTGGTGGTGTGACCGAGGGCATCCATCACTTGCGTGAGGCGGCCTGCCGCGTCGTACGTGAAGCGCGTCTCGTGGCCGCGTGCGTCCTTCTGCGTGAGGCGGTTTCCAGCCGCGTCGTAGGTGGACTCGGTGCGCGCCCCCATTGCATCCACCATGGCGAGCATCTGGCCCGCGGCATCCACCTCCAGCGTCTGGGTGTGGCCGTTCGCATCCCGGGTGCTGACGAGGTGGCCCGCGGAGTCGAAGCCGAAGTGGGTGACGCCTCCCGTCGCGTCCTTCACCGACTCGATGAGGCCGCTCGCATCGTAGGTCAGCTGAGTGGTGGCCTCCCCGGGCGCGGTCACGGTGACGAGCTGCCCTCGCGCGTCGTAGCCGTAGGTGGTGGTGTTTCCGGCCTCCAGCCGTGACACCAGCCGGCCCGCCACGTCGTAGGTGTTGGTGACGGTGGGGAGCCCGACCCGCTGAACGGACTTCGGCAGGTTGAAGGTGCTGTCATACGTGTACCGCGCCCCCCCCTGGTCGACGTCCGTCTGCAGGATGAGGTTGCCCTGGCTGTCGTACTCGTACCGTGTGACGTACCCCCGACCGTCCTTCTCGCTGCGCTTGTTGAGGGCCGCGTCCCACTCCATCTCCTTGCGGTTGCCCAGGGGGTCCACCAGGGCCACGGGGTTGCCCCTCGCGTTGTACTCACGCGTCCACGCCGCCCCCGTCCTGTCCACGTACACGGTGCGGCGGTTGACGACGTCGTAATGGACGCTGCTGCGGTGGCCCAGCGGGTTCTCCCCACCCACCCACCTGTCGGAAAGCGAGTCATGGAAGCTGAGCCACACCTTGCCCCGCTTGTCCATCCGCTTCACCAGGTTGTGGGCGGAGTCGTAGGCGTAGGCTTCCGCGTGGCCCAGCACGTCCGTCACCTTCGTCAGGTCGTCGCCCTGATACTCATAGGAAACCGTGCGCCCCACCCGGTCCGTCACCGTGGCTATCTTGTTGCCTGCGTAGGTGAAGCCCAGGGCCACCTGGTTGTTGGCGTCCCGCACTTCGGTGAGGAGGCCCGCCTGGTACGTCAGCGTCACGCGGTTGCCACTCGTGTCGGTGACGCTCCGCAACTTCCCCTCCAGGTTGAATTCCTGAACGAGGCCGTGCTTCGTCCGGAGACGGTGGCCATCCGCGAGCTTCGTCAGCGTCAGGTGCCACCCTGGCGCCACGGTGTACCCGGTGGCCGTCCGGGTGAAGCGTACCTCGCGCCAGTCCTCGGTGAGGTAGGTGAGGCCGCCGTCCACCTCCGGCCGCAGGTACATGCCATAGCTGTGCATCCACCCATAGCCGAGGCCCGTGAGCCCCCAGGCCCGGGAGGCATAGGTGCGTGCCCACACCACGGGCAGCCCTGGCGCGGGCAGCGTCAGGTCCGTCCACGTCTCGCGGAAATTGCCGTTGCTCAGGTCCACGGTGCTACCGACGGGCGCCTCATCCCGGCTGCACCCCGAGCAGTCGTCCGCGGGGCCTTCGCTCCCTCCCCGTTCACTTGAGATGCCGCCATTGAGCAGCTGGCCAATGCGGTATCCCCCCTCGCCAGTCACCGGATTGAGCAGGATGTAACCAATCTGGTTCTGGTACTGGTGGTGGTTGACGGGGCGCTCGGGAATGGTCACCGTCCACCCGGCCGCGAGGGCCTCGTCGACATGCTGAAGCGTCTCGGGCGGGTACAGCTCCAACTTGGCCCTGTCGTCCGGGTTGGCCTTCGTCAGCCGGTACACGGGCACCTGTTGGCTTGCCGCCACCTGGAGTGCTCTCACCGCGGACATGGACTCGGTGGACAGCACCTCCTCCCACACCTTGGCCTCCAAGGCGCTGCTGTGGTGTCCCAGCAGCGTCAAGAGGTGCGGAACCTCCGAGGCATTCATGTCTCTCGGCAGCACTCCCTGGAAGGCGTTGACGTCGAAGATGTAGGGGCCCGGGGCAAGTGCCACCGGCGTGCCGTGGAGTTCGGTAAAGCGGAGGGCCTTGCCCGCCAGTCCCTCCATGACGTGCCGCAGGGGCAGGTGGCCCTGCAGGTCCGCCACCCGGGCGGTGGCCGTCACCATGCGGTGCGCATAGAGCGCCATGGCGTAGTGCACCTCGGCCTCCACCTGCGCGTCCCCCGTGGCCTCACTGACACGGGACTTCAGCCGCGCGAGGCGGTGGGTTGACGGAGGACCTGCCGCGGTGAGGAGGGAATACACGCTCCCCGCGACGGGCTGGTGCACCGCCAGGGCAGGAGAGGTTGCGGGGAAGGTGGTGCGAACGGTGAGCGTCTGCACCGTGCCCGGGTGCACAGGGGCGAAGCGCTTCACCTCCACGCCCTCCAACACCAGGGTCGGGACCACCTTCACCTGGTAGGGCACCACGTGGACGATGCCACCGGCTCTCGCGATGGCCTCCTCGTCCGCGGCCGTTGCCCCAGGGTAGCGCAGGGCCAGCGTGCGGGATTGCAGCTCCGCCAGCTCGAAGCTGTGCACCTCCCCGTCCAGGTTGACCTCCACCTGATGGCGCATGGTGGCGGGTGGCCTTGCCACGTTGAAGAGGCTCGCCTCCACCCGTGCCGGGTGCTCCGAGGGCAGGAGGCGGAAGTCCGCTTCGTCAATGCCCGCCACCCACGCCGCATCCTCCAGCGTGTTGCAGAGGTTTCTCTGCTGGGCGGCGGCAAGCAGTTGCCCCTCGAACACCTCCAGCGGCGTCTTCGGCGTGGGCGCCGCGAGGTAGGCGCCGGCATCGAAGCGGACGAGGCCCCGCAGGTTGACGGGCTGGCGGTGCTTCATCACCTTCATGCCCGGATCCAACCGCACCCACAGCTTCTCCCCTCCAGGGCCGGCGCCCCGGTAGTTGCCGTAGGGCACGTAGGCGCGCACCCAGGCCCGCTCCGCCAATACGCCCGTGCCATCGCTGGTGGCGGCCGCGGGGATACCTGTCCTGGAAAGCAGCCAGGCGGCCATGGTGACGTCACTCTCGCCCGTGAGGGCCTCCGCCTGGGCCCTGGAGAGGCGCACCGTTCCGTACTCGTAGCGCGCTGGCACCCCCGAGGCGCGCAGCAGCGCCACCAGCAGCGCGGCCGAGTCCCAGTCATTGCCCGCCCCCTCCTCCAGCGTCGCCACCGCTCCCTTTTTGCTGCCGTGGTACAGCTCCGGCTTCACGCGGGTGTGCACATAGTTGTAGAGGGCCAGGGGTTTGCCCCCGAGGGAAGCCGCCAGGGCCTCCAACTCGGGCGTGCGCCGCGTCTCCGGCGTCTGGGCCAGGTCCTCCTCCGTGGGCGGAGGCAGCGCGCCCATGAGGGGCAGCATTCCCAAGGCGTCACTCGCCAGCGAGGCGAGGCGCACCTCGGGAGGCCGCACCCCATGGCGCAGCACGTCCTCCACCGCGACCTCGCTGCCGTCCCACCGCGCCACCCTCGCCCCTTCGCCCAGCACCCCGGCATAGAGGGCCTTCACCTCCGGTGTCAGGTGTCCCCGGAATGGCAGCACCCGCGGCGTCTTCGGCTGCACCGACAGGTGCTTCAGCCGGGCCGGAGAGAAGGGCTGCTCGGAGGGCCCCGTCCGCTTCCGGGCGGCGCCCTCGCGCGAGGCCTTCGCCCACACGGGTGACGCCTTCGCCAGCCGCTTCTCCAGCGTGTCTCGCGAAAGGCCCCTGGCGCTCGCCTCCGCCAGCTCGAGAACGAGGGGCCCCCTGGCGTCCGCGGCAATGATTCGCCGCGCTTCCCTGGCCGCCTGGGCCGCGCGTATCTCGGACTCGTACTGCCCTGCGAACAGCTTCATCTTCTCCAGGGAGGCCCTGCGCCGCTCCGCGGCCGCGAGCTTCTCCCGGCCCCACCACGCGTCCGGGTCTTCCAGGCGCTCTCGAGACACGCGCAGGTGCTTCGCCGCCTCCTCGATGCGCTGCCGCATGGCACTCTCCGCGGCGTGCGCCTTCGCGAAGCCCTCGCTGCAATAGAAGAACACCGTGAGGCCCGCGAGCAGGGCCGACAGCACCCGAAAGCCAGTCGTCTTGCGCTTCAACATGGGATGTATTCCTCGTGGCCCTACTGGCAGGTGAGGGGCGGCGGGGTCTGTTGCGGCCCGGGTGTCAGCATCAGCGTGTGGTGGTTCTCCACCGCCACGTTGCGCCCCACTACCGCGCCATACAGCCGCGAGTTGTTGGAGAGGGAAATGTCCGCGGCCGGTGCGTACAGCGACAGCGCCGCGTCCGAGTTATTGGCCACCACCACGCCCTGCCCCCGGGCGGCGTCCGCGCCCGAAACCACCAGCAGGGCGCTTGCGCTGGAGGGCTGCCCACCGAGAAAGGCACCGGTCCCCACGGTGACGCCTTCCTCCACGAACAGCTCCACCCTCGCCCCTGGCGCCGCCTTCAGCACGGCCTTCCGCGAGAGGGTGATGCGCTTCGCATGATAGCGGCCCGCGGGCAGCGCCACCGTCACGCCGTCCAGGAGGAAGACTCCATCCTTCCACCAGAGATGGCTATCGGGCAGCGTCGCCAGCGTCGCGTTGTCGTTGTCCGCCTTCACCTCGGCGAGGTACCGGGCCACGTCATAGCCGCACTCGCACGGCGCTGGTGCTGGGATGACGCGCTGGGCGCCGCCTTCCACCACGGACTGGCCTGTCCGGGAGAATGCTCCACCATGGTAGGCCCTCCCCTCCACACGGGCCGCTCCTTCGAGTGAGAGGCTCCCTCCCGCCACGACATCACCCGAGACCCGGGCCAGCCCCTGGAGGACCATGGCACCATGCGCCGCCACGGACGCGGGGCCGCTGCCTCCGGAGCCCTGCACCTGCGCATGGTTGCGCAGGGTGAGGCTTCCAAAGGCACACAGGGCATAGTTGAACACAGGCGTCAACGGCACCACCTCGAAGTGGACGGTGCGTGTCGCGCTGTTGCCCGCCTTGTCCGTCGCCGTCACGACGAGGGCATGCGTGCCGCGGGCATCCACTCGCGTTCCAGGGGCGAAGGGCCTCTCGTCCAGCGTCGCCCCCACGGTGTCGAGGTGTGTGTCCGTCGCGGTGAAGCCGATGACGAAGGCGTCGCCTGTGGCCCCCTCGCTGACCCCGGACACCTCGATGTCCGGTAGAGTGAAGTCCAGGGTGAAGGAGACGGTGGTGCTGGACTCGTTGCCCGCGGTGTCCCTGGCTCGCACCACGAGGGTGTGCGGCCCCTCCGCATCGACGATGCTACCCGTGGTGAAGTCCGTCCCGTCCAGGGTGGCCTGGAGGGAAGCCAGGTTCGCGTCCTGCGCCGAGTAGTGGATGGTGACGCTCCGCGCATGGAAGGCCCCAGACACCACGCCCGACACCTGGAGGACGGGCCCCGAGAAGTCGAGGGTGAAAGGAATGGCAAGCCGGGCCTCGTTTCCAGCCAGGTCCACCGCCCTCACCACGAAGGTGTGTGGCCCCTCCGCGCCCACGGTGTCACCCGAGGAGAAGGGGGCTCCGTCCATCGTGGCCGACACCATGGCGAGGTGATCGTCCAACGCCGTGTACTCAATGACGACGGACTGGGAATAGGAGGTGCCCGCCGTCACCCCCGCCACCTGAATCGTGGGCGTGGTGAAGTCCAGTGTGAAGGACACCTGTGCCGTCGCCTGGTTTCCGGCGCCATCCAGGGCCACCACGTGCAGGAGGTGCACCCCGGCCGTCGTCACCATGTCTCCCGACGTGAAGGGCTCCCCGTCCAACGTGAGGAAGGTGGTCACCGGATGAAGGTCCGTCACCTCCACCACGGGACTCACGGCCCCCTTGTAGTGGGCTCCCTCCGCCACGCCAGCAATGGCAATGGAGGGCGGGGTGAAGTCCAGACAGAAGCTCCGTGTCTCCTGCGCGGCATTGCCCGCCGCGTCCGTGGCTTCCACCGTCCACACGTACTCTCCCTCGACATCGACGACATATCCCGAGGGGATGGATGCGGCATTCAACTGTCCGGTTGCCGGAGGCCCCGGGTGCGCGTCCTCCGCCTCCCAGGACAGCGCCACCGGCGTGCGCAGCACGGCCTGGTGGTCGGCTCCGTTGAGGACAAGCTGTGGCGGCGTCTTGTCCAGGGTGAAGCGGTGGCTCTGCTCGCCGCGGTTGCCGTACACGTCCACCGCCGTTACCGAGAGGATGTGAGCTCCCTCCGCGGACACGGGGGTGCCACTCGTGAAGGGCTGGTTGTCCAGCAACACCACTACCGAGACGGGGCTCGCATCCCGCACCTCAATCACCGGGGTGACGTCCTCGCGAGTCAGCAGGCCCTCCGCCACGCCCTGGACCGTGATGACGGGAGGCTCCCTGTCCGTGTTGGTTTCCGCGGTAGCGAGGATGCGGGTGAGTGTCCGTCCATTCAGCCGGGCTACCAGCAGCTTCACTCCCTCCGGGAGGCCGCTCGTCGGCACGGGCACCGTTACCGTCTCGCCGTGGCCCGCCGCGAGGCTGACCTGCATCGAGGCCACGGACTGCTGCTGCAACGAAGCCGCATCCAGGAGGAGTACGTCCAGCACCTCGTTCTCGACGTCCATGCCGCCCGTGTTGGCGAGGGAGACACGAGCCATGAGAGCCGGGCCAATGGGGAACGGGCTCTGCGCCGACAGCGTGCCCTTCACCGCCTCCGGCGCCTCATACGCAAGCGTCCATGCCGCACGAGCCTCGGCCAGGGGAACACCACTCGTGCTCAAGACCCTCGCCACCGCCACGTAGGCCCCCGGCGCAAGGTGCGGCGAGATGTGGAACAGGTCGGTCGTGTCCACGAAGCCTCCCGCGGGAAGCCTGGGCAGGGGCCGCGTCGAGGCATACAACTCGGCACCGTCCGTCTCGAGGACGGAGATGCGTACCACGGCCCCCTCCAGCGCCGCGTTGCGGCTCAGGTTGGTGGCACGCTGACTGAGGAGGACCTCCTGTCCGGGAGCGTACGTGCCCCTGTCCGTTACCAGCTGAGTACCCGCGGCGGACTCGTGCCATACCGTCACGGAGGTCTCGCCTCGCGCAAGCAGACGCCCCCCCACCGACGCCGACACCCGCACCCGGTACACCCCCGGGGCGCTTCTTCCGGTCGTCCAGTCGAGACTTCGGACGGTACGCTCGTTCGCGCCCAGCACCTCCCGCGCGGACTCCAGGAGTGTTACGGCCAAGCGTCCGTCCGGCCCTACCACCCTGGCATCCAGGCGAACGTCCCTGGCCACGGGTGCCTGGTTCTCCAAGGTGAGCGACAGGCCCACCAGCGTCTCGGGACCGGCGGAGGCGGGCGAGGCCTCCATGGACAGGAGGAACTGGCTGGCTGCGACCTCCAGGGACGTCGAGGCAGTGTTGTTCGTCTCGAGGAACTCCGCCACCTCCGCGTCCGGGTCCACCTCTAAGAGAAGCTGCGCGGAAGCCTCGGGCGCGGTGAGGGGTACCACGACCGTGGTCGCCTCCCCGCTACGGAGCGGCGGCAGAGCCCCCTCCCCCATCGTGAAGGTCCCCATCCGGACCCGGTAGCGGCTCGCCGGTGTTGCGGCTCCCTGGTTTCGCACCGTGGCTTCCAGCGCCACGGCCTCACCCGCGAACGCCGAGGCTGGCGAGGCCGAGAGGGAAGCCACCAGCAGGTCCGGCAGCGCGGACGCTGGGACGACAAGCTGGAAGGAGGCTTCGTTGTTGCCTCTATCCACGTCCAGCGTCACGCCGGTCGCATCCGCCACCCACCGGTACACACGGGTGCCTGGCAACGCGGTGAGGAAAAGGGAGACTGTCTCCTCCTGTCCAGCCTCCAGCGCGCGCAACGCGGCGAAGCTCGCCGGAGATGTGCCAGCACCGTCGTGGACGGTGACGAGGGACGCCGCACAGTCCATGCCACCCACGTTTCGCACCGTGGCCGTGAGCGTCACGGACTCGCCCGCGCCCGGCGCCGCGGGCGTGGCCGAGATACGGGCGGCGTCCATGGCCAGGTCGCACAGTGGCCCTCCCGGCTGCACGAACACCCGGAAGGAAGCGCTGTTGTTCTCGCGGCCGCTCTCCTCGATGGCCTCATCCGGATTCACCACCACATGGATGAGGTGCTCGCCTTCCGGGTAGGCCACCCAGGGAAGGCTGGCGGTGGCAGTCCCCTTTCGCACCGCGAGAGGGCCCGTAGCCACGGCGTCCCCAAGGTGCCTCCCCCCCGCCTTCGGGTCTCCGTCGAAGAAAGACACCTTCACATTGGAAGCCGGGAGTCCTCCCAGGTTGTGCACCACGGCGGACAGTTGGAGCGAGGCGCCCGCGGTCCCCATCACCGGGACGGAGGACAGGTCCCTGGAGGTGACGGCCAGGTCCGGAAGCAGTCGCGCGGGCTCCTGGTCGAACTGCTGGTTGAAGGTATTGCCGTGGGATTTCGTCCACCACCGGTAGTCAGTGCTGACTTTCAAGTCCTCCCCCACCTGCCCCTTCCGCAGAAACCGGGTGGGCCACGCGGTGGGCTGTTTCGCCCAGTGGGAACTGGCGTAGATGAAGACCTGATTGCAGCCGTAGTCAGGAGCCTGCGTCTGCGGCCAGATGTCCGTGCGGCAGGACCAGCTCGCCCCCGCGACGAGGACTTCGGCCCGGCCATCCCCGTCGATGTCCGCTACCACGGGCGGCCTGTCGTGGCGGTAGGCGAGGTTCGAATTGGCCCCCACCCCGGAGGGCAGCGGCGAGGTCAGGTCCGTGAGCATCCGGCCATCCCTGCCGTCCAGCATCATGAGAGCGCGCCAAGTGGAGTTGAAGAGAAGCTGCGGCCGTCCCCATCCCCGCAGGTCCGCGAGCGTGCCGATGTGCACGTCGACCACTTCCTCCGATGAGGTCTGGGTCTCCCAGAGGTAGTCCAACTCCTGCGTGAAGGCGGCCAGGTGCGACGTTCCCGAGTTGCTCGTCGAGGCAACGTAGGGCAGCCCGTCCTGGCGAAGCGCTCCGACGCTCAGTCCCCAGAAGGCTCCATCGAAGAAGACTCCGACCTGGAGACGCTCTCCCGTCCGCGCATTCCAGGCCTGGGCAGGCCCCCTGTGCTGCGGGAGGATGACCTCCGGGCTACCGTCGAGGTCCACGTCCGCAATGCTGAAAGCATTTCCGTAGCCAGGCACCGGCCCCACCTGCCACCGCAGCGCACCCGTATGGCTGACAAGGGACATCCGCCCCGGGTGGACCACGAGAATCTCATTGGCCCCATCCCCATCCACATCCAGCACCTCCGCACGGGGTGAGCCATAGCAGGAAGAGTCCTCACCCAGGAGCGGGGTCGTGAAAAGCTCATGGCCGTCGGCCCCCGAGAGAACCAGCAGTTCCGTATCCAGATAGGCGATGTCGGCAATGCCATCTGCGTTCACGTCACCCAGCGCAAGCTGCTGCCCCACCCCCTGCACCGAAAAGCCGCAACCGCGATTGCGCGGGAGAGCCTTCTCCCATTTCGTCGTACCATCCGGACGTAGAACGGTGATGCGCTGGTCATGGGGAGGCGTGGAGCTGAAACCCGTCGACGAGACAATGATTTCCCCCTGCCCATCCCCCTCCAGGTCAGCCAGGACAAGGTCCTGAAGCCCCGCTTGAACGGGGTGTCTCCACAGCAAGGAATGGCTGCCCGCGGGATTGAGCTCGTAGAGGGCGACCCCCGCCGTCCATCCGGGCGCCTGGCTGGACGAGGCGAGATACCCCACGACGAGCTCTGGCGCGGCGCGGCCCGTCAATCGCCCCGTGCGCACCTCTTGCACCACCTGGGAGGAGGACTCCGCTCCATCCAGCCCCAGGTTGAGGAGGGACTCGAGGAAGAGATGCCTTCCCGCGACGTTGTTGACCGTGTCGCCGCGGGCCTCGGGAGGCATGACCGCCACGACGCGCGCGAAGACCTCCACCGGGCCCTCCTCGCGCACCCAGTCCAGGTGGGCCTTCGCCAGCCCCGGTGATGCTCCCACCGCGGCCGGGACTTGGATGGGGGTCTCCCCAATCTTGATTCCCTCAAGAAAAGCGGGGCGTCCCTGCCACCATTCCACGACCGCCTGAGCAGTCCTGGCCGTGCTGTTGCGAACCACGGCGCTGATCCGCACCTTCTCGCCCACGTGCGCCCCCACGGGAGAGACGGTGACGTCACGCGAATGGACGGAGAGTCGGACGGACGCCCTGCCAAGTCCTTGCTCCTGGCAGTTGTCCTTCTCATTGCGCTCCCGAATGGTGTCATCCGGGTCCAGGCAAACCCTGAGCGCGGAGGTCCTCGGCGGCGCGAAGTGGGGCCCCAGCGCGACAATGCGACTTTCGCTGGGGTTCAAGGAGATGAGCTGCTCCTCCCACACCTTCCCATCCACCAGGTCCAGGAGGCGCAGCAGTGTCGTCACGGGTTTCTGTCCCCGGTTCAAGACGGCCGCGCTGATGGTCACGGGAGTCCCGTCCTGAGCATCCTCCCGAGAGGCGCTCAACCAACTCACTTCCAGCTCATGGTCGGACGTGTAGGACTTCGGCACGTCGTGATTCGTCTCGTTGTTTAGCCGGTTCGTGTCGGCCAGTTGCTCCTGAGGGTCCACGACCACCCTCATGACGGTGCCCACCTGAAGGAAGGCGCGCAGTTCCGCCACCGCGCTCCCTCGCGCGGGGACCATGGGAAGCTCGACGAGGCCATAGGGCTGCACGTCCCGGCTTCCGTAGGCATAAAGGCCCACGACGACCCGGTTCGCATCATTGGCGCTGAGGTTGTGCACCACCACGCGGACGGTGAGGGGCTGATTGGGCACTACGTAGCCGGGCTCGTGCGTCACATCCGAGGACGAAATGGAGAGGTCCACGGGGAGCGCCGTCCCGGGGTGATAGAAGCGAAAGGCGCGATTGTTCTGCTCGTCGGCCTCACTGAGCTGGTCCGCCGGGTCCACCACGACATGCACGGCCGTGGGCCCATTGACGCCCTGGGTGCTCCAGGTGAGCGAGAAACGCGAGCTGGCGTTGGGCGCCGTCCCCGCGGGCACCGTGCCGGAGCCGAGCTTCACCCCACCTGTTCCCGGCGTCCCCTTGTACACGTCCACCTGCACGTCCCGTGGAAGTGGTGCCCCCAGGTTGCGGACGGACACCTCTATCCGCACCTGCTCCGCCCCCGTCGACGTGAAGTGGATGCCCTGGGACGTCACCGCCACATCGCTCTCCTGGCGTACGCGCAAGGGCGCGGAGACGGCGTTGTTCCGCTCGTCCAGCTCAGGCACCGCGCCATCCGGGTCCACCACCGCCCGGAGCGTGTACCGTCCCGAAAGGAGCGTGGTGGAGAGCGACGTGGCGACGTGGGTCATCTGCCTCGGCTCAAGGGGCGGGAGTGTCACTTCCCGCAGCACCACGTCCGCGCCCGTCTCCATGGAATGGGCCACGAAGCGAACGGGGGTCGCGGGTGCGGGCGAACCCGAGCGGTTCTCCACGTCCAGTCGAGCCGTCACCGTCGCCCCCAACAGTGGCTCCGCGTCACTCAGGACGAGCGCACCACGCCCCCACTCGTCCGTCAGCACGCGCCAGTCCGGTTGGTGCGTCCCCAGAGCGCGCACGGCCAGTGCCGTGGCTCGCACACTGCCCTCCCAGGAGCCATCCACCTGCTGGATAGAGACAAGGTAGCTACGGCCGGAGGAGATGGCGGCTTCATGAGTCCCCGGAGCACCCAGCAGGGCCAGCACCGCCAGCGCGGTGTCCCCCACCGAGCCGAAAGAACCACCGGGCCCCTGGACCGCCTTCAGGCATTCCAGGGACGTGCCCAGCTTCGCGCCCACCAACGGGATATAGGAGTAATGGCGCAGCGCGAGCACCACCTCGGCCGTCAGCGAGACGGAGACCTCATTGTCGGCATATGAAAAACACCCGTCTTGCCCGGCTGCGAGAGCAAGCTCCTGCGCGAGCTGCGAGACAGGCAGGACTGGCGCCTGCCCCGTCCGCTGCCAGGCCCGCAGCGTGAGCGCGCGATGGAGGACGTCGGGCGCCTCGAAGCCCGCGGCGTGGCCCATGAGAGGACTGAAGTAGAAGGGAAACCCGGCCTGCGCGAGCGCAAGCTGACGCCGAAGAACAAGCTCTGAGTCGCGCTCGCCACGAGCGCTTGCGAAGAAGAGTTCGGCACGCAAGGCCTCGGCGGATGCCCCAAGCCCTACCGCACGGAGCGCCTCCAGAACCTCTGGGGTCGCGACTCCCGGCTCCTCTCCACGCGTGCCCCCGAATCCACCGTCGGCGTCCTGGCTGCCGAGGAGAAAGGCCACGCCCGTCCCCACGGGCTCCGCTTGAACCGCTGTCGCCAGCAGCGCCAGCAGCCACACCACCACCCACGAAGCATTCTGTTTCATGTCCCCCCCTCAAGACACCGACCGAAGGCGCGCGTTGATACTGGCATTCGGCAGCGGAAGACAAGGTCTGGGTTCACCAGCCTCGGTTCTCGCTCCGGCACCCAGGACGAGCACTACACGACCCGTCTGACATGGCTTCAACCGGGAAGGTGCCCGGGCTGCCCTCCCTGTCCTATCCGCATCCGCGGAGCTACATCGAAAGACCGCAAGCCAAACAGGCAAGACCAGATAAAATAAGGATTCGGAGCACGCACTTGAGAAAACCAACCACACGCGCGCTCTACCGAGTGGCCTGCGTGCGCCGCACCGTTTTCCAATGACACGCCGCACTGAACCCGGCCGTGCTCCGCGTCCCGGCGACACGCCCTGGAGTGACACCGCGAGGCGCTGCCTCAGGCCCGTGTCACCGAGACGCAGGCGGGGCACTTCCTCCAAGAGGAGGTGCCGGAGGAAATCGCCGCGACGGTGCGGCGGGTGGCGGGGGTGGGTGCGGCGGGGGTGTGAGGCTCATGGCGGAAGGCCGCGGCTCTCTCCAGTCCCTGCCGTAACGCTCCGGCGGGCGTGTCCTCCAGCACGGCGCCGAGAGCCGCCTCGCGGAGCCGTGGGTTTCCGCCCACTGACAGGCCACGCCACGACACCAGGACAGCACGGCACCCGTATCCCGGGCCAGTGCTCCTCACGGTGCTCCCTGGCATGTCGTGCCCCGCGCCATGAAACTCACCCGATGGCGAACTCGCGGTGGACCCTGACAGGGGGAACGATGGCAGCCGGGTCTCGACACCGGGGAGCAGGTCCCGCGGTGACTCACTCGCGGCTCAGGAGGGCTGGCCCGGCGACGGCTCGCCCCCGCCTGGGGGGCGCCGTCGTCGTGGCGGTCGGGCTGGCGCTCATGGCCGCCACCGCCGAATCCGCATCCACCACGGCACCGCTCACGCTGGCCCTCTCCACCCCGGCGGACCGCTACGCCGTCGGCGCGCCGGTTCCGCTCACCGCCAGGGTGACCAACACGACCGATGCCACCTGCGCGCTGGCGTCGCACCCGGATGCTGCCCTGCGCGTCGTCAGCGTGACCGCCGGTGGCAAACCCGTCACGCCCCTGTTCAGCCGCGGCCTCTATGGCGGGGGCCTTCCCTCGGCGGTCCGCGACTCGCTCCGCGCCACCCACCCCGGCGGCAGCATCGAGGTGACCCGCACGGTCCGCACCATGGAGGCCGGCACCGACCGCCTCCTCCTCCTCGACGTCGAGCCCCTGTCCGCCGGCGACGCGCTCGTGTCCATGTGGCCGCTCGACGGCCCGGGCCACTACGAGGTTGCGATGCGGTACGAGGTACCGGCGGTCGACGCCACCCCCGCCGTCTGCGCCGGGTCCAGCAACGTCGCGTCGGTCTCCTTCACGGTCGGGGCCGCCCCGGCCACCGCTGGAGCGCCAAACGGTGGCGGAGTGCCATGGCTGGCCCTCGTGGCCGTGGCGGTCCTCCTCATCGGCGCGGCGCTCGCGGGGTGGCTCCTGTCCCGGCGCCGCCGCGCCGGCCGGGTGCATCGGGAACGCTCGGCGGGCCCCCTCGCCGTCATCGTGCTCCTCGCGGTGGGCCTCACTCCCGGAGTGCCCGCGAGAGCGGACCTGCGCATCCCGCTCGAGCCGCCAGGCTTCGCCGACGAGGTGTGGGCCTGCCTGAAAGTCATCCGCGATGCCAACCACACCCCCGAGACCCGCCGAATCATCGACCTGGCCGATTCCGACGACACCCCGCCCATCACCCTGGTGTTCACCGACGGCGGGTCGAATACCTTCTCCACCCCGGAGAGCCCTGCCGGCCCGGGCTCGTCCTCGGTCACCTGGAACCCGCACTCGCGAGACCCGTACGAGGCCGGCGTCCCAAGAGACCCGTGCGCGTCGCTGTTCCATGAGCTGGTCCATGCGGCGCGCTTCGGTGACCACTCGGCCGCCCCGCCCACCGCCATGTGCGGCGCCACGGGCATTCCCCGCGAGGAGGTCCTCGCGACCTTCCTCGAGAACGCCTACCGGGTGGCCAATGGCCTCCCTCCGCGCACCGAGTACGACGGCCGCCCGCTTCCGGCCGACCTCTCCGAGTGCGACGAGCCGACGCCCGAGCCGCCACCCGGCCCCGAGCGCATCAGCGGACGAGGGCCCCGGCACGAGATGTTCTGCGAGAACGGCTGCGCCGAGTCCACCGGTGACCCGCACCTGACCACGTTCGACGGCGTCCGGTACAGCCCGCAGGCGGTCGGCGAGCTGGTCCTCGTGGAGTCGGTGGATGGCGCCGCGGGCGGCCGGCCCGACCTCATGGTCCAGGTCCGGCAACGCCCGCTCGGCCCCTCCCGCAAGGTCGCGGTGAACGCCGCCGTCGCCGTCCGGGTGGGGGCGGACCGGGTGACCCTCACGCTCGAACACGGCGGCGTCATCGTGCGCCATGACGGCGCGGAGGTAGCGACGGAGCGCGGAGCGCTCGCGCTGCCGGGCGGCGGTACCATCGAGCGTGGGCCGTCGTCGCGGCGATGGGCACCGGACGGCGCGTGGGTGACGTGGCCGGACGGGTCGGCGGTGCGGGCCGACCCCATCGGCGCCGCGGGCCTGCAGGTGCGGGTCCGGCTCAGCGCGGGACGGCGGGGCGCCGTGCGCGGTCTGCTCGGCGACTTCGACGGCACCCCCGACGATGACCTCACCACCCGGGAAGGGGCGCGCATCACCGCCCCGAAGGACCGCGCGCAGCTGTACTCGCAACTGGTCGAGAGCTGGCGGGTGTCGGACGCGGAGTCCCTGTTCGACTACGCCCCAGGGGAGAGCACCGCGACGTTCACCGACCGCACCTTCCCCGACGCGGTGCTCACCGCCGCGGACCTCGACCCGGGTGCCCGGGAGCGCGCCGCCGCGGTCTGCGGCCTCGCCGGGGTGGTGGACTCCGGACTCCTGGAGAACTGTCTGCTCGACGTCGCGGCCAGCGGGCTCGCGGCCTTCGCCATCGCCGCCGGGGAGTCCCAGCGAGACCTCGGCGCGCGGCGCTCACCGGGCGGCGGCGGGAACACCGGCCCCCTGCTGACCTTCGCCGACGGCACCACGACGGTGCCGCTCGACGGTGACCGGGCCACGGTCGACCTCACGGCCCCGGGCGCGGTCGGCCAGGTGACCTTCGAAGCCGCCGCCGGGCAGGTCGTCTACGTCGTCCTGGGCGACGGCACCCTGCCGGATGGCTGCGGCACCGTGCGGCTGATTGGCCCGAGCGGCGCTTCGCTGCGGACCGGCTGTCTGTCCCACGGCACCGGCGCGCTCGAGCGCACCGTCCTCGAAAAGGCCGGCCGGTACACGGTGGTGGCCGACCCGCGCGGGGATGCCACCGGGAGGTTGGCGCTGCGCGTGGTCACCGCGGTGGACGACGAGCAGGCCGGCACGCTCGACGGCCCGCCGGTGACCGTCGCGGTACGCGAGCCCGGGGCTGAGGGACGCGTGGTGTTCGACGCGGCCGCCGGCCAGAAGGTGTTCGTCCAGGTGGACCCGGTCGCCGGTGCCGCGCCAATCCCCAACCAGTGCGGAGCGCTCGTGCTGCGGGGGCCTGGCGGCGCGACGCTCCGGTCCGGCTGCCTGGACGATGGCGCGGGCGACCTCGACGCGCTCCAGCTCGCCGAGTCGGGCCGGTACACGGTCCGGGTCAACCCGGCGGCGGACGGGATTGGGACGGCGCGGGTGCACCTCTTCGCGGTGGAGGACCAGAACGAGCGCCTGAGCATCGACGGCCCGGCCGTGACGGCTCGCATCGAGCAGCCCGGCGCCGTGGCGCGGCTGGCGTTCACCGGGAGCGCCGGCCAGCGCGTCGTCGTGCTGCTCTCGAAGGGCACCCTGCCGGCCGGGTGCGGCGGAGTCCGCGTGCTCGACCCGAGGGGCCGGGAGGTCGCCAGCGGATGCCTACGCGACGGCGAGGGCAAGGTCGCCATCACCCTGCGCGCGGCCGGGCAGTACGTGGTGCGGGTCGACCCGCGGGCGCGCGCGACCGGGGTGCTGGACGTGCGGGTGCAAGGCCTTCGATGACCCTGGACCCGTGCTCGCACATCGCTTCGCGGGCCTTCGCGTCCGGGAGCTTCTCCAGGTGCACGTGGAGGGCGGCGCCTCGCGTCTGCGGCACCAGCGTGAGCTGCAACGTCGCGGGCTTCTTCCAACCGTCCGGCTGCCAGGTCATGCGGCCCCGCTGGCCGGGCTTCCCCCCCGGACCTCGCCGCGCACCCCGGGGACTCCACGGCACCCGGGCGGCGGGGCACACCAGCCCCGTGCGACTCACTGGCAGGGCGCAAGGAGGTGAGGCCCCGCACCATGCTGGCGGAACCCGCCCGCCATCGCGGCCCGGCCCAGCCATGACGCACCGCACCCTGGCTCAGTGCAGCCAGGGCCGCGGGGGCGCGGGCGCGAGCGCGTCGTACCGGACGCCTTTCCTTTCTTCCGTGGCCGTCACCGCCTTGACGGTCAGAATTTCAGCCAGCCGGGCCAGGGGTGCACACCCCGACAGGCGCTGCAGCTCGCCCTCCGTCACCTCACCCAGCAACTCCCCGTCGTAGCCATCCACCACCGGGAGCACGTGCACGCCATGCCGGTGCATCACCTGGAGTGCGGCGAGGACGGTGTCCTCGGGGAACAGTGTCACCGCGCGGGAGACGAGGGTTCGAAGCTGGACACCGCGGCACGTCATCACGAATGGCCTCCAGGAGCCGGGCGCCAGGCGCCTCCGTGACCCACCCTCAGCAAGCCCCTTGCCACCGCCCCGGCCCCACCCGCACACAACCTGCGGCGAGGTGCGCGCGATAATCCCGATACAATCCGCACCTCCCCCGGCGGATCCGCGGAGTCTCCTCGCATGAGCATCAAGACCCAGCCCCACGCCCCCAGTGCCCCCACGCCCCGGCGGACCCCGGAAGCTCCCGCGCCCCAGGCCCCGCGCAAGGCCGAGCAGGACAACGTCCTCGCCCGCCTGGGCAAGGGACTCCAGAACGTGGCGCGCAAGGCGGACCGGCTCCTGGACGGCTTCGAGGCGAAGCTGCCCGACCTGCGCCAGTTGGGACTGCCCAAGCCGCCCGGCGGCGGGGACAAGCCGTGGGCGGGCATCACCCTCACCGGCAAGCCGCTCCAGATTCCCTTCGACAAGCTGAAGGAAGTCGACCTGGGCGACCTCCGGAAGCTCCTGGAGCGCGTCCTCCCGCAGAAGATTGACGACACCCAGGGCAAGCAGCTCATCGCCCAGACGCAGGGCTTCCGCGACACGCTGGGCAAGGTGCGCTCGCTGGCGCTGGAGCTGGACATGCTGCCCCCCTCGCACCCGCGCCACGCGCAGGTGAAGGCCGAGCTGGCGAAGGCCGAGGCCGAGCTGACGAAGACGACGGGCTACACCCGCTCCACCGCGCCCCGCCCCGGCTCGCTGTGGGTGGACCCGCAGTTCATGGCGAAGGAAGTCCCCAACGGCCAGATTCACGCCAGCCAGTTCCCCGCCGGCACGCCGGTGACGAAGCCGCCCCAGCCGCTCGACTTCCTCTTCGGCGGCGACGCGGCGAAGGCCGCCGAATATACCGCCTCCGTGGCGAAGGCCCGCGAGGCGGCCGGCATGCCCGTGCAGGGCGGAGAGCCCATCGGCGTGCACCTCAGCCTCCAGGGCGGCGGCGGCAAGGGCAAGCGCTACGCGGCCATGGTCGCGGAGATGCGGGAGCTGGGCGTGGTGCCGGTGAGCCTGACGGGCACCTCGGCGGGCTCCATCGCCGCGGCCTTCGCCGCCACGGGCGCCACGCCCCAGCAGCTGGAGGACGTGGCCAAGGACCCGCGCCTGGGCAAGCTCTACGACTTCGACCTGGACATGAAGGACGGCGGCCTCCTCGACGGACAGGCCGCGTATGACCTCTTCGACCAGAAGCTGCGCGAGCTGACCGGCATCCATGACAGGCCCGTCACCTTCGCGGACCTCAAGGTGCCGCTGCAGCTCGTGGCCGCCAAGGCGTACGACTCGTCGGTGGGGCCGGAGGGCTTCAAGAGCAACAAGGACCGCATCTTCGTCTTCAGCCAGGAGACGACGCCGGACACGCCGGTGGCGCTCGCCATGCGCGCCTCCATGGCCATTCCCGGCGTCTTCGAGCCCGTGCAGGTGGTGGACCCCGTCACCGGCCGCAACATGCACCTGGTGGACGGCGGCGCGCTGGACAACCTGCCCATGGGCTACAACAAGAACGACCTGCCGCAGATTGGCGTGTCGCTCTACTCGCGCGGCGACGCGCACCCCGTCAACGGCCAGGCCACCGCGAAGTCGCTGCCCTCGGGCCAGCTCGACACCGACGACGTGCTGTGGAACGCCTTCAACGGCTACACGATGCTGAAGGACAACGCCACCGGCGCGCAGGACTACAGGGACCGCACCCAGCCGGGCGCCAACCAGTTCATGCTCAGCGTGCCCACGTGGGATTTGACGAATCCCAAGAAGAGCAACAGCACCCTCGGCTTCGGCTACGACGCGAAGGTGGACCCCACGCTCGACGGCCAGACGCGCGACGTGACGCAGGACTTCCTGCGCGAGTTCATGGACGACCTCAAGGTCCCCGGCTCGCGCGGCACCAACCTCACCACCCGCGTGCCCGCGGACCTGAAGTTCGACACGACGGTGCAGGTCTGGGGCGAGCCCTTCCGCGTCACCTACAACGGCGGAGACACCCTGGTCGCCACCGCCGCCAACGGCAAGCGCCACGAGGTCAAGCTCGGCAAGCAGAAGATTGAGAGCATGTGGCTGGACGGCCAGGCCTTCGGAGACCTCAACGCGCAGCTCTCCCATGCGCTGAGCGACCCACGCAGCGTGCGGCCCTCGTGGCTCCCGTTCTGACACCGCTGCAAGGTTGAACCTCCAGACACCTGCGCGCACCCGGGACGCCTTGAAGCGTACCCGGGCGCTGTCGTTACCGTGCCGCGACTTCATCCCCCCTTCATGGAGGTCGCGACATGACGGAGTCCCCCCGCGAGCCTGGGCGCCAGCAGCAGGGCCGGGCCTGGGTGCCCTGGCTGGTGACGGCGCTGGTGGTGTTGCTGTCGGGCGGCGTGCTGTTCCTCGCGCACCGGAGTTCGCAGCAGGCGCAGGCCCTGGCCGAGCAGTCCCGTCAGGCGGCCATGGAGGCCTCCAACCGCGCCCGTGACGCGGAGGCCGCGCGGCTGCAGCTGGCGGAGAAGCTGGCGGCGGCGGAGGCCGAGCGCTCGAAGCTGTCCACCGAGAAGGAGCAGCTCAGCCAGACGGTGCAGGAGCAGGAGGCGGAGCTGGCGAAGCTGAAGGCCACCTACGACGACCTCCAGGACAAGATGAAGGCGGAAATCGCCAACGGCGCCATCCGCCTGTCGCAGGCGGAGGGGCGCATCCAGGTGGACCTGGTGGACAAGGTGCTCTTCGACTCCGGCGACGCGAGCATCAGCGCGCGTGGCCAGGAGGTCCTCACCCGCCTGGGCGGCGTGCTGGCCAGGGTGGAGGACAAGTTCATCCAGGTGTCCGGCCACACGGACGACTCGCCGCCGTCCCAGAAGCTGCAGAGCACCTTCCCCACCAACTGGGAGCTGTCCGTGGCGCGCGCGGTGAACGTGGTGCGCTTCCTCCAGGACAAGGGCGGCGTGCCCGCCCGCAGGATGGTGGCCGCGGGCTACGGCGAGATGCGCCCCATCTCCAGCAACGCCACGCCGCAGGGCCGCGCGCGCAACCGGCGCATCGAGGTGCTGCTCATGCCGGACCTCCCCGCGCAGCGCAACGCCGCCGCGGTGAAGAAGGCGCTCGCGGGCTCCACCGCTTCGAAGAACGCCGTGAAGCCCGCGAAGGGGACGAAGTAGCCGCCCCCGGACGGCGTCACTTCGTCTTCACCGACTCCAGCAGCTTGCGGAAGGGCTTCTCCGCCGCCGCCGCCGTCTTCTCCGGCGCCGTCAGCTTGAAGAAGACGGCGCCCTCGGGGCCCTCCACAATCGCGCCCAGCAGCCGGTAGCCCGGCTTCGGCGTGGAGGGGCCCATCATCGGCCCGCCGCCCACGTACGTGCCCTTCACGTCCACCGTGGTGAGGGGCAGGCCGTTCACCTTCTCCGTCTTCGTCTTCGCCGCCTTCTCCGCCGGCTTGCCGTCCGCCGTCTGGAACTGGCCCACCCAGCGCTTCACGTTGGCGTCCACCCCGCCGCCCTGGCCCTGGCCGAAGTAGAAGACGGCCAGCTCCCCGGCCTCCGTGTCCCCCTTCGCCGGAGGAACCTTGTACGTCGCCGCCCGCATGGGCCGCGCGCCCTGCGCCGTCCACTCCGCCGGGGCGGTCCACGTCAGCCCCCCGGCCTCCTCCGCGTGCGCCACCACCGCCGCGGTCACCACCAGCACACTCAGCAGTCGATTCATGCCCGCAACGTAGCCGCCCGCCGCCCGCCGCGCAGCGGACCAGAGACACCCCGTCTCACCCGCACAGACGGCCAAGCAACACTGACACGACGCGTCAAGTCGCCTGTCTTCCGGCCAACCGTTGGACGTGGTACGCCACGGAACCGAATCGATTCCAGCAGTCCAACTTTGGACGCGGAGGGGGTTGTACCCATGAAAAAGGTGCTGTTCCTCGGGGCGCTTGCCCTGGGTGCGTCGGCGTGCCAGCCGGACATTGCCCAGGACCCGCCTCCCGCAGCCGTAGACCTGGTGGTGGCGGAGTTCGACCCTGCGGCGAAGCCGGCGGCCATCGTGCCGACGCCCAACGACCTGGCGATAAAGGACGGGCTGGTCAACGCGCCCATCAACCCGAACGCCCCAGCGGCGGAGCAGTACTTCACGCGCGACTACCTCAACACGCTGGACGGCTTCCCCACGTCCGTCACCGCGAGCACGCTCGTCAAGGACGCGGACCCGAACACGGTCAACACGGACACGGTGAAGATCCTCGACCTGTACGAGGGCACGCCGCTGTCGAAGCCGGTGCCGACGAACATCGTCGTCGCGTACAACGAGGACACCGACCGCATCAACATCCTGGCGCCCTCGGGCTGGCCCAAGGGCGGCCGCTACGCCGTGGCGCTCGTTGGCGGTAAGGACGGCATCAAGTCCGTCAGCGGCGAGCCCATCATCGGCTCGGCGACGTGGGCCTTCGCCAGCTCCCAGGAGCCGCTGGTCACCTGCGAGGACCTGACGGCGCCCGACTGCCGCGCGGTCACCGAAATCATCCCCGCCACCGAGACGGACCCCGCCCGGCGCATCGCGCAGCAGACGACCATCGCGCTCCAGCTCGAGCAGCTCCGCCGCGGCTACGCGCCCGTCATCGACGCGACGGCCTCCAAGTTCAACGTCAAGCGCGAGGACATCGTCCTCCTCTGGACGTTCACCATCATGAACCGGCCGGAGGTCACCTTCGACCTGACCACCAGAACCGTCCCCTTCCCCAACGACCTGCTGCGCGACCCGGTCACGGGCAAGCTGACCCTGCCGGCGCCCCCCGCCGGTGCCCCCGCGCTGGTGGTGCAGCTCACCGAGGGCCTCAACAGCCTGGACGGCTGGTCCACCACGGCGCCCATCATCTCGGAGAACAGCGCGAGCCGCGGCTTCATCGACGCGCAGTTCAACCCCGCCTCGGTGGTGCTGGGCCGGGACGTCCTGTTCTTCAAGGTGAGCAACCCGACGGAGCCGCAGCGGGTGAAGCTCTGCTTCAACTGCGCGTCCAGCCTGCGGGCGGACGGCAGCTCGCAGACGGTTCCGCAGCTGCAAATCATCCCCGAGGTGCCGCTGGACGAGCGCACCACGTACGCCGTCGTCATCAAGAAGGGCCTGCGCGATTTGCGCGACCGCATCGTGGAGCCCACCGCCTCGCAGGTGCTGCTGCGCAGCCCGCACCCGCTGTTCGCGGACGGCAAGAGCCAGGTGTCGGTGCTGCCGGACACGCTCGCGGAGGAGCTCGAGAAGGCCCGCGCGGGCATGAAGCCCCTGTATGACGGCCTGGAGCAGATGAACATCAAGCGCACGGACGTCAACCTCGCGTGGGTCTTCACCACGCAGAGCACCCGCACCGTGCTGGAGCAGCTCAACGCGGCGCCCGCGGCGGTGCCCGCCGACCCGGTCTACCTGACGGACCAGACCACGCGGCTCAGGGACGCCATGGCGGCGAACGGGCTGGACAACAACGCGGTGGGCCGCGCCTTCGTGGGCGCCTTCACCTCGCCCTTCCTGCTCAACAGCCCCCAGGGCGTGCTCAACCCCGCCCAGCCGCGCCTCGAGCGCCTGCCGTTCCTGCTGTTCCTGCCGGCCTCGGTGGCCCCCGAGGGTGGCTACCCGGTGGTGGTCTTCGGCCACGGCCTGACGGGCAACCGCTCCAACATCCTGGCCGTCGCCAACACGCTGAACGCCAACGGCTTCGCGGTGGCCGCCATGGACACCGTCTACCACGGTGAGCGCACGAGCTGCGCCGGCATCTCCCCGGCGAACGCCATCCGCTTCGGTGACCCGGCGAACCCCACCGTCATCGACTCGCCGAACGAGGCGTGCGCCAACGGCTCCACCTGCGACGTCGAGGTGGGCTCGCCCACCTACGGCCGCTGTGTCGCCCCGACCACGGCCGCCTCGTGTGACAAGAGCCCGACGGACCCGGCCGACCCGGCCGCCGTCCACGGCGACCTGTTCTGCGCCTCCCAGGGCCAGGGTCGCTGCCTGGACACCGGCAAGTGCGAGGGTGGAGACTTCCTGCGTCCCAGCGCCAACGCCGCGCCCTACATCTCCGGCTGGAACTTCCTCAACCTCACCAACCTGTTCGCCACGCGCGACAACTTCCGCCACCACGTGGTGGACTTCGCGCAGTTCGCCCGCGCGCTGGGCACCGCCAGCATCAACGCGCGGCTGACCGCGGCCGGCGCCGGCACCCTGAACGGCGCCCAGGTGGACTACGTGGGCCAGAGCCTCGGCGGCCTCCAGGGCCCCCTGTCCGCCTCCGTGTCCAACCGCATGCGCCGCGTGGCCCTCAACGCCTCGGGCGGCGGCCTCGTGGACGTGCTGCTGACGGCCACCAACCCCGTCTTCGTCCAGTACCGCACGGGCTTCAACACCCTGCTGGGGAGCGTGGGCCGCCCCGTGGGCACCCCCGCCTATGACGAGTTCATCACCCTGGCGCGCACCATCCTGGACCCGGCCGACGCACTCAACTACGGCCGCTTCCTGGAGACCGCGTCCTCCGCGCCCTCGGGGCGCGAGGCGTTCATCCAGTACATCCAGGGCGACAACGTCATCCCCAACCCGGTGACGAACCAGCTCATCACCACCGCCAACCGCCCCGGCGCGCGCACGGTGCATACGTACATGGCCGACATCAGCCTGCTGCCGGCGAACGTCAAGCATGGCTTCTTCGCCGCCTTCGACCCGACGGCGGACGCGCAGACCCAGGCGTTCCTCAAGAGCGTCCGCGACCAGGCCCAGGGCCAGGTCGCCGCGTTCCTGACCAGCAATGATGGCACCGCCCCGTCGCCGTAACAGCCCACAGAGAGAGGAGACACGACCATGAAGAAGACACTCTCCCTGGTAGCGATGCTCGCCGCCGGCACGTCGCAGGCCGCGGGCTTCCAGATCAACACCCAGAGCGCCCGCTCCACGGGCATGGGCAACGCGTCGGTGGCGTGGCAGAACGACTCGTCGGCCGTCTACTCGAACGCCGCGAACATCCTCGGTGAGAAGAAGCTGGACGTGACGGTGGGCGACACCGGCATCCTGCCCAGCCTGAAGTTCACCCCGGAGGGCGGGACGCAGCAGGGCCAGAAGACGACCCTGTCCCCGCCGCCGCATCTGTTCGCCACCTACCGCGTCATGGACAAGCTGGCGGTGGGCCTGGGCATCTACACGCCCTTCGGCGCGCGCAGCCGCTGGCAGGATGACTTCACGGGCCGCTTCCGCGCCCGCGAGTCGGCCATGGCCGTCTACAACATCAACCCCACGGTGGCGTACCAGGTGCACGAGCGCATCAAGGTGGGCGCCGGCCTGAACATCGGCCGGGGCACGCTGGAGCTCAAGCGCAGCCTGGACTTCGTGGAGAGCGAGGGCCTCGTCCACCTGGGTGGCGCCTCCTGGGGCGTCGGCTTCAACGCCGGCGTGCAGGGCGTGGTGGTGCCCAAGCTGCTCACGGTGGGCGTGCACTACCGCAGCACCATGGACCTCACCTTCAAGGGCGACGCGGACTTCCAGAACGTCCCCGCGGAGTTCCAGGGACGGCTGGCGGACACCCGCGTGCAGGGCGACGTCACCCTGCCGCAGTCGCTGGCGCTGGGCTTCGGCCTGACGCCCATCGAGCGGCTGACGGTGGCCTTCGACGCCAACCTGGTGGACTGGTCCGACTTCAAGGAGCTGTACATCCAGTTCCCGGACAACCCGGCGCTCGACAACCCGCTGCCCAAGACGTGGAAGGCGACGTGGAACTTCCGCGTGGGCGCCGAGTACGCCGTGACGCCGGCGCTGCAGGTGCGCGCGGGCTTCATCGTGGACCCGTCGCCGAGCCCGGACGAGACGCTGACGCCGGACCTGCCGGACTCCAACCGCGTCGCCGTGACGGCGGGCGCCGGCTACTCCTTCGGCGCGCTGCGCGCGGACGCGGCCTACCAGTTCGTGTCGCTGAACGACAAGAACAGCACCGCGCCGGGCATGCCCGGCACGTACAACGGCACGGCCCACGTGTTCGGCCTGACGCTCGGCTACTCCATGTAGCCACCGGCGCGTAGCCGGCGAAGTCCCGGCGCCCGGGTCTCCCGCATGGGGGGCCCGGGCGTCTTCGTTTCCGCCCGGGGTGCCGCGCCGGGCCGCGCGGACGTCAGACGCGCAAATCTCCCTCGTGCAGCACGCGGCCGGAGGCCAGCACCTGGGCCGAGCGCTGCAGCCGCTCCGTGCCCATGCGCATCAACATGCCCTTGAGGCCCGGCTGGCTGAGGAGGTGCTTCTCGAAGGCGGCGCGCTCCAGCCGCAGCACCACGCCCTCCACGTCCGCGCTCACCGTGGCGGACACGGGCTTGTCCAGCAGCAGGGAGATTTCGCCGAAGACGTCGCCCTCGCGCAGCTCCGTCAGCGCCACGCGGCGCCCGTCGGGCTTCTCCAGCCAGGGCGTGCACCGCCCGCGCAGCAGCACGTAGAAGGCGTCCCCCGTCTGCCCCTGCTTCAGCAGCGCCTCGCCCTTCGCCACCGGGCGGAGCTCGAAGTCGCGGGACACGGCCGCCTTCTGCTCCGGCGTCAGCTTGTTGAGCAGCGGGTTGCTGCGCAGCAGGTTCTCCACCATGCGCCGCCGGTAGAAGCCGTCCACCGCGACGGCCACCTGGGGGTGCTTCGCGGCCACCGCCGCCATGCGCTCGCGCGTCAGCTCCAGCAGCACGCCGCGCTCGGTGACCACCACCGTGGCCAGGCGCAGTCCCTCGGACACGAGCGCCAGCTCACCGAAGAAGTCCCCCGGCACCACCGCGCCCACGCTCTTGCGCTCGCCGCCCTCCAGCGTGCGCAGCACGTCCGCCCGGCCCTCCACCATCGCGAACATGGAGGCGCCCGGCGTCCCCTCCACCACCACCTCCTGCCCCGGGAAGAAGGCGCGCACCTCCAGCGCCTCCAGCAGGGCGACGAAGGCCTCGCGGTCCAGGTGCGAGAAGATGGGCATCGCGCCCGGCGCGTCTCCCGGCGGCACCGGCCCCGCTCCGCCCGGCGTGGCGCCGGAGGCCACGACGCCCGGAGGCAGGGCGAAGCGCTCGGCCAGGACGCGCGCGGTGCGGGCACGCGTCGCCGGGAGCGCGTCCAGCCGGGACAGGGCGACACACGCGGCCACCGCGCGCAGCGGCTGGCCCGCCTTCGTCCACGCGAGCGCGGCCGTCTCGTACGCGGTGGCGGCGTCGGCCCGGTGCCCCAGCCACTCGTGCAGCTCCGCCACCTTCTGGCGCACCTCGGCGTCGTCCGGGGTGGCCTTCGCCACGCCCTGGTACTCCGCCAGTGCCTCCTCCAGCTTTCCCTCGCTGGCGAGCTGGACGGCCCGCTCCCTGCTCGCGCCACGCGTGCGACCCATGGCCCCTACCTACTCTAGGCGCTCAGCGCGCGCACGCGCTCCGCGAGGTTCTCCGTGAAGAGGCGGAAGATGCGCAGGGCGGCCCCCTCGTGCGTCTCCAGGTAGTGCTGGAAATCCGCGCGCGTCACCCGCAGCGCGCGCACCGGCGAGCGCGCCCGCACGTGCGCGGACGTGGGTCCGTCCAGAATCAGGGAGATTTCCCCCAGCCAGGCGCCCGGCCCCAGGGTGTTGAGCAGCCGCGCGTCCGGCCCCGGGCCGCTGTACACGTCCACCGTGCCGTCCAGCAGCACCAGCAGCCCCGTGCCGCGCGCGCCCTTCTCCAGCACGGTGGTGCCCTCGGGGATGAGCACCTGCTGCGCCATCCGGTACAGGTCCTTCATGTCCTCTATCGGCAGCTCGCCGAAGATGGGAATGGCCTTGAGGTACTCGTAGCCGTCCGCCGGGGGCGGCGCGCGCTCCGGCTCCACCACGTCCGCGTCCAGCCCCAGGTGCCGCAGCAGCCGCGCGTGCTCCGCCTGGAGCGCTCCGTCCTCGCGCGCCGCGGGGGACTCCTGCATGGCGTCCGCCAGCAGCACCAGCGCCCGCCACGAGTCGCCCAGCGCGTCCAGCAGCGCGCTCATCCGCAGCACCGCCTCGCGCCTCCGGGGGTGCCCGGGTGGCACCGCGCGCAGCGCCTCCAGCTCCGCGTGCGCGTTGCCCAGCTCGCGGTACACCGCCGCGGCCTCGAGGGGCCGCTGCAGGCGCGTGAGGCACTGGGCCATGGACTCGCGGGCGTCCAGCGCCTGGTACAGCTCCAGCGCCCGCTCCAGGGCGCCCGCGCGCTCGAAGGCCGCCGCCGCCCGCCCCCGCTCCCCGGCGCGCAGCCACGCCTCCGCCGCCTGGAGCAGCGCCCCGGACTGCTCATGGAGGGGCGCGGCGACGGCGTGTGCCCCGTCCGCCTCCAGGAGGCGCGCCGCGCCCGCGAAGTCCCGAGCCCGCCGCAGCACCTCCACCAGCGTGGAGCGCGTCTGCGCGGGCAGGCCGGAGGACTCCTCCAGCACGCGCTCGCGCAGCGGGGCCGACAGGTGCTCATAGGCCCGGACGGCCACCTCCACCGAGCCCTGCATCACCGCTTCCCAGACGGAACGGGTGCCACCCGCGGCGGGCACGTCTCCCCGCGCCGCGCCGTCATCGATGAGCTTGGGCTCCACGGTGGACCCCGCCATGTCGTGCACTCCCCCAGGGACACCCACGGGCCCACCCCAGGGCGGCCCCGTGCCGAGTCACACCGCGTCCGTAGCAGACCGGGCGTTGCGAGGCGAGCCCCGCGCGAGGCGCACACCGGCCCCTATTCGACGGGAAGCCCCTCCTCCCGCCGCCTTCTGACGGCTGGACAACCTTCGCGAGCCCCGCGCATTCCCCTCCCGCTCCTCCGGTGAACGAGCGGGGGAGCGCGCCCATATCGCCCACCCCGCGCCTTCCGGGCCGCTATGTCCGCGGGCGTGGGGCGTTATCGTGCGTGCCGGGCCGGCCCCTTCCCCGGAGTCCTCCGAATGCAGCCTCGTAGCGCCGTCTCCTGGAGAGTCGTCACCCTGCTGGCCCTGGGCTCCGGGACGGCCGCGCACGCCCACGCCGGCCTGCCGGAGACGTCCAACGTCACCTTGCGCCGCGGCCACCCCGAGGACCTCTTCGTCGGGGCCACCTTCGGCGCGGTGATTTCGCGGGACAGCGGGCAGACATGGCGGTGGATATGCCCGGAGGCCCTGGGCACCGGAGGTTGGAATCCGACCTCGTACCTGTGGCGCGAGCCGGGCGACATCATGGCCGCCACCGGCAACGCGATTGTGCGCTCGTCCGACGGTGGCTGCTCGTGGAGCACCCACCCGTACTTCACGAAGAACATGTGGGTGTCGGCGCTCGCGGCGCACCCCACGGACGACCGCATCCTCTACGCCGTCACCAGCAAGGACTCCGTCCTCAACGGCGTGTACCGCTCCCGGGACGGCGGCGAGACGTGGGAGCCCACGTCGCTCCTGCGCACGGGCCTCAAGCTCTACGCGGTGCGCGTGTCTCCGGCGGACCCGCGGCGCATCTATGCCTCCGGCGAGGGGAACGGCCAGCTCCTCCTCTTCCGCAGCGACGACGAGGGCGCCACGTGGCAGGAGTTCTCCCACGCGCTGCCCGAGCTGCTGCGGCCGTATGACCTGGCGGTGACGGCGGCGGACCCCGTCCTGGCGGACACGGTGTGGGCGCGCGTGTCCGCGCAGGGCTACACGCACCTGATGCGCAGCGACGACGGCGGCCGCACGCTGACGCAGGTGCACGTGCTGGAGGACACCTTCGTCAACATGGACCTGTCCGCCGACGGCTCCACCGTGTGGGTGGGCACCATCACCTCCTTCTTCCGCGGCCCCCGCACCGGCCCGCTGTCGAAGCTCGGGCTGCCCACCGGCAACGCGTGCGTGCTGCGCCAGGGAGAGACGCTCTACGGCTGCGGCTCCACGTGGCTGCACGACTGGGCGCTGGCGCGCAGCAACGACCAGGGCACCACCTGGGAGCCCCTGTTCACCCTGTATGGCATCCAGGGACCGCAGCAGTGCCCCCGGGGCACGCCCGTGCGGGACGTCTGCCCGGCGCGCTGGCCGCAGGTGGCGGAGCAGCTCGGCGCGGACCCGTCCCTCGGCCCCGTCGACGAGGAGCCGCCTCCCGAGCCCCCGCCGGAACCGCCTCCCCCTCCCGCCAAGGCCGGCGGCTGCGGCGCGGCGCCCGGGAATGCGGCGTCCGCCCTGGTGCTTCTCTCCACCCTCCTCTCGCGGCGCCATGGCCGGCGGCGCCTGAACCGGTAGACCGGAAGGCCCCACTCATGAAGACGCTCTCACGAAAGCTCCTGTGGACCTCCTGCGCGGCCGCGCTGCTGGCACTGGCCCCCGCCTGCGACGGGGACGGCGCGGACAACGAGTGCGGCGAGCCCCTCTACGGTGGCGACGCCACCGACGAGGCGTGGCGCACGCTGGTGGACGCGAAGCACCTGGCGGTGGCCGGAGGCTCGCAGGCGGTGACGCTGGAGTCGCCCACCGCCGGACAGACGTACGCCTCCACCGACGCGCCGCCCACGTGGCGGTGGACGTCCCCGCTGGCCTCGCTGCTGCCGGGGCCCGTGCCGCCGTCGCTCCAGGCCCGTCCGCGCGAGCAGCGCCGCTCCATGCTGGCGTGGCTGGGCAACCTCGTGCTGCCCTCGGCCGAGGCGCACCTGCCGCCCTTCACCGGTGACATCTACTGGGTGCAGGTGACGGTGCCGGGCCGGCAGTGCCCGGTGGAGATGCTCACGTCCAACCTGGAGTGGCAGCTCGACGCGGCCACCTGGGACACGCTGCGCGGGGCGGTGGACCAGGACCTGACCGTCCAGGTGACGAGCGCGTACCTGGTGCAGAACAAGCTCCGCGAGGGCCCGTACAACCTGGAGGCGCCGCGCACCATCCGCGTGGTGGGCGCGCGATGAGGCGACGCCGCGCATGGGTGCCGGCGCTGGTGCTGGCGCTGGCCGCCTGTAGCGACGGCTCGAAGGTGGATGGGGTGGAGCCGCCGGAGGACCTCGAGTACGCGCACCCGGAGCCCTGGGTGGAAGGAACGTTCATTCCACCGCCCGGCCCCGGCGGGCGCATCCTCATCACCAACAGCCTGGACGACACGCTCAGCCTCATCGAGCTGGACACCGTGGGCACGCCCGGCTTCAAGGAGCTGGCCCGCGTACCGGTGGGGCTCAACCCCGTGGAGCTGGAGGGGCCGCACCACACGGCGGTGTCGCCCGCGGGTGACTTCTTTTACGTCGGCATCTCCAACTACGTGCCGGGCGGAGGCTCGGGGCCGCATGGCACGCACGGCACGGGCTCGGAGGATGGGTACTGCCTGAAGCTGGATGCGCGGACCCATCGGTTGGTGGGCTCCGTGCGCGTGGACCCGAACCCGGGCGACGTCATCGCCAGCCGGGACGGGCTCACGCTGTACCAGACGCACTTCGACACCTTGAAGATTGCGGAGCTGGCGCGGCAGGGCATCACCGACGAGCGGCGGATGGACGCGCGGCTGGCCATCATCGACGCGGCGACGATGAGCCGGAAGGCCATGGTGGACGTGTGCCCCGCGCCGCACGCGGTTCGCCTGTCCCGGGACGAGCGCACCGCGTACGTCGCGTGCTGGTCGGACGAGGTGGCGATTGTCGACCTCACCGCGAACCCGCCCGGCGTGCAGCGGGTGAAGGTCTCCGCCAACGTGGGCACGGCGGTGAATCCCCGGCACGCGCCGTACGCGCTCACGCTGTCGCCCACCACGGGCGAGGCGTGGGTCAGCTCCACGGCCAGCCGGCAGGTGCAGGTGCTCAACCCCATCACGCGCGCCATGGACCCGGCGCGCACCGTGCAGGGACTGCGCGGCCCGCCGATGTTCGGGGCCTTCACCTCGGACGGGCGCACGCTCTACATGCCCTACCAGCTCGTGGACGCGCTGGCGGTCATCGACCCGGCGACGGGCCTCGTGCTGCGCGAGGTGGACCTGGCCTCCGCCGGCTGCGTCAACGCGCATCAGGTGGAGCTGACGCCGGACGAGCGCTACGGGCTCGTCGTCTGCGAGGGAGACCACCAGGGCCCGGGCACGCTGCACGCGGTGGACCTGGCGGAGGGCGCGGTGGTGGGCACGGTGCGGGTGGGCCTCTTCCCGGACTCGGTGAGCATCCTGGGAGGCCGGCCATGAGACTCGCGGGGTGGACGGCGGTGGCGCTCGCTGCTTTCGCGGCGGGCTGCGGTGGCGACGACGGTCCGGTGTCCGCGGCCGAGTACGGCGAGGTGCTGTTCAACGACGCGCGCCTGTCGGAGAGCACGTTCAACCGCTTCTCGTGCGCCACGTGCCATGCGACGACGCCCACGCCTCCGGCGGGGCGGCTGGACTCGGGCTACACGCTGTATGACTCGGCCTTCCGGGGGAGCTGGTGGGGCGGGTACGAGACGCGCCTGCTGGACGCGGTGAACTTCTGCTACGTCAACTTCATGCGGGGCGTGGCGCCGCTGACGGAGGACTCTCCCCAGAGCCGCGCGCTGTACGAGTACCTGGTGAGCATCAGCCCCAGTCGCGACGCGAAGCCGCTGCCCTTCACGGTGGTGAAGGACGCCACCGAGGTGGCGCGAGGCAGCAGGGCGCGAGGGCAGGAGGTGTACCGCGCGGCCTGCCAGGGCTGCCACGGCGAGCCGCACACGGGCGCGGGCCGGCTGACGGAGCTGGCCTCGGTGCTGCCGGAGGTGACGGCGGACTACGGTGAGCTGTTCCCCGGCGTGCCACCGTCGGTGGTGGTCATCGAGAAGGTGCGTCACGGCCAGTTCTTCGGCGTCGGCGGCAACATGCCGCTCTACAGCGCCGAGGCCCTGTCCGACGCCGACCTGGGAGCGCTGCTCACCTTCCTGGAGCTGTGATGCCGGGGCGCGCCTGGCCACGAGCCCACGCCGGGCCGGGCGCCGCGCCGTCCCGGCCCTCGCGGTCAGCCGGCATGAGGCCGGCACGTCAGGGCCGGGGTGATGGGGCCGCGCCCCACCGAGGAGAGGAAGACGATGCTGGCCTGCATGGATGTGGACTACCGCCCCGATGTCACCGTGGCCGCGTGTGTCCTCTTCCGCGACTGGGCGGATGCCGTGGAGGCCTCGCATCTCATCGACCGCGGCCCGCCCGCCGCGCCCTATGAGCCCGGCCAGTTCTACCGCCGCGAGCTGCCCCACCTGCTGCGCGTGCTCTCCGCCGTGCAGGAGCCGCTGGAGGCCATCGTCGTGGACGGCTACGTGTGGCTCGGCGAGGACAAGCCCGGCCTGGGCGCCCACCTGCACGAGGCGCTCCACCGCACCGTGCCCGTCATCGGCGTGGCGAAGACGGCCTACGTCACCACCGGCCCCGCCATTCCCGTGCTGCGCGGGCAGAGCCTGCGCCCCCTGTTCGTCACCGCCGTCGGCCTCGGCACCGACACCGCCGCGGACTACGTCCGGAGGATGCACGGGGCCTCGCGCCTGCCCACCCTGCTGAGCCGGGTGGACCGCCTGTGCCGCGAGTCCTGACCGGGGCTCGTTGGCCCTGACCTCCGCGCGCGTACGGGCTCAGGCCCCCCCATCCGGCTTGCCCAGCAGCACGCCACCGGACTCCACGTACCAGGAGTCCGCCGCCGCTCCGTGCTGGGCGAAGGTGTGGATGTCGCGGAAGCGGCGCTGCATCGGAGCGCTGTCCCGCGCCGCGTTGCCACCCATGGCCATGTAGCAGGTGTCCACCACCTGCGCGGCCGTCTCCGCCACCCAGGTGAGGGTGCTCATGATGCGGGGCATCAGCGCGGGCGCCGCCTCCGGCGCCTTCGTGGCGGTGGTCCACAGCAGCTCCGCCTCGGTGCGCACCATGGCGCGGACCGCGCGCAGCGTGGCCTCGGCGCGGCCCAGCTTGTGCCGGAAGAGCTGCGACTCGGCCATCGTCGACGAGGCATACAGCCGCTTCTTCCCCGCCCGCGCGTAGGCGACGAGGTCGTCGATGGCGCCCTGGGCAATGCCCACCGCGACGGCGCCCATGTGCAGCGCGAACTGCGGCACCGGCGTCACGTACAGCGGCCCCGGCCACTTCGGCGCGCCCGTGAAGATGTCGAGCGTGTACTCCTGTGGGACGAACAGGTCCTCCGCCGTGAAGTCATGGCTGCCGGTGCCGCGCAGGCCGAGCACGTGCCAGTTGTCGAGCACCCGCCCCTGCTGCGCGGGGAACAACATGGCGCGCGAGGCTGGCAGGCCGGGGATGGGCCCCGGCATCGGCTTGCCATCCTGGAGCAGCACGCAGTTGGCCATCATCCAGTGGCAGTGCTGGCTGCCGGTGGCGAAGCTCCAGCGCCCGGTGATGCGGTAGCCGCCGGGGACGATGCGCGCCTCGCCCTGCGCGGAGAAGGCACCCGCCAGGACGACGTCCGGCCCCTTGCCGTAGATGTCCCGGAAGACGGAGGTCTCCAGCAGCGCGAACAGGTGCGGAGCCTCGGAGGCCAGCATCGCCGTCCACCCGATGGAGCCGTCCGCGCGGGAAATCGTCTCCAGCACCTCCATGGCCGTCAGCAGGTCCACCTCCTCGCCGCCGAGCTCTCGCGGAACGGACATGCGGAACACCCCCGCCGTCCGGAGCTGGGCGAGCACATCCGCGGGCAGGGTGCGCGCCGCCTCCGTCTCCGGCCCCTTGGCCTGGATGAAAGGCACCAGCGCACGCACCGCTTCCAGTACCGACTTCCGTGTCGTCATGGGTCATCCCCCCTGCGTCTGTCCCTTTATACGGCGCGGGCCCGCAGCCCTGGCTGCCCCGCGGGCGGGAGGATTCGAGGTGTGTCCGGCAACCAACCCGGCCCGCGTCTTTCTAAGGGCTTCCCCGCGGGCCCGACCTGAGCGACAACCCGGTCCATGCAACGCCGTCACTTCCTGCGCTTCACCGCCCTCGGGGGCAGCGCGCTCGCCCTGGGCAGCCTCGGCTTCTGGCGTGGCGTGTACGCCGGTCCACCCCAGCCGGGCCCCGGCCCCTACGGCCCGCTGGCGAGCGCACCGGACGCCCATGGACTGCTCCTGGCCCGCGGCTTCACCTCGCGCGTCATCGCCCGCAGCGGCGACAGGGTGCCGGGCACGGACTACACGTGGCACATGGCTCCGGACGGCGGCGCCTGTTTCTCCCTGCCGGACGGCGGCTGGGTGTACACGAGCAACAGCGAGGTGTCCCCCGGCGGCGGCGTGTCCGCGGTGCGCTTCGGCCACACCGGCGAGGTGAAGGGCGCGTACCGCATCCTCTCCGGCACGCACGTCAACTGCGCCGGCGGTCCCACGCCGTGGGGCACGTGGCTGTCCTGCGAGGAGTTCCCTCGCGGCCGTGTCTGGGAGTGCGACCCGACGCGGCCCGGCCAGGGCGTGGCGCGGCCCGCGCTGGGCGCCTTCACACACGAGGCCGTGGCGGTGGACCCGGTGGGCCGGCGCCTGTACCTCACCGAGGACACACCGGACGGGCGCTTCTACCGCTTCACCCCGGCGAAGTGGCCGTCACTGGAGGCGGGCACGCTGGAGGCCGCGCGTGTCTCGGGCGACGTGATGAAGGGCGCGCGGGTGGAGTGGGTGCCGGTGTCGCCGGACGCGCCCGCCTCCGCGCAGCCGGACGCGCGGGAGACGACGGTGTTCCGCGGCGGCGAGGGGTGCTGGTACGACGGTGGCGTCGTCTACTTCACCACCAAGCGGGACAACCGCGTCTGGGCGCTCACGCTGCTCACCGGGCGGCTGGAGGTGCTCTACGAGGCGGCGCGCTACCCGGGCGCTCCGCTGGTGGGCGTGGACAACGTCACCGTGTCTCGCGCGCGGGAGCTTTTCGTGTGCGAGGACGGGGATGACATGCAGATCTGCCTCCTCACGCCGGACCGGAAGGTGTCGCCGTTCCTCCAGGTGATGGGGCACCGGGGCTCGGAGCTGGCGGGCGCGGCCTTCAGCCCGGACGGACAGCGGCTCTACTTCAGCTCCCAGCGCGGCACCGACGGACGGGGCATCACCTACGAGGTGACGGGCCCCTTCCGCGCCGAGGCGGCCTGAGCCGGGGCGCCCGACGTTTTCGTACAGTGCCTCCCGCACCTCGGCCAGGGAGGCAACCATCCTCCTGGAAACCTCCCGTCGGGAGGCTTACCTTTCGCGGCGGATGCCCCCGCACCCACCCTCACAGCTCGGGCTGTTCGACGCTCCGGCCTCCGAGCGCCCGGAGGGTGCCGCGCGCGAGGAAGCAGCACCGCATCCCCCGCCGCCCACGCGTGAGGAGGCACTGCCCCAGGCCCCCGGCCCGTCTCACCGGCTGCCCGCGCGCGAGGACGCACAGCCCCCAACCACGGACCTGTCTCACCGGCTGCCCACGCACGAGGACGCACAGCCCCCAACCACGGACCTGTCTCACCGGCTGCCCGCGCACGAGGACGCACAGCCCCCAACCACGGACCTGCCCCACCGGGTACCCGCGCGGGAGGACGCGCTGCACCTGGCCTCGGACCTGGCGCGCCGGCTGTCGGCGGTGCTCGGCGTGCCGGTCCACCTGCGCCTCAACGACAACCGCGCCACGCTGGTGAGCTTCCGCAGGGGGCCGGAGGGACTGAAGCTGCGCGTGCACCACCTCTTCCTCGGCGCCCCGGACGAAGTCGTTCGCGCCATGGCACGCTACGCGGGCCGGAACGACGCCGCCGCGCGCGAGGTCCTGGAGGCCTACGCCCACTCGCGCCGGACCCTCGTGCGCCGCGAGCGCCGCCCGGGCAAGCCCCTGCGCTCGCGGGGCCGCTGCTTCGACCTGCACGCCCTCTTCGCCCGCCTCAACGCCACGTACTTCGACGGCCGCGTGCGGGTGGACATCGGCTGGGCTCGCAAGCCGGGCCGGGCGCGGCGCCGCAGCATCCACCTGGGCGGCTACGACGCGCGGCTCCGCGAGATTCGCATCCACCCCGCGCTGGACCGGCCGCACGTGCCGGCCTTCGCCGTGGACTACCTCGTCTTCCACGCCATGCTGCACGCGGACCTCGCCGGGCCGGACGACCCGGGCCTTCCCGGAGACGGAGACGGCGAGGGCCGCTGCGCCCCCGAGCACACCCCCGCCTTCCTCGAGCGCGAGGCCGCCTTCCCCCTGCGCGACTCGGCGCAACGCTGGCTGGCGGACAACCTCACCTCCCTGATGCGCGGTTGACCCGCGGGAGCTGTCCACGAGCGCCGGACGGTGCCCCGAGACAGTAGCGGCGACAGGCCCGCTCGCTGCATGCTCCACGGGGAATGCGCTACTTCAGCGTGGAAGAGGCCAACCGGCTGGTGCCGCTGCTGACCCGCACGTTCGAGCGCGTCCGTCCCTGGGTGGACCGGGCGGAGCAGCTCGCGGACGCGCTGGGCTCGAAGGAGAGCGCCGCCGACGCGCACCTGAACACCCTGCGTGAGGAGCGGGACGCGCTGCTGGAGCGCATCCGCGGCGAGCTGCTCCAGCTCCAGGAGATGGGACTGGAAATCAAGGGCGCGGACGGGCTCGTGGACTTCCGGGCGCACCGGGGCGACGACCCGGTGTACCTCTGCTGGCGCTTCGGCGAGCCATCCGTCACGCACTGGCACGAGCTGCAGGACGGCTTCGCGGGACGCCGCCCCATCGACAGTCCGGACGAGTTCGCGCCCACCTACCTCAGCTGACGGCGCGCGCGCCTCACCCGCCGAGGCTCTTCTGGAGCAGCGACATCTTGTTGCGCGCGGAGAGAATCTGCTGGCGCAGCGAGTCCGCCTGCCGGGCGATGTCGCCGAACTCCTTCTCCTCGGCGGCCCGCGCCAGCGACTGGGCCTCGTCGGCCACCTGTCCCATGCGCTCGTTCAGGGCCTGGAAGGTGGTGGCCAGCGCGGCCGTCTCCTCGGGCGTCTTCGCCAGCTGGCGCTGCTGGGCGAACTGCTGCATCTGCACGTTCAGCTCCCCCGCGCTCTGGCCCATGTTGCCGTAGCGCACGAGCAGGTCCTTGAAGACCTCGGTGCGCGCCTGGAGCTCCTGGGCGCGCTGGTGCACGGCCTCGGCCTGGGCCTGCTGCCTGTCGCGCACCTTGGAGATGGCGGCCACCAGCGCGGTGACACGCGCGCGGAGCTGGTCGTCCATGTCGGCCAGGCTCTTGAGGGTGGCGGAGGCACGCTCCAGGTGCTTCTCGGACTGGAGGGGCGCCTTCTGGAGCTGCTCGGACAGGGCCTCGAAGCGCTCCAGTCCTTCGTCGAGGGCCTGTGCGGCGGCCACCAGCTCCGATTCCTGCGGCGTGTCGCGCTTGCTCATGGTGGCCGGAACCATGGCACGCGCGGTGGCCGGTGTGGTGCTCACGCTTTTAATTCCGGACAGAGCCCGTGCGCGGACAGCCGCCGCGCGGCGCCGACTGTCCGTCCGTCCGCAGCCCGGGCCTGCCACGAGCGGAGGACACCTGCCCACGGCACGGAGGGATTCCTACCTTGTACGGAAGGGACGGCGCGCGAGCGCTCGGTACAGGAGGAGAGCGGGATGCCCAGGTCATACAGTTTCGACCACTTTCAGGCCAAGAAGCCCATGCAGGCCGCCATCGGTACACCGGAGCGGCTCGGGACCGACGAGGACAAGCAGAAGCTGCTGCGGGGCGAGCTGCGGGAGACGAACCCGGAGGAGATTCCCGGCGCGCCGGGCGGACTCCACTACGGCATGGCGCACGCGGAGACGGTGAAGCGGCTCCAGGCCCGCCGCGCGACGCGGGCCAAGAAGGAGGCCCGTGGCGCGGCGGCGACGAAGCGGCCCGCGGGCAAGCGCGCCACCGCGAAGGCGGCCGCGGGGAAGACGCCCACCGCGAGAGCGGCCACCGCGAAGACGCCCACCGAGGAGCGCACGGGCCGGACGGCGCGGGCGGGCACCGAGGGCCGCGCGAGCAGGACGGCGAAGCCGGCGACGGCGGCGCGCAAGACGCCGAAGGCCCGCGCGGAGACGGCGGAGACCGGACGCGCCGGCGCCCAGGCGAAGACGCCCACCCGGCCGGAGGCGAAGCAGGGCCTGCTGGGACGCGCGCTCGGCACGGTGGCGAAGACGGCCATGGGCACGGTGGACCGGGGCTCCAAGGGACTGGCGCGCGCGGCGGCCCTCGCCCGGGAGGTGCGCGCCACCCGGGGCAAGAAGAAGGAGGAGAAGCCGGACACCTCCGGCGGCACGCGCGGGCGCTCGGGCAAGAAGCGCTAGCCATTCCGGGAAAGGGGCGGCAGCCGCGGCTCGAGGCACAGTGGCCTGCCCGCCCCCCAGCCCCGCGACCCCTGGCGGGAGCCCGTGCAGGCTGCCCGCCCGTGCTCGCCAGCGGACACCCGCATCCACAACTTCCCCACATCCCATCGCCCCGAGGTGCAGACCATGCCCATGGCTTTCTTCCGCTCCGTGCTCGTCACCGGCGCCACCGGCCAGCAGGGCGGCGCAGTGGCCCGCCAGCTCCTGGCGCGCGGCCACCGAGTCACCGCCTTCGTGCGGCGCGCGGACTCGCCCGCCGCCGAGGAGCTCCGCGCCCTGGGGGCCGAGCTGGCGGTGGGGAACTTCGATGACGTGGACTCCCTCGTCCAGGCCGCGCAGGGCGTGGACTCCATGTACGCCATGGCCACGCCCTTCGAGGGCGGCATGGAGGCGGAGATACGCCAGGGCATGAACCAGGCGGACGCGGCGCGCCTGGCGGGCGTGCGGCACTACGTCTACTCATCGGTGGCGGGCGCGGACCGGCTGACCGGCATCCCCCACTTCGACAGCAAGCACCGGGTGGAGCTGCACGTGCGGCGCAGCGGCCTGCCCTTCACCATCCTCGGGCCCACCTTCTTCATGGAGAACCTCACCAGTTCCATGTTCGAGAAGGGGCTGAAGGCCGGCGTGCTCGCCATGGGGCTGCCGCCCACGCGAGGCCTGCAGATGGTGGCGCTGGACGACCTGGCCGCCTTCGCCATGCGCGTGCTGGAGGAGCCGGACCGCTTCCTGGGGCAGCGCATCGACGTGGCCTCGGACGAGGTGACGGGCCAGCAGGCGGCCGGACTCCTCTCCATGGTGAGCGGCCACCGCATCCACTACGAGCAGCTCCCGCTGGACTTCCTGCGCGAGCGCAGCGAGGACATGGCGGCCATGTTCGAGTGGCTGGACAGGGTGGGCTACCACGCGGACATCCTCACCCTGCGGCACCGGTACCCGGAGGTGCGCTGGCACACCTTCGAGGACTGGGCGCGCGGGCAGGACTGGAGCGCGCTCACCTCGCCCGCCTGGCCCCACGCGGCCGCGGAGCCCTCGCCGCCTCACTGAGGCCCCCTCCGCCCGCCTGAAACCCGAGGCGACGCCGGCCCCCCGCCTCCGCCCGCCACGCGCCTGCCTACCTTCGAGAAGAAGGAGGAGACGTCATGCGCGCACTCGGGCTCGCCGCCGCGGCCCTGCTCTTCGTGGCGGGCTGCATTCCGGAGACGCGGCTGCAGCCCTCGCCGGAGGCCCAGCTCCTCCAGGGCGACCGCGACGCCGCCCGGGCGGAAGGCTCCGGCGTGGTGTTGCTGGCGGACGGCGCCGCGTGGAAGGGTCATCCAGGGGACCTGGAGCACAGCCTCACGCCCGTCCTCGTGAGACTGGAGAACCACAGCGGACGCACCCTGCGCATCCAGTACGACGACTTCGCGCTCGTCGGCGCAGAGTCGCGCTTCCGCTACGCCGCGGTGCCGCCGCTCTCCCTGCGGGAAGGCGTGGCCTCGGCGGAGTCGGGCACGGGGGGCTCGGGCCACCACCACACGCACACGTCGGTGTACCTGGGCCTCTCCTACTCCGGGCCGGGCTGGTACGGCGGCTTCTACAGGCCCTACCTCGGCTACTACGGACCCTTCGTGGGCCCATACCACTACGGCCCGTTCTACGACCCCTTCTATCCCTACCCCTACTACGGCTACTCGTGCCACGAGCCGCTGCCCAGCGCGGACATGCTCCAGCGTGCGCTGCCCGAGGGCACGCTCGCGGACGGAGGCCGTGTGGAGGGCTTCCTCTACTTCCAGGGCGTGGCGGAGCGCGAGAGCGGCGTCGTGCTCCAGGCCCGGCTCGTGGACGCGAACACCGGCGAGCCGCTCGGCACGCTCGACATCCCCTTCCAGGTGCGGAAGGGCTGACGTCTCAGTGGATGGTGGTGGAGCGCGTGGCCGGGTACTGGAGCCCCTCCAGCAGCGGCGCCTCCTCCTCCACGCCCAACTGCCGCCGGAGCGCCTCGCCGCGTATCGGCAGTCCGAAGAGCGGAGCCATCAGACACAGGTCCAGCGTGCCGGCGATGAGCGGCGCCAGCCCGACGAGCGCCACGGCCGCGCCGCGGGATGTCCCCGACGTGAGCCCTCCCAGCACCATCCCCGCGCCCGTCACGATGCGGAGCCAGCGCCCCGTCCGCGACGTCATGAAGCCGACGACCATAAGCACCTCCCCAGGGCGAAGATGGGGCACGCCCCCGGGCGCGGCCAGCGGGCATGCGCGCCCCGCCCCCCTGCATGGCGGGCGGCCGGACGGACGCATCACTCCAGGGGCGCCGTCGAGTCGTGGAGGAACACCAGGGAACTGGGGCCGGTGGGCGGCGCGGGCGCGCGGTCCACCCGCCCGTGCCGGCGGGCCAGGAGGTACTCCAGGGCGAAGCCCGCGAAGTCGCACGCCCGCCGGGGGGACGGCCGCCAGGTCGCCGAGTAGACGGCGGAGAGCTGCGCGCACGTCGACACCAGCGCCATGTGCGTGAAGGCCTGGGGGAAGTTGCCCAGCGCCTCGCCCGTGGAGGGCACCGCCTCCTCCGCGTACAGCCCCACGTCGTTGGCCAGCCCCAGCAGCCGCGCGAGCACCGCCTCCCCCTCGTCCCACTGCCCGGCATGGGCCAGCACGTCCACCAGCCAGAACGAGCACAGGAGGAACGTCCCCTCCCCGCCCGCGAGCCCGTCCGGTGTGTGGTAGCGGTACAGGAGCCCGCCGGACTCCAACCGCTCGCGCACCACCCGCACCGTGCGCCGCACCAGCGGGTGCGCCACCGGCAGGAAGCCCAGCGCCGGTATCAGCAGCGTGGACGCGTCCGCCGCGTCCGAGCCCCGGGCCTGGGGGAACCACCCGCCTTCCGCGCACTCCAGCAGGTAGCGGCGCAGCGCCGCGCGCTCACGGGCCCAGCGCGACAGCGGCACCGGCAGCCTGCGCGCCGCGGCCAGCCGCAGGGCCCTGTCCAGCGCCACCCAGCACAGCAGCTTGGAGTGGACGAAGTGCCGGGGCGCGTCGCGCATCTCCCACAGCCCCTGGTCCGGCAGGCGCCACCGGGCGCACACCTCCTCCACCAGCCCGGACAGGAACGCCCAGTTGGTGTGCGACAGCGGCCCGCCCGCGCGCACGTACAGCCATGCCGCCTCCAGCAGCTCGCCGGGCACGTCGAGCTGGAGCTGCTTCACCGCGCCGTTGCCCACGCGCACCGGCCGCGCGCCCCCGTGGCCTTCCAGGTGGGACAGCTCCACCTCCGGCAGCAGGCGGTGGCCCTGGATGCCGTACATGATTTGCACGTCCTCCGCGCGCCCCGCGCTGGTGCGCCGCAGCCAGTGGCGGAACGCGTCCGCCTCGTCGCGGTAGCCCAGCACCAAGAGGGAGATGAGCGTCAGCGACGCGTCCCGCAGCCACGTGAAGCGGTAGTCCCAGTTGCGCACGCCCCCCGGCTCCTCCGGCAGGGACGTGGTGGGGGCGGCCACCAGCGCGCCTGTGGGGGCGTACGTGAGCGCCTTCAGCGTGAGCGCCGAGCGCCGCACCTCGCGCGCGTGTGCGCCCTCGTACGCGCAGCGGGCAATCCACGTGCGCCAGAAGGTGAGCGTGTCCGCCAGCCGCCGGCGGAAGGCATCCTGGTCCGGCGCGTCCTCGGGGGTGCGCTCGACGAAGGAGGGCGTCCACGCCGCCTCCACCCAGGCCTCCTCGCCCGCGCGCAGCGTCCACCCCGCGCGCAGCGCGTCCTCGCGGGCCACCAGCCGGTGCGTCGCCGTCACCCACAGCGCGTCCGCGCCGCCCACCACCTCCGCGGTGCGCCACGAGGTGAGGCGCAGGCGCGGCACGAAGGCGCCGTACTCGAAGCGCGGCGTCACCACCACGCGCACCCGCACCTCGCCGGACAGGCACCGCACCCGCCGCAGCAGCGCGTGCCGGGTGCCCACGTGCGTGCCCCGCTCGCCGCCGCCGGGGAACACGGGCATGCAGTCCACCACCTCCAGCACACCGCGCGGCGTGGTGAAGGTCGTCGCCAGGACGTTGGTGTCCTCCACGTAGCGGCGCGCGGAATGGAAGCTCCCTTCCGGCGCCACGCCGAAGCTGCCACCGTGCCGTGCGTCCAGGAGGCGGCAGAACACCGCGGGCGAGTCGAAGCGCGGGAAGCAGGCCCAGTCGATGGAGCCGTCCCTCGCCACCAGCGCGGCGGAGTGGCAGTCCCCCAGGAGCGCGTAGTCTGCGATGCGGCGCATCCGCACTCCCTTCCGGCGAAGTGAAAACCGCGGGGAAGGCGCCGGCCCACGCCGTTCCCCGCGGGTGGAGGCCGGCGCGCCACGGCTCCTCGCCCGGTCCTCCGCTCCTCACCGATGGGTCCGGCGCGCGCCCGGTGCAACCCGGAAGCCCCGCCACCCGCGCCACCCATGGGACGCCTGCCTGCCCTCCCGGTGCTGGAAGGAGCACGCCCCGGGACGCAGGGCATGTCCGCGCCCAGGTGGATACCTTCGGAAGCCGGACCCGCCCCGTGGGGAGGAGCGGCCAGGAGGCGCTCCGGTGCGCCGCAGGTCCGGAGCCCGGGGAGCGGACGGGGCCATCACCCGCCGTGCCCCAGCGAGGGAACACGCTGGAGCGCCACGCCGTCCGCCCGCTGCCGCGCGCGGTGGCCCTCGGCAGCTTCTCCGGGGGCCCTACCTCACTGGCCCCGGGGGAGCGGAGCGATGTTCGACCGGTCGGAAATCCACAAGGGGATGAAGGTGCGCGGCAACGACGGCCACACCCTTGGCCGCATCATCGCCATGACGGACAAGGAGCTCATCGTGGAGAAGGGCTTCATCCGCCGCCACGACTTCGCCGTCTCCCTGGACGACGTGCGCGAGGTGCTGCACGGCGAGGTGGTGCTCAACCACGGGCGCGACAGCCTCTTCTCCGCGCCACGGGAAATCCCCCACATCCGGCACTGACGCCTACGCGCGGCCTCGCGTGTCCAGCGGCGCCTCGCTCCAGCCCGCGTGTGCCTCCGCCTCGCGCGCCGCGCGCCGGCCGGCCTCCACGTCCACGCGCCACAGCACCGCCGCGCCCGCGCCGAAGAAGAGCAGCAGCGACAGCACCGCCTGCCGGCTGGAGCCCGTCAGCTCCACCGTCGCGGCGAACACCAGCGGGCCCGCCACCGCCGTCACCTTCTCGAAGACGCTGAAGAGGCCGAAGAACTCCGCCGCCCTGTCGCGCGGCACCATCTGCGCGAACAGCGAGCGGCTCAACGCCTGGCTCCCGCCCTGCACCATGCCCACCAGCAGCGCCAGCGCGAAGAAGTGCACCGCCGAGCGCATGAAGTAGCCCAGGAACGTCACCCCCACGTACACCAACAGCGACAGCATCAGCGCCGGCTTCGCGCCCACCTTCGCCGCGCCCTGGCCGAACAGCACCGCGCACGGCACCCCCACCGTCTGCGTCAGCAGCAGCGCCCCAATCAGCGCGCCCCGGCCAATGCCCAGCTCCGTCCCGTACAGCGTGGACAGGCGGATGATGGTGCCGATGCCGTCGCTATAAAGCAGGTACGCCACCAGCAGCAGCAGCGCCTGCCGGTGCTCGCGCAGCCCGCGCAGCGTCTCCCCGAGCTGCGCGAAGGTGCCGCGCAGGGACACCCGCCGGTCCCGGCCATTCGTCACCGGCCGGGGCTCCGGAATCCGGAGGAACAGGGGCAGCGAGAAGCCCGCCCACCACACCGCCACGGACAGGAAGGCCACGCGCGACGCCGCCGCCGCGTCCTCCAGGCCGAACCAGCGCGGCTGGAGCAGCAGCACCAGCTGCGCCGCCAGCAGCAGCCCTCCGCCCAGGTAGCCCAGCGCGTAGCCGGCGGTGGACACCCGGTCCAGCTCGTCGTCCCGGGCGATGTGCCGCAAGAGCGCGTCGTAGAAGACGAGGCTGCCCGTCACCCCCACGTTGCCCAGGCCGAAGAGCACCAGCCCCAGCGCCCAGTCCCCCCGGCCCACCCCGGCCAGCCCCACCGTGGACAGCACGCCCAGCCCCAGGAAGATGCCCAGCAGCGGCTTGATGCGGCCCGCCCTGTCGCTCAGCGCGCCCAGCACCGGCGACAGCACCGCCACCACGGCCAGCGCCACGGAGGTGGCGGTGGCGAAGCGGCTGGTGGCCACCTCACGCGGCAGCCCCTCCGACACCACCGACGCGTAGTAGAGGGGGAAGACCACCGCGATGACGGTGGTGACGTAGGCGGAGTTGGCCCAGTCGTACAGCGCCCACGCGCGCAGCTCCGGACGGGTGAGGCCCATGCGCGCAAGCAGCGCGTCCCAGGCGGCCCTCATGCGTTGAAGTCCAGGCCCTGCACCGCGTCGTCGCCCTGGGCCGCCTGGTACACGTGCCACGCGGCCGCCAGGTCCTGGAAGGGCAGCCCCACCGGGCCGAACACCGTCACCTGCTCCGGCGACGTGCGCCCCGGCTTCAGCCCGGCGAGGACTTCGCCGAGCTCGGCATGGATGGCGTCCTCGCCCAGCCCCACGCCGCCCGCCGCGCCGCCGGAGACGGCCAGCCCCCGGTGGTCCACCACGAAGAGCGACTGCTTCAACAGCTCCGCGGACACCTCCGCCTTGCCCGGCTCGTCCGCGCCCAGCGTGGTGATGTGCGTGCCCGGCCGCACCATGCCGGGGTGGAGGAAGGGCTGGCGGCTCCACGTGGCGGTGATGACGAGGTCCGCGTCCTCCACCGCCTCCGCCACCGAGTCCGCCACCCTCACCGGCAGGTTCACCTCGTGGTACATGCGCGTGGCGAAGGCAAGCGCGCGCGCCGGCTCCGTGTCGAAGACGCGCACGTGCTCCAGCGAGCGCACCAGCCGCAGGGACTTGAGCTGCAGCGCCGCCTGCCGGCCCGTGCCGATGAGCGCCACCCGGTTGGCGTCCGGCCGCGCCAGCACGTCCGCGGCGAGCGCGCCCACCACGCCCGTGCGCACCGCCGTCAGGTGCCCGGAGTCCATGACGGCCAGCAGCGAGCCCGTGGCCAGGTCATGGAGCTGCACCACGCCCTGAATCGCCGGCGTCTGCCCGGGGAACTTCGCGTGCACCTTCACCGTGTAGGCGAGAATCCCGGGCAGGCTGCCGGGGAAGAGCACCATCGCGGTGCCCTCCGCGTGCAGGGCGGCACGGGCGCGCTGCGGGGCCACGGTGCGCGCCAGGGCATCGGAGCGGAAGGCCTCGCGCATGTCCTCCAGCAGGGTGGGCGCCTGGAGGTTTCGGGACACATCGGAGCGGGTCAGCAGGAGGGTGCGCATCTTCCATCCAACCTAACGCCACCCCGTGCGGGCCCACAGCTTTCCCGTGCACGTCCCCCGCGGCAAGCGCCCGCCGGTGGACGATGCCGGCCCGTACGCGGGGGCGTCGCCCGGTGGGCGGAGGCAGCCGGCCACGGCGGGCGTTGCGCCGCGGGCCCGCATGGGGACGGCACGGGGTGGCGCCCTCTCGGGGTGTACCCATGTCCAGTGACGGAAGCACGGCACGCGGGGGCCATCGTGCCCACCATAGAGGCGGGTGCGGTCAGGGCGGGCAGGGCCTCGGGAGGTCGGTGATGCTGGAGCCGGATTCACGGTCCGTGAATAAGGAAGGCCCGGACGGAGACAGAACGCTCCGCGCCGCGGACTTCCTGCGTGCCCACCGCGAGGAGATTCTGGCGGACTGGGAGCAGGCGATGCACGCGCTCCACGCGGACCGCCTGGAACGGCACTCGTGGCTGATGGACCACATGCCGGAGCTGCTCATCGCGCTGGCGGAGGTCATCGAGCACGGCCCGGAGGCACTCGGCACCGCGCTCTGGGACGAGCATGCGATGGAGCGGCTGGACCAGGGCTTCGACCTGGGCGAGGTGGCGGCCGAGTACGCGCTCCTGCGCAAGTGCGTCCTGCGCCGGCTGGAGGCGGAGTCCCGCGCACTGGCGCCCGGCGAGCTGGAGCGGCTGGAGGAGGCGCTCGACCGGATTCTCACCCGGACGATGACGTGCTTCTCCCAGGCCCGCCAGCGCATCCTCCAGGCGCTGGACCGCATGACGCAGGCCACGCTGGACAACCCGTCCATGGACACGCTCCTGGCACGGCTGCTCTCCGTGCTGATGGAGTCCGCGCTCGCGGTGGACGCGGCGGCGATGCTGATGGTGGAGGACGAGCGGCTGGTGGTGCGCGCCGCGGTGGGGCTCGGGGCCGACAAGGCCCGGGGCAGCTCCCTGCGGCTGGACGAGGGCTTCATTGGCCAGGTGGCCACGCAGCGCAAGCCGCTGGCGATGCGCTCGGCCTCCACGGACGCGCGCGTGGTGCTGGAAGCCCTCAAGGCCCCGGGACTGCGCGCCGTGTACGGGGTGCCGCTGCTGGAGGACGACCGGCTGCTGGGCGTGGCCTACATGGCCTCGCGCACCGCCTTCCTCTTCGCCGAGCCGGACACGCTGCTGTTCCGCACCATCGCCCAGCGGGTCACCGCCTATCTCGTCCAATCGCGGCTCCAGGCCCGCGAGCGCGCCGCGCGCGTGGAGGCCCAGCGCTCGCTGGCGCAGCTCGACGCGCTGCTGGCCGCCACGCCCATGGGCATCGCCTTCATAGACCCGGAGCTGCGCTACCTGCGCGTCAACCAGGCCATGGCGGACATCAACGGCGCATCCCCGGAAGAGCACCAGGGCCGCCTCTTCCGGGAGGTGCACCTGCGGGAAATCGCGGACGCGGTGGAGCCCGTGCTCCGCCGCGCGCTGGAGACGGGCGAGCCGGTGCGCTCGATGGAGCTCAGCCTGCCCTCTTCCGCGCCCCGGGGCGGCGGGCGGACGTGGCAGGCCAGCTTCTACCCGGTGCGAACCCTCTTCGGCGAGGTGCTCGGCCTGGGCTGCACCGTGGTGGACATCACCGAGCACAAGCAGGCCGAGGCCACGCTCCAGCAGGCGGTGGACTTCCGCGAGCAGCTCCTCGCGGTGCTGGGGCATGATTTGCGCAACCCGCTCAACGCCATTGGCGCCTCGGCCTTCCAGCTCTCGCGCGCGCAGGAGTGGGGGCCGCCGGAGCGGCGCGCGGTGGACCGCATCCGCAAGGCCACCGCGCGCATGGGGCGGATGATCAACGACATCCTGGACTTCGCGCGCAGCCGGCTGGGCGGGGGAATCCCCGTGTCGCGCCAGCGCATGAACATGGCGGAGGTGTGCCAGGCGGCGCTGGAGGAGCTCCAGGTGAGCCACCCGGAGCGCCAGCTCGTCTTCGAGTCCCATGGCGACACCTGGGGGGAGTGGGATTCGGACCGCGTGACGCAGGTGCTGGGCAACCTGGTGGCCAACGCCATCCAGCACGGGCAGGAAGGCGTGCCGGTGCGCACCACCGTCCGGGGCGAGCCCGAGGAGGTGGTGCTGGAGGTCCACAACCAGGGCGAGCCGATTCCCGCCGAGCTGATGCCGCGCATCTTCGACCCGTTCAAGGTCCACGCCGCCGCGAAGGACCCGGCGAAGAAGACGCGCAGCCTGGGGCTGGGCCTCTACATCGTCAGCCAGATTGCCGGCGTGCACGGCGGCCGCGTGGAGGTGCGCTCCACGGCGCGGGAGGGCACCACCTTCACCGTGCACTGGCCCCGCGCGCGCCCGGGCACGTGAGCCGCGGGGCCCGTGGGCGGGCTACTCCGCGGCGGGCGGCGTCAGCGCCAGCGCGTGCACGGCCTCGGCCAGCATGCGCGTGCCGGCGTCCAGGCTCTCCAGGGAGATGGACTCGTCCGGGGCGTGGCCGGTGTACAGCTCGCCGGGGAAGCCGGGCCCGAAGTCCACGCCCCGGGGGAACAGGCGCGCGTAGGTGCCGCCGCGCACGGACGAGGGCTTCACGTCCGGGGCGGCGCGGTGGCGCTTGTAGATGTCCAGCAGCGTGGTGACGAGCGTCCCGGACGTATCCGCCACGTGCGCGTCACCCACGTAGCGGCCGGTGCCCTCCTTCACGCGGCCCCCGCTGTCCTCGCCCACCTGGGCGGCGGCCTTGTCCAGCGCGGCGTTGAAGGCGGCGGCCTCCTGCCCCCGAGGCCGGCGCATGTTGACGCCCAGGGTGACCTTGCCGTCCGCCACGCGCAGCACGGTGGGCGCGACGATGAGCGGCCCCATCAACTCCTCGTCCTTGTACGCCAGCCCCAGCTTCTGTCCGAAGTGGTCGCCGTCGAAGCGGCGGGCCACCACGCGCAGCATGGCGGAGACGCCGTTGTCCTCCAGCGGCAGGCGCGCGGCCACGGCGGCCAGGTCCCACATCGCGTTGTGTCCCTCGTCGGCGATGGACGCGTGCACGGCCTTGCCGTGCGTGGTGAGCACCACCGCGTCGCCCTCTCGCTTCACGTCCGCCTGGAGGGTGGCGCGCGCGCCCTTCTCCGCGGCCACGGCGGCCTGGACGTCCGCCAGGGCCTGCTCGGCGGTGCGGCCCTGGGAGGGCGCCAGCTTCAGCATGGCGGTGCCGGGCACCTGGGTGAGGAACTCGCCGCCCTTGACGTCCACCGCGCGCAGGGTGGCGTTGAGGCCCTTCACGGGCTCGCCCACGGGCGCCTCCAGCGACCACGCGACGAAGCCGGACTGCGCGGCCACCACGGGGTAGTTGGAGTCCACGGAGATGACGTGCGTGGGCTTCGGCTGGGTGGCGGCGTACCGCTGCATCCCCGTCCAGTCGCTCTCCTCCCCATTGCCGACGATGACGAGCACGCGGCCCTGGGGCTTCAGGCCCAGGTGCCGGGCGAAGTCGAGCGCGACGAGCGCCTGCGCCAGGGGGCCCTTGTCGTCCTCCACGCCGCGGCCGTAGAGGCGGCCGTCCTGGACGTAGGGCTCGAAGGGCGGCTTCTTCCACTCGTGCGTGGGGGCGGGCACCACGTCGCCGTGGAAGACGAGCCCCACGTGCGGCACCGCGTCGGCCGGGCCCCACGCCAGCTCGAAGACGTCGTTGTGGCCCACGGCGCGGTACGCCATGCCGCGCGCCTTCGCCCACTTCTCCAGGAAGCGGCCCATGGCGGCGATGCCCGGGTTCTTCGCGGCGGGGGCCTCGCTGCTGACCGTCTTGAAGCGCACGAGCTGCTTCGTCAGCTCCACCACCTCGTCCAGCGCGCAGGCCTGGACGTAGGCGGCATAGCGCTCCGCGGCGGGGGCGCCCTTCATGGCCGCTTCCGAGAAGCGCGCGGCGCGGGCCCTGGGGCCGCCCTGGCAGCGGGCGTCCTTCGGCGCGGCGAGGGCCAGGGAGGGGAGGACACAGAGAAGGGCGGCGGTGAGTCTCAGGCGCATGTGGGGGGACACCGTAGTCGAGGAGAGCGGGCCGGCCCACCGGAGGAACGGGGCTTCCACCCTCCGTCCGGCCGCCTGCTCCGTCTGGGGGTGAAACCGGGCCCCGGGGCCGCTATTCCTCAGGGCATGTTCTTCAACCCCACGAAGAAGCTGAGGATGCCGTCCCCGGACGAGGCACTTCCGGGCCGGTCGGAGGAGATGCCCGTTCCCACCAGGCACGAGGTGCTCGGCACGCCGCTGAAGGGCCCGGTTCCCGAGGGCTTCGAAGAGGTGGTGTTCGGCCTGGGGTGCTTCTGGGGCGCGGAGCGGAAGTTCTGGCGGACGCCGGGCGTGTACAGCACCGCGGTGGGCTACGCGGGCGGCCTGACGCCCAACCCCACCTACCGCGAGGTGTGCAGCGGGCTCACCGGCCACAACGAGGTGGTGCGCGTCGTCTTCGACCCGAAGAAGGTCTCCTTCGAGCAGCTGCTGCGCGTGTTCTGGGAGAGCCACGACCCGACGCAGGGCATGCGCCAGGGCAACGACGTGGGCACCCAGTACCGCTCCGGCATCTACTACACGAGCGACGCGCAGAAGCGCGCCGCCGAGGCCAGCCGCGACGCGTACCAGCAGGCGCTGAAGGCGAAGGGCTACGGCGACATCACCACGGAAATCGTTGCGGCGCCGGCCTTCTACTACGCCGAGGACTACCACCAGCAGTACCTGGAGAAGAACCCGGACGGCTACTGCGGCCTCGGCGGCACGGGCGTGAGCTGCCCGGTGGGCGTGGGCGTCAGCGCCTGAGCGTCACGAGGCATGGGGGCACTCCACGTGCCCCTCAGCAGCCGCAGGCGCCAAGCTGCGACTGCTCCTCCGTCTCGACACAGGTGTCTCCCCACCCATTGGAGCACTCCCGGTAGCGCTCGTAGGTTGTCACCTGGACATAGCCGTTCCCCGTCGCGACGCAGCACCAGTCCGACGGAGAAACGGGCTGGGGCAGGCTCTGGCAGTAGGGGTCGTCAAGCACCTGCACGCACACGGGACACCAGGAACTGCCCGAGCACCAGCCCCTCGTGGCGTACCACTCCGACCACGGCGAGCACTGCGAGTAGCCGAAGCAGGGAGGGATGAGGGCGGCTTCCTGCTGTCCCTCCTCACCGACCTCCAGCAGCGGGGACGCGTCTTCCAACCGCTCCGTGCCGCCGCAAGCGGACAGCCCCATGAGGGCCATGACTCCCAGGGACATGACCATCGACCGGCTCCAGGTATTCGGCATCGCCGACCTCCAGGTGAGGATGAAGCCGCGCGATGCCAGCAGCGACAAGGCCGGCCGGTCCATCAGGGAAACCCCTCACTACCCATGTGTTCAAGCCCACCATCACCGGGGCGTACGACCTCCACCTCGTGACGAATGAGGCGAGCACCTACCAGGCCGGGTGCCCCCCCCTGATGAGCCCGCGGGTCAGCTCGCACATTGATGGTGCCGTTACGACCCAGAGGCAGTGGCCCGCGTACCCCAAATACAGTTGCCACTCACCTAACAACGAGGGCGGCGCGCGAGTCGAAGCCAACGCCTGGCTGCGCCTCACCGCCGTCCTCGCAGGAGAGTTGGATGACCCGAAACGGAAAGACGTGGCTGCTGTGCATGGTGTTGGCCCTCTGCGCCGCCGTGTCCGGCTGCGGCCCGGAGGAAGCCTCGGGCGAGGCCCAGGCGTTGGTGACGCTACCGCAGGCGTTGAGCGCCAGCGACGTGGCGAGGGTGGAACTGACGGTGACCGGAACGGGCATGGTCACACGCACCGAGGCGCTCGCGAAGACGGGCGGGGTGTGGGGCGGGTTGGTGGGCAACCTCCCGGCGGGCACCGGCCGCACCTTCCGGGGCGAGGCCTTCAACTCCGCCAACACCCTCATCTACGCGGGCCAGGTGACGGGCGTCACCATCACCGCCGGACAAACGACGTCGGTGACCCTGATGCTGCAGGAGGTGAACGCCCCCGCGCCCTTCGAGAATGCGGCACCGGTTATCACCTCCGTGGTGGCCAGCCCCGCGATGGTGGGCCCCGGGGGCGTGGTGGCACTGCAGGCGAGCGCGGAGGACCCCAATACCGGGGACACCCTCACCTATGCGTGGACGGCAGGCGCGGGCAGCTTCACCGCGGCTTCGAGCCTCAACACGGCCTGGACGGCGCCCACGACGCCCGGGCCCGTGGTGCTGACGCTGACGGTGACGGATTCGAAGGGCGCCACGGCGGCCCTGAGCCTCACCATCACCGTGAACACCGGCACGGGCAGGGCGGCCGTCAACGCCACCGTGAATACCTGGCCGCAAGTGGCACGAGTCACCGCGACGCCCAGCACGGTGGCGGTAGGCCAGACCGCCACCGTGCTGGCCACCGCCAGCGACAATGACGGGGACGGCCTCACCTACGCGTGGACGGCGGGGTGCGCGGGAACGTGGACCCATGCCACCTCGGCGAGCGCGAGCTTCACGCCCACCGCACAGCCTCCGGTGGGCAACCCGTGCGCCACCTGCGCGCTCACCGTGACGGTGGAGGACGGAAGGGGCGGACAGACGACGGGGACGCTGGGTATCTGCGTGGGGACGCCGCCTTCGGCACTCTTCCCGCCGGAGGTCGTGGAGACCTTCCAGTCCACCCCCACCACGCCAGCGCCGGGAAGCGCCGTGGGCTTCCGGGTGCGGGCCAGGGACCCGCAAGGCAGTGCCCTCTCCTTCGCATGGGCGACCCACGTGGGCACGCTGGGGACGGCCACCACCGCGGCGACGACGAGCGAGGTCGTCTGGACGGCGCCTGCCTGCGTGCCGCCGGGTACGACACCCACGGTGACGGTGACGGTCTCCAACGCGCTGGGACTGCGGACCACGAGCAGCTTCACCGTCACGGGGTCGCCCGTCTGTGACACCTCGGGATGGACGTCTGTCGGAAGCCTCACCGAGGCACGCTATCGGCACACGGCGACGCTGCTGCCCTCGGGCAAGGTGCTGGTGGCGGGAGGTGGCGTCGGTTACAGCACCGACACGGTGGGCCTCTCATCCGCGGCCCTCTACGACCCGGCGACGGACACCTGGGTGCCCACCGGAAGTCTTCGTGTGGGCCGCTACGGCCACACCGCGACGCTGCTGCCCTCGGGCAAGGTCCTGGTGGCCGGTGGCATCACCCGCGACGGTGAGGCCCTGACCTCGGCGGAGCTGTATGACCCAGCAACGGGCACCTGGGCCTATACCGGCTTTCTCTCCGTGGCCCGCTGGGCGCATCTGGCGACGCTGCTGCCCTCGGGCAAGGTGCTGGTGATTGGCGGCGACGGTTCCTTCAGCCAATACGCCGCGGAGCTGTACGACCCGGCGAGGGGCTCCTGGGCATCCACCGGAAGTCTCTCCGTGGCCCGAAGCACAGCCACGGCGACGCTGCTGCCCTCGGGCAAGGTCCTGGTGACGGGCGGCACCGGCGGCGGCAGTACGGATGTGGAGCTGTATGACCCGGCGACGGGCACCTGGGCACTCGCCGCCAGCATGACCGGGCTCCGCCGGTTCCACACGGCGACACTGTTGCCCTCGGGCAAGGTGCTGGTGACGGGCGGCGACCACTCCAGCGCCGGAGCCACCGCGGAGGTCTACGACCCGGCGACGGGCACCTGGGTGCCCACCGCCAGCATGGCCGCGCGCCGCGCCAACCACACGGCGACACTGTTGCCCTCGGGCAAGGTCCTGGTGGCAGGCGGTCGCGTCAGCTCGACCCTGCCCGAGGCGGAGGTCTACGACCCGGCGACGGGCACCTGGACGCCCACTCCCAGCATGGCCACGCGCCGAGCCAACCACACGGCGACGCTGCTGCCCTCGGGCAAGGTGCTGCTCACGGGCGGCATGAGCCCTAACGGGCCTACCACCTCGACGGAGGTGTACTCGCCATGACCGGAGCCTGAGACTCGACTCCGCCGGGCGTCGTCCCCGCCTCAGGCCAGGTTGTGGAAGACGCGCTGGACGTCGTCGTCCTGCTCCAGCGCGTCCACGAGCTCCAGCACCTCGGTGGCCTTGTCCTCGGGCAGCTCGATGAGATTCTGCGCCACGTACTCGGACTCGGCGGAGATGGGCGTCAGGCCCTTGGCTTCGATGGCGGACTGGAGCTGGCCGAAGTCGTTGAAGGCGCAACGGATGATGAGCTGCTTCTCGCCCTTCTCACCGGTGCCCTCACCCAGCTCCTGGAGGCCGTGGTCGATGAGCTCCAGCTCCAGCTCGTCCTGATTCACGCCCTCGGGGTTGAGCCGGAAGACGCCCATGCGCTGGAACATGAAGGCCACGCTGCCGGTGGTGCCCAGGTTCCCGCTGTACTTGTTGAAGTGCATGCGCACGTTGGCCACGGTGCGCACGACGTTGTCGGTGGCGGTCTCCACCAGCAGGGCGATGCCGTGGGGGGCGTAGCCCTCGTAGAGCACGATTTCGTAGTCGGTGGCCGTCTGGCCGCTGGCGCGCTTGATGGCCGCGTCCACCTTGTCCTTCGGCATGTTCGCCGCGCGGGCGTTCTGGAGGACCCGGCGCAGCGTGGGGTTCGAATCGGGATTCGGCCCCCCGGCCTTCACGGCGATGGCGATGTCCTTGGAGATGCGCGTGAACTGCTTCGCCATCTTGTTCCAGCGGGCCATCATCGTGGCCTTGCGTGTCTCGAAAATGCGTCCCATGGGAGGGATGTATAGGTCGGCCACGACGCGCGTGGCTACTCCTACGCCACCTCCCTGGGGGCGCCCGGACAGGCTGGAACGAGGGGAGCGGCTCGCCCCCCCGGGGGACTACCGGACCTGCTGCTGCGCCGCCGGCATCCGGTTGGCGGCGCCGGAGCCCGGGCCGCCGGCGAGGGCGCGCTCCATGTGGGGGCCCAGCTGGCCGGCGGCCATCAGTCCGGCCATGCGGTAGTCGGAGATGAGCGACCAGAACGGGTACTTGAAGGACGCGGGCTTGTTGCGCTCGATGACGAAGTGGCTGAACCACGCGAAGCCGTAGGCGGCGACGAGCGCGGCCGGCACGAGCAGCCCGCGGCCCGTCACGGCGGCGGTGATGCCGATGCCCGTCCCCAGGCCGGTGCCGATGAAGTGAAGCCAGCGCGTGGAGGGCAGCGCGTGCTCCCGCAGGTAGAACGGCCAGAACTCGCCATAGGTCTGGATGCGGTCGGACATGGAGAGAAGTTGTGTCCGGGGGGCCGGTCCACGTCAACCTGCCCTGGGTCGTAGCGTGTAGGCATGGACAGGGCTGGATGCCTGCCCCCCTTGTGGTGCCCCTGCATCGTTGTAGATTCCCCGTGCCCATGTCGTCTTCCGCAACACTTCCGGCGCCTCTGTCGCTGCCCTCCGGCGGGGGGCTCCTCGCGCTCATCGAGATGGCGGCGTCTTTTCTCACGCGCGAGCGGTTGACGGCGGAGGAGCGTGCGCTGCTGGAGCAGGTGCAGAGCCTCTCTGACAAGTACGGGACGTACCTGCTGGAGGCCGGAGATCGGGAAGACCTGCTGAGCCGTGTCGATGCGGTCCTGGAAGATGCCCGGTTCCATGAAGACTCCCTGAGCCTGAGCCTCCTGCTCGACCCCAGACACATCGCCGAGTCCATGCAGGCGCTGCGGGACGAACCTGAAGAGGACCTGAGGGGGTCGGCCCTGGTTCGGGCCCTGGGCCCCGCAGCGACTCCCGCTCTGCACAAATGCAATCAGTACCTGGCGGAGCTCGGCCGGTGCATGAGCCCCCTTTTTCAGGGCGCGACTCCGGTATTCGAGCTCCCTGCTCCGGGCACGATTGGCCCGGAGCCCCTGGCATATCTGAGCGACCCGGCAGTTCCGGTACCAATTGCGCGCGCCCTGCTCTCCGCACACCGCACGAATGCCGTGGTCATGGCCATTGGCGCGGCGCGCTTCAGGGAACAGCCGATCGCCCGGTGGCTGGGCCTCGCGCTCGCGGATCTGCTCGCGGAGCAGGCCCGTGGCTTCCTGGCCTTGATGGCCGCATTCACGGGAACCGATGTTCCCGCCAGCCTCCTGCCCCCCGAAGAGCGGCTGGACCTGCTGGCCCTCCAGCGCAGCGCCCTGTCGGTGCAGTTGGCCTACGCTCGCTTCAACTCAGACGCGGAGCGCTCGGGTGAGCCGGTATACCCCTCCGCGTCCTGAGCCACGGCTCCGTGAGCGAGGCGTCGTTTCCGTCGTCATCAACGGAAAGCCTCGGCCCGCCATCCTCGTCCGCCTCTTCCAGGAAGAAGGACGCGCCGTTGTCCTCTGCGGCACGGGCACCCGGCGCTCCGAGCTACTCGTCATCGAGGTTCCGCAAGCCACTGCCGCGGGGAAGTCGTTGCGCCTGACCAAGGACACGTATTTCTACGCGGACCAATTGAAGAACGTGAAGCTCAGCCACTTGCAACCCGTGGAGGGGCTGTGTCCCCCGGGGCTCTTCCTCCAGGTACGACTCCTTGCCGAAGGAGCGCTCGCGGTGCTGACGGCCGAGGCGCTGACCAGGGACCTGGCCGAGGGCGCGGCCCCGGAGCTCGCCTCGACAGGAAGTGGACAGCCCTGAGCAGCCTGGGCTCCCTCGCAAGGGAGCCAGGGAGACACGCGCCCACGTCACCCGACTGACAGGGAGTCGCCGTGTCCACTCGGCGCGAGCCCACGGGTCGTGGGAGACTCCTGGGCGATGGCGGAATGGATTCCCAAGCTGAACCCCGCGGTGGACCTGCGGAAGCTGGTGCTCAGTCCCGAGGAGGGCTTCGTGCTCTCGCGCCTGGACGGGGCCACTCCGGCGCGGAACCTCCCCGCACTGACGGGCCTGCCCGTGGAGCGGCTGCGGACCATCCTCACGCGCCTCGTCTCCGAGGGCGCGCTGCTCCCCGCGGCACCGGTAGCGAGCCCGGGTGGGGTTCCTGAAGCACGGGCCCCCCACCCCACCCCTCCTCGGGAGCAGGAGGAGGAACTGCCCACGCTCGACCTGACGGCGCAGGAGGCCGAGGCCCCGGAGGCCGGCGATGCCGCCGACGAGCCGGAGCCCGCGGACGACGAGCCGGAGGTGGCGCTGGGCAACTACCGCCAGCTCTTCGAGACACGGCTGCACCCGCTGCCGGAGGACCAGCGCGTGGCGCACGCGCACGCGGCGGAGGACCCGGAGCTGTCCGCGCTGTGCTTCGACCCGGTGCCCGGGGTCATCAAGGCCGTGTTGGAGAACGCGCGAGTCGGTCTCGCGCATGCACGCCTGGTGGCGCGCTACCACCGCACCCCCGTGGGGCTGGAGGCGCTGTGCGGCCGGGCGGCATTCGCCGCGGACGCGGGCGTGCGGCGGTGGTTGGTGCGCAACCCGCAGCTCCCCTCCGGCCTCTTCCGCCGGCTGTGGGGCTCGCGGCGCCTGATGGAGCTGCACAAGGTATCGAACGACCGCGACATCCCCGAGGGGACGCGGCGCTCGGCGCGCGAGGTGCTCCGCCAGCGCTTCACCACCGGGCCCGCCGAGGAGAAGGTGGAGCTCATCATCAACACGGAGGGCCGCTCGCTGGCGGCGCTCATCGGCCTGCCGGTGGACGGCAAGACGGCGTCGCTCCTGTGCGGACGCACCTACCGCTCGCCGATGCTCATCCAGAACATCGCCCGCTGGAGCGCGGCGCCACCGGCGCTCATCGCGCACCTCCTGCGGCAGGAGGCGGTGCGCCGCCAGCCGCAGCTCCGCACCCTGCTCGCCCGCCACCCCAACGCCCCCGCGGAGGCGAAGCGCGGCGGCGCGTGAGGCAGGCCGTCTGAAGCCCCCCCCGCGCGACCGGGCGTTCCTCGCGGAGGCGAAGCGCGGCGGCACGTGAGGCAGGCCGTCTGAAGCCCTCCCCGCGCGACCGGGCGTTCCTCGCGGAGGCGAAGCGCGGCGGCGCGTGAGGCAGGCCGTCCGAAGCAGCCCCCCGCGCGACCGGGCGTTCCTCGCGGAGGCGAAGCGCGGCGGCGCGTGAGCCTCAGCGCTTGAGCGCCGCCGCGACCGCGTCCGCGAGCGGCGTCGTCGGCCTGCCGATGAGCCGGCGCAGGTCGCCGGAGGAGTCGTCCAGCGACCCTTGCGCGGCGTTGACGTCGGAGTCCACCAGCACCGCGGCAAAGGGCCCTGGCACCCCCACGCCCACGAGCGCCGCCTGGTACTGCTCGGGCGGCAGGTTGTTGTATCCAATCGTCTTGCCGGCCTGGCGCGACACCTCGGTGGCCAGCTCCGCCATGGTGAACGGCGTGTCTCCGGCAAGCTCGTACACCTTGTTCTCATGGCCCGAGCCGGTGAGCACCGCCACCGCGGCCGCCGCGTAGTCCGCCCGGGTGGCGGCGGCGATACGGCCCTCGCCCGCGCTGCCCATGAACGCGCCGTGCGCCAGCGTCGGCCCCAGGTTCTCGGTGTAGTTCTCGATGTACCAGCCGTTGCGCAGGAACACGTAGGGCAGGCCGGAGGCGCGGATGGCCTCCTCGGTGGCCTTGTGCTCCGCCGCCAGCGCCATCTTCGAGCGGTCCGCGTGCAGGACGCTCGTATAGGCGAGCAGCCTCACCCCCGCCTTCCTGGCCGCCTCCACCACCGCCTGGTGCTGCTGCGCCCGCTTCCCGACCTCACTGGAGGAGATGAGCAGCACCTTCTCCACTCCAGCGAGCGCCGGCCCCAGCGTCTCCGGCTGGCTGTAGTCCGCCTTGCGCACCTGGACGCCGCGCGCCGCGAGGTCGCCGGCCTTCTCGGGATTGCGCGCGGCCGCGACGACCTGGCTGGCGGGGACCTTCTTGAGCAACTCCTCGATGACGAGACGGCCGAGCTTACCGGTGGCTCCGGTGACGAGAATCATGGGGTGCCTCTCCTGGCGTGAGGACTTCGTTGGAAACACGAGACACACCGTAATGACCGTACTAACTTTTCGTAAGTACCCACTTTTTGGTAAGCTACTGACATGTCAGCGAACAAGCAGCCCAAGCACCTGCGCAAGGCGATGGCGAAGTGGGCCGAGCAGCGGGGCGACCTCTACGCTCCCGCGTGCCCGTCCCGGGGCGTGCTGGACCACGTCACGAGCCGCTGGGGGGTGCTGGTGCTCGTGGCCCTGCTGGAGGGCACGCACCGCTTCAGCGAGCTGCGGCGCAAGGTGGCGGGCGTGAGCGAGAAGATGCTCGCCCAGACGCTGCACGCGCTGGAGGAGGACGGCTTCGTGCTGCGCGAAGTCTATCCGGTGATTCCCCCGCGCGTGGACTACAGCCTCACCCCCATGGGCGAGGAAATCGCCGGACACATCGAGGTCCTCACCGACTGGATTGAGGACAACATGGGCCGCATCATCACCGCCCGCGCCCAGCACGTGCCCAGGAAGTCCACAGGCTGACCGGAGCGCCTCACGGCCTCCGGGCGGTGAGGATGGGCTGGTAGAACCCGGTCTCCTCGGGCGCGTACCATCGCGTGTCCATGAGGCCCGCCCGCGTCAGCGCGCGCTCCACCTCCACGCGCTGGAGGGCGCGGTACATGCCGGTGTGCTCGGTGGTCTGCCACCCGCTGCCCTCGGGGCGCAGGATGAACTGGTGCACCGTGTACGTCTTCCCGTCCACGGCCCAGTCCCACACCTGGAAGAGGATGCGGCGGCCCTCGGGCGCGTCCAGCACCCGCTCCGAGGTGAAGCGCGGCTGCTCCGCCACCAGCGCGTCGTAGTCGCGCATGCTCAGGAGCAGCAGCCCGCCCGGTGCCAGCTTCGACGCCATGGCGCGCGCCGCCGCGTCCAGGTCCTCATCCGTCAGCAGGTGCGGCACCGCGTTGTCCAGGGCCAGCACCACCGGGAAGGTGCCGGGCACCTGTGTGTCCAGCGTGCGCATGTCCGCCACGCCCGTGGTGAGGGTGACGTTCATGGCGCGCGCCTCGCGCTCGGCGCGGGCCACGGCGGCGGGGCTCAGGTCCGTGGCATGGACGATGTACCCCCGCGCCGCCAGGCCCAGCGCCTGGGTGCCGATGCCACACGCGCAGTCCAGCACGCGCCGGGGCGGGGGCGCACCGCAGCGGCGCAGCAGGGCATCCAGCGCGGCGCCCTGCCGCTCCACCGACTGTGCCCAGTTGGCGAAGAGCAGGTGGTACTCCTCCGCCATTCCCTCGTAGAAGCCCCGCACGGAATCGCTCATGTGCGGCGAGTCCTAGCACTCATGGGCGGGCGCGCACCTTCCGGGAGTGCCGAGCGTCATGGCCCGAACGAGCGCCCCTCGAGCGCCTCGATGGCCGAGCGGATGGCGTCCGGGACGGGGACCTTCTCGTGGCTGGCGTAGCGCAGGGTGACGATGGTGCAGCCACCGCGGGTGTAGAGGAGGCCGTCCTCCTCGCCGGCCACGGCGTGCTCGAGGGTGATGGAGGAACGGCCGATGCGGGTGACGCGGGTACCGGACACCAGGCGGGCGGGGAAGACGACGGGGCGGAGGTACTCCGCGCTCGTCGCCGCGAGGATGGGGCCGATGCCGCCCGGGGCCCGGTCCTCGCCGGCGCCTGACGGGCCCGTCAGGCCGATGCGGGCGAAGTAGGCGATGCGGGAGGACTCGAACCAGGTGAAGGTGCGGGCGTTGTTGGCGTGACCGAAGGCGTCCATCTCGCTCCAGTGGAGCGTGAAGGGGACGACGACGGGGAAGTCCTTGAGGGGGGAGTCCGGCATGGCGGGCAGGGTGCCCCAGGCCGGGCCCCCAGGGAACGAAGAACCGCGCCCGCCTGCCCTCCAGACAAGGGCCACGGCCGTGGTAATGCAGGAGCGTCATGCGCTCACGATTCCTGATTCCGGTGCTCGCGGCCGGACTCGGCACCGCCACGCTGGCCTGGGCCCGCGAGCCGGCGCCCCAGGCGGCCTCCGCGTCCACGAAGTCCGCCACGCCGGCGTCGCCGCCCACGGCTTCGTCCGCGAAGTCCGCGGCAGCGTCCCAGCCCGCCGCCTCGTCCGCGAATCCCGCGGCAGCGGCGCAGCGGCCCACCTCCGCGCCCGCGAAGCCCGCCACGCCAGCGTCCCAGCAGGCGGCTCCGGGTGCCGCCCCCGCGTCCGGCGCTGTGCGCTACCGCGTCCCCACCTCCGAGGCCCCGCGCCACATCATCGCGGGAGGCAAGGGCCGCGCGACGCTGCTGCTCAACCCGTCCACGGGCGCCACCGCCGCGTCGATGACGCTGCTGGAGCTCCAGCCCGGCGCGGAGGTCCCCGAGCACGTCCACGATACGAGCGCCGAAATCCTCTACATCGAGGACGGCGCGGCGGAGATGACCGTCTCCGGAGAGAAGGTGCGCGTCGCGAAGGGAGACGCGGTGTACATCCCCGCCGGAGTGAAGCACTCGGCGCGGGTGGTGTCGCCGGACGCCGCGCTGAAGGCGGTGCAGGTGTACGCCGGGCCGGGCCCCGAGCTGCGCTTCACGCAGGGCCCCCGGGAGAACCCGCCCCATGGCCGGTGAGCGGAACGGGGCCACGGCGCGACAGGAACAGCCCGAGCAGCCGCCAGCGGCCGTCGAGCGCCCCTACGCGGTGTCGCCGCGCGAGGGCCTTCCCATCTCCGACAGCGGCATGGCGACGAACCCGCATCGGCACGCGGGCATGGTGCGCTGGCTGCACCCGGCGCAGCTGCTGCGCACGGGCCTGGACGCGCTGGTGGCGGCGGTGTTCGGCGCGCGAGCGGACCACCGGCTCATCGAGGCGGTGGTGCGGCCGCAGGCGCCCTACTTCGACTACTCGCAGGAGACGCTGCCCGAGGGCGACTTCTGGCTGGACTACGTGGCGGACACCGGTGACGGCTGGGACTCCACGTACACGGTGGCGCGGCTGCTGGCGCTGCCGGAGCTGAAGCTGCCGGTGCGGGGCATCTCCCGCTCGGAGCCGCACGCCACGAAGCGCGGGCGGGTGCTGGTGTTCGGCGGGGACGGTGTGTACCCCGGGGCCAGCCGCGAGGCGTACGAGGAGCGGCTGGTGCAGCCCTACGAGGCGGCCATGCGCCGCTCGCAAGCGCCCAACCCGGACCTGTTCGTCATTCCGGGCAACCATGACTGGTACGACGGGCTCTCCGCCTTCATGCGGCTGTTCTGCGCCAACCGGTGGATTGCCGGCCGGCGCACGCGGCAGAGCCGCAGCTACTTCGCGCTGAAGCTGCCGAAGAACTGGTGGCTCATCGGCACGGACGTGCAGCTCAACAGCGACATCGACGTGCCGCAGGTGGAGTACTTCCGCGAGGTGGCCCAGCACATGGGCCCGGACGACCGCGTCATCCTCTGCAACGCGGAGCCGGCGTGGATCATGGCCGCCGCCGCGAGGCGCAAGGGCAGCTACCTGGAGAACAACCTGGAGTACCTCCAGGAGAAGGTGCTGGGCCGGCGCATCAGCGTCTTCCTCGCCGGTGACTTGCACCACTACCGCCGGCACGAGGACGCCGCGGGCCGGCAGAAAATCACGGCGGGCGGAGGCGGCGCCTTCCTTCACCCCACGCATGCTCCGGCGGCGCACGTGCTGCGCGACGGGTACCGCCTGCAGAAGAGCTTCCCGGACGAGCGCACGTCCCGGAAGCTGGCGCGGAAGAACCTGCTGCTCATCCGCTACAGCCCGCTCTTCGGGTTGATGACGGGCGCGCTGTACCTGTTGCTGGCGCTCGCGGCGTACGCGGAGGTGGGCTCGCTGGGGCTGTCGCAACTGCCGCAGGTGGTGATGGCGGTGGCCAACAGCATGGTGAGCCGGCCGTGGACGATGGTGCTGGGGCTGGCGACCATCGGCGGGCTCATCGGCCTGGCGGACTCGCACTTCGGCAGGTGGCGGGCGCTGGCGGGGACGCTGCACGGGCTGGGGCACATCCTGGCCGCCTTCTTCACCGCGTGGGGCGGCACATACCTGACGGTGAGCGGGCTGGGCATCTGCCCGGAGCTGACGGCGGATGGGCTCCACTGCACGGCGGGCTGGGCGCACCTGGCCGGTAAGTTCCTGCTGTCCTCGGGGTTCACCTTCCTGGGTGGCTTCCTGGTGGGCCCGTTCGTCATGGGCCTGTACCTGTGGCTGAGCGTCAACTTCTTCGGGGCCCACTCCAACGAGGCGTTCATCTCGCTGGCGCTACCGGACTGGAAGAACTTCCTCCGGCTCCACATCGGCCAGGACGGCCACCTCACGGTGTACCCGGTGGGCATCGAGCGCGTGCCGAGGAAGTGGAAGGAGACACACGCCGGCCCCTATGCGCCCGCCTATGAGCCGGATGACCCGAAGGCCACGCCGCCGGTGCTCATCGAGCCGCCCATCCGCGTCTAGGGATTGGCACGACTGCGTCAGGCCACGGTGCGTGGCCTGTCACCGGAAGCCGGCCGAATCGTTCCAGTCGGGCACGGGGATGAAGCGCAGCCCCTCTGGCGGAGGAGAGAGGCTCATCACCCGGTCCACCACGGAGCGGTGGAAGAGGTGCACCGCGGCCTCCTCCAGCCGGAAAGCGAGCCGCTCTTGGAGGGGAATCTCGCGCAGCACCGTCTCATCGAGGACGAGCTTGTCGATGCCCAGCAACATCAGCCCGCTGTCGGAGCTCTCGATGACGGAACGCTCCCGGTCCACACAGGCCAGGCGCCGCCACATGTGCATCAGCCAGTAGCGGAGGACCGCGTCGCCGACGCGGACGTCCGCGGGGACCCACTGCACCCCATGAAGGCCGAGCGGCTCCATGCACTCCTTGAGGCGCGAGGAGACCACGGGCGCGGGAAGGCTGTGGTGGTCAACCATGCGGGGCCTGGGCGGCACAGGTTCCCCCACCTTCAACCGAACGGGCTCCGAGCGTTGAACGGGGCGCCCTTTTCGGAATGGGGACGCGGACTCGTCCCAGGCCAGGAGCGGGTGTTCCTGCGAGCGGCAGCGCGTGAGCACGAAGTATTCGTCCTGCATCGGTTAAGCCCCTACCTGCAGCTGACGACGTACCAGAGGCTCACCAGTACGCCCGTGGCGAGCGCCATGCCACCTGCCACGGGGACATTCCCGCCGGGGCTTGTCCTGGAGGCTCGACGCACCAGCACAGCCCACTCCGCCCGGCTGGTAGTCCTGCCCGTCCGCGGTGAGCGTCCAGCGCCCGAAACGAGGCGGGGACGGCAGGCGGAGGCATTGCCTCTGGCAAGACGAAGGGGGCCGCCCACCCCGTGAGCTTCTCCTTTGACGTGAGATTTGAGGGAAGCCGGTGGTGCGAAACCTCGACCTGTTCACGCTGAATGACCGGAACACGGGGACGTTCCCCATCATGCAGTCGCAGTCTTCGCGCCCGGTGGCGGGGCTGCTCTTCGAGACGGACAGCGCGGTGCTCACCGATGAGGCGGTGACGCAGCTCACCCAGATTGGCGACATCCTCGCGAAGTACCCGGAGGACCGAATCACCGTCGAGGGCCACACGGACAGCCGGGGCACGCGGCCCTACAACGAGGCGCTGTCGCTGCGCCGCGCGGAGGCGGTATCGCGAGTGCTGCGCGGGCGCGGAGTGGAGGAGCGGCAGATGGTGGTGCTGGGCCAGGGCGAGACGCAGCCCGTCGCGCCCAACACCACCCCGGACGGCCGCACCGCCAACCGGCGCGTGGAGCTGCACATCGACGTGCCCGAGTCCTCCCGGCGCGGCTGAGCCGCCGGCCTCCATGGAACGAGGCTCGGAGCTGCCTGCCCTGGGCTCTCAGTGCGCATGTGGCGCCCGGGGCTCGCCTCCGAGCACGGCGCACCACCCTCACACCAGGCTGCGCGCGAGACAGCCCAGGGTGGACATGGCGCCCTCGATGCGCGGCGTCCACGGGTGGCCGCAGCTCAGGCGGATGAAGTGGCGGTACGAGTCCGGCCGCGCGGAGAAGATGGGGCCGGGCGCGATGCTGATGCCCGCCTCCAGCGCCCTGGCGTGCAGCACCGATGCATCCACGCTCGGCGGCAGCTCCACCCACAGCAGCGAGCTCCCCGAGGGGCGGGCCACGCGCGTGCCCTCGGGGAAGTACTCGGCCACGGCCCCGGCCATGCGCTCCACCTGGGCGGCGAGCCGGCGGCGCAGCGCTCGCAGGTGCCTGTCGTAGCCGCCCTCCTGGAGGAAGCGCGCAATCGTGAGCTGCGGCAGCGTGGCGGTGGCCACCGTCTGGGAGAACTTGAGCAGCTCGATGCGCTCGCGGAAGCGGCCCGGGGCCACGTAGCCCACGCGGAAGCCGGGGGCGAGCGTCTTCGAGAACGAGCCGCACAGCAGCACGTTGCCCGTCGTGTCGAAGGACTTGCACGTGCGCGGGCGCTCCGGGCCGAAGTGCAGGTCGCCGTAGATGTCGTCCTCGATGAGGGGGATGTCGCGCTCGGCCAGCATGGCCACCAGGCGCTTGCGGTGCTCCTCCGGCATGCAGCTGCCCACCGGGTTGCTGAAGCTGGGCACCACCAGCACGGCGGCCACGCGCCGCCGCTCCAGCGCCGCCCGCAGCGCGTCCAGCTCCATGCCATGCCGGGGGCTGCTCGGAATCTCCAGCGCGCGCAGCCCGAGCGACTCAATGGTCTGGAGCGTGCCGTAGTACGCGGGGGACTCGATGGCGATGGTGTCGCCGGTGCGGGCCACGGCGAGCAGGCACAGGTGGACGGCCTCGGACGCGCCGCAGGTGGTGATGAAGTCGTCGGGGGACAGCGCGCAGCCCCAGTCCAGCGAGCGGCGTGCGAGCTGCTGGCGCAGCTCCGGGCAGCCGGGGGGCAGGTCGTACGCGATGCCACTGTCCCCCGCCTCGCGGGTGAGGGCATTCAGCTCGCGGTACAGCCTCCGGACGGGGAGCAGCTCCGGCGAGGGCCACGCGGCGCCGAGCTGGACGAGGTGTGGCTCGCGCGCGGACTGGTACACGCGGGCCACCAGCGCGCTGACGGTGACGGGGGTGGCGCTCGCGGCGGGACGGGACACCTGGGGCTCCGCGAGCCGGGGACGCTCGCGGCGGCGCACGTAGTGGCCGGACTGCGGGCGCGTCTCGATGAGGCCGAGGGACTCCAGGTGCAGGTACGCCTGGAGCACCGTGGAGATGCTCACCCGCTCACGCAGGCTGAGCTGGCGCACGGATGGCAGCCGGTCCCCCGGGCGCAGCGTGCCCGAGGCGATGGCCTCTCCCAGCCGCTCGGCCACCTGCTCGTAAAGCTTCGGTCTCTGCGCCAGCGCGCCCATGTGGCGTCCTCCCGGGGTGTGCCGCTTCTGCGCCGCCATCGGTAACCGGCTCCTGTCCCGCCGCCCAGATACACCTGCCGTCCACTGTGACCGGTACAGTTTCTATACACACGACTGTACCGGTCACAATCCGTGGGGGCTGCATCTGTTCTGCTCCACCTGTCAGGCGCATGTTGCGGTGCGACAGGAGGACGCGGTGATGACGGTGACACTCCCCTTCACCCTTCATGGCTGGATGCGGGCCCTGACGGAGCGACTGAGGCCGGGAGCGCGGTGGGAAGGCGCGGCGGGACCGGTGTGGCTGGAGCGCGGTGCCACATGGAGCGTGCGCGCGCATGCTGGCGAGCCCCTGGTGCTCACCTGCGGCGACGGCCAGCTCTGGCTCACCTGCGAGGGCGATGCGAGGGACTATGTGCTCGGCCCCGGGGACACCGTACGGCTGGAGGCGGCCGGACACGTGGTGGCGCAGGCCCTGCGCCCCGCGCGCTTCTTCCTGTCACGAGGGACGTCCGTCACGGCCACCGAGCCGCACCCCCTCGCCCCGGAGGCGCGCACCCCATGACGGAACAGGCGAGGACGCGCGAGGGGCTTCTGCTCGGCGCGCTGGGCGTGCTGGCCTTCAGCCTGACGCTGCCGGCGACCCGCGTGGCGGTGCCGGAGCTGGGCGGCACGGTGGTGGGGCTCGGCCGCGCGCTGGTGGCGGCGGTGCTCGCGGGCGTGCTGCTGGCGGTGAGGCGCGAGCGGCTCCCGGAGCGGCGGCACTGGCTCCGGCTGGCGCTCATCTCCGGCGGCATGGTGGTGGGCTTCCCGCTGCTGTCGGCGCTGGCGCTGCGGGACATGCCGGCCTCGCATGGAGCGGTGCTGGTGGGATTGCTGCCGGCGGCCACGGCGGTGGCGGCGGTGTTCCGCGCGCGCGAGCGCCCCTCCGTCACCTTCTGGCTGGCGAGCGCGGCGGGCCTCGCGGCCGTGCTCGCCTTCGCGGCGGCACAGGGCGCGGGGACGCCCACGGCCGGGGACGGACTGGTGCTGCTCGCGGTGGCGGCGGCGGCGGTGGGCTACGCCGAGGCCGGGGCCCTCTCCCGCGAGCTGGGCGGCTGGCGCGTCCTGTGCTGGGCGCTGGTGCTGTCCGCGCCGGTGCTGCTGCCCTTCGTCGCGCTGAACGTGGACGCCCGCGTACTGGCGGCCAGCCCGCGCGCCTGGGCCGGCTTCGCCTACGTGTCGGGAGTGAGCATGTTCCTGGGCTGCTTCGCCTGGTACCGGGGCCTCGCGCTGGCGGGCGTGGCGCGGGTGAGCCAGCTCCAGCTCCTGCAGCCGCTGCTCACGCTGGGCTGGTCCGCGCTGCTGCTCGGCGAGCCGGTGGGGCGCGGCACGCTGGGTGCCGCGCTGCTCGTGCTGGGCTGCGTCCTGGCGAGCGCGCGCAGCCGCGTCCAACGGCTGCCCGCGCCCGAGGCCCTCAGGGCACCGTGAGAATCTCGGCGCCCGTATCGGTGACGAGGAGGGTGTGCTCGAACTGGGCGCTGCGGCTGCCGTCGGCGGTGACGGCGGTCCACCCGTCGTCCCACGTGCGGCTGCCCCAGCCGCCCAGGTTGATCATCGGCTCCACCGTGAAAATCATGCCGGGCTGCATGACGGTGTTCGCGTCCGGCTCGTAGTAGTGCGGAATCTGGAGCGACGTGTGGAACGTCTCGCCGATGCCGTGCCCACAGTAGGCGCGCACCACGCTCATGCCGTTCTTCGTCGCATGGTCTTCAATGGCACGGCCGATGTCGCTGATGGGACGGCCGGGCTTCACCGCGGCGATGCCGACGTCGAGGCACTCGCGAGTCACCTTCACCAGCCGCTTGCTCTCCTCGTCCACGTTGCCGACGAAGTAGGTGGCCGAGCAGTCCCCGTGGACGCCATCGAGGAAGATGGTGATGTCCAGGTTGATGATGTCGCCATCCTCCAGCGCGCGGCTGTCGGGGATGCCGTGGCAGATGACCTCGTTGACGGAGGTGCAGAGCGACTTGGGGAAGCCGTGGTACCCGAGGGTGCTCGGGTAGCCGCCGCGCTTGATGTAGGCCTCGTGGGTGATGGCATCCAGCTCGTCGGTGGTGATGCCCGGGCGCACGTGGGCGGACACCTCCTGGAGCACCTCGGCGGCGGCCTTGCAGGCGCGGCGCATGCGGGCGATGACGTCCGGCGTCTTGATGTCGGAGATATTCGCCCGGCGCGAGGGCTTCCCCGTCATCGCGTAGTCCGGGCGGGGGATGTGGATGGGCACCTCGCGGCGGGGGCTGACGATGCCGGGACGGACGCCCTTGCGGGCAACCTCGGGGCCCTTCTTGCGGGCCTCGGCGGCGTCGGCGCCCCGGTGGCACTTCTTGTACTTGGTGCCGCTGCCGCACCAGCAGGTGTCATTGGGCCCGGGCAGCACGGCGGGGGGCGTACGGGGGGGAACGGCGGTCGTCATGAATCATCTCCAACGCTGAGCTGCTCGGACTGGCGGGTGCGCAACCAGCGCACCACCTGGGGGCGGAGCCAGAGCCTGGGGCGTCCGGCGCCCAGGTCCAGCACGGGCCGCGGCATGTCCGGGTAGCGGCGCAGATAGGTGCTGACGCTGTTGGCGTGACTCAGGCGCAGGAGCCCCGCCACGCCCTGGGCGTCAATCAAATCCTCGGTCTTCACCATGGGGCACATGTGGGCCTGTCTATACCCATAGACAGGCCCACATGCACGGCTTCTTTCCAGGAAGAGCGGGCAGGCGCCTCCTGGCGCACACCGGGACGGGCCCTCGGTCCCACGCCCGCCAGGAGAGACAAGCAGCCAGGGCTCCCGCCACGGACAAAGCTCCAGGTCACCTCCCCGGATACACCGAGGGCTTCCACGGCCGCAGCGCGCCCAGCAGCTTCGCGCACCGCAGCGCCTCGCGGACCTGCGCGGCCAGCTCCACGTGCTCGGGATTGGAGGCCGAGAAGCGGTCGGGCGTCAGCACCACCAGCGTGCCCAGGCCCTCCACCGGCTCCACCTCGACGGGCTTCGGCAGCGGCGGCACCTCGCCCCGCCTGCGAGAGAAGTACATCATCCACCCCACGAACGTGCCCGCCCGCGCCCGGCCCGGCACCATGTCCCTGTGATTGTCCGACGTGGCCACCGCCCACTCGGGCTCCCACGCCAGCGCCATGCTCCGCAGCACCTGTTTCATCACCCCGGCGCTCACCACCCGCTCCGCCACCGGCCCGTAGGACGGCGGCTTCAGCAGGCACACCGCCGACGTCTGGTGGGACGCCGAGCCACACCGGAGGCTCACCCCCGTCACCTCGTCCCGGCGCTCGCCCGCCCAGGCCCACAGGCTGACGCCGTCCCCGGGCTCCTGGTTCTCCGGCCGCCCGAACATCCGCGCCAGGTTCGCCGCGTCCGGCTCGAAGGGCAGCAGCCTCGACGCCTCGAAGGACTCCGCGGCCTCACACCACCTCGCCCATGACGGGTCACACCGCCCCACCGAGCGGAAGAAGGTCTCCGCCCGCCTCGCGCACGCCTCCGCGGATTCCTTCCGGCCCAGCCAATACGCACCCGCGTACCAGGTCTCGTTCATCGTCAACCTCCCATGGACCTCTTCACCGGCTCCACTCCACCGGGGAGGTCCTGCGCCTTCGACAGAACACGCCAGGTCCCCACAACGCCACTCAACCTGCTAGGTTGACGGAAATCCAGGAGACCTCCCACGGCCATGCACTCGGACATTCCCAAGGTGAACCCGGACGCGCTGCCCCCCGGCACGGTGGTGGGCGGCTGCTGGCGCCTCCTCGAAAGGCTGGGCGTGGGCGGCTACGGCGCCGTCTACCGGGTGGAGGCCATCCACCACCCGGGCCCCTCCTTCGCGCTGAAGATGTCCCGGCAACCCTACGAGCCCCGCTCCAGGCGCGAGCTCACCCTGTTGATGGACCAGGCCGTCCACCCGCATGTGGTGGCCGTCCACGCCTGCGGGCGCTGGCCGGACGTCGTCTCCGGCCACTTCTTCTTCGTCATGGACTGGGTGCCCGGCCCCGCGCTCCACCTCTGGGCCGACCTCCACAACCCCTCCTTCCAGCAGCTCGCGGACGCCGCGCGCCGAGTGGCCCTCATCCTGGATGCCCTGCACGCCGCGGGTGTGCTGCACCGCGACCTCAAGCCCGAGCACATCCTCATGCGCGGCCCCCACGGCGACCCGGTCATCATCGACCTGGGCTCGGGTGACTACCTCGGCGCCCCCACCCTCACCACCGGCCCCCTGCCTCCCGGCACCCGCCACCTGCGCAGCCCCGAGGCGGTCCGCTTCCACCAGCGCCACTGGCGCCGCCCCGACGCCCACTACGTCGCCGCCCCCACCGATGACCTCTATGCGCTGGGCGTCTGCCTCTACCGCGCCGCCACCGGCCACTACCCGTTCTCTCCCGACTGGCCCGCGGACGTGCTGTACGCGGCCATCGCCTCGCAGCAGCCGCCGGCGCCCTCGGCGGTGAATCCCCGCGTGCCCGCCTCGCTCGGCGCCGTCATCCTCCGCCTGCTGGAGAAGGCCCCCGAGCGGCGCTTCGAGACCGGCGCCCAGCTCCACGAGGCGCTGGTCCAGGCCCTGAAGGAGCACCCCCGCGAGTCCTGGGAGGCTCCGCTCTTCGACTGGCATGAGGCACCGGCCGCCTCCGGTGATGCCGCCGTCACCTCCGCGCACGGCCACCGCACCCGCCGTCCGGAGTGGCCCACCCACACCCACCGGCCGCCCTCGATGGCGCGTGCGAAGCTGCTGCGCCTGTGGGCCGAGCTGCTCGGGGCCCTGCGCCCGCCTCCGAGGCCTGGCCCCCATGCGTCCCCCGGGAAGGCCGTGCTCGAGGGGAAGGCGCGCCGGGTGTACCCGCACCGGAGGCGGGCGCTGCTCGCGGCGGCGGGCCTCGCCATGGTGGCGGGCCTCGTGGCGCTGGGGGCTCGGGCATCGGGGACATGGCGGAACACTACCGCCCAGGTGAGGCACGAGGCAACCACCTCAGCCGGTCAGAAAATGGCCAGGCTCGCGGAGGCCCCCCACACTGCCCCGGTCGCAGTCCCGCCTCCGGCGGAGCCCACCCCTGCGGCCGCCGCCCCCGTGGTGGCGTCATCCCAGGAAGCCGCTCCCGTGAAGAAGAAGACCGCCCCCGTCCCCCGTCCCCAGGCCCCCCAGACGCCGGAGAAGAAGCCCACCGCCCACCTGCTGAAGACCGCCGCGGCGGCCGTGGCCTGCACGGGGCTCGCCTGCGCCAGCACGCCCGCGCTGGTGGAACAGCCCCTGCCCCCGGCCGAGAAGTGCCCGCCCGGGGCGGCGGCGGTGATGGAGAAGCTGGAGGTCCCTCTGGGAATCATCGTGTCGGGTGATTTCGCCGAGGAAACCGCCGGAGGAAACGTCACCGTCCGCGAAGGCCGGGCCAAGGTGGACTTCCTCACGAGCGTAGGAAAAATGCCCGGAAACGCGTGGTTGTCCGGGCATATCTACATCAGCAAGACGCGCGTCCATGGCCGCTTCACCTCGCTCCACATCAAAGACGCGCAGTATCCGGCCTGCTTCGAGATTTTCGACTTCAACGAACGCAGGCGCGGCGCCCCGCGGAAGCCCGGGGGCGACAACCAGAACGCCATCATCAACTCCCAGATTGGCCTCACGTACGTCCGCGACTTCGAGCGCTTCGAGTGAGTCGCGGGACCTCCCTCGTGTCCGCCCTGTTTCCCGGCCCGAGCCTCCTGCTCGTCCTGCTGTGCGGCACCGGCGCCGCCGCGCAGGCCCCCTCCATGCCCCAGGAGCGGCAGCAGGCCCGCCGCATCGAGCTGGGAACCGCGCCACGCCAGATACCGCCGGAAATCTCCATCCATCCGGGGACCGCCAGCCTCCTGCTGTTCGATACGCCCATCGCACACGGTGGGGTGGAGCTGGAGGGACGGGAGCGCTTCAGCCGCGTGGCCGTGGGCACCGACACCCTGGCCCTCCTCCCGTCGGAAGCGCTTCGCGAGGGAGAGCGCCTGCGGCTCACCGTGCGTTTCGAGGCGGGCACGGAGCCCGCCGAAGCGCGACTGCTCCTCGTGGTCCGAGAGCAGGCGGATGCCCAGCTGGAGTTCGTGCGCGCCCGGCGCCCGTCCGAGCCAACCCGGATGGACCCCTCCGGGTTGGCGGAGGAGCTCGAACGGCTGCGTGAGGAGAACGCACGGCTTCGAGCCGAACGCGGGCCGGGAGGACTGACCGGAGCCATCACCGCTTCGTGGATGCAGCGCCAGGGCATTGCCAACAAGCAGCTCCAGCGGACCGACCTCCGAATCACGGGCGCGGAGCTCCAGATGAAAGAGGCCGTGAGCTTCCGCGCCATGACGAGGGTCGCCGTGGATTTGACGGTGGCGCTCTCCCCTCACGAGCCCCCGTGGACGTCAGGGAGCGCGGTGCTCCGCGGCCCGGAAGGCCATCGGCTGCGCATCGTGCAGGTATGGCAGTCAGCCCCGCCGGAGGGAGCCCCTCCCGAGGTCCGCATCACCGTGGAAGCAGAGGCGAGCCGGCTCGACGCCCGGGGCACCTACATCCTGGAGCTCCGCGAGGCGGACGGGGACCGGACCCTCACATTCAGCCCGTTGACCTTCCCGGACCCGTGAGCCCGGCGCGCGGACACCGCTCATGCGCACAGTCTGGCGCCGGCCCATCGAGCCCCGACTCCGGGCACACGGCGGAACACGTGCCGCGCCGCGGCCGCGCACCTCATTCCGGCCCTCACCCCATCGACGCTCGGCTCCAGGTGCGCAGTGGGGCCATCACCGCCCCACGACCGCGCACTTCATTCCGGAGTCGGGCCCCGGCGCCAGGCACACAGCGGAGTACTCACCGTTCCTCTTCCGCGCACGTCATGCAGTGACGTGCCTCGGGGATGGCGCGGAGCCGGTGCCGGCCGATGGCGCCCCCACACCTCGCGCACCGGCCAAACTCCCCGCCGGCGATGCGTGCCAGCGCCTCCTCGATGTCCCTCAGCTCCCGCCGCTCGGCATCCGTGAGCGTCGCGTCATCGGCATCCAACTCTTCCACTGACGCCCGGGCTCGAGCCCGCAGGCGCTGGCTGCGCTGCCGCAGTGCTTCTTGGGCCTCACGGGCCAGCATGTCCATGTTCGCCTCCCACGGCGGCGAGTCCTGCAGCTCCACGCCGCGGCTACCTTGATTCTCGATTTCCAGCGTGGGAGGGGTCATTTCAGGAAGCGTGCCTTGCCGTCCCGAGGCGCCTCCCGGGGAAAGAAGCGCAAGGCTTGCGCGCCCTTGGGGGCCTTCCGCACCCGTTGCGCAGCCCCCCTGGCTCCGCCCTCCAGGTCCAGCCCGGAACGCCGCTTGCTCCTGTGGTGGCCCATGCTGATCCTCTCCGCCCGCCAGCACCTCCCCCTGCCCCGGCAGGCCCTCCTGCCGAGGGAGCACGGCGCCTACGTCCAGCTCGGTCTTCCCGTGGTCACCGCGCTCGCCATCACCGGCCCGAGCACCGCCGGCCTGTGGCTCACGGCCGCCGCGCTCGCCTGCTTCCTGGGCTACGAGCCCCTGCTCCTGGTGCTCGGCCAGCGCGGCGCCCGCCGCCGGGAAGAGGCGGGCTCCCTGGCATGGCGCCGGGGGCTGACACTCGCGGGCCTGGGGGTGTTCTGCGGGGTGCTCGGCATCCTGGGACTCCCGCCCGAGGCCCGGCCCTACCTCGCGCTTCCCGCCATCCTCGGCGCGGAGGTGCTGCTGATGACGTGGGGCCGGCAGGGGCGCACCCTCTCCGGTGAGCTGCTCGCCGGCCTGGCCCTGGGCGCATGGGCGGTGCCGGTAGCGCTCGCGGGCGGCATGGCCCCCGGCGCGGCACTGTCCCTCTGGGGCACGTTCGCCCTGGGCTTCTCGCTGGCGACGGTGGCGGTGCACGTCATCATCCGGGCCCACAAGCCGCGCGAGGACCGGCACCTGCCGCGCCTGGCGGGACTGGTCGCCGGAGGCTTCGGGCTTGCTGGCGCCCTTGTCTGGTCCATGACCTCGGGCGTGTCGCCGTGGCGCGTGGCGGCGCTGGTGCCCATGGCGGCCGTGGCACTCGGCGCCTGCGCCATGCTGCCCGCGCCGCGCCACCTCAAGCGCGTGGGCTGGAGCTTCGCCGCCGCGGGACTCGCCACCGCCGTCCTGCTCGCCGTCGGGCTGGCCTGATTCAGGAGATGGGTCAGGAGGACCGCCGGCCCCTCGGGGCCCGGAGTCTTCCGTCCGCCGCAACGCCTGCCAGAGGGCCTCACCCGCGGCGACGGCCTCGGCTTCGTCCACCGGCACCTCCGCCCACGCCGCCGCGCGCATCAACTCCGTCAGCGTCCCCCATACCAGCCCCTCTCCCACACGCGCCGCCCCCGCCGCCAACACCCCCTCACTCTCTCCCTCGCCCAGCACATCCCTCACCAACGCACGCACCGCCCACCCCGCCAGTCGCCCACCCGCCTCCTTCGGGCGCCAGTGCAGGAACGCGAAGCCGAACAGCCCGGGCTGCGCACCCGCCCACCACACCAGCTCCCCCCACAGCGCCAGGAAGGCCTTTCGCAAATCCCCCTTCGACTTCTCGTGCGTCCGCTCGTAGGTGCCTCGCGCTAGCTGGCAGAGGTCCTCCTCGGCGAACTCCCTCACCGCCTGCGCGAATCGCGGCTTGTCTCCGTAATGCCGGTACAGCGTCCCCACAGACACGCGCGCGACATGGGCCAGCTCTTCCGCACGCACGTTGTCGTAGCCACGCTGCGCCAGCAGCTCCGCCGCATCCCGCAGCACCCGCTCCCGGCACTGCTCCAGTATCCACATGCCCCTCCCCCTCACCATCCCCTCCTCCCCAAATGCATGCCCTTTGGAAGGAACGTTCCTTCCACTACGGCCTGTATAAACCGGGGGCCTGACATGGGGTCGGGTGCCGGCGGACGGATGCTGGTGGCCGGGCGCCTCTCGAGCCCAACACGAGCCCGTGCGCTCCGCGGACGAGGGTCCCCGTATGCGCCCTGCCGAGAACCTGACCTCGGATCGGCAGGCCGGCGGATGGATGCTGGAGGCCGGGCTCCTCGCGAGCCCAACACGAGCCCGTACGCTCCGAACGAAAGGCCCTGTCTGGCGTCCCCTGCCGAGAACCTGACCTCGGATCGGCGGGTCGGCGGATGGAGGCTGGCGGCCGGGCTCCTCGCGAGCTCAGCACGAGCCCGTGCGCTCCGGCCCCCGCGGGCCCTGTCTGGTGCCCTCCGCCGAGAGCCTGACCTCGGGTCGGCGAACCGATGATGGTGGCCAGGCGCGACTTGTCGACTCGGCACGGCTCGCGCGCTCCGGACCCGGCGGGCCCTGGCGAGCCGGCTCATGTGTTCATGAGCGCGAGGCCGGAACGGGCATGGCTGGACTCGGCACGGCTCGCGCGATCCGGACCTGGCGGGCCCTGGCGAGCCGGCTCATGTGCTCATGAGCGCGAGGCCGGAACGGGCATGGCGAGCCCCCGCGGTCGCGAGCCCTGCGTGGGCCCGGGCAGGTGTCGCTGCCGCCGCGAAGCCGAGGCGGAGGAGCAGCTCGCATGACCTCCATCGCGCGGTGCCGCCGCGAACCCGCTCCGTGGAGGAAGACGCGCTGACCGGTGGCGGGCATCGCGCGCAGTCCCTGTGCGCGGCGGCATGAGTTGTTCGCCCGGGAAGACGCGCTGACCGGTGGCGGGCATCGCGCGCAGGGCGCCTGATGCCGTGCGAGACTCGCGCAATCCGGCCGGCCGGCGCGCGCCTCATCCACGCCTCGGGTGCGCCACGCCGCCGCGCGGCGTCACGTCACTTCGCCTTCCGCCGCTCCTCACCGTGGAGCCGGGCCCGCTTCTCCACGGCGCGGAAGGTGTCCACCACGCCGTCCTTCTGGCCCATGTTGGCGAGGAAGCCGGGAATGGAGCCCGCGGGGTCCACGGTGAACTTGTACACGGCGTAGGACTTCCCCTCGCCGCGAGGCTCCACGCGCCAGCTTCCCTCGTTGAGGCGCAGGCGCACCGTGCTCCGGCGCTCGGGGATGGCATCCGGCTCCGCGGTCCACCGCTGGGCGAAGACTCCCGTGCCGTCCTCCGCCAGCCTGGACTCCATCACCAGCCGGGACACGTAGTCGCGCGACGACACCACGGGCAGGTCCAGCTTCGTGTACGTCAGCCGCGTTCCGTCCGGCAGTTCCTTGAGGGTGCGAGACTCCTTCACGTACGGCATCCACAGCCGGTACGAGTCCACGTCCGTCAGCACCGCCTGCACGTCCACGGCGCTGGCGGAGATCTCCCCTTCCGCCCACACATCCTTGGCGTGAGTGCCCGGCCGGGGGCGTACCTTCACCACGTAGGGCTTCTCCGCCACCGTCTCCCACGCCTCTTCCGCGCGAGACGTGCCGGCGGCCAGCACCACCACCGCGGCCATGACGGTCCCCCAGTTCCAAAGCATCCGCATGCGTCCCCTCCCGCGACCCGGCCCGGTGTGCAATCCCTGTATCGCACCTTTCCAACCGCCGGGCGACACGGGGCATTCACGCCCCGGCGAACGCATCGAGACCACCAGGCGGCCCGGGACATTCACGCCCCGGCGAACGCATCGAGACCACCAGGCGGCCCGGGACATTCACGCCCCGGGCGGACGCATGGAGCCCACCGGACGTCCCGGAGCCTCCACGCCCGGGGCGGACGAACCGGGACCGCCCGGAGGGCACTCAGTGAGCGGTGCCGCCCGTGCCCTCCGCGGGGCTGCCCACCGGCTTGCCGCCGGTGCCCGGGCCCGCGTGGGCGTCTCCCGCGCTGGCCGGGAGTGCGTCGGGAATCTCCGGCTTGAAGTTGGAGTCCCGCACGAGAATCTGCGCCTGGCGGATGAGGTTGGTGGCCTGTCCGAGGATGCGGGCGGCCTCCTCCGGCGCATGGAAGCCCATGGAGTTCTCCGCCTCGATGAAGTCCAGCATGAACTGGCCGCGCCGCTGGAGCGCGTACACGCCGGCCAGGTCCTGGTCCGTCTTCCCCGCCGCCTTCGCGGCCTTCACGTCGTTGACGAGCCCCATCAGCGCGTCCAGCCCCTGGTTGCGCAGCCGGAAGGTGCGCTCCTGGAGCGCCTCGGCGCGGGCGCGCAGCTCGGCCTCGGAGAAGTGGTGGCACGTCTGGCACGCGCGGTTGATGTTGAGCAGCGGGCTGCGCACGTGGTGGTCGCTGATTTTCTGCGCCCCCACCCGCGTGTACGGCATGTGGCAGTCCGAGCACGACACGCCCGAGCGCGCGTGCACGCCCTGGTTCCACATCTCGAACTCGGGGTGCTGCGCCTTCAGCACCGGCGCGCCCGTGTCCGCGTGCGTCCAGTCCTTGTGCGGGTTCTCGTCGTAGTACGCGAGGATGTTCTCAATCTTCAGGCCCTTGTCCCACGGGTAGGTGAGCGTCTTCTCCGGGCCCTTGAAGTAGTACTCCACGTGGCACTGGCCGCACACGTAGCTGCGCATCTCCTGGCGCGTGGCGTCGCGGTTGACGTTGTAGTCCTGCACGCCCTGCGCGGCCTTCATGCGCGCCATGGCCTGCATGAAGGCCGGCCGCGTCACGCGCAACTGCAGCGTCTGGCTGTCGTGGCAGTCGATGCAGGCCACCGGGTGCTCGGTCAGCTTGCGCGCCTCGAAGTAGGTCATGTGGTTGACCGCGTCGAAGCCCTTCATGAGGTCGCCGTCGCCCAGCTTCTTGTAGACGTTGTACGTGCTGGCGTGGCAGTGCAGGCACGTGCCCGGCTGCTTCGTCACCTGCTGGCGCTCGGTGAAGGTCTGGTCCGCCAGCATGTGCGCGTGGCCGCGCTCCTCGCGGAAGTCCTTGCTGAAGGCGTAGCCGGCCCACATCGTCTTCAGGCGCGGGTCCTCCTCCAGGCGGCTCTGGGCCACCACCGAGCGCGGGTCCGCCTGCGTGGGGGCATGCGGCACGGCCTCGCTGCCGCCGTACTTCGTGCGCACCTGGTCCACCGTGCGCAGGTACATGTCGTACTGGAGCGGGAAGTTCTTGCCCCAGATGGCCGGGTCCACCGTGTCATCGGTGAGCTCCGCCACTCGGAAGAACGGGTTTCGCGCCTCCTGCTTGCGCTCGAAGATGTTGGTGGCCAGCGCCACCGCGGCCGCGGCGGCCAGGGCGGACACCACGCCGACTCCCACCAGGAGCAGCAGTCCACGGCGCTTCACGGGCGCACTCGGGTTCACCATACGCGGCGGTTCCTCCAGGAATCTTCAGTCCAGTTGCATGTGTCCCACCGAGCGGTGGCAGCGCACGCAGCTCATCGTCCCGTCCCCGGGTGGCAGGTGCGGGCCGCCGTGCCGCTCGGTCTCCCCACGAGAGCCCCCCGCGCCCTCCGCCGACACCCGCACCAGCAGCCCCGGCTCGATGGCCTGGACGATGTCCTGGTGGCAGGAGCGGCACGCCGACTCCGTCACCTCCAGGTTGCGTGCACCGATGTGGATGGGCTCGTGGAAGTCCCCGGAGGTGAAGGCCACCGAGTGGTGCCAGCCATTCAGCGCCTTGGTGTAGTACTTCCCGAGGAAGTCGCGCGGGGCGTGACAGTCGTTGCACACGGCCACGCCGTGGTGGCTGCTCTTCACCCAGCCCGCGTACTGCTCATTCATCACATGGCAGTTGGCGCACGCGCTCGGGTCGTCCGTGAGGTACGAGCTCCCCTTCGCATAGACGAAGGTGAAGCCGACCACCCCGACGGCGGCACCAACGAGGACGGACAGCGCGACGGCGCTGATGGCGATGCGGCGGGAGACTCCGGGCATGGGCGGCTCTGTGAGCCCGCGGACGGTAGGCATCTTCCACCGGGCTTACAACCCGAACCACTCACGTGCCGGTCGATTTCCACCCGGAGGCATGTGCCCGCCACCTGACCGCGGATGCACGCGGGCATCGACTTTTGCCCCGGGCCGGGGCAAAGCCAGGGTGTCTATGCGCCCGCACCCTCCTGGTCCCCCGCCCGAGCGGGGCCTGTTCTGCAACCGCACCCTCAACCTGCGCGCCATCAAGGCCGTGGGTTACGACATGGACTACACGCTCATCCACTACCGCGTGGAGGCGTGGGAGCGCCGTGCCTACGAATACATCCGGGACAGGCTGGTCGCCCAGGGCTGGCCCGTGGGTGACCTCACCTTCGACCCGGCGCTCGCCATCCGCGGCCTCATCATCGACACGGAGAAGGGCAACCTCCTCAAGGCCAACCGCTTCGGAATCGTGAAGAAGGCCCTCCATGGCACCCGGCCCATGGAGTTCGACGCGCAGCGCGACGAGTACGCCAGCACGCTCATCGACCTGCACGAGCGCCGCTGGGTGTTCCTCAACACGCTCTTCTCCCTGTCCGAGGCGTGCATCTACGCGCAGCTCGTGGACCGGCTGGACGCCGGCCAGCTCCCGGGCCCCAGCCCCATGGGCTACACGGACCTCTACGAGCACGTGCGCAAGAATCTGGACGCCACGCACATGCAGGGGCGGCTGAAGGCGGAAATCATCGCCGACCCGGAGCGCTACGTCCTCGACGACCCGGAGACGCCGCTGGCGCTGCTGGACCAGCGCAATGCCGGCAAGAAGCTCCTGCTGATTACCAACAGCGAGTGGGCCTACACCGAGCCCATGATGCACTTCGCCTTCGACCGGCACCTGCCGGCGGGGATGACGTGGCGGCAGCTCTTCGACGTGGTGATTGTCTCCGCGCGCAAGCCCGAGTTCTTCACCACGCGCGCCCCGCTCTTCGAGGTGGTGGAGTCCGGCGGCGAGGCCCTCTTGCGGCAGCACTCCGGGCCGCTGAAGGAGGGCACGCCGTACTTCGGCGGCAGCGCCGTGGAGCTGGAGCGGCACCTGGGGATGAGCGGGGACCAGATTCTGTACGTGGGCGACCACATGTTCGGCGACGTGCACGTGACGAAGGACGTGCTGCGCTGGCGCACCGCGCTCATCCTCCGCGAGCTGGAGGACGAGGTGCGCGCCATCGCCGGCTTCCGCGCCACGGAGGCGCGGCTGGGCGAGCGCATGGAGCACAAGGAGCGGCTGGAGGCGGAGGGCTGCCTGCTCCGGCTGGAGCTGCAGCGGCGCCGCCTCCAGTATGGCCCCCGCTCGGAGACCCCGCCGGAGGCGGAGCTGGTGGCGCGGCAGGCCGAGCTGCGCGCGGAGCTGGAGGCGCTGGACGCGGAGCTGGCGCCCATGGCGCGCGCGGCCACCGAGCTGTCCAACCCCCTCTGGGGCCTGCTCACGCGCGCGGGCAACGACAAGAGCCACCTGGCGCGGCAGATGGAGCGCTACGCGGACATCTACACGTCGCGGGTGTCCAACTTCCTGTTCGCCACGCCCTTCGTCTACCTGCGCAGCCCGCGCGGCAGCCTGCCGCATGACCCGAGCCTGCCCGGAGGCACGCCCGTCTTCCCCTCCACGGATGCCGGCGGCGGCGGAGTGATGGGCACGGACGGCGCGGAGTAGCGGACCGGGCCCCGCCGCGCGACGCTCGCGGCGGCCTACTGCGTCAGGCGCCACAGCGCCTGCAGGTCCGGCGGCAGGTTGCTGGCGACGTCGTCCGCCTCACCCTCGGAGATGAGGTCCCGCATCGCGCGGAACACCGCGCGCACCAGGGGCTCCATCTCCTCCACCGGCTTCTCCAGGTCGTCCGCCACCGTCTGGAGGAACGCCTCCTTGCCGAAGCGCCTCGGCCGCTGTGGGCGCTGCTCCAGCGGCGGCAGGAACTCCACCAGCCGGCGCGGGAGCTGGGCCTCCAAATCCTTCGCCTCCGACGGGAGGATGCGCCGCTCCAGCGCGCGCAGCACCGCCACCGCCGCGCACTCCGCCAGCGCCGGCTCCATCTTCCCCACCTCGCACAGGTGGCGGATGAAGGCCGCATAGGTGGAGCGGGTGTGGGACTCGTGCCGCTGCGCGCGGCGCTCCGTCAGCTCACTCTCATTGGTGGGGCGCGTCATGGGTGGGGGCCTCCGTTCGCCCCGACAAGCTGCGCACGCCCCCGCTCCGCCCGCGCCAGCCGGCCGGCCGGGGGCCCTCCCGCGCCACCCCACTTCCAGGGTGGGGGCGGCGTAGGTCCGCGACATTACTGGACTTTCGTTCAGCGCCCGCCCGGAGAGGGGGCAGGGGGCCGGGGCCCGCCAGCGGGGCATGTCAGACCGCCCCAGTATGAGTTGTCCCGTGAGCCACTCGACCTCGCCCAGTTCGCCGTCGCGTGTCCTCGAGCAGCGCAACCTGCTCGGAGGGATGGACCTCATGCCCGTGCTCGGTCGCGGCAACCGCAAGCGCGGCCGCAGCTTCCACATCGCCTCCACGGGGCGCATCGGCTTCGCCGCGGCCCTGGCGCTGGTGGTGGAGCACGGCCGTCAGAAGGCCAAGGAAATCGGTGTCACGTCGCTGAGCCGCTGCCCGCGCTGCGGCCACATGGGCCCCACCGAGCAGGACTTCGGCTACCGCATCATGCGCGGCGAGCGCCGGCCCCAGTCCTGGTGCCGCGGCTGCCGGGGGCTGCACCTGGAGCCCTCCGAGGCCCACGTGTCCAGCACCACCGCCTCGGCCCCCAGCGAGGGCTGGCTCTTCCCGCCCGAGAGCACCACCAGCACCCGCCCGCCCCGCAAGGGCAAGCGCTCGTCGACATAGGGCCCATTCTTCCTCCGGGGGCACGGGGCCCTCCCCGGGTCGGACCCGTGGAAGGGCCCCTTCCCTCGGGGGAGGCCGCAGGCGGCCGGTGAGCACCCAGGCACGCGGCATGGCCCCCGTTCCGTCCCCCGGAGGGGGATGGAAAAGCCGGGGCGCCGTCCTTACCTCTCCACGGAAGGAGGGCATCATGGCCGTGCGGACCAAAGTGGCAGGTATCAAGAACAAGCGGCGGGTGGATGCGCACGCGGCCCAGCCCAGCGTGCAGGCCAGCAAGGGGCGCAAGACGCTGCCCCGGGACGACGCCGCCGCGCTGCGCCGTCAGAAGACGCTGGAGCGTGTGACGCTCGGCCCCGCCGCCGAGCTGCATGAGCCCAAGAGCCACCGTCGCCGCGCGACGACGCTCAAGGGCCGCAAGAAGGCGCCCAGCGAGATGAACGTGAAACACACGGGCGGCCCCAAGAGGCGCCTGCCCATCCACGGCGGCTGACGCCGGGAGGACGACTTTCGAGCACGGGACACCGCCTTTCGCCCGGGCACACCGGGCGGAGGCGGTGTCCTCGTGTCTCCGGGGCTCCGCCCGGGTGTGTCCCGGCTACGCGGCGCGGCGGCAGCGCAGGCGCGCGGCCAGCACCTCGAAGACGGCATAGGACAGCAGCACCAGCGCGGCGAAGAGGACGGTGAGCCGAGTCAGGTGCGGGAAGGCGCCGGGCTCGCGCAGGTGCGCGGCCATCGCGGACAGCAGGCGCTCCGGCTCGGCCAGCACGTCCCAGCTGTTCCACCGCTCCACGCGGCCCAGGTAGATGCCGTAGCCACACAGCACGGACGTGACGGCCACGAAGGCCCAGGCCCGGGCGCGGCCCCAGCGCCGCTCCAGCCACTCCTTCCACACCTCCAGCGACAACAGCCCCATCAGCCACCCGGTGGCGGCGAACAGCGCGAGCAGCGCCGCGTCGAACCAGAGCGGCACCACGGGCCGCTGGCGCAGGTGGATGAAGTCCGTGAGGAGGTAGGGCGCGTTGGGGAACAGCGCGAGCCACCCGAGGGCCAGCGGCGACAGCAGCCACCCGCGGCCCAGGCCCCTCGCCATCAGCAGGCGCGCGGCGAGCGACAGCACGTAGGGCACCCACGCCAGGAACAGGTTCCAGGTGAGGAAGGCGTAGCTGGCGCGCTCGCTCCAGTCGAGCCGGAGGGCCAGGAGGCCCACCGCGGCGGCGCTGCACAGCAGCACGGGAAGGACGCCATGGCGGTGCAGCACGGACCGGAGGGACGCGGGAGCGGGCGGAGTCTGGGTCATGGTGACGGTGCGGTGGCCGGGCCGCGCACCGTGGCCGGGAGACCACGGTGGAGGCCTGGGAAGAAACGTGCCCACCTCCCCAAGCAACGTCCAGGCCAGCGCCCGTGCCCCTCAGGACTCCGGGGGCCAGAGCGCGCTGATGCGCGGGTCCTCGGCCAGGTAGACGGCCCAGACGCGCTCCCCGGGGCGCCGCTGCGCGTCGGCGAGGTGGGGCGAGGGAATGCTCCCGAGGAATGGCTGGCCGTGGACGGTGAAGGCGTAGTCGAGCTGCACCACGCGCCCGGCCTCCAGCGAGGGGATGACGTGGCGCTCCACGCGCGTCAGCTCCGCCGGGGCGGGCAGGCCCCAGCGCAGGGCCCGGAGGCGGCGCCTCTGCTCGCGGCGGAGGGCCCCCGGCCAGCCGGAGCGGCGGAGCAGAAAGCCCACCCCGAGGAAGATGGCGGTCATCAACAGCAGGGGGCGGAGGAAGGCGAGCGCCACCGGCAGCATCAGCGCGCCCAGGGCGAGGAAGAGCGTGCCCAGGTCGTGATGCGCGCGCAGCTTCGGGCGGAGGATGGCCCGGCGCTGCGCCCGGGTGAGCCGGCGCGGGGGCAGGGGCGGCCGGGGCCCGCGCGAGGCCTCCAGCACGTCCGCCAGCGAGCCCCCACACACCTCGCAGCGCGCCTCCGGCGCCACGGGCACGGACGTCCCGCAGGCCGGACACACGAGGCGCGGCTCGAGGGGCTCCGGCGGCTCCATCGTCAGCGGTGGGCGGCGAGTCACGGTGCCATCATGAAACACCGGGGCGCGAACGTGCGCGGCCTCGTACCCGGGTACGGCGCGGATGGGGAGAGGTGGAGGCGGGGCCGGCTCGCGGCGGACACGGGCGCTGGGGCCCGCTCGCCCTGCTGCTCCCTGGCATCCAGGGAGGTTCATTCCTACCTGAGTGCCTGGGAGGTCTCATGCCTGAGAAGACTCGAGCAGTGCGCGTGAAGAGCGCGAAGAAGAAGGGCACGACGCTGGCCCTCAAGGCCACGGACGTGGGCAAGGCCGCGGGGGAGAGCACCCACAAGGCGAAGAAGAGCGGCCGGCGGGCGCTGGGCACCGCGGAGTTCACGGACCGCCACGTCAGCCCACGCCATCCCCCGGGGCGGGGCCTGACGGCGCGGAGCCAGAAGCTGCCGGTGCCAGGGCTGGGCAGCAGCACGTCGCGGCGCAAGACGCTGCCGGCCGAGGCCGCCGTGGGCTACCGCAAGGAAGGCACGGCCAAGCGCACCACGGGGCGAGGTGACACGACGCCGCTGAAGGCTGGCAAGGCCTACAAGCGCAAGGGCGCGCGCAAGACGAGCATCCGCGCCTGAGGTCTCCCGCCGCTGGCCGCGCCGCATGGGTGCGGACTGCTGGCACGGCTCGGGGGGCGCGAAGCTCAGCCGCGCACGCGGGAGGCGTCCACGCCAAGCAACGCCGCGACGGCGGGATGCACCCGCCCCGGGTCGATGGTGATGACCGTATACGCCGCGACGCCTGCCTGGACGAACGGGTCCTCGGTGGTGATGCGCTCCGCGGTGGCGCGGTCGATGCCTCGGGCGAGAATGGCGCCACCGAGGTCCGAGGGGACCGTCTGCCCGGACACGAGGAACGTCCCGTCCCGGTGGTAGCGCTCCAGGAAGCGGACGTGCTCCGCGATGTAGGGTTCCGACTCGCGCTCCGTCACGAGGTACCGCAGGACCAGCAGGTGCAGCATGTGTATTTCCTCCGCGCGGAGACTACCGCCGCGCGGCCCGCCGTGTGCCCCAGGTGACTCGCACCGAGAGCGCGAGCAGGCCGAGGAGCATGGAGCCCGGCGCGCTCGCGCAGCCGCCTGAATCGGCTTCCGGACCGGAAGGCTCCAACGGCTCCGGGTCGGCAGGGGGCGCGGTGCACGGGGTGAAGCAGCGGCACGCCTCATCGCCTTCCGGCTCCAGCCGCGCGCACACGCCGCCCGTGCCGCACGCGGCGTCCTCCGAACACGCCTCGCCGTAGTCGCCCGCCTGGAGCGCGGGCAGCAGGCAGCGGCCCGGCCCGCCCTCCACGGAGACACAGGCAAGCCCCGAGGGGCACTCGGCGTCACGCGCGCAGGTCTCACCGCAGAGATTCCCTGGCGGAAGCGTGGGCACGCCCGGAGCCGGCGCCTCCGCGAGGAACGGCCGGATGAAGCCGTCGAGCAGCGCGTCCACGCGCACGTTGATGGCCTCGTCCCGACAGGCGACGTCGCCGCTCGCGGTGAGTCCCACCAGGACCTCGCGCCCGCCGTCGCGCAGGAGCACCGGGCCCCCGCTGTCCCCCGCGCAGCTCATGCTCGGCGAGGGGCTGGCGTGAAACGCCGCGGACTCCACCCGTGTCACCGTCAGCGTCCCCTGCCGCCGGCGGCCGGCGGGAGCCTCGGCGTCCTTCGTGTCCCCGTAGCCGAGCACACGCACGCCCGTACCGGCGACCAGGGGAGCACTCGTGGAGTCCGGCAGCGGGAAGGGCGTCACGTCCACCGGCGCCGCGAGCCGCAGCAGCGCGGCGTCGTACGCGTGCGTCCTGGAGTCGTAGTCCGGGTGGATGACCGCGCGGGCCACGCGGGCGAAGCGGCCCCGGGGCGCGGGCTCCGGCTGGGGCAGCAGCACCTGGCCGAGGTAGACCTCGTGCGGCCCCCGCGGGCCGAAGATGGCGAGGCAATGCGCCGCCGTCAGCACCACGTCCGGGGCGATGAGCGCACCGGAGCAGAGCAGCATCGGCTCCTCGCCCGTGCACCGGGTACGGCGGGCGAGCAGCGCCACCGCGGCCCCGTCCTCGGGCGCGTCCGTCCCCTGCACGATGGGCCTCGCGGCCGTGCGCGGAGTGGACTCGGACGGTGCCTCGGCCACGGGATGGCAGGCGAGCAGCAGGGCCGCTGCCGTCACCAGCGCGAGCCCGGGCCTCATTCCGAGGACGACTCTTCCTTCACCAGCTCGTCCAGCTCGCGAATCTCCTCACGCAGCTCATGGAGCCGCGCCCGGTGGCGCTGGATGAGCATCTGGAGTTGCTCGCTCCGCCGCTCGTCACCGCGAGCCTCGGCGTCCTCGCGCTCGCGCTCCAGGCGCTCCACGTCGCGCCCCAGCAGCGCGGTGATGTGCGCCGTCTTCTCCAGCCGCCACTGCACCGTCCGCGGCAACTCCGGGGCAATCTCGTCGTTCTCCTGCGGAGGCGCGTTCTCCACCTCGGGCTCCGGCGCCACGTCCCCGGGCCCCAGCGCCACCACCGTGGCCGCCGGCCCCGCCGCTTCCGCGCTCGCGAGCACCGGCTCCACCCGCGCCGCGGTGGCCGGCTCGGGCACCGGCGCCGGTGGGGGCGGGGCAGCCTCGGACATGACGGGCTTCGCCACCGCCGGAGAGCCCGGCGGTGGCGGCGAATCCGGCCACAGCGCCACCATCACCAGGGACACGGTGAGCGCCACGACGGCGGCCAGCATCAGACGGTAACGAATCCTCATGTCTCGCCTGCCCTCCTCGCATCCCGCGTCGTGCAAGGCGCGTGCAGGAGGCCGTGAAGGAGCGTACTCCAGTTCTCAGAACCGGACGCGCCAGGTGCCTGCCTGCCGCTCCACGCGCAGCAGCCACGGCTCCTTGCGCTCCTCGCCGCCGCCCGCCATGCGGGCCCGGACGATGACCGCCTCCGCGTCCCGCCCATCCACTTTCGACCCGATGATTTCCACCAGGGAAACGCCGTGCTCCCGCAGCTCCCGCACGGTCTCCTGGCAGGGCCGCGCGCTGCCCCCGGTGGCCAGCAGCGGCTCCAGCACCGCGCAGTCCTCCGAGGGCAGCGCCGTGAAGAAGCGGCGGACGGACTCCTCCGCCGCGCGCGTCTTCGAGGACGCGGGCGAGCACGCGAGCGCCGCCAGCAACACCCAGCCCACGCCCGCCCGCCTCCCCTTCAAGCAGCCGGCACGCATCGCTCAGTAGCAGTTGGGCGCGAACAGCTCGTCGTCGCTGGCGGACACGAACTGGTCGTCGCACCAGGCGCTGGCCAGCATGTGGCCGTTGCGCACGCAACCGTCGTGGTTGGTGGCATCCAGCGTGTACTGGGTGTCACCGCCACAGCCACCGCCGCAGCGGCCGAAGCAGTTGCCCATCACCTTCGGACGGGACCAGTGGTCCGGCTCGCCGCACACCCAGGTGCTGCCATTCAGGTAGTACTCGTCACCGCTGCACGTGGTGTGGTCGCCAAGCTGGGCAATCTGCTGGTTGCCCGCGTAGCTGAAGCCGCCCTTGTTGCAGTCGTGCTTCGCGTACGAGTACCAGTTGTAGGAGCCGCCGCAGCTCCCCGTGTAGGAGCCGTTGCACTTCGCATAGCTGCACAACATGGTGTAGCCGCGGCCCTGCTCGCCCATGACGGTGCGCCGCAGCTCCACGCTGGTGGGGTTCTGCGACCACAGCCCCACCGCGCGCCGCAGGTACATGGCCTCCGGGGCCGCCGCGTCACCGGCGGGCAGCTCCGCGTTGAGCGCGCCATAGAGGGCGGCGAGCAGCTCGCGGTCCGTGTCTCCGAGCTGCGTATCCGCCGCGCCCTCGTCCGCGAAGCCGTCCAGCGTGGACACGCCGCTGGCGGGGTCCATCAGGCCGGTGAGCGTCATCCCGCGCAGCCGCACCTCCAGCCGGTACACGCCGGGCTCCACCTCGCGCGAGGAGAACGACACCTCGCCGCCCTCCCGGACGAAGGTGCCGCTCGTGCCGCCCGCCTCCGCGGACACAGTCAGCCCTTCCTGCTTCGCCTGGGAGGTGTCTCCACCGTTCGAACCACCACACGCTGACAGCATCAACGTCGCGACCGCGGTCCACAGCGCCTTGCGCATATCGTTGCCTTCCCTCCGGCCAGGGGATTGGCCCCAAAGGAGGGAACCGTGCTACCGAGCGCACGAGACGCACTCAAGGCGGGGCGCGTCACACCTTCATGACGTGTGACTCACGTTTCACGGGTGCACGGAGACCCGGTTCCAAAGGGCCTCAGCTCCGGCGCCTCCGGAACACGGGCAGTGGACCCGCGGCACGCTCCAGGTCAGTGTCGTGTTCGGGAAGTGACTCATGGCCGCCGATGACGAGCAGTCCGTCCGGCACCAGCCGCGCCACCAGCTTCGGCAGCACCTCCCGCTGGAGCGGCGGCGCGAAGTAGGTGAAGGCCACGTTGCGGCACAGCACCAGGTGGAAGGGCCCGTCCTGCAGCTCCGTGCGCAGGTCCTGGCGGAGGAAGGTGAGCCCCTCGCGGAAGCGGGGCGCGAGGCAGGGCTCGGGGCCGGGCTCCGGAAAGGCGGCGGCGGCCCACTCGGGTGGCAGCTCGCGCAGGGCGCCGCGCGGGTAGCAGCCCCTTCGCGCGCGCTCGAGCAGGGCCTCGTCGGCATCGGTGGCGACCAGGTCCAGTTTCGCCTCCGGGAAGCGGGGCTGGAGTCCCATCTGGAAGAGGACGCTCACGGTGTAGGGCTCCTCGCCGGAGGCACAGCCGGCACTCCAGACGCGGAAGCGGTGCTCGCCCCGGGCGCGCGACTGCTCCAGCAGCGCGGGGAGCAGGTCGTCCCGCAGCACGTCGAAGACGCGGTGGTCCCGGTAGAAGCGGGAGATGGTGACGCGGCAGAACGAGTCGAGCACGTCCCACTCGCTGGGGTCCGCCTCCAGCCGCGTGCGGTACTCCGCGGCGCTCGACAGCCCCAACGCCTTGAGCCGGCGGCCGAGGCGCTTGCACACCTGCCCCCGGACGCGGCGGAAGCCCTCCCAGCGCAGGCGCAGCCGGGGCGCGGCCCACTGCAACAACTCCACGCAGTCGCGGTCCGTCATGGCGTGCACCTCCCCTCCCGCCGTGCCCGGCGGTGGCCTCGGGTCCGAGGAGAACATGCGCCCCGCCGACGCGGAATGGAGGCTCCATTCCACGTGCCCCTCACCAGGGCGGTGGCCTCCAGCCCCGAGGAGGACCTGCGCCTCGCCGATGTGGAATGGAGGCTCCATTCCACACGCCCCCTTGCCCGGAGCAGTGCCCTCGGGCCCGAGGAGGACCTGCGCCTCGCCGATGCGGAATGGAGGCTCCATTCCACGCCCCCTTGCCCGGGGCGGCGACCTCGCCCTCCTGCCCCGCCGATGCCGGAATGGAGGCTCCATTCCACGCCCCCTTGCCCGGGGCGGCGACCTCGCCCTCCCGCCCCGCCGATGCCGGAATGGAGGCTCCATTCCACGCCCCCTCGCCCGGAGCGGTGCCCTCGGGCCCGGGGAGGACCTGCGCCCCGCCGATGCGGAATGGAGATTCCATTCCACGCGCCCCCCTTGCCCGGGGCGGTGACCTCAGTCCCCGCCCCTCCGATGTGGAATGGAGGCTCCATTCCACGCGCCCCCTCGCCAGAGCGTGCGGTGGGGCCCGCTGGCGGCACCACCGCCGGGCCCCACCCGCGCGGGCTCCCGCACATGGGCGTGCGCCGCGGGTGCCGGAGGGAGGCGCCACCGCCGGGCACCTTCAGCGGGCCATCCGATTCGTTGCCCGCTTCACGGGACGCCTGCCCCTCCGCCGAGCGGAAGAGCCCGGGATGTGGCATGACGCTCCGGCGTTTTCGATGGACTCCGGAGGACCCCACCCTTGAAGAGACTGACCGCTCTCACCCTCTCCGCGGCGCTGACCGCGGCCGGCTGCACGCACGGCACCGCGGCCACCGAGCCGGCTCCCCAGCAGGCGCAGCAGGCCCAGGCCCCCGCTCCGGCCCCCACGGCGGCCGAGCCGCTCCCGCCGCCCCGCGGCGCCGACCTCCTCTCCGGCACGGTGGAGGCCTTCACCGCCGCGTGCGACGCGGACCTCGAGCGGGCCCGCGCGCAGGTCACCGCGCTCAAGAAGCTGGACGCGCGCAAGGACGGCCCGGCCGTGCTCGCCGCGTATGACGAGGCCACCGGCGCGCTGACCGCCGCCACCTACCGCTCCAGCCTCGCCCGCGAGGTGCACCCGGACGCCGCCTTCCGCGACGCCGCGCGCGCCTGTGAGCAGCGCGTGGACTCCGCCAACGTGGAGCTGTCGCAGGACCGCGGCGTCTATGACGCCCTGGCCGCGGTGGACCTGTCCGGCGCGGACGCGGCCACGCGGTACTGGATGGAGCGCGCGCTGCTGGACTTCCGCCGCGCCGGCGTGGACCGCGACGACGCCACGCGCGCGAAGGTGAAGGCGCTCAACGAGGAGGTCCTCAAGCTGGGCCAGCAGTTCGGGAAGAACATCGCCGAGGACGTCCGCACGGCGTCCTTCAGCCCGAAGGAGCTGGACGGCCTGCCGGAGGACTACCGGAAGGCGCACCCGCCGGGGAAGGACGGCAAGGTGGTCATCACCACCAACTACCCGGACTACTTCCCCTTCATGACGTACGCGAAGAACGCGAAGGCGCGCGAGAAACTGTGGCGCACCTACCGCCAGCGCGCCTTCCCGGCGAACCAGCAGGTGCTGTCCCAGCTCCTCGCGAAGCGGCACGAGCTGGCCACGCTGCTGGGCTACGAGAACTGGGCCGCGTACACCACCGAGACGAAGATGACGCGCACGCGCAAGGCGGCGGCGGACTTCATCGACCGGATGGCGGTGGCCACCGAGGCGCGGGCGAAGCGCGAGTTCGCGGAGCTGCTGGCGCGCAAGCAGAAGGACGTGCCCGGGGCGAAGACGCTGGAGCCGTGGGACCAGGACTACTACGAGGACCGGCTGCGCGCGGAGCGCTTCGGCTTCGACTCGCAGGCGGTGCGGCCCTACTTCGAGTACAGCCGGGTGAAGGCGGGCGTCATGGACACCACCGCGCGCATGTGGGGGCTGACCTGGCGCAAGGTGGACGGCGCGAAGGCGTGGCACTCCGAGGTGGAGACGTACGACGTGCTCGACGGGGAGCGGCTCCTGGGCCGCATCTACCTGGACATGCACCCGCGTGACGACAAGTACAAGCACGCGGCGCAGTTCGACGTCGTCGCGGGCCAGGCCGGCAAGCGCTACCCGGAGGCCGCGCTGGTGTGCAACTTCGGGCGCCCCGGCGAGCTGATGACACACGACGAGGTGGAGACCTTCTTCCACGAGTTCGGCCACCTGCTGCACGCCATCTTCGGGGGCGGACAGCGGTGGAGCGGCATCGCCGGCACGCGCGTGGAGTGGGACTTCGTGGAGACTCCGTCCATGCTGCTCCAGCAGTGGGCGGGCAGCGAGCAGGTGCTGACGCAGTTCGCGAAGCACCACCAGACGAACGAGCCGATTCCGGCGGAGCTGGTGGCGAAGCTGCGGGCGTCGAAGGAGTTCGGCAAGGGGCTGTGGTCGCGGCGGCAGCTGTTCCTGTCGGCGGTGAGCCTGGACTACTACTCGCGCGAGCCGGGCTTCGACACGACCGAGGCGCTGGCGGCGCTGCAGAAGAAGCTCAGCCCCTTCAAGCACGAGCACCGGGACGGCACGCACTTCGAGCTCGCCTTCGGGCACCTGGATGGGTACTCGGCGACGTACTACACGTACCTCTGGTCGACGGTCATCGCGAAGGACCTGGAGACGGAGTTCCAGCAGCGCGGGTACCTGGACCGGGACACGGCCATGAAGTACCGCCGCGCCGTGCTGGAGCCCGGCGGCGCCAGGCCCGCCGCCGAGCTGGTGAAGACCTTCCTCGGCCGCGAGTACGGCTTCGACGCGTACAAGGCGTACCTCGACCGGAACTGACCCGGTCCACGGCCGGGGGGACGCCTACGCCGTCCCCTCGGCCTCCTCCTGCGCGAGCGCGGCGTCCACCTCCGCGCCCAGCGGGTAGATGGTGAGGTGTCGCACCGGCTCGCTGCCGTGGCTCACCGCCTCCAGGTGGTAGCGGCTCACCAGCCGGTGCTGCAGCTTGCGCAGCCTCGGCGGGCGCGGCGCCAGCGGCACCGAGACGCCCTCGCTGAGCACCCGCTCAATCGCGTGCTCCACCTCGGCCACCGCCTCGCGGACCTGGTCCTCGTCCACGCCCTCCACCACGTTGAAGGCCGTCTTCAGCACGCGGCGCAGCTCCGCGGAGCTGTTGCGCTTCACCACCTCCACCCGCGCCCCCGTCTTCTCCGCCGTGCGCCGCAGCCTCGGGTCGTTCGCCCGTGAGCGCAGCGTCACCACCAGGTCCGCCGCCTCCAGCCTGCTCACCAGCCGCACGTCCACCGACAGCTCCCGCAGCACCTTCGTCAGCAAATCCCTGCTGACCGCGTGCGCGTACACCTTCGTCGTCCCGCCCATTCCGGGCGCCCGCGCATGGACGCGCTCCGCGCCCCGCACGCCCGGCGGCCCCGCCGTCCGCCCCGGCCGGAGCGCGGGCAGTGACGACGACGCCGCCGCCTTCGCCTCCACCACCTCCACCTGCCCTGAAACGGCGTCCTGCTTCCGGCGCTCGCCCCCCACCTCCAGGCCCGCCAGCAGCCGGTCCACCGAGTCCGCCGTGTCCGAGTGCACCAGCACCTCGTCCCGGTTCACCATCTCCACCACGATGTCGAAGGTGGGCGGCGCCTTGCGCTCGCTAATGGTCTTCTGCGTGTTCCGCCGGCGCGCCTCCTCGTCGCTCAGCGTCACCGTGTGCACCCCGCCCACCAAATCGGACAGCGTGGGGTTCAGCACCAGGTTCTCCAGCGTGTTGCCGTGCGCCGTGGCCACCAGCTGCACGCCGCGCTCGGCAATCGTCCGCGCCGCCGCGGCCTCCGCCGACGTGCCAATCTCGTCGACGATGATGGCCTCCGGCATGTGGTTCTCCACGGCCTCAATCATCACGTCGTGCTGCCGGTCCGGCCGCGACACCTGCATCCGCCGCGCGCCGCCGATGCCCGGGTGCGGCACGTCCCCGTCTCCGCCAATCTCGTTGGAGGTGTCCACCACCATCACGCGCTTGCGCAAGTCGTCCGCCAGCACGCGCGCCACCTCGCGAAGCTTCGTCGTCTTCCCCACGCCCGGGCGCCCCAGCAGGAGCAGGTTCCGCCCGGAGCCGATGAGGTCCTTCAACATGTCGATGGTGCCGAAGATGGCGCGCCCCACCCGCAGTGTCAGGCCCACCACCTTGCCCTTGCGGTTGCGGATGGCGGAGACGCGGTGCAGCGTCCGCTCGATGCCGGCGCGGTTGTCGTCCCCCGGCGGCCCCACCTGGGCCAGCACGTGCTCCAGGTCCTCCCGGAGCACGGGCTCCTCGCGAAGCGGCTCCACCCGGTCCACCAGCCGGGCCTCGGGCGGGCGGCCGAGGTCCATCACCACCTCCAGCACCTGCTGGGGCGGCAGCGCCCGCACCGCCGCCTGCAATGGCCCCGGCAGCACGCTCACCAACAGCAGGAAGTCGTCGGCGACGGCATCGGCACGCGGTGATGTCATGTCCTGACCCTCTACGCCCCCTCGGCAACGGTGTGTCTTCCCCACCCGCCATGCAGGCCCAACCCGGCCGGGAGGGCACCAGCCGTGCGAAGCCACCTCCGCTCCAGAGGGCTTCCCACCCAGGGAAACCCGCTTCCCGCCCCTGCTCCCATGGGCGTCCGGGAGGAGACCGGCGACGCCTGCCAGCCTGCCCTCGCGGGTGCCCTTCCGTCCACCACCGTGCACATGGCCGTTGGTGAGCGTCTTGCTTACCCCGGAGCGGCCCCGCCGCTGGGGGCGTGTGGCGAGTGTGGAGGGGGTTCGAGACGTGACACCCAGGCTTCGAAGAAGACCCGGCTGGCGGATGCTGGCGGGGGCGGGCAGCGCGCTGCTGCTCGCTGGATGCGATGGTGACAAACTTCCCCAGGCCCAGGTGCGTCCCGGCGAGGACGTGCCAGGCCTGGACGTTCCGCCGCCGGACGGCAATCCGCCGCAGAATGCGTGCGGGGACGCACCGAAAGACCCGGGCCGCGTCACCCTGCACCGCCTCAACCGCGCCGAGTACGACGCCACCGTGCGGGACTTGCTGGGCGACACCACCCAGCCCGCCCGGGACTTCCCGGCGGATGACCACGGCTACGGCTTCGACAACAACGCGGACGTGCTCAGCATGTCGCCGCTGCTGATGGAGAAGTACTCCACCGCGGCGGAGAAGCTGGTGGAGGCGGCCTGGAAGAAGGGCACCCTGCGCACGTGCACGCTGGACGCGGCCAACCCGGAGCCCTGCGCCCGGGACATCCTCTCCGGCTTCGCCCGCCGCGCCTGGCGCCGGCCCGTCACGAAGCAGGAAGTGGACCGGCTGATGGACTTCCTCGCGCTGGCGAAGCGCCACGGGGACACGCCCGAGGCGGGCGTGAAGCTGGCGCTGCGCTCGGTGCTGGTGTCGCCCCACTTCCTCTTCCGCGTGGAGAAGGACCCGGACCCGAAGTCCCCCACGCCGCACCGGCTCAACGACTTCGAGCTGGCCAGCCGGCTCTCCTACTTCCTGTGGAGCAGCATGCCGGACGAGCAGCTCCTGGCCGCCGCCGAGGCGGGGAAGCTCCGTGACTCGAAGGAGCTGGAGGCCCAGGTGCGCCGCATGCTCGCGGACCCCAAGGCCCGGGGGCTGGTGGAGAACTTCGGCGGCCAGTGGCTCTACACCCGCGCCATGGACTCCGCGGAGCCGGACAAGACGCTGTACGGCGCCTTCAATGAGGACCTGCGCTCGGCCATGCGCCAGGAGACGCAGCTCGTCTTCCGCGAGTTCATCACCGGCGACTACAAGCTGAGGGACCTGGTCGACGCGCCCTTCACCTACGTGAATGACGCGCTGGCCCGGCACTACGGCCTGCCGCCGCCGGGCAGCGGCACGCCGGTGCGCGTGGACCTGTCCCGCCACCCGGAGCGCCAGGGCCTGTTCGGCCATGGCTCGCTGCTCACCGTCACCTCCAACCCGGACCGCACCTCGCCGGTGCAGCGCGGGGTGTGGGTGCTGGAGCAGCTGCTGTGCCTGCCGCCTCCGCCTCCGCCTCCGGACGTGGAGAACCTGCCGCCGCCCATGCGGCCGGACATGACGATGAAGGAGCGGATGGCGATTCACCGCAGCAACCCCGCGTGCCAGGGCTGCCACCGGATGATGGACCCGCTGGGCCTGGCGCTGGAGAACTACGACCCCATCGGCCGCTGGCGGATGCGGGAGGTGAGCGGCGCTCCGGTGGATGCCAAGGGAGACCTGCCGGACGGCACCATCCTCGACGGCGTCGGGGACATGCGGCGCTTCGTGAAGAGCGACCCGAAGCTGCCCGCGTGCCTCACCGAGCACCTGCTCACCTACGCACTCGGCCGCGGCATGTCCGAGGCGGACGCGTGCGCGGTGCGGGAAATCGCCGCCACCGCGGAGGCCAGCGGTGGCCGGTTCACCGACTACATCCTCAGCATCGTCCTCAGCGACCACTTCACCCAGCGGCGCGGGGAGACGGAGGCCCAGCAGCCATGAGCAAGAAGTTCCAACTCTCCCGGAGGACCCTGCTTCGCGGCGCGGGGGCGCTGATGGCGCTCCCCGTGCTGGAGGCCATGCTGCCCGCCACGGCCCGGGCGCAGACGGCCACGGGCCCCGCGCCCCGCAGGCTGGCCGTCTTCTACACGGCCAACGGCATCCACATGCCGAAGTGGACACCCAGGGCCACCGGCGCCAACTGGGAGCTGACACCCACGCTCCAGTCGCTGGCCCCGGTGAAGAACGACGTGCTCGTCATCAGCGGCCTGGCCAACTACCCCGGCCGCCCGGACGGGGACGGCCACCACGCCGCCGCCACCGCGGCCTTCCTGAGCTGCACCAAGGCCTTCAAGACGGAGGGCACCAACTTCCGGGCGGGCATCTCCATGGACCAGGTCATCGCCAACCACCTGGCGGCGAAGAAGGCCACCCGCTTCCCCTCGCTGGAGCTGGGCAACGACGCGGGCAAGGGCATTGGCAACTGCGACTCCGGCTACGCCTGCCCCTACGCCAACAACATCGCCTGGGCCGGCCCCACCACGCCGGTGGCCAAGGAGACGCGCCCCAAGGCCGTCTTCGACCGGCTCTTCGCGGGGTTCGACACGGGCGCCTCCCAGGCGCAGGTGGAGAAGCGCCGCGCGTTCGGCAAGAGCATCATCGACTTCGTGCGCGATGACGCCACCGCGCTCAAGGCACAGCTCGGCACCACGGACCGGCGCAAGCTGGACGAGTACTTCACCGGCGTGAGGGACTTGGAGAAGCAGGTGGAGGCCATCGAGGCCGAGGGGCCGTCGTGCAACCCGGGCATCTCGCCCGACAACAACGAGGACCCGCGCGCGAAGACGAAGGCGATGATGGACCTCATCGTCCTGGCCTTCCAGTGCGACCTCACCCGCGTCGTCACCTTCATGCTGGCCAACGCGCGCAGCAACAAGGTGTACGGCTTCCTCGGGCTCAGCGGCGCGCACCACACGTACTCGCACCACCAGAAGGTGCAGGCCAACTACGACGCGCTCGCCACCATCGACCGGTGGGAGGTGGAGCAGTACTCCTACCTGCTGCAGCGCATGAAGGGCATCCAGGAGGCTGACGGGAAGACGCTGCTCGACAACTCCATGGTGTACTTCTCCAGCGAAATCGCCGACGGCGACTCGCACGAGCACTGGAACCTGCCCATCCTCCTCGCCGGCAGCGGCGGCGGCGCCCTGACTCCGGGCCGCCACCTCCGCTACAACGCCGCGCCGCTGGCCAACCTCTACATCTCCCTGATGCAGGCCATGGGGGTGCAGGGCCTCACCTCCTTCGGAGACAACGGCACCGGGCCGCTGCCCGACCTGAAGCTCTGAAGAGGGAGCCCTGGCGGCCGGGCAGGCGTGCGGGCGTCCCCCGCACGTCCCGCCCGCCGCACGCTTCACATGCATGGACGGGCGTCCTGGCGCATCATGGCGTCCCATGCGTTCGTCCTCGTCCGTCCTCCGCTGGTCCGCCCTGCTCCTCCTCACCCCGCTGCTGGGCTGCGGTACTGGAAGCAAGGCGGCACAGCGACAGCCCGCCTCGCGGCGCCAGACGGTGACGGCCTCACGGGAGAAGGCACCGGCGCCGAAGGACTTCGAGCGGGACATGGTGGCCGCGCACAACCACGCCCGCGCCCAGGCGAAGCCCACGCCGAAGCCCGCGCTGCCGCCCCTCACCTGGTCCAGCGAGGCGGCGAGGAAGGCCGCGTCCTGGGCAAAGGAGTGCCGCTTCGAGCACAACCCGAACCGGGGTGACTTCGGAGAGAACCTGGCCGCCGCCACGCCCGGCGCGTGGACCACGCCCGACGTGGTGAAGAGCTGGGCGGACGAGGCCGTGGACTACGACTTCGCGAAGAAGGCCTGCAAGCGGGGCAAGGTGTGCGGCCACTACACGCAGGTGGTGTGGCGGAAGACGGCCGCGGTGGGCTGCGCCACGGTGCTGTGCAACAAGAACTCGCCCTTCGGCGCGCAGCACCCCACGTGGCAGAACTGGGTGTGCAACTACGCGCCGCCGGGCAACTACATCGGCCAGAGCCCCTACTAGGGGCTCAGCCTCGGAAGAAGCGGCGGAACAGCCGCGAGAAGACGCTGGACGGCACGCTCTCCGGCGGCCCCTCCGCCGCCGCGCGCTTGCTCTCCAGCTCGACCTTCAGCTTCCGCATGTCCGGGTCCACGGACATGACGCTGAACTCGTCCATGCCTTCCAGCGCGGTGAACACCTTGTTCGCGCGGTTCTGGGAGTCGTTGCTCATGGGGGGCCTCCGAAACGGAGGGGAAGCCTAACAGGCTCCCGGCCCGGGTGGGGGCCCGTCCTCCCGTGGACACTGGAACTTTCCATCCGCCATTTCACACGGGGCGGTTTCCCCCCTGCCCCCCGGGCGCGGATAATCATGGCCATGCTCCGCCCCTCCTTCCGACGCCTGCTGACCCTCGGACTGCTCGCGCCCTGGCTCACCACCGGCTGCGGCTCCGATGGGAAGTCCTCGGACGATGCGCCACCCACCGGTGAGTCTCCTTCCGGCGAGACGCCCCAGGACCCGGCCACGCTGCCCCCCTTCGCGCGCGACATGCTCGCGGCGCACAACTCGGTGCGGGCCGGGGTGACGCCCGCGGCCAACCCGGCGCTGGAACCGCTCGGCTGGGACGCGGCGGCGGAGGCCAAGGCCCAGGCGTGGGCGGCGAACTGCGACTTCAAGCACAACCCCAACCGTGGCGACCTCGGGGAGAACCTGGCCGCCGCCACACCCAACCACTGGGACACGCCGGGCGTGGTGGAGGAGTGGGCGTCGGAGGCCGCGGACTACGACTACGCCCGCAACACCTGCGCCTCGGGCAAGGTGTGCGGCCACTACACCCAGGTGGTGTGGCGCGCCACGAAGCGCGTGGGCTGCGCCACGCAGGTGTGCAACAAGAACTCGCCCTTCGGCGCGCAGTACCCGACGTGGCAGTTCTGGGTGTGCAACTACGCGCCACCGGGCAACTACGCCGGGCAGCGGCCTTACTGAGTCAGGCGGGAAGAGAGCCCAGCTCCACCGCGTCACGAGCCACGGCGCGACGCGCCTGGAATCGCCGCCACCCCGCTCAGCCCACACGTGCCTCCGCGACACGCCAGACCTCGAGATGCCCCGTGGCATCCGCCGCCGCGAGCCGCCTCCCATCCGGACTGAAGCGGAGCAGGACGACCTCATCCTTCATCCGCGCGAGCCCCACGGGCTTCGGCGTCACGCCGGGCCGCCAGAGCAGCACGTCCCGGTCCTTGCTCCCCGACGCCAGCGTGAGGGCCTCTCCGCCGAAGTCGAGCGCGGTGAGCAGGTCCTCGTGCCCCTTCAGCAGCAGGGGCTTCGTCCCCTCCGGCCCGTCCCCCTCGAACCTCCACACGCAGATGGCCGCCCCGCCGCTCGTCGCCAGCAGCCGGGAGTCCTTCGACCAGGCCAGCTCCCTCGGCTTGGCCGGGTAGCCGGTCATCTCCGAGTCCTTGCCGCTGCCGAGCCGCCAGAAGTGCACCGAGCAGTCCTGGCTCCCGCAGGCAATCACCTCGCCATCCGGACTCCACGCCAGCGAGATGAGTGAACCCTTCCAGGGCAGGTGGCGCGCGGGGCTCCCCTCCACCAGGGGCCAGAGATGCACGCCGCCGTAGCAGATGGTGGCCAGCGCATCTCCCCGGGGGCTCCACTCCAGCCCGGTGACGGTGCTGGGGTGGGCCTCGGTCTCCAGCACGGGCTCGCCGCTCGGCGTGAAGACGCGGGCGGTGCGGCCGGAGGCGATGGCGAGCCGCTCGCCATCCGGCGACCAGGCGACGTGCTCCACCCAGCCACCGCCCTTGCCCGGCAGCTCCGCCACCAGCTCGCCCGAGCCCTGCCACACGCGGCAGGCACCGTCCTCCGAGGCCGCGGCGAGCAGCCGCTGCCGCGGATTCCAACGCACACAGGTGAGCCCGCCACCGGAGGACTTCGTCCGGAGGAGCGTCCCCCGGGCGGAATCCAGGAAGCGGAGGCTGCCGTCCGCGGCGCCCAGGGCGACGAGCTCGCCGTCGGCGGACCAGTCCAGCGAACGGGGGTACTCGGCGGCCTCGAGCGTCCACGCGTCCACGAGGTGGAGGCGGGGCCCGGCACCCTTCTTCTTCTTCACTTGAGACACTTGCGGAACCCCTCCGTGAGCGCCTCACGGTCCAGGTTGCGGCCGATGAAGACGAGGTCGTTCGCGCGAGGCGTCTTGCCCCAGGGCTTGTCGGGCTGCCCGTCGAAGAGCATGTGCACCCCCTGGAAGACGTAGCGGTTCTTCTGGCCCGCGATGGCGAGGATGCCCTTCATCCGGAAGATGTCCGTGCCCTGCTCCTGGAGCACCTTGGACAGCCAGGCATTCAGCCGGTGCTGGTCCACGTCTCCCTCCAGGTGGATGCCGACGGATGCCACCGTCTCGTCATGTGAGTGGCCGGCGCCGAAGGGCCGCTCCGCCCGGCACTTCAGGAAGCCCCCCGCCGGGTCCTCCACGCGCAGCGCGTACTCCTCGGGGCCATGCTCCGTGAAGAGGGCATAGAGCCCCTCGCGAGGCACCGACAGGGGGTACGCCTTGCGGCCCTTCTCCTTCGTGAAGTCGAGCTGGAAGTGGGTGTTGCCTGCGGCGAGCGCGTTGCCGGAGACGCGGCGCGAGGGCGAGCGCGACCAGAAGCGCACGGCCGTCTCCGCGCCCGCCTTCAGCCCCGCCTCGTCGGCGGAGTCCACCGGCACCAGGGCGACGTCCATCGACGCGTCCGGGCCATCCCCGAGGACGAGGCTCGCCTGGCCCGGCTGGAGCGCATACACGCCGCCCCACTCGAAGGGGTACTCGGGCTCCAGGAAGGCCGGCTTCTGCTTCAGCGCCCGCCCCAGGTCGAAGCCGCCCACATCGAGGACGCTCTCGATGGGTACCTGCCCCTTCACGGCACGCTGGACGCGGGCCAGCGCGTTCATGCTCCGGATGCGGCGCTCCACCCGGTCGGCCTCCTCCGGCGTCACCAGGTCCGTCTTGTTGATGATGATGACGTCGCCGAAGGCAATCTGCTCCTTGCACTCGTCGCTCTCGTCGATGTGCAGGGAGACGTGCCTGGCGTCCACCATGGTGACGATGCCGTCGAGTTGGAACTGGGAGCCAATCTCGTCATCGACGAAGAACGTCTGCGCCACCGGGCTCGGGTCCGCCATGCCCGTGGTCTCCACGAGGACGTGGTCGAACTTGTCCTTGCGGCGCACGAGGTTGCCGAGGATGCGGATGAGGTCTCCCCGCACCGTGCAGCAGATGCACCCGTTGTTCATCTCGAAGACTTCCTCGTCCGCGTTGATGACGAGCGCCTGGTCGATGCCGATTTCGCCGAACTCGTTCTCGATGACGGCGATGCGCTTGCCGTGCTGCTCCGTCAGGATGCGGTTGAGGAGCGTCGTCTTGCCCGAGCCGAGAAAGCCGGTCAGGACGGTGACGGGAATCTTCTTCTCCGAAGTCGCCAAGGCGTTGCCTCCTTGAATCACAGGTACAGGTCAGTGCCGCGCGGCCCCTCTCCGCGCTCAGCCCAGCAGGGCCCGCAGCCCCGCCACGCCCATCCACGCGCCGAGCCCGATGCTGAGCGCGCTGGTCACCTTGAGGATGCGGGCGCGCCAGCGCTCCGAGTTCCGGACGACGAAACCCAGGGGCAGCGACAGGAGCACGGTGAGCAGCACCATGCCTCCTGAGACGCCAGCGCCGAACAGGAGGAGGAACATGAAGGCGGGGAGCCGCTCGTGGACGGTGGAGAGCGCGAGGAGCGCGATGCCCGCCGAGCCCGCCAGGCCGTGAACGATGCCCACCAGCACCACGCGCCAGGAGTGCGGCCTCGCGGACTCGGGGTTCGCGGGCAGCGGGCAGTCCGCGTGGCGCCACTGCACCGTCCCCAGGCCCATCAGCAGCGTGGCGACCATCAGCTCCATCACCGGGTCCCACGCCTCCGGCACCGACAGCCCCCCGCCGACGAGCACCGCTCCCACGGCGAAGAAGGTGAGCGAATGGCCCAGGCTCCACAGGAGCGCCGTGCGCACGGCCGCCCGGAAGCCCTGCCCGGACCTCAACAGCGAAGCGATGGCGCAGACGTGGTCCGCGTCCGAGGCATGACGAAGCCCGAGGACCAACCCGAGGCTCAGGGCACTTTCCAGCATGCGAGTTCCGAGGCGAGAGGGACGCCCCAGGTATCGCACCAGGGAGTCTATTGCAACTTCATTGCATCTAAGGAACCTCTCAGCGCTCCAGCTCCCGCAGCCATGTCTCCAGCGCGGGGAATACCTCCTCCGCCGTCGTCCGCACGCCCGGCTGCTTCGCGCCGGGCGGGAGGGCGAGCCGGTGGTCCGCTCCGGGCAGCACCTTCACCGTCACCGTGGCGGCCTGGACGCCGCCATCGGAGCGCTGGAGTGCCTCGGACAGCGCGCGGGCCGTGGGCCCCGCGGGCGTCACCTCGTCCTTCTCGCCCAGCAGCGCGAGCACCGGGCCGCGCACCCGTCCCAGGTCTTCCGCCGGGTCGTAGGACAGCACGTTGCGCCACACCAGCCGCTGCAGCTCCAGCAGCCCGGGCAGCGGCAGCTCCTCGTGCCGGGCCAGCGGCGTCACCGCGTACCAGCGCCGGCGCTTCGCCCGCTTGAGCTGGAAGTCGAGCGTCCGCAGCGCCTTCGCCTCGCGCTCGGGCGCGTAGAGGCGCGCGTCGTGGAGCGTGCCCAGGAAGTCCATCAGGTCCACCAGCTCCGGGCCCGTGAGTCCCTTCCGCCGCGCCTCGTTGCGCAGCCGGTGCTGCTCCTGCTTCCACACGGGTCCGCCGCCACCGGAGACCAGCACGAGGAAGCCCGTCTCGGGCGCGCGCGCCGCCGCGTGGACGGCCACCCAGGCCCCCTGGCCGAAGCCCATCAGCCCCACGGCCCCCTCGCGCACGGCGGCACGCTCCCGCAGCAGCCGCGCCGCGGCGAGCCCGTCCTCCGCCAGCGCTCCAATGCCAGACACCCACGGCTGGCCATTGCCCGTGGAGCCCCCCGAGCCCCGCCTGTCATAGGTGAGCACCGCCAGCCCCTGGCGGGCGAGGAACGCCGGATACGGCTCCAGTTCCCGCCGCGTGCCCTCCCCCTCGTCGGGCACCAGCACCACGCCGGCCCGGGGTGGCCTCCCGGCCGGCAGCCACAGCGTCCCGGAGAGGGTGACGCTCCCATTCTGGAAGGAGACCTCCTCGGTGCGCGGTGGCAGCCGCCGCGCCACGAGCGGCTCGGCCACGCCGCCATCCGCCACGCCCCCGCCCACCGTCCCCGCCTGTCCCGCCCCGCTCCACGGCAGCAGGCACAGCCCCACCGCGACGCACGCTCCTGTCCTCAGCACCGGGCCTCCCGAAGATGTGCCCGTCCTTCAAGCCGACCCCGGTTCGGCGGGCAACCGTCCGCCGTGAGGACTGGCCCCGAGGGGCCCAGTGGACAACACCTCGCCCCGGCTCAGCGCTTCAGGTGGTGCTCCAGGAACGCGGAGGCCTCGTGCCACGCCGTGGACGCGGCGCGCTCGTCATAACGGCCGCCGGATGGGTTGGCGAAGGCGTGCTCCGCGTCGAACTCCAGGATGCGGTGGCGCACGCCCGCCGCGTCCAGCGCCTGCCGGAACTCCGCCACCGTCTCCGGCGGAATGGACGCGTCCTTCGTCCCGAAGATGCCCAGCACGGCCGCCTTGATGGTGGCGAGCGCGTCCACGTCCGTCACCGGGTTGCCGTAATAGATGACCGCCGCATCCAGCTCCGGAATCGCCATCGCCGCGCGCAGGGACCAGCCACCCCCGAAGCACCAGCCGATGCTGCCCGTGCGCTCCGCCCGCACCCGGGGGTCCTGCTGGAGGAAGGCGTGCGCGGCCTTCAGCACCTCCTGGGCGCGCGCCGCGTCCACCGACTTCACCAGCGCCATCGCCTCGTCTCGCGACGTGGCCACCTTGCCGCCGTACAGGTCCACCGCCAGCGCCGCGTACCCGTTCGCCGCCAGCCGGTCCGCCCAGTGCTGGATGTGCTCGTTGAGGCCCCACCACTCGTGGATGACGAGCACCCCCGGCACCGGCGCCCGAGCGCCCTCGGGCAGGCTCAGGTACATCTTCGTCCCGGCCACCTCCACCTCCTGCCCCCGGCGCGGCGGCGCCGCGTCCGCGCGCAGCGTGTGCAGTGCCTTGAACTCCGCCTCGGAGACGGCCCCCGTGGGCGACGGCTCGCGAGCCACCTCCCGGGCTCCTCCCCGGACGCAGGCCCCCAGTAGCAGCGCTCCCATCCACAGCAGCAGCAGGCTCCGGCGCATGGTGTCTCCTCCGTGTGTCCCGCCCGTCCCCGAGGAAGGGGCGGCGGCCCCTGGCCTACCCCGGGCCCGCACGGCGCGCCACCGGCTCGCGTGGGGGCGGTCCCCGGAAACACGAAGAGGGCTGGGAGGGGAACGCCCCTCACCAGCCCTCCGTGATTCCCACTCACCAGGAGCGGGAGGTGCGGCTACTTCTTCGGCGCCGGAGGCGTCGCCGGCTTCTCCTGCGGAGCGCCCGTCGGCGGCGCGCCCATGCCCGGCATCTCGGGCGCCTTGACGATCTCCAGCAGCTCCACCTCGAACACCAGGGCCGCGCCACCCGGGATGTTCGGCGGGGCGCCGCGGTCACCGTAGGCGATGTCCGACGGGCAGGTCAGCTTCGCCTTGCCGCCCACCTTCATCTTCTGCACGCCCTCGGTCCAGCACTTGATGACGCCCTGGAGCGGGAACTGCGTGGGCTCGCCGCGCTTGTAGGAGCTGTCGAACTCGGTGCCGTTGGTCAGCGTGCCCTTGTAGTGCACCTTCACGATGTCCGTGGCCTGGGGCGACGCGCCGGTGCCGGCGGTCAGCTCCTTGTAGACCAGGCCGGACTCCGTCTTCACCGCGCCGGGCTCCTTGGCGGCCTGCTCCAGGAACTCCTTGGCCTTCGCCTTCTCCGCCTCCGCCTTGCGGGTGCTGCGCGCGCGCGCCAGCTCCTGCAGCTTCGGGCCGTACGTCTCCAGCTCCACCGCGGGCTTCTCACCCTTCACCTGCGCGGTCATACCGGCCTTGACGTACTCGAGCTCCTCCGGGGACATGTCGAACACGCTGATGCTCCGGCCAATGGACAGGCCGAGCGCGTACAGCGTCTTCTGCTCCTCCGTCTGGGGGTTGGAGGCGCCGCCCGCGGCCCCACCGGCCGCCGGCTTCTCCGCATCCTTCTTCTGCGGTTGGCACCCCGCCACCGCCAGCATTACCGCGACCAGCCACATCTTCCGCATGTCTTTGCCCTTCCTTGGCCTGCGGCGGCAGCCTGACGCCCCGCCACCAGTCAGTTCCCGGGGCGACTTACTACAGAAATGGTCTGTCATCGCCTCGGCGGTGCTCCGGCCTTCACGGCCCCCGGGTCATTTCCCACGGGAGCCTCCGGGCCGGAGCGCGCCTTCCCCCCGGAAACCAGACATGGGTAGGATTTTTCATCACCCGGCACTCGCCTCGAGGAAGGCCAGCAGCGGCTCCAGCACGGGGGTGAGCCGCTTGTACGCCGCCGTGTCCGGAGGCACGGTGCGCAGCACGCGGGCGAGGCGGCGGCGGCGCTCGGGGTCCTCCACCTCGGAGGCCACCGGGGCGACGTAGGTGTGGATGGTGAAGAGGATGGCGCCCGTCCGGGGCATGCGGGTGAGCGTCTGCCGCTCCAGCCGCAGGAAGCACCGCTCGCCCGCGTTCTGCGCGGTGATGCCCTCGAACAGGTGCCTCCACTCGGGGAGCGTCCAGGGCTCCAGGTCCAGGCGCTCCGTGACGGTGATGGCCCAGTTGCAGCGCGTGACGGAGCGCCCCGCCTTGAGCCCCTCCATCAGCCGCAGCGTGGGCGTGCCCAGCTTCGCGCCAAACCCTGGCACCGGCACGTGGACGTCGAGCAACGAGCGGCCCAGCTTGTCCCCCAGGTGCCAGCCGGAGGGAAAGCAGAGCTGACCGGCCACCAGCGGAAGGCCCGCGCGAGTGCCGTCCAGGAGCAGCAGGTCCTCCTGCACCTGCCGGCCCAGCCAGTCCAGCGGCGCGAAGGGAAGGCTCTCCGCGTCCTCCGGCGTGAAACACGTCTCCGAGCCCAGCACGAGGTTGCGCCACCGCCAGCGCCCGCCCTCCTCCACCTCCAGCGAGAAGTGCCGCGGGTCCTGCCGCGCCATGAGGGGCAGCAGCACCGTCACCGTCTCCCACTGGAGCGGCTCCGAGCCGGGCACCGCCTGGAAACGCACCTGGGGCCCGGCGGCCAGCAGCGACGCCTTCAACGCCACCTCACGGGCGTAATGCAGTGCGTCCACCTCGATGAGGCACTCGTCGGGCCTGAGCGCGCGCACGCCCAGCGCCATTACGAAGGTGTCCTGCTCGAAGGGAAAATAGGGCAGCACGGCGGCGACCTCGCATGTGGGGTGGGGACATTTTCTCAACGGGATTGCAGAACGCACCGCGTCACGGCGGAGCGGTGCCACGAATTCGTCACCTGACCCTTGAGGTCGGGCGCCAACCACGACCAGGATTCGCGCAATCGCGTTGCGCCCTGGCTCCCCTGCCTGGAAGTGGAGGGGCGCGCGCCATCCCCCTGGAGGAACCTGATGCGCTGTCTCCCGCTGCCGTATGCGCCTCGTGCCGTACTCGTGGCCCTGCTGGGCCTGCTCGCGCTTCCCGCATGCTCGGACGAAGAGGATGACACCGGGACTCCGGACGCCGGACAGCAGGTGAGGGACGCGGGGACCCAGAACGACGCGGGGACGGATGCCGGCACGGACGCGGGGACGCAGGACGACGCGGGCACCGACGCGGGGACGGATGCCGGCTCCTCGGCGGCCTGGCCGGTGGACTTCTCCTGCGAGGGCAAGGAGCAGCGGACGCTGACCTTCAACGCCGGCCAGGAGCAGGAGCTCCAGAACGCGGTGAATGACCTGGCCGAGTGCACCACGCTCCAGCTCGGCGCGGGCACCTTCCACTTCAACAACGCCATCACCATCCGCCAGAACGGCATCACCATCGTCGGCGCGGGCAAGGGCACCAAGGGCGAGGGCACCGGCGGAACCGCCAGCACGGTGCTCGACTTCTCCAACGCCGTCGGCAACAGCAACGGCATCGACGTGGTGGGCAAGCTGTTCACCGTGAAGGACCTCGCCATCTGGAACGCCAAGAAGGACGGCCTGCGCATCGAAAACTCCACGAATGTGTTCATCCAGCGCATCCGCACGGAGTGGGCCCAGGAGAACCAGGAGAGCAACGGCAAGTATGGCATCTACCCGGTGAAGTCGACCTACGTGCTCGTCGAGGACTGCGAGGCCTACAACGCCGCTGACGCCGGCATCTACGTGGGGCAGACGCGCCGCGCCATCGTCCGCCGCAACGTGGCGAAGCAGAACGTGGCGGGCATCGAAATCGAGAACACGAAGTACGCCTTCGTGGAGGGCAACACCGCCGTGGACAACACGACGGGCCTCGTGGTGTTCGACCTGCCGGGCAACCCCATCAAGGGCACGGACATCCTCGTCGTCGGCAACACCATCACCGGCAACAACCGCCCCAACTTCGCCTCGGTGCAGGCCAGCAGCAGCACCGTGTCGCAGGTGCCCGCCGGCACCGGCACCTTCATCCTGGCGTCGCGCCGGGTGGAGCTCACCGGCAACACGTGGGGTGACAACAACACCGTCGACATCGCCGTGCTCAGCGGCCTGGCCATCGAGCCGGACCCCACCCAGTGGCAGGCCGGCTTCTTCAACTTCAACAGCAGCGACGTGTACGTCCACGGCAACACCTTCATCGGCGGCAGCGGGGACTCGGTGGACAACGGCACCCCGGACGCGGAGCGCCGCCCGCTGGGCGCGCTGGTCTACGCCGTCTATGGCTACGGCGCCGCGACGCAGGGCGTGACGCACGTGGAGCACCTGCTGTGGGACGGCATCGACCCGGCGCCCCGCAACGAGACCCGGCTCAACGGCGCCAACATCTGCTTCACCGGCAACGCGCTGCCGGCGACCACGCAGGCCTCCCTCGTGGACTTCGACCTGCAGGCCGTCAGCGGGCACCTCCGGTCCTCGACGCCCAAGCTGCCCGAGGCCTGGAACGAGACGCGCCGCTACGCGCAGGGCGCGGCGCCGTTCAACTGCTCGGGCTTCACCCCGGGCCTGGCGCTTCCCTGAGCGGCGGGCGGAGGGAGCGACACATGCGTACGCCGTTCTTCCCGGGACTCGGACTGGCCGCGGTGCTGCTGACCGCGGCGGTGGTCTCGTGCTCCGGTGGCGAGGACCCGGAACCGTCCGGAGTCGACGCGGGGGATTCCACGCCCGATGCGGGGACGCCTCCGGTGGACAGTGGCACTCCGGATGCCGGAGAGGACGCCGGCGTGGATGCCGGCGTGGACAGCGGCACACCCGATGCCGGGGAGGGTGACGCGGGCACTCCGGACGCCGGAGACGCCGGCCCCGGGCTGCCCTCGGTGGCCATTCCCGACACCCTGTCGGGCTTCGGCCTCTTCACCGGCAGCCCGGCGGACGGAGGGCTCCAGCCGGTGGAGGGCAACATCCCCTACGAGCCGACCACGCCGCTCTTCTCCGACTACGCCCTCAAGTCCCGCACGCTCTACGTGCCGCCCGGCAAGACGGCCGGGTACCACGCCCGGGACGTGCTGGACCTGCCGGTGGGCAGCATCATCACCAAGACGTTCTCCTTCCCCGCGGACCTGCGCGAGCCGGAGAAGGACGTGCGCGCCATCGAGACGCGCGTGCTGGTGCGGCAGCCCGGCGGCTGGGAGGCGTACCCGTACCTCTGGAACGCCGCCCAGACGGAGGCCACGAAGGCCAGCGGAGGCGCTGTCGTCCCGGGCATCCAGCTCATCGACGAGGCTGGCGTGACACGGACGTTCGACTACCTGGTGCCCAGCAGGAACCAGTGCACGAAGTGTCACCACGTGCTGGACAGCGCGAAGAACCAGGTGATGGTGCCCATCGGCGTGAAGGCCCGCTACCTCAACCGGGACCACGTCTATGGCGCTCAGGCGGCCAACCAGCTCCAGCACCTGGCCGGCCTGGGGAAGCTGTCGGGGCTGCCCTCCCTCGACGAGGTGCCCCGCGCGCCGGACGCGTTCAACCCCGATGAGGCGAACCTCGACACGCGGGCGCGCACCTACCTGGACATCAACTGCGCGCACTGTCACAACCCGAAGAGCACGGCGGGTGACACCAGCCGCCTGTTCCTCGACATCGCCAGCACGGAAACCCTCAACCTGAACGCGGGTGTCTGCAAGCGTCCAGGCTCGGCGGGCAGCGGCGTGGGCGGCGAGTTCGACATCGTCCCCGGGGACCACTCGGTGTCCATCCTCTGGTACCGGCTGGACACGGAGGAGTCGGGGAAGATGATGCCGGAGCTGGGCCGCGCGCTCCGGCATGACCAGGCCTCCCGCCTCATCGCCGACTGGATTGACGCCATGCCGGCCCGCGCCTGCGAGTAGCGGGCGGGCCCGGCGGTCGGCCGCGAAGTCCCCCTCCGTGCCCCGAGCACGGAGGGGGGCACCCCGCCGTGGCGCCGCCTACTCCTCGAACGCGGAGACGTAGGCGAAGAGTCCGGGCAGGCCGCCGGTGTGGACGAAGACCACCGTCTCGTCACGTCCGATGCCACCGTCCGCGATGCGCGCGAGGAGCCCGGCGAAGGCCTTGCCCGTGTACACGGGGTCCAGGAAGAGCCCCTCCGTGCGCGCCACCAGCGCGACGGCCTCCGTCATCTCCCGCGTCGGCAGCCCGTACCCCGGGCCGACGAACGCCTCGTCCACCTCCACCGCGTCCGCGCGAAGGGCCGAGCCCGGAGCGAGGAGCGCGAGCGCCTCCTCGGCGATGACGCGGACTCGAGGACCGATGTCCCGCGCCGGAGCGAGGACGCTGATGCCCGTCACCCGCGCGGCGCTCCCGAGCGCCGTCAGCCCGGCGACGAGCCCCGCCTGCGTCCCGCCGCTGCCACAGGCCACCACCAGCCGGTCGACATGGAGCCCCGCCGCGAGCGACTGCTCCAGCACCTCGCGTGCGCACTCCACGTACCCCATGGCCCCGAGCGCGTCCGAGGCGCCGAAGGGCAGCACATAGGGCACATGTCCCTCGCCGCGCGCGCGGGCGGCCAGCTCATTCAGGAGCGCGCGGCTGTCCACCTCGCCCGGGACGACGTGGACCTTCGCGCCGAGGAGCCGGTCGAGGAGCACGTTGCCGTTGTGCTCGTAGGCCTCGTCGGTGCGGGGCACGCGCTTTCTCAGCACCAGCTCGCACCGCAGGCCGAGCCGGGCCGCGGCGGCGGCCAGCAGGCGCGAGGCGTTGGACTGGAGCCCACCGTCGATGAGCACGGTGTCGCAGCCCTGCGCGAGCGCGCGCGCCAGGTGGAACTCCAGCTTGCGGAGCTTGTTGCCGCCCGCGCCGAGGCCGCCCAGGTCATCACGCTTGATGAACAGGCGCGGCCCGCCCAGGTGGCGGGACAACCGCTCCAGGGGCTGGAGCGGCGTGGGGCCCTCCAGCAGGGGAAGGCGGGAGGGCAGGGAGAGGGTCTTCATGGCGCCCCTCGTACTGCGGAGCGGGAGCGCATGCGAGCACATCCCTCCCGCGGCCGGCCCTTCAGCCGCCGAGCGCCTCGCCACGCGACAGTCCCATGCCCGTCTGGACCAGGGCCACGTGGCTGGAGGTGTGCGGGAAGTGGCCCGCCATGCGGCGCTGGCGCGGGTCATACTGCTCCGGCAGCAGGCCCACGTCGTTGCGCACGCGCAGGAGCCGCTCGAAGAGGGCCTTCGCCTCCTCGCGGCGGCCGAGCAGGTGCAGGCTGTCCACCAGCCAGAAGCTGCACACCAGCGACACCCCCGCGCCGCGCGAGTCGTCCTCGCGCACGAAGTCCCCCTCGCCCAGCCCGCGCTCCACCGCTTCCACCGTGCCGCGCACGCGCGCGTCGTCCGCGGGCAGGAAGCCCAGCCGCGCCAGGCGCAACAGCCGCGCGTCCAGGCCCCGCCCGCCGTACTCGCGGGTGAAGGTGCCCCGGCGCGAGTCGAAGCCCTCGCGGCACACCTCCGCGTGCAGGTCCGCGCGCAGCCGCTTCCAGCGCTCGACGGGCGCGTCCAGGCCGAAGTGCGCGGCGCTCTCCAGCGCCCGGTCCACCGACACCCACGCCATCACCTTGGAGTACGTGAGGGACGGCGCCTCCGCCGCGGGACGGAGCCAGCTCCCCTCCAGGTGCTCCAGCATCGCCCGCTGGAGCGCCCACACGTCGCCGCTGGGAGGCAGCCCCCGGCGTGCGGCCTCCACGAAGCTGCCCATCACCTCGCCCACCTCCTCGGTGTGCAGTCCCCGGCGGGACGCATGGCCGATGCGCACCGGCCGCGTGCCCTCGTAGCCGGGCAGCCACGGCAGCTCCTGCTCGGGGAAGCGGCGCTCGCCGGCCACGCCGTAGGAGGACTGCAACTCGTCCGGCTCACCGGCCACCGCGCGCACCAGCCAGTCGCGCCACGCGCGGGCCTCCTCCACGTAGCCCCCGTCCAGCAGCGCCTGGAGCGCGCTCGTCGCGTCGTGCAGCCAGCAGAAGCGCGCGTCGCCGTGTGGGCCGCCGGACGGCACCGGCAGGGACGTGGTGGGCGCGGCGACGATTCCGCCCGTGGGCGAGTAGGTGAGCGCCTTCAGGGTGATGAGCGAGCGCTGGAGGGGCTCGTGCCACGGCCCGGTGGTGACGAGCCGCGAGGACCACTCCTTCCACCACGTCTCCGTGTCCTCCACGGCGGCCAGCCCGTCCAGGGGACGCGGCGGAGCCTCGTGGGAGGGGTGCCACGCGAGGACGAAGGGCACGCGCGAGCCCGGGTCCGCGGGGAAGTCCGCGGTGAGCGTGCTCCCCTGGCGGCGCACGGTGACGGGCGTGCGCAGGGCCACCGAGTCCGGCCCCGCCCGGGCGGAGACATGGTCCCCGTGGAAGCGAACCCAGGGCGAGCGGTCGCCGTAGCCGAAGTGGGCGAGCAGCTCCATGCGCATGGGGACGGAGCCCTTGAGCCCCTGCACCACGCGGACGAGGTCCGGCTCAGCGCCGCGCGGGGGCATGCAGTCCACCACGCGCACCGCGCCGTCCTCCGTCTCGTAGTCCGTCTCCAGCACCAGCGTGCCGGGGCGGTAGCGGCGCGTCACCTTGAGGATGCCGCCCACCGGGGCGAGCAGCCACCGGCCGTGGGACGCCTCCCCCAGGAGCGCGGCGAAGCAGGCATCCGAGTCGAAGCGCGGCCAGCACAGCCAGTCGATGGAGCCGTCGCGGCCCACCAGGGCGGCGCTCTGCGTGTCACCGATGAGGGCGTAGTCTTCCAGGGGAAGGGCCATGCGCGGCAGCATGGCACAACCCCGGCCTTCGATTTCCAAGGGAGGACTCCCCATGTCCACGACGAACCTCGACACCGCGCTGCGCTACCTCCAGGCCCTGGAGGCGGGAGCGACGGGCGACGCCCTGGCGGTCTTCTTCCACCCGGAGACGGAGCAGCGGGAGTACCCCAACGCGCTCAGCCGCAACGGCCAGACGCGAGGCCTGCGGAAGCTGCTCGAGGACGCGGAGCGGGGAAAGCAGCTGCTCTCCTCGCAGCGCTACGCGGTCCGGAGCTCGCTGGCCCAGGGCGACACCGTGGCCCTGGAGCTGGACTGGAGCGGCACGCTCGCCGTCCCCCTGCGCACGCTGGCCGCCGGGGCCACGCTGCGCGCCGCGTGCGGCATGTTCCTCACCTTCAAGGACGGCCGCATCATCTCCCAGCGGAACTACGACTGCTTCGAGCCGTTCTGAGGCCCCCGCCGGCCCGGCGTGTCCGGAAGCGGGATGTGGATTCCCAGCGCCGGGCACCCGCCGCCGCCTCCGCGACTGCCCGCCGCCCGGGCGGGGCTGGCCGCTGGGACTGGCATGGTCCATGCTCCGGGGTTGCGGGAATGGACACCCTCCTCCAGGACCTCCGGCTCGCGCTGCGCAGGCTGCGTCGTGGCCCCACCTTCACCCTGGTGGCCGTGGCCACGCTGGCCCTCGGCATCGGCGCGAACGTGGCCATCTTCAGCGTGGTGCACGCGGTGCTGCTGCGGCCGCTGCCCATGCGGGACGACGCCCGGCTGGTGCGAGTGTACACGGTGGGCAGGCAGGGCCCCGGCCTCACCTCGCCGCTGGACCTGAGGGATTTGCGCGAGCAGACCCGCGCCTTCGACGGCCTCTTCGGCGTGGCGAGCGCGGCGATGACGCTCGCGGCCGATGGCCCGGAGACCTCGCCCGAGCGCCTCCAGGCCGGACTGGTGACGGCGGGCTTCTTCCAGACGCTCGGCGTGGGCGTGCAGCTCGGCCGGGGGCTGCAGGTGAGCGATGACGCGCCGGGCGCCCCCAAGGTGGCGGTGCTCTCCCACGGCCTGTGGCAGCGGCGCTATGGCGGCAGTCCCTCGGTGCTCGGCCGCTCGCTGGACCTCGGCGGCCCCGAGCCCTGGACGGTGGTGGGCGTGGCGGCGCCCGGCTTCGACTTCCCGGCGCGCGCGGAGCTGTGGTCGCCGCTCATGTGGGACGAGAACATGGTGAAGCCGGAGGCGCGCGGCGCGCACTGGCTGGAGGTGTACGGCCGGCTCGCGCCCGGCGTCAGCCTGGAGGCGGCACGCGCCGACGTCACCGGCCTCGCCCGCCGGCTGGCCGAGCTGTACCCGAAGACGAACGCGGAGAAGGGCGCGAGCGTGGAGCCCCTCCGTGACGTCCTGCTGGGGAGGACGCGGCCCTCGCTCCTGCTGCTGATGGGAGCGGTGGGACTGGTGCTGCTCATCGCCTGCGCGAACCTCACGCACCTGCTGCTGGCGCGCGCCGCCTCGCGAGAGGGGGAGCTGTCCGTGCGCCTGGCCCTGGGCGCCAGCCGGGGCCGCCTCGCGCGCGAGCTGCTGCTGGAGAGCGCCCTGCTCTCCCTGCTCGGCGGCGCGGCCGGGCTGCTCGCGGCGATGTGGGCGCTGGATGCCCTGGCCGCGCTGGGCCCGCGCGACATCCCCCGCATCGAGGAGGTGTCGTTGGACGGCACGGTGCTGGCCTTCACCGCCGGGCTGTCGGTGCTCACCACGCTCCTCTTTGGCCTCGTGCCGGCGCTGCACGCCTCGCGCGCGGACCTGGGGCGAAGCCTGCGGGCGATGAGCGTCGGCGGCGGTGGAGGGGCGCACCGGCACCGCACCCGCTCCGCCCTCATCATCGGGGAGACGGCGCTCGCGGTGCTGCTGCTGGTGAGCGCGGGCCTGCTGCTGCGCAGCTTCGTCCATCTCCAGCGCGCCGACCTGGGCTTCCAGCCCGAGGGGGTCCTGACGGTGAAGCTCGAGCTGCCCACGCTGCGCTACCGCTTCGGCACCGCCGCGCCCGCCGCCTTCTATGACCAGCTCCTGGAGCGGCTGCGCGCGCTGCCCGGCGTGGAGGCAGCCGGCGCGACGAGCCTCCTGCCCCTGGACGGGAGCATCAAGTGGACCACGCCGCTGAAGGACGCCCAGCGGCCGGTGCCCCCCGGCACGGAGCCCTGGCAGACGCGGGTGCGCGTCGTCACCCCGGGCGCGTTGGAGGCGCTGCGCGTGAAGGTGTTGCGCGGACGGGGGCTCATCGACGGAGACCGGGGCGCGGGTGGGCGCTCGGTGCTCGTGAATGCCGAGGCGGCACGGCGCTTCTGGCCCGGCGAGGACCCCATCGGCCACACGGTGGAAACGGAGACGGACTGGGGCAACGGCACCTTCGGAGGCCGCATCGTGGGCATCGTGGAGGACCAGGCCCTCGACGGGCTCGCCGCGCCCGCGGTCCCCGAGCTGTACGTGCCCCATGAGCAGGCGCGTGGCACCGGCATGACGCTGCTGCTGCGCACGTCGGGCGAGCCGCTCGCGCTCGCCTCGGCGGTGCGGAGTGAGATTCGCACGCTCGACGCGAGCCTCGCGTTGGGCAGCGTACGCACCCTCTCCTCGGTGGTGGACGGCACGGTGGCCCCGCTGCGCTTCTACCTGCTGCTGGTGGGCACCTTCGCGGGCGTGGCCATGGTGCTCGCCGCGGTGGGACTCTACGGGGTGGTGGCATACGCGGTGCTGCAGCGCACCCGCGAGCTGGGCATCCGCATGGCGCTGGGCGCGCGCGAGCGCCAGGTGATGGGCATGGTGCTGGGCCGCTACCTGCGGCTCACCGCCGTGGGACTCGCCCTCGGAGTCGCGCTCGCCGTCGGCGCCAGCCGCCTCCTCACGCACCTGCTCAGCGGCGTGCAGCCCACCGACCCGCTCACCTACGTGGCGGTGGTGGTGGTGCTCGGCGCCGTGGCCTTCCTGGCCGCCCTGCTGCCCGCGCGCCGCGCCTCGCGAGTCCCACCCGCCATCGTGCTCCGGGGAGACTGACTCGGGACACGGCTCGGCTCGAGTCGAATCTGGGGGAGGACCGCCGGAGCCCCGGGGCCCGGAGTCTTCCGTCCGCCGCAACGCCTGCCAGAGGGCCTCACCCGCGGCGACGGCCTCGGCTTCGTCCACCGGCACCTCCGCCCACGCCGCCGCGCGCATCAACTCCGTCAGCGTCCCCCATACCAGCCCCTCTCCCACACGCGCCGCCCCCGCCGCCAACACCCCCTCACTCTCTCCCTCGCCCAGCACATCCCTCACCAACGCACGCACCGCCCACCCCGCCAGTCGCCCACCCGCCTCCTTCGGGCGCCAGTGCAGGAACGCGAAGCCGAACAGCCCGGGCTGCGCACCCGCCCACCACACCAGCTCCCCCCACAGCGCCAGGAAGGCCTTTCGCAAATCCCCCTTCGACTTCTCGTGCGTCCGCTCGTAGGTGCCTCGCGCTAGGAGCGTGTTGGAGTAACGGCAAGAACCTACTTGAGGCGTAGGCAAGGGCGTGATGCGCTTGCCTACCC
>NZ_JAIQDG010000025.1 GCF_020037125.1 Myxococcus sp. RHSTA-1-4
GTGGTCTCGCGGCCCCAACATGCCTCCCTACACGCACGGCCAGGGAGCGACACGCTCCCTACACCTTGAAAGGGGTGCTCTTGAGTCCACCATCAAGACAGCATGCAGCCGGGGGTCGCGCAGCAACCCGTCCACGAGTTTCGCAAGCGCGCCCTCGAGTTCCTGGCCCGGACGCAGACCACTCTTGCATTGCACCTCAACTGAAGTGCCACCACGGAGTCTGACCTGGAAGTCGTCTCCAGGCCCCCCTGTCTCCGCAGAGACCTCCACCGGGACATCTCCGCCCTCGACTTCGAACCATTTCAGTGGTTCGCCGGCCAGGACATGGGCCGCCGCATGGGCAATGGCCTTCGCCTGGAAGCCATACCCCCCTGCTCCAGCCATACCACCCGTCGTGTTGCGACGCCCGTGTGCCACGCGATTCCCCATGCCTTCCATTCCTATCCCAGCCAGCAGGCCCACGTCCTGTCCTCGCTCCGTCTTGGGCGGCAGTTGGCAAGCCCCGGGTTCGTGGCTGACCTGCCGCTTCCTCCCCACTGCACGCTTGGTTGGGACATGGTGAGCGTGCCATCATCAGGGACTCACCGGGGGCAGGTGATGAAAGTCGAGGCCATCGGAATGAGTTCCTGCCTGGGTCCAGGGGTGACGGCGTGTGCGGCCTTCAGGGCGGGCATCGTGCGGCACCAGCCCTCGGAGGAGGTGACCACGTTCTCCCCTGGCGACAGCGAGGCCCAGCCCGTCAACGTCTGCGCGATTCCGGGAATCACCCTGGGCTTCTCCGGCGTCGGCAGGCTCGTCGCCATCGCCGAGGACTCACTGGAAGACCTCGGTGCGAAGACGTCCCTGACGGCACTGGGCCGCGAGGCAGGAATCTTTCTCGCACTCCCTGACTTCTCGGCACCTGAAGACGCACCTCGGACCAGAGCCGCCACCCAGGAGGCCCTGGGCCGGCAGGTGCTGGAGCGGGCCCTGGCGACACACCGCGTGTCCTGGTCCGAAGACCGCTGGCGCTTCTTCACCGGTGGCTCGGCGGGTTTCGCACTGGCCCTGGTCGCCGCGCGGCGGGAACTGGAGCGTCGCGCCTTCGATGTGGTGGTGGTAGGTGGCATCGACTCACTCGTGGCCCCCGAGCACCTCCGTTTCCTGCTCGCCGAGCGGCGGCTCAAGACGGCTGACAATCCTGTCGGCCTTCTGCCTGGCGAGGCGGGAGCCCTGCTCGTGCTGCGCGCCCGCGCGCCGGGGGGCGCTGGCGGCAGAAGCCCCCAGGTCGAGGTCACCGCCGTGCATACCGCCGTGGAACCGCGGTCTCAAGGACCGGGGGCAATGCCCGATGGCGGGGCCCTCGCCACATGCGTGCGGGAAGTGCTCGGGGCTTCTCCGGAACAGGACGCTGCCTTCATCTGGGACCTCAATGGCGAGCAGCGCCGCGCCTGGGAGTGGGGCTCCACCCTGGTACGCCTGAAGTCCCACGCCCCGTCTCTGGGGGACGCCCCCGCGTGGGTGCCCGCCACGGGCTTCGGGGACGTGGGAGCGGCATCCGGCGCCGTGGGAGCCTGCATCGCGGTGCGTGCCTTCGAGCGCCGCTACGCGCCCGCACGCCAACTCGTCGTCGTCTCGCAATCAGACTCGGGAGAGCGCGCGGCGTTCGCGCTGGCCGTTGGCGCCCCTTCCCGAGAAGGAGGTCCGGCATGAGCAGCATGCGCAGGGGTGGACTCGGGGCGACGCTCGATTCCCTCATGCAGGGCAACTACGAACTGTACGGCCAGGGCATCGCCAACGGGCACTCCAACGTCCGGGACCTCGGCCCCAAGCCCGGCAGCTCCGGCGCCATGAAACGGAACGAGGCGCGCAAGCAGCAGGTGAACGAGACGAAGAAGCGTCGCAAGGGTGACAGCGCCAGCGATTCCGGAGGCCCCCATGCCAGCGCGTTGACGCCGCACAGGGCCATCCTCGGCAAGGGCACGAACTACGCTCGGAACGGTGCCACGTACATCCGGAGCAACCGTGCCAGCGAGTACAGCACCTTCGGGCACCTGGGGCCTCCAGATTTCCAGGTGAGCGTCGCCGGCCACGCGAGCATCACCCGGATATCCAACTTCGAACCCACACTGAGCGGTCAGCAACAGCCCTATCGGTGGCAGGCCCACCACCTCATTCCAGGGGAAGCCTTTTATACCGAGGACTCCTCGGGAAAGCCTGTCTTCAACAAGGAGGAGAACTTCGACCTCCTCCTTCAAACGCCCTACGACATCGATCATGGCCACAACCTGATCATCCTTCCCGGCGTCTCCTGGGCTGTCCCCGTCCACGCGCTGCTACAACACCCCAACAACCACAACGGATACACGCTGGACGTCATGCAGGGGCTCAAGGACATCGACTCGGCGATCGACACGCTGCGGGGGCAGGAGAAGCCCCACGAGGCCATCGTCGCGAACGTCTTCGACGACCTGAAGAAGCTCGAAGAAAACCTCTGGTCGAAGATGCTGAAGCGCTCACGCAAGGCCGTCCGTGGGGCGGCGGAGGGGCAGCGGTACGATGGGCCCTGGTGCCGATGGCAGACGCAGGAAGGGCGGGATTATGGCGGCTGGCCAGCGCTGTGGTGAGCACGGCAGGAGGGACACATGAGCTTCTGGGTGCTGTCCGGTAGGAATGACGGGGCGGTGCTTGACGCCTATCCGGAAGGACCCGAGGGCTGGCGGTATCTCGAGCCCCAGCCGCTCGCCCGTGAGTTCCGAGCAGGCTCGGTCATGGGCTTCTCGCCCAGCTTTCCGGAACGGCGGAAGGTCTACGACTTCATCAACAACGTCCTGCGCTTGCAGGTTGTCTCCGAGCGCGTCCGCCGCGTCGTCATCGAACTGGCACCGAACGACGTCGAGTTCCTGCCCATCACGCTGGTGGACCACAACAAGGACGTGGTCTCGCGTGAGCACTTCATCATGAACCTGCTCCACCGACGGGAGGTCATCGACTTGGAGCACTCGGATGTCGTGATGAGCTCCATTCTCAAGGCGGAGATCCAGTTCGTGCAGGGGCTGGCGCTCAAGCAGGACATTCCCTCCGAGGGCCCCCACGCCTTCCGGCCTGTCTACCTGCGCAGCCACACCTTCGTGGATGCCGTCCTCCGGGACGCGCTCGTCCAGGCGGGGCTCAAGGGCTGCCGCTTCCTGCCCGCTCACGGCTGGGACGGCGACGAGGACTGAGGCCCGGCACGCATGGAGATTGACTACACGTTATTGCGTGAGGACGCGGGAGCCGCGGTGCGAGCCCTCATCGCGCACATCGGGCGGGGGGACGGCGACCGGGAAGCGCTCCTGAGCAATACCCGAGAGCTGTGCGGGAGCTTCGTCACCATCGCCGCCGCCACGCTACTGCTCGAAGGACGCACCCAGCCCTTCTTCATGAACCTGTGCCGGTCGGCGGAAAACTGGCGCCGCCTCCTCATCCACCTGGAGCAGCGCGGACTGACACCTGCTCCCGCCTCATGGGGCCTCACCCCATTGGCGGGCGCGGTGGTCGCCTGCCACTGGGAGCTCGCGGCCGAGGTCGCCGCGCGCCTCACAGCCCTGCGGCAGGAAGGGGAGGAGTACGCGGTGGAGTTCGCGTGGGTGCACGCGCTCGGGGCCCTGGTGCTTCACGACGTGCGGGGCCAGGACCCCGCGCCATGGCTCGAGCTGCTGGAACGGGACGCCCGTGAGGAGTGCTGGCCCGCGCTCGCGTGGGCGCTGGTGCGCGCGGACTCCAGTGCCTTCACGGCGGCTTTCGACACCGCGATCTCCGAGCACACGACACGCACCGAGAAGCTCGCTCGCGCCTTCACCACGCGAGTGGACCGCTTCGCCGCGCATCGGCACCTGTGGTTCGAGGGGCTCGCCCTGCTCCGAATGGCCCGGAGGCGGGGGCTTGCCGTCCCCAACGGGGGCTACCGCTACTGTCCACCGCTCGCACTTGCGCCCGTGACGGAGCTCTATCAGGGTGACTGGGTGCTCTCCCTATCCCCGTGTTGATTTGACGGGGGCAACTCCCCCAGCCACCGCCCCCGCACGGTTCCAGTACCCTGCCGGCGAGCAGAACAGACCGCGCATCTCCTCGCGAGGCCCCCATGCAGCCTGCCCACCTGAATCCGGCGCGCCTTCCCCTGGGTACCCGGGTGGGGCCCTGGCGCGTGCTGGAGCGGCGCGGGCTGGGGACCTACGGCGCCGTCTACCGCGCCATCGGCGCACAGGCCCCCTCCGGCCCCGTCGCCCTCAAGCTCGCCCTGCACCCTCGCGACGAGCGCTTCGCCAGGGAGGTGGAGCTGCTCTCCCGCATCCGCCACCCCCACGTCCCGCGCCTCCTCGACCATGGCGTCTGGCAACAGCCCTCGGGCCTCGCCACCCCGTACCTCGCCATGGAGCTGGTGGACGGCGCGTCGCTGTACGAATGGGCGCTCAAGCAGCGGCCCTCCTCGCGGCGGGTGCTCCACGTCCTCGCCAGCCTCGCGCGCGCCCTGGAGGCCACCCATTCCGCGGGCGGCGTTCACCGCGACGTCAAAGGTGACAACACGCTCGTCAGAGAGGCCGACGGCCGGGTCTTCCTCACCGACTTCGGCGCCGGGCACTTCATTGGCGCCGCCACGCTCACGCAGCCACCGTTTCCGCCCGGGACGCCGCCCTACCGCTCGCCAGAGGCGTGGCGCTCCGTGCGCCTCCCCATGCGCGAGCCCATCGTGCCCTACGCCCCCGGCCCCGCGGATGATGTCTTCGCGCTGGGCGTCACCGCCTTCCGGCTCGTCACCGGCGAGTACCCCTTCCCCTCCCCGCCACAAGAGGAAGCCGGCGCCCCATTCGCGCGTGCGCTCACCCCCCGCTGCTGCCTGGAGCTGAGCGAGTTGACGGCCCGGATGCTCTCCACGAATCCCGAAGTCCGCGGCAGTGCCCGCGAGTTGGCCGAGGCGCTGGAGGATGCCGCGCACCATGCCGGGCCCGAGGCGGATGTGCCCCTCTTCGTCCAGCAGACACCTCGCCCCGTGGAGGCCAGTGCCGCGCCCAGGCCACTCCCCCGCCGAGCGCCGGAGCGCGCCAGGCGCGGCTGGCTCACGGCGGCCAGTCTCGCGGGAGCCCTGGCGCTGGGAGCCGGGTGGATGCTGCGCGCGCATCCCGGCGAGGAACCTGAGCAGGTGCACGCCTCCGTGGCGGAGGATGCGAAGGATGGAGGCGCCGTCGCAGCCGGAGACTCGGCGTTGTCGGCCCAGGTGCCTCTCACATCAGTCCCCTTTGCGTGGTCAACCATCGCCGTGGACCTGCCCCCCAGGCCCCTTCCCGGGCAGAGGCGGCCGGGTGCCAACGGTCGTTGCCCCAGGAAACTGCAGGTGCCCATCAATGGTGGGTGCTGGGTGAAGCTGCCATTGGACCTGAGGGACTGTGGCGAGGACTATTACGTGTACAAGGGTGAGTGTTACATGCCTGCCATCTCACCGGAGCGCCCTTCCACCTCGAGTCCCGCGATTCATGCAGGCGACGCTGGAGCGCCTCCCTGATACATGCGTTTCGCGGCGTAGCTACTGACACAGCTCCGGCTTGATCCGAGGAAGGCGAGACTCAAGCCTCGAACTCCTCACGATAGGCATCCGGGTCATAGCCGTGCTTGCGCAGCGGCTCACGCACACGGTTCCGCGTCAGCTTCGCGTTGGACAGGATGTACGCGCGCACCACGTGCTCACACGTCACCACGCGCGTGTCGCGCGCCAGGTGCTCGGCGTTGCGCACCACCTTCGGGCGCGCCATCGCGCGGAACAGCGCGGGCACCTCCGCCAGCAGGGACTTCAGCAGCGCCTCCGCCTCCGGCCGCCACGTGAGCGCCTTGGGCAGCTCTGGCAGGAAGCCGTACTCGTCCTCGCTCAGCTCGCGCCACACCACCAGCGAGTGCCCGTCCGGGTCCACCAGTGTCGCGGCCAGCGTCAGCTCCGGCGTGCGCACCGCTTCGTAGACCAGGCGGGCGCCAGCATTCACGAGCACCCGGACGGCCGCTTCCACGTCGGCCACCTGCAGACGCAGGGTGGCGCGGGACTCCGGCCGTTGGGACTCCACCAGCCTCAACAGCACGCCCCCTCCCTCCAGGTCCACGAAACCCTGGCCTTCTTGTTTCACCCTGAAACCCAACACCTGCGCATAGAGCACACGGGCGGACGGGAGGTCGCGGACTGGCAGGTCTACATGGCTGATACCAAAAAACATGAAACACCCGGTTGCAGACGCGGCAGGCGAGTCACCCCTGCCTCATTCACTTGCTAGACACAAAGAGAGGAAACTCCGTAGACAACATCCCGCTTCAAGATTCGCATGCCCTCGCGCTCCGCCTCCCACTTCAAGGATGCCTCCAACCCCGCGCAATGTGTTTCACGGTGCGAGCCGGTAGACAGGCTGCGCTGGCGGGCGTTTTCGTTGCTGGAGCAACTGGCGGCAGGCCCGGAGACGGGCGAGCTGGGGTTGATGTCTGAGCGGGGAGCGCTCCTCGGACGGCTGTTGATGGTGAACGGCAGGATGGGGCTGGTGGAGGACGTGGCGGGCCTGCCGCGCCTGTCCACGATGCTGGAGCAGGAGAGCCCGGAGGCCGCGGACCACCTCAACCATGCCGCCCAGCGCGCGCGAGCCGAGGGACGGCTGCTGGGGACGGTGCTGCTGGAGCTGCAACCGGAAGAGATGGAGCGCATCCGCCGGGTGCTGCTGCGCCAGTTCGCGCTCGGCGTGCTGGCGGTGGCACGTGCCTCGGAGGGCCCGCTGCCGCTGGGCGTATGGCGGCACGCGCCGGACGTGATGCGCGTGGAGGAGTCGCGGCTGAGCGGCTTTCCCCTGGAAGAGGTGGCGCTGGAGATAGGCCGCGCGACGGACGACGGCGTGCCGGACATCGCCTCTCGGCTGCTGGACGAGTGCGGAGACTCCGCCCAGGTGGCGCTGCTCTTCTCCCGCGAGGAGGACGACGGTGAGCTCGGGCCGTATCCGCTCCAGCTCAAGGGGCTGCCGGCCACGGGCCTTGGCGAGCTGCGAGAGCTGTCGTCCTCGGTGCGGCAGATGCTGCGCCCGCCCGCCCTGTGCGCCGCGGGCGTGCGGCCGCGGTTGATGATGCTCGGAGGCCAGGACTCGGACTGGGTGGCGTTGCGAGGCCCGTGCCGGCAGGCGCTGGTGGGCGGGCTGAGCGCTCGCGGCCGCGTGGAAGCCCTGTCGCGGGCAATGCGGCTTTGCCGCGAGGAGCCGTGCCATGGGTGAAGCTGTCCCTGCCGGGATGTCTGGGGGAGTGGCGGCGGCGCCCGAGCGGCTGCTGCGCCTGGAAGGCTTTGGCGTGGCGTACGGCGACCGCGTGGTGCTCAGCGACGTCACGCTGTCGTGTGCCCCCCGGGGCGTGCTGACCGTGCTGGGACCCGGCGGGGCGGGCAAGTCCACCCTGCTGCGTGCGCTGGTGGGAGCGGCGGGACGGCCGCCGTACTTCAGCACCTGGGGCACCGCGGAGCTGGGGGGCGTGCCGCTGGAGTCCGCGCCGCGCCCCGCGCTGGTGGTGCAGAACGCGCAGCGGCTGGTGGGCACCGTGTACGAGGCGGTGGCCAGTGGCCTGCCGGACCGCGCCCTCCTGCCGCGCGCGGAGCAGGCCGGCCGCATCCGCGCCCTGCTCACGGAGGCGGGGCTGGGCACGCTGGGCGGCGCGCTCGGCCAGGAGGTGCTGGAGCTATCCCTCGGGACACAGCGGCGGCTCGCCCTGGTGCGCTGCTGCGCGGCGAACCCGGCCCTGGTGATGCTCGATGAGCCCACCGCGGGCCTCTGCGAGCCGGAGGCCGAGGCGCTGCTGGAGCACCTGCGAGGCGAGGCCACCCGCCGCGCCGTCCTCTTCGTCACGCACCACCAGGGCCATGCGCGGAAGCTGGGAGGACAGGTGGCGTTGCTGGCGGGCGGCCGCGTCCAGGAGGTGCGCCCCTGTGAGGCCTTCTTCACCGCGCCCCGCTCCGAGGCGGGCAGACAGTTCCTGCAAACCGGCGGCTGCGCGGTGCCCTCGCCCACGGCCGTCGCGGAGGAGCTGGACGAGGGAGTGCCACCTCCGCCGCCCCTGCCCGCCGCGGCCGTGCGGGCGGTGCAGCGCGCGGCGGGCCCCCAGGGCTTCCACTGGCTGCGGCGCGGGGCGCTGGCCGGCACGCCACGGCCCGGCCTGCTCGCGGAGCTGGAGCATGACCTGGAGCGGCTGGTGGCCGCGGGCGTCACGGTGCTCGTCACGGTGGAGGACACCCCTCCGCCCGCCGCCGCGCTCGCCCGCCATGGGCTGCGGGCGCGCTACTTCCCCTGCCGCGACATGCAGGCCCCCTCGCTGGACGAGGCCCGCGAGCAGTGCGCCGAGGTGCAGGCCCTGCTGGAGGCGGGCGAGGCGGTGGCCATCCACTGCCGCGCCGGCCTGGGCCGCACCGGCACCGCGCTGGCCGCACAGCTCATCTGGGAAGGCTGCTCCGCCGAGCAGGCCCTCCAGGACGTAAGGCGCGTGGAGGCGCAGTGGGTCCAGTCCGAGGCCCAGGAGCGCTTCCTCCATCTCTTCGCCAAGGCCTGCGCCGACCCGGCCTTCCGGCTCCGCTGTCCCCCCTCACCCCAGGAGAAGTCATCATGAGCAAGCTCGAATCCGCCCTCACCTCCGCCCAGTCCCAGATTCCCGAGTGCGTTGCCTCCGGCTACGTGGAGATGTCCACGGGCATGCTGCTGGCGGTGCGCACCGTCGACTCCCATCCCCGCGAGGTGCTCGACCTGGTGGCCGCGGCCACGGCGGACCTCTTCGAGGGCACCAACGTCAGCGCCATCGAACGGATGTTCAAGAAGGCCCGCGGCCTGGCCGAGGACAACCACCACTACTTCCAGGAGCTGGTGGTGCTGAGCGACAACCTGCTGCACATCTTCCTGCGCGGGAAGAAGTACCCGCAGCACGCGCTCGTCTTCGTGTGCCGCAAGAGCGCCAACCTGGGCATGGCCCTCACCAAGGCCCGCATGTCCCAGGCCACCGTCGAAGGCGCCGTCTGACCGGGCCGGCGCGGGAGTAGACCTCTCCAGCGGCCCGGCCGTTCGAAGGAGCTTGCCGAGAAGCTCGAGAAGGCGCCGCAGCTGTGGGTCATCGGCGGCTCGGGCCCGCAGCTCAGTGCCGCAAGGTCACATCGAAGCCCAGGAACCACCGCTGGAGCCGGTCCTCCAGCGGAACCGAGACGGAGACGCCCGGCAGCAGCGAGTTCCTCCCCTTCGGGACAAGCCGCAGCGAGCTCCCGAGGGAGTGATGGAACTCACTCTTCGAGGAGGTCGTCTCCGCGTACCGGGCGCCCGCCACCTCGAGCGTGGCGACGAACGGTGCATGGCGATAGGCGACCCCCGCACCCCACCGGGGGGAGAGCTGGAAGGAGCTGGCGAAGGGAGAGTACCCATCCAGCCCGGCGTCCAGCCGGAGGGAACAGGTGTCACAGACGGAGCCGGTCAGGAGCAGGGAGGTGCCCACCCTGCCGCCCAGGGCTCCTGGCTGGAACAACACGGCCTGGGTCGGGCGCATCGCCGCCACGGCGGAATTGAGGGCGGCGCCCACCTCGTCCTCGTCGCCCGTGGGAAGGAGCAGCCCGCCATGAAGCACGAGCCAGGTGTCGGCGAGGACGACCCTGGCCCACGCCAGTCCCACGTCGAGGTTGCTCAGCGCCGAGGCCGCTTGGGGGGCTCCCGTGAGCTTCGTCAGGGCGACGGCCGCGTAGGGGCCCAGGCCGCAGCGTCCCAGGAACGCCATGGAGAGGTCGAACCGGACGGGGACTCCATCTCCCCTGCCGTCGAACAGGAACCCCGGCGCGAGGGACAGGTGGCCCCGGCCAGCGAGCGGGTCCAGCAAGGAGAAGAACGCCCCGTACGGCACCTCATCATCCGGAGAGTAGTAGCCGGGCTGAATCATCTCCAGTTCCTCCCGGTCGAGCCCCGCGGTGGCGGCCCATCGCGTGAGCAGCGGTGAGTCGATCTCACGGATGAAGGCGTATTTGAAGTCGGCGGCGATGGCCTCGGCGGCGCCCCGGCCGAGGTCCTGCTCGAGGAGGTACCCCACCGCGCAGATGCGGCCCCGCGAGTCGATGAAGGTGGGGCGCCGCGCATCGGGATGGTCGTCGTTCCGGGGAAACACGCCCGCGCGGGCATAGGCCGCCAGCCGCTCGAGGTTGCGCGCCCGGGCCGCGCGCTCGGCGGGCGTGCGATGCGCGGTGGGACGCTGCCGCAGCAGCTCAAGCACGTACTCCAGATGGACCCGGATGCGGAGGTCCTCCGGGTCGTGCGCCGTCGGAGCCCGGCCGAAGCGAGCCTGGAAGCTCGCATCCCCGAGCACGAGGTTGACGGAGTCCATGTGGAGCGGCTCCGGTGCCGGTGGAGCTCCACATGCGAGGAGGCCGGACAGCAAGAGGATGGCGGAGACAGCCCTACGCCGCGACGGAGTCATGGGAGCGGTGCCCTCCAGGAGTGAGTGCCTTCGAAGCACCACTCTGGGGGAGCGCCAGGAGTCGAGCCGCACGCGGGGCTCATTCCTCCATCACGATTCCATCATGGCCCGCGCCGCATGCCCGGAACGGACGCGGTCGGGCCGGAGAGCGCGTCCGCCGGCGCTGCCGGGCCGCTACGGCAGGGTGACGGCCGCCGTGCACCCGGTAGCGGTCGCATCGGAGGTCAGGGACTGGTTCGATGGGTAGTAGCGGGCGCAGGCGGAGACCGTCAGCACCTCCGTGCCCGGCCCCCTTGCCCTGCCCCGGGAGCCCCGCTCAGCGCGGCGGGGCTTCAGCTCGGCGTAGAAGGTGTGGAGGTTGGCGCGCTCGGGGAGGCCGGAGACCTGTGCAAGTGAGGGTTGCCTCCAGCGACGGCCCTGGAGGTTGACGAAACAAGACGCGAGGGGGCCCGTGGTCACCCGGACACGCACCACGTGGCTGGGAGGACGCACGCGCGCACCGATCGCCTCCGGAAGAGGCCCCTTCGCGGCGTTTCACCCCTGGTACGGCGGTTGCTCTGCGGCCCGTGACAAGCCCTCGCCCCACTTCGCCTCCTCCCAGGAGCCGTCATGCCCACACCCCGTCGCCGCCCGCTGCTCGGGTGGCTCTTCGCCACCTTCCTTGCCGCGGGATGTCAACGCGGCGCCGAGCCCACGGGTCCCGTTCCCTCGGGAAGCCTCGGGGACACTCCGGCCTCCCAGGTCGTCGACTCCTCCGCCCTGGTGAGCCTGCCGCCACCCGTGGAGCCCCCTCCCCTTCCGGCCCCCGAGCCCACCCCGCCCGAGACAGCCCCCACCGAGGACACGGAGCACCTCACCATCGAGCGCGGCGCGTGTGAGCAGGCCGGCTGCGAGCTGGTGCTCACCTTCAGCCAGCCCGTGGAGGAGAAATCGGTGGCCGTCACCTTCGAGCCACCCCAGCAGGGCTCATGGTCCTGGCGCTCCCCCACGGAGCGCGTCTTCACCCCGGCGGCGGGCGCGCTGGGCTGGGGCCACACGGTGACGGTGCGCGTGGACAAGGCCACGCCCGCGGACGATGCGGGAACGGCGTTCGCGCTCCCATGGGAGGACACCTTCCAGGTGCCCTTCTTCCAGGTCGCGGGCAAGGTGGCGGCGTGGCCCGTCCTCCCCGGCCGGCCGCGCTTCATCGCCTTCCTCAACGACTTCACCAACGAAGTCGGCAACGGGCCGCTGCTGGCGCTCTACGACCAGCCCATCTCCGCCAAGGCCCTGAGCAAGCACTTCCAGGCCGAGGACGCGGAGGGCAAGTCCATCCCCGTGAAGGTGGCCGCGCTGGCCGACGACGAGGCGCCCTCCAGCGTGACGGTGGACCCGAAGCACGTCCTCGCGCTGCGCTTCCCCCGCCCTCCCGCGCACGGGAGCACCCTGCGGCTCGTCTACCCCAGCTACAGCGACACGGACTCGCGTGAGCCCGCCGCGGAGACGCAGTCGCTCACCGTCAACCGCCGCCTGACGCTGAACGGCCAGTCGCTCGCCACCGGCGAGGCCCCGGAGCGCGCGCCCCTGGATGCGCGGTGGGAGCTCGCCTTCAACAACCCCGTCGACACGGACGCGCTCCGCGCGCACCTCGTCGTGGAGCCGGAGCCCGAGTCGCTGGACGTGTCCGGCTGGGGCCGCGCCGCCACGGTGACGATGCGGCTCGCCCCCGGCCAGAAGTACCGCGCGTCCCTCACGCGGGGCCTCGAGGACGTGCTGGGCAACCCGCTGGAGGGCACTCCGAAGTGGACGTTCAAGGCACAGGACCTGCCGCCCGTGCTCCAGCTCCCCTCGCAGCACCTGACGCTGGAGCTGCCCGGTGCCCGCCTCCCCTTCCAGGGACGCAACCTGGCCACCGTGCAGGCGCAGGCGCACCGCATCAACGCGCCGGACGCCTTCGTGAAGGCATACGCGCTGGAGCGTCAGCCCACGTGCGAGGACTACGGCGCCCCCATGGGGCCCGCGAGAAACGTGAGCGCCCCCCGGACGAAGGCGCCCAACACGCTGGAGCCGCTGGAGGTCTCCCTGGAGACCGGCAAGCCGGGCCTCTACTGCCTGGAGCTGTCCGCCAGGGGCCGGGGCAGCGAGGCCGGAGTGGAGCCGTGGCAGGACGCGGTGCTGCTCCAGCTCTCCGGCCTGGGCCTCACCGCCAAGGTGCATGACGGCGGCATCCTCGTCTGGCTCACGCGGCTGAGCGACGCGACGCCCGTGCCCCAGGGACAGGTGCTGCTGCTCGACGAGGCCGGGACGAAGCTCGCCTCCGCGGAGACGGGGGCGGACGGTGTCGCGCTGCTGCGCGCTCCGGGCGTGGCGACGGCCACCGGGCTGGAGCGCCGCGTCTTCATCTCCGCGCGCAAGGACGAGGACCGGCTGGTGGCGGAGGTGAACGAGGAGCGCCTGTCATCGGCCTGGCAGTTCGGGCTCACGGGCGAGGTGAAGGGCTCCGAGCGGCTCGCCTCGCTCGTCTTCACCGACCGGGGCGTCTACCGGCCGGAGGAGACGGTCCACATCAAGGCCCTGGTGAAGGACGCCGGGCGCCTGCCGAAGGCCCAGCGCGACGTCCAGGTGCGGGTGATGGACCCGCGCGGCCAGGGCGTGCTGGACACGAAGCTGACGCTGGACACCTTCGGCGCGGCGGACGTGGACCTGAAGCTGAAGGCGGGCGCGGCCGTGGGCGAGTACTCGCTGCGCCTCACGCATGGGGAGCGCGCGGTGGGCCACAGCTTCCGCGTGGAGGAGTACCGCGTGCCCACCTTCGAGGTGAAGGTGTCCACCGCCGAGAAGGAGTGGCCCCTGGGCGCGGACGTGGAGGCGGTGGTGGAGGCGCGCTACCTCCACGGCGGCGAGCTGTCCGGCCGCGAGGTGCGCTACCAGGTGTGGAAGGCGCGTGAGCCCTTCTCGCCCGCGGGCTTCGCGCAGTACGCCTTCGGGCTGCCGGAGGACGGCTCGGGCGCGACGCTCGTCACCAGCGCGGACGAGCGCCTGGACGGCCAGGGCCGCACCCGCGTCCACTTCAAGGCGGACCACCCGTCCTACGCCGGGCCCCAGCGCTACACCGTGGAGGCGAGCGTCACCGACGTGGACCGGCAGGCGTACGCCGGCCGCCTCTCCCGCGTCGTCCACCCCGCCGCCTTCTACGTGGGCGTGCTGCCCCCCGCGCAGGCCGTGGTCCGCGCGGGTCAGACGCTGAAGGTGCCCGTCATCGCCCTCAAGCCCGACGGCACGGTGCAGGAGGGCGTGAGGGTGCGCGCGCAACTGGAGCGTGTGGACACCCATACCTACGCGCGGGTGAGCGGCACCCACGCGCAGCTCGTCAACCGCGAGGAGACGGTGGAGGCGGACCAGTGCCTCGTCACCACGGAGAAGACGGCCGTCACCTGTGAGCTCGACGTCCCGCGGGCGGGCGCGTACCAGGTGCGCGCCTGGGCGCAGGACACGGCGCAGCGGCTGGTGCAGGCGGGCTTCCGCGTGTCCGCGTCGGGCGACAACACCGTGGCCTGGCCGCGCTTCGACCAGGACCGCATCCAGGTGGTGGCGGACAAGCCGCGCTACCTCCCCGGCGAGACGGCGAAGCTGGTGGTGCAGACGCCCTTCCCCGAGGCGCGCGGGCTGCTCACCGTGGAGCGCGGCGGCGTGCTGGAGCACCGCCTCTTCGAGATTCACGGCGACACGCCCACGCTGGAGCTGCCCATCACCGACGCGCACGTGCCCAACGTGTACGCCTCGGTGGTGCTGCTGCGAGGCCGCATCCACACGGAGAAGGACGCCACGGGCTTCGAGACGGGCGCGCCCGCCTTCAAGCTCGGCTACGTACAGCTCCACGTCGAGCCGAAGAACCAGCGCCTCGCGGTGGACGTCTCGACGGAGAAGCCGGTGGCCCGCCCCGGCGGCACGGTGCGCGTGGACGTGACGGTGCGCGACAGCGCGGGCAAGCCCGCCTCCGGTCAGGCCACGGTGATGGTGGTGGACGAGGCCGTGCTGGGCCTCACCGGCTACCGGACGCCGGACCCGGTGCCGGCGCTCTACGCGGCGCTGCCCCTGGGCGTGCGCACCGCGGAGAGCCGGCTGGACCTGCCGCACGCCCGGCGCCAGCGGCACGAGGCGCTCTTCCCCGGTGGTGACGGCGGCGAGGGCTTCGCCCTGGGCGACTTCCCGGCCGACCTGCGCACCCTCTTCCAGAGCACCGCGTACTGGAACCCGCGCGTCATGGTGGGCGCGGACGGAAGGGCGAGCGTGAGCGTGAAGCTGCCGGACAACCTCACCCGCTACCGCGTCATGGCGGTGGTGGTGGACGAGGCGGGCCGGGCCGGCTCGGCGGAGAAGGGGCTGGTGGTGAAGAAGCCGCTGATGCTGCAGCCCGTGCTCCCGCGCTTCGCGTACCCCGGGGACACGCTCCGGGTGGAGGCGCTCGCCTTCAACGGCCAGGCGGAGGCGGGCCCGGTGCAGCTCACCGCGTCCTTCGACGGGCTGGAGCTCCAGCAAGGTGCCGCCCTCACGCCGCCGGCCCGGACGGTGAAGCCGGGTGAGTCCGCGTCCTTCGGCTTCCCGGTGAAGGTGGCCGGCCGTGGCCCCGCGAAGGTGCGCTTCGCCGCGCGCATGGGCGAGGAGACGGACTCGGTGGAGGTGACGCTGCCGGTGCTCAACCCGGGCTCGCGGCGCGTCCTGGTGTCCAGCGCCCAGGTGACGGGGGAGCAGCGCCTGGAGTTGGCGCTGCCGGCGGACCGCCAGCCGGGCAGCGTGGAGCTGGAGGTGACGGTGTCCGGCACCGCGCTCACCGAGCTGAAGGACGCGGTGGGCTACCTCATGCAGTACCCGAACGGCTGCATCGAGCAGACCACCAGCACGGCGTACCCGCTGGTGGTGCTGAAGGACCTGCTGCCGGAGATGGGGGTGACGGTGAGCGAGGCCGACCTGAAGAAGTTCTCCGAGGCCGGCATCAAGCGCATCCTCTCCTTCCAGACGACGGCGGGCGGGCTGTCCTACTGGCCGGGCGGCACGGAGCCGCACGCCTTCGCCACGGCCTTCGGCCTCACCGCGCTCATCGAAGGGAAGAAGCGCGGCTACGACGTGCCGGACGAGGCCCTGAAGCGGATGGGGGACTACCTGGAGCTGCGGCTGCGCGACGGCAACATCACCGAGGAGATTCCCCACGGCGGCATGGCGGACGCGGACACGCGGGCGTACTTCGTGATGACGCTGGGCCGACTGGGCCGGCCGCAGCCCGCGTACGTGTCCACCCTGTGGCGCGAGAAGGCGAAGCTCACCCCGTTCGGACTGTCCTTCCTCGCCGTCGCGGTGAGCGAGATGAAGGGCCAGGACCCGTCCCTGCTCCAGCCGATTCTCGCGGAGGTGGAGGCGGCGGCGAAGAAGTCGGAGCAGGAGGCGTGGTTCGACGGGGACCCGCACGGAGGCTGGTCCATGGACTCGCCGCTGCGCACGCACGCCACCTCCCTGCTGGCCTTCGCCTCCGTGGGCGGGACGGCGGGGAAGATGGGGGACAAGCTGCTGGCCGGCCTGCTCAAGCGTCAGCGGTACGGGCTGTGGGGCAACACGCAGGAGAACGTGTTCGGCATCATGGGCGTGGCCCGCATGGCGCAGTCGACGAAGAACGGCAGCGCGCCGCGCATGTCGCTCACGCTCGACGGCCGGCCGGTGAAGGACGGCGACATGGAGGTCGTCAGCCAGCGCGTGCGCCGGCTGCGGCTGACGGAGGCGGACCTCGGCCTGAAGGCGGGCCGGGCGCACACGCACCAGGTGGCGCTCACCAACCGGGGCCCCGGCCCCGCCATGCTCCGCGTGAGAGCGCAGTACGAGGCGGAGCTGAACGCGAAGAACCGCGCCGCCCGCGAGGATGGCTTCCGCGTGGAGCGCACGTACGAGACGATGACGGGTGAGCCGCTCGACGTGAAGGCCCTTCCGCTGGGCTCGCTGGTGCGGGTGCGGCTGAAGGTGCGCGCGGAGAGCCACCAGAACTACGTGGCCATCGACGACAAGCTGCCCGCCGGCCTGGAGCCGATGAACACGAACCTGGACACCACGGAGAAGGTGTCGCAGGGGCCGCTGACCGCGGCGCTCCAGCGGGGCCTCGCCTCGCTGTCCTATAGCGAGATGCGGGACCACCGCGTGGCCTTCTACGTGGATGACATGAACGCGGGCGACTACGAGTTCAGCTACGTCGCGCGCGCCACCACGCCGGGCACCTTCCTGCGCCCCGCCGCCGGCGCCGAGGCCATGTACGCCCCCGAGGTGGCCGGCGCCACCGCCATCGACGAGGTCACGGTGCGATGAGCCGGCCTGCCTCCATGGGCCCGGCGTCGTCCGAGGCCGAGGCCGCGACTGGCTCCGTGGCAGCGCACGGGCCGGCGACGGTGCTCGGGCCCTCGGACACATCCGAGCCCGCCAGCACGCGTGGCCCCACGAAGCCTGGCCGCGCCGGCCCCGCCGCGCGCCCGCGCCCGAAGCGCCGCCGCGTCCTCCGCCTCGCCGCGGCCACCACGGGCGCACTGACCCTCGGCCTCATCGCCTGCGCCGCCGCCCTGTGGGCCTACGTGGTCCTCCACCCCTACCCCGTGGAGGAGCTGCACGCGCGCACGGGGGACTCGCTGCGCATCCACGACACACAGGGCCGGCTGCTACGCGAGGTGGTGAACGCGGAGGGCGAGCGCATGCGGTGGCGCGCCCTGGAGGACATCTCCCCGCTGGTGGTCCAGGCCACCATCGCCGTGGAGGACGCTCGCTTCCACGAACACCCCGGCGTGGACGTCCGCTCGGTGGCACGCGCGGTGGCGCAGGCCCTCCGCTACCGGCGCGTGGTCTCCGGTGCCTCCACGCTGACGATGCAGCTCGCGCGGCGCCTCCACCCGCACCCGCGCACCCTGCGCGGCAAGCTGGGAGAGATGCTCGTGGCGCTGCGCCTGGAGCGAGCCGTGGACAAGCACACCGTGCTGGAGCAGTACCTCAACCGCGCCCCCTACGGCGCGGGCACGGTGGGCGTGGAGGCCGCCAGCCAGCGCTACTTCGGCAAGCCCGGCACGCACCTCAGCCTGGCGGAGGCGGCGCTCCTCGCGGGACTCCCGCAGGCCCCTACAAGTCTCAACCCCTTCAAGGACCTCGAACGGGCCCGGGTCCGCCAGCGCACGGTGCTCGCCCGCATGCGCGCCACCGGCGCCATCTCCGAGGAGGAGCACGCCCGCGCCCTCGCCGAGCCCCTGCGCCTCGCCGGGCGCGACGCGCCTCCCTCCACCCAGGCCGACACGGCGCTCCACTTCACCGACTACGTCGTCTCCCTCCGCCCGCCCCAGGGCGAGGTGCGCACCACGCTGGACGGCGACCTCCAGCGGGAATTGGAGTCCCTCGTGCGCGGACACGTGGACGCCCTCTCCGCGGGCGGCGTGACGAACGCGGCCGTGGTGGTGCTGGACAACACCGACTGCCACATCCTGGCCATGGTGGGCTCCGCCCGGTACGGAGACGCCGGGGCCGCGGGCTCGGTGAACGGGGCGCTGGCCCGCCGCCAGCCGGGCTCCGCGCTCAAGCCCTTCACCTACGCGCTGGCCTTCGAGCGCGGCGACACGCCCGCCTCCGTCGTCGCGGACGTGGAGACGCGCTACGGCGAGGCGGACGGCGACCTCTTCAGCCCGAGGAACTACTCCGGCGACTACTCCGGCCCCGTGCTGATGGGCGAGGCGCTGGGCCGCAGCCTCAACGTGCCCGCCATCCGCGTGGCCCGGCGCGTGGGGCTGGAGCCCCTGCTCACGCGACTGCGCGACGTGGGCTTCTCCTCACTGGACGCGCCCGCCTCGCACTACGGCCTGGGCCTCACCCTGGGCAATGGCGAGGTGACGCTGCTGGAGCTGGCCCAGGCGTACGCCATGTTCGCGCGCAAGGGCCTCACCTGCCGCGCCACACCCTTCGCCGGCCCGCCCGCTCCGGGCGACGCGCCCCACCGGGCCTTCTCCGAGGAGGTGGCCTGGCTCATCACCGACGTGCTCTCCGACGAGTCCCTGCGCATGCGCGGCTTCGGCGCGGGTAACGCGCTGATGCTGGGCTTCCCCGTCGCGGTGAAGACGGGCACCAGCACCAACTGGCGCGACAACTGGGCGGTGGGCTACACGCCGCGCTTCACCGTGGCCGTGTGGACGGGTGACTTCTCCAACCGCCCGCTGAACGGGATGACCGGAGCCACCGGCGCCGGCCCCCTCTTCCACAAGGTGATGAAGCGCGTGGTGCGGCGCGCGGACCCCTCCGCCGAGCCGGAGCGGACGCCCCCGCCGGAGGGCATCGTGGAGGGCCAGGTGTGCGCGCACTCGGGCCAGCTCCCCACATCCTCGTGCCCGGTGCGCCGGCGCGTGCGCCTGCCGAAGGAGCATGCGCCCGACCAGCCCTGCCCCTGGCACCGCGAGGTGCGTCTGGACGCGCGCAACGGCCTGCTGGCCGGGGACAGGTGCCCGGAGGAGCACGTGGTGAAGCGGGCCTTCGCCTTCCTCCCGGCCCCGTACGCTTCCTGGCAGGCCACGCACGGGCGGGAGTCCGCGCCCGCCGCGCCCACGCGCTACTCCCCCCTGTGTCCGGAGCAGGGCCCCGTCCCGGGAGCGCTCGTCATCACCTGGCCCCGCCCGGGAGAGGTCTTCCTCATCGAGCCCGGCTACTCGCGGAGCACCCAGACGCTGCGACTGAGCGCGGAGGTGGAGCCCCGGCTCGCGGCGGTGACCTGGCTGGTGGACGGCAGGCCCGTGCGGCAGGCGCCGTGGCCCTATGACGCCTCGTGGGCCCTCCAGCCCGGACGGCACCGGCTGGAGGTGGTGGCCCGGGGGCTGCGCAGCGAACCGGTGGACATCGAGGTGCGCTGAGCGATAGGGACACATAGGACTTCCCTCCTCCGGAGACGCCACCGCATGGATGTCAATGAGCTGGCCCGCGTGCCAGGAGTCAACCCCAAGGTCCCCGAAGCGTCCCGCATCTACGACTACACGCTGGGCGGCACGAACAACTTCGAGTCGGACCGCCAGGCGGCGGAGTTCATGTTCTCGCTGGTGCCCTCCACCCGGAAGTGGGTGCGGATGTTGCGCGCGTGCCTGCAGACCGCGGCCCGGCGCATGTCCGCGGACGGCTTCACGCACTGGGTGGACTTCGCCTCGGGCCTGCCCACCGCGGACCACGTCCACACGGTGCTGCCCAACACCCGGGTGCTCTATAGCGACATCGCCCCGCTGACCATCGCCATGGCCAAGCACCTGCTCGGCGACGACCCGCGCGTTCGCTACATGCAGTGCGACATCCGCCAGGCCGGGGACTTCCTGCGGCGGCCCGACGTGGAGTCCTTCCTCCAGGGCCAGCGCCGCGTGGCCTTCGGCGCCAACGCCATCTGCGTGTTCCTCTCCGCCGAGGAGAACCGGAGGTTCTTCCGGGACCTCTACGACTGGGCCGCGCCGGGCTCCAAGCTCTTCGCCACCTTCGAGACGAAGGAGGCGGGCCTCACCACGCCCCAGTGGGAGCAGTTCATCGGCATGTTCCGGAAGATGGGCGAGTCCTTCAACCTCTACTCGCTGCCCGAGTACCTGGACATCTGCGGCCCCTGGGCCCAGGACAAGATGGGCGTGGTGCCGGTCAGCGAGTTCCTCGGCCTGCCTCCCGGGTACATCACCGAGGAGGACCGCGAGGGCATCGGCATCGAGTTCTACGCCGTCATCCTGGAGAAGCGGTAGGGCGCCCGTCCGCCCGCTCCCCCTCCCGCCGTGCGCCTGGACGTGGGTCGGCTCCGCGGCCGTCCCTCCGCACGGTGTCTCCATCGCGTGACTACCGTGTCCGGAAGGACAACGCGCGCAACGGAGAGGAGGCAGTACATGTTCCAGGCGAGAAGGCGCCGGGTGCTCGGGGGCGTGGCCCTGGGAGCCATGCTGGCGATGTCGGGCAGCGGGTGCGGCACGTCCCGCGAGGCAAAGGTGGATGAGGCCTGGCTGGCCCGCGTCCCGGAGGAGCAACTGGGCGACGTCCGCTCGGCCCAGTCGGAGCGCCGCAAGGCCCAGGACGAGGTCACCCGCGCCGACGTGGCGCTGAAGGACGCGGAGCGGGAGCTGCAGGTGGCCCGCCACAACGAGGAGGCGTCCAAGCAGCGCAAGAAGGCGAACGAGGCCTCGCTGGAAGCGGCCCAGGCCACCGGCCAGAGTGCGGAAATCGAGCGGGCGAAGGCCGAGCTGCTGAACTCGGAGAATGGCGTCGCCGCGGCCCAGGCCCGGGTGAACTGGCGCCAGCAGTCCATCGACGCCATGAAGGCGCAGAAGCAGCTCCGCGAGCGGGAGCTGGAGATGGCCGACGCCCGGCTCCGTCAGGCCGAGTACCAGGCCCTCAAGCAGAATGGGGACGTCCGCGTCGCGGAGATGTCCGAGGCGGACTTCGCCGCCGCCGTCGCGGACGCCCAGAAGAAGGTCGAGGACGCCCGGAGGCAGGTGGACTCGCAGTCACAGGAGGAGCAGCAGGCCCGCGCCCAGTGGGAGCGCCTGCGCACCCAGGCCCAGGGCTACGGAGGCAGCGGCGCCCCCGTCCAGCAGTGAGCCTTCCTGGCGCGGCGCGGCGTGGGAGTGCCTTCCCCGCCGCGCCCGCTCGTGCGAGGGTGCCGCCCGTGACTCCCTACGAGAAGATCTTCGAGAACAACCGCCGCTGGGCCGAGGAGCAGCTCCGCACGGACCCGGAGTATTTCGCGAAGCTCTCCGTCGAGCAGCGTCCGGACTTCCTCTACATCGGCTGCTCCGACAGCCGCGTGCCGGCCAATCAAATCATGGGCCTGCCGCCGGGTGACGTCTTCGTCCACCGCAACATCGCCAACCTGGTGAACAACGTCGACCTGAACGTGATGTCGGTCATCTCCTACGGCGTCCAGACGCTCGACGTGAAGCACATCATCGTGTGCGGCCACTACGGGTGCGGCGGCGTGAAGGCGGCCATGCAGCCCAGGGATTTGGGCATCCTCAACCCCTGGCTGCGCAACATCCGCGACGTGTACCGCCTGCACAAGGCGGAGCTGGACGCCATCAAGGACGAGGCCCAGCGCTACGACCGCCTGGTGGAAATCAACGTCACCGAGCAGTGCATCAACATCATCAAGACGGCCGCGGTGCAGAAGTCCTTCCTCATCCGGGGCTTCCCCACGGTGCACGCCTGGGTGTTCGACATGCGCAACGGCCTCATCAAGGACCTGAAGCTCGACTTCCGGGCCACCCTGCGCAACATCCAGCAGGTCTATGACCTGACGGGCAGCAGCTGGGACTGAGCCGCGGCGCGCGGCCTCACAGCGAGTGGAGCAGCGCGCGGAACTCCTCGTCCTCGGGAATGGGGTGGATGCCCGCGTCCTGGAGCTCCGTCTCCCGCACGGACTCGCCGCCCAGCCGGAGCGCCTCCGCCAGCAGCGAGCGCGCCTCCTCGCGCCGGCCCTGGAGGAAGGCGATGTAGCCCGCGTTCCCCAGCGCCAGGGGCTCTCCCGGGCGGCGGTCCAGCGTCGCCTCCACCCGCTCGCGGGCCTGCTGCAGGAGCACCAGCGCCCGCTCCCGCTGCCGGGGCCAGAGCCGCTTCGCCTCGCGGAGCAGCGCGAAGCCCGCGCTGTTGAGCGCGTTGGACACGCGCTCGCGCAGGGCCGGCTCCGTTGCTCCGGCGAACCGGCGCACCACGTCGTCGAAGCCCGCCAGCGCCTCGTCCATCCGCTGGAGCTGCCCCAGCAGCTCCGCCCTGCACACGAGCGCGCGGGCCACCTCCACCCGCAGGTCCAGCGCGTGCTCCCCGCCGAAGCGCCGGTCCACCTCCTCGAAGGCGGCCATGGACTCCTCGTTGCGCCCCAGCTTCCCCAGCAGCGACGCCTTGAACATCAGCGACCGGGCGGCCTGCATGCGCAGCTCCGCCTCCGCGTCGTTGCTGAAGCGGCGCACCAGCTCGTCATGGACGGGCAGCGCCTCCTCCGCCCGGCCCAGGAACCGCAGGAACACCGCCTTGCGCAGGAGCGCCTCGGACAGCAGCTCCCGCTGGACGAGCTCCGTCGCCCCCTCCAGCCGCCGGAAGGCCTCGTCGCAGACGGCGACGCCCTCCTCGGGCAGCCCGAGCTGCCCCAGGGCCACGCACTTGTAGAGCAGCACCCGGGCCATTCCCTCGCGCAGCTTCGCGTCGTTGGAGCCGCCGAACTGCCGGAGGGCCTCATTGCACGCGGCCAGCGTGTCCTCGGGCCTGTCGAGCTGCACCAGCGCCAGCGCCTTGTTGACGAGCGCGCGGAGGACCTGCAGGCGCACGGCCGGAATCATCGTCCCGCCGAACCACTGGATGACCTCTTCGTAGAGGGCGAGCGCCTCGTCGAACCGGCCCGTCTCGCCCAGCTCGTTGGCCCTGTCGAGCAGCGCCTGTGAGACGTGCTCGGGGCTCGCCGTGTCATCCATCGCCATGGGTCCCTCCCTCCCGTCGGGCGCACGAGCATAGGCCGAAGGGAACTCCCGCGCTGGACGTCACTTCGGCGGGCGGAAGACGTACTGGAAGACGGGCTCGTCGCGCCCCGGCGGGTACTGGGCGTCCAGGAAGGCGAAGTACGCGTGGCCGGCGATGAGCGGGTCCTTGAGGCTGTCGTAGAGCGTGTCCACCTGGGTGGCGCGCCCATTCTCGTCCACCTTGACGCGCACCTTGAGGTTGCCCTTCAGGTCCGGCTGCTGCTTGAGCCGCTCCATGTAGAGCGCGACCAGGCCCAGCGACACCCGGCTGTAGATTGTGTCCTGCGTCCCCTTCGCGGGCGTGGAGGGCAGGCGGAAGAGGCGGACCAGCGCGGCGGCCTCCGCCTCCGCTTCCGGCACCCGGCGCTCGGGAGCCGCCAGCGCCGCGCGGTACGCCGCCAGCGCCTCCTGGAACAGCTCCCGCTTCATGAAGAGCCGGGCCCGGCGCACGTGGATGTCGGCGCGCCCCGGCGCCCGCTCGGACGCCTTCAGGAAGAACCCCTCGGCGGCGGCCCCGTCGCCCCCCGCCTCGGCCAGCTCCGCCAGGCGGATGGCCGGCTCCGCGTCCTTCGGGTCCGCCTCCAGGAGCCGGAGCAGGGCCTTCGTCTCGTCGGCGGCCCGGCCCAGCTCCGCGTACAGCCGCGCCAGCAGCCCCAGCGGCGCGGGCTCCGCGCCACCCAGCGCGACGTACCGCTCCAGGGACTGCGCGGCCTTCTCCTTCTCCGAAGCGGCCAGCCACAGGTCGGCCTGCAGCCGGTGCGCCTCCTTGTCTCGCGGCTTGAGGGCGACGAGCTTGTCCCCCGCCACCGCCGCCGCGCGCACGTCGTTCGACACCCGGGCGAGCTGCGCCAGCGTCCTCAGCGCCTCGGGCTGCTCGGGCCAGGCCTCCACCGAGCGCGTCAGCTCCGCGCGCGCCTCCGCCTCCCGCCCTGGCAGCTTCGCCAGGAGCAGCCCCAGGCTGGTGCGAATCTGCGGCGCGTCCAGCCCCGCCAGCGCCTCGCGAAACCGCGCCTCCGCCTCCGCCGTCCGGCCCTCCGCCTGGAGCAGCAGCCCCTCCCCCCACAGCGCGGGCGCGAAGCCGGGCGCCTCGCGCAGCGCGGCGGCGAACATGGGCCGGGCCTCCACCGGCAGCTTCCAGCGCAGGTAGACGAGTCCCATGCCCACATGGGGCCAGGGGTTCTCCGGGTAGAGCGTGGAGACGGCCTTCAGCTCGTTCCAGCACGCGTCCGCGGGGAACTGGAGCCACGCCAGGTAGACGCGGGGCATCGCGTCGTTCGGCCGTGTCCGGACCTGCTCCTCCAGGTCGGCCTCCAGCGCGCGTGTCTTCCCCTGCGCCCGGGCCGTCTCGAGCTGGCGAAGCATCCCCATCACCTCCGAGGGAGGTGGCGGCGCCTGCGCGGGGGCGGCGCTCGCGGCGGGGACGGCCAGCACGAGCAAGACGAGGGCCGGGAGACGGAGGAACGAACGGAGGGCCATGGAAACTCGCGCGGACCATACCAGACGGCCCGCGCCGCGCCGCCCGACCTGTCCGGGAGCGCCTGCCCCCCCTCCCCCTGCCCTACTCCCGAGAGAGGGCCCGGAGAGTCTTCCCGGACCCGGCCCGAAGGGGTGATACCGGGAGTGCGTCCCGCTCCGGGGCCCTGCCTCCGGAGCGGAAGCCTCAGCCCGCGACGGGGAGACGGGCCTCAGCCAATCTCGACGCCGCAGGTGGCGCTGCAGCCGTCACCGTTGCGGGTGTTGCCGTCGTCGCACTCCTCGCCGTACTCCGTCTGCGGGTCGCCGCCGTCACCGCAGCGGGGGCCCCACACGCAGCCCCGGGCGCACTGCCCGTAGCCGCCGTCATTGGCGATGTCGTCGCACTCCTCGCCCGGGTCCACGGTGCCGTTGCCGCACGTCGCGGTGCACACGCTGCGCTGGGTCTCGAAGTTGTTGAGCGTGAGCCGGTACGAGGACGCGGTGGTGTGGCGCTCGGCCTGGAGCACCAGGACCTCGTAGATGCCACCCTTCGTGAGCCCCAGTTCGGCGGCCTTCTGGGACAGCGTGATGGAGCCGTCCAACGCGCCGTGGACGCCGCCCAGGTCCAGCGCCAGCTTCCGGTTGATGAACACCCACACGTCGTCGTCGCCGCGGAAGGTGAGCACCTCGGTGCCCTTGTACTCGAACCAGTAGCGGGCCTCGCTGGTGAAGCTGAAGTTGTGGCCGTTGTTGCGGGGGCTCTCGTTGCCGGAAGCCACCCAGCCCAGGCCGTCGAGCGGGAAGAAGGTCTGGTCGTCGAACACGTAGGAGCCATTCGACGTGTCGCGGGTGAGCTCCAGCGTCCCCACCACCGTCTTGTTGACGTTGTCCACGTCCCGGTACCACTGGTCGAAGGCCGCCTTGCCGTTGGTGTTCGCGGAGCTCACGCTCTCCTTTGCATAGACGGGCTTGCCGTCCTCGCCCAGGTTGGTCGCGACGATGCCCGTCTCATGGCCCGCGTTCTTGTTCTCGAAGTCGATGTGGCCGCGCGGCAGGCCGTTGCCCGCCGGCAGGTCATAGCCGCGGAAGTCACGGTAGACGACGGGGATGGACACCTTCGCCGGCGGGGCCTCGGTGACCACCTGGCACACGTAGCCCTCCTCCTTCTTGCACGTGGGCGAGCAGCCGTCGTAGGCGCGCGTGTTGCCGTCGTCGCACTCCTCGGTGGTGCTGTTGGGCAGCATCACGCCGTCGCCACACACCGCCTCGCAGGTGCCGTTGGTGCAGCGCGGCTCGCGCGTGCACAGCGGCGAGCAGCCGTCGCCGGTGTTGTTGTTGCCGTCGTCGCACTGCTCGGTGCCCTCGGGCTCGCCGTCGCCGCAGGTGGTGCGGGTGCAGGGCTGGCCGGGGGGGCACTTCCAGCCGGGCTCCAGCCGGCACGTGGAGCTGCAGCCATCCCCGTTGCCGGTGTTGCCGTCCTCGCACTCCTCGTCGCCGGCGATGATGCGGTCACCACACTCCTTGGCATGGCAGCGGCCGCCGGACTGCGGGCAGTTCCAACCAGCCTCCACGGTGTCGCACGTCGCGTTGCAGCCGTCGCCCGAGATGTTGTTGCGGTCATCGCACTTCTCGGGAGCGTCGACACGGCCGTTGCCGCACCCCTCCACCTTGATGCAGGCCTGGCCCGGGGTGTCACACGACCAGCCGGTCTCCACGGCGGAGCAGTCGGCGGTGCAGCCGTCGCCGCTCGTCGTGTTGCCGTCGTCACATGCCTCGCCGGCCTGCTTCTCCTTGTCGCCACACAGGAGGCTGCCGCCATCCACGCCGGAGTCCGGGTCGTCCGGCCCGGAGCCACCATCCGGCTTCGCCGAGCCACCACCGCCGCCACAGGCGGCGAGTGAGACGAGAAGAGAAGCGAGCACGAGACTCGCGATTCGATTTCTACGAGGGGGGAGCTTCGAGCGTGGGGGGGTCTGCATGAAACAGATGGTGAAATTGCTTGGAGCCCCTGTCAACGCGTCCAATCAGCCCGGCCGCTGAGCACGAATTGAGCCGTGCAGGCGGCGCGCACATGTGCAGAACAGGTGGACTTTCGCTCGGAGATTGGGACCTGTCCCCACATCCACATCCATGAACGGAGAGCAGACAAACAGGAGCCACCAGCAACACGATGACTCCTGGCGTCCGGCTGCACGGGCTACACGGGCGCGCGTGCAAGCCCTCCCCGCGGGGCGCCTGCCCCCTCAGTGCGTGGCATTGCGCAGGTACTGTGCGTAGAAGCGCACCGCTTTCGCATAGCCCTGGATGGACACGCGCTCATCCCTGCCATGGAGGCGCGCGAGGTCCTCGCGCTCCAGGTGCAGCGGCATGAAGCGGTAGACGCTGTCACTCAGGCCGGCGAAGTGGCGCGCGTCGGTGGCGCCCACCATGAGGTACGGCGCGACGAGCGTCTCCGGGAACACCTGGCGGATGCTCCGCTGGAGCACGCTCCACGCCTCGGTGTCCGTCCGCGACACCGGCGAGGCCTCGCTGATGAAGCCCAGGGTGCCCACCTTGACGCGGGGGTCGTCCACCACGCGCCGCACGTGCTCGAGCACGCCCTGCACGGTGTCCCCGGGGAGGGTGCGGAAGTTCACCACCGCCCGCGCGCGGGCCGGCAGCACGTTGTCCTTCACGCTGCCCTCGAACATGGTGGCCGCGGTGGTGGTGCGCACCGCGGCGTTGGTGGAGGGCCGCGCGGCGAGCTGGCGCACGACGAGCGGCTCGAAGAGCCACAGGTTGGCGAACACCAGCCGCATCCCGAAGGGCATCTCCGGCCCCACGAAGTCGAAGAGGGCCCGGCTCCCGCCACGCAGCTCCGCGGGCATCGGCTCCTCCTCCAGGCGCGAGACGGCGCGGCTGAGCACGCCCACCGCCGTCTGCCTCGGCGGCATGGACGAGTGGCCGCCCTCCCCTTCCGCCACCAGCTCCACGCTGACCATGCCCTTCTCCGCCACGCCCACCACGGCCACCGGCGCCTTCACGCCCGGGACGGTGCCGGTCAGCATCATCCCTCCCTCGTCCAGCACGGACTCCAGCGTCACCCCACGCTCGCGGAGCAGCTTCGCCATGGCCTCCGCGCCGAGCCCGCCCACCTCCTCGTCCGCGCCGAAGGCGAACAGCACCGTGCGCTTCGGCCGGTGTCCCGCCGCGAGCAGCGCCTCCACCGCCTCCAGGATGGCGAGCACGCTGCCCTTGTCGTCCAGCGCGCCGCGCCCCCACACGTACCCGTCCGCGATGTCCCCGCTGAACGGGGGGCGCGTCCAGGTGCCTTCCGTGCCGGGCTCCACGGGCACCACGTCCAGATGCCCCATCAGCAGCACCGGGCGCAGCGAGGCGTCCGTGCCCGGCCACGTGTAGAGCACCGAGTGCGCGCCCTGGGGCTCGCGCCGCAGCTCCGCGTGCACGCGGGGGAAGTGCTCCCGGAGGTAGTCATGGAGCGCGGCGAAGGCCGCGTCCTCGGCGGGCCGGCCTTCCGACGCGGCCAGCGTCTTCAGCCGCAGCGCCCCCGCGAGGCGGACGGCCGCGGCGTCCGCGTCCACGGAGAACGGCGCGGCCGCCTCCGGAGTGACTTGACGGGAGGAGAAGCCCACCGCCCGCGTCACCAGGACGGCGGCCAGCAGGCAGATGCCGAGCAGCATCATCAGGAAGAGGCGTTTCATCGGCGGGCTCGCGAGAGGAACTCCGCACGCTATCAGACGGCCCCGTGGCGGCCCCGCGGCCCCACGCCGGCTATCGACTTCTCACATGCCGAGACAGATGCAACGCGTGTTTCAACACGGGAAACCCCGAGAGACACTAATATTCAATTTTCCACTGTAAGTGTCAGCCCTGCCCCGTATATACGGCGCCTGTCCGAGGGGGTGGGTCCATGAAGATTCAGTCCACATTGAACCGGCCCGGAGTGCTGCCGCTCCTGCTGGGAGCCCTGCTGTGGGGCTGCGGGGGCGAGAAGGTCGTAGGTGACGGGCTTCCGGGAACGCCGTCCGCCGTGCGGGCCGAGGCCGCGGATGCCATGGCCCTGGTCAGCTGGACGCCTCCCACGACGGATGGCGGCAACCCGCTGCTGTACTACCTGGTCCGCTGCGAGCCGGTGTGCGGTGGCGCCATCGTGGCCGCGGACCAGATGCAGGCCACCGTGCGCGGGCTCAACAACGGAATCCCCTACACCTTCAAGGTGTCGGCGGTGAACACCCGCGGGGAGGGCCCCCACTCCATCCCGACGGAGTTCGTGACGCCCATGGCCGGCGCCGAGGTGGCCAACCCCACCGCGCCGGGCCAGCCGCGCGCCGTCCGCGCGACGGCGGGCAACAGTGGCGTGTACGTGAGCTGGCTGGCACCGGCGACCTTCGGCGGGCGTCCCCTGCGCTCCTACCGCGTCACCGCGGAGCCCGGCGGCGCCACGGTGACGGTGCCCCCGACGGAGTCCATGGCCTTCATCCCCGGCCTGTTCAACGGCCTGCACTACCGCGTCAAGGTCGTGGCCTCCAACGAGGTGGGCGAGGGCCCGGAGGCGCTCAGCGCGAAGGTGATGCCGCACTCCGGCGGCGAGCCGGCGAGCTGGGTGGCGGGCTACTACGTCGGCTACCAGCGCGGGCTGCTCCCCATGGACTCGGTGGACTTCTCGGGGATGACCCACCTCATCGTCGGCCGCTTCAAGCCGGGGCCCTTCGGCACGGTGAGCGCGGACCTGGACGTCACCGAGTACGAGGGCCCCATCATCGCGAAGGAGCTGGCGACGCGGGCGCACCAGGCCGGGCGCAAGGCGCTGATGATGCTCGGCGGCTACGGCGAGCACGACAACTTCGTGCCGGCCACCACTCCCGAGCGGCGCCCCATCCTGGTGCGCAACCTCATCAAGCTCATGGACGAGCTGGGCTACGACGGCATCGACATCGACTGGGAGCCCATCAACCTGCCGCCCGTGGGCAATGATGGCGAGCAGCTCCTGGCCCTGCTGGACGACCTGCGCGCCGCCCGCCCCGGCATCATCCTCGCGGTGCCCGTGTACTGGGTGAACTCCAACTACGGCATCAGCGAGCAGGAGAAGGCGTTCATGCGCGAGCTGTCGGCCCGCGTCGACCAGCTCAACATCATGTCCTACAAGATGAGCGGGAACTGGGGCGGCTGGGAGAGCTGGCACTCCAGCCCGCTGGAGGACGAGGCGCCCAACCGGCCCACCTCGGTGGCCAGCTCCGTCCGCGGCTACCTGGACGCGGGCGTGCCCGCGGGGCGTATCGGCGTGGGCATCGGCTTCTTCGGCACGTGCATGCGCGGCGTGACGGAGCCGCGCACGCCGCTCGCGGACCGGGACGTCGTCGAGGTGCAGAGCGACAACGCCATGAGCTACACCAACATCATGCAGCTCTACTACGAGCCTGACTCGCGCCGCTGGGACGAGAAGGCGAAGTCCCCCTACCTGTCCTTCACCCATGAGAGCGGCCCCGGACGCTGCAACTTCATCACCTACGAGGACGAGCAGTCCATCGCCGCCAAGGGCCGGTACCTGCGCAAGGAGGGCCTGGGGGGTGCCATCATCTGGACCATCAACCAGGGCCACCTCCCCCTGGAGCCCCAGGGGAAGAAGGACCCGCTGCTGGACGCGGTGAAGCGCGCGTTCCTGGACCGGTGAGGCCTCCGGCGGGACTCAGCGGGCGAGGCAGATTTCCCCGCTGGCCTCGTTGATGAACGTCGAGGTGCCGGTGCCCTGGAAGAGCAGGTAGCCGGTGGCGCCGGCGAAGATGCCGGTGCCGCCCACCACCACGTCCCGCGCGCCGATGAGTCCGTTCTCCGTATCGAGGATGCCCGTATCGCGGGTGGTCAGCGTGCCGTCCTTCGTCTGGATGGTCAGCAGTCCCGAATAGACGAGCGTCGTGGGCGCCTCGGTGGGCGCCGCCGGCATCAGCGAGTCCGCGACGAAGGTCGTGCGGCCGTTGAGCAGGCCGTTGCCCTCGAACTCACCGGTGGTGCAGATGCCCACCGGGCTCGCGCAGGCCCCGCTGCTCATGGCGCTCGTCAGCGTCCCGGAAATCTTGAAGCACTTCTGCCTCGGACGAGGCATCGCTGAAGCCGACAGTCCACCCGCCACCACCGCGCCCACGAGGACTGGAACCGCGAACCGACGCACGCTCTGCCACATGAGGTACCCCTCCCGCGAGGCTGGAAAGATACAGCATGCCCGCCAAGACGGTAGTACCTGTAGGGGAATTTTCACACCCACGGTGGAACACGAAACGCTGGCCGCGGTGAGGGGCCGTGCCGCACCATGGGAGTCATGGAGACCCCCAAGCCCGTGGCCACCGCGCTCACCATCGCCGGCTCCGACAGCGGTGGTGGCGCCGGCATCCAGGCCGACCTGAGCACCTTCGCCTTCCACCGCGTCCATGGCACCAGCGCGGTGACGGCCATCACCGCGCAGAACACGCTGGGCGTCACGCGCGTGGACGTGCTGCCCGCCGAGTCCGTGGCCGCGCAGGTGGACGCGGTGGCGGCGGACATCGGCGCCGGGGCGGTGAAGACGGGCATGCTCGTCAACCCGGCCATCATCACCGCCGTGGCCTCGCGGCTGCGGGAGCTGAAGCTGGGGCCGCTGGTGGTGGACCCCGTCATGGTGTCTCGGGCGGGCGCGCGGCTCATCGACGACGAGGCCGTGGGGGCGCTGAAGGCGCTGCTGCTGCCGCTGGCCGCCGTCGTCACGCCCAACCGCCATGAGGCGGAGCTGCTCGCGGGGATGGAATTGCGCACGCTGGAGGACATGCGCGAGGCCGCGCGCCGCATCCACCGGCTCGGCCCCCGGGCGGTGCTCGTCAAGGGCGGGGGGATGCCGGGGGCGCTGCGCGGGACGGACGTCTGGTTCGACGGCGAGCAACTGGAGACGCTGCACCTGCGCTCGGTGGAGACACGCAACACCCACGGCACCGGCTGCACGCTGTCCGCGGCCATCGCCGCGCACCTGGCGCTCGGGCGGGGCACGCTGGAGGCCACCCGGCGCGCCAAGGCCTACGTCACCGCCGCGCTGGAGCACCCGCTGGCCCTGGGCCGGGGGCCCGGCCCCTTCAGCCACTTCTTCCCGCTGGACGGGTAGAGACACGAAGGGGGCCGCGGTCGCCCACGGCCCCCTCCGGGTGCGTCAGCGCGTCGCCTTCGTCTGCGCCGCCGCGCCGGGCACGGGGAAGCCGCGCTTGCGCATCAGCGCGTCGATGCCCGCGTCGCGTCCCCGGAAGCCGCGGTAGCCCTCGGCCGGGTCCAGCGTGTTGCCCACGGAGAAGACGTGCTGGCGCAGCCGCTCGGCCACGGCCTTGTCGTAGGCGCCCCTGCCCGCCGTGAAGGCCTCGTAGGCATCCGCCGTCAGCGTGTCCGACCACAGGTAGCTGTAGTAGCCCGCCGAGTACCCGTCGCTGGCGAAGACGTGGCCGAACTGCGGCGTGCGGTGCCGCATGACGATTTCCTTCGGCATGCCCAGCGACTTCAGCGTGTCGCGCTCGAAGACGTCCGCGTCGATGGGCGTGTCACCGGCCAGGTGCAGCTTCATGTCGATGAGCGCGCTGGACAGGTACTCCACGGTGGCGAAGCCCTGGTTGAAGGTGGAGGCCTTCTCGATGCGGGCCACCAGCGCCTTCGGGATGGGCTTGCCCGTCTGGTAGTGCAGCGCGTACGTGTTGAGCACCTCGGGCGTGGACAGCCAGTGCTCCAGCAGCTGCGAGGGGAACTCCACGTAGTCGCGCGCCACGGACGTGCCCGCCAGCGACGGGTACGTCACGTTGGAGCTGAGGCCGTGCAGCGCGTGGCCGAACTCGTGGAACAGCGTGGACGCGTCCTCCCAGGAGATGAGCACCGCCTCGCCGGGCGCGCCCTTCACGAAGTTGGAGTTGTTGGAGACGATGGTCGTCACTTCGCCGCGGAACCGCTCCTGGTTGCGGTAGGCGTTCATCCACGCGCCGGAGCGCTTGCCCGGCCGCGCGTACGGGTCGAAGTACCAGAGCCCCACATGGCGGCCGCTGGCCTTGTCCTTCACCTCCCAGGCGCGGACGTCCGGGTGGTAGACGGGCACGTCATCCACCTGGGTGAAGGAGAAGCCGAACAGCTCGCCCGCCACCCAGAACATGCCCTCACGCAGCTTCTCGAGCTGCAGGTACGGCTTCACCTCGTTCTGGTCCAGGTCGTACTTCGCCTTGCGGACCTTCTCCGCGTAGTAGCGGTAGTCCCAGGGCTCGATGCGAATCTTCGCGCCCTCCTTGTCCGCCACGGCCTGCATGTCCCGCACCTCCTCGTGGACGCGGGCGACGGCGGGCTTCCAGACGGCTTCCATCAATTCCATGGCGCGCTCGGGCGTCTTCGCCATGGTGTTCTCCAGGCGCCAGTGCGCGTGCGTCTTGTAGCCCAGGAGCTTCGCGCGCTCGGCGCGCAGCTTCAGCACCTCGGAGATGAGGGCGTTGTTGTCGCGGGTGTCGCCGTTGTCGCCGCGGTTGACGTAGTGGCGCCAGACCTTCTCGCGGAGGTCGCGCCGGGCCGAGTACGTCAGGAACGGCTCCATGGAGGAGCGCGTGTTGGTGATGACCCACTTGCCCTTCATGCCGCGCGACTCGGCGGCGGCCGCGGCGCCGGCGCGGACGGAGTCGGGCAGGCCGGCGAGGTCGCCCTCGGACTCCAGGACGACGGTGTAGCCCTCCTCGTCGGCGAGCACGTTCTGGCTGAAGGAGGTGTAGAGCGACGCGAGGCGCTGGTTGATGGCGGCCAGCCGCTGCTTCGCCGCCGCGTCCAGCTTCGCGCCCGAACGGACGAAGCGGGTGTAGTGCAGCCAGGTGAGCCGCTGCTGCTCGGGCGTCAGCTTCGCCTTGTCGGGCGAGTTGTAGACGGCCTCGAGGCGCTGGAAGAGGCCGGCGTTCTGGTAGATTTCATCGTCGAAGGCGGCGAGCTTCGGCGCCATCTCCCGCTGGAGCGCCTGGAACTCGGGGGTGCTCAGCGTGGAGCTCCAAACGCCGTAGAGCGTCTCCACGTCGGAGAAGGTCCGCCCGGCGGCCTCCAGCGCGACGAGGGTGTTCTCGAAGGTGGGCGCGCCGGGCGTGTTGACGATGGCGGCGATTTCCCGGCGGTTCTCCTCCATGGCCGCCTCGAGCGCGGGCTTGAAGTGCTCGACCTTCACCTGGGCGAACGGGGGCACGCCGCCGTGGGGACCGGTCCACTTCGCCAGCAGCGGGTTGGACGCGGCGGCGGGTGCGGGGGGCTCGGCGGGGGCAGTGGAGGCGGAAGCCATGTTGCTGGACTCCTGGGCGGGCTGGGCGGTGGTCGCGCATCCGGTGGACGCGAGCACGGCCATGCCCGCACCGGCGAAGAGGAGCTTACGCATGAGCAGGGGGTCTCCCAACGAAAGGGTGGCTTGTCTGGTAGGGATGGGGCCAGGCGTCGGCCCGCCGCGAACCGTAGGACGGAATCGCGGCGGGCCCAACACGCCTGGCCGCCCTCCTCTTCCCGGGCTTCCCAGTCCTCGGACTTATCCGCTCCGTCGGAAATGCTGAGGGCCGCCTCCTACCCCGTCCCCCGGGGCAGCACCCGCTATGCCATCTTCCCCCTGAGAACGACCCTCCCACCCTGGCCGTTCTTCCATGATCCATGAGCGAAACGAGCACCCTGAAGGACCGCATCGAAAACCCGGAACTGCTGGCGAAGGTCGTCCCCGTCGAGGAGGCGGTGAAGCACGTCACCGACGGCAACACGCTGGCCATCAGCGGCTTCACCAAGTCGGGTGAGCCGAAGACGTTCCTCCCGGCGCTGGCCTTCCACTTCGCGCAGAACGCGCCGCAGTCGCGAATCACGCTGCTGACGGGCGCCTCGCTCTCCGAGGACGTGGAAGGCCCCCTGGCGCCCTTCATCCGCAAGCGCGGCCCCTACATGTCCTCGGCGGCCTCGCGCCGGCGCATCCACGCGGGGGAGATGGACTTCACGGACGTGCACCTGTCCGCCTTCGCGCGCAACCTGATGTACGGGTTCTACGGGGACGTGGACGTGGCCGTGGTGGAGGTGTCGCGCATCCGCCGCAACGGCAGCGTCATCCTCACGTCGTCGGTGGGCATCAGCGTGGAGGCCCTCACCCGGGCGAAGAAGATCATCCTCGAGGTGAACACCGCGGTGCCGGACTACACGGGCTTCCACGACATCGTCGTGCCGACGGTGCACCCGCACGTGGGCTGGCCTCTGCCGCTGGTGAACGTGAGAGACCGCATCGGCAACCCGTACGTGGAAATCGACCTGCGCAAGGTGGTGGCGGTGGTGGAGTCCCGCACGCCGGACTACCCGGTGCCCTTCAAGGCCGCGGACGACACGGACAAGCGCATCGCGAGGAACGTCATCGAGTTCCTGCTCCAGTGCAAGGAGCAGTACAACTGGGGCAAGCGCCTGCCGCCGATTCAATCCGGCGTGGGCAACGTGGCCAACGCCATCATCGGCCAGCTCTACGACTCGCCGTTCCAGAAAATCCGTTTCTGGACCGAGGTGTTCCAGGACGGAATGCTGCGCTACGTGGAGGACGACGCGAAGTTCGAGTACGCGTCGTCCACGGCGGTGTCCTTCTCGGCCGAGGGGCGTGAGCGCTTCCTGCGGTTGTTCGAGCGCTGCAAGGACCGGCTGGTGCTGCGGCCCATGTGGCTGTCGAACAGTCCCGAAATCATCTCCCGGCTGTTCATCATCGCGATGAACACGCCCATCGAGGTGGACATCTACGGGCACGTGAATTCGACGCACATCGACGGCTCGCGCATCGTGAACGGCCTGGGTGGCTCGGGGGACTTCTTCCGGAATGCGTACCTGAGCATCGTGCACACGCCGTCCACGCGCAGGCTGAAGGACGGGCGGACGGTGAGCTGCGTGATGCCGTACGTGCGGCACATCGACCACACGGAGCACGACATCAAGTGCGTCGTCACCGAGCAGGGCTACGCGCTGAACATGGACATCCGCTCGCCGAGGCGGAGGGCGCAGGACATCATCGAGCGGTGCGCGCATCCGTACTTCCGTCCGCTGCTGAAGGCGTACCTGGACATGGCGGGCGAGGGGGATGAGCCCCGGGCCACGGACGTCCAGGCGCTGAACGGCTGGTGGCGGGACTACGAGGAGGCGTGCCGCAACTTCCCCAAGGGAGGGTGAGCCGCGGATGGTGGAGCGCAACGGGCGCGAGGCGTGGCCTCCGGAGATGTCCGAGCAGATGCGAGAGGTGGACCGGCTGCGCAGGAGCGGCCGGTACACGTCCGCGCTCGCGCTCATCCGCCAGCTCGCGGAGGGGAATCCGCGGCAGGTGCGCCTCCTGAGCGAGCTGGGGCAGACGCTGAGTGTCTGGGGTGGGGCTCCAGCGGAGGCGCTGGTCTGGTTCGACCGGGTGCTGGAGCTGGCGCCCGGGCACAACACCACGCGGCTGCACCGGGCGCTCGCGCTGGCGCGGCTGGGGCGGCACGGGGAGGCGGTGGCGGACTTCGATGCGCTGGTGGCGGGGGGCTACCGCAAGGCGCTCGTGCTTCACATGAAGCGCGCGGAGTCGCTGGAGGCGCTGGGCCGGATCGAGGAGGCGGAGAGGGATTGGACGCTCGCGCTGGAGGAGGACCCGGACAATCCGTGGCTGCTTCAGCAGCGCGCGGCTGCGCGGGCGCGGATGGGGCGGCTGGCAGAGGCGGTGCGGGATTTGACGGCCGCGCTCGCCACGCAGCACGGTGAGGACGTGGACCCGGAGCTGCTGTGGGAGCGCGGAGTGCTGCGCGCGAGGATGGGGGACGTGGATGGTGCGCGCACGGACTTCGAGGCGGGACTCGCCGCGTTCCGGGAGGGAGACCCGCCCGAACTGCTGGATGCGCTGCGACAGGGGCTCACTGAGTCCAGGCGTCGGTAGGGCCTTCAGCGTCAGCAAGGCCGCTCCAGTTCTCACGTGGAGGCAGCAACGAGAGCGTCACCTGGGAGGTTCAGGCCCTACCGCGCGCTGAGCGAGAGTTCCGGGACGCGCGTGGGCTTGCGGTGCTGCTCGTGGTCGTAGAAGCACTCGGGCCCGAGCACCGTGAGAGCACAGTGATAGCCCTCTTCTCCTCGTAGAAAGCCACGAGGGCATCGTAGTCAATCCGTCGCGGATCCACCCGCCCGCCATAGCGGAAGCGCCCATAACGCATGGGCTGGAACCAGCGGTATTCCTCGAACAAGCGCCGCAGGAGCTCATGGAACTCCAATGGAGTTGGAGGTGTCGGGGGCAGATTGATGTGGGTAACGATGTAGAGCGGAGCCATGAAGTCGCTCACGGAAAGTACCGCACGGTGACGCCATGGGCTTTCTCAAGCTTCGTGAACTCTTCCTGCAGGGGCGCGGTCAGTCGCGTTCTTCCCGAGGGGTGACGAGCGGAGCGAAACCATATCTCGATGTGCCCACCAAAGGCTTCCACGTAATCCATCATGGCCTTGAGATTGCCGGTGAGCGCCATCTCTCCACGGGCCTTCACCTCGATGAAGCGATAGGGCCTGCCCCCCACCAACTCCTCGGGGTTGCCCAGCACCGAGTCCGGGATGAAGCCTTGGGCGCTGCTGCCCGGCGGAGGCAGCAGCAGGGCCGTGTTCTTCTCGTAGCCGTTCGCCTTGAGCACCTTCTGCTCGAACTCGCCGCCCTGCCCCAGGTTCTCCAGCACCGTGCGGTACATCCGCTCCCACTTCGAATCCGACGCGTAGCGAAAGCGCGGGTACCTGCCCGGGTGGCGGAACTGGTAGTCCACCCACGCCTGCGCCAGATGCTCCGCGCGTCCCGGCACCAGCCTCGCTCCTTCCAATGTTGATATGACCTCTGGTCGGCCCCAGCGGAGGGCTGGTAGGGAGGATTCATGAACTGGAGCCGCGTCTGCTGGCTGTGGCTATGCGCCGCACTGTGGTCGTGCGCGTCGACTTCGCCATCCCTCGATGACGAAGAGGACGTGGCGGAATACCCGGAGGCGTACACCCGGCTCGAAGAGGGCGCGTGCGTCATGTTCCTCTTCGCCGGGGACGCGTGCGGCCTCTTTCGCTGTGAGGACGTGGCTGCCGGCCGGATTGTGCGGGCGCGGGGGACCTTCGTCCTCCCGCCGAGCGCTGTCCAATCTCCCCGGCGGAACTGGGCCTACCCGTGGCAACTGCCCGGACGGCCGGAGCCTGTCTTTGTCATTCCCTGGTACGGGCGGGAACTACTGCCCAGCCAGAAGCGTTTTCTGGAGATGGCCCGGGCGCTGGCCTCACAGCCGAGGGAGAAGCACCACATCTTTCCACAGGAAACGGGGCTGAAGGAGTGGTTCGAGTCCCGAGGCATCAACATACATAAAGAGACGATGCTGCTCGACATCGAAACCCACCGTCGCATTCACAAAGGGCCCAGTGGCGGTCCCTGGAATGAGGCCTGGAAGAAGTTCCAGAGAGCGAATCGGAGCGCTTCCCAGGAAGACATGTACCGATATGCGCGTGAGCTGATCATCCGTTTTGATTTGCTCGGCCCCATTCTTCCCTACCATCTACTGGTAGGGCCTCCTATCGAGTACTGACGCCATGAAGTTCTACGAACTTGAGCCTGGAGACATCAATCTTCAAAAAGGCACATACAACGCCACCTACAAGTGGAAACTTCCGGGCGTATCTTGCCCTACATGCAAAACCATCTGGGGCGGAGCAGGTACCAACTATCCAGCCGTGGACCTGTCGGTACTGCCGGAGGCCCGGAAGTATCTGAAGGCCCGCCTGGAGGAGAACTTCGACGAGTACGAGCGGCTGCGCGATACGGTCCGTCCTCTACTCCCCCCTGATGACCCGCTCGAGCCTGCGGCCACCTTTGGTCCTCTCGTGGGAAAAGCCAGGGGACCGTTCTCCGCATTCGTCCACCAGTACGGCGACATCCTGCTCGTCCAGCCCACGGCCCTGGAAGTCTTGCAGGGCGAGGGACTCCGTGGCCTCCGAGGCTGCCGAACCGAGATCCGATTCAGCCCCAAGGGCATCCCCGAGCTGCTCGACCTGCACATCGAGCCGCGCGGCCTGCTGCACCCGGACTGCATCCCGCGCGGCACGCCCCCGCCCTGTCCGAAATGCGGCCGCCATGCCTTCAGCCTCCCCAAGGAGCCCATCCTCGACGCGGCCTCGCTCCCCAAGGACCTGGACCTGTTCCGCCTGCGCAACTTCGCCACCGTGCTCATCGTCACCGAGCGCTTCAAGGACGTCGTCGAGCGCTTCGAACTGGACGGCCTGACCTTCCGCGAGCTTCCGGTCCGCTGAGGCGCCAACACCGCCCCGGTGCGCCCCTCATGAGCAACCCATGATGAAAGCGTGATGAAGGAGGCACGGACCGCGTGAGACAGACGTCTCATGCGCCCTCTCCTTCCCGCACTGCTCCTCGTGACGACGCTCCTGTCCGCCTGCGCCGCCCATCGGACGGACCTGCCGGCCTTCACGCCCGACCTCGACGGCCGGCTGTCGGCCTCCGCCACGTCCATCCTGCGCTCGAAGGACCTGGTCATCTCGACCGAGCCCCGAATCCCGAGCTTCCACCTGGGCTACTCGGGGCTCTTCAAGGCGCACGCCCCCATGTACTTCACGGCGGACAGCCTGCTCCACGCACTGCACCGCTCCCATGACAACATCTTGAGGACGGTCGAACACGAGTCGCTCTCCCCGGAGCTGGGCACGCTGCTGGCCGAGCTGCGCCAGGGGCTCGCGCGAACCCCGGGTGGCTCTCCCGACGCCCGCGCGGAGGTGGACTTCCTGCTCGCCGTGGCGGAGAGCCTCCACCAGGGCACGGTCGCAGCCCCCGTCGCCGGGGCCCGCCAGGAGGACATCGAGACCTGGTTCCTCGCGGCCAACGCGGAGGGCCCCTGCCAGCTGGCACGTAGCTATGATTCCTTTCCCGCCCCCCACACCGCCGAGAGCCGGCTGTCCGAAGCGTGGCCCCTCAGAACCATCGAGCGCATGGACCTCTCCATGCTGCGCCCCCGAGGCCACTACACCCAGTCTCCCCAGCTGTGCCAGTACTTCCAGGCGATGATGTGGCTCGGACGCGCGGAGCTGAGACTGGCCCGCCCCACGCGGACAGGCTGGGAGGTGGACCGGCTGACACTGGAGACCGTGCTGCTCCTCGAGTCCCTCCTCTCGGAGCGCGCCGAGCAGGCCTGGCGGCGCATCGACGAGGCCACCCGGACCTTCGTCGGGCCTGCGGACTCCATGTCCTTCCCGGGCCTGAGACGGGCGGCCCAGGCGCGCGGCCTCCAGGGTGTCCCGGCGCTCGCGCAACTGACGGACGCGGAGCTCGTGGCCGCGCTCCGGCCGGAGGCGGCCCAGCGCATCGCCAGCAGCCTCCGGCATACCCAGGAACCCGGCATCGACTTCCTCGTCTTCGGCCAGCGCTACGTCTTCGACAGCGAGGTGCTCTCCTCGGTGAGCCACGGCGCGCTCGAGCAGAAACGGATGATGCCCAGCCCGCTCGACGTCGGATGGGCCGCCCTGCGCAACCCTGCGGCGCTGCCGCTGCTGAAGCCCGAGCTCGAGCGCTACCGGTACCGTGACGCGCTCGACGCGGTGGCCCGGCGCGGTGACGAGGCGGGCCCGGAGCTCTGGGAAGGCAGCCTGTATCACCTGTGGCTGAACGCCCTGCGAGGCCTCTCACCCGACAGTCAGCGGGACCAGCACCTGCCGGCGGTGATGCGCTCGGAAGCGTGGGGGCGCCGCCTGCTGAACAGCCAGCTCTCCTCGTGGGCGGAGCTGCGTCACGACACGCAGCTCTACGCGAAGCAGTCCGTCACCATGCAGTCCCTCTGTGAGTTCCCGGCCGCCTACGTCGACCCCTACCCCGACTTCTACCGGGCCATGGAGAAGTTCGCGGCCCGAGGCGGGGCCCTCGTCGAGCGGCTCGGCTTCGGGAACGCGAAGGCCCGGGAGCGGGTGGTCCAGTACTTCGAACGGCTCGGAGAGGTGGCCTTCACCCTCCGGGAGATTGCCGAGCGGGAGCAGCAGGGCTGGGAGATGACGGCCGAGCAGCTCGACTTCATGAACCACGCGGTCTCCTACAACGGCAGGGAGGTGGGCTGCGACGGCTCGGAGCGCTGGCAGCCGGGCGGCTGGTACGCGGACCTCTACTACTTCTCAGAGGACGTGCTCGCGCACGAAGCCGTCGTCGCGGACGTGCACACGCAGCCCACCGATGAAGGCGGCCGGGCGGTGGGAAAGGTGCTGCACGTGGGCACCGGGGAGCCCCGGCTGATGACCGTCACGCTCCACACGAACTCGGGCCCGCGCACCTACCAGGGCTTCGTGTCCACGTACCTCGAGGAGACGACCGGGGACTTCAAGCGCCTGGACAACGAGGAGTGGAGGTCCACCCTGAGCTCACGCCAGGACGTGCCCTGGATGCGGGACCTCATCGCCCGCTGAGACGGGGCCCCTACGCCGCGACGTCCGCCTCGGGAGCGCGCCGCACCTTCGCGAGCGCGGCAACCACGACCTCCGGGCCCGCGCCGGCCTTGTGCGCGTTCTCACTCAGGTGCCTGCGCCACGCGCGCGCCCCGGGCAGGCCCTGGAAGAGCCCGAGCATGTGCCGGGTGATGGAGCCCAGCGGGGCCCCCTGCTTCATCCGCCGCTCGATGTACGGGAGCATCGCCTCCACCACGGCATGGCGCTCGGGCGGGGCCTCCGTCGCGCCGAAGAAGCGGCGGTCCGCCTCGGCCAGCAGGTAGGGATTCTCGTAGACGGCGCGTCCAATCATGACGCCGTCCACGTGCTTCAGGTGCTCGGCGGTGGCGTCCAGCGTCTTGATGCCGCCGTTGATGCTGATGTCCAGGTGGGGGAACTCGGACTTGAGCCGGTAGACGAGCTCGTAGCGCAGCGGGGGCACGTCCCGGTTCTCCTTCGGGCTCAGCCCCTGCAGCCACGCCTTGCGCGCGTGCACGATGAAGCGCGTGCAGCCGGCGGCGGACACCTTCCGCACGAAGTCCACCAGCGTCGGCCACTCCTCCAACTCGTCGATGGCGATGCGCGACTTCACCGTCACGGGGATGGACACGGCCTCGCGCATGGCGCCCACCAGCCGGGCCACGAGGTCGGGCTCGGCCATGAGACACGCGCCGAAGCGGCCGGACTGGACGCGGTCACTCGGGCAGCCGCAGTTGAGGTTGATTTCGTCGTAACCCCACTCCTCGCCGATGCGGGCCGCGGCGGCGAGCGCCTCGGGCTCCGAGCCTCCGAGCTGGAGCGCCACCGGGTGCTCCGCCGCCTCGTAGCCCAGCAGCCGGTCGCGGTCCCCATGGAGGACGGCGCCCGTGGTCAGCATCTCCGTGTAGAGCAGCGTGTGGCGGCTGATCTGCCGGTGGAAGTACCGGCAGTTCCGGTCCGTCCAGTCCATCATCGGCGCGACACACAGCGGAATGGGGCGAGGCGGCATCATCGAAGAACCCGGGGGAGCGGCCGGAGCGTCCAGCGAAGCAGGCCGCCTCCCTGGCGGGAGCATCTACCCGGGTTTCCCGCCCCTGCCCACCCCTCTTTGCCGCCCGGAGGCCCGGAGAGGGAGGAGGCGGACACCCCGCCCCATGTAGGCTCCCCCCCGTGTCCCCGAGCCCTCCCCTTCTGGATGACATGCTGCTCTTCGCCGAGGTGGTGGCGACGGGTGGCATCACCGCCGCCTCGGAGCGGCTGGGCCTGCGCAAGTCCACCGTGAGCCGCCGGCTGGCCGCCCTGGAGGAGCGGCTCGGGGTCCGCCTGCTGGAGCGCAACACGCGCCGGCTGCGGCTCACCGAGGCCGGGCGGGACTATCACGCGCACTGCGCGCGGCTCGTCGCCGAGGCCCGCGAGGTGAACCGCGCGGTGAGCGAGTCGCGAGGCACGCCCCGGGGCACGTTGCGCATCGCCACCCTCTCCCTGCTCGGCGAGCTGCTCACGCCCCTCATCTCCGAGTTCCTCCTGCGCCAGCCCTTGATGCGCGTGGAGGTGTCCCTGGCCGAGGCGCACGTGGACCTCATCGCCGAGGAGTACGACCTGGCACTGCGCACCGGGCCGCTCGCGGACTCCACGCTGGTGGCCCGCCGGCTGGGCCGCCTGCGCACCGGCTACTACGCCAGCCCCACCTACCTCAGCCGCCACGGCACGCCCCGGACCGTCGATGAACTCCAAGGGCACGAGTGCGTCCTCCTGGCCGAGCCCGGCACCGACGAAGTCTGGTTCTTCGGCGAGGGCAAGCGCACCCGGACGGTGCCCGTCACCGGCAGGCTGCGAGTGCCCAGCGTCCGCGCCGGACAGTCCGCCGCGCGTGCGGGGCTGGGCCTGGTGCGACTGCCGGCCTCGCTCGTCGTCGACGACGTGCGTGGGGGAATGCTCGTTCCCATCCTCGAGGACCAGACGCCCCCGGGCATCCCCGTCTACGCCGTCTACCCCAGCAGCCGCCAGCTCCCGCTCAAGGTGCGCGCCTTCCTGACGCTGCTGGCGGAGCGCGGCGCCGCGCTGCCGTGGGAGGAGAACGGTTAGGGGCGCTTCGCGGAACAATGCGTTGCCCCAGGGCCTCTCGTCCCCGCCGCCCACCGCCATTACACCTTCTCGCGTCACGAGGCGGGGCCCTGAAGCCCGCGCCTTCCGAGGAGGAACACACCATGGCAGGAAACGTCATCGAGATTGGGGACGCGGAGTTCAAGCGTGAGGTGCTCGAAGCGCGCGAGCCGGTGCTGGTGGACTTCACCGCGACGTGGTGCCCTCCGTGCCGCATCATCTCGCCCATCCTCGACGCACTCGCCACCGAGTATCAGGGGCGGATGAAGTTCACGAAGATCGACGCCGACACGAACCAGGAGACGGCGCAGCAGTACGGCATCCGCGCCCTCCCCTCCCTGCTCGTGTTCAAGGACGGCAAGGTGGTGAAGCAGCTCGTCGGCGCGATGCCCCGGAAGCGGCTGGAGGAGGAGCTGCGCTCGCACCTGTCCGTCACCCACGCGTGAGGAAATCAGGCGTGGCGTCCCCAAGAGGCCCTGCAACCTCACCCCTTCCCGGGGGGGATGCCCAGGGCCTTGAGGCGGGAGGCCAGCGTGGTGGGTGCCAGGCCCAGCAGCTCCGCGGCGCCTCCCGGGCCGTACACCTTGCCGCCCGCCGCGGCGAGCGCGGCGCGCAGGTTCTCCCGCTCCCGCTGGCGCCACTCCTTCTCGGTGAGGAAGGCCGCCTCCGGCGTGGGCGTGGGCTCCTTCCGCTCCCGCGTCGCGCCCACCGCCTCGGGCAGCGCCCCTTCGAGCCGCAGCCGCCCGCCGCGCGAGAGGATGACCGCGCGCTCCAGCACGTTCTCCAGCTCGCGCACGTTGCCCGGCCAGTCGTAGCGCTGGAGGGCCTGCACATGGGCCTGCGTCAGGCGCGGGGGCGGAAGCTTGAGCCGCGAGGAGACCCGCCGCAGGAAGTGCTCGGCCAGCAGGGGAATGTCGTCCCGGCGCTGGCGCAGCGGCGGCACCTCGATGGGGAAGACACTCAGCCGGTAGTAGAGGTCCTCGCGGAAGCGCCCCGCCGCCACCTCCGCCTTCAAGTCCCGGTTGGTGGCGGCGACGATGCGCACGTCCACCTTCCGGGTGACGTCCTCTCCCACGCGCTCGAACGTCCCCTCCTGCAGCACGCGCAGCAGCTTGCCCTGCAGCTCCAGGGGAATCTCCCCCACCTCGTCCAGGAAGAGCGTGCCCCCGTCGGCCGCCTGGAAGCGGCCCGCCCTGTCCCTCAGCGCTCCGGTGAAGGCCCCCTTCACGTGGCCGAAGAACTCGCTCTCGAACAGCTCCCGGGGAATGGAGGCGCAGTTGACGCGGATGAGGGGCCGCTCCCTGCGCGGGCTCTGGTCGTGGATGGCGCGGGCGATGAGCTCCTTGCCCACCCCCGACTCACCGAGGATGAGCACGCTGGCCGTGGTGGCCGCCACGGGTTGAATCTGCTGCACCACCCGCTGGAGCGCGGCGCTCTTCCCCACCAGCTCTCCGAAGGACAGCGCGTCCTTCACCTCCTCGCGCAGGTAGTCGCGCTCCAGCTCGAGCTGGCCTCGCAGCCGCGCCACCTCCTCGAAGGCGCGCGCGTTGGACAGGGCCACCGCCGCATGGTCCGCGAACGTGCGCAGCCAGGAGAACTCCTGGGCCCCCAGCACCCGGCGGCTGAACACCGCCAGCACGCCCAGCACTTCGCCCCGGAAGACGAGCGGCTGGCCCGCGAAGCTCTGGATGCCCTCGCGCCGCGCCCACTCTCCTCGCACCAGCCAGTCGGCCTGCCCGCCCAGGCTCTGCAGGAGGATGGGCTCGCCGGTGGCACCGACATGGCCCACCTTGCGCACCCCCAGCGGGAAGCGCCGGAACGCTCCGTCCAGCGCCGACCACTCCTCCTCCGGCGACTCCCGTGAGCCTCCCGCGCTCGCCGCCAGGTGCAGGCACCGGGAGCGGTCCGCGCACTCGGCGCGCATGGGACACTCACCGCAGATGTCCCCGGGGGCGATGAGCCACAGCCGCGCCAGCGCCACGTCCGGCTGCGCCGCCAGGCCATGGACGATGCGCGCCAGCACCAGGTCCACCGAGCGGACCTGCGCCACGGCGAGGGCAACGGACTGGAGCGCCTCCGCGTACATGGCCCCTTCCTATCCGCACCCCCGGCAGGGCACCACGAATTCTCGTCCCCACGAATCTTCGTGGTGCCCACCGGGAGGGAAACGCCAGGACTTCCAGGGGGTTGGCGCGGGACTCCAGGGCATGGCCGGTGCAATGGGGCGGGGCCTCCCCTTTCCCTCGAGACAGGAGCCACACGATGCCCCCTCCCCTCCGCCCTCCCTTCAATGCCGAAACCGCCCGCGCCAAGGTCCAGGCGGCCGAGGACGCGTGGAACAGCCGGGACCCCGAGCGGGTGGCGCTCGCGTACACGGTGGACTCCGAGTGGCGCAACCGCACGGAGTTCTTCCGGGGGCGCGAGGCCATCAAGGACTTCCTGCGCCGCAAGTGGGCGAAGGAGCTGGACTACCGGCTGATGAAGGAGCTGTGGTGCTTCACCGGCAACCGCATCTCCGTGCGCTTCGAGTACGAGTGGCACGACGCCGCCGGCCAGTGGTTCCGCACCCACGGCAACGAACACTGGGAGTTCGATGAAGAAGGTCTCATGCGCCGCCGCGACATGAGCGCCAACGACGTCCCCATCTCCGAGGCGGAGCGCCGCTACCGCTGACGGCCGCCGCTCCCCTGCCCGCCGTCTGGGACACGCAGTGAAATAAAAGGAAGTGTGGCGATTCTCCCCAGGTAGGGTAGTCACGGGCGCGCAACGGGGGCGTCACGGCCATGTGACGCCTCCCCGGAAAGCCTCGCCTGGACCTCCAGGCGACCTGGAGGGACGGATGCTCGAGAAGCTGATGCCCAAGTCGGATGAGTTCTTCGACGACTTCGACAAGCAGTGTGCCGTCACCGTGCAGGGCGCCAAGATGCTGCACGAGCTGCTGAGCGACTACCGGGACGTGGCCGCGCGGGTCCAGGCGCTCAAGCAGGTCGAGCACCAGGGTGACGAGGTCACCCACACGGCCTTCAACCGCCTGCACAAGCAGTTCATCACCCCGTTCGACCGCGGCCAGATTCACACGCTGCTGTCGCGCATCGACGACGTGCTGGACCTGACCAACGCCGCCGCGGCGCGACTGCACTACTACGAAATCGAGCACAGCCTGCCTGACGCCACCGAGCTGGCGCGGCTGCTGGTGCTGAGCACGCAGAAGGTCCAGGAAGTGGTCGCCGCGCTGCGGCTCATCAAGAAGCCGGAGCAGATTCTGGCCGGCTGCAAGGAAATCAAGCGGCTCGAGTCCCAGGCGGACGACGCGCTGCGCTCCGGTGTGGGCCGGCTCTTCAAGAGTGGCGCGGATACCCTCACGGTCATCAAGTGGAAGGAGATCTACGACTTCATCGAGACGGCCACGGACAAGTGCCAGGGCGTGGCCAACATCATCGAAGGCGTGGTGCTGGAGCACTCCTGAGATGCTACTCACCGCCGTCATCCTCATCGTCGCGGTCGCGCTCATCTTCGACTTCATCAATGGATTCCACGACGCGGCGAACTCCATCGCCACCGTGGTGTCCACGCGCGTGCTGTCCCCCAACCTGGCCGTGGCCTGGGCCGCGTTCTTCAACTTCATCGCGGCCTTCGCCGGGGGCGTCCATGTGGCCAACACCATGGGCAAGGGCATCATCAACTTCGAGATGCTCCGCGCCCAGGGCTCGTCCGCGGTGCTCGCGGTCATCTTCTCCGCGTTGATGGGCGCCATCGCCTGGAACCTGCTGACGTGGTGGTGGGGGCTGCCGTCCTCCTCGTCCCACGCGCTGGCCGGCGGCATGATTGGCGCCACGCTGCCGGTGCTCGGCTTCGCGGGCCTGGTGGGCTCGGGCATCGCGAAGATTGCGTCCTTCATCGTGCTGTCGCCGCTCATCGGCATGACGCTCGGAATCACGCTGATGGTGGCGAGCACGTGGGTGGTGCACCGCCAGACGCCGCTGCGCGTGGACGCGTGGTTCCGCCGGCTGCAGCTCGTGTCCTCCGCCATCTTCTCCTACAGCCACGGCACCAACGACGCGCAGAAGGTGATGGGCATCATCGCGGTGGTGCTCTTCGGCACCATCTGGAAGGACCGCCCGTTCCACATCGACTGGTGGATGATCATCTCCTGTCACGCGGCCATCGCGCTGGGCACCTTCTTCGGCGGCTGGCGCATCGTCCGCACCATGGGGCACAGCCTCACGAAGCTGGCCCCCATCGGCGGCTTCAGCGCGGAGACGGGCGGAGGCGTCACCATCATCGCGCTGGCGGAGCTCGGCATCCCCGTGTCCACCACGCACACCATCACCGGCGCCATCGTCGGCGTGGGCTCCACCAAGGGCTGGCGCGCCGTGAAGTGGGGCGTCGCGGGCCGCATCATCTGGGCGTGGGTGTTCACCATCCCCGCCGCCGCCCTGATGGCGGTGCTCGTCTACGGGCTCACCCAACTCGTCGTGAAGCTGGTGAGCTGAAGTCCGCCTCCGCGGGTCCGCCCGGCGGCGCGGGCCCCTGGCTGCCTGCCTCCCCTGCCGTGTGACACCTCGAGGGCCGTGACGGGACGACCTGTCACGTGCCCCAGGCGGGCGTGGCCTTCCGGCCCCCGGCTTGACTTGCGTCGGGGTGTTCAGCCAGCCTTCCACCCCGTGAGCGATTCGAACGTGTGCACCGCGCGGCGCGAGGGACTGATGTCCTCCGCCTCCGTGCGCCCGGCGACCGCTTCCACCACTACCACCACCACCACGACTACCCGCGGAGCGCGGGCGGTCTAGCTTGGAACCCGAAGGTTTCCAGCCAGGCCCCGCGCTCTCCGGCGCGGGGCCTTTTTGTTTTCACGCCACCCTCCAGGAACCCCATGAAGCCCACGACCCCGACGACGCCCCCACGGTCCTCCCGCTCGCCGTCCTCCCTCCGCCAGGAGGCCGCGCCATGCGAGTGATGAAGTTCGGCGGCACGAGCGTGGGCGGCGCGGAGCAGATGCGCCGGTTGGTGGACCTGGTCGCGGCGGCGCGGAAGGAGACCCGGGTGATGGTGGTCGCCTCCGCCGTGTCCGGCATCACCAACCTCCTGGTGGACGCCGCGCGGGTGGCGCAGGAGGGCGGCTCGGTGGAGGCGCTGCGCTCCCGCTTCGAGGACGTGCACGCCTCCATCGTCCGCGAGCTGGCGGGCGAGCTGGGGGCCTCGCGCCAGCGCACGCTGGACGCGGGGCTCGCGGCCCTCGCGTCGGAGCTGAGCGGACTCCTGCAAGGCGTGGGACTGCTGCGCGAGTGCTCCCCCTCCGTGCTCGCGCACCTGTCGGGGCTCGGAGAGCGCGCCTCGTGCCTCATCCTGGTGGCGCTGATGGAGGCACGGGGGCTCGCGCCCCACCCGGTGGACCCGCGCGAGGTGCTCATCTGCACGGGGGACCCGCTCCAGGCCACGCCGCTGATGGAGGAGTGCCGCGCGCGCTTCGCCCCGCTGCGTGAGGGCGGCCCCGGGCTCATGCTGATGCCGGGCTTCTTCGGCGGCGACGGCAAGGGCAAGACGCTGTCGCTCGGGCGCGGAGGCTCGGACTACTCGGCGGCGCTGGCGGCGGCGGTGCTGGACGCGGCGCTGCTGGAAATCTGGACCGACGTGGACGGCATCTACAGCGCGGACCCGCGCATGGTCCCCGAGGCCTTCCCGCTGCCGGAGGTGAGCTTCGAGGAGGCCATGGAGCTGGCCTACTTCGGCGCCAAGGTCCTGCACCCGAAGACCATCGCCCCGGCCCGCGAGCGCGGCATCCCGGTGCGTGTCTGCAACAGCTTCCGCCCCGAGCACCCGGGCACCCGCGTGACGGCCACCGCCGCCCCGCCCGAGCACCCGGTGCGCGGCCTGTCCTTCCTGCGCGACATCGCCCTCATCAACATCGCGGGCGCGGGGCTGAAGGGTGTCCCCGGCACCGCGGCCCGCGTGTTCGAGGCCATGGCCCACGCCGGCATCTCCGTGGTGCTCATCACCCAGGGCTCCAGCGAGTGCTCCATCAGCTTCTGCGTGCAGCAGGCCGAGGCGGAGCGCGCCGTGCGTGCCCTGGAGGCGGCCTTCGAGGTGGAGCGCGAGGCCGGGAAGGTCGACACGATTGAGCGGCAGGGCGGCCTCGCGATTCTCAGCATCGTCGGGGACGGGATGCGGCACCGCGTGGGCGTGGCGGGCACGTTCTTCAGCGCCCTGGCGGACGTGGGTTGCAGCATCGCCGCCATCGCCCAGGGCTCCAGCGAGCGCAGCATCTCCGCGGTCATCTCCGAGGCCGACGGCCCGCGCGCCATGGCGCACGTGCACGGGAAGTACTTCGGCACCACGGAGGTGGTGGAGCTGCTGCTGGCGGGCGTGGGCAGCGTGGGCGGCGAGCTGCTGCGGCAGGTCCGGCAGCAGGCCCCCAAGCTGCGCGCGCACGGCGTGGACCTCCGCGTCTGCGCCATCGCCAACAGCCGCCACTGCGTGGTGGCCAGCGAGGGCGTCCCCCTGGAGGGCTGGAAGGAGCGGCTCGACGCGGGCGGTGACGGCCCGGCGATGGACACCTTCCGGGACTGGGCCCGGGCCAAGCGCCCCGGCCGCCCCATCTTCGTGGACTGCACCAGCAGCGAGGACGTCGCGCTCGCCTACCCGTCGCTGATGGAGGCCGGGCTCCACGTGGTGACGGCCAACAAGAAGGCCAACGCCGGCCGGTGGAGCCACTGGCGCGCGCTGCGCGAGACGGCGTCCCGGCACCAGCGCCGCTTCCTCTACGAGACGAACGTCGGGGCGGCGCTGCCCGTCATCGACACCCTCAAGAACATGCTGCGCACGGGGGACCGGGTGCTGCGCATCGAGGGCATCCTCTCGGGCTCGCTCTCCTTCATCCTCGGCCTCGTCGAGGAGGGCGTGCCGCTGTCGAAGGCGGTGGGCACGGCCATGGAGCGGCGCTTCACGGAGCCGGACCCGCGCGACGACCTCCATGGCACGGACGTGGCGCGCAAGGTGCTCATCCTCGCCCGCGAGCTGGGGCGCACGGACGAGCTGGAGGGCGTGGCCCTGGACTCGCTCCTCCCCCGGGACTTCGACGCGTCCGGCCCCCTCGACGACTTCCTCGCCCGCCTGCCCCAGGTGGACGCGGCCTTCCAGCGCCGCGTGGACGCGCACCGGAAGGAGGGCAAGGTGCTGCGCTACGTGGGCAGCGTCACCCCGGAGGGGTGCTCCGTGGGCCTCGTGCCCGTGCCGCTGGAGCACCCGCTGGCGGCGGTGAAGGGCGGGGAGAACGCGCTCAGCTTCCTGTCGGAGCGCTACAGCCCCACGCCCATGGTGATTCGCGGCTACGGCGCGGGCGCGGCGGTGACGGCGTCCGGCGTCCTCGCCGACGTGCTCCGGCTGGTGGAGGGGCCGCTGCCCTGACGGGTGCCTGGGCGGGCCCTCACGCGGCACGTCAGGGCTCCGGCCCCTCGGTGGGGCCGGCCCTGGCGGACTTCACGCCGGGCCGGAAGTCACGCGGCAGGTCCACCGTGAAGGTGGAGCCCTCCCCGGGCCGGCTCTTCACCGCGATGGAGCCGCCGTGGGCCTCGACAATCTGCCGGGTGATGAAGAGGCCGAGCCCCAGCCCTCCGTAGTTCCGGGGGGAGACGGCGCGCTCGAAGCGGCCGAAGATGCGGGAGAGGTCCTTCTCCGGAATGCCGATGCCCTGGTCCTGCACGGTGAGCCGGGCGAAGTCCCCCCGCTCTTCCACGCCCACCGTCACCGGACCGCCGGCCGCGTACTTGATGGCGTTGGAGAGCAGGTTGGCCAGCACCTGCTCCAGGCGGAGCCGGTCATACCGCCCCGTCACCGGCCCCTCCGCCCGCAGCACGAGCCGGCAGTCCGCGCGCGCGGCCTCCTGCTGGAACTGCTCCAGGACCTCGCTGGCGAGCTGGGTCAGGTCCAGTGGCTCCAGGTTGAAGCGGAACTGCCCCGTGCTGATGCGCGACACGTCGAGCAGCCCCTCGATGAGCTTGTCGAGCCGGTGTATCTGCCTCGCGGAGATGTCGAGCCTCCGGCAGAGCGTCGCGTCGCCGCTCTTCGCGCAATGGCGCTGCAGGTGCTGGAGCTGGAGGTGGAGCGTGGTGATGGGGGTGCGCAGCTCGTGCGAGGCGATGGAGAGGAACTCGTCCCGGAGGTTGATGGCCTTCTGGGCCTCCTGGTACAGGCGCGCGTTGTCGATGGCCATGGCCGTGCGGTGGGACAGCTCCTCCGCGAGCAGCAGGTCGACGGGGCCATAGCGGCGCTTCCGCGCCGCTCCGAAGGTCAGCGCTCCGAGGATGCGGCCCCGCGCGACCAGGGGCACGGCGAGGACGGTGTCCGAGCCCAGCTCCCGGATGAGCCGCGCGTGCGCCGGACTCTCCACGAGCGGCAGCAACCGCGCATCGGAGAGGTCGGAGTAGAGCTCCGGCTGGCAGGAGCGGAGCACCCTCGTGGCGGGAGGGTTCGTGTCCCATCTCGCCGGGTAGCGCACCTGCAGCTCACGCAACAGCGGCTCCCTCGCGGGGTCGGCGTGCGCGGCCGCCACCCGCCGGAGGACGTTCCCCTCCTCGACGACGTCCACCACGCACCAGTCCGCCAGCAGCGGCACGCCAAGACGGGAGACCCGTGAGAGGGTGGTCTCGTAGTCGAGCGACTCCACCAGCACCTTCGTCGCCTCGCCCAGGAAGCGCTGGGACTGCTCCGCCCGCCGCAGCTCCTCGTAGAGGCGTGCGTTGTCCACCGCATAGGCGGTGCGCCGGGCCAGCTCCTCGGCCAGCGCCTGCTCCCCACGCGTGTAGGGGTGGCCGAGCTCCTCGCGAAAGAGGGTGAGTGTCCCCAGGGTGCGGCCCCGGGCGAGCATCGGGGCGACCAACACCGATGCGGGGCGGAACCGCCGGAACAGCACGAAGCGGCCGGAGTCCTCCTCCCCGAGCCTTTGGAGGAGCCTCGAGGTATCCGGGAGGAAGCGCGAGCGGCCCGTACGCAGCACGCGGACGAGCTCCGTCGGAGCCTCTCCCTCCTCGGGGCCGAGCAGGTCGCCACAGTGCCGCTCCGCCCGGCTCCCGGGAGCGTGCTCACAGGCCACCCGCCGGACACGGCCTCCGCCCTCCTGGAGGTGGATGAGGCAGGTGTCCCCCAGCAGCGGGACGGCGCGGTGGGCCACGGCCGTCAGCGCGGCGTCGGAGTCCAGCGAGGACACCAGCACCGCGCTCGCCTCGGCCAGCAGGCGCTGCTGCTGCTCGGCGGCGCTCGCCGCGGCCAGCAGGCGCTGCTGCCGCTCGGCCCGCTTGCGCTCCGTCATGTCGCGGCTGACCTCCGCGAACCCGCGCAGCCGGCCGTGCTCGTCCCGCAGGGACGTGAGCACCACGCCCGCCCAGAAGCGCGTGCCGTCCTTGCGCAGCCGCCACCCCTCCACCTCCAGCCGCCCCCGCGCCGTCGCGCCACGCAGTTGCGCCTGGGGGCGCCCCCGCGCCACGCTGTCCGGCGGATGGAAGTCGGAGAAGTGCTTGCCGAGCGCCTCCGCGGCCTCGTAGCCCAGGATGCGCTGGGCCCCGGCGTTCCAGCTCACCACGAGGCCCTCCGGGTCCAGCATGATGAGGGCCTGGTCCTTCACGCCGTCCACCAGCAGCCGGAAGCGCTCCTCGCTGCGCCGGAGTGACTCCTCCGCCCGGGTCCGCTCCGCCGTCTCCAGTGCCATGGACACCACGTGGCCGATGGAGCGGGCGAAGGCCTGCTCCTCCGCCGTCCAGACCCGGGGCGCTCCTCCCACGTGCTCGTGGCACACCACCCCGCCCAGACTCCCTCGCACCCAGACGGGCACGTCCAGCATGGCGGTGATGCCCCGCGGCTTCAGGTAGCTCTCGGTGAACTCACTCGTCCGCCCGTCCCGCCGCGCGTCGTCCGCGGCGATGTACAGCTCGTCCAGCAGCGCCTGGAAGTAGCGGGGGAAGTCACGGCGCCTCAGCTCGGTGCCTCCATCGAACGCGTTCGCGTCCCGCCGGTACAGCACGTCACAGCGGATGGCCTCGGCTCCCGCCGAGAACGACCAGTAGCTCACCCGCTCCACGCCCAGCAGCTCCGCGTCGCTCTTGAGAATCTGGCGCAGGCTGGCCTGGAAGTCGGGCGCCTGGGATGCCGCCAGCTCCAGGAGCACGGACTGCTCCAGGAGCACCGACTGGCGGTGGAGCACATGCCCCCTCTCCAGCACGGCCCCCGGCACGTCCATGCCCGCCTCCTCGCTCGTGGCCTCGGGTACAGTCATCAATGAAAAGTGCTGCCTCCCGGTGGGCCCACCAACCACACCGGGCCGGCCCTCGAACCCGCCGCCCGGCCGCCCGGGGACGTCGCGCGCCGAGGGCCCTTGCCGGACTCCCCTGATTGCGAGCACCCCGGCGAGCGCATTTGAAGTCGGCCGCGGAACTGCCCAGAATGCGACGCTGCCCTCGACAAGCGAGCGGCAGGGGGAGAACGGAATGTTCGTGTCTCGCAAGCCAGTCTGGGGCCTCACCGGGAGGGTGCTGGCACTCGCGCTCACCCTCGCGCTGAACGCGGCGTGCCCCGGTGATGATGACGATGATGATGACAGCAGCCCCTACACCGGAGGTCCGCTGACGCTGACCGGAAAGGTGACCTACGACTTCGTGCCGGCCACGTACTCGGCGACGACGCGCTCGGGTACGCTCGCCTTCTCACAGACCCAGGTGAAGCCCGTGCGCAGCGCCGTCATCCAGGTCCGCCAGGGCACGAACGTCCTGAGCACCGGAACGACGGACGAGCAGGGCAACTATCAAATCACCTACACGCCGAACACCAACGCGTCGGTGACGCTCGTCGCGCTCGCGAAGACCACCAACCCCGCCATCCAGGTCGAGGACAACACGGACGGAAACGCGGTCTGGGCCGCGGGAGCCTCGCTCCCCCTCACCACCACCACCCGGGACCTGCATGCGGGCCATGGATGGAACGGCTCCAGCTACACCGCCTCGCAGCGGCTCGCGGCGCCCTTCGCCATCCTCGACAGCATGTACACCGCGGCCCGGTCCTTCATGGCCGTCCGCACCGTCAGCTTCCCCGAGCTCAAGGTGAACTGGAGCCCGAAGAACGCCCCGGAGCGGGGGAACAAGTCGACGGGCCAGATCGAGACGTCGCACTACTCGCCCCAGGACAACGAAATCTACATCCTCGGCCAGGCGGGGGGCGACGCCGACGAGTTCGACACCCACGTCATCGTCCACGAGTGGGGTCACTACTTCGAAGCCAACCTGTCGCGCTCGGACAGCCCCGGGGGGCCTCACACCGCCGGTGACGTGCTCGACCCGCGCCTGTCGTTCGGCGAGGGCTACGGCAACGCGCTCGCCGCCATCATCCTCCCGGAGTCCATGTACGCCGACACGTTCTGGAACGGCGGCTCGCTGATGGCCTTCGGCTTCGACGCGGAGACGGAGCCCGCCGCCCCCAACTCGGACGACCCCGAGCCGGGGGCCTTCTCGGAGTCCAGCGTCATGCGCATCCTCTATGACCTGTACGACTCCGGCTCCAACGAGTCGGCGTATGACAACGTCTCGTTCGGCCTCGGCACCTTCTACGACGTGCTGGTGGGCCCGCAGAAGTCCACCGACGCGCTGACCACCATCGGCTCCTTCATCACCGGGCTCAAGGCGCAGCCGGGGGTGAACGCGGCGGCGGTGGACACGCTGCTGGCCCGCTACCAGGTCGGCGCGGTGACGTCGGCCTTCGGCGATGGGGACTCGCGGCTGCGCGCCATGTACACCCCGGTGACGTCCTACCCGTACAGCACCAGCGTCACGCTCCAGGGCGGGGTCGAGGCCAACAAGCGGCAGCAGAACCAGTACTTCGTCTTCACGGGCACTGGCCGGACGATGAACATCTCCGCGACGCAGGCGTCCGTGGACGTGGACATCGAGGTCTACCGCCGGGGCACCGTCGTGGCCTCGGCCTACACCTCGAGGCCTGGCACGGAGTCCATCAGCTTCTCCACCCAGGCCGACACGCAGTACGTGCTGGTGTTGACCGGCTACCAGGAGCAGAAGGCCGACTACTTCGTCTCCCTCTCCATCACGAGCCCGTAGTCCAGGAGCACACATGAATCGCAAGGCACTCGCAATCCTCTCGGGCCTCCTCGCGCTGACGGCGCCGGTCGCCTGCTCCTCCCAGTCCAAGGCCGCGCCGGACGCCAGGGCCGACGGCGCGAACGGCGACACCGCGAAGGCCAGCGCGCCCGTGGCGGTGGACGCGGAGCTCGGCGACGGCCGGGCCCGTGTCACCCTGCGCTTCGACTCCCCGGCCAGCGACGTCAAGGTGAACGTCTCGGGCCTGGACGGGCTGACGGTGAAGAGCGCCCCCACGCCCGTGGACGGCGCCAGCTTCGTGCAGTCGGCGGTGTCCACCTTCGACGTGGAATTCACCCCGGGCGCCGGCCGCTCGCACCTGGTGGTGGCCGTCACCGGCGACTTCCAGGGCGCCCGCCGCGCCAAGGTCGCCAGCTTCGCCGTGGGCACCCCCACCACCGAGCAGCAGAAGGCCTCCGGCACCACCGTCACGGGCAGCGACGGCGAGCGCGTGAAGATCATGCCCGTGAACGGTGACGGTCAGCAGTAGCGCGCGGGAAGCGCCCCAAAAAACACGGCGGGAAGCGCGCCCCCCGACGCACTTCCCGCCGCATGAGCCACCCTGACGGGGGCTCCAGTGCTCCAGAAAAAAACATTGGGAGCACGCCCCCTCGACGTGCTCCCAATGACATCGCGCTCCCCACTGCGGAGCGCCCCCCGTTTGGAAGCAGACCCCCCCGGGCCGGCTTCCCCCCCTTCCGCCTCGGACGCGGTACGTCCGAAAAATGGAGGTGCCGTTGACCACCCGGACACCTTCTCCGTCCCCCCTCTCAGACGCTCTGCGCCCGAAAGCCTTGGGCTCCAGCGGCTCTGCCCCAGTGCCCCCACCTTCAATTAATCAAACGCGGACCGCCCGAAATCTTGAGTGCGGCCACGTCGATTTTTTCGCTCCCCACGGAGGACCACACCCGCCGACATAGCCCGTTCCACTCGGGGGCTCACCCCGTGGCCTCGGCCTCATGTGCCAGGTGTGTGGGGGCTTCCGACAACCGCCGGACAATCCGCCGGCGGACCACGTCGATGTGCTCGCGGAAGAAGTAGAGGTTCTCGGAATATGAGAGCGGCATGGGGATGCGGTTCACCTCGCGCTCCGCCTCGTCGAGCCGCCGCAGCATGTCGCCCAGCATCTCCCGGCCGGGGCTCTCGTCGAGCTGGAGCTCCACCTCCTTCAGGCGGGCGTACCAGCGGAAGATGCGGGAGCGGACCCGCCACAGGAACAGCGCGGGCACTGCCCGCACCAGCGGCACCACCACGGCGATGATGGGCACCAGCATCACCCAGAGGCGGTCCACCAGGTTGGCGGCCCAGAACGGCAGGTAGCGCTGGAGGAGCGGGACGCCGGACTCGTAGTAGCGGCGGGCCTCGCTGCTGAGCGGGAAGCCCGTCTCCAGCGCGGCCGGGAACTCCCCCGTCCTGTCCAGCATCCCGGCCTTGCCGTGCACCTCGCTCGCGGCGCGCAGGAGCAGGTACGCGAGCGCGGGGTGCAGCGTGTCCCTCGCCACGAGGTTCGCGGTGGGAGCGATGAGCGTCACGTCCGACTCGGGCACGTCCGCCGCCAGGTCGAACACGCCGCGCGGCAGCACGTGCCGCGACAGGTAGGTGTACCGGCGGACGTAGGCGTCCGCGCGGGCGAAGCTGAGCATCCGGATGCCGGGCACGGCCGCGAGCTTCTGGATGGCCGGAGAGTCCGCGGGAGAGACGAGGAACACCGCGTCGAGCTGGCCCTGCTTGAGCTGCTCGATGGCCGCGTCACGCCCGAGCGTCACCAGCTCCGTCGGGGCCTGGTCCACGCGGTTGGCCGCCAGCATCGTCAGCGCGAGCGAGCGCGTCCCGCTCTCCTCCAGCCCCACGGAGATGCGCCGGCCCTTCAGCTCGCGCACGTCGTGGATGGGCTCGCCCCGGTAGAAGACCCACAGCGGCACGTACGAGAGGCTGCCGAGCGAGACGACGCCCTCGGCCTTCTCCGCGGCGACCGTGCCGCTCTGCACGAAGGCGACGTCGACGCCCGAGTCCTCCTGGGTGAGCAGCTCGATGCTGGTGACGGACCCCTTCGTCGGACGCACCTCCAGGGTGATGCCATCCCGGGCGAGAATCTCCTGGTACTTCCGCGCGAAGTACCGGAAGCCGCCCTCCTCCTGTGGCGTCGCGATGACCAGCGTCTTCGGAGGCGCGGGTTTGATGAAGTAGAAGGTGACGGCGAACGCGAGGGCGATGATGGCCAGCACGGGGCCGAGCGTGAGCCACAAGTCTCGGCGCAGCGTGCGCCGGAGCTGGGACGTGAGCGAGTCCGTCTTCATGGTGGGCGCGGAGTATAGACGCCGCGCATGTCCCGCCGCGCCCGACCGGAGGGCACCCGGGCGGGCCTGAAGCCCCGGGGGCCCGGGGATGTCCCCGGGCCCCACGGAGAAGCGCGTCAGCCGCCTCGCCGCTTGAAGCGCACCCCTTCGTACGCGGCCCGGGACAGGTTGCGCTCGAAGCGCTTGTGCTCGCGCTGCGCGGCGGCGTCCGTCTGGCGCGCCACGTAGGCCTGCTCGCGCCGCAGCCTGTCGAAGCTGTCGAGCCGTGCCCGCGGGAGCTCGCCCGCCGCCACGGCCTCGTGCACCGCGCAGCCCGGCTCACTCCGGTGCTGGCAGTCGGAGAACCGGCAGCCGCCAGCCAGGGCGAGGATGTCCGCGAAGGCGTGGTCGATGCCCTCCTCCTCGCCCCACAGCCCCAGCTCGCGCATGCCCGGGCCGTCGATGAGCAGCCCGCCGCCGGGCAGCACGAACAGCTCGCGATGCGTGGTGGTGTGGCGGCCCTTGCTGTCCTCCCCGCGAACGGCCTGGGTGGCCAGCAGCTCTTCGCCCATCAGCCGGTTGACCAGCGTGGACTTGCCCACGCCCGAGGAGCCGAGCAGCGCGCCCGTCTTCCCGGCGGGGAGCAGGGAGCGCAGCGCCTCCACGCCCTCCCCCGTGTGCGAGCTGAGGGCGACGACGGGCACGCCGGGGGCCAGCGCCTCCACCTCGAGGACGCGCTCGGACACCTCCGGGTGGAGGTCCGCCTTGCTGAGCACCACCACGGGCGCCGCGCCGCTGTTCCACGCCACGGCGAGCGCCCGCTCGATGCGGCGGGGGTTGTAGTTGTCGTCCAGCCCGGCCACGAGGAACACCACGTCCAGGTTGGCGGCGATGAGCTGGCCGTCCCGCTCGCTGCCCGCCTCGCGCCGCATGAGGACGCTCCGGCGGGGCAGCACGGCGTGGAGCAGCGCCTCCCCCTCACCCGCGGGGATTTGCAGCGCCACCCAGTCACCGATGGTGGGAAGCGCCTCGGCGCCGGGGGCCTCGTGGAGGAGCCGCCCCGCGGTCCGCGCGAGGAGGACCCGCTCGGAGGTCTGGACGGAGAGGAGCCCGCGTGCCTGGCGCACCACGCGCCCGGGGACGAGGGGAAGGGAGGACTGCGACAGCACGACGGAGAAAGCGTGGCCGAGGTCGGTACCCCAGCCGAGGAATTCGAGTTCGTAGGTCACTGGAAGGAAGCTCCGGACAGAGCGGTGCCTTGCGGGCACCTGGTTCTTCAGGGCGCCCTGGAGGGAGCGGAACCGCGCTGCGCGGACCTTCGTGGCCGCCCGGCTAGGAGACGACCCGCGCCCTCGGGGCGAACAGGACTTCCACCGCGACAAGATCAAGGGCGGCGTTCATGTAGGCCTCCAGAGGGCTCGCGGGGCGGCGTCCATCGCCGCCCGGTATCCGCACTCATAGCAATTCCCCCGGCACTCCGCACGCCCGGCCTCCGCCCCAACCCCGCCGGACCGGGAATTCGGGTGCGGGGCCGGGGTGCGACTATCCTCCGGCCCCCACCCCTGCCGGCGTCCCCTGCCCATGACGACCCCTTCCCCCACGGCGGTGGCCCCCACCGCGACGACGACCTCCTCCGCCACGGCGCCCCAGGACCTGGGCATGAAGCGCGCGGTCTCCCGCTGGGAAATCGTGGGCTTCTCCATCAACGACGTCATTGGCAGCGGCGTGTACCTGCTGCCGGCGGCGGCGGCCGCGAACCTCGGCTCGGCGAGCGTGGGCGCCATCGTGCTCGCGGGACTGGGCGTGCTGATGCTGGTGCTCTGCTTCGCGGAGGCGGCCAGCTACTTCGACCGGCCCGGCAGCGCCTACGTCTATACGCGCGAGGCCTTCGGCGAGTGGGTGGGCTTCGAGGTGGGGTGGATGACGTGGCTGGCCCGCGTCTCCTCGGTGGCCTCGCTGTCCGCCGGCTTCGCGCGGGCGCTGGGCTACCTGTGGCCCCAGGCCAACGAAGGCCTGGGGCGCGGGCTCGCCATCGCGCTCCCGCTGCTGCTGCTCACGGCCATCAACGTCGTGGGCGTCAAGTCCGGGGCGCGCACGGCCGTCTTCCTGGCCATCACCAAGACGCTGCCGCTGCTGCTCTTCATCAGCGTGGGCATCTTCTTCGTGTCGTGGGAGCAGGCGGCCTCCGTCGCGGCCAGGCCGGACGGCGGCCTGGGGGCGGCGGTGCTCCTGCTCCTCTTCGCCTACGCGGGCTTCGAGAACACCGCCGCGCCCGCGGGCGAGTTCAAGAACCCGCGCCGCGACGTGCCCTTCGCGCTCATCGTGCAGATTGGCGTCGTCACCTTCATCTACACCGCGGTGCAGTGGGTGGCCCTGGGCACGCTGCCGGGCGTCGTGGACGCGAAGACGCCGCTGGCGGACGCGGCCGCGCGCTTCCTCGGCGGCTGGGGTGGGCTGGTGATGACGGTGGGCGCGGTGCTCTCCATCCTGGGCACCAACAGCAACACGGTGCTCGCGGGGCCGCGCTACCTCTACGCCCTGGCCCGGGACGGCTTCGGCCCCCGCGCGCTCGCATCCCTCCACCCCCGCTACCGCACCCCGGCTGCCGCCATCCTCACCCAGACGGCCATCGCCCTGCCGCTGGCCTTCTCCGGCTCGTTCGAGGTGCTCGCCACCCTCTCGGTGGTGGCCCGGCTGGCGACGTACTTCGGCACCGCCCTGGCCGTCCCGGTGCTGCGGCGCAAGCTCCGCCAGCAGCCCGGCGCCTTCCGCATCCCCGGCGGGCCGGTGATTCCCGTGGCCGCCGCCGCGCTGTGCGTCGTCTTCGCGATGAGCGCGCAGGCGCGCAACCTCGTCGCCGGAGCCATCGCCCTCGCGGTGGGCGGCGTGCTGTACGCACTGCGCGGCCCGCCCCGGACCGGAACCCCGGAGTAGCGCGAGGCCCTCAGCGGCGCGTCCACCTCACGTCGTCCCGCTCCACCGTGAGCAGGATGCGGATGGCGGTGATGGCGGACTCGACGTCCACCGGGTCGCCGGTGATGGCGTCGCGGTAGAGGAACGACTCGCCGATGCGGACGATGACGTAGGCCAGCGAGTCCAGGTCCATCACCGGCCGGATGAGGCCCCCGCGCACGCCCTCCTCCAGGGAGGCGCGGATGCTCGCGGCGCAGCGCTGCTCCACCGTGCTGCTGCGCGACATCAGGACGCGCATCGCGTATTCGGCGTCCTGCTGGACGAAGCGCCGCAGCGGCTCGTCCGTCACCAGCAGCCTGAACAGCCGCTGGGTGATGTCGGCGATGAGCTCGGGCCCCTCACCCCGGGCCTCCATCCGGGCGAGGGTGAGCGCCTCCTCGAACAGGGAGGAGATGACCTCGCCGTAGAGCAGCTCGCGGCTGCCCACCCAGCGGAACACCGTGGCACGGCTGACGCCCAGCTCCCGCGCCATGCGCCCGATGTCGAAGCGCTCGCCCTTCCTCCACCAGTCCAGCGCCAGGGCGAACAAGTCCTGGGGTGTTGCCCGCGAGGGCGTGTCCAGCCGCCGGGCGAGCGGCGTCACCCGGGCAGCATCCTGCCGCGCGCGCCGGGGCACCGGAGCCGGCGAAGTGGAATGGAGCGTCCGTTCCGAAGCCGACGAAGCGGAACGGACCGACCGCTCCGGAGCCGGCGGAGCGGAATGGAGCGTCCGTTCCGAAGCCGGAGGCGCTGAGCGGACGGGCCGCTCCGGGGACCCGCGGGCGGCCGCGCTCCTCCTCGCGCGGGGAGTCTTCATGTCCCGGCCTCCAGCAGCTTCTTCCGCCGGCGCCGCGCACCCGCCACCAGCAGCCGCTGGTACAGCGAGGGCAGCAGCCGCTGCATCAGGTCGATGAAGACCGCGTCACCGCCGATGAGCTGGCGCCGCCGGTTCTTGAGGATGGCGGAGAGGATGTCGGAGGCGGCGCGCTCCGGCGTGGTGCTGAAGGCCTTCTCGAAGTCCCGGTTCGAGCGCTCGTCCACCCACCCCTTGCGGTGCATCAACCGGGCGTTCCGGGCGATGTTCGTCTTGATGCCGCCCGGGTGGACACAGGTGACTCCGATGGGAACCTCCTCCACCTCCAGCTCCTGGCGCAGCGCCTCGGTGAAGCCCTTCACCGCGAACTTCGCGGCGTTGTAGGCGCCCTGCGTGGGCACGCCGATGAGGCCGAACACGCTGGAGACGTTGACGATGTGGCCCTCTCCCGCCGTCCGCAGGTGCGGGAGGAAGGCCTTGGTGCCGTGCACCACGCCCCAGAAGTTGATGTTCATCAGCCACTCGAAGTCCTCGTACCGGGTGTCCTCGATGGTGGCGCCCAGGGCGACGCCCGCGTTGTTGACGACGATGTGGACGGCGCCCAGCTCCCGCGCCACGTCGTCCGCCCAGTCGTGCACCGCCTCGCGCAGCGCGACGTCCACCCGCGCCGTGCGCACCTGGACACCGTGACTCCGGCACCGCTCCGCCGTCTCCGCGAGCCCCTGCTCATTCACGTCGGACAGCGCCACGTGGCAGCCGTGGCGCGAGAGCAGCTCCGCCGTCGCCCGTCCGATGCCCGAGCCCGCGCCGGTAATGGCCGCGACCTTCTCCTTCACCGTCTTCATGGGGTGCCTCCCGTGAGTCGCTCCGTGGAAGAGGACGTGTGCTCAGGCATGGCCCCCCTCCGGGAGGGCGCGGGGAGCGCCGCGGGCCTCCGGCCATGGGGGTGGATGGCGACGTACTCGGAGGGCTCGAAGCGCTCCACGCGATGCCGGAAGGTGAAGGTGAAGCCCGGCCACAGGGTGGACACCCGTCCCGTGGCGTCCTGGTACCAGCTCACGCAGCCGCCCTGCATCCACACCGTGCCCGCCATCCGCGTGTCGACCTGCTGGACGAACTCGGCCTGGGCCTCGCGCGTCGGCTCCACCGCGGCCAGCCCGCGGCCCTCCAGGTAGCGCAGCGCGCCCAGCACGTGCTCGATTTGACTCTCAATCATCACGATGACGGAGGTGTGCCCGAGCCCGGTGTTGGGCCCCAGGAGCATGAAGAGGTTGGGGAAGCCGTTCACCGAGGTGCCCAGGTGCGCCGTCATGGTGCCCCCCCACGCCTCCTTGAGCGAGCGCCCGTCGCGCCCGCGGACGTGGTCCATGAAGGGCATGGTCGTCACGTGGAAGCCGGTGCCGAAGATGATGGCGTCCACCGGGTGCTCGACGCCGTCCTTCGTCACGATGGAGTGCTCGCGCACCTCGAGGATGCCGTCGGTGAGGACGTCCACGTTCTGCTTCGTCAGCGCGGGCAGGTAGTCGTCCGAGACGAGCACGCGCTTGCAGCCCAGCGTGTAGTCCGGCGTGAGCTTCGCGCGCAGCACCGGGTCGGGAACGGACTGCTTCAGGTGCCGCAGCGCGCGGCGCTGTACCAACCGCAGAATCCAGGGGTGCATGAACCCGAGCGCCAGCAACTCGCGGAGCGCGTAGAGCGTCCCCCGCACCAGGCGCTGGAGGCCCGGTAGCCGCTGGAAGAGCCGCCGCATCCCCTCGCTGATGGGCCGGTCGTTCCTCGGCATGACCCATGGGGCCGTGCGCTGGAAGACGAGCAACCGGCCGACCTGCGGCTGGATGGCCGGGACGAGCTGGATGGCGGAGGCGCCCGTGCCGATGACGGCCACCCGCTTCCCCGTGAGCGGGTAGCCATGGTCCCACCGCGCCGAGTGCATCACCTTGCCCTGGAACCGCTCCAGGCCGGGCAACTTGGGGATGGAGGGCTCGCTCAGCCCCCCCACCGCGGCGACGAAGACGTCCGCCGTGTAGGGCCCTTCGGAAGTCTCGATGCGCCAGCGCTGCTGGACGTCATCCCACCGGGCCTCGCGGACCGTGTGGTTGAAGCGGATGTGCGGCCGGATGCCGAACCGCTCGGCGCAGTCGCGCAGGTACGCCTGGATTTCCGCCTGGGGCGAGAAGGCACGGGACCAGGCCGGGTTCGGCGCGAACGAGAACGAGTAGAGGTGGGACTGCACGTCGCAGGCGCAGCCCGGGTACGAGTTGTCACGCCAGACACCGCCCACGTCCTGGGCGCGCTCCAGGATGACGAAGTCCCGGAAGCCCTCCTGCTTCATGCGGATGGCCATTCCGAGTCCGCCAAAGCCACTGCCAACGATGGCCACGTGGAAGTGCGGCGGGGGGCGAGAGAGCACTGGAGACCTCCTGGAGGGAGCCCATGCTACGAAGCCTCAGCATGAAGCCGGATGCGTCAACTGGGGATAGTGACGCATTCACGACGCATCCGCGAATCCCGACGAAGCACTTCCCCCTCGTGCCCCACAAAGGGGCGTCGTCGCCGGGGCTCAGGCGCTCCCGGGCACGGGGACGTGTGACTCGAGGAGGGACCTCACCGTGGCAATGAGGTGCTCGTTGTCCCAGGGCTTGCTGAAGAAATGGGAGACGACTCCCTCCGCCGATGGGCAGCCCCCGGTCCGCAGGTCCGCATGGCCCGACAGCAGCACCCGCACCGTCCGCGGCGCGGCGTGCATCACCTGCCCGAGCAGCTGCAGCCCGTTCATGCCCCGCATGCGGAAGTCGGAGATGACCAGGTCCGCCTCGAAGGTGCGCAGCTTCTCGAGCGCTTCCTCCCCGCTGAGCGCCACCTCGATGGCGAAGCCCTCGCGGCGCAGCAACCGCCGGAGTGCTCCCAGGACGTGCACTTCATCATCGACGATGAGGATTCTGGCCATGAGGCGCGCCGGACGGCCGTTGGAGCCTGGAGGGGCTCTCCGGCGAATCAAGGGCACGGTACCATGGCGGCCAAATGGCTCACCAGCGTGCAGCAAGGGTTGACCGTCTGGGGCGGGCCGCACCCGGGAGGCCGCGCCAGACGGGCTGGCTCATGCCTGTGCCGGCAGGTCCCCCTTCTTCATGCCCCCAGGCTTGACGGGAGGGGGCCCGGCTGCCCCCCTGCTCGGGGTGGATATGGATGGGGCTGACTGTTAGTGCAGGCGTTCGACAAGGAGCCGCCGTGTTTCGATTCGAGAATGACCGGGAGCTCATCGAGTCCTTCCGCTCGCGGGACCGCCGGGTCATCGAGATGCCCGAGGGCCTCACCTTCCCGCTCTTCGTCCGTGACTACCTCGCCTGGACGGAGACGTCCGGCGCGCGCGTGTACCTCATCTTCTCCGCGCCCGGCAGCCGCAAGCCCATTGGCCTCATCTTCCGCCGCGAGCCCCCGGGCGGGGAGCCGACCTACCGCATGTGCGAGTGGTGCCACAGCCATGGCACGTCCAGCGAGGTGGGCATGCTCACCACGGACGTGGACAACAAGCGCCGCGTGGGCGTGACGCTCTGCAATGACTTGCAGTGCAAGCAGAAGCTGGAGGACGCGGCGGACCGCGCCGGGCGCCACCCGCTCCCGTTCCTGGAGCAGCTCAACACACGCATGTACCGCTTCGCGCAGGAGGCGCTCGGCATCGAGTCGCAGACCCAGCCCGTGGCCTAGGCGCGCGGCGCTTCATGCTCGGAGGAGTCACGCATGAACACAACGCCTGTCACGCACACGGTCACCGTCGAAGGCATGGAGCTGCGCTACACGGTGCGAGGCCAGGGCGCCCCGCTCGTGCTGCTGCATGGGTTCACCGGCGCGGGCTCGGACTGGAAGCATGTCTTCGACCTGGACTCGCTCGCGGAGCGGTACCGGCTCATCGTCCCCGATCTGCGAGGCCATGGCGGGAGCAACAACCCGTCGGACGCGTTCACCGTGCGCCAGTGCGCGACGGACGTGCTCGCACTGCTGGACCAACTGGGGATTGAACGGTTCCGCGCCATCGGCATGAGCCTGGGCGGAAACACGCTCCTGCACATCGCCACCCGGGCGCCGGCGCGCGTGGAGCGCATGGTCGTCGTGTCCAGCCCGCCCTACTACCCCGCGCAGGCCCGCCGCATCATGGCGACGCTGACCGAGGAGAGCCGCACGGAGGCCGAGTGGGCCGAGATGCGGGCGCGGCACTCGCTGGGGGATGAGCAGATTCGCGCGCTCTGGCGGCACGGGCGCGGCTTCGCGGACAGCTACGACGACATGAACTTCACGCCGCCGCTGCTGTCCACCATCTCCGCGCCCACGCTCATCGTGTACGGGGACCATGACCCGCTCTACCCGGTGGAGCTGGGGCTCGAACTGTACCGGTCCATTCCCCGGTCCCAGCTCTGGGTCGTCCCAGGTGGGGGCCACGGCCCCATCTTCCTGGAGCATCGCGACGCCTTCGCGCGCACGGCGCTGGCGTTCCTCGGCGAGTGAGCTGGGCAAGCGCGGCGCGGTCTCCCCCCGCGCTCAGTCCCAGTCGCGGAGCTGGACGCGCACGCGTCGCACCAGCAGCTCCCACTCCTGGCGCTTCAGGGTGGCCAGCACCCGCGCGGCCACGATGGAGAGCCCGGTGAGCGTCATCACCAGGAAGCCGATGCGGTGGTCCCTCAGCCCGGCGTTGAGCAGGTTCGCCACCACGTCCAGCGTGAGGAAGAGCGTCCCCAGCGCCAGGTAGGCGCGAATCTGCAGCGCCATGCCCGCCGCCACGCCCAGCAGGCACACGGCGCCGAAGACGAGCGCATACGTCCCGTCGGCCGACTCGCCCACCCGCAGCGCCAGCTTCGCCGCCGCGGGCACGTACAGGAGCAGCCCCCCGAGGATGCGCACCGCGTTGCGCGCCGCATGAGGGAGGCTCGACGTGAAGAGCTGGCCCAGCATCAACAACAGCAGGCCGAGCGGCGCCAGGTACACCTCCAGGCCCTCCAGTCCATACGCGAGCGCCGCGATGAGCAGCCCCAGGTTGCACGCCGCCGCCGCGAACGCGCCGAACATCCGGCTGCGCTCCACCGCGCCCAGCGCCGCGTACAGCAGGCCCGAGCCGCCCGCGAGCAACGCCGCCTCGCCCGTCGCGTCCCCCGGCAGCACCAGCGCCACGCCAATGGGGAGCAGCGCCGCGAACCGCCGCGTCGCGGCCTCCACCGGACGCACTCCCGCCCGGCGCGCCAGCACCGTCACCCCCACCAGCACGAAGCCCAGCGCCAGCGCGAAGAGCGCGTCATGCTCGGGCCGCAGGCCGGGCGCATACAGGCCGCGCACCAGCGCGTAGACGCCCACCACCGCCACCTGCACGAAGTACACATGCCGGCCCGTGTGCTCGCGCCACGCGCAGTGCAGCGACACCAGCACGCCCACCCCGATGGCCGCGATGGCCAGCGGAAGCGAGTCCTCGGGGGCCCGGCCGCTCACGGCCACGACGGCGAGCAGCACGCCGCTCGTCACGAGCCACGCGTCCCGTCCCCACCCCAGTCCGCCCGCCACGTCCCGCCGGCTCCGCTGCGTCCACGGATAGGCCAGGTGCAGCGCCAGGACACTCCCCGCGGCGGCCAGGGCGAGCGCCGCCCCGTGCACGGTGAAGAGCTCCGAGTACGACGGCCAGGGGCCAACGCGGCTCGCGCGAATCACGATGGACGCCATCAGCGCGGAGACGGCGGCGCCTCCCGCCACGCTCGACCCGAGGGCGGCGACGAACCCCGCGAATGCCCCCCGCCACTGGAACGCCGCGACGAACAGCGTGGCCGCAATCAGCGCCAGCGTCACGGGAACCGCGGCGGACACCATCCACTGTCCCCCCAGGCCGAAGAACGTCTCCACCACGAGCATCGGGACGGCCAGCACGGGCGAGGTGTCGCCCTTCACGGCCAGCGCGTACACCAGCGCGGCGGAGAGGTAGATGCCCGCGGCCTGGAGGGCGCGCACGCGCGTCGCGCCCGGGTCGAGACCGCGCGTCCTCGCCACCCAGGGACTGAGCGCCACCACCGCGAGCCCCACCAGCGCGAGGACGGGCCCCGGCCACGCCTCCAGGATGGGCACCCGGTGAGCCATGGCGTGGACGAGCAGGAGGATGCCGGCCCCCAGGACACCGCGCCCCTGCTGGCGAGCCCCTCCGAGGAAGAGCACCGCGCCCGTGGCGAAGGCCAGCCCCGCTGACGGCAGCCCGGGCTGGAAGAACGCGGCGGCGCAGACCAGGGCCACGGCCGTGACGGACCACCGGCGCAGCGCCCGCTGGAGCGGCTCATTCCGGGCCGCGAGCGCCGCGGCGGCATACACGAGCCCCGCGGCGGAGATGCCGGCGAACGCCCGCTGCCACAGGAGGAAGAGCGTGTCCCCCGGAGCGAGCCACGCCTCGGGCTGGAGCCAGTCCAGGACCTCGGAGGACGCGAGCGCCGCCGAGGCACGCACCCACTGGCCATCGGGAGGCAGCATCGCCACCAGGTCCGGACCGAGCAGGTCCTGCCGCGAGGCCCACAGCGCGGCACCCGGCAGCCCCAGCAGGAGCCCCACCTGCGCCAGCAGCACCGAGCGGAAGGAGACGGCGAGCAGCAGCGACAACAGCGCCGCGCCCAGCAGCGTGAGCGGTGGCACCAGCCCCAGCGCGCGGGACGGGTCGGGCATCCCCACGCCCACGGCGCCACGCACGAGGACCACGGCCAGCGCGGCCACGCCGGCATGAGGCACCGCATGGTAGAGGCGTCCGTGCCGGGGGTTCTCCAGCAGCCTTCCGAGCGCGGGCCCGAAGCGCCGCGTCGCCAGGGCCACTCCCCATAGCGCGATGCCGATGAGCGGCAGACGCCACGCCGACACATCCGGCGGAAGCGGACGGCCCGCGCGGTTGATGACGGCGGTGAGCGCGATGAACCCTCCGCTCGCGGCGAGCGTCACCACCGAGCCACGCAGCCCCCACGCCACGAAGCCTCGCGACATGAACGCCACCACGGCACTGGCCGTGAGCAGCCCACCCGCGAGCAGCACCGTCGGCCGCTCGGCATCGTTGGGACTGGAGAGCCACTGCGAGAGCGTGACGGTGGCGGCCGCGGCCTGCACGAACGCGGCGCCCGCGAAGCCATCCAGGAAGAGCGGCAGGCCGTGGGCCCCGAACGGCAGGGGAATGAAGCCCAGCACCCGCCGCCCCTTCACGCGCACTCCCGCCGCGGGCCCGGCCTGGGGAACGAGGACAGGGCCGCGCAACGCCGCGAGGACCGCGAAGCCGAGCCCCACGGACGCGGAGACGATGGCGGCTCGCGCCGAGCTGAAGTCGGAGACGGTGCCGGTGACCTGTGCCACCACCAGCCCGAATCCCGAGGCCGCGAGGAAGGCGACCAGCCGGCTCCCGTCCCGCCGCGCGCTCGGCAACAGCAACACGGCCGCGAGCGCCGTGGGCATGAAGGCAAGCGCTTCACCAGAGCTCGCGAGCAGGGCGGGCAACGCTGGCATGACGCCGACGGCCAGCACCACCCCGAGCGACGCCATTGCCAGCGAGAGGTCCTCCAGCGGTCTCAGCGCGTCGCTCCGCCCGGTGCGGCGCATCCAGGCGCCCTGCGCGAGCCCGGCGAGGCCGTAGAGCCATCCCGCCAGCGCGAAGACGGCCAGGACCGTCCAGCTCCCGTCGAGCGCTGGAGTCCCCGAGACGGCCGCGAGCGCGCCGAAGAGCGCGGCGGCGCCGCCCAGGTAGTGGAGGCCCCGCCAGCGCCAGCCTCCCGCGAGGTGGGCGGCCCCCGCGATGAGCAGCCCCGCCAGGGCCCTGGGCCAGGGGCCCACCGGTCCCCAGCCCCACTCCAGCGGCGTGAAGGCCGTCATCGTCACCAGCGAGCCGGCGACGCCCCAGGCCAGGAGCCGGATTCGAGGGCCCTGCGACACCGTCGCCCGCGCCACGAGCAACAGCCCGGAGGACACCGCCGCGGCGCCAAGAACCCACCACGCGGGCTCCACGGGCGCCCGGGTCCGCGCGAGCACCACGCCCGCGAGCAACGCGGCCATGGCCGCCGGATGCACCAGCGCCCGGCGCCGGGGCTCCAGCAGGAAGAAGAGCGCGGAGGCCCCCGCGGGCGCGAGCACCGACGCAACCTCCGCCCAGAAGTCGTCCCCCGGCGTGGAGGAGAACGCGCCCAGGGCGCCCGCGAGCGCGCCGCTGGCCACCACCGCGTGCGCCAGCGTCTCCAACACCGGGCCCGCGCGTGGATGCGCGTCGCGCACGGAGTCGGAGGTGGCCGCCATCGCCACCACCGTGGCGAGCGCCACCGCCCACAGCGTCATGCCCGCGAACAGGGAGCTTCCCGGCTCCAGCGCATCGAAGCCGGAGGGCGCGCTGGCCACGCAGAAGAGCGCGAGACAGAGGGCCCCGTAGAGCGCCGCGCCCGAGCTGACGACCGCGGCCATCGCCGAGCCCGCCGCCCGCGCGCGCCACACCGAGGCGACGAGCGCCACCACGCCGGCGGACGCGCAGAGCGCGCGGAGCCAGGGCGCCTCGTCGAACCCCATCAGCGGGAGCCCGGCCAGGAGCGAGGGGACCAGTGCCACCGCCAGCGACCCTCCGGACGTCCCATACAGCAGCCGCCCCGCCGCCCTCAGCGGGAGGAACCCGAGCCCGGCGACACCGAGCGCGACGGCGACACCCATGACGGGAGTCAGCGCCGCCAGCGCGGACAGCGCGACGAACACCACCGGCAGCAGCGCGAGCCCGATGCCGGCCAGGATGCGCCCGGCCGACAGCGAGCGCCGCGACAGGAACACCCCGAGCCCGATGAAGCCCGCGTGGTAGCCGAAGAGCGCCCCCGTCACCAGGAGCTGCCGGGGCACTCCGCCCAGGGCCCGCCACGCCTCGCGCACCCCCATGAGGGAGCCGCCCAGCACCAGCACCGCGCCGAGGAACCACCAGATGTACTCGTTGAGACGGGGCGCGCTCGCCGGCCCTTCATCGAGCGCCACCACCGCCTCCAGCCCGCCGCCGAGCGAGCCCGCCCCCTGGGCGAAGAGCGCCTGCCCCGACCCCAGCGCGGAGCCCAGGCCGTCCTCGCCGGAGTCCCCCGTCCGCGCTCCCGCGCGCCGCCGGGCCACCTGCTCCCGCTCCGCCTTCTCGGCTTCATCCAGCGAGCGGGCCAGCGCCGCCCCCCAGCCAGGGCGCCACCCCACAGCCTCCCGGAGCGACGCGGCGATTCCGTCCGCCCACGCCTCCACGCGGGCAGCGGGGTCCTCCGGCACCTGAGCGGGCGCAGGCGCCTCGGCCCGCACGGCGGAGAGCGACGCCTCCATCCGGACCGCCGTGGCGGCGTCCACGAGCCCGTCGGCGCGCCAGCGCTCGATGTGGCGTCGCACCGTCGCCTGCACGAGCGCTTCGAGATGGGGCTCCGTGGCGGGGACGAGCGCGGTGCCACATTCCGGGCACGAGGTCCCCGATTCATCGGCGCGGAGCCGCGCGCAGGCTGGGCAGATCATGTGAGGCCCAGCATAACGCCAGGCCGCCTATGAGGCCTGCTCCTGCACCTCGAACGTCATCCCCGCCCGGCGCAGCCGCTCCACCAGCCGCATGCCCATGCACGAGGCCGGGGTGAGCACCCCACCCGACGTGGGCACGCTGTCGAAGGCGAGGCTGAGCGCGGACTCGGAGAGCATGCGAGCGGTGGCCGCGTAGCCAGGGTCTCCCTTCGCCGCCACCTTGCCCTTCAGCCGCACCTCGCGCCCGGTGCGCGGCGACACGCCCTCGCCCAGGAGCTGGGCCACGAAGAAGCCCTTCTCCCGCGCCTCCGCCGACGGCCCCTGCCCCGGCGCGGGCAGCACCTTCGACTCCAGCAGCTTGCGCAGCGGCTTCACCTGCAGCGCGACGAAGAAGCCCCCCAGGCCCGCCGTCATGCTGGTGGCACGCGCCAGGCCCTTCGCTCCCGCGCCGTAGCTCGCCACCTCCGAGTAGATGAAGTCCCGCCCCCACGGGTAGCCGAGCAGCGCGTGGCTGCGCCGCACCACGCGCGTGTTCACCGCGGCCATCACGAAGGGCCCCGTCCACTGGCCCAGCTCCTGGCTGTAGCGCACCGACATCAGGTCCTTCTCCGCCGGGTTGCGTGGCTGCTTCGGGTCGGGGTCCAGCGCATGGGGATTGACGAGGATGCGTCGGACGGAGCGGTCCTTCTCCCCTTCCTCCACCGCTTGCAGCGCGCTGGCCACCGTGCCGCCGCTGGCGCCTCCCCGCATGGGACCCATGTAGAGACGGACGGAGCGCAGGTGCCCGCCATGCTTCTCGCGCATGTGCTCCTGCATCATCAGCACGCCCAGGTCCGACGGAATCGAGTCGAAGCCGCAGGTGTGGACGATGCGCGCGCCGGTCGCCCGGGCCTCGTCGTGGTGGGCATCAATCATGCGCCGCATCCACTGCACCTCGCCCGTCAGGTCGCAGTAGTCCGTGCCGGAGCGGGCACAGGCCGCCACCAGCTCGGTGCCGTAGCGCGCGTAGGGCCCCACCGTGGTGCACACCACCTTCGTGCGGGACACCAGCGCGTCCAGCGAGGCCGCGTCCTTCGCGTCCGCCTTCAAGAGCGGCAGCTCCGCGCATGAGGGCACCTGCGTGGCCAGGCCCCGGCGCACCTCCTCCAGCTTCCCGAGGTCCCGTCCCGCCAGTGCCCACTTCGCGCGGTGGGCCTCCTGCGTCCTGGCGAGGTACTCGGCGACGAGGCGGCCGGTGAAGCCGGTGGCGCCCCACACGACGATGTCGAATTCCGCGGCGGACTTGCTCATGGGCCCGGCACTCTGGCCGCGCGTCCGCGCCGCCGCAACCTCCACGTGAGGGCCCCCGCCCGGCCACGGCACTTCATTATTGAACAACCAACGGACCCGCGCCTCTCAATGGGAATGCCTTGCGGGAAGAACAGCCATCTGGATTTGCGACGCACTGCAATATGCCGAATGTGATTACCCCACCGGATGAGGGCACGGCTCCCCACCCGGTGAGGCCTCAGCGAACGGACAGCGCTCCTGACGTATCAGAAGTCGCAGCGCGGGCCGCCCTCGGTGCAGATCGGGGTGGTGATTTCGTGCTGCTTGCCAGGCACGGTCTCCGGGTTGGAAAGGATGCGGACAGTCTCACGGCTCAGGCTCAGCTTCTTGGGCTGCTTGTTCTCCTGCTTGTTCATGGCGTCGCCTTTCCTGTCGTTGTGGTGCATCACCGCCGAACCGGGCGGCCCGGGAATCTTGCAATCCCTGACCGCGCATCCACAAGGCTCCCCTCCAAAGGCTGACGAAACACCCTCATGCGGCAACATATTTTTGCACCTGCCTTGCAATAGCAACCTTCACCCCTGCGGATTTCCATTCCCTTGCAACCACCCACTGAAAGAAGCTCCTGGGCGTGAGAGATTTCGGCAGCGAAGGCCCGCGGCGGGCGGTGAACTGGAACCCCTTGCTGGAGGGAGCCGAGCGCGAGGCCGCGCTACGAGCCCTGGAGTGCATCATCGAGGACCTGCCCCGCTTCCGGGTGCCGGGCCCCCTGTCCTCCTCGCTCGCGCAGGGGCATCCGGGCGTGGCGGTGCTGTTCGCCTATCTCTCACGGGCCTGGAGGGACGCCTCGCACGGCGCCCGGGAAGAAGCCCTGCTGGACGAGGCCACGGAGACGCTCGCCACGGCGCCCCTGCTCCCCGACCTCTTCGACGGCTTCCCCGGAATCGCCTGGGCCCTCCAGCACGTCCGGGGGACGCCCGAGGCCCCGGACGAGGACCCCCTGAGCGACATCGACACGGCACTCGCGGAGTACCTCCAGGCACGACCCTGGCGTCACCGCTATGACCTCGTGAGCGGGCTGGTGGGGCTCGGCGTCTACGCGCTGGAGCGGCTTCCCCGCCCCGGGGCATCGCGGTGCCTGGAGCACGTGGTGGCGCGGCTGGCCGAGCTCGCGGAGCGGACCGGCGCGGGCCTGCGCTGGAAGACCACGCCCGGGAATGTCGAGCCGCAGGCCCGCGAGTCACATCCCCACGGGTGCTACAACCTGGGCGTCGCGCACGGAATGCCGGGCGTGCTGGCCGTGCTGGCAGGCGCGGTGTCCACCGGCGTCGCGGCGGACACGGCGCGCGGGCTGCTTCGCGGCGGCTGGGAGTGGCTGATGGCGCAGCGCGCCCCCGACGCCATTCCCGCGCGCTTTCCCACGCGCCTGGGAGGCGATGCCACCCCCTGTGCATGGCCGGGCCGTCCCGCGTGGTGCTACGGGGACCCTGGCGTGGCGCTCGTCCTCCACCGTATCGCCCGCGCCGTGGGTGACGCCGCCTGGGAGAAGGAGGCCCTCGTGCTCTGCCGCGAGTCGGCGGGCCAGTGGAACCGGGCCGGGCAGGTGAGGGACGCGGGTCTCTGCCATGGCGCGGCGGGCCTGGGCCACCTCTACAACCGGCTCTTCCAGGAAACGGGAGAAGGACTCTTCGCGGACACCGCGCGCAACTGGTTCCGCCATGCCCTCGCGCTGCGGAGGCCGGGTCTGGGCATCGGCGGGTTCCAGACGCTGGAGCTCTTCCCCGACGGCACCGAGGGCTGGACGGACCACCCCGGCCTGCTCGCGGGGGCCGCGGGCATCGGCCTGGCCCTGCTGGCGGCGACCTCGGCGGTGGAGCCGGAGTGGGACCGCCTGCTGCTCATGTCCCTGCGCTCCGCCCCTTCCCATCCGTCATGAGTCCCCCCCTCACCGCGCTGCCCGGCTACACGGCCTCGGGCTTCTTCCTCCTCCGCACGCCCCTGCTGCCCTTCGACGCGCTGCGCGCCTGGAGCGAGGGCGGCGCACGGGAGCGGGCGCTGCCGCGCGAGCGCCTCGCCGCCGGGCTCGCGCGCGCGGAGCTTCGCGAGGCGCTGTTCCTCGCCTCGCCCTCGCTCGACGAAGGTTTCCCCACGTGGCTCCGCGCCCCCGAGAGCGAGTGGGGCCAGAAGGTCGAACGGACGCTGGTGCGCTACTGGCAGCGCATGGCCTCGCGCGCGACACCGTTCGGCCTCTTCGCTGGCGGCTCGGTGGGCACCCTGGGCCCGCGCACGCGGCTCACCCTGGGGCCGCGCTCGGCCTACCGGCGCCACACGCGGCTGGACATGGACTACGTCAGCGCGTTGACGGAGCGGCTCGCCCGGGAGCCCGCGCTACGGGACGCCCTGCGCTACCGGCCCAACTCCAGCCTCTACCGGACCGCGGGGAAGCTGCGCTACGCCGAGTCCCACATGACGGGGCGCACGCGCGCCTACCACCTGGTCGCCGTGGAGCCCACGGACTACCTGGAGGCCACGCTGGAGCGGGCCCGCCCCGGAGCGCGGCTGTCCGAGCTGGCCCGGGCCCTCGCCGAGGCGGACCCCGAGGTGGCCCCCGAGGAGGCGGAGGCGTACGTCGGCATGCTGGTGGACCACCAGCTCCTCGTCCCCGAGCTGGCCCCGCGGGTGACGGGCCCCGAGCCCCTCCAGGAAATCCTGGAGCAACTGGCCACCGTGCCCGCCATGGAGGAGCCCCACCGCCGGCTGGCACGCGTCCACGCGGCGCTGGCGGACCTGGATGCCTCTGCGCTCGGCGCGGCGCCGTCGCACTACCGCGACCTCGCCCGCGGCCTGGAGGCGCTGCCGGCCCCCGTCGAGCCGAGCCGCCTGTTCCAGGTGGACATGGTGAAGCCGGCCGAGGCGCTCTCCCTGGGGCCCCGGGTGCTGGAGGAGCTGGCCCGGGGCGTGGCCCTCCTCCACCGCATCAGCCCGGCCACGGAGTCTCCGACGCTGAGGCGCTTCCGAGAGGCCTTCACGCGGCGCTACGAGGGACGGGAGGTTCCCCTCGTGGAAGCGCTGGATGAGGACGTGGGAATCGGCTTCGAGGTGGGCAGTCCCATCACCGCGGAGGGCTCGCCCCTGCTGCGGGGGCTGGCCTTTCCCACGGACGCCGCCGAGGAGCGGCGGCATTGGGGAGCAGCGGCCCAGGCCCACCTGCTGCACCGGCTCACGGGAGTCCTGCGCGCGGGTGGCCAGGTGCTGGAGCTGGACGCGTCCGACCTGAAGGCGCTGGAGAATCCCCGGACGGCCCCGCTGCCGGATGCCTTCTCCGTCATGGCGAGCGTGGTGGCCGACTCCGCGGCGGACATCGACGCCGGGCGGTTCCAGGTGGTGATGGAGTCGGTGATGGGCCCCTCGGGCGCGCTGCTCCTGGGGCGCTTCTGCCACGTGGACCCGGAGCTCCACCGCCACGTGGAGGCCCACCTGCGCGAGGAGGAGGCGCTGCGCCCGGACGCCGTCTTCGCGGAGCTGGTCCACCTGCCCGAGGGGCGCGTGGGCAACGTCATCTGCCGCCCCGTCCTCCGCGAGCACGAGCTGGTGTTCCTCGGGCGCTCGGGCGCGCCGCAGGAGAAGCAGCTCCCCGTCACGGACCTTCGCATCTCCGTCCAGGGGCGGCGCATCGTCCTGCGCTCCGCGAGCCTGGGGCGCGAGGTGCTCCCCCGGATGACCCACGTCCACGACTTCGGCCGCGCCCACCTGCGGGCCTACACCTTCCTGGCCACGCTCCAGCAGCAGGGAGTCTCTCCCGGCCTCCGGTGGCGGTGGGGCGGCCCGCTCGCGGACAGCGCGTTCCTGCCTCGAGTCACCGCCGGCAGGCTCATCCTCCATCGCGCCCGCTGGCGCCTGCGCGAGCCCACGCTCCGCGCGCTGGGCACGGCGCCCGAGTCGGAGCGCTTCGACGCCATGCAGCGCCTGCGCGCCGAGCTGCGGCTGCCGCGCTTCGTGGGCGTCGAGGACCGGGACAACGTGCTGCCGGTGGACCTGGACAACGTGCTGAGCATCGACACGTTCGTGCACCTGGTGAAGGACCGGCGGCAGGCGGACCTCGTGGAGCTGCTCACCGAGAGCCTCTGCGTCCAGGGCCCGGAAGGGCGCTTCGTCCACGAGCTGGTGGTGCCCTTCGTGCGCTCGGCTCCCTCCGCGCTGCGTCCCACGGCACCGCTCCCCGCGCGGCCGGCACCGCTCGTGCGCTCCTTCACGCCCGGCTCGGAGTGGCTCTACGCCAAGCTGTACACGGGCACGGGCACCGCCGAGCACGTCCTGCGCGAGGCCGTGGCGCCCCTGGCGCGGGAGGCGCTGGCCTCGGGCGCGGCGCGGCAGTGGTTCTTCCTCCGCTATGGAGACCCGGACTGGCACCTGCGTGTGCGCTTCCTCGGAGACGCGGCCCGCCTCCGGACGGAGGTGCTGGAGCGCCTCCACGCCCTCGTCGCGCCGCTGAGCCGGGAGGGGCTCGTCCACCGCGTCCAGCTCGACACCTACGAGCGCGAGGTGGAGCGCTACGGCGGCGCCGAGGGCGTGCTGCTCGCCGAGCGTCTCTTCCACGCGGACAGCGACGCCGCGCTGGAGCTGCTGGACACACTCACCGGTGACGGGGGCGCCGACGCGCGCTGGCGGCTCACGCTGCTCGGCCTCCACGCGCTGCTCGACGACCTGGGCCTGGACCTGGAGTCCCGGCGCGCGCTCATGGCCGGGCTGCGCGGGGCCCATGGCCAGGAGTTCCAGGTGGACGGCGCCCTCGAGCGGCAGCTCGGAGACAGGTTCCGGGCCCACCGCCGCGAGCTGGAGTCCCTGCTCTGGGAAGCGCCTCCGCGCGAGGGCCCCCTGGCGGAGGGCCTGGCGGTGTTGCGTCGGCGCTCGGAGCGTCAGGCCCCCCTCATGGACGCCCTGAGGGCGCTCGACTCCCGGGGCGCGCTGGGGCAGTCGCTGGCCCACCTGGCCGGGAGCCTGGCCCACATGCACGCCAACCGGATGTTGCGCTCGGTCGCGCGGGCGCAGGAGCTGGTCCTGTACGACTTCCTGCACCGGCTCTACGAGTCCCGGGCGGCGCGCCAGCGCCGGGGCTGACACGCGAGTCGCGGTTCCTGCCCGGCTCCCCGCGTGCTTCCCTCGGAGCGCGGGTGGCATGTGGGTTGCTCGTATCATGGCCCGCCATGACCCCGACTCTCTCGAATCCGTCCCCGGCCTCGCGCCACCTCCGCCGCTGGGCGGCGCGCCTCACGCTGCTCGTGGCCTGTATCGGCACGGTGGCGACCTCCAAGGTGGCGAGTCCGCCCATCACCGCGGAGTACCAGGGAGAAACACTGCGCCTGACGGCCGCGTCGCCCACGGCCACGCGCCGGGTCGTCATCCGGGCCTCCGCGAAGGACTCGTCCGACACCGTCGGGGGAGACTCCTCGGTGGAGCTCGTGGCGCACTGGCGGACCACCACCTCCTCTCCCACGGACAAGCCTTCGCTGCGCGTGCGCTGGCGCCACCAGGATGACGACAACAAGCAGGGCACGACGCATGTCCTCGAGGCGCCCGGCCAGGCAAGCCCCCTCTACGACGGCGAGTTCCTCACCGGCAGGTGCGAGCTCGACGAGAACTGTGAATGGCCCCTGGTCCTCGACATCGAGGCGCAGGGAGTCGCGGGTGAGGACGTGGTCGAGGTGGACTGGAAGGTGATTGCCAACGTGGAGATCTGGGACAAGACCGAGCAGCCCGAGGGCTTCCAGGTCCACATCTCGGAGCCCTGAGTGTCCTCCGCCGCGCCGCACCGCTCGGAGCCCTTCGCCGGCAGCGCGCTGCTGCACCCGCTGGTGCTCGGCGCGGTGGTGCTCCTCCTCCTCAATGACCACGTCTTCAAGGCCCGCTGGCCGTCGTGGTGGACGGGGAAGCTGTCGGACGTGGCCGGGCTGGTGATGTTCCCCGTGCTGCTCCAGGCGCTCTGGGAGAAGGCCTGCGTGCGCGCCGGGAGAGGCTTCCACCCGTCCCGCGCGGTGCTGGTGACGTGTGTCCTGCTGACGGGGCTGTGCTTCTCCGCCATCAACGTCTCGGAGGCCGCGGGGCAGGCCTGGCAGTGGGCCCTGGGCGCGCTTCAGTGGCCCGCGCGCGCCGCCTGGGCACTCGTCACGGAGAGCAGGACGCCCCGGGTGGCGCCCGTCGCGCACACGGTGGACGCCGAAGACCTCCTCACCCTCCCCGCCCTGCTCGTGGCCCTGGCCGTGGGCTGGCGGCGTGCCGCGGCACCGCGCGAGGCGGGGCCGGTTCCAGAGAGAGTCTCCGGAACCGGCGACTGACACCGGGGCGGCGGGCCTACCTCCGCCGGCGCTGCATGTTCCGCCGGGCCGCCGCGCGCGCCTCTCCGCGTGCCGCGACCTCCTTGAGCGCCTCGTCCTCTCCACTGTCACCGGAGATGAAGGTCGAGAGGGCACGCACGGTGGGGTAGCGGAACAGGTCCACCAGCGTGAGCGGCCGCTCCACCTTCGTCTTCAGCTTGTCCAGCACCTGCACCATCAGCAGCGAGTGGCCGCCCAGGTCGGCGAACTTGTCCTCCACGCCCACCTTGTCCAGCTTGAGCACCTCCTGCCAGATGCCGGCGATGAGGGACTCGGTCTCGCTCTCCGGCTGGGTGAAGGCGCCGCGCGCCTGCGCCTGCTCCGGTGGAGGCAGGGCCTTGCGGTCCACCTTCTTGTTCGGCGTCTGCGGGAAGGCGCTCATCGTGACGAACGCCTGCGGCACCATGTACTCCGGCAGCCGCGCGCGCAGGAAGTCGCGCAGCGCGTCCGCCGCCGGCGGCTCGCCCGGCTTCGCGATGAGGTAGGCCACCAGGCGCTTGTCACCCGGCGTGTCCTCGCGCACCACCACCACCGTCTCGCGCACCGAGGGGTGCTCGCCGAGCCGGGCCTCGATTTCGCCCAGCTCGATGCGGAAGCCGCGCACCTTCACCTGGTGGTCCAGGCGGCCGATGAACTCCACCACGCCGTCCTGCCGCCAGCGCGCCGCGTCACCCGTGCGGTACATCCGCGCGCCCGGCTGCGGGGAGAACGGGTCCGCCACGAAGCGCTCCTGGTTCAGCTCGGGACGCTGGTGGTAACCGCGCACCACGCCCGCGCCGCCGATGTACAGCTCGCCCGTGGCGCCGATGGGCAGCGGCCGCTTCTGCGCGTCCAGCACGTAGAGCTGCGTGTTGGCGATGGGCGTGCCGATGGGCACCGAGTCCCCCACGTTCCTCACCACGTGCGTGGAAGACCAGATGGTCGTCTCCGTCGGCCCGTACATGTTGACGACGTCGCCGGACACCGTCTCCGAGAGCTGCCGCGCCAGGGGCACGGGGAAGGCCTCGCCGCCCACCATCATCTTCTTCAGGCGCTTGAGGCCCTCCCGCGCGCGCTCCTCGGCCAGCAGCATGCTGGCCTGGGACGGCGTGCACTGGAGGTGCGTCACCGGGTGGCGCTCCAGCAGCGCGGGGACGGAGCCGTCCACCTCCGCGCCGTCATCCACCGGCTTCAGGCCCACGCTGGCGTTGGCGCGCTTGCGCACCTCGGCGAGCAGCGGCAGGTGCTTCATCACCAGCTCCGTGGGCACGCCGAAGTCCACGAGGCAGGCAATCTCGTCGATGTCCAGCCCCTTGAGCCGGTCCACCATGGCCACGCAGAAGTCCACGCTACCGAAGAGGCCGGACGTCTGGAAGTAGCGCTCGAAGGAGAAGTCGAGCAGCGCGTCCATCTCCTCGGCCGACAGGTGGTCGGTGCCGAAGTTGCCGTTGGACAGCGTGGTCTGCGCCTTGAACGCAGGGAAGCTCCAGGCCGCCTCCTTGATGAGCCCCACCGACGACTTGAGGTAGGCCTTCATCGGGCCGCGCACCACTTCCTTCACGGCGGCCTCGGACTCGCCGACGAAGGTGTGCAGCATCAGTGACACGGTGCCCTTGCCGGGGTGGCCGCACTTCGCCCACGTCTCGCGGTAGAGGGCAATCTTCTGCGCCACCTCCTCCACCGTCTGCCCGAGCAGGTGGGTGAGCACGTGGCAGCCGGCGCGAGCGGCCTCCTCGAAGGTCTCCGGGTTGCCAGCGGTGGTGACCCAGATGGGCACCTCCTTCTGCACCGGCCGGGGCAGCGTACGCACCTTCACCATGTTGCCGGAGCCGCTCTTCACCTCCAGCGCCTCGCCGCGCCACAGCCTCCGCACGTCTTCAATCTGCTGGAACATGATGCGCTTGCGGTCCGGGAAGTTCTCCGGCCGCAGCGCGAAGTCATTGGGCTGCCACCCCGCCGCGAAGGAGATGCCTGCGCGGCCGTGAGAGATGTTGTCCACCACCGACCAGTCCTCGGCGATGCGCAGCGTGGGGTGCAGCGGCGACACGAGGCTGCCCGCGCGGAGCTGGACGTTGCGCGTAATCGCGGCCAGCGCGGCGGACGTGACGGCCGGGTTGGGGAAGAGGCCGCCGAAGGCGTGGAAGTGCCGCTCCGGCGTCCACACGGCGCAGAAGCCGTTCGTGTCCGCGAAGCGCGCGCTCTCCATCAGCAGGTCGTAGCGCCCCTCCGGCCGCTCCCCCTCGTCGCTGGAGAAGTAGAAGAGGCTGAAGTCCATGGCGCGCGAGGCGTGCTGGCCCTCCCGCGCGGCGCCGTGCCGCTCCGCGTGGATGACCACGGTGAAGCCCCGGGTGAGCGTCCAGAGCAGCTCCAGCACGGAGATGTCGAAGTTGAGGCTGGTGACGGCGAGCCAGGTGCCGCGCTCCGTGCCCAGGCGCTCGTCCATGCCGATGCCGAAGTTCACGAAGTTGCGGTGCTCAATCATCACGCCCTTGGGCTTGCCGGTGCTGCCCGAGGTGTAGATGACGTAGGCGAGGCTGTCCGGCCCGCCCGGGGGCGTCTGGACGTCCGCCGAGGCGGCAATCTGCTCCCACGCCGCGTCCACCGCGAGCACGCGCTGCGCGGCCTTCGGCACGCGCGCCAGCAGCCGCTCCTGGGTGAGCACCAGGTGGCAGCCCGCGTCCTCCACCATGAAGGCGATGCGCTCGGCCGGGTACGCCGGGTCCAGCGGCACATAGCAGCCGCCCGCCTTGTGCGCGGCCAGCACGCCCACCATCATCTCCAGCGAGCGCTCCATGAAGATGCCGACGCGCACGTCGCGGCCCACGCCCACGCCGCGCAGGTGGCGGGCGAGCACGTCGCTGCGCTCGTCCAGCTCTCGGTAGGTCAGCGTCTTGCCGCGGCAGACGAGCGCGGTGGCATCCGGGGTGCGCTGCGCCTGCGCCCGGAAGAGCCCGTGGATGGTGGCGTCCTTCGGCAGCTCCCGCCGGGTGTCGTTCCACAGCGCGAGCAGCTTGCGCTCCTCCGCGCCCAGCAGGTCGTGCTCGCCCACCGGCTTCGCCGGGGCCTCCTGGAGCGACGCGAGGAACGCGGAGAGCTGACGGGACAGCTCGGAGACACGGCCCTTCTCCACCCGGGCGGCGTCGAAGATGAGGTGCGCCTTGGACCCATCCGCGTCCACGGAGACGGTCAGCGCCGCGCCGGGCACCATGTGGCTCAGCTCGCCCGCGGAGGAGATGCGCAGGGCCACGGGGTACGCCACCTCGCCGTTATGGCGCGGCAGGCCGGAGAGCTGCGGAGAGCGGCCCAGCACGTCGCGCGCCATGGCGCCCTTCTCACGGAGCTGGGTGAGTCCCTTGCGGAAGGCCGCGGCGGCGGCCGCCGGCGCCTCCTTCATCGGCAACTCCAGCCGGAGCGGGAGCTGCGAAGCGAAGAACCCCTCCGCGCCCTGGATGCGGGCACGCGTGGAGGCGTCGCTGAAGCCCACGTCGAAACGCGGCTCGGGAGACAGGCGCGACAGGAAGGCGGCGGCGGTGAAGAGCAGCCGCTCGTCGGCGGGCAGGTCGGAGGCCCAGCCGGCGGCGATGTCCGCGGCGGCGAGCGTCACCGTGTGCGTCCCCTCCTCCTTGGCGCTGCCGCCCAGGAAGGGCAGGTCCGGAGGCGCGAGCGTCTCCAGGCGGTGGAGGAAGAAGTTCTCCGCCTTGCCGGCGACCGGGCCCACCTCGGAGAGGCGGGCGCGAAGCTCCGGAGGGGCCGGCGGGAGCGCGTCGCCCACCGCGAGGTTGCGCGAGCCCAGCAGCTCCGCCCACGACAGCGGCGCGCCGCACTGGCCCTTGGGGCCCTTCAGCGTCAGGTCCCCGCCCTCGAAGGCCAGCGTCAGCGCGTCGCCTTCAATCGAAACGATGGAGCCCGGGCTCGCGCCGGAGCCCTCCTCCACGCGGCGCGCCTCGGAGATGGCGACGGGCGCGCTGCCCAGCCACAGCTTGGCGAACGCGAGCGGGTTGGGATAGCCGCCGTAGTCCAGCGCCGCCACCAGCGCGCGCGCTTCCTCGACATCACCGTGGGTGTCGAGCAGGGCCGCCGCCTCCGGGCGCTGCGCGAGCCCGAAGTAGCTGCGCAGGGAGAAGTCCTGCTCGACGGGCTCCACGCGGCCCTCGACCAGCTCCGCGGCGAGCTCCGCGAAGGTCTCCATGCCCAGCGTGTAGCAGCGCGCGTTGAGGCTGAAGGCCGTCTCGTTGGGGGCGATGTCGAAGAGGCGCTGCTTGAGGATGCGCCCCTTGTCCGCGCCCGAGGTCATCTCGTGCCAGGTGACGCCGTGCTGCGTCTCACGGTGCAGCAGGGCCCACGAGGTGACGTTGAGGCCGGCGTAGCGGGGCAGCGGGCCGTCATGGAAGTTGATGGCCATGCGGCGGGGCAGCCGCAGCACCTCGTCCTTCACCATGCTCAGGTTGACGATGCTGAAGAGCCAGTCGAAGGGCGCCCTCGACAGGAAGGGCAGCACCTGCTCCCCGGGAGGGACGTGCGGGACGCCCTGCTCCTCCGCCCACTTCTGGAGGGAGGGCTCGCGGGTGACGAGCCCGAGCACCCGGACGCCACGCTCCATGAGCGCCTGGGCACAGGGGACGACGAGGGTGCCCTCGCCAATGATGAAACAGGAAGGCGACTCGCCTGCCGCGCTCATACGGTTCTCCGATTGCGAAAAATTCATGGTTCCAGGCCCGCCCGCGCCTCGGCGAGAGCGGCTGGGTGCTTCAGCAGTTCCGAGTGCCCCACCCCCGGGAACGACTGGAAGGACGCGCCCAGTCTGCGGGCCACCTCCTCGCCGTGGGCAGGGGGTAACGCGGGGTCCGCCAGTCCGTGCAGCACGCGAGCGGGCGGCAGGCCGGAGATGGCGAGCGGCAGGTTGTCGTAGCGGTCCGGAAGCCGCAGCCGGCCCCAGAGCCCCTTGTCCGTCACGTCCATCCGGGTGAACGGGGCCATGAGGACCAGGCTCCGCGCCGGCTTCCCGTCGTGCGCGAGCGCGTGCGCCGCCGCGAGCGCCGCGTGGCTCCCCATGGAGAAGCCCACCAGGTACAGCGCGGACGGCTGGTGCGTGGTGACGAGCCAGCGCACCGCGGCCTCGCTCGCGGCACGGAGGGCCTCCGGCGACGGCGCCCCCTCCGAGCCGTCGAAGCCCGGCGGCGCCACCGCGGCCAGCCCGAGGCCCCGCCCCGCGTCCAGGGACTCCAGGACGCCTCGCGCCTCGTCGAGATACCCCGGGCCGTTGCCGCCGAAGAAGACCACCCAGCGCGTCTCTCCCCCGCTGGGAGGCCGCGCCAGCGCCCGCTGCCGGAACGGGCCCGCGACGTCGCTCAGCGTCCAGCCGCCCGCCGTCAGCCGGGCCTCGGCTCCAGGAGGGAGCGGTGCGCCGTCATACACGAACGGTCCCGGCGCGGGCTCCCGCCGGTCTGGCCACCCGAGCTTCACGGAGAGGACTCCCAGGGCGCCCACGAGGAGCGCCGCGACGACGAACCAGCGCGCACGGCTCACTTGCCGCCCGCCTGCTGTGCTTCGTCCAGGGCGGCGCGCAGCAGCCTCCCCAGGATGTGGACGTTGGGCTCGCGCACGAGGCTGTCGTGGTCACCCGGCACCTCTCGGATGCGCAGCGCCGGCACGAGCGGCTCCCAGCCCAGGCTGGTGCCCATGTGCGAGTAGATGGGGTTGACCTCCTGCGCGCGGAACAGCGTCACCGGCCCCGGGTAGGGACTCGGGCTGTAGCGGCCCGCCAGCTCCGCGAAGCGCTCGGTGAGCAGCAGGTCGCGCAGCTCGATGGGCAGCGCCTCTCCGCGCTGCTCGTACCACTTCAGCTTCAGCCGGTTCACCAGCCGGTTGCCGTCGCGCTCCACCTTCTGGCGCAGCCGGTTCGTCACGTAGGCCGGGCCCTGCTCGCGCAGCCCCTTCAGCCGCTCGTCGAGGCTCAGCCGCCGCTCCCGGGTGCTCGGGTGGAAGGTGTCGAGGAAGGCGACCAGGTTCACCGGCTCGCCCATCTCCCGCAGGCGCTGCGCCATCTCGTAGGCCACCACGCCGCCGCCGGAGTAGCCGCCGAGCAGGTAGGGCCCGTGCGGCCGCACCTGACGGATGCCCTCCAGGTAGATGGACGCCATCTCCTCGATGCTCTCCGCGGGCGGCAGCTTGCCGTCCACCCCTCGGGCCTGGAGGCCATAGAAGGGCTGGTCCTTGCCGAGTGTCCCCGCCAGGTCGCGGAAGTTGAGGACGTTGCCGCCCGCGCCGTGCACGCAGAAGAAGGGAATGGCGTTGCCGCCCTTCTGGATGGTGACGACCGGCGACCACTCCTTCGCCTGCGGCTTCCCGCTGGGAGTCGCGGTGGGCGCCGGCGCCGCCTCGCCCGGAGCGGCGTCCGGGGTGAAGGGGATGCCGGCGGCCTCGCGGACCAGCGCGGCGCACTGCTCCAGCGTGGGCGCCTCGAAGAGGGTGGCCAGCGTCAGGTCCGCCCCCAGCATCTTCTTGATGCGCGCGAACAGGCGCACCGCGACGAGCGAGTGCCCGCCGAGGTCGAAGAAGTTGTCCTTGAGCCCCACCCTCGGGACGCCGAGGAGCTGCTGCCACAGCTCGGCCAGCTTGCGCTCCACGTCATCGCGCGGAGCATCCGCCGCCGTCTGTCCCGTGGCCGTGCCCTGCTGCTGCACGGGCGCGGAGGCCGCGGGCTTCTCCTCCTGCTTCGGGCGCATGCGCGTCGCCAGCCCGTGCAGGTCCATGGAGCTGACGAAGAGCGCGTGGGTACCGGAGAGGGCCAGCGCGCGCAGGAAGGCCTCCTGGCCCTCCGCGGGCTTGATGCCCAGCGGCAGCCACGACTCCAGCAGCGAGCCCTTCTTCTGGGGCGAGCGGCCGAACCGCTTCGCCTCGACGGCGGCCACGAGGTAGCCCTCGATGGCGCAGAAGACGCGGCCGTCGGTGTCACAGAGGGTGACATCGAGCAGCGCCCCGCGGCCCTCCTCCTGGCGCACGCGCACGTGGCTCAGGGCGGCCTCGGGCCAGGGGCCCCACACCCGCAGGTGCCGGTAGGAGACGGGCACGTGCAGCTTGCCCGGCTGGCCCGCGTCCGGCAGCAGCGAGAAGGCGAAGCCGGACGCGATGTCCAGCAGCCCCGGCGGCAGCCCGTACGTCGACAGGTCCTCGCGGAACGCGCCCGGCAGCTCGAACCGGCCGAGCGCCTCGGACGCGCCGAAGCCCGCGGAGCGCAGCACCTTCCAGCGCGGCCCGAAGGCGATGAGGGCGTCCTGCGGCAGCGCCTGCTCCCCCTCGCCGAAGGTGAGCGGCCGGTCCGCGCAGCGCGAGCGCGCCGCCGCCACGTCCAGCGGCGCGGGAGGCCCGCCCGCCACGGAGCCCAGGCGCGCGGTGGCGTGGTCCGCCCAGGCGCTTCCCGCCGCCCGGCTCGCCACGCGGAAGGTGAAGCCGTCACCGTCCGGCGTCAGCGACACCTCCACCTCGCGCACCTCGCCGTCCGGCACCTCCAGCGGCGCCACGAACGACAGGTTCGACAAATCCAGGGGGACGCCGGGCCGCGCCGTCGCCCAGGCCGCCCGGGCCAGTTCCACGTAGCCCGTGCCGGGAAGGACGGGCCCGCCGCCGCGCATGCGGTGCTCGTCCAGCACCCACAGGGCCTTCGCGTCGTAGATGGCGCGGAAGACGAACTGGCCCTCGGGCGCGTCCACGCGCCGCTGCAGGAGCGGGTGGCTCACCGGCTCGCCCGGGGGCAGCCGCGGCGCCACCTGCGCCGCCGCCATGCCGACCTCCTGCCAGACGCCCCACCCCAGCGCGAGCGCGCGCTTCGCCGTGCCCGAGGACTCCAGCCGCTGCGCCTGCGCCAGCAGGAACGCGTTGGCCGCGACGTAGTCCACCTGCCCCGGGGGCCCGAGGTACGCACTCGTCGAGGAGAAGCTGACGAAGAAGTCGAGCTGCGTCCCTCGCAGCGCCTCCTCCAGCGCGAGCGCGCCGAGCGCCTTGGGCGCCAGCACGCGCAGCACCGAGTCCCGCGTCTTGGCCTCCAGCGGCCCGTCCTCCAGCGCGCCCGCCGCGTGCACCACGCCGTGCAGCGCCCCGAAGCGGGCCTTCACCTCGGCGATGGCCGCCTCGAGCTGCCCCGCGTCGGACGTGTCCGCCTTGAGCAGCAGCACCTGCGCCCCGAGCCCCTCCAGCGTGCGCTGGAGCTCCGCGTGCGAGGCGCTGGCCGCCGACCGCGACACCAGCGCGAGGCGCGCCTTCGCCTTGCGCGCGAACAGCTCCGCCAGCGTCCGGCCAATGCCGCCGAGGCCGCCGGTGATGAGGTAGACGCCCTGCTCGCGGAGCGCCGACGGGCCCTCCTGGAGGGCGGCGCGCTCCAGCACCTGCACGTGGCGGCGGCCACCGCGCAGCGCCACCGGCGCCTCCACGTCCGGACGCAGCAGCTCGTCCGCCAGCTCACGGGCCTGCGTCGCCGGGGCGGCGCCGGGCTCCAGGTCCACCACGCGCGCCGACAGCTCGGGCAATTCCTTCGGGCCCACCAGCACCGGCCCCAGCGCGAGCGCCTGCTCCGGACTCCGCGCGGCACCGCCCGCGGCGAGCCCTCCGCGCATCACCCGGACGTAGCGCAGCCCCCTGGGCAGGGACTCGGCCGTCAGCGACTGGAGCAGCGCGAGCGGCGCCAGGAAGTGGCGCGACACCGCGCGCTCCCAGCCCCCCTCGGAGGTATCCGCGGCAGCCAGGTCCACGAGGCGCGAGGGCACGCGGCCCTCCGAGCCCTGTGCGTCCCAGAGTGCCTCCCAGTCCTCGCGCGCGTCGGGGCGCACGGTGAAGGCACCGTCCGGCCGGCGCCCGAAGGCGTCCCCCGGCACCACGCGCAGCACCCGGGCGCCGCGGGCCACCAGCTCACGGGCCAGCTCCTCCGCGAGCGGCTCCTCCGGCGCGGCCAGCAGCCAGCGCTCGTTCGCGGGCACTCCTTCCGGCTGCGGGCCCGGCTGCTCGCGGAAGTGGGGCGCGTAGCCCCAGCGCGTCACGTCCTCCTCGCGGACCAGCGGACGCTCTCCCTCGCGGCGGGCCATGAAGCTGCCCGCGCCCGGCTCCACCCAGTGGCGCTCCCGCTCGAAGGCGTACGTGGGCAGCGCGACGCGGCGCCGCTTCTGTCCCTGGAAGAGCACCGCGGCGTCGAGGTCCACCCCCGCCGCCCACAGGCGCCCCAGCGCGAGCTGGAAGAACGCGAGGTCGGGGACGGTGTCATTGGGGTGCCGCAGGGACGGCACGAGCTGCTCGGCCTGGGGCTTCTCGTCCTGGGCGCGCAGCAGCGAGATGAGCGTCTGGCCGGGGCCGACCTCCAGGTACACGCGGGCCTTGTCCGCCAGGAGCACGCCCGCGCCCTCGGCGAAGCGCACCGGCTGACGCAGGTGGCGCACCCAGTAGTCGGGCGACGTGGCCTCCTCGGGCGTAATCCACGTGCCCGTGACGTTGGAGACCCACGGACCGGTGGGCGGCGAGAAGCGCACCTTGGAGAGGTACTCGCGGAACGCGCCGAGGATGGGCTCCAGCATGCGCGAGTGCGCGGCGACGCGGATGTGCAGGCGCCGGGCCTCCACCTCGCGCGCCTTGAGCTGCGCCTCCAGCGCGTCGATGGCGGCCACCTCGCCGGAGACGAGGCACAGGCCGGGCGCGTTGTGCGCGCCCAGGTCCAGCCCGGGCCCCAGCAGCGGCTTCAGCTCCGCCTCCGGCAGCTCCACGCTCAGCATGGCGCCCGGGGGGAGCTGGTCGAACAGCCGGCCGCGGCAGGCGACGATGCCGAGCGCGTCCTTCACCGACAGCACGCCCAGAATCTGGGCGCAGGCGTACTCGCCCATGCTGTGGCCCATGCAGGCCACGGGAGACAGGCCGCGCGATTTCCACAGCGCGGCCAGCGACAGCTCCACGGACAGCAGCGCCGGCAGCGCGTACGTGGCCTGCTCCAACTGCGCGCGAGCCTCGGCCTCCTTGCCGGCCTCGGGGAACAACAGCGGGCGCAGCTTCAGGGACTCGTGCTGCTCCAGCAGCGTGAGGCACTCGTCGAGCGCGCGGCGGAACACCGGCTCCTGCTCGTAGAGGCCCTTCGCCATGCCCGGGTACTGCGCGCCGCCGCCGGGGAAGAGGAAGACCACGGAGCGGTTCTCCGCCTCCGTCTTCGCCTGGGCGGTGCGGCTCGCGTCGGGCGTCTCCAGCAGGCGGACGGCCTCCTCGCGCGAGGACGCCACCACCGCGCGCCGGTGCGAGAAGCGGCGGCGGCCGGCCAGCAGGGTGAAGGACACGTCGCCCAGGTTGGGGGCGTTCTCCTCGCCCAGCCGCTGCGCCAGCCGGCGGCAGGCCCGCTCGAGCGCGGCGGGGGTGCGGGCCGACAGCCAGAGCGTCTCGAAGGGACGCGGCGCGGAGGTCGGCGGCTGGGCCGGGGCCTCCTCCAGGATGACGTGCGCGTTGGTGCCGCCCACGCCCAGCGAGTTCACCGACGCGCGGCGGGGACGCCCGGCCTTCGCCGGCCAGTCGCGCAGCGAGGCGTTCACCACGAAGGGCGTGCGGGCGAAGTCGATTTGCGGGTTGGGCTTCTCGTAGTTGAGGCTCGGCGCCATCTGCCGGTGGCGCAGCATCTGGACGACCTTGATGAAGCTCGCCACGCCGGCGGCGGTGTCCAGGTGGCCGATGTTGGTCTTCACCGAGCCGATGCGGCAGTACCCGCTCTTCTGCGTCTGGGTGCGGAAGGCCTGGGTGAGCGCCGTGATTTCAATCGGGTCGCCCACCGGCGTGCCGGTGCCGTGGCACTCGATGTAGTCGATGCTGTCCGCGGTGACGCCGGAGACGTTGAGCGCCTCCACCACGGCATCCGCCTGGCCGTCGACGGACGGCGCCAGGTAGCCCACCTTGCGCGCGCCGTCGTTGTTCACCGCGCTGCCCTTCACCACCGCGTAGATGGTGTCGCCGTCGGCCAGCGCGTCCTCCAGCCGGCGCAGCGCCACCACGCCCACGCCGCTGCCGAAGAGCGTCCCCTGCGAGCGGTGGTCGAACGCGCGGCAGTGCCCGTCCGGGGAGAGGATTTCCCCCTCCTGGTACAGGTAGCCCCGGTAGTGCGGCATCTCCAGTGTGACGCCGCCCGCGAGCGCCAGGTCACACTCCCGCGAGAGCAGGCTCTGCACGGCCGCGTGGATGGCCACCAGCGACGTGGAGCACGCCGTCTGCACGTTGAGGCTGGGGCCGCGCAGGTCCAGGCAGTACGAGACGCGCGTGGTGAGGAAGTCCTTGTCGTTGCCCGTGTGGCGGACGAGGAACAGGCCCACCTGCTCCATGAGCTGCGGGTTGGTGAAGAGGTTGTACGGCATGTACGCGTTCATGCCGGAGCCACCGAACACGCCGATGGGCCCCTTGAAGGACTCGGGCGGGTGGCCGCAGTGCTCCAGCGCCTCCCAGCACACCTCCAGGAAGTGCCGGTGCTGGGGGTCCATGATGGACGCCTCGCGGGGGCTGAAGCCGAAGAAGCCCGCGTCGAAGTCCTCCAGCCCTTCGAACACCATCCCCGCCTTCACGTAGTTGGGGTCTCTCAGCAGGGCCGGGTCCACCCCCGCGCCCAGCAGCTGCGCATCGGTGAACCAGGTGACCGACCCCACGCCGTCGCGAACACGGCGCCAGAAGGTGTCCACGTCCCGCGCCCCGGGCAGTCGCGCGGCCATCCCCACCACCGCGATGTCCGGAGAATCCGAAAGCCCCTCAGCGTCTTCCGTCATGACAGAAACTCTTCAGCCTAGCGCCTTTGGGGAAATTCATTCCACCACACCCGGAGGGTCGCTTACGCCCCAGCAGCGGGCGCCGGGCCCCCTGCCTGCTCCTGGTGTGACTGTTCGTCCGCGCCCCCCAGGCGGTTTAGGACAAGACGAACAACGTCGGTTTTCTTGGGGAATCCGGGCCCTTCTCTCCGCACGAGCCGTGGGCCGACGCTCGCATCCTGCCCCAAGCGTCATCTCATTTCCGGCGTCGTTTCGCCAAGGGGCCACCAGGAGCGAGGCCTCACCTCATGCTCTCCAGGCTCTCCGACGGCTTCCACGGGATGCTGTACGTGGGGGCGCTCTCGCCCTCCATGCCCGCGACGTCGCACGGCGGGAGGACGGGCGGGCCGGCGCAAGCGGGCAGGGAGCCGCGTGGATGCGCAACTTGAGCCTTGGCCCGGCACCTCCATCCATCCGGGCAGCCGAGGAGCGTCCCTCATGTCCACCTCAGGCGCCCCTGTCCGCATCGACGTCTGGAGCGACTACGTCTGCCCCTTCTGTTACCTGGAGCTGCCCGTCCTCGAGCGCCTCCAGTCGGAGCTCGGCCCGGAGCTGGAGGTCCACTGGCGCGCGTACGAGCTGCGCCCGGCGCCGGTGCCCACGCTCGACCCGGCCGGGGAGTACCTGCGGACCACCTGGGCGCGGGCCGTCTACCCGATGGCCGAGCAGCGGGGCATGACGCTCCGCCTGCCGCCCGTGCAGCCGCGCAGCCGACTTGCTCTGGAGGCGGCCGAGTTCGCCAAGGACGCCGGCGCCTTCCCCGCCTTCCACCAGGGCGTCTTCCGCGCCTTCTTCGAGGAGGGACGGGACATCGGAGACCTGGCCGTCCTGGGTGACATCGCCGAGGCGAGCGGGTTGGACCGCGAGGCGCTCACCCGGGCGCTCAAGAGCGGGAGCTACACCGGCCGCGTCGTGTTCGACCAGGAGGCCGCGCAGCGGCTGGGCATCCGCGGCGTGCCCACCCTGCGCATCGTGGGCGCGGGCGGCCACGTGGTGCAGTTGAGCGGCGCCCAGCCGGGGGAGATGGTTCACAGGGCCATTGCCCGCGTGCGCCCGGAGGCCTCGCAGGCCGCGGCGCCCTGACCCGCGAAGCTCCTCCCGCCGTTCCTCCACGACAGCACCCCACAGGCTGGACGAACCCCTGGTCGCCCATCCAGATGTCGTGCGGCGCGGCGATGACTCGGCAGGACGCCGACCTGGCCTGACGTTCCCGCCTTCCGCGGCGACCCGGGACGACAGGCCGACAGGTCAGCGGCCTCAAGCACTGCCCCAGCACAATCAGTGCAGGCGTCGCTTCACGGCCAGTGGGGTGCATCTCCCGCGCCGGCTTCTCACCCTGTCGCTGGAAAGCGAACAGAGAGGGAACGATGCCAGAGATCAGACCTGGAACGACTCCGGGCAGACCAGACACGTACGCCGTTGGGCTGAGAGCCGCAGGGGTCCTCTGGCGGGGTTTCGATGTCCCGGACCTCAGCCGCTGGTACACGACCCAGGTGCAGGACAACCAGACGGGCAGAACGATCTCCCACAACCCCCAGGTGGCTCAGCAGGTGATGCTCGTCCGGCCCATCGACCCGGGCTCCAATCCCTTTGCCGAGCCCTACAGGTTCGACCTCGCGGTGAGGCCATGCAACGGCGTGAGCCGGACCGAGCTCGTCCACTACCCGGTAAATGGGACCCCTGGCGGCGCGAAGTACTTCTACCGCTGGAGCACGCTGTTCCCCCTGGGTGAATCCGAGTTCAACAGCGCCTTTCCCATTGGACCGGGCACCCAAGGCATCTGGCAGGTCTTCACGCAATGGCACCAGGCGAGCAACACGGGGAGCCCCCCCATCGCGTTCAGCGCCAAGCGGGAGAAGTCGAGCAACGCGCCGTACATCGGGCTCGAGCTGAGCATGCCCGGGACGCCGTACCCCATTGGCGTTTGGAAGGCGCCATTCACATACAACGAATGGCACAACTTCGTGGTGTCCGTGGTGTACTCGAACAGCTCCAGCCAAGGTGAGGTCGGGCTCTGGTACAGCACCGGGTGGGCGATTCCTCCCCAGGCGGTACAAACCTGGAATCTGAAGACGACCGCCTCCACGAACCCGAACGATAAGACGACGGGGCCCTACCTGAAGCACGGGCTCTACCGGAGCCAGAAGTACTACGGTCAGCGCCACAGCTACGTCGCGCACTGCGGAATGGTGGAAGGCGACAGCCTGGCCGCGGTCCTGGCCAATCCGTAGCGGAGCGGGCGAGGACCATGGAGCATGCCCGGCCCTCGCCCCACTCCATCCTCCAGTTCCCAGGTTGGGGAGTTGACAGCGTCCCAGCCGTCATTGAGCCTGACCCACTGCCTTCATGAAGCGGTGGGTCCATCATGCCGATGCTCGTCTACAACCTGGGTCAGCCCAACGAGGTGGTGTTCCCCTTCGGGACCGAGCCCGTCACCATCGGCAGGGCCGACTCCCAGCCCATCTGCATCCCCCACCCCAGCCTGTCGCGCCAGCACGCGCTCATCGAGTGCACCGACGGCCGCTTCTTCGTCGTGGACCTGCAGAGCAAGAACGGCACCTTCGTCAACGGCACGCAGGTCCGCCGCCAGGAACTCCGCTTCGGGGACACGCTCCGGCTGGGCGACCTCCACTTCCTCTTCATGGACAAGAGCCCGTCCGTCCTCGCCGCGGACGCCAGCGCGGACGGCACGGGCCCGCTGTCCGCGCTACGTCCCCAGGTGGTCCGCGCCGTTACCCGCGTGCCCTTGCAGGAGCTGGTGCGGGACGCGCCTTCCGGGGAAGGACATCCGAGCGCGTCGGATGCCGCCGCGACGCGCACGCGCGACAAGCTGCGCATCCTCCTCGAGGTGGCCAAGCTGTTCTCCGCCTCCGACAACATCGACGAGGTGCTGAGCAGGATTCTCGACCTGGCCTTCCAGATTCTCCACGTGGACCGCGGCGCCGTCCTGCTCGTCAACGAGGCCACGGGGGAGCTCGAGCCCCGCGTCGTCAAGACGGCGCAGGGCACCCCCGTCCACGGGCAGATCTACAGCCAGAACATCGTCGAGTACGTCATGCGCCAGAGCGTGGCGGCGCTCTTCTCGGACGCGACACAGGACCCGCGCCTCGACGACGCGCAATCCGTCATCATCCACAGGATTCGCGCCTCCATGTGCGTCCCGCTCAAGCCCAAGGACGACATCATCGGCGTGCTGTACGTCGACAACCTCTCGCTCCCCAACCGCTACTCGGAGGAGGACCTCGAGTTCCTGGTGGCCTTCGCCAGCCAGGCGGCGCTCGCCCTGGAGAACGCGGCCCTCTACCGGCGCATCGAACGGGAGACGGTGGAGCGGATGCAGCTCATCATGGACGCCAAGCTGGCCTCGCTGGCGGCGCTGGTGGGCGGGCTGGCGCACGAGCTGCGCAACCCCCTCAACTTCATCAACAACTTCGCCCGGCTGTCGTCCGCGCGGGTGGGAGAGCTGTCGGAGCTGCTGGACGGCCAGCGGGCGGCGCTGCCCACCGGGACGGCGGAGGACGTGGACGACGCGCTCTCCAGCCTCCGGGAGAGCACGACGAAAATCTACGAGCACGGCCAGCGGGCCGACTCGCTCATCCACGGCATGCTGCTGCATGCCCGCAGGCCCGCGGGCGTCCGGGAGGAGCGGGACCTGAATGCGCTCGTGGCGGAGAGCGTCGGGCTCGGGCAGGGCGGCGTGCGAGGCCCGCCGCTCGAGGTAGTGGTGGAGGCGGAATACGACGCGGACCTGGGGCGCGTGGAGATGGTGGCCGCGGACCTCTCGCGGGTGTTCATCAACGTGGTGGACAACGCCCTCTATGCCATGCGGCAGAAGCGCCAGCAGGCCGGCCCCGCGTACACGCCGACGCTGCGAATCCGGACCCTGAGCCGGGGGGCCCAGGCCGAGGTGCGCATCCGCGACAACGGGCCGGGGATTCCCAGGGAGCTGGCGGAGAAGATTTTCGAGCCGTTCTTCACCACCAAGCCCCCGGGACAGGGCACGGGGCTGGGGCTGTCGCTCAGCCACGAAATCGTGGTGCAGGGCCACCAGGGGACGCTCCGGATGGAGTCGACCCCGGGTGAGTTCGCGGAGTTCATCATCACCCTGCCCAAGCGGGCGCGGGCCGGACAGCGCTGAGCTACTTGCGGCCTCCTCGGCGCCCCGCCACCGCGCGCGCCTGCCGGGGCTTCACCGGCCAGGCCCCCAGCGCCGCGGCCAGCTTCTTCCCGTCCGGAGACCCCAGCCCGGTGCACGGATTCCACCGCCGCTCCGGTTTGGCCTGATAGCCACCATTGTTTCCCTGGGAGATGGGCCGGCACACCTTCGCGCCCTCCTCCAGGCAGAGCCGGTACAGGTGCGGGTTGAGCCACCCCACGCGAGTCCCCGGCCCGTGGTTGGCCTCCAGCCCCTCGTTCATCAGCGTCAGCAACGCCGCCCACATGGGGGCCGCCGCGCTGGTGCCGCCCATCGTGTTCCACCGCCGCTGGAAGATGAACTCATAGCCTGTCATCCAGTCCGCGCTGGCCGCCACGTCCGGCGTGCCCCGCCCATGGAACGTGTCCACCCGCTGGAGGTCCCCGATGAACCAGTAGCAGTCCACCACCGGAGGGACCTCCGCCGCGTCCTGATAGGCCGGGCGCTCGTAGAGGCGGCTGATTCCGCCGCCGGTCGCCATCGGGTACGGGAAGGCGTTCTGCGCCTTCGGCCAGTTCAGGAACAGCATGGGCCGGGTCAGCGAGTTCCAGACCGTCTCTGAATGAATGGCCCCGTCCTTCGCCAGCAGCGTCGTCCCTCCACAGGCCAGGGCGTACGGGCTGCTGGCGGGGAAGTTGGCCGCCGGCACCGCCGTGGACCTGCCATCGGAGGAGGTGATGGGCGTGAGCGCCCCGCTGTCACCGCTCGACATGCACACGGAGATGCCCTTCCACGCCGCCAGCACGAGCAGCTCGTCGAGGATGTCGGCCTCGAGCTGCGTGGGCCCCTGGCCCTCGATTTCCGGGAAGGACCAGCTCATCGACAGCACCGAGGGCTTGTTCACCTCGTCGAAGATGGCCATGCACAGCGCGGTGAGGATGCCGTTCACGCTGACGTCATGCGAGTTGTAGACGGCGATTCTCGCGCGGGGGCACACCGCGCCCACCAGGGAGATGTCGAACGTCACCTCCACGTTGAAGCGGCCCCGGCCCCGCTTGTTCTCCCCGATGAAGACAAGCTCCGGATACGGAAGGTCCAGGGCCTGGAAGTACTGCTGCAGGTCCTTCTCGACGGCGCCTCCGCCCAGTTGGAGGAGCCCCACGCACTGCCCCTCGCCGGACAGCTCCGGGTAGCCATAGAAGCGCGCGACATCGGGCGCGAGGTGCCCCCGGGGCACCAGCATCTCCTTCAGATGGGGCTGCTTCGCAATCAGCTTCGGCAGGGGCTCCCTGCCGCTGCGCATGAAGGCCGGGGAACGGGACAGCTCCCGGTCGTCCAGTCCGAAAATCCAGCGCACCTTCCCGGCCAGCGCGGGAGGTACGGAAGCCTCGACGAGGTCGCTGGCGCCGCCCGGGGGAAGGAACGCCTTGGCCACCGCCTCCGGCGTCCCGCTCACCACCACCATCGCCGCGGCCGGGTACACCCGCTCGATGTCCAGCCCCCTCTCGGCGACGAAGGCCTCCACCGCCTCGAGGTCCTCCTTCGAGGCCCCGAAGTCCTTCAATTCCTCCGCGCCCAGGTACTTGCGGCGGGCGGGCGGCAGCTTCGCCATGGCCTCCGCGGAGGGGACGCGGCGCTGCCGCCGCAGCGCCAGGGTGACGGTGATGGGGCCGGTGTCCTCCGCCTCCGGAGCGCTCACCGGCGCGGGGACAGGCGCCCTCCGGGGACGGCCACGGGGCCGTAGCTTCTCCAGGGCCGCCCGCAGATGCGGCCGGAGACGGAGCTTCGCTTCCGGAGGGATGATGGGGTGACGCTTGGAGGGAGGCTTGGGGGCTCGGGGCTTGAGAGTCACGAAAGGCTCACTGTCTGGCGCTGCTTCGAGGAGGCGCGCCTAGCCGCGCACGCCGTAGAACCGGCATCCATTGTCCCAGAGTATCTTCCCCGCCACCCGCGAGCCCAACCGCTCGGCCAGCAGGGAGGCATCCTCCTGGACATGCGGAGGGTGGTCCAGGTGGGGGAAGTCGGACGCGTACAGCACGCAGTCCTCGCCCACCATGTCGATGACCTGCTCGATGCCCGGCTCCGAGGGCTCGCAGGTGATGAAGCACTGCCGGGCGAAGTACTCCGAGGGCTTGCGCCGCACGTGCTCGGACACCGTCCACCCGTCCCGCTCGTAGGCGGAGTCCAGCCTCCAGAGCCAGAAGGGCAGCCAGCCACATCCCCCCTCCAGCAGGCCCACCCGCAGGCCCGGGTGCCGCTCGAGCACGCCCCCTTCCAGGAGCGTCAGCAGCGCGAGCGTCAACTGCATCGGATTGGCCGCGGCGTGGATGCCAAACTGAGTGCGGACATGCCCCGTCCCGGCATCCGGCAGGCGCATGTGCGCGCCCCCGTGGAGGCCCACCGCGATTCCCAGCTCCTCGCACCGCGTCCAGAATGGCTCGAAGGCGGGGTCGCTCAACAGCCGCCCCTTGACCTTCTGCGGGTGCACCATCACCGCCTTCCAGCCCCACTCCGCGATGCGCTCCACCTCCCGCACCATGGCCTCCGGCTCATGCCGGCACAGCGCGCCCACGCCGTGGAGGAAACCCGGGTCCGCCGCGCAGAAGCCTCGCAGCCAGTCGTTGTAGGCGCGCATCAGGGTCGCCGCGAACCCAGGCTCCATGTCGTCCACCGCCAGCAGCAGGAGGAAGACGGTGGGATAGAAGAAGGCCCGCTCGACGCCCATGGCCCGCATCACCTCGGCGAAGGAGGCGCCGTCGAAGCCGCCGCGGATGAGCGGCAGGTAGCGGGTGAAGGCGCCCGCCGCGAGCGGCGCCCAGACCTGCCGCGCCACCTCCGGCAGCAGCGGCACCCCATCCACCTCCAGGTACTGCAGGCCGGGCTCCGCCCGCGCCATCGCCTCCTCCACCTCCTCCACGTCCAGCCCCTCCCGCTCGCACGCGAGGACGAGGCGCGCCCGCCACTCCACCTCCTCCTGCCACGTGCGCGCGCGGGGCTCGGGAGCGCGCAGCCGCATCCGCTCGCGGAACCCGCGCGGCAGGGAGTGGGTCCACACGTGGCTCGGCTCCACCACGTGCGCGTCGACATCCAGGATTCTCGGTCGCTTCGCCATTCGTGATGGCGTTCTACTCCATCGCCGCGAGGCCCGTTCCATCAGGGCACGATGAGACACGGGCGTGGCTCATTGCGGTTTGAGACAAGCCACTGTTAGCATCCGCCGCCCTCGGAGGAGTGGAGATGGCCACCAAGAAGAGCAGGCGTAGCGCAGCCCCCTCGGTGAAGACGAGCAAGACTTCCGCGAGCAAGAAGTCCTCGGCGCGCAAGGCCCCGGCCCGCAAGGCGTCCGCGACCAGGACTTCGACGCGCAAGACTTCGACGCGCAAGTCTTCGGCACGCAAGCCCTCGACGCTCAAGGAAGCGGTCCGCGGGCTCAAGGAGCGGGTGAAGGGTGGAAGGCCGGTGACCAGCCTCGGGCACGAGGTCGACATCTCGTGGATGAAGACCTGGCCGCGCATCGTCGCCCGCGCGTGGAGCGACCCTTCCTTCCTGGACAGGCTCAAGCGCGAGCCGGCGGCGGTCTTCAAGGAGTACGACCTGCCGCTGTTCCCCGACTTCGATTACGCCGTCCGGTCGGGCTCGGGGAAGCCCATGGTGACGCTCAACGTTCCCCCCAGGCCGGCCGCCGCCGGACAGGAGAGCGTGGGGGACATCACCTACGAGGGTGGAAGCGCGCGTCCGAAGAGCTGCACCAACACCTGCGGCTTCTGAGCGCGCTGTCCGCGTGAAGCGCGTCCCCGCCGCTCGGGCCCCCGGCGCTTCCGCCCGGGCGTCCCATCCCCTGGAGGCACCCGCCTTCAAGGCGCACCTGCGGGTGGAGCCCCTCCCGCCGGATGGCGTCCTGCTCGACGGCGGTGGAGAGCGGGTCCGGCTCCGGGGGCGCCTCTACTTCGACCTGACCCGCCTCATCGACGGGCGGCGGACGGTGGACCAGCTCCTCCAGTCGCTCACCCTGCGGCACTCCGCCGCCGAGGTCCATTACGCGCTGGAGCGGCTCGTGGCCCAGGGCTTCCTCATCGAGGCCGAGCCGGAGGTGCCCGCGGGGCTCGCCGCGCACTGGCATTCGCTGGGCGTGTCCGCGCGAGCGGCGGCTGACATTCTGAAGAAGGCCACCGTGGAGGTGCGCGCGCTCGGTGACGCGCCCGTGCTCCCCGTCCGCGAGGCGCTCCACGCGGAGGGACTGCGCACCTCGCGGCGCGGCGCGTCCCTGATGCTCGTCCTGGTGGACGACTACCTTCAGGCCTCCCTGGAGGAGCTGAATCACGAGGCCCTGCGGACGGGCACGCCGTGGGTGCTGGCGCGTCCGGGAGGTGCGGTGGCGTGGCTGGGGCCCCGCTTCGTCCCGGGTACCACCGCCTGCTGGGAGTGTCTCGCCCAGCGCCTGCGAGCCAACCTCCCGCCGTCCCCACGCGCCGCGCGGCGCGGCGCTCCCGAGGGCCCCGTGCGCGCCGCGGCCGGGCTCCTGGCCTCCGCCCTCGGGCGGCTGCTCGTCACCGGGGACGACGGGCTCGCGGGAACGGTCGTCACGCTGGATGCGACGCGGCTGCGCGCCGAGCACCACGCCGTCGTGCGCCGCCCGCAGTGCCCCGCCTGTGGAGCGCCGGGGCTCGTCGCCGCGGGGCAGCGACGCCCGCTCCGGCTCCAGCCCCGTCCCAAGGGCTTCACCTCCGACGGCGGCCACCGCGCGTTGGGCCCCGAGGCGATGCTGGCCCGCCACCAGCACCACGTCAGCCCGGTGACGGGCGTGGTGCACCTGCTGGAGCCACTGCCCGGGGTGGAGGACGAGCGGCTGCCCGTCATCAACGCGGGCCTCAACCGCGCACGCCGCGCGACAGCGGACACACCGCTGAGCACCACTCGAGCCCTCAGCACCGGCAAGGGCGCCACCCTCCCCCAGGCGCGGGCCAGCGCGCTGGGCGAGGCGCTGGAGCGCTACTGCGGCGTCTTCCAGGGAGACGAGGCTCGCAGGCGCGCCACCGCGCGGGCGCTGGGCGAGGCCGCGGTGGAGCCGCACCGCCTGCTGCTCTTCAGCGAGCGCCAGTACCGCGAGCGCGACGCCTGGAACGCCGCCCGCCCCCGCCACGAGCATGTCCCCCTGCCCTTCGACGCGTCGTTGCGCATCGACTGGTCTCCCGTCTGGTCGCTGACGCACGAGGCGCGGCGCCATGTGCCCACGGCGTACTGCTACTACGGCTACCCGGAAGCGGACGCGCCCTTCTGCGGAGCCGACTCCAACGGCTGCGCCGCGGGCACCAGCCTGGAGGAGGCCATCCTCCAGGGCTTCCTGGAACTGGTGGAGCGCGATGCGGTGTCCCTCTGGTGGTACAACCGCGCGCGCCGTCCCCGGGTGGCGCTGGAGGGCTTCGGGGACCCGTTCCTGAAGCAGCTCGTGGACGCGTACCACCGTCTCGGGCGGGAGCTGCACGTGCTGGACCTCACCACGGACCTCGGCATCCCCGCCTTCGCCGCCGTCTCGCGCCGCACCCGGGGCCCCGAGCGCCTCTGCGTGGGCTTCGGCGCGCACCTGGAGGCCCGGCTGGGCATCCAGCGCGCCATCACCGAGATGAACCAGTTCCTCCCGCTGGCGGGGCAGGACCTCCGTGACAGGCCCCTCGGAGACGAGCAGCTCACGCGCTGGTTGGAGGAGGCCTCGCTGGAGAACCAGCCCCACCTCGCGCCCGCGGACGTCCCCGCGCTCGAGGCGCACACGTACCCGCGGACGGCCACGAGCGACCTGCGCGACGACGTGCGCGCGTGCGTGGAGCTGGCGCGGCGGCGGGGCCTGGAGACGCTGGTGCTGGACCAGACGCGGCCCGACGTGGGCCTGCGCGTGGTGCGCGTCATCGTCCCGGGCCTGCGCCACCTGTGGCCGCGCTTCGGGCCGGGGCGGCTGTATGACGTGCCCGTGAAGCTCGGGTGGCTCTCCCGCCCCACGCCGGAGGAGCGCCTCAACCCGCTGGGAGTCTTCTTCTGATGGCCCGGGCCCCGGCCACCCTCTCGCCCTGGCTCGCCCTCAGCCCCGGCGCGGCCTTCGTCCGGGCGCGGCGAGGACACCTCCGGGTGCGGAGCCGCGAAGGTGACTTCTCCCTCGGCCCCCTGCCCACGGCCACCGCGAGCGCCCTCCAACTGCTCCAGGGACGCGGTGCCCCCGAGGACGAAGTGCTGGAGCGCGCAAGCACGGGAGGACAGGAAGCGGAAGCCCACCTGCACCTGCTGCTCCGGGGGCTCGCGCGGCGGGGGCTCCTGCGCTACGCCGTCCACGGACGCGCAGGCGCGCTCGCCACGCTGGAGCCCCTCTCGGAGCTCTTCGAGCTGGCGCCCGGGCCTCCTCCACCGGAGCAGCCGCTGCGCCTCTCCCGCTTCGCGTACGTCCGCCGGGACGGCGAGGCGCTCGTGCTGGAAAGCCCCCGCGTCCGCGCGCGCGTCCACCTCGCCCCCGCGGCCCTTCCGCTCCTCGCGGCGCTTGCCGCCCCCACCCCGGCGCGTGACGCGGCGGGACATGCGCGAGGCAACGTCCGCGCGGCGAGGGCGCTGGTGGCCCTGCTTGCCCGGGCCCGGTTGTTGGTGCCGGCGGACGCGGAGGGAAACACCGAGGAGGAGCGACACCCCGCCCTGCGGCTCTGGGAGTTCCACGACCTGCTCTTCCACACCCGCACGCGCCGCCCGCTCCACGGCCAGCGCCTGGGCGCCACGCACCGCCTGGCGGGCCACGTCCCACCGCTCCCGGCCATCCTCCCTCCCCGGGTTCCCGTCATCCCCCTGCCCCGGCCGGACCTGGACATCCTCGCCCGCGAGGATTCCTCCTTCGCCTGCGTGCTGGAGCGCCGCCGGAGCGAGCGCCGCTATGGCACCACACCCCTCACCCACGCCCAGCTCGGCGAGCTCCTCTTCCGCGCCGCCCGCGTGCGTGAGCTGCATCCCGGTGGGCCCGAGGAGCGCTCCCTGCGCCCTGCCCCTTCCGCGGGGGCCCTCCACCCGCTGGAAATCCACGCCGTGGTGGGGGCATGCGAGGGGCTCGCGCCCGGCCTCTACCGCTACGAGCCGCTCTCCCACGGCCTGGAGCCTCGCGCCGGACCCACCCCGGCGGTGCGGGCGCTGCTCGCGGACGCGCGCCAGGGCCACTCCCCCGTCCAGGTGCTGCTCGTCCTCGCCGCCCGCTTCCAGCGCGTCTCGTACAAATACGAGGGCTTCGCCTACGCCTGCCTCCTCAAGGACGCGGGCGTCCTCCTGCAGACGCTCACCCTGGCCGCCACCGCCATGGGGCTGGCCTCCTGCATCGTGGGCTGGAGCAACCCCGATACCTTCGAGCGCGCCGCCCTCACCCCGGGGGAGGAGGAGACGCCGGTCGCGGAGCTGGTCATCGGCAGCGCGCCGACGGCCCGCTCACGTCCCGGGGCCCGGCGGCGCTATCATCCGTCGTCCGTTCGAAGGAGACGCTGACCATGGAACCGGTGAGGACAGGCAGCACGGGCTCGGACCGCACGGGGCCTGACACGGAGCTGCTCACGCCAGGCCAGCGGCTGGGCCGGTACGAGGTGGTGGAGCGGGTGGGCGCGGGCGGCATGGGTGTCGTCTACAAGGCGCGTGACACCGTGCGAGGCCACACCGTGGCCCTCAAGACGCTCCACCGCCTGGAGCCGGGGGCCCTGCTTCGGCTCAAGAACGAGTTCCGCTACGTCGCCAACGTCACGCACCGCAACCTCGTCTCCCTCCATGAGCTGATGGAGGCGGACGACAAGTGGTTCTTCACCATGGAGTTCATCGAAGGCGAGAGCCTCTGGTCGCTGCTGCATCGCGGCGCCCAGGCGGCGGCGAGCGCCTCCGAGACGCCGGGCTCCCGGTCCGACGCCACCGTGACGGTCACCCGAAACGGGCAGGCGGCCTCGGACGCCACGGTGACGTCCGAGCGCCCCTCGGGACAGACGCCCGCGCCGGCCACGAGCACCACGGACGTGACGGTGACGCAGGGGAAGCTCTCTCCCGGCACCCTCGTGGCCCCGCCGCCCGGGCCCACGCTCCGGGCCAGCCAGCCGGTGCTCCCCATCGACGAGCTGCGGCGCATCTTCGGCGAGCTCGCGCTCGGCATCTTCGCGCTCCACTCCTCGCGGAAGTTCCACTGCGACATCAAGCCCCGCAACGTCATGGTGGAGAAGAGCGGGCGCGTGGTGCTGCTCGATTTCGGCCTCGCCAGCGACCGCGCGGAGCCGTCCACCGGAGAGCTGGCCGGGACTCCCGCGTACATCTCCCCGGAACAGCTCATGGGCCAGCCCAGCTCGGAGGCCACCGACTGGTACGCCTTCGGGGTGATGCTGTACGAGGCGCTCGCGGGCGGGCAGTCCTTCCGGCGCGGCAAGCTGCGTGAGCAGGTGCACCAGGAGGCGCCGCCCCTGGAGCCCTCGCCCCTGATTCCCGAGGACCTCCGCACACTGGCCATGGACCTGGTGCAGGTGGAGCCCTCGCGCCGTCCCACGGGGCAGGAGGTGCTGCGGCGGCTGGGGTTGACGGTGAGCCCCCCGTCAGCTCCGAGGGTCAGGTCCCTGGTCGGCCGGGAGGGCCCCCTGGAGTCCCTCCTCGCCGCGTACGACACCATGGCGTCGGGGCGGACGGTGGTGGTCCATCTGCACGGCCCCTCCGGCATGGGCAAGACGGCGCTGGTGCGCAGCTTCGCCGAGGGGCTGGGCGCGCGCCGGCCGGGCAGCGTGGTGCTGAGCGGCCGGTGCTACGAGCGCGAGTCCGTGCCGTACAAGGGCTTCGACAGCCTCATCGACGCCCTCACCCGCTACCTGCGCACGCTGCCTCCCCAGGTGATGAAGACGCTGGTCCCCCAGCACCTGCCGGAGCTGCTGCGCATCTTCCCGGTACTGCGGCAGGTGGAGTCCTTCTCGAAGGTGACGCCCACCCCGCTGGAGGCGGGCCGCGAGCAGCAGGAGCTGCGTCTGCGCGCCTTCCGCGCCTTGAAGGAGCTGCTGGCCCGGCTGGGAAACACGGCGCCCCTGGTGCTGCACCTGGACGACCTCCAGTGGGGAGACGCGGACACCGCGCAGGCGCTCAGCGAGCTGCAGGAGGCGCCGGGCACGCCGCGCATGCTGCTGCTCTGTGGCTATCGCACCGGCGAAGGCATCGCCGCCGGGCTGCTGGAGGCACACCGCAAGCTCGCCGCGGCACCGGGCAATGCGCTCGACGTCCGGGAGCTGGCGCTGGCCCCGCTGTCGGAGGCGGAGGGCCGCGAGCTGGCGGTGGCACTGCTGGGCACGGACGCGACCGACGCGCGCGCGGCCACCCTCGCCCGTGAAGCGCGGGGCAGCCCCTTCTTCATCGAGGCGCTGGCGCAGTACGTACTGGAGCAGGGAGAGGCGCCGCTCGCCCAGGGCGGCACGGTGACACTGGAGCAGGTGGTGCTTGCCCGGGTGGGCAAGCTCACGCCGGAGCCGGCCCGCCTCCTCTCCGCGGTGGCGGTGGCGGGTCAGCCCGTGCAGCGGGGGCTCGCCTTCCGCGCGGCGGAGCTGGCCACGGACCCCCACACCCCGTGGACCCAGCTCCGGGCCTCGCACCTCGTCACCACCCACGGCCCCCGGGACGAGGACACGGCGGAGTGCTACCACGACCGCATCCGCGAGGCCGTGTACTCAAGCCTCCCCCCGGAGGCGCTGAAGGCGAACCACCTGCGGCTGGCGGAGCTGCTGGAGGAGACGGGCACCGCGGAGCCGGAGCGGCTGGCGCGGCACTTCCGGGGCGCCGGAAGGCTGGACAAGGCGGGCCCGTACGCGGTGAAGGCGGCGGACCGCGCCGCGAGCGCCCTGGCCTTCGAGCAGGCCGCGGCCCTCTATGCCCAGGCGCTGGAGAGCACTCCGGACGATGCGGACCTGCTGGAGAAACAGGCGGACGCGCTCGTCAACGCGGGGCGCGGCGCGGAAGCGGCGCCGCTGTACGTGAAGGCGGCATCACTGGTGCACGGCGACCGGGCCTTCGACCTGCGGCGGCGAGGCATGGAGCAGTACCTCGTCAGCGGACTGCTCGAGGAGGGCACGGCCCTGCTGAAGCAGCTCCTGGCGGAGGTGGGGCTGCCCTACCCGTTCAGCACCCCGCTGACGCTGGCGGGCATCATCTTCCACAGCGTGCGCTTCGCGCTCTTCGGCAAGCGCGTCCGCCACGTCCCCCAGGGCGAGGTGTCCCCGCTGCTGCGCAAGCGGGTGAACCTGACGTGGAGCGCGGCCCGGGGCCTGGCGGTGCAGGACATGCTGCGCATGGGCTACTTCGCCGTGCGCAACGCCCTGTTCTCCGCCCAGGCAGGGGACGAAGTGCGGACCGCCTACGGCCTCCTGGGGCTGACGGCGGTGACGTTCGCCCGAGGCTCGGCGAGCGACGTGAAGCGCGGCCACCGCTTCCTGGAGGAGGGCACGCGGCGGGTCGAGGCCCTGAACACCCCGGCCCTCAACGGCTTCTTCAAGTACGTCCACGGCTCCATCGAGATGATGCTGGGGAACTGGAAGCGCGCCGACCCTCTCCTGGCGGAGGGCATCCGGATTCTGGAGAACGAGTGCACCGGCGTCATGGCGGACCTGGACCAGACGTACTCGTGCCGCGTGTACGTGCTGCGGATGATGGGCGAGCTGCGGGAGCTGGCGGCCATCGGCAACCGCTGGCTGCGCTTCGCGGAGCAGAACCAGAACCGGTACGCGGCCGGGTGGATGCACATCCAGCTGGCGTCCACGCGGGTGGCGGAGGACAACCCGGGCGAGGCGCTGGCGAAGCTGGAGCCGCTGGCCAACGGGTGGAGCGCCCAGCGCTTCACGCCGCAGAACCTCTACGCGGTGCTGGAGAGCGCGCGGTGCGACCTGTACCAGGACGCACCGGCGACGGCCTGGGCTCGGCTGGAGAAGGCCTGGCCGGTGGCGGAGTCCAACTTCGTGCTGGGGCACCTGTACTTCCGCATCTACGCCCTGCGCGTCCGCGCGGGGGCGGCGCTGGCCATGGCCGCGTCGCGCCCGGCCGAGCGCGAGCGCTTCCGCGCCGTGGCCCGCAAGGACCTCCGGGACCTCGAGGGGCAGCGGCACCGGAGGGACGCACAGGCGGAGGCGCGGCTTCTGCGAGCGACGGAGGCGGCGCTGGACGGGAAGAGCTCGGACGCGCTCCGGCTCCTGGGCGAGGCGGAGGCCGACTTCCAGCGCCTGGACATGCCGCTGCACGCCGCCTCCGTCCGCAGGCGCAAGGGACAGCTCACCGGCGGTGAGGCCGGGGCACGGCTCATCGAGGAGGCGGACGCCATCCTGAAGGCGGCGGGCATCCGCGACCCGGCGCGCTGGGCCGCCATGGAAGCGCCCGGCTTCCCGGCGAAGTGAGCAGCGGCGGCTCGGTACGGTGGGGGCACGGCGAGGCCTCCCTGCGGGCGCTGGAGCTGCTGCTGCGAGGAGCGGCCCGGGCCCCGGAGTCGGCCCTCGCGGCCTGGGAGGGCCCTCCCGGCCAGTCCACATTGGCGGGGCTGCTGGCGGCGGCGGACGCGGAGCTCGGGCGCGACCTCGCGCGCTCCAGGGCCCGGGTGCTGCCGTCCGCGCGCCGCGACCTGGTGCTGCTCCTCTCGGCGCGCCTCATGCGCGCCTGCCTGAAGGTGCTGGCCCTGGAGTGGCGGAGCCAGGAGGCACTCGGGCTCGGCGGCGAGCTGGACCCCAGCGTGGACACGTGGCGGGAGCGCTTCGCCGCGTACCCCGTCCTGGCGGAGCGGATGGGCGGCACGTTCCTCCGCTGGCGCGCCCACGTGCGGGAGCTGCTCTCACGGCTCGCGGCGGACCGCGAGGCACTGGGCCGGGCGTTATGGAGGGGACGCGCCCCGGGCGCCCTCGCCCATGTGGACGGGGATGCGGGAGACCTGCACGCGGGGGGCCGCTCGGTGGCGCTGCTGCGCTTCGAGGACGGCCGCCGCGCCGTCTACAAACCCAAGGACCTGCGCGTCACCCGCGCGGTGCTGGACCTGTACGCGCTGCTGAACGACTCCGGGCTGCCCCTCGGGCTCCACGTGCACACCGTGCTGTGCCGCCGCGGCCATGCCTGGGAGGAGTACGTCGACGCGAAGCCCTGCCGGACGGCCGCGGGACTGGAGCGCTTCTACGTGCGCGCGGGCATGCTCGCGCGCCTCATGCAGTTGCTGGAGGCGCAGGACCTCTGGCTCGACAACCTGGTGGCCCACGGCGAGCACCCCGTCCTCGTCGACCTGGAGATGGTGCTGCAACCCCGGCGGGCGGGACGTGCGCCGGACGCGGCGGCGCGGGCGGCGGAGGACTTCCTGTCCGAGTCGGTGGCGCCTCTGGGACTGCTGGCCGCGCCGCTCGGCATCTTTCCGGGTGTGCCGGCGGAGGACCTCGGCGCGCTGACGCCCGCGCGCTCCTTCCTCATCCCGCGTCCATGCGAGCCGGTGCGCGACGCGCTGGAGGGCCGGCACAGGCCCTGCCGGGATGGCTACACGGTGGAGACTCATGCCCGGCACGCGCCGGGCTTCGACGGGCGTCCGGGGCGGGCGGCGGAACACCTGGAGGCGCTGCGCGAGGGCTACCGGGCGATGCACGCCACGCTGCGCGCCAACCGCGCCCGCCTGGAAGCGGGCAGGAGCCCCCTGCGCGGACTGGCGCGCCTGCCGGTCCGCTATGTCCACCGGGACACCTGGACGTACCACCGCATCCTGGAGGTGCTGACGGAGCCGCGTGTGCTCGCGAGCGCGGAGGCCCAGGCGAAAGAGTTCGCGGGTCTCCTGCGCTCCGGCGACGGCCAGCCGCGGGCACGAGCCCTGAAGGCGGTGGCCCGGGAGGAGCTGGAGTCCCTGCGCGCGCTGGAGATTCCGTACTTCACCTGCCACCCCGGGGATGGCGCGCTCCTGGGGCCTGGAGGGCAACCGGTCCGCGCTCGCTTCTTTGAAGGCACCGCGCTGGAGCGCCTCCGGGCGCGGCTCCGGGGGCTGGACACCTTCCCACTCGCGCGCCACGACGCCCTCCTCCGGTCCACGCTGGCCAGCGGGGGCCGCCACGAACTGGTGCCACCGCCGCGCCCACCGCTCCGGCGAGGCGGAAGCGCCCCGGACTGGCTCGCCGAGGCCGTCTCCCTCGGCGACAGCCTGCTGCGCGAGTCGTTCGCGGAAGACGGTGGGCTCGCATGGATTGGCTTGAGGCACGAGCCGCTCTACGCGCTCCGGCAGCTCGACGTGCCCGGGCCGGACCTGCTCTCGGGCTCGGCGGGCATCGCCATCGCGCTGGCGGAGCTGGCCGCGGCCAGCCGTCTGCCCCGATTCCGGGACGCGGCGCTCGCGGCGCTGGAGCCGGCGCGGGTTGCGCTCGGGCGGGACGGCGCGGGGCCGTGGACGCGCGCACCGGATGGCACCGTCGAGGTGGGCGCGTTCCGTGGCATCGGCGCGCGGCTCTATGCCCTGCATCGCTGCGCCGCCGCACTGGAGCTGCCGGAGCTCGCCCGCGAAGCGCGTACGCGGGCCCGGACGCTTCCCGTCGAGCCACTGGCGGAGCAGGCCTCGCTCGACCTGGTGACGGGAGCCCCGGGACTGCTGCTCGCGCTGCGCGCCTGTGGTGCCACCGGCCCCGCCCGGCGGCTGGCAAAGGCCCTCGAGCGGCGGCTCCAGCGCGGTGCCATGCCGGGAGCCCTCCATGTCCCGGGGCTGCCGGACGCCGCCAGCGCCCTGGCGCTCTGCGAGATGCTGGTTCCGGAGGCTGCGCTGGAGGGAGGACAGCCGATAGGGAGCAGGACATCCGCTGCACGGCGGTCACGCACCGCGCTCCGAGGGCCGCTGACTCCAGGTACCGCGCCAGGAAGAGGCGCGCCAGCGGGGAGCGACACGTCTGGCGCGCGGCTGTCACGCACCGCGCTTCGCGGACCGCTGGCCCCAGGAGCCGCATCAGGAGGAGCCCCCGCGGTGGGGAGAGATGCATCCGGAGAACTGCTGTCACGCATCGCGCTCGCGGGCGGGGCGGCGCGAGCCCGCCCGGCCCTGCTCGCCGGGGTCCGCCGCGTGCTCCGCCAGGCGGAGGTGGGCTCCGCATGCCTGGAGGCCCTGGAGCTGGCCCTCACGGCGGGACGGGAGCTGCGCGAACCGGCGCTATTCCAGGAGGCCCTCCGCCCCGGCCGGCTGCTGGTGGCCGGACATCGCCTGCATGGGCGCTGGTTCCCGGACCGCCTGGAGGCGGATGAGCACGACCTGTCCGTCCTCGGAGGGCTCAGCGCGCTACTCCGCGCCCTGCTCGGCCTCCACCGGCCCGAGACGTGGACGTCGCTCCGGCTGGTCCGGCCGAGCGAGATGATATGAATCCCCGGCGCATGCGGCCGTTCCCACCCAGCCCGAAAATCGGACCGCTCTCGTCCCGTGTCGTCCGCGCCGAGGAGACGGAAGCACGGGTGCTCGCCATCCGCGCGCGAGTCCCCATCACCCGCCTCTCGGACCTGACGCCGCTCGACCCCATCCGCCTTCCGGTGTTCTCTGCCGTCACCCCGCTGGCCCTGGACCTGACCACGCACCTGGGCAAGGGCGCGGACGCGGTGAGTGCCCGGGTAAGCGCCATGATGGAGGCAGTGGAGCGGGTGTCCGCTGAGCGCGCGCCACGGGGCGCCACGCGGCGCGGCAGCTTCACCCGGCTCTCCCGCGCGAAGTCCTCGCGGCCCATCGACCCGGTGACGCTCCACCTTCCCGCGGACACCCGCTACACGCCGGAGGAGTCATTCACCTGGGTGGAGAGCCAGGACGTCGTCTCCGGGGACCGCGTGCTGATGGCGGCGGACCTCGCGCTCACGCCTCCCTCGGAAGGCCTCCTGCGGGACGTGGACACGAATGGCCTCGCCTCCGGCAACACCCTCCTCGAGGCCATCGTGCACGGGCTGTGTGAGGTCATCGAGCGGGACGTCCAGAGCCAGCTCGACTTCGCGACCGCGTTCGGCGACGCCGGGATGCCGCTGCCGCCGTTGGTGTCCGTCGACCCCACGAGCCTTCCCACCCAGGCCCGTGAATGGCTGGACCGGCTGACGGAGGCTGGACTCGACGCGCGGGTCCAGGACGCGACCGGAGACCTCGGGGTCGCCACCTTCCGGACGGTGCTCGCCGACTACGACTACCCGACGGCGGCCGGCCCCGTCCCCATGCTGTTCACCGGCTGGGGGACGGCGCCTCATGCCGAGGCCGCGCTCCTGCGCTCCATCACCGAGGCCGTGCAGGCGCGGCTCGGGTTCATCCAGGGCGCACGGGACTCGTTCAACGTCCGATGGGAAGGCTCACACGCCACGAGCAGGGCCCACCGGCTCCGGGAGCTGGAGCCGCCCCGCGTGGCCCCCTTCCCGCGCACGCCCTCCTTCGAGTCCCCGGACCTGCGCGACGACCTGGAGTTCCTCCTGGGGAGGCTTCGAGCCGCGGGGTTCGAGCGGGTCATCGTGACGGACCTGACGCGCGAGGACCTCGGGATTCCCGTCGTGCGCGTGCGCGTCCCGGGACTCTCGTGCTTCACCGTCAACCAGCGCCGCGTGGACTGGCGGTGCCTGCGCCACCTCCTGTGATGACCCGCGCTCCCATGCCCGCCCCCATCGTCTATCTCGGGCCCAGTCTGTCACGCCGCGAGGCGGAGGCCTTGCTGCCAGGAGGCGACTTCCGTCCGCCGGTGCGACGGGGGGACCTCTACCGCGCGCGTGCGGAGGGCGGCTCGGCCTTCCTGATTGTCGACGGCGTCTTCATGCAGCAGCACGCGATATCGCCGCGAGAGGTCGTCGACGTGGTGCGGGATGGGGCGCTCGTGGTGGGTGCATCCAGCATGGGGGCCCTGCGCGCGGCCGAGTGCTGGCCGGCGGGAATGCACGGCGTCGGCGCCATCTACCGGCTGTTCCGCCGGGGACGGCTGAGCTCCGACGATGAAGTGGCCGTCGTGTTCGACCCGGAGGGCGAGCGCCCTCCCTCACTCGCGCTGGTGAACGCGCGCCATGCCCTGGCCCGCGCGGTGCGCCAGGGACACCTCACACGTCCGGAGGCGGAGTGGCTCGTACGGGTGGCGGAGGAGACCTTCTACGCGGAGCGGACCTGGCGGACGCTGCTGGCACGCGCCGGGTTCAAGGACCGCGCGAGACTCGAACGGCTGCTCTCCGCCTGGGACCTCAAGGCGGAGGATGCGAGGCGCGCCCTGCGGTACGTCGCCCGCCGGCTGGCACCTCCCCCCACGAAGCGCCAGCGCACGGGGCCGAACCTCGCGGGCCGCGCACGCGAGCAGGGCCCCGACGCGCTCGCGGGGCTGAAGCCCGCCGAGGTCCGTCGTGCGCTGGCCCGGTGGCATCTGGTGAGCGGCCGCTACGCCCGCCATGCGCTCGCCATCGCGGCGGCCAGTCCGGAAATGGGACTCCCGGAGCGGCTCCGGACGAACGAGTTCGCGGCTTCGGTCCTCTCGGCCCCGCTCCTCCTGCCCACCCCACGGGGAACGACGGCACGGCTCGCCGCCACGAAGAAGGAGCAACGGGGAGTGACGTCCCTGCTCGCGCTGCGGCTCGCGCTGGCCGAGCTGTGGACCCTGTTCATCGCGCACGAGGCCCTGTTCGCGGACAGGCTGTGGCAGCAGCTCAACCTCACCCACGAGCTCGACGCGGAGGTCTTCCGCTGGCGGGCGATTCACGAAGCAGCCGCGCGGGCGAGGGCGTCGGGCCTCGTGGCGCGGCCTCGCGACCGGCACCTCGCGCGCGAAGAGATGGCCCACGCCCACGGGTTCGACACCTGGGGAGGGCTGGAGCACTCCGCGCGCGCCAGACCCTGGTGGCCCTCCTTCCTCGACTATGTCGAGACCCGCGCCCTCTCCAGGCGGATGCGCGAACTCCTGTAGTGTGCCCCCGGCTCTCCGGACGCCGACCTCGCGGCCTTCAACCACATCCAGGAAAGGACCTGTCCATGAAGCTTCAATCCGCCATCCCCGTGGAGAAGAGCGGCACCTTCACCCTCGGTGGGGACCTCGTCATCCACCGGCTCGGGTACGGCGCCATGCAGCTCACCGGCCCCGGCATCTGGGGACCGCCGAAGGACCCCGCCGAGGCGCTGCGCGTGCTGCGCCGCGCGGTGGAGCTGGGCGTGGACTTCATCGACACCGCCGACTCCTACGGCCCGCACGTCAGCGAGGAGCTCATCGCCGAGGCCCTGCATCCCTATCCCCGGGGGCTGCTCATCGCCACCAAGGGCGGCCTCGTCCGCACCGGCCCCAACCAGTGGCACCCGGTGGCCCGCCCCAAGTACCTCCGCCAGCAGGTGGAGATGTCGCTGCGGCGCCTCAAGCTCGAGCGCATCGACCTGTATCAACTGCACCGCATCGACCCCCAGGTCCCCGTCGAGGACTCCCTCGGCGAGCTCAAGGCGCTCCAGACCGAGGGGAAGATTCGCCACATCGGGCTGTCCGAGGTCTCCGTGGCCGACATCGAGCGGGCCCGCCGCGTCGTGAAGGTGGTGAGCGTGCAGAACCGCTACAACCTCGCGGACCGGACCCACGCGGAGGTGCTCGCGTACTGCGAGCGCGAGCACCTGGGCTTCATCCCGTGGTTCCCGCTGGCGACCGGCACCCTGGCGAGGCCGGGGACTCCGCTCGACGCGGTGGCGCACAAGTACGACGCCGCGCCCGCGCAGGTGGCCCTGGCGTGGCTGCTCGCGCGCTCGCCGGTGATGCTGCCCATTCCGGGCACGTCCTCGGTCAAGCACCTGGAGGAGAACCTCGCCGCCGCGGAGCTCCGGCTTTCCGCGGAGGAAGTGGCCGCGCTCGACGCCCAGGGCGCCGCGAGCCGGGGCGCTTGAGTCCTGACGCTCGGGGGTGATGGTTCGTCTGCTCGCCGGGGCGCCCGAGTGCACGGGGCATCTTGGCTACGGCCGCTCTTACCGTCCCGGGGGACGGCAGTGGGCACGCGGCGTGGCCTCTGCGAGAGAGGCCACGCTGCTTCGCGAGCACTCGGTCACCCGAGCCTCACTACCTTAGGACCGTTAGGTGGGCGTGTCGGACCCGTGCGGCCGGACACCCCGGCGAGCAGACGAATCAACAACCGCGCGTTCAGAAGAGCATGCGGCTCCTGACGCGAGCGCCGCGCGCCGCCTGACAGCCGCGCTACCGGCGCTCGCTGTCGAGGAGCCGCATCTGCTCCGCCCCGTAGCGCTCTCCAGAGAGGGTCACGAGCTTCTCGAGCGACGCGACGTCCTCCTTCGACAACGGCCGCTCCAGGGCGCCGAGCGCGTCCTCGAGCTGCGCGACCGTCTTCGCGCCGACGAGAGACACGAACTTCGGCTGGCGCGCGAGCACCCAGGCAATCGCAAGCTGCCCCGGCGTCATCCGCCGCTCCTGGGCGAACCGCTGGAGGGCGTGCACGACGTCCTCGTTCTTCTCACGGTTCTCACCGGTGAAGCGGGGCAGGTACGCGCGGAAGTCCCCCGGCCCCTTCGGCTTGCTGCCGGTCAGGAGCCCTCGCGAGAGCACGCCATAGAGCGTCGCGCTCATGCCCAGTTCGGAGAGCGCCGGGAAGATGTCCGCCTCGGGCGCCCGGCTCGCGAGCGAGTATTCAATCTGCAGGTCCACGATGGGATGGACGCGGTGCGCGCGGCGGAGGGTCTCCACGCCCACCTCGGAGAGCCCGATGTGGCGGACGTAGCCTGCCTTCACGAGACCGGCGATGGCGCCGATGGTCTCCTCGATGGGAACGGCGGGGTCCAACCGCGCGGGACGGTAGATGTCGATGACGTCCACGCCCAGCCGCTTCAGGCTGTAGGCCGCGAAGTTCTTCACCGCGGCGGGGCGCGTGTCCATGCCGCCCCAGCTCCCGTCCGGCCCCCGGAGCGCGCCGAACTTCACGGAGAGCTGGACCTTCTCCCTCCGGCCCGCGATGGCGCGGCCCACGAGCATCTCGTTGTGGCCCATCCCATAGAAGTCCCCCGTGTCAATCAGGGTGACGCCACGGTCGATGGCGGTCTGGATGGTGCGGATGCTCTCGGCGTCGTCGGTCGCCCCGTACATGCCGGACATGCCCATGCACCCCAGCCCGAGCGGGAATACCTCGGGGCCCGTGGACCCCAGCTTCACCGTGCGCTGCGCCTGCTTCGTTTCGTGCGTGCTCATCGTGCGTCCCTCCGTTGCACGCCTACATTCACGCCGCGCCATTCTGAAATCCAAGGAATAGGATGTATCTCGAACATGAACGGCATCTATGGACGAAACCTCGACCTCAACCTGCTCCGCGTCTTCGTCGTGGTGGCGGAGGCGGGCAGCGTCACGGCCGCGGCGAGCCGCCTGTACCTCACGCAGCCCGCGGTGAGCGCGGCGCTGAGGCGCCTCACGTCAACGGTAGGGGCGCCGCTCTTCGTACGCGCCGGGCGGGGGCTCGTCCTCACGGCGCGCGGCCAGCGTCTGCTCGCCACGGCGCGGCCGCACCTCGGGGCGCTCGTCGAGGCCGCCCTCTCCCCGGCGACGTTCGACCCGAAGACGAGCGAGCGGACGGTGAGGCTCGGGCTGTCCGACGTGAACGAGACCTGGCTCCTCCCGCCGCTCCTTCGGGTGCTCGCCGAGCAGGCGCCGCGCATGAGGCTCGTCGTGATTCCAGTCCAGTTCCGCACCGTGGCGGAGGCGCTGAGCTCCTCGGCGGTGGACCTGGCGGTGACGGTGGCCGACGAGCTGCCGGCGGGCACACGGCGCGTCGCCCTGTACACCGGAGGCTTCGTCTGCCTCTACGACCCGCGGCATGCGCGAGTGGGCAGACGCCTGGCGCTGGAGCGCTACCTGGAGCACGAGCACGTCATCGTCTCGTACAACGGAGACCTGCGGGGCGTCGTCGAGGACATGGTCGGCGTGCAGCGGCGGGTGCGGGTGTCGGTGCCGGCGTTCCAGAGCATCGGGGCCGTCGTGGAAGGCAGCAGCCTGCTTGCCACCGTGCCTGTCATGGTCGCCCGGGAGGTGACGTCGCTGCGCCCGCACCTCCGGACGACGGCGCTGCCGTTCTCCCTGGGAGGCACCCCCATGGAAATGCTCTGGCGGAGCGCGGTCGAGGACGACGAGGCCATCCGCTTCATCCGTGAACAGGTGATTGCCGTGGCACGGAGTCTCCAGCCCGTGAGCAGCGGCCCTCGCTGAGCGCCCCGGGTCTCGAGCTCCACGCAGCCGCGGGCCGTGTCCGGCCCAGCGCGGCTGAAGTGAAGCCCCGCCTCGGTAGCCCCTCAACCCGCCCACCTGGGGAGCAGGCGGTCAGGCAGGCCCTTTCGGCAGCTCGCGCTAGCATCCGGCTTCGCACCGCCATCCCCGCTGGAGGCCCGCGAATGTCCCTCAGCCGTGTCCACGGCCCATGGAAGAGTCTGTCCCTGCTCGTGCTCACCCTGGGAGCAGCTCCCGTGCTCGCACGCGAGCCGAGCTTCTGCGGAGAGCAGCCCACGCCGCACCCACGCGCGCTCTCTGTCGGAAGGGCGTCACGCGGCGAGCTGCGGGGAGCACGGGCCCTGGAGTCCGACGACGCCGTGCGCCTGCTACCCCGGAGGCACCTGAGCCGCTGCCTCAACTGGGCCACGCCCCGGCTCGTCGCCGCCCTGAAGCGCGCGGGCGAGGCCGTGCGCAGGCATCTCCCGGACTCTCCGCCACTCGGCGTGGGGGACCTGTCCCGGGCCGCCGGGGGTCCCATCCCGCCCTACTCCCGCTCGCACCAGTCCGGGCGTGACGCGGACCTGGCCTTCTTCCAGGTGGACGAACAGGGCCAGCCCGTGCCCGCCGAGGACCTGCTCCCCTTCGACACGAAGGGCCGCGCCTCCGAGGGAAGACTGCGCTTCGACGCCCGGCGCACGTGGCTGGTCGTGCGAGCGCTGCTGGAGGACCCGGAAGTGGACGTGCAGTGGATGTTCATCAGCAACGCCCTGCGCCGGGAGTTGCTGGAGGAAGCACGGCGGCTCAACGAGCCCGCGGCCCTGGTGGAGCGGGCCGCGAGCGTGCTCCACCAACCCACCGACTCGAGCCCGCACGACGACCACGTCCACCTGCGCATCCGCTGCACCCCCGAGGAGCGCGCCGAAGGCTGCCGGGACTGAGCCCTCCTCCCCTCACGGCGCGGCGCCGACCGCCTCGGATGGCACGGCGGGAATCACTCCGGGCTTCGCCCGCTCCACCACCACGTGGAGCGGCTCCGCCCCGGGGAGCACCCTGAACGAGTGCCACCCGGAAGGCAGTGCCGGCGGCGCCCAGTTGAAGAGCCAGCGCGCATCCGCCAGCGAGAGGTTGACGCAGCCATGCGTCACCGGGAAGCCGAAGCGGTCATGCCAGAAGGCCCCGTGCAGCGCCTCGCTGCCATGGAAGTACTGCGTGTAGGGCACCTCCTCCACGAAGTACTGGCCTTCCCGCGCCATCAGCTCGTGAAGCGTCTTGCTCCACACGCGGAAGTGCCCCCGGTGCGTCGTCGTGTCCTCGGAGTCCGCCCTGCCGGTGGAGACGAGCGTCGCATACACCCAGGTGTCTCCCTCGTACGCGGTGAGCACCTGCTCGGAGAGCTCCACGTGGACCCACTTCGCCCCGGATGGGATGGAGGGAGGACGCGGCCGGTGGAAGGCCAGCCGCACCGCGGCGCGTGGCAGCGTCCCTCCCGGCACCCGCACGGTGCGCGCCTCCAGGGCCAGCAGGGGGACGCGGGAGAACCGGGGAAGCGGCTCGGCCGCGGGGACGCCTCCGGCGGTGAGTGGCGCGTCCTTCACCAGGAACGCCATGGGAGCCGAGGGATTCGGCTCGCCCTGGAAGGCCGAGGGGTTGTCCAGCCGGACCTGCTGCGTGCTCACGAAGCCACCGCCCGGGCGCGCCAGCCAACCGCGCGCGAGCAGGGCCTCGTCCCGGACGAACGCCAGCACCTCGCCCGCGCCCTCGCGGCGCACCCTGCGCGCACGCTCCTCCGGCTCCGCGCGCACATCCGCGCCCGGCTTGAGCACCTTCCCGTAGAGGAACTCGGGCAATTCCTCCAGGGGGCGTGCCTCGGGAGGGGCCTGCTCCACCAGCGCCAGCCGCAAGGCCCCGTCCGTGCCGAGCAGCGCCCACGCCCCGGGCGCGTCACACGAGGGAGCACATCCCGTCACCCGGAAGCGGCTTCCCCGCCGGAGCAGGCCGTTGATGGGGGACCGGGCATCCGGACGCTGTCGCACGTTGGCGGCATCCACCTTGAGGACGGCATCGAAAGGAAGGGTCCACGGCGAGGCCGGCGCGGGCTCGTCGGGCGCGGCGAAACAGGGGCCCGGCGCGGCGCCCAGCACGAGCGCACCGAGGAGTCCCGGGAGCGTTGCCCTCCCGCGCGAAGAAGACGGAGACATCGACATTCCTTCATGTGCCGGAAGGCCTGCACCTGCCCCCGGGTCCGGCGAGCGGTGCCGCTCTCGTGCAAGCGGCATGCATGGGGCGTCCCACTCCCGGCACGTCGGTCCGGTCCGCAAAACCCGCGCCCCGGATGAGCCCGGCGCGGATTCTACGCGGGCGAGCCGCTCTCCGGGAAACGCATGCCCTTGGTGTCAGGCGGTGATACCCGGCGTCTGGTGGGCCGCCGCCGCGCCCCCCACCCGCGGCAGGGTGAAGCAGAAGGTGCTGCCCCGCCCCGGCGTGCTCCGGGCCCAGATGCGGCCGCCGTGGGCCTCGACGAGACGCTTGACGATGGACAGTCCCAGCCCGGCCCCGCGCCGCTCCTCGGGGCGGGCCTGCCAGTAACGCTCGAAGAGCCGCGGGAGCTGCTCCTCCGGAATGCCCGGCCCGGTGTCCTCCACCCAGAAGAGGACCACCTCCTCGCGGGGTGCCACCCCCAGGGTGATGCCGCCGCCAGCCGGGGTGAACTTGATGGCGTTTCCCACCAGGTTGCCAAACACCTGGAGCATGCGGTCCGGGTCCGCCCGCACCAGCCCCGGCTCTCCCTCCATCCGGATGTCCAGCCTGAGCCGGGCATCACCGGCGAGCGCGCGGACGGCGTCCGCCGCGTCCTGCACGAGCCGTGCGGCGGAGCACGGAGAGGTGCTGACGCCGAGCGTGCCCGCCTCCATGCGCACCACGTCCAGCAGGTCCTGGATGAGGCGGTCCATGCGCCGGGCACTGTCCAGCACGGCCTCCACTCCCCGCAGTGTGTCGGAGCCCGCCTGCGCCCGGCCAAGTTGACGTTGCAGGAGCCTCGCCGTGAGCACCACGGTGTTGAGCGGGTTGCGCAGGTCGTGTGCCACCACGCCCAGCACCTCGTCGCGCGTACGGGTCGCCTGCTGGGCCTCGGCATAGAGGCGAGCATTGTCGATGGCGAGCGCTGAGCGGCGCGCCAGTTCCTCCGCGAGCGCGAGCTCGGACGGACCGTACACGCGGTGGCTGGAGCGCACCATCATCGCGAGCGCTCCGATGCTCCTGCCGCGCGCGCGCAAGGGCACGGCGAGCGCCGAGCAGCAGCCCACCTGCGAGAGCATGGCGTAGCTGGAATCCGCCTGGGAGAGAGCGCGCACGCGCTCCTCCGATACCGCCTCGAGCAACTCCGGCTGCCCGCTGCGGATGACGTGCGCGATACCCGAGGGCGAGTCCAGCGGCACCGGCGAGCGCTCCGCGGCGGCCAGCAGCGCCTCGCGCCTCGCGGGGTCGACGTCCGAGAGCGCCACCAGCCGGGCGTGCCCCTCCTGGACCAGGTAGAGCGCGCAGCCATCCGCGAACTCGGGGACGCAGAGCCGGACCAACCGCTCCGTCGTCACCCGCGAGTCCAGCGACTCGGCCAGCGTGGCGCTCGCCTGGGAGAGGAAGCGCTGCTCGCGCTGCCGGCGCTCGCGCTCGGACACGTCGCGCAGCACCACCGTCATCAACGCGTGGCCCTGGACCTCCAGCCGGGAGATGGCGGCCTCGGCCGGGAACTCCTCTCCATCCTTCCGGCGGCCGAACACCGCCCGGCGCTCGCCCATGTGCCGCGCGACATCCGGCCCCTGGGAAAAACCCCACACCTGAGCCTCGTGCGGGGCGCGGAAGCGCTCCGGGAGCAGGAGCGAGAGCGGCTGTCCCAGCGCCTCCTCCGCGCGGTAACCGAAGATGGCCTCCGCCCCGCGATTGAAGATGGAGATGCGCTGGCCGGCATCCAGGACGATGATGGCGTCGGCGGCGATGGAGATGATGCCCGAGAGCTTCGTCTCCGAGAGCGCGGCCTCCTCGTGCCGCCGCCGGCGCTCGCGCAGCGTGCGCACCAGCAGCGCCGCGAGCACCACCAGCGCGCCAAGGCCGAGCGAAAGGCTCAGCAGGAAGCGTTGCAGCGTCCTGGAGAAGAGCCGCTCCGCATGCTCGATGTCTCGCGCCAGCCGGGCCGAGGTGGCCTGCTCGAGCGCGGCGACGGCCCGGTCCAACTCCTCGTGGGTGGGCACCAACTCCCCCGCGAAGCGTTCCTCCAACAGGCGGACTTCGGTACCCGCCCGCCGTTCCGCCAGCAGGGCATCTCCAATCCGCCGCGTCTGGTCTCTCAACGCGGCCACCCGGGCGAGCAGCGGCTCCTGGTCCGGCCCCCCATGGCGTTCGCCCAGTTTCTGGAAGTGGGTATCGAACTCCTTCCGGGCGAGCGTGAGTTCCTCCAACCGGGAGGAGTCGGGAGAGAGGAGGTTGCTGCGCATGAAGCGCGCGGCCCGCTCGCTCGCGGCCACGAGGCGTTCGGCGGTGAGGGCCTCTTCGAACGACCGGGCATACAGCCGCACGATGCGCGCGCGGTCCTCCTGCACCGCGGAAGCCGTCCAGACGCCCACGCTGCCCACCGTGAGCACCAGGCACACGATGGCGGGAAAGAGCAGGTGCTCGCTCAGGTGGCGTGAGGGCCGGTGCACCACTTCCTCCTCCTGAACGCTCCGCACAGCGGCCTCCCCCCGCAATCCACCGGTCCAGGGCGCTCCTGTGCAAGAAACCAGTGCTCGCGTGCGTTTCCGGACGGGGGAGGAAGCCGGGCCCCGAGCCGCCGGACGCCATCGTGAGGACGCTCTCCTCCGGAATGCAGAAGTTGCGCACCCATGAGAAGGCCGGGACTTCCCCGCAGGGTTTGCGGCGGCCACCCCCTCCCCGGCCAGGCATTGCTCATGCAACGCTGGGTGGACGACAGGAGGAATCACGGATGGACGTCGTCGCCACGCCGATGCCCGGGAATGCTCCCCGCCCCGTGCTGGCGACGGAGGGGCTCACCAAGGTGTACCGGATGGGCGAGGTGGACGTGCACGCGCTGCGGGGCGTGGACTTCCAGCTCGCCGAGGGGGAGTTCGTCGTCCTGCTCGGCGCCTCGGGGAGCGGTAAGTCCACGCTGCTCAACATCCTGGGCGGACTGGACGTGCCGACCTCGGGCCGCGTCTTCTACCGGGAGCAGGAGCTGACGCATGCGGACGAGCGGGCACTCACCCGCTACCGCCGCGAGCACGTGGGCTTCGTCTTCCAGTTCTACAACCTCATCCCCAGCCTCACCGCGCGCGAGAACGTGGCGCTGGTGACGGACATCTCCCCGAATCCCCTCGCCCCCGAGGAGGCCCTTTCCCTGGTGGGACTGGGCACGCGGCTGGACCACTTCCCCTCGCAGCTCTCCGGCGGCGAGCAGCAGCGCGTGGCCCTGGCCCGCGCCATCGCCCGGCGGCCCGACATCCTCCTGTGCGACGAGCCCACCGGCGCGCTGGACGCGAAGACGGGCACCGCGGTGCTGGAGGTCATCGCGCGCATCAACCGCGAGCTGGGCACCACCACCGCGGTCATCACCCACAACGCGCCCATCGCCCAGATGGCGGACCGGGTGGTGACGCTGGCGGACGGCCGCATCGCGGGCGAGCACCGCAACACGGAGAAGAAGGCTCCGGGGGAGCTCAGCTGGTGAGAGCCCTGGAGCGAAAGCTGCTGCGCGACCTGTCGCGGCTGAAGGGCCAGGGCTTCACCATCGCCCTGGTGGTGGCGGCGGGCATCGCCGCGTACGTGTCCACCCTCAGCGTGTACCGCTCGCTGTCCGAGTCGCAGCGCGCCTACTACGAGCGCTCGCGCTTCGCGGACGTCTTCGTCCGGCTGGAGCGCGCGCCGGACGCGTTGCTGGAGCGGCTGGAGGTGCTGCCGGGCGTGGCGGAGGTGGAGGCCCGCCAGGTGGAGGACGTGACGCTGGACATGCCGGGCCTCCCCGAGCCCGTGGTGGGCCGCATCCTCTCCGTGCCGGGCAGCGGGGCGCCGCCACGCCTCAACCAGCTCCACCTGCGCCGGGGACGGTGGGTGGAGCCGGGCCGCGCCAACGAGGTGCTGGTGAACGAGGGCTTCGCCAAGGCCCACCGCCTGGAGCCGGGTGACACGGTGATGGCGCTCGTCAACGGCCGGCGCGTGGCGCTGCGCGTGGTGGGCGTGGTGCTGTCCCCCGAGTACATCTTCGCGCTGGCACCGGGCTCGCTCTTCGACGACGACCGGCGCTTCGGCATCTTCTGGATGGACCGTGACACGCTGGCCTCCGCGTTCCGGATGGAGGGCGCCTTCAACGACCTGGTGGTACGGCTCGCCCCGGGAGCACGGGCCGAGGACGTGGTGGCCGCGCTGGACCGGGAGCTGGTGCCCTACGGCGGCTTCGGCGCCTACCCGCGCGCCCGGCAGACGTCGGACCGGTTCGTGTCGAACGAAATCGTCCAGCTCCGGGCCAATGCCACCATCGTCCCCCTCATCTTCCTGGGCGTGGCGGCCTTCCTGGTGAACGTGGTGCTGTCCCGCGTGGTGGGCACGCAGCGCGAGCAGATTGCCGCGCTCAAGGCGCTGGGATACTCGAACGGGGCGCTCGCCGCGCACTACCTGGAGCTGGTGGGCGTGGTGGTGGGACTCGGCTCGCTGCTGGGGGTGGCGCTGGGGGCGTGGATGGGGCGGGCGCTGCTGGGTGTGTACATGGACGTGTTCCGCTTCCCGCTGCTGGCGTACCGGCTGGACGCCGGCATGGTGGCGGGGGCGGTGCTGGTCAGCGCCGTGTCCGCGTCGGTGGGAGCGCTCGCGGCGGTGCGGCAGACGGTGCGGCTGCCCCCGGCGGAGGCGATGCGGCCGGCCGCGCCGCCCTCGTACCGTCCCACGCCGCTGGAGCGCGTGGGCTTCCACGCGCTGTTCTCCCAGGGCGGCCGCATGGTGCTGCGGGACCTGGAGCGCCGGCCCTGGAGGCTGCTGCTGACGTCGCTGGGCATCGCCCTGGCGGTGGCCATCCTCATCGTCGGCCGCTTCTCCGGGGACGCGCTGCGCTACCTGATGGACGTGCAGTATGGGCAGGTGCAGCGCGAGGACCTGGCCGTGGCCTTCACGAAGTCCGTGCCGGACCGCGCGCGCCGCGAGCTGGAGATGATTCCCGGCGTGCGGCACACCGAGCCGATGCGCGTGGTACCGGTGCGGCTGGTGGCGGGCCCGCGCCGCTACGAGACGGCCATCCAGGGCCTGCCCCCGGAAGGCGGGCTGCGGCGGGTGATGGACACGGAGGGGCGCCCGGTGCCGCTGCGGGGCGAGGGGCTGCTGCTGGGAACCGAGCTGGCGCGGCGGCTGGGCGTGGGCCTGGGGGACGCGGTGCGGGTGGAGGTGCTGGACGCGGGGCGGACGGTGCGTGACGCGCGGGTGACGGGGCTGGTGGAGGAGTGGCTGGGGACGTCCGCGTACATGGACCTCACCGAGCTGGCGCGGCTGGTGGGGGATGACCGGGTCATCACCGGCGCGACGCTGGTGGTGGACCGGGCGCAACAGGACGGTGTGTACGCGCGGCTCAAGGCGCTGCCGTGGGTGGCCTCGGTGACGCGGGCGGACCTGGCGAAGGAGCTGTTCCGGGAGCAGAGCGAGCGGTTCCTGACGGTCCTCACCTTCATCCTCGGCGCGTTCGCGTCCGCCATCGCCGTGGGCATCGTCTACAACAACGCGCGCGTGGCGCTGGCGGTGCGCTCCCGAGATTTGGCGACGCTGCGGGTGCTCGGCTTCACGCGGCGGGAAATCTCCCTCGTCCTGCTTGGGGAGATGGCGGTGGGGCTGCTGCTGGCGCTCCCGCTGGGCATGGTGCTGGGCAAGCTGTTCGCTGAGTGGGTGGCGCGGGCGGCGGTGGACAGTGAGCTGTACCGGATTCCGGCCATCGTCGCGCCGCCGACGTATGCGACCGCCGTGCTGGTGGTGCTGGTGGCCGGCATCCTGAGCGCGCTGCTGGTGCGGCGGCGCCTGGACCACCTCGACTTGATTGGCGTGTTGAAGACGCGCGAATAGGAGCGTGCCTCGTGAAACGCAAGTGGCTGAAGCGCGCGCTGCTGGCGCTGCTGGGAGTGGGCTTCGTCGCGGCGCTGGTGAATGCGTGGCGGCCCCGTCCGGTGGCGGTGGACGTGGAGGAGGTGACGCGGGAGCCGCTGTCGGTGACGGTGATGGAGCCGGGGAAGACGCGGGTGAGGGACCGCTACGTCATCTCCGCGCCGGTGGGTGGGAGGCTGGAGCGCGTGACGCTGCACCCGGGTGACGCCGTGTCGGCGGGACAGGTGGTGGCGGTGCTGGGCTCGCTGGAGCCGCCGCTGCTGGACACGAGGACCCGCGCGCAGGCGGACGCACAGGTGCGGGCGGCCCAGGCCGGCGTGCAGCAGGCGCGGGCGGCACTGGAGCGGGCGGAGACGGCGCTGGAGCAGACGCGGACGGAAGTTGCCCGGCAGAAGCAGCTCGCGGCGGCGGGGAGCATCAGCACGCAGGCGCTGGAGCGGGCGCTGTTCGAGGAGCGCGGCCGCGCGCAGGAGGTGGTGTCGTCCCGCTCGGCGGTGCGGGTGGCGGAGCAGCAGCTGGAGCTGGCGCGGGCGGCCCGCGGACGGCTGGACCGGCGGCCGGAGGACTCCGAGCGCATCGAGATTCGCGCGCCGGTGAAGGGCTGGGTGCTGAAGGTGATGCAGGAGAGCGAGGCGGCCGTGGCGCCCGGGACGCCGCTGCTGGAGCTGGGCGACCCCGAGGGCCTGGAGGTGGTGGTGGACGTGCTGAGCCAGGACGCGGTGCGCATCCAGCCGGGGGCGCCGGTGCGCATCGAGCACTGGGGTGGGGAGGCCCCCCTGAAGGGACGGGTGCGGCGCGTGGAGCCGTCGGCATTCACCCGCACCTCGGCGCTGGGCGTGGAAGAGCAACGGGTGAACGTGGTCATCGACCTGGAGGACCCGGTGGAGAAACGCGGCACGCTGGGCGACGGCTACCGGGTGGAGGCCCGCATCGCGCTGTGGCACGGGAACGACGTGGTGCAGGTGCCGGAGAGCGCGCTGTTCCGGAGCGCGGAAGGCTGGGCCGTGTTCGTCGCCGGGAGCGATGGGCGGATTCACGAGCGGCTGGTGAAGCCGGGCCAGCGCAACGGGCTGCGCGCGCAGGTGCTGGAGGGCTTGAAGCCCGGGGACCGGGTGGTGGTGCATCCCGGAGACGCGGTGCGCGACGGCGTGGACTACGCCGTGCGGCAGCCGGGGTGAGCGCCCCCGGATTCAGTGCTTGAGTCTGACGTAGCGTCAGGGTTCACACTGTCTCCGGCAGCCACACCGGGAGGGACACGTGCTGCGAATCGGTGAACTCGCCAGACGCGCCGGGCTGACGGTGAGGACGCTCCACCACTACGACGCCATCGGCCTGCTCAGGCCCTCCGCCCGCTCCGGCGGCGGCTACCGCCTCTACGGGCAGGCCGACATCACCCGGCTGCACGCCATCCAGTCGCTGCGCCACCTGGGACTGTCGCTGGAGGACATCGGGCGCCTGCTGGCCCAGGGTGGAGCCACGCTCCCCGCCATCCTGGAGCAGCAGATTCGCGCGCTCGACCGGCAAATCGAGCAGGCCATGCAGCTCCGCACGCGGCTGGGCCTGATTCAGGCCCAGGTGTCCGGCGGCCATGAGCCGGAGCCGGGCGACTGGCTGGCCACGCTCCGGTTGATGACCACGTGTGACAAGTACTTCAGCACCGAAGAGCTGAAGAAGATTCTCGGCAACTGGCGGGTTGCCGCCGCCGACATGGTACCGCTGATGGCGGACGTGCGCCGGGCCATGGAAAGAGGCGTGCCGGCCGACAGCCTGGAAGTGCAGCCGCTCGCCTACCGCTGGATGACGCTGGTGGGTACCTGGATGGAAGGGGACTTCGACCTCATCCGCCGCTGGGGCGACATGTACAGGCGCGAGCACTCGGCCATGAGCAACAAGGGCCCGGACCCGCGCATGGTCGCGTACATCGACCGGGCCATCGAGATTCGCCTGGCCGCGCTCGGCAGACATCTGAGCCTCGACGAGCTCAAGCGCCTGACGCGTATCCCTCGCGAGGAGTGGCAGCGCCTGTCCCAGAAGGCGGGTCAGCTGATGCGGCAGGACGTCCCGCCCCGCGACAAGCGGGCGCGGGCGCTCGCGCGGGAGTGGATGGGACTGATGGACCGCCTGGCGAACCATGAGCCCGAGCTCCGCGACAAGCTGCTGGCGGCCTACCGCGACGACCCGGTGCTGGCCGCCGCGTCGGTGCTCGAGGCACCGGTGCGGCAGTACCTGCAGCGCGCGGCGGAATCCCGCGCTTGACCCTGCCGTAGCGTCAGGGTCCAGGCTGCGTCCATTCCAAGGAGTAGAGGACCCATGCCCCCGAGCCGTACCGGCGCACCACGCGCCAGCTTGTTCCGAGACCGCGCCTTCGCCTGGATGCTGAGCGGTGCCTTCATCTCGATGCTGGGCGACCAGTTCACGTACATCGCCCTGCCCTGGCTGGTCCTCCAGCTGACCGGCGACACGCTGGTGCTGGGACTGGTGCTGGGGGTGATGAGCGTGCCGCGCGCGGTGTTCATGCTGGTGGGCGGCGCGCTGGTGGACCGCCACTCCCCCAAGCGGGTGCTGATGTGGACGAAACACGTGAGCACCGTGCTGCTCGTGGTGCTGGCCGCCCTGGTGTTCACGGGGAACCTCTCGCTGTGGGCGCTCTACCTGCTCGCGTTCAGCCTCGGGCTGGCGATGGCGTTCAGCATTCCGTCGAGCACCTCCCTGCTGCCGCACGTGGTGCCGGCGCAGCACCTCCAGGCCGCCAACAGCGCGCTGCTGGGCCTGCGCCAGCTCTCGCTGTTCGCGGGGCCGCTGCTGGCGGGGGGCCTCATCGTCACCTTCGGTGATGCGCACACCGGCCGGGTATCGGACGCGCGGGGCCTGGGCGCCGCCTTCCTGTTCGACGCCCTGAGCTTCGCCCTCTCGGCGTGGACCCTGTCGAAGGTGACGACCCTCGCTCCGGAGGGCACCGCCGGGGCTCCCGCGGGGCAGGCGGTGTTGCGCTCCGTGGCGCAGGGCCTGCGCTGGTGCTGGGACGACCGGGACCTGCGCACGTGCCTCCTCTACTGGTCCGCGGTCGCGCTGCTCATCACCGGGCCCATCCAGATTGCATTGCCGGTGCTCGCCAGCCAGCAGCCCGGGCTGGGCGCCGCGGCGTTCGGCGTGCTGATGGGCGCGCACGGCGCGGGCACGCTGGCGGGCATGGTGGCCGCCGGCGCCCGGCCGGGCGCGCGGGCGCGGAACCTCGGCACCACGTTGTTGCTGGTGGATGGGGTGATTGGCGCGCTGTTCATCCCCATGGGCCGCATCACCGCGCTGTGGCAGGGCGCCGCGCTGTTGCTGGCCATCGGCCTGCTGGGGGGCTTCATGCAGGTGGCCATCTTCACGTGGATTCAACGCCGCGTGCCACCCGCCATGCTGGGCCGCGCGATGAGCATCTTCATGTTCATCTTCATGGGCCTGGCGCCCATCTCGGCCGCGGTGACCGGCTGGGTGATGCGCGGCATGACGCTGGAGCGGCTCTTCGCGGCCACGGGCGGCTGCCTCGTGGTCTCCGTCGCGGTGGCGCTGGCCACGTCGCGCATCCGCCATATCTCGGATGCGCCCGAGCAGGCCTTCCGGTGAGCGCCGCGCTCAGTCCAGCAACTCCACCGCGTCCGCCCTGACGCCCAGCAGGGCGAAGCCGAAGTTCGCGAAGCTGTAGAGCGGCGGGTCTCCATCCGGGTTGTCCACGCCACCGCCATAGAAGCGCAGGCGCAGGTAGGGGGAGACGGTGGCGTCGTCATCCAGCGGCACGCCCAGGGTGAGCGCCGCGTCATAGAGCGCTCCACCGTCCGGGTCCGTGGGGTTGACGAGCCCGTCCACCTCCAGCGCGGCCCACAGCCACCGCGAGGGCTGCCAGGTCAGCCGCGTCTTCAGTGCGGGCACGGGACCGATGTCCGAATCGCGCGCGTAGAGCGCGCCGTCCTGCGAGCGCAGCTCAACCAGCGCCGAGCGTATCTGCAGGCTGACGCCCACGTCCCACTGGAGACGCTCGCGGTTGATGAGCCGGTACACGTAGCTGGCCCGGTAGCCATCGAAGGTATACGTGTGCTCCACCGGCGTGCCCGTGGGGAAGAGCGTATCGAGGAAGCGGATGTCCTTCGTCAGCGCGGCCCGGGTGGTGAGGGACAGCGGTGCGTAGAGGAGCACCACGCCATGGCGCTCGCCCAGCCGCGCCTCCACGGAAGCCCGCTTCGTGATGAAGAGGGGCTCGTCCTGGCCGATGTCCTCCTCCGAGTAGCGCGTGCCCTCGGCGCCGAAGCCCAGCTCATTGCGGAACACCTTCAGCGGCCCCGCCTCGACCTCGACGAAGAGCGCCTCCAGCGGGCCGTCGCCGGCCCGGGCCGCCAGCGGCGCCAGCAGGCAGCCCAGCAGCAGGACGCGGCGCCACCGGGTGGCGGGCGTATTCGCGGAAGCTTCGGTCAGGCCCATGGCGGAGCTCCTCGCGGCGGATGCCCCGCGAGGGGCCGTGCATGCGGCCTGGAGCGAGGGCTCCGGCCAGTCCGCCACGCACGCCACGCTAACGGCCCGGTGGGCCCGCGCCGGGCGAAAGTGCGGCGCCTTCATGCCGGTGAACACTCCCACCCGCCGGAAAGTCACTTGCCGGAACTTCGAGCCACGGCGGCCACCGGTTGCCCGGCATGACACACATCGGGAGCAGCGGGACAGAAGCCAGCCGCCCGACCCTGGGGAGGGGCAGACGCGCTCCGGCAGGGCCCGCCGGGACTTGTCATTCCCTCCGGGCCGCCCCACCGTGGTGGATACCTGTCCCCGCCAGCGGGAGGACGCAATGCCAGTCCCGGACAGCGAGCACCTCCCGGCGCGGGCCGTCCCCGGCCCGGAGGCTCCCCCCATCAACCGGCTCGTGGCCTCGCTCCGGGAGCCGCGCCGCTACCCACATCCCGCCGACCGCGTGGAGGTGCTCGAAACGCACATCTCCTACGTGCTGCTGGCGGGTGAGTATGCATACAAGCTGAAGAAGCCCCTGGACCTCGGCTTCCTCGACTACAGCTCGCTGGAGAAGCGGCGGGTGGCCTGCGAGGACGAGCTCCGGCTCAACCGCCGCACGACACCGGGGCTCTACCTCGACGTCGTTCCCATCGGCGGGACACCCGAGGAGCCGCGCCTGGGCGAGGCGCCCGCGTTCGAATACGCGGTGAAGATGCGGCGCTTCGAGCAGGACGCACAGCTCGACCGCGTGGTGGCGCGCCGGGCACTGACCGCCGGGCCACTGGAGATGCTGGCGCGCGACCTCGCGGACTTCCATGCGCGGGCCGCCGTCGCCGGGGACGCGCCCCCCCTGGGCCACCCCGAGCAGGTCCTCGCCTCCATGGAGCGGAACTTCTCGCAGCTCGAGGCGCTGGTGGACGCGGCCGAGGAGCGCGCGGCCCTGGAGCGCCTGCGCGAGTGGACCGAGCGGAACTACGCGAGGCTGCATGACACGCTCGCGGCACGGCGCGCGGCCGGGCGCGTGCGCGAGTGTCACGGCGACCTGCATCTGGCCAACCTCGTCCTGAGGGATGGGCGCATCGTCCCCTTCGACTGCATCGAGTTCAGCGCGGACCTGAGGTGGATTGACGTGATGAGCGAAATCGCCTTCCTGGTGATGGACCTCATCGACCATGGCGAGCGCGCGCTCGCGCACCGCTTCCTGGACGCCTACCTGGCGGAGACCGGCGACTACGAGGGACTCGCCGTGCTTCCCTTCCAGCTCGTGTATCGCGCCATGGTGCGGGCCCTGGTGACCTGCATCCGAGCACACCAGCCAGGACTCGACGTTCACGGCCGCACGCGCGCGGACGCGGAGCACCTGGACTACCTGCACCTGGCGGAGCGGCTGAGCACCCCAGGCCACCCCGCGCTCGTGCTGATGCACGGCCTGTCGGCTTCCGGGAAGAGCTGTACGGCGTCGCGGCTCGTCGAGCTCGCCGGGGCGATTCGCGTGCGCTCCGACATCGAGCGCAAGCGGCTTCATGGCCTGGCGTGGAACGCGGCCACCCGCTCCGGACTCGACGCCGGATTGTATGGCCCCGACGAGACCCGGCGGACCTACGCTCGCCTCACCGAGCTCGCGGGCGTGATTCTCGACGCGGGCTACATCGCGGTGCTCGACGCCACGTTCCTGCGCCGGGAGCAGCGCGAGAGCCTCGAGCGGCTCGCCGCCCTCCGGAGGGTGCCGTTCCTGCTCATCTCCTGCACGGCGGATGAGGCGACGCTGCGCCGGAGAATCGAAGCGCGGAGCGCCGCTGGAGCCGACCCCTCCGAGGCCACGCTCGAGGTGCTCGAGCGCCAGATTGCCACCCAGGAGCCTCTCACCGGCGCCGAGCGGCACCAGACCGCCGTCGTCGACACGTCTGTCCCGGGCGAGCAGTTCGAGAAGACCCTTGCGGCCCTGGCGGCGAAGCTCCAGGGCCAGGGCTGAAGGCCGGGTCAGAAGCTCGAGACGAAGCTGGCGTAATCGTACTGGACCTGGGTGGCGTAATCCGTGGCGATGGCACGCACGCGGGCGCGGAAGCCGGAATGGTCGCCGTCGGTGCGGGCGTGGACCTCACTGTCCACCGAGTACGGGAAGACGGTGGAGTCCCAGTCCTTGTCGGCGCGGGCGTGGTGGGTGGCGAGCACCTGGCCCCACTGCTCGGCCAGGTTCGTGAAGCGGGTGAGCGTGTTGAGCTCGGCGGAGGGGAAGGATTCCTTCCAGGGGGACACCTCCCGCACGACGTAGGAGAGCCCATCTGCCAGCGTCATCCAGCCGAGGTGGTCGTCCACGCGGTAGCCGAGCGCCTTGTACGCCTGCGCGGCGCGCACCGCCATGTCGCCGCCACACACGGAGGCCGTCAGGCTCACGGCGGACGAGGAGAGATGGGGCCAGGCGCTCGGGGTGCGCTGGGCCTTCACGTCGAGGATGCGGTCGTCGTCCTGCGAGGTGGTGGCTCCCTCGACGAGCACGTAGTAGCGGGTGGCGCCCAGCGAGCCGATGCCCGCGTGGAGCCGCTGCGCCACCCCCTTCACCGTGAAGTAACTGGAGGGCCACGTGCTCCCTCCGCTGAGCGTGGAGCGGTAGCTGGCCATGCGGGAGCGCAGGTCGCTGTCCACGGCGGAGCTCACCGGAGCGAGGTCCGGCCCGGCCGCGGTGTTGAACCGGCGGACGCCGCTGACCTTCGTCGTCCACTCGTCGAGCAGCTTCACCCGGCTGCCGCTGCTGGCCACCTCGGAGAGGAAGTCGTCGAGCAGGCCGTAGGTGTTGCTGGCGCGGAACTTCTTCGTCGTCTCTCCACTGTTGCCGGCGAAGCCGGCCATGGTGTCGAGGTAGGCCTCGGAGAAGGCGTCCACGATGGCGGCCTGGTCCGAGGCCGTGAACACGCCATTCTCACGGGCCGCGAGCACGAGGCTGATGGCCATGCGCCAGACGTCGAGCTGGTAGTCGCCAATGACGGCCTCGTCGAAGTCATTGAGACCGAAGACGATGTCGCCCTGGTCGTCGTCGAACGAGCCGGTGTTGTTGACGTGCATGTCCCCGCCCAGCCAGGTGCGCGTGTACGTGCCGCCCCCGTAGGTGGAGAGCTGCGAGGAGGTGCCGAGGTCCTTCCAGTACAGGTGGTTGCTGCCACGGAAGAAGGTGAAGGCGGACTCCTTCATCCGCGCGTACTTCTCGGCGCGGCCCTCGGGGGAGAGGCTGGCATTGAATGCGTCGAGCTCGGCCACCACGAAAGAGGTGCGGCTCTGGGCCGCGACCGCGTCGGCGGCGAAGAGCGCGAGCAGCGCGCTCACGAAGGCGGTGCGGAGCGTGTGGAGAGAAACCATGAACGGAGGGTAGCTCCACTCCACGTCTGGAGCGTGACGAATCCGTGACAGCGGCCCCGGGCTCAGGGCACCCGGCCCGCAGCCACCGCGCGGGGCTCGTGCCGGGACAGCCACTGACGCACCTCCCCGAGCGCATGCCGGCCGGACTCCCCCGCGGCCTCGAGCTCCGCGCGGGCCTTTCGAGCCCCGGCGAGCGCCTCCTCGCGCCGCCCCATCACCCACCACGCGCGAGCCAGCGCGAAGCGTGCCTCGGCGAGGTCCTGGGACGGCGCGGGAATCTCCTCCAGCAGCCGCAGGGCCCGCTCGAGGAGCGCCGCCGCCTCGGCGCCCTGCCCTCGCGCCAGATGCACCTCCGCCATCCCACGGAGCGGAGCGCTCGCGCTGGAGACCCGGTCCCTTCCCAGCTCGCGGTAGATGCGCAGGGCGCGCTCATGATGATTCCACGCCTCGTCCAGCCGGCCCTGGGCCCGGAGCACCTCGCCCATCTCCGTGAGGGAGAAGGCCACGTCGTCGTGCCGCTCACCGAAGGTCTTCAGCCGCACCTCCAGCGCGCGCCGGTGCCAGTCCCAGGCCTCCTTCTCCCGCCCCAGCCGGTGGAGCACGATGCCGATGTTGCAGGCGGCGAACGCGACGCTCGGGTGCTCCTTCCCCAGCGCCTTCTCCTTGATGGCCAGCGAGCGCTCGAAGTAGCCGAGCGCCTCCTCGTCCTGATGGAGGAGGAAGGCGAGCACGCCCAGTCCGTTGAGGGTGAGCCCCACCTCCGCGTGCTCCGGCCCCAGCGCCCGCTCGCGGATGGCCAGGGCCCGCAGCAGAAACGGCCGGGACTCCTCCAGGCGTCCCATCTCCGTCAACGCGATGGCCAGGTGGTTGGCGGAGGTGGCCACGTCCGGGTGCTCCGGCCCCAGCACGCGCTCGCGCAGGGCCAGGGAGCGCTCCTGCAGCGAGAGCGCCGTGGGCAGATCATCCATCTCGCGGGCGAGGGTGCCCAGCATGTGCAGCGAGGCGGCCACGTCGGGATGCTCCGGCCCGAGGAGCTTCTCCCGCAGGGCAAGGGACCGCTGGGACACGTCGCGCGCCTCGGCGTAGCGGGCCTGTGAGCGCAGGACGATGGCCATCGTGTGGAGCGTCTGGGCCAGGTCCACGTGCTCGGGGCCGAGCTCCTGCTGCTGCAGGGCCAGCGTGCGCTCCAGGTGCTGGAGCGCCTCCACGGGTTTCCCCGCGCGCCAGAAGAGCTGGCCCACGTACATCGACAGCTCCTGCTCCAGCCGGGCCGGCCTGCCGAGCGAGTCGAGCACCGCCTCGGCGTGGCGGGCGTGGCGCTGCCCCTCCTCGATGCGGCCCTGCTGCACTCCCACCATGTTGACGAGCCAGGTCCACGCCGTGGCCACCAGCTCGCGCTGCCGCGAGCGCTCGGCCGCCAGCACTGCCTCATGGAGGCTCTGCTCGGCGGCTCTCGCGTCGCCCGCGAGCCCCCGCAGCATGCCGAACCACAGCAGGGCCTCGGCCTGGAGCGGCGAGCCCGGCGCGGCCCGCTCGGAGGCTTCACGCGCCAGCTCCGCGCCCTGGGCATACCGCCCCGCGCCGCGCAGCACCCGCGCACGCGCCACCTGGGCGCGCAGGGCCGGGGACTCGGCCTCGGTCTGCCTGCCCGGGCCGGTGAGGGCCGCCGCTTCCGGGCCACACTGCGAAACGGGGACGAGCGACCGCACGGCCTGCACCGCGCTGCGGGCGACCTCCTCGTCCGCGCTCGCGAACAGGTCCCCCAGGGCCAGCAGCTCGTCACGCCGGCGCTCCAGACAGACGCCCCGCTGGCGGTACTGCTCCTCCGGCTGCTCCGCGCGCACGCGCGTGGCCTCGCAGTTGCCGCGCACCTCCGAAGCCCAGGCGCCGGCGTACGCGTCCAGCAGCGGTCCGGCCCGCGTCCAGGCCTCCGCCGCGAAGGGCTTGGAGACAGCGGCGAAGGCCCGGGCCGCCGCGTCCTGGCGGGCCCCGTCCCACAGGCCCTCCAGGCTCGCGGCCTCGGCGCACGCCCGTGCTTCATGGTGCTCGCGTACGTACGGGACGAGTCCCACCCCGGCGAGCACGGCCAGCGCGAGTCCGGCGATGCCGAGCCGGCGCGTGCGCGAGACGCCCACCGCCTGCGCCAGCTCCTGGAGCAGCGCGTCCATGGAGGGATGGCGCTCCCGGGGCTCCAGGGAGAGGCCACGCAGCAGCGCGCGCCGGACCCGCATGGGGACCCGGACGTCTCTCGGCGCCGGAGGCGGCTCGCCGAAGCCCTCGTCGAAGGGGCGGCTCCCGTAGAGGGCCTCGTGCAGCGACACGCAGAAGGCGAACTGGTCGGCGCGCGCATCCGCCAGCCTGCCCGCCAGCACCTCCGGTGCCTGGTAGCCCCGGGTGCCCGCCACCACGCTCCGCCGGGAGCCTGTCTCGTTGGGATTCGCGGTGTCGTCGGGAGGGGCCACCCCCGGGTCCGCCTCCCGCAGGGCGAGCCCGAAGTCCGTCACCCTCACCCGCCCATCCGTGCCGAGCAGGACGTTGTCGGGCTTGAAGTCGCGGTGCACGAGCCCCGCGGCGTGCGCGGCCGCCAGCCCCCGCCCCGCCTGGATGAGGACCTGGAGCGTGTCGCGCCAGGAGCGGGGGGACGCCTTCAGCCAGTCGCGCAGCGTGCCGCCGTCGACGAACTCCATCGCCAGGAACACCTGGTCCAGGTAGCCGCCGGTGTCATGGACGGAGACGACGTGGGGATGGGAGACGCGTGCGAGCGCCTGCGCCTCCTGGAGGAGCCGCTGCTGGAGCGCGGCCCCCGTTCCCTTCCCCTGCGCGTCCGTGCGCACGAGCTTGAGCGCCACCTTGCGGTCGAGCTTCGGGTCATACGCCGCGTACACCACCCCCATCCCGCCAGAGCCCACCGGCTCCAGCACGACGTAGCGCCCCACGCTCGTGCCCCGCATCAGCGCGCGTGGCACCGGCCGGGGCGCCAGGTCCGACGTCTCCGATGCGTCCGCCGCCGTCGAGTTCAGGCCGTCCATGTCTCCTCGTCCGGGCAGAGTCCCACGCTCGAAGGCTGACACGCGTGTGTCATCACGTGTCAGCCGGAGGATGCCACGCGCCACCGTGGCGTCTTCCGCAAACGTGCTGAACTCCTGGCATTCCCCCTCCACGCGCACGGTACGGCGGCTGGCACATCGGTTGCCAATACGGGGACCGACTCACCCTTCCCCCTCACCCAAGTCCACACCTGGGAGGTTGTATGCGCTCTTGGAGACCCCGCCCTGGCGCGGGATTCGCGCTGCTTCTCGCATTCCTGCTTCTCGCCCTGCTTCCGTCGCGGGCCGCCGCGCAGCAGACCACCGTGCTGCAGCTCGGGACGCCGAGCCTGTCCGCCCAGCCCGGCCAGTCCGTCACCCTGGCGATGCGGTTCAACGCCGTGCCCATGGCCGAGGACTACAGCGTCTTCATCCACTTCATCGACGCCAACGGCGTGAATCACGCCCCGTCCGGCACCGACCACCTGCCGCCGACGCCCACGTCCCAGTGGAGCGGCGCCATCACCTACAACCGCACGGTGACCCTGCCCAGTTCCATGCCGAGGGGCACCTATTCCATCCGCGTCGGCCTCTTCCAGAACCACTCGCCGTGGGACCGCGTCCCCCTGGCCATGGGGAGCGGCGTCACCGTCGACAATCAGCTCCGCTACACCGTGGGGACGCTCAACGTGGGCACCCAGTCCTCCACCACCACGGTGCTCCAGCTCTCCAGCCCGAGCCTGTCCGCGCAGCCCGGACAGACGGTGACGCTGGGCATGCGCTTCAACGCCGTGCCCATGGCGCAGGACTACTACGTCTTCGTGCACTTCGTGGACGCCAACGGCGTGCAGCACTCCTCACTCAACGCCGACCACCTGCCGCCGGTGGGTACCTCCGCGTGGAGCGGCTCGGTGGCCTACAACGTCAGCAAGACGCTCCCTTCCACCCTCGCGACGGGCACGTACACCCTCCGCGTGGGGCTCTACTCCATGGCCGACCCGATGAATCGCATTCCACTCATCGCCGGCAGCGGCGTCACCGTGGACGGGGAGACGCGCTACACCGTCGGCACGCTCACCGTGACGGGCGGCACCACCACCTCCGGCGGGCCTCGGGGCCAGGATGCGAACGCCTACGTGCTGACGTTCTCCGACGAGTTCGACAGCGGCTTCAACACCAGCAAGTGGAACGACCACCTCTGGTACGAGTCCTCCAACCCGACCCTCAACTACAAGGTCAGCAACGGCTCGCTGAAAATCTGGCCGCAGCGTGACGCCAGCGGGAACTTCTTCAACCGCACCATCGACACGGACGGGAAGTTCTCCCAGACGTACGGCTACTTCGAGATGGAGGCGAAGCTGCCCATCGGCAAGGGCGTCTGGCCCGCCTTCTGGCTGTATGCGCACCCCGCGGACGCCCGCCCGGAAATCGACATCATGGAAGCCTACCCCGGCGGTGGCCCCGACTCGTGGTGGGGTGACGCCAACCTGCACCCGGTCAACTACGGGCTGACGCTGCACAAGGCCAACGCGGACTACTCGTACCACGAGGTCCCCTATGCGACGAAGCTGCGGGACTTCTCGCCCTACGGCAACGGGGTGGACCTGTCCGCCGCCTTCCACACGTACGGCGTGAAGTGGGAGCCGTCCGGCATCACCTTCTACTTCGACGGCCAGCAGCTCGGGCCGAAGTACCAGGACACCGCCGGCTACTACAACCGGCCCATGTACGTCCTCCTGGACCTCTGGTTCGGCAGCGCGAGCGGCACGCCCGACAACACCACCCCCACGGGCGAGGGCAACTCGTTCGAGGTCCGGTACGTCCGGGTCTGGCGGTTCAAGTAGGCTGTCGCCCGGGAGCAGGCCCCGCCATGGTGGGCGGGGCCACCCGGGACTCGATGCGGACAGGACTCGAAACACAGGAGGACAGCCGCGCGCAGCGGGCCAGGCCGGAGCCCCCACGGCCCGGCCTCGTCTTCATCTTCTCCGGGGGCGCGCCCCTGTTCCGTCCGGTGCCGCTCGAAGGCGGCCGGCTCGCGCTGGGCCGTGAGGACGCGGGCGGCCAGCCGCTGCCGGACGAGCGCCTCTCTCGCCAGCATGCCGAGGTGCGCCGCGAGGACTCCCGCTGGTTCATCGAGGACCTGGGCAGCCGCAACGGCACGTACGTGGACGGGGAGCAGGTGGTGGGCCGCCGCGCCTTCTCCTCCCCCCGCGTGCTGCGGCTGGGCAACACGCTGGCCCTCTTCCACGAGGACGTGCGGCGGCTGGCCGGCGCCGAGGTCGTCGTGGGCCCGGACTCGGTGCGTGGGCCCGGCTTCGGCGCCGTGCTGGAGCAGGTGGCCTCGGCCGCCGCGGCCCGGGAGACGCTGCTCATCACCGGTGAGAGTGGCACCGGCAAGGAGTTGGCCGCGCGGGCCTACCACCAGTCGGGCCCCAACGTGCGGGGACGCTTCGTCGACATCAACTGCGCCGCCGTGCCCGCCAGCGTGGCCGAGCGGCTCCTCTTCGGCTCGCGGCGAGGCGCCTACTCGGGCGCGGAGGCGGACACGGAGGGCTACGTCCAGGCCGCCGACAAGGGTGTCCTCTTCCTCGACGAGGTGGCGGAGCTGTCACCCGAGGTCCAGGCCAAGCTGCTGCGCGTGCTGGAGACACGCGAGGTGCTGGCGCTGGGAGCGTCCCGGGCCCTGCCGGTGGACGTGCGCGTCTGCTCCGCCACACACAAGGACCTGCGCGCCGCGGTGGCCGCCGGCCAGTTCCGCGCGGACCTCTATTACCGGTTGGCCCAGGCCGAGGTGCGGCTGCCTCCGCTGCGCGAGCGGCTGGAGGACGTGCCCTGGCTGCTGGCACATGCGCTGAGAGGTTCACCTTCCGCCCCGGCCCTGCATGCCACCTACGTGGAGGCCTGCCTGTCGCGCCCCTGGCCCGGCAACGTGCGCGAGTTGCTGGGTGAGGCCCGCCGCGCGGCCCGCGATGCCACCGCGTCGGGGAGCCGCTCGCTGCGGGCCGAGCACCTGGATGTGGAGGCGGGCCTGCCCCTGGTGACGCCTCCCCCGTCCACGGCCTCGGCGCCACCGGACCGCGCCACGGTGGAGGCCACGCTGGCCGAGCACGGGGGCAACATCAGCGCCGCGGCACGCGCGCTCGGGATGCACCGCACCCAGCTCTACCGGCTGATGCAGCGCTGGGGAGTGGGAGGCCCGTAACCCGCTCCGGGGGCCACTTCGGGATGGAGGGATGGAGGGAGTAGTATCCCCGCGTGGCGTGGCCGCCCCCCGGCGTCCGCCACACGCAAATCGTGCGCACACGCGCGGGGAGGACACATGGGCAAGAAGATCCTGATGCTGGTCGGTGACTTCGGCGAGGACTACGAAATCATGGTGCCGTTCCAGGCACTTCAGATGGTGGGCCACACGGTCCATGCGGTGTGTCCGGGCAAGAAGGCGGGAGAGAAGATCCGCACCGCCATCCACGACTTCGAGGGAGACCAGACGTACAGCGAGAAGCGCGGGCACGACTTCGCCTTGAACGAGACCTTCGACTCGGTGGATTCGACCGGGTACGACGCGCTGGTCATCTCGGGTGGGCGTGCGCCCGAGTACCTCCGGCTCAATCGGAAGGTCATCGAAATCGTCCGGCAGTTCGCCGAGGCCCGGAAGCCCATCGCGGCGGTGTGCCATGGCGCGCAAATCCTCACCGCGGCGGATGTCATCCGCGGGAAGAAGATCTCCGCCTATCCGGCGGTGGCTCCGGAGGTACGTGCGGCGGGCGGCGAGTACGCCGACATCCCCATCGACGCCGCGGTGGTGGACGGCAACTTCGTCACCTCGCCGGCGTGGCCGGCCCATGTGGACTGGCTCGCGAAGTTCCTGACGGTCCTCGGTACCCGCATCACCCACTGAGGAGACGTCGTGCTCAGCGCCAAGGCCCCCGGACTCGACCTGCCCACGCGAGAGGACCCGGTGCAACCCGTTCCGCCGGCGGAGGGGCTTCCGGACGCCCTCGCGCGGGCGGTGGGCGACTCCGCGCGTGTCCTCACCCGGCCCCTCGACGTGGTGGCCTACGCGAGCGACGCGAGCGTCTACCGGCTCGTCCCGCGAGCCGTGGTCCAGCCCCGGTCCGAGGCCGAGATTCAGGCGCTCTTCGCGCTATCCCACGCACGGAACGTCCCCATGACGTTCCGTGCCGCCGGCACGAGCCTGTCGGGTCAGGCCGTGACGGATGGCATCCTCGTGGATGTCTCGAAGCACTGGTCGCGCATCGAGGTGCTCGACGAAGGGCGCCGGGTGCGCGTGCAGCCGGGCGCCATCGGGGGCCACGTCAACGCGAGGCTCCGCGCCCGGGGCCGCCGCATCGGCCCGGACCCGGCCTCCATCGATAGCTGCATGATGGGAGGCATTCTCGCGAACAACGCGAGCGGCATGTGCTGCGGTGTCCGGGAGAACGCCTACCATACGCTGGACTCCCTCCGCTTCGTCCTCCCGAGCGGACTCGTGGTCGACACGGCCTCCCCGGACGCCGGTGAGCTGCTGCGCCAGCGGGAGCCCGCGCTCTTCCAGGGCCTGCTCTCCCTCGGGCGGCGCATCGAGGGCGACGCGCGGCTCGCCGCGCGGATTCGCGAGAAGTACCGCATCAAGAACACCACGGGTTACGGGCTCAACGCGTTCCTCGACTTCGACCGGCCCGAGCAGTTCCTCGCGCACCTGCTCATCGGCTCGGAGGGGACGCTCGCGTTCATCTCCGAGGCGGTGCTGCACACCCTCCCGGAGTACCGGGTGAAGCGCACCGGGCTCCTCCTGTTCCGCGGCGCCGCGGACGCGTTCGCGGCCGTGGCCCCGCTCGAGCGCTCGGGGGCGCGGGCCATCGAGTTCATGGACGACGCCTGCCTGCGTACGGTGGACGCCCCGCCGGGCCTCGGAGTGGACCTGCGCGCACTCCCGCCCGGCGCCGCCGCGCTGCTCGTGGAGTACCAGTGCGAGACGGAGGAGGAGCTCGCCGTGCTGCGCGAGGCCGAGGCGGAGCTGCTCGCGCGGCTGGAGCTGCTGTCGCCGGCGCGATTCACCGAGGACGCCGGCGAGCGCGCCGCGCTCTGGAAGGTCCGCAAGGGGCTCTTCCCCGCGGTGGGCGCCACCAAGCGCTCGGGGGAGGCCGTCATCATCGAGGACGTCGCCTTCCCGCTCCCACGCCTGACGGCGGCCACGGCGGAGCTCAAGGCGCTCTTCGCCGAACACGGCTACGGCGGCGCCATCCTCTTCGGCCACGCGAAGGACGGGAACTGCCACTTCGTCATCACCCAGTCCTTCAACGACGCACGGGAGACGGCCCGCTACGAGCGCTTCATGGCCGCCGTCGTCGCGCTGGTCGTCCGCCATGACGGCTCGCTCAAGGCCGAGCACGGGACGGGGCGCAACATGGCGCCCTTCGTGGAAGCCGAGTGGGGCCGAGATGCGGTCACCCTCATGCGGGAGCTCAAGGCGCTCGTGGACCCGAGGGGCCTGCTCAACCCCGGAGTCCTCCTCAACGACGACCCACGTGCGCACGTGATGCACCTCAAGAGCCTGCCCACCGTGGAGCAGGAGGTGGACCGCTGCATCGAGTGCGGCTTCTGCGAGCCGGTGTGTCCGAGCCGCAGCCTGACGCTCACCCCGCGGCAGCGCATCGCGGTCCGCCGGGAGATGGCGCGGCTGCGGACGCACGGCGGGGACGACGCGGCGCTGGCCTCGCTGCATGGGGACTTCCAGTACGCGGGGCTCGACACCTGCGCGGCGGACGGGCTCTGCGCCACGGCCTGCCCGGTGAAGATAGACACCGGAGGCCTCGTGAAGCGCCTGCGCGGCGAGCAGCACTCCGCGCGGGCCCGGGCGGTGGCGCGCTGGGTCGCGGGCCGCTTCGGCCTGTTCGAACGGATGGCCCGGTGGGGCGTGCGCACCGGCCATGTCGCGGAGCGGCTGCTCGGAGCCGGGCGCCTCCGCGCCCTGTCGCGCTTCGCGGAGCGGCTCGTCGGAGCGCGCCTGCCCGGATGGAGCGATGCGATTCCTCGCGTGCCGCGCCGGGCCCTGCCATCGGGCGGCCCGCGCGACGCCGAGGCCGTCTACGTGCCCGCGTGCCTGTCCCGCATCATGGGGCAGCCGCGCACCCAGCAGCGCTCCCTCTCCGAGGTGCTGCTGCTGCTCGCCGAGCGCGCGGGCGCGCGTGTGTGGGTGCCGGACGGCTGCCAGGGCCAGTGCTGCGGATTGCCCTTCGGCTCGAAGGGCTTCACCGAGGCGCATGCGCTGATGCTCGAGCGGCTGGTGGAGCGCCTCTGGGCCTGGAGCGACGAGGGACGGCGCCCCATCGTGCTGGATGCCACCTCGTGCCTCCAGTCGATGAAGGCCTCCGCGGGACTGCTCCAGGGAGAGGCGAAGCGCCGCCTGCTCGCGCTGCGGCTGGTGGACGCCATGGAGTTCGTGCGGGACACGCTCCTGCCCCGGCTCCAGGTCCACCGCCTGGAGCGGCGCGTGGTGCTCCACCCCACTTGCGCCGCGCGCAAGCTGGACCTGGTGGACACGATGCGCGGCGTCGCCGAGCGGTGTGCCACGCATGTGGAGGTGCCGCTGAGCCTCGGGTGCTGCGCCATGGCCGGAGACCGGGGCCTCCTCCACCCCGAGCTCACCGGCTCGGCCGTCGCCCCCGAGCGGGCGGAGGTGCTCGCGGGGGCCTTCGAGGGCCACTACTCCAGCAACCTCACATGTGAGGTGGGCATGACGCAGGCCACGGGCGTGGCCTACACCTCGCTGCTCTACCTGGTGGAGGAGGCCACGCGCCCTGGACGGTGAGCATGAGCCGGGCCTTCCGCGTCACCGGGCGGCGGGCCTGGAGCGTCCTCGCGAGCCCCTGGCGGCGGCCCTCCGGGGCTTCTCGGGTTCACCGGGCCGATAGAGCGGCATCCCCGGGCTGCGCACGTACTCGAAGATGAGCGAGGTCTCCAGGTGGGCCACCTCGGGACGGGTGGTGAAGGCGTCCATGCCCAGGTCCCTCAAATGGTCCGCGTCCCGCACCGCCACGTGGATGAGGAAGTCGTTCGCTCCGGCCACGTGGTAGACGGCCAGCACCTCGGGCAGCGAGAGCGTGTGGCGGCGGAACGCCTCCAGCGTCTCCCGCGAGTGCTGCCGCAGCCGCACCGCAATCATCGCCTGGAGGCCGATTCCCACGGCGCGCGGGTCCACCTCGGCATGGAACGACTTGAGCACGCCCGCCTCTCGCAGCCGCCCCACCCGCGCGAGGCAGCTCGACTGCGCGAGCCCCACCTCCGCCGCCAGCTCCTTGTTCGAGAGCCGAGCATTCTTCTGCAATGCCTCCAGGATGGCGAAGTCGATTCGGTCCAGCCCGGCTTCCACCGTGGATTTCCGCACTCTATTCGATGTCCTTCGCATGACCCGAACCGTAATCCTTCCCGTCCCCCGGTCGCAGGAGGAACTTCGGATGAAGCAGCTCGGTTTCGAGACGCGTGCGGTCCACTCAGGCCGTGAGGACCTGACCCAGCTCGGCGTCCATGTGCCACCCATCGACCTCTCCACCACCTATCCCGTGGGCAGCATCGGGAGCATCGGTGAGTGCTTCGACGCCCTCGCCCACGGCGGCCCCCTGCGCGACAACCCCATCTACGCCCGGCTGCACAACCCCACCGTGGTCCGCTTCGAGAAGGCGCTCGCGGCGCTGGAGGGCGCCGAGGAGTCGGTGGCCTTCGGCTCGGGCATGGCCGCGCTGACGGCGGTGCTGCTCGCGGCGCGCCAGGGCGGAACGCACGTGGTCGCCTGCCGTCCCGTCTACGGAGGAACGGACCACCTGCTGGCCAGTGGCCTGCTGGGCATGGAGGTGACGTGGACGCATCCCCACCACGTCGCCAAGGCCATCCGCCCGGACACCGTGCTCGTCATCATCGAGACCCCGGCCAATCCCACGCTGGCGCTCATCGACATCGCCCGCGTGGCGGCCCAGGCCGGCGGCGTTCCGGTGCTGGTGGACTCCACGTTCGCCACGCCCGTGCTCCTGCAGCCGCTCGTCCACGGCGCGGCGCTGGTGCTGCACAGCGCGACCAAGTTCCTCGGCGGACATGGCGACGTCATGGGCGGCGTGGTGGCCACGAACGCGGCCTGGGCGGCGCGGCTGCGCCAGGTGCGCATCGCCACGGGCGGCGTGCTCCACCCCGAGGCGGGCTACATGCTGCACCGGGGCCTTGCGACGCTCCCCATCCGCGTCCGGGAGGCCCAGCGGGGCGCCGCCTTCCTCGCGGAGCGGCTCGCCTCGCACCCCGCCGTGTCCCGCGTCTGGTACCCGGGGCTCGCCGGGGGAGACCCCGAGGGCCTCATCGGCCGGCAGATGAAGGGGCCGGGCAGCCTCCTCTCCTTCGAGCTGGCCGGCGGTGCGCGCGCGGCGGGCCGGGTGATGGAGCGGCTGGAGCTGCTCACACCGGCGGTCAGCCTCGGCTCGGTGGACACGCTCATCCAGCACCCCGCGAGCCTCACGCACCGCGTGGTGGATGCGAAGGACCGCGAGGCCGGCGGCATCTCCGAGGGAATGCTCCGGGTCAGCGTGGGCCTGGAGAACCCGGAGGATTTGTGGGCGGACCTCCAGCGGGCGCTGGACGGGCTGGTGTCACTGGAGCGGCTGGCCGGGTAGGCCGGGCACTCACCGCGTGCCTTCGAGCAGCGGCGGCCCGAGCCGGAGGACGAGCCGCTCCTCGATTCCCGCCAGCGCGCTGCCCCGGGGCCGGCCCGCGGGCTCGGCGGCCAGGGCCGTGCGGGCGGCCGCCTCGAAGCCCAGCCGGGGCGGATGTCCGGTGAGGGCGTAGTAGCGCGCGTCGCGGGGCAGCAGGTCCCCCGTCAGTCCCCGCACCAGCTCGCGGGCCACCGGGAAGTCCGCCCGCGTCACCAGCCGCAGCCAGAGCGAGGACAGCCGCGGGGTGAGGAACGGCACGTCCACCATCACCACCCGCCGGCCGTACAGCCGCGCGGTGCGCTGCAGGATGTCACGCCCGCTGAGGCACTCCGGTCCGGGAATGTCGAACCAGGCGCTCGCCGGGAGCGGGATGTCGAGCGCATCCGTGAGCGCCTGCACGGCGTCCTCCAGGGCGATGGGACAGCTCCGCGTCTTCATCCACGCCGGGAGGACCATGAGCGGCAGCCGCAGCGCGAGGTCGCGGCAGATCTGCCACGAGGTGCTGCCGGGGCCGATGATCATGGACGCGCGCAGCTCCACCACGGGCACCCGGCCGGAGCGCAGGATGTCCCCCACCTCCAGCCGGCTCGCCAGGTGCGGCGAGGGCGTCTCCCGGGGCGCCACACCGCCCAGGTAGACGATGCGCCGCAGCCCGGCCGATTCCGCGGCGCGAACAAAGGCCCTGGCGCTCCGCCGCTCGAGCGCCCGGAAATCCTCATGGGCCGCCCCCATGCTGTGGACCAGGTAGTACGCCGCGTCCATGCCCTCGAGCGCCGGCCCGAGCTGCTCCTCCTGGAGCACGTCGCACCGCACCCAGTGCTCCCTCGGCGAGAAGGGAGCGTCCGTCCGGCGGCGGGAGGCCGCGCGCAGCTCGTGGCCCCGCGCGAGCAGGGCCGGCCGCAGCGCACGCCCCACGAAGCCCGTGGCCCCGGTGACCAACACTCGCTCGAAGCGCTCACCCATCCTGGGAGAAAGCTACGGATGCGGGAACCCTTTACCGCGCTGGCAGGCTCGCGGGCCCTGCCCGGGGCGGTCCCTCATGAGCGGGGGGCTTGTCACCCGCAGTGAAACCCTGCCAGCCTGCGCGCCTCCCTTGCTCGGAGGCGTACAACACGATGAAGCGACTGCTGATGACGCTTGTGGTGGGGCTGGTGATGGGCGCGTGTGGTGGTGTGATGACGGGTGATGAGCCGGCGGCGGAAGGGGCGCCACTGGGGCAGACGGAGCAGGCCTATCGCTGTGGCTTCTGCGGCGACGGCTACTGCTGTCCCGAGATTGAGACGAGCGCCACCTGCCCGAACGACTGCGGGCAGCCCTTCTGCGGCGATGGTGTCTGCAACACCAACGAGTCCAGCGCCACCTGCTCCGCCGACTGCGGCCCCGTGCCCGTCTGCGGCGACGGCGTCTGCAATGGCGGGGAGACCAGCACCACCTGCTCCGCTGACTGCGTGCCCCAGCCCGTCTGCGGCGACGGCGTCTGCGGCACGGGGGAGAGCAACCTGAGCTGCCCCGCCGACTGCCCCTGCAGCCTGGGGAAGTGCTGGTAGACGCGCCCCCCACCGCATGCCTCCTGACATTCCAGTGCCGTCAGGAGGCATGTCGATCTCACGGCCCGTGATTCGTCGTCGGCATGGAGGCGAGATTTCCAACCCCAGGAGGCCACCATGCAAGGCAGGTTCCAGCGAATCACTCCCTTCCTCTGGTTCGACACCCAGGCGGAGGAGGCGGCGCGGTTCTACACGTCCATCTTCAACAATTCCCGCATCACCCGTACCACCCGCTACGACAGTATGAGCGCGAAGGCGGCGGGCCGGCCGGAAGGCCTGGTGATGACCGTCGCCTTCGAGCTCGACGGCCAGCAGTTCACGGCGTTGAACGGCGGTCCGCAGTTCCGCTTCAACGAGGCGCTCTCGCTCGTCGTCAACTGCGAGACACAGGCCGAGGTGGACCACTACTGGAACCGCCTGTCCGAGGGCGGCGACGCGAAGGCGCAGCAATGCGGCTGGCTGAAGGACCGGTTCGGCGTGTCCTGGCAGGTCGTGCCCACGCTGCTGGTCGAGCTGTTGAGCGACCCCGACCCGAACAAGTCCCGCAGGGCCATGGAGGCGATGCTGCCGATGAAGAAAATCGACCTGGAGGCGCTGCGCCGCGCGGTGGCGTGAGCCGCCGCGCACGCCTGTTTGTGTCATGGCGCGGGGACGAGCGGACACAGCCCCGGAGAGAACAGGTCGCGGCATGTCGTGCTCACCGGGCACGGCATGCCATCTCAATCTCACCAGGGCGCCCGGGAATGTAGGTCACGCCACAGTGAGTACCTTCGGGGCAGGGTTGGTGCTGGCAGTTCTCTCCACGGATGCGGGCGCACACCGATATCCCCCGCTCGAAGCGCACACACTCCTGTCCTGGCTCGCAGGCGAGCCCCTCACAGGTCGGAAGACAGGACGCACCCTCGCTACCGTCCGCGCAGAATGAGCCTTCAGGGCACGACCCCAGCGTACCGGCCTGGCAAGAGCGGCCACAGTAGCCGTTGTTGCAAAGGAACCCCTCTCGGCAGACCATCTCGCGCGTGAACGTGAACGAAGGGAAGCAGGGGGCGCCCTCTCCCGCCAGTCCCTGGACGACACAGAGGCGCACCAGCGGTCCTCGGCCTCGGCCCCGCAGCGCCTTGCATGTAAATCCCTCGGCGCACTGAAGATCCGTCTGGCACTCGCTGGCCATGCAAATTGCCTGGCCTCGCGAGAAAGTCAGGCACCCCAGTGGGGGCTCGCAGTCCTCCGCTTCCTGACAGGGACGCTCATGGGTGAGGAGCGCCCGGCGCTCGTCGAGCGTCAGGACGGGACTCACGGCCGTCATGTCCCAGGCCACGCCCCGCTCCTCGGGCCAGACCCGGCCCGCGCCAACAGCGAGCACGAGCGGGAGCGGAAGCAGCAGTCCCGCGAGAGTCGCCAGGAAGGGCTGCCATCTCACCTGCAATCCCAGCCGCATGTCTGCTCGTCCGCGCCTTCGGGCCTCGTGCAAGCCCACTTCCAGGCCTGACCTGGAGGACACTCCTGTTCCTGGGCATCCTTCGTATCCTTCCGTGCGGCGCGGTCCAGGAATCCCTCGCGCATGTGGTCGTGCGGGCAACCTGTTCCGACCGAGAGAAATGCCGCGGACATGACAGCGTGGCGCCAGCGCATGAGTCCCCCCGGGCCGTGGCAGTCACCAGAGTAGCGCCAACCAGGGCTCGCCCACCTACAGGGGCGCCGTGAATGCTCGACACTGAACCCGAGCCCTGTCTCGCGAGCCACTGCACAAGAAGCAACGCGGAGACCTGCGCGGCGGCCGCGCCCGCCGCGTACATCCGCCAGCGCCTCGACCGACCAGTCCCGGGCCCGGGAGAACGCCGCCGCCTTCAACCAGGCCCGGCCTCTCGTGGACTACGGCGTGTAGATTTCCACGCCGACCAGCCGCAGCCCCTTCTCATCGAAGTAGCGCTGGCCGTCATCCGCGAAGTCCGCGAGGTTGTTCGACGCGAACAGGCGGTTGGCCCAGCTCCCACCCCGGGCAATGCCGGCCCAGCACCGGATGCCGAGGGCGTCCTTGTACGTGAGGACGTCCACCAGCCGCAGGCCCCGCTCGTCGAACAACCTCTGCGTCTCCTTGAGGAAGTCGCTCCAGGTGAGGTCGGCGACGAAGCGGTTGGCCCAGTCACCCGAGCGGCAGATGCCCGCCCAGCGCCGCTGGCCATGGTCCAGGTACCTCTTGAGCTGGGTGAGGCGAAGCCCCTGCTCGTCGAACAGCTTCTGCGTCTCGTCGAGGAACGCCTGCCGCGTGAGGCCCTGGAGGTAGCGGTTCGCATACGTGCCCGAGGCCGCGATGCCCACCGCGTGGGGCGTCAGCGCGTCCGTCGCCTGCGACACGGGGGCCCTGCGGTAGGGCCAGATGGCGGCCTGGGTGCCCGGCAGGCCCTGCTTCGACACCTTGACCCATGGGCCGGTGCGGTTCGGCATGCTCACGGCCGTCTGGTCGATGACGTGGATGTCGTGGAACGGAAGCGGACGCGGCGGGCCGCCCCAGGGCTTCGTCGCCTGGAGACAGTGGATGTGCAGGTGCGGGTTCGTGGAGTTGCCCGAGTTGCCCGCCAGTCCCAGGAAGTCGCCCGCCTTCACGGCCGCGCCCACCTGCATCAGCTTCGGGTTGAGCGAGCCGGTCTGGAAGTGTGCGTAGAGCATCAGCTCGTCGCCGTGCTGGATGTAGAAGTGGTTGCCCTCCACCGGGTTGGGCGTGGGGTCCTGCTTCCCCATCTTCGTGTTCTCCGCCATGGTGTTGAGGAAGGCCACCACGGTGCCGTCCGCCATGGCGTAGCATTGGGCGCTGCCATGGATTCCCCCCGGGGAGTGAGTCGTGAGGCCGGCCCGTGAGCCGGCCTCCGCAAAACGGCCCCCGTGGGGAATCTTCCCGCGCCCGCCCGCGCGTCAGCGAACCTCCCACTCCAGCGGGTTCGCCACGCCGCGCCAGTAACGCCGCCCCGGGGGCAGCTTGCCGTAATAGAGCGCGTCGATGACGCCCACCACGCTCTGTCCGTTGAAGAGGCCCACTTCTCCCTCGGGCGCCAGCGGCAGGAGCACCCGCAGCGTCTCGCCCGGGGCGAGGATGTGCGAGGGCAGCACCTGTGCCGGCGCGGCCTGCGTCACCCGCAGCTCGGTCGTGAGCACCAGGCCCAGGGTGTCCACCGGAGCAGAGCCCAGGTTCTTCAGCTCCACCCATCCCTCCCGCGGGTCCACCCCGTTCAGCACCAGCCCCGGCTTCCATTCGCGCCACTTCTTGACTTCAGCGCGCAGGAAGCCGGTGCGGTTGTCCACGAACTGCTTGAGATAGCGCGGCCCGTCATGGAACTGCTCGGCCGAGTCGTACGGCGAGCCCGGCTGGTGCGGCGCCAGCAACTGGTAGGTGGCGTCGATTCGCGCGTGGATGATGCTGGGAGCGAACAGCTCCCGCATCGCCTGCTCGGTGAGGTCGAGGATGCGCGTCCTCAGCTCCGGCCGCAGGACGATGCGAGTGTTGAGATTGGAAAAGATGGGCTTCCACCGCCCCGGCTCATCCTCGGCGCGCTTGCGGTACTCCACCGCCACGTAGCCGTCGAAGAGGCTGTGGTTGAAGAGCGGGTGCTTGAAGTCGGCCTTCGAACTCGCGCCAATGGGATACTTGGCATCCGTGTTGTTGAGGTCCCACGGCACATAGGACCAGCGCCGGGTGACGGCGTCATGGATGACGTAGCTGCGCGAGTCCTCCACCGTGGCATTGGCGATGAGCGCGTCCATCACCAGCGTGCGCAGGTGGTGCTCCAGCTCGAAGCGCTCCCCCAGCTTCCGCGCGAACTCCGGCTCGGGGGTGTAATTGATGAAGCGCATGAAGTCCTCGAGCTCGGGGCTCGGCTTCTGCTCGTTCGTCTGCTTCTCCCAGTCCTCCTGGTAGGAGCCGTCAGCGAAGGTCTTCATCTCGCAGTTCTTCATCCCGCACCGCCAGATGCTCGCGTCGTCATCCGCGAAGCCGTGGTTGCGGAGGAACGACTTGTCCACGCGCTCGAGGTCCAGATAGATGCCCTGGTACTGGCCGTTGAGGGTCAGCCGGATGTACCTGGCGCGAGACGCCGGCACGCCCATGGCCTGGAGCATGTCGTAGCCGAGCTTCTCCAACATCAACGTCTGCTCGCGCCATGAGGAGACGAGGTTGAGCTTGTTGCGGCCATCGAAGCGCACGCCCGCCCCGAACTCCACGCGGTAGCTCTTCTTCGGCCAGCCGCGCGAGCTGTTCCCCCGCAACCGGATGTTCGCCTGGCGCGCCGTGCCGTCGGGACCCGTGAACTCCGCCGGGAAGACCTCGTCCGTCCGGGTCCCCAGCATCTTCGCGAGGGCCTCGGGCGCGACTGTCACCCGGTAGTCCTCCACCCGGGTCTGCAAGGGCGGATACTCGAAGCGCGTGGGCGGCGGCGGGAAGCCCTTGGGCGGTGGAGGCGGAGCCGGCGGCGGCGGCTCAGGCGGCGGCGAGGAAGGAGGCGGCGCCTCCGTGGCGGGCGACTCCCGACTCGTCGGCAGCGTCCCGGCGACAGGGAGCCGCGGCTCCTCCGCGGACGGAGGCCCCTCCTCTTCCGGTGCCCACGCCTCCTCCGGCCGGGCGTCTCCGGTCGCCGCGTCCTCCCCCACGCACCCGCCTCCAAGGCCCACCACCATGAGGCACAGCGCTACCCACCCCACTCCCACCCGCTTCTCCATCTCACGCCCCCGCTTCACCCATTCGTGACGCGAAGACGGCTGAGCAACGAACGTGCCCGCGAAAGGACGCCATTCATTGACAGGCCGGACGGCCCCACAAGTCGCCTCGGCCGTGGACGGGTGCACGCTTCCTCGCCCACTGCCCGGGCCAGCCAGCACGAAGCCCGGGGCCGGAGGAATGGCTCCCGGTGGGTGGCGTTTGCGTTGGGCTTCCAACGAACCCACCATGCACAATCCCCAGAGTACGACTCCAGACAGCTTGCTCTCACGCATGGCCCGGCCGGTGCTCACCCTCGTGGTGCTGCTCCAGGCGGCGGGGCTGGTGCTCTCGGCCGCCCGTGATGGCACCTCGCTCGGCACCTGGCTGTTCGTCGAGCTCGGCTGGAGCGAAGCCCACTCGCTCGCCCTCGAGCGCACCGGCACGTTCATCGCGGTGCTCGGCTGCCTGCTCGCCATGACGTTGCGAAGGCCGCTGCCGCGCCTGGTCGCGGCGGGCGTGGCCTCGGCCTGGTGTCTCGCGCTCGCGCTGGGCGAGTGGAAGGTCGGAGGGGCGCCCTACACCGACGTCGCGCTCCCGGCGCACGCCACGCGCATCGCCGCGCCGCTCCTGCTGGCGCTCTGGGACAGGCGCGCCGCGGCCGTCCAGGTGCTGCGCGTCAGCATCGCGCTCACCTTCGCCATTCACGGGCTGGAGTCGCTCGCGCTCCATCCCCGGTTCATCGACCTTCTCCTCTCCGCGGACCACCGCCTCTTCGGGCTGGGCCTCGATGAGAGGGGAGCTGAAATCCTCCTACGCCTCGTCGGCGTCCACGATGTGTTCCTGGCGGTGCTCGTGCTCATCGGGCGCGACTCCCGCCGGGTGCTCGGGTGGATGGCGCTCTGGGGTGCTGTTACCGCGCTGAGCCGGGTCGTCCAGGGCGGGGGAGGTGCAACGCACCACGCGTTGATTCGCGCGGCCAACGCCGGCTTGCCGTTGGTCCTTCTGTCCCTCTCACCCAGGATGTTCATGAACACCCCCACCCTCCGAATGGGAGGCCGCCTCGCGCGCGCCGCGCTGCCCCTGATGCTGCTGGTGCTGCCCTTCGTCGCGGGCGCGCAGGCGCTCTCGGGCGCCAACCCCGGCCATCTGCGCGTCATCTGGACCGAGGACCCGGCGCACCGCGCCACCATCTCCTGGAGCACCAGCGCCGCTGGGAGCGCGCACGAGGTGTACCTCGATACCACGCCCAGGGCCGGCAACCTCGGCGCCTACGCCCGCAAGGTGGCGGCGAAGAACGGCTCCGCCGGCGGTGCGGCCTTGCACCACGCGGTCGTCACCGACCTGCTGCCGGGCACCACCTACTATTTCGTGGTGGTGAGCGACGGGAAGGCCTCGCCCGAGCGCCACTTCATCACCGCGCCCGACGATGACCGGCCCTTCCGGCTGCTGTCCGGTGGCGACTCGCGCACGGGCCTCGCCGAGCGGAAGAAGATGAACCAGCTGATGGCGACGCTGGTGGAGCAGGACCCCGGCATCATCGCGTTCGTGCACGGCGGTGACTACAACCAGGCGGCGGACGACTGGGCGGAGTGGTCCGGCTGGCTCGCCGACCATGCGCTCACCTTCACGTCCACGGGGCGCGTGCTGCCCATCATCCCGGCGCGCGGCAACCACGAGGGCGACCCCGAGATGTTCAACGCGGTGTTCAACACCCCGGGGCAGGCCGCCGGCAACTACTACACGACGAAGCTCGGCGCGAACGTGGGCCTCATCACCCTGGACACCAACATCTCCATCGGTGGCGAGCAGGCGAAGTGGCTCGAGACGCAGCTCCAGGCGGCCCAGTCGGGCCGCTGGATTGTCCCGAACTACCACCGGCCGGCGTTCCCCGCGGTGAAGACGCCCAGCGAGGCGCGCCAGTTCTGGGTGCCCCTGTTCGAGAAGTACAACGTGGACCTGGCGCTGGAGTCGGACGGCCACGTGCTCAAGCGCACGCTGCCCATCCGCAACGAGAAGCACGACCCGACCGGCGTCGTCTACGTGGGCGAGGGCGGGCTGGGCGTGCCGCAGCGGACGGCGTCGAGCCAGTGGTACCTGAAGGCCCCTGGCATGGCGAAGAGCGCGCACCACGTGCAGGTGCTGTCCTTCTCCCCCGACAAGCTCGTGTACGAGGCCCGGGGAATCGCGGGCGGCCTCGAGGATACGTACACGCTCCAGCCGAAGCGCACGGGGCTCGTGGTGGCGCCGCCGGCCGCGGCGGCTCCGGCCATCGCCTCGGTAACGGCGCGCTCTGAGACGCAGGTGGCGGTGACGTTCGCCTCCGACATGGACAGCGCCACCACGGGCACGCCGGCCGCGTACGCGGTCGCCGCTTCCGGGGCGACGGCTCCGAGCGTCCAGGTGCGTGACGTGACGGTGGAGAGCGCGCGCACGTACGTACTCACGACGACGCGCCTGACCGGGGGCGGTGACTACACGCTCACGGTGAAGGACGTGCGCACGGCCGAGGGCGGCACGCTGGCGCAGCCGGTGACGGCCTCGTTCAAGGTGCAGGCGGCGGGTACCTCTCCGGGCACGACGGAGCCCGAGCCCACGCAGCCGGGTGAGCCCACGCAGCCGGAAGAGCCCACGGTCCCAGAGACCCCGGCGCAGCCGGCACCCTCGCTCCCGGAGGAGCAGCCCCAGGTCCCGGTGGTGGGGACTGACGAGGCCCAGCCGCAGGCCGCCGGCTGCACGGCGGCGGCGGGTGGCAGCCTGATGTGGGCCGGTGCGGCGGCCGCCGCCCTGCTCGCCCGCAGGCGCCGGCGCTCGCAGCGGTCCGAGCTGCGCTAGCCCTGCCTCGAGGGCCGCCGCTGGCGGCTCCGGATGGGACGGAGGGCCCCGTGGTGCCTGCATGGCGCCACGGGGTTTTCTCTTTCGTGGGCGCTCCAGGCTCAGGGCATCACATGGAGCATCCCCATCATCCCGAGGTCGGCGTGGTCGAGGATGTGGCAGTGGAACATCCACATCCCGGGCCGGTTGTCGAACTGGATGGCCATGCGAACCCGGGTGCCGGGCCGCACGTTCACCGTGTCCCGCCACTCGCGCACCGCGGGTGCCACGCCGTCGATGTCGAGCACCTGGAAGAAGAAGCCGTGCAGGTGGAAGGGGTGGTCGTACGCGGTGGAGTTGGTCAACTCCCAGACCTCGTTCACCCCCGCGTGCGCCATCAGCGGCGGCGCTTCGGACGCGGTCAGCCCGTTGATGCCGAGCACCCCGGTGCCGTCCACCGACTTCTCCATCAGCTCGAGCCGCTGGACGGGCGGGTTGGAGAGTGACACGGGCTCGATGGTGCGCAGCCGCTCGGGGACCCGGACCGTGGCATCGACCGGAGCGTCCTCGGTGAGCGCGAAGGTGAAGAGGTCCACCGGGTCTCTCAGCGTGCCGATGTGGAAGCGGTCCCAGTCGCGCCACTGCACGCGCACGGCCCCGTCGGGCTGCGGGCGCGGGATGATGAGGACCTCGGCACGCTCGCCCGGCGCGAGCACTATCTCGTCCACCGGCAGGGCCTTCTCGGCGAGTCCTCCATCTCCGCCCAGCCGCACCATCTGCTGCCCCGGAACCGACAGCCGCTGATAGCGCGAGCGCGCGGCATTCACGATGCGCCAGCGCTGCGCCACTCCCGCGCGCCCTCGCAGCGTGGGCAGCACCTTCCCGTTGGCGAGCAGGACGTTGCCCTCTCGTCCGAAGTAGTCGCCGAACCAGCCGCTGTCATTGCCCGGCGTGAGCGTGCCGTCCTCTTCGATGCCGATGTCGCTGAGCACCAGCACCAGGTCATCACCGAGGAACGGCTCCTCCGGGTCCTCCACCACCACCGCGCCGTAGAGGCCATAGCCCACCTGCCAGCTGCTGTGGACGTGCGGGTGGTACCAGTACGTGCCCGCGTCGAGCAGGTCGAGCGTGTACACGAACGTCTCCCCGGGCCGCACCGGTTGCTGAGCGGCATCCGTGCCATCCATCTCAGCGGCCACGCGCAGGCCGTGCCAGTGCACGGTGGTGGGCTCGGGGAGGTGGTTGGTGAAGCGCACCACCAGCCGGTCCCCGCGCCGGGCCCGGAGTGTCGGACCGGGAATCCCTCCGTTGTAGGTCCACACCTCGGTCCGCACGCCGGGGAGGATTTCCCGGGTGGCCAGCCGCGCCTCGAGCGCGACCTCCACGATGCCAGGTGAGGGGTCCAGGTCCTCGGCCGTGGGCGGGGCGATGTCCGAGTCCCATCCAGCGGGCGGGTCCACCCGGACGGGCCCGTCATCGGGCGGCCCGGAGGGCTCCGGGTCCGAGCACGCGAAGAGCGTGAGGCATGCGGCGATGAGGCCCGCCCCCCAGCGGAGGCGGGCGGCTTGTTTCTGAGGGCGGTTGCGCGGCTTCATGGCAGGGGGCTCCGGTCCCCGAAGGTCATGCGGGACCAGGCTCTACATCGTACTGAATTGCCAGAGGAAGCAGCGCTGGCCTTCGCCGAGAATCCGCGCGCCCGGAGGCCCGCTACTCCGTGGAGCCTCAGTGCGTCCAGAGGCCCGCGAAGCGGTGGGCGCCGTTCACCGAGTAGCCCGTCACCAGGCGGGTGAGGTAGCCGGCACCGGTCCAGGTGTCGAACTCCGTCTGGTACTGCGACGAGGAGAGCGCATGACGCGCGGCCCAGGCGCCGTAGGGCACCGAGTCCCACACCGCGGAGTAGTACACGGTGCCGCCGTGCACGTAGGTGTTGAGGTACTGCAGGTAGCGCCCGGCGGCCCGCTGCGTGTCGAACTCGGCCTGGTACTGGGAGGCGGCAATGGCCTGCAGCGCCACCCAGCCGCCCACGTTCGCCTTGTCATACAGCGCGGTGAAGTAGCGCTGCCCGGACACCGACACCACCGAGGCGTTCACCAGCCGGTAGCCGCTGCTGGCGTAGGTGTTGAACAGCGACTGGTGCTCCGCCTCCGTCCGGCCGTGGTAGGCCACCCAGTCCGGGCCCGGCTTCTTGGTGAAGATGGCGGCGTAGCGGACGGCGCCGTTCGTCAGGTAGCTGTCCACCTGCATCAGCCGGTAGCCCTGGTCCACCAGCGTGTCGACCTCGGTCTGGTACTGCGCGCTGGTCAGCGCGTGACGCGCCGCCCAGGCGTAGCCGTCCGCGGGACGGAAGACGGCGTTGTAGTAGGTGTTGCTGCCGTCCTCGTAGCCGTCCACCCAGACAGGGCGGTAGCCAGCCGCGGTGATGTCATTGAAGACCGTCTGGTAGCTGGAGGCGGGCACCCCGTGCCGGGCCACCTCGGAGTAGCCGGGCTGGAGGGTGCTGACGTTGTAGGTGCGCGTGGCGCGCAGGCTGCCGTTGATGCGCACGCGCAGCGTCCAGGTGCCCGGCGTGGAGCCCACCACCTTGGGCCAGGCGGGGTACATGTGCCGGTAGCGCGCGGCGCCCGGAACATTCCACGTCCACGCGTCCACGACGCCGTCCGGCGCGGTGAGTGACAGGTCCACCACATCGCCGCCCCGCCCGCTCATCGACAGGCCGATGCCCAGCGTCTCACCCGGCGCGTACAGGGTGGGGTTGGGCGCCGGGTCCTTGATCTGCTGCGTGCTGATGGCTCCCTTGCGCAGCATGACGTCCATGACGTCCGAGGGCGCGTGGTAGGCCGGCGGTGACGCCCACATGCCCAGCGAGAAGGACTCCACCGCCGTATTCGAGCAGTCCTGGAGCTCGAAGTGAAGGTGGGGCTGGGTGGAGCAGCCCGAGCTGCCCGCCACGCCGAGCACCTGGCCCGCGGTGACGGTGTCTCCCACGTTGACCACCACCGAGTTCCGCTTCAGGTGGCCGTAGAGGGTGTCATAGCCGTTGGCGTGCTGGATGCGCACCACGTTCCAGTTGCCCGTGCAGCTCGTGTTGCGGTCGAACTGGCCCTCCTCCACGAAGGTGACGATGCCGGGGGCCGCCGCGCGCACCAGGGCGGAGCCCGAGTCCATCTCCCGGAACGAGGAGATGTCGATGTCGATGCCACGGTGCCCGTCGTACGTGCGCGCCAGGCTGCCGGTGAAGCCCAGATAGTCCTCCAGCAGGCTGGCTGCCGGGTCCAGGTCGACGTAGTTGTTCACCATCCACACGCGGCCGTTGGCGCCGCTCAGCGGCCACCACGTCAGCGACAGGTCGCTGGCGACACAGGACGGCACCGCCAGGGCGGTCTTGAGCCCCTCCGGCGTGTTCGAGGCCAGCTCCGCGTCGTACGCGTGGGGGTCCTCGGACAGGGGCGCCGACCAGTCCTCGTTCTGTGGCGCCAGGGCCTGGCGCGGAGCGTCCTCGTCCCCCTGCCGCTCCTCCTGTTCCACGCCGGGCACCACCGGCGCGTTCGGCTCTTCCATCGGCGCCCCGCAACCGCTCGTCACGAGCGTCAGGCCCGTGCCCAGCAGGGTCCACTTCAAGGCCGCGCCCAGCACGGCCCGCATCGGTCTATTGAAGACTGTGTTCGACATCACGTTCCCCCTGTTTGGTGAAGCTGCCGGGAGAACGAGACCCGGCCGGGATATTCCCGCGAGGTTTTCGCGCCCCACGCCCGAGTGGGACCGGGCCGCCGGAAAACGGGCCGGCGCGGACGACGTGCACGACCGGGTCGACGGGCGTGCGCAAGCAGGCCACTCGGGCTGCATCCTCCCGAGGCGCTGTTCGCTTCTGGCTCATGCCGGGCGACCCGGGAACGGCCTGACAGCCGTGAGAGCCCTCCGCATGTTCGCTGCCCCGATGGGAGGTGGCCATGCATGCGAGGAGCGCCACTGCATTCGTTGTTGCTGCCGTCACACTGTTCGCCGCCGGGCTCGGCGGGCGCGAGGCCCGGGCCTTTTCCCTGACGGTGGTGGACTCCAGTGGCCGGCCGGTGGAGGGGTTCCGCTGGCAGCTCGAGGAGGACACCACGCTGCCAGTCGTCCCCGGGGCCCGTAGCAACGACATCCCCGCCCTCACCGTCCACGGCAGCTACTCCCCGGTGGTGGCCAAGGGGACATCCACCACGTCCGCCGCCACCATCGACGTGCCCGCGGACAGGCGCTATCTGGTGTCCGTCCTCCCGCTGCGGGGCCACACCCTGAGTGGCACCCAGGTGGCGGTGGGGCAGGAGCAGGTGCGGGTGGTGGTGAACACCGAGCCCATCCCCACCGCCCAGGTTTCCGTCCTCGTCTTCCACGACCGGCAGCCCATCAACAGCGCCCCGGACATCCCCGCCGAGCCGGGCCTCGCCGGCTTCTCCATCGTGCTCTCCGACGCGCTGGGGCAGGTCTCTCAGGACGCCTTCGGCAACCCGCTCGGCACCACCTATCAGCAGAACCCGGATGGCTCCTTCGTGCTGGACGAGGAAGGCCAGCCGGTGGTCGCGCAGCCCGGCTCCGGCGTCATCCTCACCGACGCCGCGGGTGAGGCGCTCATCCGCTTCCTGCCCCCCAACAAGTACGGTGTCCGCGCCGTCCCCCCCGTGGGCTCCGACTGGGTGCAGACGGCGACCATTGAAGGCACTCCGACCATCGACGCCTGGGTCAAGGCGGGCGAGCCACCCTACTTCGCCGAGTGGGGCTTCTTCGACCACCACGCCTTCATCGGCTTCGTCCGGCCGATGCGCTTTCCCACTCCCCCCACCGGCCCGGTGGGGACCCTCACCGGCCGCGTCGTCTACGTCCATGAGAACCGCCCGCCGCTGCAGCCGGGCCTGCATCCAGGTGTCCCGGTGGAGAAGTGCTGGGTCGGGCTGAATGCCCTCGGCGGCGCCGACGAGCAGGTCTACGCGCAGCCCTGCGGCCCCGGCTCCGACTTCACCATCGAGAACGTCCCCCCGGGCGTCTATCAGCTCGTGATGTGGGACCTGCCCCTCGACGCCATCATCGACTTCCGCACCCTCACGGTGCCACCCACGGGCGGGGTGATGGCCCTCGGGGACGTGCCCGTCTACGCCTGGTTCGGCTTCCTCGAGGGCCGTGTCTTCTACGACACCAACACCAATGGATATCAGGACCCCGGCGAGGCAGGCATCCCCAACCAGGCGCTCAACCTTCGTTTCCCGGACGGCTCGCTCTACAAGACCACCAACACCGACCCGGCCGGCCGCTACCGCTTCAAGGAGGTCTTCCCCTTCTTCCACTGGCTGGTGGCCGAGGTGGACTACACCCGCTTCAAGCCCACGGGGATGACCGCCATCATCGACGATGGCGGCCCGCTTGCGCCGGGCGCGAGGAGCACCCCGCAGCCGCAGCCCGTCATCAACCCCAACACCGGCGACAACCTCTCCCGCTCCGAGCGCGGCGAGGTGCTCACCCAGGGCATGCTGCTCTACGGCGGGCAGACCCACCGCATCGACTGGGGAAAGGTGGCGTACGGCCGGACGGAGAACGGTGGCATCTCCGGACTCGTTCACTACGCCACCACCCGCGCGGAGAATGACCCTCGCTACGCCGTGGGGGATGACTGGGAGCCCAAGGTCCCCCGCGTCCAGGTGAACCTCTACGCGGACACCAATGGCGACGCCGTCATCGACGACCTCGACGGCGACGGCCAGGTGACGCCGGCGGACGTGGACAACGCGCCCTTCGACAACTTCCCCGGTCCGGAGGACGTGGACCGCAACGGCAACGGCGCCTTCGACCCGGGCGACGCCCTCAACCTCACCCACACCGACAGCTGGGACGACAGCCGTCCCACCGGCTGCGTGGGCCCGCCGCAGTCCGTCCATGGGAAGCCGGTACGGGACTGCGCGGAGACGCTGCGGACGTGGAACCAGGTGCGCCCCGGCGTGTTCGACGGAGGCTATCTCCTCGCCTCGTACTTCCCGGGGGGCTTGGGCTCGGGCAGCGCGGAGGTCCAGGGGCTCCCGCCCGGCCTCTACATCGTGGAGGCCGTTCCTCCCCCCGGGTACGAGACGGTGAAGGAGGAGGACAAGAACGTCGACTTCGGCGAGCAGCCCACGCCGCACCTGCTCGTGGCGCCCCCCTGCGTGGGCGAGCCGCACCGCGTCCCCGCCGAGCTCTCGCTCTTCCCAGGCGTGCCCGCGCCCTTCGCCGGCACCTCGCGCCCGCTGTGCGACCGCAAGCACGTCCGCATGGGGCGGGGCCAGAACAGCGCGGCCGACTTCTTCGTCTTCACCGAGGTGCCCAAGGCCGGCCGCATCTGGGGCATGGTGCTCAACGACGTCCTGCTCGAGTTCAACCCCGGCAGCCCCCAGAAGGGCACCAACTTCGGGGTGCCGTGGCTGCCCATCTCCATCAAGGACTTCCGGGGCAACGAGCTGGTCCGCACCTACAGTGACGAGTGGGGCCGGTACAACGCGCTGGTGCCATCCACCTTCAGCGTGAACCGGCCCACGCCGACGGGCGTGTCCCCCGGCATGCTCACCGTCTGCCTCAATGACGTGGGCCCCATCCCGGACCCGGACACCCCCGGCCAGCTCATCCGGGACCCCTGGTACAACCCGGCCTACGGGCGCATCTGCACCCACTGGGATTTCTACCCGGGGAAGACGACCCGGCTGGACACGCCCATCCTCCCCATCGCCGCCTTCACGGCGAACCGGCGCCCGCTGGACTGCGAGTTCCCGGACGGCACGCCGCTCATCCACTCGGTCAGCGGGCCCGCGGGAGGCCCTCACGTCCCCACGCCCGGCGCGCTCGTCACCCTCACCTCGGTGGGGGCGATGCGGGTCCCCAACCCGGCGTATGACCCGGACGTACCCGGCTCTCCGCTCACCATCGTCCGGGACTACGGCTTCGGCGGCACCCGGGGCGCGGTGACGGTGGATGGCGTCTCGCTGCCCATCGTGAGCTGGGCCTCCGACGGCTCGCGCATCGTGGCGCGAGTGCCCGGGGGCGTCCGCACCGGGCAACTCCAGGTGCGACGGGGCAACGGGAGGACGTCCGAGCTGGGCCTCACGCTGCACGTGGGCCCGCGCGCCGTCCGCCGCGTCTCACCGGGTGGCTCCATCCAGCAAGCCATCGACACGGCCCCCGTGGGGGCCCTCATCCTGGTGGCCCCCGGGACGTACAAGGAGAACCCCATCCTCTGGAAGCCCGTCCAGCTCCAGGGCTGGGGCGCCTTCTCCACCGTCATCGAGGCCGGCCCCCTCTCGCCCGCGGAGCAGGCCGCCTGGGACGCGAAGCTGGCCGCCCTCATCGCCTCCGGGGACGTCCAGCTCCTTCCCGGGGAGCGGCCCGACTTCTTCCTCGAGCGCGGGGCCGGCATCACCGTGGCGGCACGGCCGGGCTTCTTCAACCCGGGGCGCAGGGGAGGCATCGATGGCTTCACCGTCACCGGGGCCATCAAGGGCGGCGGCATCTTCGTCAACGCCTACGCCCCCTACCTCACGCTCGCCAACAACCGGCTCATCAGCAACCAGGGCAGCTTCGGGGGCGGCATTCGCGTGGGCACCCCCTCGCTGGTGAATGCCGCGGGCAATGGCTATCTGAGCTCGAGCAACGGGAACCTCCTCGTCCACCACAACCACATCACCCAGAACGGTGGCATCGACGGCGGCGGGGGCGTGGCCCTGTTCAACGGCGCGGACCGCTACGAGCTCACGGACAACTTCATCTGCGGCAACTTCACCCTGCTGTACGGCGGCGGCATCGCCCACTTCGGCCTGAGCGACGGAGGGCGGATTGCCCGCAACCGCATCGTGTCCAACCAGTCCTTCGACGAGGGCGGCGGGCTCATCATCGCCGGAGAGCTCGTCCCGGCCGGGGCGCCGCCCGGGACGCTGACGCCCGGCGCCGGCAGCGTGCGGGTGGTCTCCAACCTCATCCAGGGCAACCTGGCGGGGGACGACGGCGGCGGCGTGCGCACGCTGATGGTCAACGGGCAGGACGTCCAGCGCTGGCCCACCATGCCCTCGCGCTGGCACCAGGTGGCCCTCTTCAACAACCTCATCGTCAACAACTCGAGCGCCGACACCGGCGGCGGCATTGCCCTGGACGACACGGCCCGGGCCTTCATCCTCAACAACACCATCGCCCACAACGACAGCACCGCCACCGGGGTGGACGCCTTCGGCGGCCCCTGCATCCCCAACGAGCCGCCGGGCCAGTTCTGCCCCGAGGAGGGAGGCACCATGGGCGGCATCACCACCTCGGTGCCGCAGGTGGCGGGGCTCGCGTCCAGGGCCCACAGCGCGGGCCTCCAGGCCGCGTTCGGCCCGGGCTTCGAGCAGGAGTTCTCCAACCCCGTCCTCCAGGACAACATCCTCTGGCACAACCGGGCCTTCTACTGGGATGCGGCCTACAAAGACGGACTCGGAGGCCTGCGCCCGGACGTGGCCGCTGGCGAGGCCCCCCATTTCTGGGACCTCGGGGTGTACGGCACGCTGACGCCGCGGCGGCTCGAGCCGCACTTCTCCCTCCTCTCCGAGCCCACGCCGGACGACCCCACCAACGTGTCCGCCGACCCGGCGTTCGTCTCGGGCTACTTCAACGTGTACCAGGCGACCTCCAAGGGCTCGGCCTTCGGCAACTTCGTGACCACCACCTTCCTGCCCACGGGGCTCACCGGGAACTACCACCTGGGCCCCGGCTCGCCGGCGAACGGCGTGGGCGCCGGCTTCTTCCGGTTCTTCTTCCCCGAGCTCTTCACCGACATCGACGGTGAGCCGCGCTTCGGCTTCACCGTGGACGCCGGTGCGGACGAGTCGCGCTGAGTCCCTCCCCCGCCAGGAGTCACATGATGAAAGCGCTCCCGAGACTTGCCCTCCTGCTCGTGCCGCTGCTGCTGGCCGCCGGGCCGGCCCGCGCGGCCGTCTCCACCCAGTGCCCGCCGGACACGGACGGCGTGGACACCGACGGGGATGGCAACCCCGCCAATGACCATGTCTGCATCCACCTGGCCGCCGGCGACGGCTTCGCGGACATGGCGAATGGACGCCTCCTGTATGTCTTTGGCTTCTCCAACGTCACCGGCGTCCCGAACGCGCGGGTGATGCAGGAGGCGATGCTGGGCGCCCAGCTCCCCGCGCCCACGCTGGTGGTGAAGCAGGGCCAGCGGCTCTACCTGACGCTCACCAACGTGGGGATGATGATGAGGCCGGACCTGTTCGACGCGCACAGTGTCCACTGGCACGGCTTCCCCAACGCCGCGCCCATCTTCGACGGCGTGCCCGAGGCCAGCATCGCCATCAACATGGGCGCCAGCCTCACCTACTTCTATGCCGCGGAGCTGCCGGGCACGTACATGTACCACTGCCACGTCGAGGCGGCCGAGCACATCCAGATGGGGATGGTGGGCAACCTCTACGTGCTGCCCGCCCAGGATGGAACGGAGCGCGAGTACCCGGCGGGCTCGGGCCGCCGCTACCGGCGGTTCGCCTACAACGACGGGGACGGCTCGACGGGCTACGACGTGGCCGCGCCCATCCAGCTCGCATCCCTGGACCCGGAGTTCCACGACGCCAGCCTCAGCGTCCAGCCGCTGCCGTTCGCGGCGATGCGGGACACCTTCCCGCTGCTCAACGGCCGCGGCTACCCGGCGACCGTGGATCCGCTCCCGCGGAGCAACAGCCACGACGGGCGTGTGTCCCAGCCGGTCAGCTCGCTGATTCGCGCCACGAGGGGCCAGCGCATCCTCCTGCGCCTCTCCAGCCTCTCCACCACCGAGTACTTCACCCTCACCGTGCCGGGCATCTCCATGCAGGTGGTGGGGCGGGACGCGAGGCTGCTGCGCGGCACCACGGGGGAGAACCTCTACCAGACCACCACCACGCTCACCCTGGGAGGCGGCGAGTCCGCGGACGTCATCCTCGACACGGCCGCCATCCCACCGGGGACGTACTTCCTCCACACCACCCACCTTCACGCGCTGAGCAACGACACCGAGGACCTCGGCGGGATGATGACTGAGATTGTCATCACCCCCTGAGCCATGCCCCGGGAGGAGAGGACCATGAGGCACGTATCACCCGGCGGAACCGCGCCTTGGGCGCTGGCGCTGCTGCTGGCCACCGGTGCCGCGCACGCGGCCATCGACGGGGTCTCCGGCCCCCACTTCGAGCTCATCGCGAGAGATGGCTTCATCCTCACCCCGGATGGCAACAGCATCCACGCCTGGGGCTATGGCGTGGCCGGAGGGGACATGCAGTACCCCGGCCCCACCCTCATCGTGAACCAGGGGGACGTCGTCACCCTCCACCTGGTCAACGAGCTGCCCGTGCCGGTGTCGCTCGTCTTCCCCGGCCAGGCGGGGGTGGTGGCCACCGGCGGCGTGCCGGGGTTGCTGGCCCGCGAGGCGGCGCCGGGCGGGGACGTGAGCTACACCTTTCAGGCGCGCGAGCCAGGCACGTACCTCTACCACAGCGGCACCCGGCCCGAGCTGCAGGTGGAGATGGGGCTGGTGGGCGCGCTCATCGTCCGCCCGGCCACGCCCGGGCAGGCCTACGCGCACCCCGCCACGGCCTTTGACCATGAGTACCTCTTCCTGCTCACCGAGATGGACCCCCGCATCCACGAGCAGGTCGAGCAGGGGCGGATGGACGAGGTGGACCTCACCGACTACCGCCCCGTCTACTGGTTCATCAACGGGCGAGCCGCGCCGGACAGCATGGCCCCGGCCGGCGCGCCGTGGCTGCCGAACCAGCCCTACGACTGCATGCCGATGATGCACCCCGGAGAGCGCATCCTGCTGAGGATGATTGGCGCCGGGAGGGACGCGCACCCGCTCCATACACACGGCAACCACGCGGCCGTCATTGCCCGGGACGCGCGGCTGCTGGAGAGCGCCCCCGGCGCGGGGCCGGACCTGGCTCGCGAGCACTTCACCGTGACGGTGGCGCCCGGACAGACGACGGACGCGCTGTTCGGGTGGACCGGCGAGAAGCTCGGCTGGGACATCTACGGCCATGCCGCGGGCGACGCGCCGCAGCCGCGTGAGTACGCGCCGGACCATGGAAAGCCCTTCCCGGTGTCGCTGCCCAACACCCAGGAGCTCCTCAACGGCGATTTCTACAGCGGCTCGCCCTTCCTCGGGGCGCTCGGGCCACTGCCACCCGGGCAGGGGACGCTCAACCTGGAGGGCGGGTTCTTCTTCATGTGGCACTCCCACTCCGAGCGGGAGATGGTGAACAACGACGTCTTCCCGGGGGGGATGATGACCATGCTCCTGATTGTCCCCCACGGCGTCGAGATTCCGTGAAGGGGAGGCGCGAGACATGAGGACATGTGACAGCCGGGTGCTGCTGCTGCTCTTGCTGGTGGCGGCCTCCCGCGAGGCCTCCGCCGCCGAGTACTTCATCCAGGTCCGGCCCCTCTCCCGCACCATGCCCGACGGGCAGGCCGTCGCGATGTGGGGGTACGCACTGGACGAGGACCACGACTTCTCGACCCTGGACTCGCCCATCACCGCGCCGGGGCCGCAGCTCACGGTGCCCGAGGGGGACACGACGCTGACCGTCCATCTCTACAACGGCCTGGCGGTCCCCACCTCGCTGGTCATCCCGGGCCAGGTGGCGCTCATGACGCCCACCTGGGTGGAGGGCAGCGCCGTCTACGTGGGCCAGCGGCCCGCGGGCAATGTCACCGCCCGGGTCCGCTCCTTCACCCATGAGACGGCGCCCGGCGCCGTCGGGGTGTACTCGTGGACCGGACTGAAGCCGGGGACCTGGCTGTACCAGAGCGGGACGCACCCCGCGGTCCAGGTGCAGATGGGGTTGTATGGCGCGATGGTGAAGGCCTCCGCCGCTGGCGAGGCCTACCCAGGCATCCCCTACGCCCGGGCCGTCACCCTCCTCTTCAGCGAGGTGGACCCGGTCCTCCACGAGGCGGTGGCCAGCGGCACCTATGGGCCGGGCGGCGCCATCACCAGCACCATCGGCTACCGGCCGCGGTACTTCCTCATCAACGGGGAGCCGTACTCGGCGGCGATGGGCCCGCTGCCGGTGGGGCGCGTCGGGGAGCGCATCCTGCTGCGCTTCCTCAGCGCCGGACAGCAGACGCGCGTCCCCGTGTTGCTGGGTGCGTACCTGTCCCTGGTGGCGGAGGGTGGCAGCCCGCTGCGGTACCCCTCGCACCAGTACTCGGTGCCGCTGCCCGCGGGCGGCACGGTGGATGCGCTGCTGATTCCGGACACCCCGGGAGTCCTGCCGCTGTACGACCGGCGGCTGGGCCTCACCAATGGCGCGGCCACGGGCGGAGGAATGCTGCGCCTGCTGCAGGTCTCTCCATGAGCCCCTGTGAAACCTCCATGGGCCGCACGGGACGGGCCGTGGCCGTCCTGGCGCTGCTCCTCCTCGTGGGAGCGGAAGGCTGTGCCTCCAGTCGTCCCGCGAGGGCTCCGGTGGTGGCGCCGCGGGACAAGCTCGCGGAGCGGTGGGGTGTGGAGGTGCTGGGGCTGCGGCGGGTGGCCTCCGGCTACCTCCTGGACTTCCGGTACCGCGTGGTGGACCCGGAGAAGGCGGCGCGGCTCTTCGAGCGCGGTGCGAGGCCCTACGTCCTGGAGCCCTCGACTGGCGCGAGGTTCCTGGTGCCCAGGCCGGCCAAGGTCGGCTCGCTCCGACAGGTTCCCGCCGAGCCCGAGAGCAACCGCACCTACTTCATCCTGTTCGCCAACCCTGGCCGCGCCCTCGCGCCCGGGAGCCGGGTGACAGTGGTGATTGGAGACTTCCAGGTGGACGGCGTGGAGGTGGAGTGAGCGGAAGGAGCGCCCTCCAGTCGCCCCGCCGTGCCTCCGCGCGGGCGGCGTGGGCCGCGCCGTGTCCATGCTTCCCGCATGGGGCTGCCCCTCCTCCGGGAGCACTTCACAGCGGATGACTTCGAGCGCTTCTCCGAGCGGCTGCAGGAGGAACTGGAGGCGCTGCGAGTGCTGCTGGGCAGGCGCGGCTTTGGCGTGGGGCCTCGCAGCCTCGGCGCGGAGCTGGAGCTCTTCCTCGTGGACGAAGTGGGCCACGCGCTGCCCGTGAATGAACAGGTGCTGGAGCGGACGGCGGACGCCCGGGTGACGGAGGAGCTCGCCCGCTTCAACCTGGAATGCAACCCGTGCCCCGTGCCACTGGCGGGCCGCTCCTTCACGGCGCTCGGCGCCGAGTGCGAGGACGTGCTGGCCGAGGTGCGGCGGGCCGCGGCCACACAGGGCGCGCGCGTGGTGATGGTGGGCACGCTCCCCACGCTGCGCCTGGAGGACGTGGGCCGCGACGTGCTGACGCCCCTGCCGCGCTACCGGGTGCTGTCCGCCACCTGGAGAGACCGGCGCGAGAGCCTCCAGGTGACGCTCTCCGGCGAGGAGCCGCTGGTCATCTCGTGGGAGGACATCACCCTGGCGGGCGCGGCCACCTCCATGCAGTACCACCTGCGCGTGGCTCCCGGGGAGTTCGCCCGGGCGTACAACGCGGCGCAGCTCGCCACCGCGCCCGCGCTGGCGGTGGGCGCCAACTCGCCGCTGCTGCTGGGCCGGCGCCTGTGGGACGAGACGCGCATCGCGCTGCTGCGGCAGGTGGTGGACGAGGAGGACGAGGAGCTGTGCGACGTGCCCGAGGTTCCCCGGCACGCGCGCACTTCCTTCGGGCGCGGCTGGGTACGACAGGGGGCACTGGAGCTCTTCGAGGAGTCGGTGGCGCTGCACGCGCCCGTGCTGCCGGAGGTGGGGCCCGAGGAGCCCCGCGCACGCCTCGCCGAGGGTGGGGTGCCGCGACTGGACGCGCTGCGGCGGCACCAGGGCACCGTGTGGACGTGGAACCGGGCGGTGTTCGACCCGGACGCGGGCGGTCACCTGCGCATCGAGTTCCGCGCCCTGCCCGCCGGCCCCACCGTGGTGGACATGATGGCCAACGGCGCGCTGCTGCTGGGCCTCACGCTGGGGCTGAGCCGCGAGGTGGAGGCGATGCTGCCGGGGATGCCCTTCCTGCACGCGCGCGGCAACTTCCTGCGCGCGGCCCGGGACGGACTGGACGCGGTGATGCTGTGGCCGGCGGCGAGGGCCCCATCCCCGCGCCCGGTGCCCGTCGTCCAGCTGCTGGAGGAGCTGCTGCCGGTGGCGCACGCGGGGCTGGTGGAGGCGGGCGTCGAGGCCGGCGAGGCGGACGCGCTGCTGGGAATCATCCGCGAGCGCCTGAGGACGCGCCGCACGGGCGCGCGGTGGCAGCGGGAGCTGCTGACGTTGCTGGAGGCACACCAGCCGAGGGCCGAGGCGCTGGCGGCGCTGCTGGCTCGATACCAGGCGCTCTCCGAGAACGGAATGCCCGTGCATACCTGGCCACTGGAGTGAGCCGTGGCGCCCCCTGGCGGTCGAGCGAGCTCCGGCCACGGCGCTAGCGCGCCCACACCGGCGTCGTCAACCTCATCGCAGAGCAACGAACCGCGACGGAGACAGATGCGATGACCGAACCCACCCGCCAGAAAGAGAAAGCGAAGGTCCAGCGGCCCGCCAGGCCGCTTCACCCAGGGGTCCAGCCGAACCGGCGGATCGAGGACCATGCGCTCATTGGCAACCTGCGCTCGGCGGCACTGGTCGCCAGGGACGGGACGATTGACTGGTTGTGCCTGCCGGACTTCGACTCCGACGCCTGCTTCACGAGTCTGCTCGGGACGCCGGAGAACGGCGAGTGGGTGCTCGCGCCGAAGGCCCGCATCCAGAAGATTGAGCGCCGCTACCGGAAGGACACGCTCATCCTGGAGACCGACTTCATCTGCGACACGGGAACCGTCCGGCTGATCGACTTCATGGCTGTCCGGCAGGAGCATCCCAGGCTCGTCCGGACCGTCGTGGGACTGAAGGGAAAGGTGACGATGCACTCGGCGGTGACGCCGCGCTTCGCCTTTGGCCGCTCCGTCCCCCGGGTGGAGAGCGCGGACGGCTCGCTCAGGGCCTTCGCCGGGCCGGACGCGCTGTTCCTTCGGCGCTCGGATCAGTCCGCCGCGCCCCCGCTGGTATCGGACATCCAGGTCAGCGAGGGCCAGCGGATCTCCTGGGTGCTGAGCTGGAACTACTCGTGGCTGGATGAGGTCCCGCCACGGCTGGACGCGGATGAGGCCGAGCGGGAAACCGAGCGCTTCTGGATCGGCTGGGTGTCGAAGATCGTCCCGCCGCCGAGGTACCGCGACACGGTGGTCCGGTCGTTGATCACCCTCAAGGCCTGCACCTTCGACCGCACCGGGGGCATCGTGGCCGCGCCCACCACCTCGCTCCCGGAGACGCCGGGAGGCGCGCGCAACTGGGACTACCGCTTCACGTGGTTGCGAGACGCGGTGCTCGCGCACAACGCGTTCGCGCGCGCGGGCGTGAGGGACGAGGCGGCGTCCTTCTGGAAGTGGGTGATGCGCGCCATCGCGGGAGACCCCTCGCAGATGCAGATCATGTACGGAATCCGCGGAGAGCGCCGCCTCACGGAGGCCGAGCTCGGCTGGCTCGACGGCTACGGCGGCGCGAAGCCGGTGCGCATCGGCAATGCGGCCTACGACCAGTTCCAGCTCGACGTGCTCGGCGAGGTGGCCGCGGTCATCTACGCGGGCGCGAAGACCACCGGGCAGGTCGGCCCCGTCGCGCAGCGCGCGCTGCTCAACGTCGCCGAGCAGACGATGCAGGTCTGGAGGAAGCCCGACAAGGGCATCTGGGAGATGCGCGGCCCGGACCGCCACTTCGTCGCCTCCAAGGTGGCCGCGTGGGGGGCGATCGACCGGGCCATCAAGGCCGCGGAGGAGACGCAGCTGGCGGCCCCCGTCGACAAGCTGCTCGCGGTACGCGAGGAAATCTTCAACGAGGTCTGCAACCAGGGGTTCGACCCCGAGCTGAACAGCTTCGTGCAGTACTACGGCGGCAAGCAGATGGACGCGAGCCTGCTCAACATCCCGCTATTCGGGTTCCTTCCCGCGACGGACCCTCGAGTGGTGGGCACGGTGGCGATGATTGAGCGCGAGCTCATCCAGGACGGGCTGGTGCTCCGCTTCAAGCCGGACGCCACCGGCTCGGTGGACGGGCTCCTCGGTGACGAGGGCACCTTCCTCGCGTGCTCGTTCTGGCTCGTCAACACGTACCAGATGATGGGGCGCTTCGAGGACGCCCGGCGGCTGTTCGAGGCGCTGCTGGCGTTGAGCAACGACGTGGGCCTGCTCGCCGAGGAGTACATGCCGAAGCTGCACGAGCAGATTGGCAACTTCCCGCAGGTGTTCAGCCACTGCGCGCTGGTCAACGCGGCCTACACCCTCGCCGAGACGCGCGCCTGAGCCCACGTGATGGCCTGCCGGGAAGTGCGTGCGGAGTTCCCGGCGCCGACAGGATTCTCGTACCCGCGGACACGTATACGGAACCGGGCCCCTGGCCTATCTCTTCACCCGGCGGCAGGGCGGAATTTTCAATCCTTGCTGCTTTTCCCGCAAAGCCGGAGAGAGGCACCTCAATGAGCCAGGAGCAATTCCCCATGCAGGAGCAGCAGATGTACGGCGAGGCCCTCAAGGCCCGCATCACCGACGCGGTTCGCGAGCGCGTCGTGTCGGCTCTCGAGGAGCGTCTCGGCAATGAAATCCGTGAGCGCGTGGGCGAGGCGGTGCGCAGCGCGGTGAGCGAGCGCTGGGCGGGAATGCAGCAGGGCCAGGGCCCCCAGCCTGGTCCCCAGTTCGACACGGAGCGCATCACCGAGGCCGTCCAGAGTCGCCTGGCGGATACCATCCGTGAGCGCGTCAGCACCGGGGTGCAGGAGCGCGTGCGCGAGGTGCTCAGGGACCGGCTGGCGGAGACGCTGCGCACCGCCCTGGTCGAGAACTGGATGACCATGCAGCAGGGCTACGGGCAGTTCGACACCGAGCGCATCGCGGAGAAGGTTCGCAGCCGGCTCGAGGATGCGCTCCGGGAGCGTCTCAACACCGTCGTGCGCGAGCGCGTCCGCGAGGCGCTGCGGGAGCGGCTGGGGGAGGCGCTGCGCACCGCGATGCCCGAGCGGCGGATGGGCATGGAGAGCTTCGGCCAGGTCGGCCCCGAGCGCATCGCGGAGGTCGTGCGCACCCGGCTCGCCGACACCCTGCCCGAGCGGCTCAACACCGTCGTGCGCGAGCGCGTCCACGAGGCGCTGAAGGAGCGGCTGGCGGAGGGGCTGCGCACCGTCATCTCCGAGCGGACGATGCAGCAGGGCTTCGACCCCGAGCGCCTCGCCGACACCCTCCGCGAGCGCATCGTGGAGGGCATCCGGGAGCGGGTCCACGCCGGCCTGCGCGAGCGCGTCCGTGAAGCGCTGCGGGAGCGGCTGGGGGAGGCGCTGCGCGGCGCGGTGAGCGAGCGGTCCATGGGAATGGGCCCCCAGCAGGGCATCGGCCAGTTCGACCCCGAGCGCCTCGCCGACGCCATCCGCGGGCGCCTGGTCGACACCCTCCACGAGCGGCTCTCCAACACCCTCCGCGAGCACCTGAACGAGGCGCTCCGGGAGCGGCTGACCGAGTCGCTCCGCGAGGCGATGGGCGGGACGACGCGTGGCGGAATGGGCTTCCAGCAGGGGATGGGCTTCCCGCAGGGGATGGGCTTCCAGCAGGGTGCCGGCCAGGTCGACACCGAGAGCATCGTGGCCGCCGTCCGCGAGCGCGTCGGTGAGGAGATCCGCGAGCGCGTGGCGGACGTGGTCCGCGAGCGCGTCAGCGAGGCGGTGCGCAAGGAGCTGAGGAACGGCTCCCACCACCCGCTGTCCTGACGGGCATCGGGGCCAGATGACGGCCTCGTGAATGGAGGGCCTGGACCGTCGCGACAGCGGCGTCCGGGCCCTCGCCATTTCCACGGAGCCCCGTCACTCCGGCTGCCACACCAGGAAGCTCAAGCTCATCACCAGCAGGCCGCCCTGGGGACGCGAGCGCGTGCCGAAGTCCCATTCGTACCGCGCCCCCACCTTCGCCTTCAGCTTCGGAATCAGCACGTTGACCTCGGGTCCGAGCCCGAACACCCTGTCCCGCGCCCCCCGGAGCACCTCGGGAACGTCCTCCCCGGTATCGTCACGGACCTGCCAGAGCGCGTACCCGGCGACTCCGACGTCCACCCCCCGAAGCACGAGCGCGCCGGCGCCACCCTGGACCTGGATGGTGTCGCCGCGTGTGATGTCGATGCCGCGCTTGCGGAGGTTGTGGTCGTAACTCACCAGCGCCGACGCCCGCGCGCGCCGGCCCTCGTCGAAGAACACCGCTCCGCCGAGCGAGAACTGGTGCGTCCAATGCCCGCTGCCGACTCCACTCCCCCCGCGAGCCTCGAACCACCCGGTGGGGATGTAGACACCGTACGAGGCCACCAGGTCGGCGAGGGGCAGCCGCCATCCCAGGTGCACGGGCATCACGTACACGTCGCCCAGGCCGAAGCGGTCCACGCTCGCGCGCGGGTCCTCGCTGTTCACGGAGATGCGCGCGAGGGGGACGGCGACCGTGGCGCCCAGGTACGGCCACCCCGGCCATTGGACCGTGAGGTTGACACCCACGGCATTGGCGACCGCGTCGAGGTCGAACCCCTGCACCGGCTGGAGCTCGCCGTACCGGTCGCGAAGCTGACTCGCCGAGTACCAGAGCAGCCGATCTCCCACGTAGACCCCGGGCCCCTGCTGCACCCCGGCGTCGACCCCGATACCGCCGGGAATCTTGTGCCCGAGCTCCTGCGCGCTCGCCGCCGCTGGGAGCAGCACCCCCAACGCGGCGAACGCACTGCCGAGGAACGTGCGAGCAGAGCCGGTCATGAGAAAAGCTCAGCACGGCAAGAGCGTCAGGTGTCCCTGCCCGGCGGTGCCAGGACCGTGTCCTCTTTCATGGCCCCCATTGAGCCCGGCCTGGACGGCCCCCATCCCCCCTCCGCGTCATCTCCCGGATGTCTCGCTGGGAGTAACGCGGCGTGGGACAAGGGCGGCAACGTCTACCTGGAGAGATACGCCGAGCCGGCTTTGTCGACGTCTCACTCGAGCCAGGGGCATCGCAGTGCAACGGGGAGTGACATGTCCGGACAGCAAGAGGCCGCGGCGGTTCATCTCGATGCCGGAGCCAATCCCACCGCGGGGGTCCGAGCGCCGCCTCGCTCCGGATGGTGGGTGGTCGCGACCTCGACGCTCGGGCTGATGCTCGGCTACAGCACCTATATCTCCTACGTGTTCGGGGTCTTCGTCCGGCCGCTCGGCGCCGAGTTCGGCTGGAGCCGGCCGCAGATTGCCTTCGCGCTGACGCTCTGCAACTGGTTCGTCGTGGCCCTGTCGCCGCTCGCGGGCTTCATGCTCGACCGTGTCGGTCCGCGCCGGATGCTGCTGCCGTCCGTGCTGGGGCTGGCGGGAATGCTGTTCGCGCTCGCGCTCCAGCCCGGCTCGCTGCCCGTCTTCTACGCGCTCCACCTCGGACTGGCGCTGGCGGCGCTCGGCACCCTTCCCGCCGTCTATACGCGAGCCATCGTCGGGTGGTTCGATGAGCGCCGGGGAATCGCGCTCGGCGTCGCGCTGGCGGGCGTCGGGCTGGGCGGAATCCTGCTCCCCCCCGCGCTGCAGGCCGCCATTGGCTCGCTCGGGTGGCGTGGCGCCTACACCGCGCTCGGCGTCGCGATGCTCGTCCTCGTGCTGCCCGCGGCGCTTCGCTTCTTCGACGACAGGGCCTCGGCACCCGCCGTCAAGGCCGCGCCCGTCCCCTCACACGGCGTCGCGAACCTTCGCGAGGCGGCTCGCACGCGGACGTTCTGGCTGCTGATTGCCATCTTCGTCCTGCTGGGGACGATGACCCTGGGCGTGTCGGCCAGCCTGGTGCCGATTCTCACGGACTCCGGACTGACACCGCAGGCCGCCGCCGCCATGGCCTCGTCGCTGGGAGTGGGCGTGCTCGTGGGGCGCATCGCCTCGGGCCTGCTCATCGACCGCCTGCCGGCGCGTCTCGTGGCCCTGGTGTGCATGCTGGCCTCCAGCGCGGGGCTGGCGGGCCTCGCCAGCGGGGGCGCCGGGGCCGTCATCGCGGTCTGTCTCTTCCTGACGGGCTTCGGCATCGGCGCCGAGTTCGACTTCATGAGCTGGTTCGTGAGCCGGTACCTGGGCCTCAGGGCCTACGGCCGCATCTACGGCTGGACGTACGCGGCCTTCCAGCTCGGCTGCGGCATGGGTCCGCTGCTGATGGCGCTCGGCCGCGAGCGCCTGGGCGGCTATGGCCCGGGGCTGATGGGCCTGAGCGCGGCGGCGGCGCTCGCCGGGCTGATGTTCCTGGCGTTCCCGCCGCTGGCCCACGGTGCGACGCGGGAGGCCTGACCCGCTTCCCACCTCTCGAGCCGCGGCGGGGCCCCGGGCCGGCATCAATCCCGGCTCACCTCGGGACGCCACCGGATAATCCAGCCCCGCATGTCACGGGCCGGTACACTGCGCCGCGACATGCGGTCCTCATCGCCCCCCCTGGCCCCCCCCCCCGCCATCGTCGCCCAGGAGCGTCATGCTTGGCGGTGGGTCCCCCCAGCCTGCCTGGGGGTGGCGCTCGCGGCCCTGCTGCCCCTTCTCGGCCTCGACGGCTGGCCCTTCAACCACGAGGGCTTCTCCGTCTTCGAGCGCGCGGAGGCGTTCCGCCGCGCATACGCGGCAGGGGACTTCTTCCCGCTGTGGACGCCCTTCTGCCACAACGGCCATGGCTCTCCCTGGCCCTTCTTCTACCACCGGCTCTTCACCACGCTCTCCGGCGGGCTCGCCTGGGTGCTGGGCTCCGCGTTCCGCGGCGTACAGCTCGCGCTGCTGCTCGGCCTCCTCGCGGGGGCCCTGGGAATGGCCGCCGTCGCGCGAAGGCTCGGAGCATCCCCCCGCCTCCAGGTGCTCGCGGCCTTCCTGCTCTGCTTCTCCCCCTACGCCTACCTGGACTGGCTGGTGCGCGGCGCCGCGGCCGAGCTCTCCGCGATGATGCTCTATCCCTGGCTGTTGTGGGCGTGCCTGCGCCTGCGCGACGAGGGCCGGGGCGGCTGGTCGGTGGGGCTGGCCCTCGCGGCCATGTTCTACGCGCACATGGTGATGTTCCTGTATGCGTTCTTCACGCTGGCCGTGGCCCTGGGATTCATGCGCGCCCGGTGGGGCTGGCGCTCCACGCTCGCCGCGACGGGCCAGGCGGCGTTGGTGGTGCTGGTGCTGTGCGCCCCCTATGCGCTGCTGATGGTGCGGCTGGAGAAGCACTTCAACCCGGGCGCGCTCGGCGCCTGGACGCCCGACCGCGAATACGTGCCGCTGGCGCGGTACCTCTGGGACAGGAAGTTCCACTGGGGAAAGCAGTGGGAGGGCATCACGCCGGAGATAGGCCGCGCGCTGAGCATCGGCCTGCTGGTCCTGGGCGGCGTGAGGCTCGCCTCGCGCGGGGACACGCGGAGCCGGGGCCCCGCGTGGGGCTTGCTGCTGGGCAGCGCCGCCATCTACGCGGTGCTGCAGCTTCCCGTCTCCGCGCCGTTCTACCGCGCGGTGCCCTTCGCCCGCCTGCTCCAGTTCCCCTGGCGGCTGGTGGCCTTCCTCACGCCGCTCCTCGTGCTCGTGCTGTGCATGCTGGTGGAGGACACGGCCGCGCGGGACGGCTGGAAGCGGCGGCTCTCGTGGGCCGTGGTGGGGCTCACCGTCTTCACGGGCCTGTGGTTCGGCTGGAGGGCAACGCACCCCCGCTATCCCGTGGCCTCCCGGTCGGAAATCGAGAGCGAGCTCGCCGCGCTCGACCGCCCGTGGTCCGGCAACGAGTACCTCCCCCGGGCCGCCGTCGAAGCGGGCGTCCCACCACCAGCGGCGTTCCTCTCACACGAGGGCTGCGAGAAGGTGGAGGCGGAGCCTCGCGAGGCGCTGCTCGGGGCCCTCCATTTCGGCCGCATCACCCTCTCCGTGTCGGCGCCGCGAGGGTGCACCGTGCGCTTCAACCAGTTCCAGACGCCCTTCCTCGCGGCCGAGGCGGACACCCCGGCGCGCTTCGTCACCACGGAGGCCGGCACCCTCGAAGTCCAGCTCCCCGCCGGAGAGCACCGCGTCATCCTCCGCCGCCGGGGGCTCTTCGAGCTGCTCTCCCGGCACCTGCGGCCCGGAGCGTGAGCGGCTATTCCTCGCCGCCCTCTCCCTCCGTGCCCGGGGAGAGTCCATGGCGCTTGAGCAGCCGCCGGAGCTGCGTGCGGTGCATGTCGAGGGCCCTCGCCGTGGCGGCCACGTTGCCACCGTGCCGCCGCAGTGCTTCCTCCAGGCGGGTCCGCTCCCCGGCATCGAGCGGCCTGGCCCGGGGCGCCTCTCGCACCACCTCGCGCCCGCCGGCGGGCGGTTCGGGAGACAGGGCGGGCCCGAAGGCGGTGCCGGCGCTCGGGCTCAGGTGACGGGCCTCCACGCGCGCGGCCCCCTGGAGGAGCGCGGCCTGGACGGCGCCCCGCGCCTCGACGAGCAGCTCTCGGACATTGCCGGGCCAGGGCCGCAGCAGACACGCCTCCACCAGCGACACATGCAGCCCCAGCGCGGGCGCCACCTTGAGCACCTCGCGCTGGAGCAGCAGGGGAAGCTCCTCGGGGCGCTGGCGCAGCGGTGGCAGCGTCACCTCCGGCCGGCCCAGGCGGAAGTACAGGTCCTCCCGCAGCCGCCCGCTGGCCACCTGCGCGCGCAGCTCCCTGTTGCTCGCCGAGCAGAGGTGGAGGTCCACCGGCTTCGGCTTCGCCGCTCCGAGCGCGAGCACCTCGCGCATCTCCAGCGCCCGCAGCAGCTTCGCCTGGACGGCCAGGTCCAGCTCCACCACCTCGTCGAGGAAGAGCGTGCCGCCGTCCGCGGCCTGGAGGTAGCCCTGGGCGTCGGCATCCGCGCCCGAGTAGGCGCCGCGCTTGACGCCGAACAACAGCCGCTCGGCCAGGCCGTGGGGAATCGCCGCGCAGTTGACCGCCACGAAGGGCCCGTCCCGGCGCGGCCCCTGCTGGTGGAAGGCGCGCGCCACGCCCTCCTTGCCCGTCCCGCTCTCCCCATGGATGTGGAGCGAGAACCCGAGCTGCGCGGCGCGGGCCACCTCCTCGAGGAGCCGCTGGAGGGCCGGGCCGCGCACGAAGCCCTCCACGAGCGCCACGCCGTGCCGCTGGAGCGGGCCCACGTCCGCGCAGGGCACGAACAGCGAGTCCCCCATGCGGATGACCCGCTGTGCCTCGCGAGGCGTCCCGGCGGGCACGGGCTCACCCTCCACGAAGGTGCCGTTCTGACTGCCCAGGTCGGTGACGAAGAAGCGCCGCCCGTCGAAGTGGACGCGCGCATGGCGCCGGGACATCCGCGGGTCCTGAGCCTCACCGAGCACGGCGGCCCCACGCCCCAATTCCAGCGCCTCTCCCCCGAGCGGCAGCGCCACCGCCATCGTCGCCCCCGCTCCAAACAGGCGCAGCAGGCCCGGGACGCGTGGCGCGCCGGAGTCGCTTCCCCCCTGGACGCCGCTCGGACGCAGCGTCGATTGCTCTGGCTCCATGTGGGGCGATTATAGGCGGCCCCCGTGGCACGGGCACCGTGCCACCCGTGCCACCCGTGCCAGCGGGTGTGCCACCGGGCTCGTGCCGCCGCGTGCTCCCGTGCGCCCACCGAGGACAATCCTTGAGAGGATGGCCCCTCGCGCGGGCCGCCGCCTCCGGCCCCCGCGCCGGAAACTGGTACAGGCCTTGCTCCGCGGGCGGCTTGCCCATGGATGAGGAGTCCTTGAAATGAAGATGACCCTGAAGCGCGGCTGGCTCGGTTGGGTGGCGTTGCTGCTGGTGGCCGGCGTTGGAAGCGCATGCCCTGGAGGGCGGAACGTGCGTCCCGACACCGGAGCCGCCGAGCCACTCCCCACCGATTTCTGCCGCACCCACGAATGCAGGATTGACTCGACCATCGCGCGGCTGATCCCCACCTGTCAGTCGGGTACCTGCGATCCGGGCAGCCTCAATGGCAAGGGCATCTACATCGCCAACGAGCGCCACTACTGCCTCGTCGACGCCTCCGGCGAGCCGAGGTTCTGCCCGGAGGCCTTCATCAACCGGCCCATGCTCAACCGGCCCGCGGCGGTCGCGCTGCGGCTGCGCGACTTCTCGCTGCCGAAGCAGACCTATGAGCCCCTGCTCTCCGCCACGCTGGCCCTGCCCACCGGTGAAATACCCATCACCCTGCTGGGCATCAGCGGCACGCAGACCCAGCTCTCCGTCACGTACGGGAACCCGGCGGACGGGACGGTGCACACCGCGAGAGGAACCGACCTCGGCCCGCTGCGACTCCGGTTCCCCGTCGATTCAAATACAGGCACCTTGGAGTACGAGCTGAGGCTCGATCCTCTTGCGCCCAACCCCAGACATCCCAAGGAGCTGCACCGGTATGCGCTCTTCTACCGGCTGATGGCCGCCGGGCCCGAGTGGCGCTCCCACTGCATGGATGACGGCGTGGCGCGTCCGGTCACCTTCCTTGGAGGGAAGCGGATTGACGGGCTGACGGCCGCGGTCACCGATGAGCAGGGGGAGACCACCGTGAGCTGCGAGACAGGCGCCATCGAGGCCTGCCTCGCATGGGGCTACACACCGTGGAACCCCCGGACCGGCAATCCCGCGGCGAGTGAGTACCTCTACCGCTCCTGCCTTCAGGCGAAGCGCGCGGCCTACTTCGTTGGCCTGGGGGACTTCAAGAGCTACACGAAGAATGGGACGCGAATCCTCCGCAGGGATGCCTTCGGCATCAACACCGAGCGCATCGACGGCCTGGAGGCGCTCTGGAGCCCCCGGGGCGCGGAGTGCCTCAACGTGGAGCACCTCCGCCTCAAGGATGCTCCGGATGATGAGCCGGCTCGCATCCTTCCCGGCCACCTCCAGGCGCAGGTGCCCCCGTGCACCACCGCGCAGTGGAGCCAGCATGGGCGGCTCGCCACCGGACCGGCGCCCGCGGCCCACTAGCGGCCCGGAGCACTCCGGTCCGCCTGGGACAACAGCAGCTCCGCCTCATGCAGCGGCTCCTCGTACATCCACCGGAGCAGCGGGTTGAGCTCGAGGGCCCGGGCCAGCGCGCCTCGGGCCTGGCGGACCCGCTCCAGCCGTCCCGATGCGGTGGTGCGTTCCACCCGCGCCTTCTCCAGCAGGAGCGCTCCCCGCAGGGCATGGGCGTGCGCGAGACTCGCATCGAGGCGCAGCGCCTGCTCCACCTGCGCCAGTCCCGCCTCGACGGACTGGAGCGCGGGGCCCCGGGGCTGCGCCTCCGCCAGCCGCCAATAGACTCGCGCCAGCTCCAGCTGGGAGCCAGGGTAGGGAAACAGCTCCACGGCCCGTCGCGCCTCGGCGAGTGACTGCTGGAGGAGGGGCAGGACGGCGCGTCCCTGTCTCCGCGCCCACGCGGCCTCTTCCAGGCCCAGCCGCGCGCTGACCATCCGGCAGTTCACGCAGCCGGAGTCGTGGCGGTACGCCTCCTCCAACGCCTTCCGCCCGGCTTCGAGCGCGGCGCGGGGGTCGCGGTCCTCGCGCCTCGCATGCACCGCCGCGAGGTGATGGCCCATGGCCTGGAAGACCCACGTGCTGCCAAACGTTGCGTTGATGGCCGCGGAGCGCTCCAGGTGCTGGAACATGCGAGCCAGCGCGGGGCCCGGGTCACCTCCGGTGGCCAGCAGGTACTCCGCGTGCGGCAGCTCCGCGGCGGCCACCTGGGTGAGCGCCACGTAGTAACGGCCGTCCAGGGCCAGGGCCCGCTGGCCCGCCTCGTGCGCCTGCCGGACTTCCTCCTCCGGGTTGAGTCCTCGCGCGACGCTGTCATCCGCCAGCTGGGTGTAGAGGTCGACGAGGTTCGAATACGCGAAGAGGTAGTTCGGGTCGACGCGCACCGCCTCGCGGAAGTACCGCACCGACTCGGTGAAGGAGGCGCGGGGGTCCTGGCCGTGCTCCTGCCGCCAGGTGCCCTTCCAGCGGTGCACGAGCGCGAGGTCATTGAGCCCCCAGGGATAGCGGGGCTGGAGCTGGAGTGCCTTCGTCAGCCAGGAGATGGCCTCTTCATACGCGGGCTCCGGGCTCCTTCCTTCTCGCGCCTCCTGGAGGCCGCGCATGAAGTGGGCATTGCCCAGCGTGTCGTAGGCATACACATCGCGAGGGTCCAGCTCCACCGCGCGAGCCGCCGTGGCGAGCCACTCGGCGAGGATGGGCTTCGGGTCCAGGCCGCCGCCCTGGAAGCGCATCAGCCGGTACCACTGCATCAACACATAGGCCCGCTGGGTGTACGCCGAGGCACGCAGCGGAGCCGCCTGGAGGGCCTTGCTCCCCTCGGCCAGCGCGCGCTCCAGCGACGCCCTGGGGGACTTCCCCTGCCGCCGGTCGAGCTCCGCCTGCTGCAACCCCACCTGCGCGAGCGCCTCGTGGATGCGTGCGTCGCTCCGGCCGACCTCGGCCGCCTGCGTGAACAGGGCCTCAGCCTCCTGGAAGCCGGTGCGCGACGCCTCGTACTCACCTCGCTCCAGCAGGCCCAGGGCCCGGGTATAGGACACGTCGCCCGCGAGCTTCCGGGCCTCGTACATCCAGGGGGCCTCGGTGGCGGCCTGGTGCGCGAGCCGCGCCGCCGCGTCGAACTCCCGGCGGTAGAAGGCGATGAGCCCTTCGAGGTAGCGGGGCGACTCCAGCTCCAGCCCCCGGCTGCGCTCGAGCGCCTGGAGCGCCGGTTCGAGGTACTGCTTCTCCAGCTCGCGCTGCCGCTCGGCGACCCACTCCTTGCCGCCGCCGCGCCGTGCGTCCTCCATGGACTGGTGGTACAGCTCGCCCAGCACACGGCCTCGCGCGTAGTGCAGCTCCGGCGAGTCGATGCCCGCCTCCCGTGCCTTCGTCAGCTCCGCGTTCGCCTGCTCGAGCTCGAACAACGCCAGGTGGCCGCGCCCCAGGGCGTAGTGCACGAGCCCCTCGCCGGCCTCGCCCAGCTCGTGCCGTTGCGCCGCGAGGCGCGCCATGCGCTCGTGGACGCGCTGCTGCTCGGGGCGGGTGTCATGCAAGGGCAGCGTGAAGGCAGCACGAAGGAACCACTCCATCTCCTTCACCTGCTGGCCGAGCTGCTCGGCCCGCCGCGCGCGCTCGGCCGACTGGGCCCGCGTCCACCGCGCCTCCAGCCAGGAGCGCACCCCGAAGGCGGAGAGCAGCAGGATGCTCGCCAGCGACAGCGCCGAGAGCGCCACGAGGGCCCGGTGCTTCCGCGCCCACCGCTTCAGCCGGTACATCCGGCTCGGGCGCTGTCCGAGGATGGGCTCCCCGTCGAGGTAACGCCCCAGGTCCTCGGCCAGCGCCCGGGCGGAGGCATAACGCAGGTGGGGCTCCTTGCTCAGGCACTTGAGGACGATGGTCTCCAGCTCGCTCGCGAGCAGTGGGACGCGCGTGCGCAGCGGAGGAGGCTCCTCGTGGAGCACCTTCGCCAGGGTGCCGACGGGCGTCGCGCCGGTGAATGGCGCCACGCCCGCGAGCAGCTCGTAGAGCGTCGCGCCGAGGCTGTACACGTCCGAGCGCCGGTCGATGCTCCGCACATCGCCCCGTGCCTGCTCCGGGGCCATGTACGCGGGAGTGCCCAGCAGCGCGCCCGTCTCCGTGAGGCCGTGCCCCTGGTCGCTCTCGTATGCGAGGCCGAAGTCCATCACCACGGGGTGCCACCGCCCGTCCTCGCCGCGGCCGGCGAGGATGTTGGAGGGCTTGAGGTCTCTGTGGATGACACCGAGCCGGTGCGCCTCATGGACCGCCTCGGCGGTCTGCTTCAATACCTGGACCTTCTCCGGCAGCGACATGTCCACGGCCGCTTCGTCCAGCCGCCGGCCGCTCACGAGCTGCATGGCGATGTAGGCCTTCGCGCCGACCTCGCCGACCTCATAGACCTTGCAGACGTGGGGATGGTCGATGCGCGCCTGCGCCCGCGCCTCCTGCAGCAGCCGCATCACCTGGCTGGGGTCCGCCCCCCGGATGAACTTGAGCGCGACAACGCGGCCCAGGCGCCGGTCTCGGGCCTTGTAGACGTCCCCCATTCCGCCACGGCCCAGCGGCTCGATGAACTCGTAGCGCTCCCAATGGGCAACCGGGAAACCGTCACCCGTGGGGAGCACGGGCGCGGGCATGCCCGCGGAAGCCGAGGCAACCTCTGGAGGGAGCGTCGGGACGAGGAGCGGGTCTTCCTGGCCCTTGCCGGAGTCCGACATGGACTCACTCAATCGTGGAGTCGGTGACCACGATGCGCGTATCCGAGTGATTCGATATCTGGGGATACGTCGGGTACCACGACCCGCCCGTGTTGCTCTTTATCACCGAGCGGTCGATGCGGATGTCGCCCGAGTGGTCATTGCTGACGAAGAAGATGGCGCTGCCGTGGGCGTTGACCTCGTTGTGCTCGATTCGAGTGCCGCAGAGGGACAGCGTCATCCTGTTGCCGTCGTTGTAGATGGCCCCGCCGCTGCCCCCGCCAGGAGTGCCCGGACTGGCGGGGTTCGCGCCGTTGCCGATGGCCCGGTTGTAGGAGAAGAGGCTGTTGATGATGGTCCACGACACGCCGATGCTGCTGATGCCACCGCCGTTGGAGCAGGCTCCGCCATACCCCTGCTTGCCGCCGAAGGTCGTGTTCACCACATAGACAGGCAGTCCCTCGTACTGGCTGAACACACGAAGGGCTCCGCCTCCTACGTCGGGCCCGACATCGGCGCAGACGTTGTTGAAGAAGCGGGAGTTGATCACCTTCACCCGCCCACCTCGAACCCAGACCGCCCCGCCCCCGTCGAACTCGGTCTCGGTCTTGGAGCTGGCGTCCACGAACGTCAGGTTCTGGAGCGTCAGCCGGGGATGATCCTGGTTCTGGCAGTGAGAGGTCGTCCACACCTGCTTCTGATCGCAGGTGTTCATGTACAGGATGCGGTGCCTGCCCGCTCCGCTGAGCGTCACCAGCCCCTTGCCGTCGATGACGATCTCCGGCCCCGTGTCGTTGAAGATCTTCGCGGTCCTGTCGAGCGTGATGGTGACCGGCTCCGGTCCGCAGTCGAACGTGATGACTCCGCCCCTGGCAACGGCCGCGACGAAGGCATCACTCGTACAGCTCGCCGGAGTCCCCGTTCCAACAACCGTGGTGGGCCTGGAGACGTCCGCGAGGCCCGCCTCGGCCGGTACGCCGCACGAGGCCTCCGCATTCGGATTCCCGGCGGGCGGGCCATCCTTGGGATTGGTCAGCGGGTTGGGTACGTCCACGTCCCCCGGTGATGCGTCGCCGCTCGAGCAGCCCGCCGCGCCAGCGAGCGCGAGCCACACGACCAGCGGAACGGCCGCGAGCGGGGACAGCCGACGAAGTCTCTTGGGGTGCATGAAGCCTCCGGAATGGAGTCAGTGTAGAGCCGTGCGCGGCTACCGCGGGAGCCCCGTCGCCGCTTCCAGCACCTCTTCGTTCGCCCCCTCTCGCCAGACCACGCCCTGCAGCCCACAGTCGCGAACGAGCAGCTCCACCAGGGCGCCGTAGTTCTCCTCCACCCATTGGCGGAAGTAGACGTCGGGCACGGCCAGGATCAGGCG
>NZ_JAIQDG010000026.1 GCF_020037125.1 Myxococcus sp. RHSTA-1-4
CGTGAAGGGGGCCTATACCCCTCGGCCCCCCAAGCGGAAGCCCGCCGCCTCCCGCAGGTGAAGATGCGATTCCCCTGAGGGGGCGAGACGGACCGCTCCCTGCCTGTCAGCCGTGTGAGCTAGCATCCGTTGGAGCAGCTTAGGGAGCTGCCCGGGGATGTCACCGGAGGGGGGACGAAATGCCAACCACTCACGTCGTGAGACAGGGCGAGTGCCTCCTGCTCATGCGCACCTTCGAGCAGGAGGTCATCAGGGGGAACACGGACGAGGCGGGCTTCCTGGAGGTCACCGGCCGCCTGGACGCGGAGCTCCTCCGGAAACGCGAGGAGCTGCACGGGAGCTGAACCCGTCGGTGTGAGTGCCCCATGGCCGCCAAGGCGAGCAAGAAGAAGGCAGCGAAGGACGCTCCGAAGCAGGACAAGCCCAGGAAGAAGGCGGCCGTCGCGACCGCGCCGGAGAACCGGGCGCACCATGCGACGCTGAGCGAGACGCAGTGCTCGGACTGCGCGGTGGGCCTGCTGAGGCGGTTCGCGAGCGAGAGCCTGCGGAAGCAGAAGAAGGTGGACCCGGGCAACCAGAAGTTCCACCTGCAGGACGACGAGGAGCTGGAGCTGCTGCGGACGAACCCGCTCACACTCCAGCTCGTGGGCCTGCGCCGGGAGCGCTCCCTCTCCAACCGGTTCGATGACCTGCTCGTCGTGCTCTACGACCCGGCCCTGCTGAAGGAGGGGGAGAAGACCGTCCTCGATGCCGAGGGCTTGCGCGCGGAGAACCTGAAGGACGCGCAGGCATACGTGGACGCGGTGCTCACCGAGACGGTGAATCCTCCCGCGAAGAACTGGCCGCTTCCCGGCGTGGATGTCTCGTGCCCGGAGTGCAAGCACTGGCGGGTGCTCGTCTTCCCCATCACCACCGAACCGGGCTACGACAAGGACAAGCCGGCGATTCGAGACGAACAAGGCAACAAGCTGCCGGACTTCGACAACCTCACCCTGCTCCCAACGGATGTGGGGGCCATCGCCCCCGGCATCTACAACGAGCACTACCGGGTCGGTCTCCACAAGAGCTCGGCCAACCCACCTACCTGCTACGCCGCACTCCAGTTCATCGGCGGCACGATTCCCGCCCGGCGCCGCTACCCCGTCTCGGACTACCTGAACGCCGCGCAGGCCGCGTACGACAAGGGCACGGACAAGGCGCTTTGCGCGCACTTCGCCAGTGAGGACAAGGAGGTCCAGGAGGAAGCACGCTCGAAGCTCGAAAAGCAGCTTGGCGAGAAGATGCCCCAGAAGACCGCCGCGCAGAAGAAGGCCCTCGGTGAGGCCGTAAAGGCGGCGCTCATGGCTGAAAACCTCGAGCGGTACAAACCCAAGGTCGCCGAGTACCGGAAACAGCAGGCCATGGTGGAACTGGACCGTTGGCTCCTGGGCTACGTGACGCCGAAAAAGAAGAAGGTGGGGCCGAAAATCCATCCCTCCGAGCGCCTCATCCGGCTCGAGGATGCAGGTGGGGCGGAGACCGAGAACTTCGAGGCGGAAAGCAACCAGGTGTCCCACCTGGAGAGGGTAGAGGATGACGCGTCGCCCATGAAGTGGGGCCTTCAGCTCGTCCTCAAGCCCCTTCCGCCATCCCCTCCCTCCGCGTCACAGAGCGCCACGACGCCAGCCGAGCCTCCGCCGTCTCCCACCGCACCCGCGCCCCAGAAGACGGAGGCCCCGCCTCCACCGCCGCTCCCCAGGGCCCGGCGGCTGACGGCGAACGAGGTCATGGTCACCTTCGGCACCGCCGCCGGCACCAACATCCACCGCTCGGTGGATATGGAGAAGAGCTCCTGGGGGCGCGGACGCGAGGTGAACGACTGGTCCGAGGGGTGCCAGGTCTTCCGCTCCCCCCAGGACTTCCGCGACCTGCTCCGGCTGGCCATGCTGGCCAAACGCGCGCATTGCCCGTTTCGCACGGCGACGTGTTCCACGGAGCTCACGGTGGCGGACGTCACCAAGGGCATCGGCAAGCAGATGACCGAGTACCTCGCGGACCTTCCCAAGAGCTTCGCCAGGTCCGCGCGAGAGGCCATCACGGCGGCCTTCACTCCACCTCCGCCTCCCCCACCTCCCACGGAAGACACTCAGCCTCCCAAGAGCCCGGCGCCCTCTCCAGCGGTGGCCGCCGACGCCGCGTCACCCGCACCAGACCCGAAGCTCGTCGACCAGGTCAACAAGCTCCTGGAAGGCCTCCCCGGCCAGAAGTTCGACGAGAAGGTGCTGAAGACCTTTCAGACGGTCTTCAGCACCGCGGGATACAGCAGCGCCGAGAACCAGATGCTGCTCGAGGACTACACGCGAAAGAAGACCTCCGACGCCCTCCACCTCGATGAGAACGTCCAGAAGGCAGCTGCGGGAGGTGTGCCCCAGGCCGCCGCGCAGAAGAAGGCCTTCGCGCAGATGCTCGACCAGTCCATCGACAAGGCCATCCAGGCGGGGCTGGCGGAGCTCCAGACGAAGCTCCAGGAGGTCAAGAAGACGTGGCTGGAGAAGCAACACACAGCCTCCATCGAGGACAGGCACCAGGACTTCGTGAATGACAGACTCGAGCCCTGTGACTTTGGAGACTGCAAGTTCAAGTTCGACTACATGCTGGCGGAGATAACACGGGCCGACATGGAGGCGTTCGTGGCGAAGCTGGGGGGCCGCGACTGGAACACGCTCTTCCCCGAGGATGCGCCGCCTCCGCCGCCCAAGCCCGCGAAGAAAGCTCCGTCCAAGCCGGCAGCCGACAAGGGCAAGTCACCCGCGGCCTCCACTGGCGCCTCCACCCCGTAGTCAGAAGTGGGGCGGTGCCATGGCACCATCAATCGTCAGCGGTCTGCTCCCGGTATTGGACCTCCAGTCCCACCACGTGCCACGCCCCGTCAACCCGGGCCCAGTGGACCCGAAAGTTCGAATAAGCGTCCGGACTCCTGGGTGGACCGAGGGGGGCGAACACGTAGCCCCTTCCATCCGGCTCGGGCAGGAGCCGGAACAGCTCACTCTGCGACGTCGCGCCGGCGGCATGCGAGGCGAGGTCCCGACGATAGCGACTCCATTCACTCGTACCGCGATGCATATCGAACTCCTCCTCGGGCGGCGGCAGCGCTCCCCTGTGCGGAACCTTCGCGTAGGAACGCAGCCATGCGCCGACACCACTCGCCTCGGGCGGGAGGAGCTTGAACACCAGCAGTGGACTTTCCATGAACAACGCGAGGCTGGGTGCCAGCTCGAGCCCCACGCCCGGGAAGGTGTCCAATGCGCGCTCCCCTGGCTCTCGGAACACGGGGACGAATCCGCCCAGACACAGGTCCCGGTAACGAGTGCCGGGCCACACTGACAGCACCGTCAGCCGCGCCGAAAGCACGGGGAGCATACGCCGGTAATGAACGTAGAGGGAGCCTCCCGCCGGGAAGTCGCGGGGGAAGTCGAGCTCGTAGTCCAGCTTGCGTCCCTCGGCGAGCTTCAGCTCCAGCCGCGCCTTCCTCGGGCGCGCGTTGGCCTTGTAGAGCTTCGCGGACTTCGGATTGCCGGGCGTCACCAGGAAGGCATGCACCGGTGTCTCCGGCGGGAAGCTCAGCTCCACCCACTCCCCTGCCCCGGTGCCCTTCGCCCCCTCCGCCCAGAGGGTGCCGGGGTCCTCGTCCAGCAGGTTGGCGGGCCCGTAGCGGCCGGGGTCCTTCGCGTCCACGAGCACCGAGGACGCCGTCACCGTGACGGGCACACCGTGCAGCGTCACCCGCACCTGCCCTGGATTCGGCGGCCCGGCGTCGGGAGTCCCGGATGGGCCCAGGGCTCCAGGAGACATCTGCCCGGCATCCAGGGACTCGGATGAGACCGGAGTTCCCGCGTCCGCTCGCTCCGCGCCGGTGGGCTGCCCCCAGGCCCCCGTGCTCAGGAGGACGCAGCCCAGGATGACCCGCAGAGGGCCCCACCCGCGCATGCAGTTCCTTCCGTCGTCGCCGGACATGGGGGCTCCCTGGAGTTCTGGACGTACGGCGCCGCCGTTCATTCAGCGGCGGCCCTCCCGGTCTATCGTACGATTCGCCTCGCCGCTGTGCGAACGAGGCCCCTCGACCGGGCCTCCAGGCTTTTCTCCCATGGCCCCCGCCAGCGAGGGTCAGAAGACGAACGGGAAGCGGATGGGCTCCTGCATGCGGACCTGGTGGGCCGGGAACTTCCAGCGGCGCACCACGTCCTCGATGCAACGCGCGAGAGGCGTGGCGCGCAGTGCGTCCGTGTCCATGGCCACGCTGGACGTGTCTCCGCTCGGGAGCACCGACCAGCGCACCATGAAGCGGCCTCCGCCCTCCACCGGCGTGCCCTTGGCGTGCTGACGGAGGCACGCGGTGATGGCCGGCTGGTTCGTCACCACCACCGCCTTCACGTCATCCGGCGTGAGGTGCTGCTTCGCATCCGGCGCGGGCGGGATGTAGACGGTGCGCGAGGCCTTCGGGTCCGCCGCCACCTTCTTCTCCGCGTCCTCCGTGAAGCCGAGCTCCCTCGCGAAGTCCTCGTCCAACTCCGAGTATGGGTTCGGCGGACGGGCGTCCGTGGAGGACACCGCCACCTTCTTGCCGGACTCGGTGTCGCTGCCCTCGAAGGAAGCGATGGACTCCTCGTCGGCCCCGTCCCCGGAGCCGGCCTCGTCGGACGAGGGCTCGCTGGTGCTGGTGTCGGCCTCGTCGTTCGTGCTGGTGGCGGTTCTCGCTGGCTCGGTGCTGGCCGTCTTCGCCAAGGCCTTGCGTGAGGAGGGCTCGCGAATCGCCACCATGGCGGGCTTGCCGCGGGTGTGCGTCGTATCCTCCGCGGCGGGCCCGTTCACCGGCGCCGTCTCGGGCAGGGACGCGCGCAGGCTGTTCGCGGCGCCCTGCACGTCTGCCCGCTCCGTCGAGAGCACCGTGCTCGCGACGGAGGCCCCGGCCTGCTGCACTCCCGATGGGCCGGGTGTTCCCGTGAGCGACCGCGCACCGGCAACGCCCTCTTGCGACACGGTCACCGCTCCGGGCGACGTCGCGCTGGAGCTCGCCACCTGGGTGCCCAGCGGGCCGGGAAGACTGCTGGCCCACGACGTGCCGGTCCACTCCGGGAACAGCGACGTGCCGAACGTGCCGCCCTGTGCGCCGAACTGACTCGAAGCGTGGGTCTGCGCCGCGCCGGCCGGCCCCAAGTACGGCAGCGTGCCGGAGGTGTCGCCCTGCATGCGCATCTGCCCCGAAGCGTGCGGGTGCGTCGTGCCGGTCCCCCCCGAGGAAGGCATCGTGCCGGGGGCGCCCACCTGCGATTGCGCACCCGAGGTCTGCCCATCCGCTGGGCCCGTGTCTGGTGGTTCCTGCCCCACGGCCCGCATGCTCACCGTGGCGACATCAGGGGCCACCATCACGTGCTCGCGCACGTGCAGGCCCGCGACCACGAGCAGCCCCGCCGCGAGCGCGCCTACCGCCGCCGCGCCCAGGAAAGCACCGGGCCTCATGCCGGCGATGCGCGTCGGCGCGGGCGCAGCGGCCATGGGCATGCCCCAGTGCGGCTGCGGAACATGTCCCATGGGAACTGCGTGCTGGGGCGCCCACGGGGGAAGCATCGCGCCCTGGACGGCCATGCTGGGAGGAGGCGGCGGCGCAATCCCTGGCAGAAGGTTGCCTTGATGCACCGGGGTGCTCACCGGCACGCTCCACGGCGTGGCCGGCAGGCCCGCCGCGTCCGTACGCGCCGCTTCGGGGTGCGCCTCCACCGGCCCCTGAGCCACAGGAGCCAGCATGGCCGCGAAGGGCAGCGGCTCCTTCGCCCCCGGCGCCACGCGCATCCACTCGGGAATCTCCACCTCGGGCTCTTCGGGCTCGGGCGCGGGCTCCGCCATGGAGGGCACGGGAGCCGGCAGCGTCCCCAGCCACTCCGACTCCTCCTCGGCCATGTCGAGCAGCGCGCGCATGCTCCCGGAGGACTCGGAGACGGGCTCGGCCTCGGGCTTGCGTGATTCCGGCCGCGCCTTCGACCCCACGAAGAGCTCGCGGTCCAGGTACGCGTCGAGGTCCGCGTCGAGCGCGTCGCTCACGCTCAGCGAAGCGCCCGGCACCGAGCCGTAGGTTCCCCCAGCCGCGCCCGGAGTCCCCATCCCCTGCGCCCGGAACTGCCCCTCGGCCTCTGAAAGAAGCTCGCTCACACGCCCTCCCTCGCCCGCGCTGACACCACCGGCCTGACCGCGCCAGGGCCTGCAAGCTAGGGACGGGGCGACAGCGTGCCACCCGCGAGTGTCACCTTTCGGACGCGCTGCCCCGCGGACGGACGCCACCTGTCCGGTCCTCCACCCGACACGCGCATGCCGGGGCGGTGCCTCGCACGCGTGCCGACATCACGCGCGAGGCCCGGCACAGCTCGCGGAACGGAGCGTCCATTCCGGCCCGCCCGAAGCGCCGTGCTACCAGCGCTCCTTGTCGGACTTCGGCGCCATGGGCCACTCGGGGGCGGAGACGCCGTTCACCGTGAGGCCGCCGTGCATGAACGTGGGCGCGCCCTGGAGGAACGCCGCCGGGAAGTTCAGCGTCGGCGTGGAGGCCTCATCCAGCGCCTTCACGTGCTCCGGCTCGAGCCGCACATCCAGCGCGCCCAGGTTGTTGTCGAGCTGCTCCAGCGTGCGCGCCCCGATGATGGTGGACGTCACGCCCGGCCGGCCCTGCACCCACGCCAGCGCCACGCGCGCCACCGTGGTGTCCAGCTCCTTCGCCACCCGCTGGAGCACGTCGATGATGCCGTACGTCCTCTCGTTCAGCGCGCTCTCCGCCCACACGCCGCGGTCCGCCTTCAGCTTTCCCGCGTTCTCCCGCGTGTACTTGCCGCTGAGCGCGCCGCTCTTCAGCGGAGACCACGGCGTCACACCGAGCCCCAGCTCGCGCGCCATGGGCATCAGCTCGCCCTCCACCGTGCGCTCCAGCAGCGAATACTCAATCTGCAAGGCCGCCAGCGGCATCCAGCCGCGGAAGTGCGCCGTCACCTGCGCCTGCGCCACCTTCCACGCCGGCGTGTCCGACACACCCACGTAGCGGACCTTCCCCGAGCGCACCAGGTCGTCCATCGCCCGCAGCGTCTCGTCGATGGGCGTGTACATGTCCCAGCAGTGCATCCAGTACAGGTCGATGTAGTCCGTCTGCAGCCGGCGCAGCGACTCCTCGCACTGGGCCACCATCGCCTTGCGGCCCGCGCCGCCGCCGTTGGGGTCGCTGGGGAACAGGTTGCCCAGGAACTTCGTGGCGATGACCACGCGCTCCCGCCGGCTGGGGTGCCGGCCCAGGTGGTCGCCGATGATTTTCTCCGAGTGCCCGCGCGTGTACACGTTCGCCGTGTCGATGAAGTTCCCGCCCCGCTCCAGGTAGCGGTCCATGATGGCGTTGGACGTCTCGACGCTGCTGCCCCAGCCCAGGTCCTCGCCAAAGGTCATGGCACCGAGGCAGAAGGGGCTGACGCGCAGGCCGGAGCGGCCCAGGGTGACGTAGTGGTTCAACGGCATGAGTGCTCCCATCGGGACGACTGCGTGGGTGACACCGGCCCTCCAGGCGGGAAGCAGGACACGAAGCACACGGGCGGCCCGAAGGGTCGGCGAAGAGGGGCCGGTGCACTAACGCGAGGCCACGCGCTCCGCCACCCCGTCGCGGAGCGATTGACGCCATCGTGACGCCTCCATGGCGCGCGCCCCCGGAAACGTGCTGAAAGCCACCGCATGCACCGCCTGCTCCTGCTCACCGCCGTGCTGGCAACCAGCGCGTGCGGCCACCCTCCCCTCCGGAGCCCTCCGCCCATGAACCCTGAAACCGTCCAGGCCCGCCACCGTGCACTGCTGGAGCTGGAAAACTCCGTCACCCAGGCCATCCGCCAGAGGAACGGCGCCCGGCTGCGCGAGCTGCTGCCCGGGAACTTCGTCTTCCGTGGCGCGGGGGACGTGGAGACGGACCGCGAGGCCTTCATCGCCAGCGTGGCCGCCATTCCCGGCGACATCCTGGAGCTCGAGATGACGTCCGTGCGCGCCCACGTCTTCGGAGACACCGGTGTGCTCACGGGCGCCCAGCGCGCCCGGGTGCGCCTGCCCGACGGCACCGAGGTGACGGACCGGCAGACCTTCACGGACGTGTGCCAGTGGCGCGACGGAAGGTGGTGGATGGTCCTGGCGCACAGCCTCCCGTCCGCGCCCGAGACGGCGGAGGGCACCACGCCCGGGCCCGCGTCGCCCTGAGCCCGAACCTCCGGGTCCTGGAGACGTGTCGCCTGAAGCACACCCCGTGGCCCGGAAGTGACGCCCGCACGAAAGCGCCTCGCGGGCGCGAGCATGGGACAGTCCCAGCGGGTACACTCCGGTGCAAGGAGGTCGCCGTCATGTCGCTCTCGAGGAATGAGCGCCGGTGGATGCTGCCGGCCCAGGGTGCATCCTGGCTCATCGTCCCCTCCGTCGAGGCGGAGACCGAGAAGGCCGGAAGCAACCGCGTCCCGGACGTCTTCGTCACCACCGCGCTCGACCGCTGGCTCGTCACCCCCGCCGCGCGCACGCTGTACGCCATGTACGAAGCGCTCGGCGGCAGCCCGCCGCTGGGGCTGTCCGGCCTGGAGCGCGGCCGGTACGAGCAGCGCCTCAAGCAGCGGCTCTCCGAGGCCTTCGCCCATGGCGAGCTGGTGGCGCTGGAGGTGGAGCGCCCCGTGCTCGTCCCCAGGCCCTGGCCCGAGCCGCCCAGGCCCGAGGCCGAGGAGGCCCCCCCGGCGGAGATGACGTGGCTGGCCATCGAGCTCAAGGACGAGGAAGGCAAGCCCGTCCCCTACGCGCGCTACGTGGTGACGCTGCCGGACGGCGGCACGCGCGAGGGCACCCTCAACAAGAACGGCTACGCGCGCGTGGACGGCGTGAATCCCGGGCAGTGCCAGGTCTCCTTCCCGGAGCTGGATGGCCAGAGCTGGCGCTGACGTCGCCGAAGGCTTGAGCTACCGTGCCCGCCCTCATGGCACCCTCGGACCGTGAGCGGACGGACTCCCCTTCCTGGACGTTCCTCACCAACCACGCCCACGTGCTGCTGTGCATCGCCGCGGACCCCGAGGTCCGCCTGCGCGACGTGGCCGTGCGAGTGGGCATCACCGAGCGCGCCGTCCAGCGCATCGTCAGTGACCTGGAGGAGGCGGGCTACCTGCGACGCGAGCGCGAGGGGCGCCGCAACCGCTACACCATCGCCAGGGAGCTGCCCCTGCGCCACCCCGTCGAGCGGCACCGCAGCGTATCCGCGCTCCTCTCCCTGGTGGAGGAGGAGCAGCCTCCCCCCTCCCAGCCCTCGCGCGGGCGCGCCAGGCGCTGAAGCCGCGAAGCGAGGCTACCGCCCCGCCATGACGGCCTCGACGTCCGAGGCCTCCTTCGGGATGGCGGCGGTGAGCACCTCGTGGCCCTCCGCCGTGACGAGCACGTCGTCCTCGACGCGGATGCCCCGCACGTCCGAGTAGCGGGCCAGCACCTCGCGATTCAGCCGGTCCCCCGCGCGCGCGGTGAGGCGCGCGTCCTCCAGGATGGCGGGCACCCGGTACACGCCGGGCTCAATCGTCACCGCCATGCCGGGCTCCAAATCCCGGTCCAGCCGCAGGTACCGGTGGCCGAACTCCTTCGAGCGCACGCGCCCCGGCGCATAGCCGGCCCGGTCTCCCAGGTCCTCCATGTCGTGCACGTCCAGCCCCAGCAGGTGGCCGATGCCATGGGGGAACAGCAGCGCGGTGAGGCCGTCCACCACCAGCTCCTCCGGGTCGCCACGGAGGATGCCGAGCGCCACCAGCCCGCGCGCCATCTCCCGGTGCGCGGCGAGGTGCACGTCCCGGTAGCGCACGCCCGGCCGCACCGCGGAGATGCTCGCCTTCTGCGCCCGCAGCACCACCTCGTACAGCTCGCGCTGCGTCGTGCTGAAGCGCCCCGTCACCGGCCACGTGCGCGTCACGTCACACGCGAAGCCGCCGGGGCTCTCGCCGCCCACGTCCGCCAGCAGCAGGTCTCCCTCGCGCAGCGCGTGGTGGTACTTCAGGTTGTGCAGCACCTCGCCGTGCACGGTGACGATGGGCTGGTACGCCGGGCGCACGTCGCGCGCGAGGAACTCCGTCTCCATCGCCGCGCGCACCGCCGCCTCGCGCAGGCCCGGCCGTGTCGCGCGCATGCCCGCCAGGTGTGCATGGACCGTGACGTCCGCGGCCTGCCGCAGCTGCGCCACCGCGGCGGCGTCGTGGCGCAGGCGCAGCGCAATCACCGCGTCCGCCAGCGGCTCGTCCACCGGGAACAGCCGTCCGGGCCACACCTCGCGGCCGAGCAGCCCCGTCAGGTCCGCGCACGTCTCCAGGTCCGGCGTGGGCAGCGTGGCCACCGGCCGCGTCTTCGTGGCCCTGGCCAGCGCCTCGGGCAGCGCGGCGCGCGAGCGCACCGGGCAGCCCGTCCGCTCCGCGATTTCGGCGAAGCCGGGCACCGCGCCATCCCACAGCGCGTCGTCGGGGCCGGGCTCGGGCTGGTACAGCGTCCACGACTCGCCGTCGTAGAAGCCCATGCCGTCCGGCGCCGCCAGCCCGAAGAAGTAGAGGAAGTGGCTGGCCGCGCGGAAGGGGAACTGGTCCGCGGCGTAGTTGCGTGGGCGCGGGCGGCTCGACGCCAGCACGGCGGGGGCGCTGCCCAGGGCGCGGGCCAGCAGCTCGCGGCGCCGGACGAGGGCGGCGCGCTCGGAGGAGTCAGGAAGCATGAAGGGAGGAGCCCCGGCTCAGGCGCCCAGCGGACGCTGGGGCAGCAGCTTGAAGAGGAAGGCCAGCAGGTCGTCGAAGTGGCCGCCCTTGCGGAACACCGCGTCCACCGGCATGTCGATTTTGCCGTCATGGCCGGTGACGAAGACCACCTTGGTCTTCGGCATGTGGTGGCGCACCAGCGGAATCAGCCCGGTGCCGAAGCCGTCCCCCAGGCTCTGGTCCAGCAGCACCGCGTCGTAGGCGCGCGGCCGGTTCAGCAGGCCGGCGGCCTCCGAGTAGGAGCCGGCAGTCACGACGGCGAAGCCCGCGTCCTCCAGCAGCGCGGCGAGCGTCATCCGGTTGGACGGGTCGTCCTCCACCAGCAGCAGGCAGCGTCCGAAGGTCCAGCTCGTCTCCATCACTTGCTCCCCTGATTCTCGTCGCGGCCCACGGGCCTCGAGGCGGCCCCCGCCTCCACTCCGGTGAACAGGACTTCCACGAACGTGCCCCCCGAGGGGCCGGCCCCCAGGTCCACCTTCCAGCCATGCCGCTGCGCCATCCGGTGGACGATGCTCAGCCCCAGCCCCGCGTGGCCGGGACGCGTCGTGAAGAAGGGCTCGAAGGCCCGCGAATACGCCTCCGGCGCCAGTCCCTCGCCCGTGTCCTCCACCCGCAGACACACCCCGTCATCCTCCACGTCCCGGGTGCGGACGGTGAGCGTGCCGCCACGGGGCATGGCCTCCACGGCGTTGTCCACGAGGCAGGTCACCAGCACCGCCAGGTCCTCCACGTCCAGCGCCACCTCGCCCTTCTCCGTCAGCTCCCGCTCCAGCCGCACGCCCTCGGGCAGGTCCGCCTGGGCCAGCGCCCGCTCCACCCCGTCGCGCGGGTGGCAGTGGGGCCTGGGGCCCCCGCTGGCCGGCGGGCTCCGCTTGGAGAGCAGCTCCTCGGCGGAGGCCAGCTCCTTCTCGATGAGCTGGAAGAAGGTCTCCACGCGGGGGTCCGCGGTCCACGCCTCCGTCTTCTTCATCTGCCGCATCAGATAGAAGGCGGCGTTGCGGATGCTGGCGAGCTTGTTGCGCAAGTCGTGCCGCAGCGTCGACGCCACCACATCCGCCACCGCGGCCCGCTCCCGCGACTGCAGCTCTCCCCGTCCCATCCGTCAGTTCCTCGCGCCGGCGGGCCCCCGCGGCTGGCCTCGCACCCGGGCAATCGCCTGCACCAGCTCACGCAGCGGTACCGGCTTCGTCATACACACCACCGCCCCCTGGGCCGCCACCCGGCGCAGCATCTCCGGCACCACGTGGCCGGACATGGCGATGACCGCCACGGACAGGTCCGCCTCGCGCACCTTCGTCACCAGCTCCGGCCCGCTCATCTCCGGCATCACCAGGTCCAGCACGCACACGTCGTACAAGCCCGAGCGCAGGGAGGTGAGCGCCTCCTCCCCGCTGTACACGGCGCGCGCCCGCAGCCCCACCGTGCTCAGCGCCCGCACCATGGCCCGGGCCACCGGCTCCGTGTCGTCCACCACCAGAATCTGCGGGGCGCGGACGGCCCGGAGAATCGTGTCCAGCGCGTGCGCCACGTCGAAGGGCTTGGGCAGCACGGTGAAGGCGCCCTCGGCGAGCGCGTCGTCCACCAGCTCCTCCGCCGTGAAGGCCGTCATCAGCACCACCGGCATGTCCGGGCGGTCCTGCTTGATTCGGCGCAGCAGGTCCACCCCGTGCAGGCCGGGCATGCGGATGTCCGTGAGCACCACGTCCACCGACTGCTCACTCAGGAGCTTGAGGGCGTCCTCGGCGGAGGCGGCCTCCAGCACGGTGTGGCCCTCCAGCTCCAGGTTGGCCGCGAGGGTGATGCGGAGCGACTCCTCGTCGTCGACCAGCAGGATGCGAGCGGGGACCACTTCCACTTCCTCCATCACGCGGCCTGTGCCGCCGCGGACGCGGGGAGCTGGATGACGAACTCGCTGCCCCGCCCCGCCTCGCTGCGCACAGAGATTGTGCCCCCGTGACGTTGCACCATGTTGGCGACAATCGCCAGTCCCAAGCCGGTTCCACGCGTCTTGGTGGTGAACAGGGGCTCGAAAATCTTCGGAAGTACGTCCGGAGGGATGCCAGAACCGTCATCCACCACGCGGACGCACCAGGGGCCTGCCTCGCCGCCTTCCGCCAGCACTGAAACCTGCCCCTCATGGCCGGGGGGCATGGCCTCCACCGCGTTCTGCACCAGGTTCACCAGGACCTGCCGGAACTGCTCCTTGTCCAGGCTCGGCACGGGCAGGGACTCGGGCACGCCGTTGACGATTCGGACGCCCTCGCGCTGGGGCACCACGCCAATGGCCTCGTCCACCAGCGGACGCAGCGGGCAGGGCTGGAGCGCGGGCGGGCGCTCGCGGGCGAAGTCGAGCAGGTCGGAGATGATTTTGGCGCAGGCGTTCAGCTCGCGCTCCATGACGCCCATGAACTGGGAGACGCGCGGGTCGTCCGGGAAGCGGGCCGCGTCCTTCGCCAGCTTGCGGGACAGGTAGGCGTGGGCGTTGCGCACGGCGGCCAGCGGGTTGCGCAGCTCGTGGCCCACGCTGGCGGCGAGCTGGCCGACGGCCGCCAGCTTCTCCACCCGGATGAGGTGCTCCTGGAAGCCGCCCAGCTCGCGGAGGGCCCGGTCCAGCTCGCGCGCCTTGGCGCCCTCGCGCTCACGCGCCAGCTCCAGCTCCGCGCGGCGCACCGCCACCTCGCGCTGCTCGCGCCACGCCCCCCGGCAGAAGTACACCTGCAGCACGTCGAAGGCGGCAATCCACAGGACATGCTCCAGCGGACGCCACCACCCCGGCTCGGACACGCCGTAGAGGGACTCCGGCCACCACGTGCCCCTCAGGACGAGGTCCGCGAGGAGGGCGGCGCTCGCGGACAGCAGCACCCGCGGGTCCCGGTACAGGGCGAGCAGGGCCAGCGAGGCGAAGATGTGGAAGTGCGCCTCGATGCGGCCACCCGACAGGTGGATGAGCAGCGCGGACCAGAGCGCCTGGCACACCGCGATGACGTGGCGGGTGAGCACGGCGCCGGGGCGCCAGCGGGCCAGGGCGATGGGCACGCCCGCGAGGACCGCGCCCAGCAGGACGGCGGTGTGGACGAAGGAGACGTCGACGAGGCGCGGCAGCCCGGCCCAGGCCCGGGGAGACCACACCACCGCCACGAGGATGGCGAGCGCCCACTGCGCCAGCATCACCCCCGAGAAGAGCCGGTCCGTGCGGCTGCGCACCAGGGACAGGTACTCGCCGAGCAGCAGCGCCGCGCGCTCCTTCAGTGCCCCTCTCGGGCTGGCTTCCTCCAGGACCTGGCTCATCGGGTGACTCCCGCCCGGGCCGAGGGCGGTACCTCCGCATCATAGAGGAACACGCCGGAGCAGGTGGCCCTCCCGGGGGGGCGAGCCTGCTCGCCTCCTCCCGCGGGGAACACGGAGGAAGCGCGCGACGGCTCGCCCGCCTTCCCTTCCGGATTCACGGGCCCGCGCGGCCCGGCCGGGTGGAGCGGCGGCGTCATCGCGCGCCCCGCTTGCGCACGGCCAGCCCGGAGGTGATGAGGCTCATCTCCCGCTTGAGGCGGGTGGCCTCCGCCGCGCGGCGGATCATCGCGATGAGCTCGGCGGGCTGGTAGGGCTTGAGCACCAGGTAGAAGAGGCTCTGGGCCTGCTGCTGCGGGTCCTTGCGGTCCAGGTACTCGCGGTAGCCGGTGACGAGCACTCCGGCGAGGTGCGGCTGCAGCCGCGTCGCCTCGCGCAACAGCTCGATGCCATTGCGCCCCGGCATGTGGAAGTCGGTGCAGACGACGTCGAAGCGCCGGAGGAACAGCAACCGCAACGCCGAGCCCGCGTCGCGCGCGGGGTGGACGTCGAAGTCTTCGGAAAGCACGGCCGCGGTGGTGGCCAGGACGGGTTCCTCGTCTTCCACCAGCAGCACCTGGAGGCGCGGTGCGTTCATTGCGTGAGCGGATGCACGATAGCGCTCACGGCCCATGCCGCGTCAGGGGGTGGGCGAGGATTTCCGGCCAGTCCCTGGCACCCACCTCGGGCATGCCAGGGACTGTGCACCTCTACCTACACCCTCGTGGCGGCGTGGGCATGGCCACGCTTGGAATTCGCCGCTGCCACTGTGCCTCACTGTCCGTGATGCGCGTGCAGCGTCTCCGCGTAGTGCTGGAGCTGGCGCCGCGCGGCCTCGAAGGCGTCCGTCACCGCCTGGTAGGCGTCCTCGTGTCCCCCGCGCTCCTCGGGGTCCCTCGCCGCCACGATGTTCTTGCCGGGCACCGTCAGGTCCACGCGCACGTGGAAGTGCTTGCCCTGCTGCTTGTGGCGGTGAGGCTCCTCCACCACCACGTGGCACCCCACGATGCCGTCGAAGAACTGCTCCAGCTTGTCCGCGTGGTCGCGGATGTGCTCGTTGAGGCCGTCGCTCGTCGCCATCCCGCGATACGTAATCTGCAGCGCTCGCTTCATCGTCCGTCTGCCTCGGGTAGAGCCCCCTGTCGGGGCTTCGTGACGCCCTCTCTCATTGCATGGACGTTGCCAGCGCCAACCCCGCGAAACTCCGTGGGCACAGGCCCCCTCCCCCGCAGTGTTTGCGGCGAAATGGGACAGGGCGCAGCTCCTGCGGGGCGGAATGCCCCGCGCTCAACCTTCCGCGTCCACGTCCAGCACCGCCGCGCCGCGGACGTGGCCCGCACGCAGCGCGGAGAGCGCCGCGTTGGCCTCGGACAGGGGGAACACCTGGACCTCGGTGCGCACCGGCACGCTCGGTGCGAGCGCGAGGAAGTCCAGCGCGTCCGCGCGGGTGAGGTTCGCCACCGAGCGCACCACCCGCTCCCCCCAGAGGAGCGCGTAGGGAAACGCGGGGATGTCACTCATGTGGATGCCGCCGCACACCACCACGCCGCCCTTCTCCACCGCGGCGAGCGCGACGGGCACCAGCGCCCCCACGGGGGCGAAGAGGATGGCCGCGTCCAGCGGCTCCGGCGGCGGCGTGTCCGAGCCACCCGCCCACACCGCCCCCAGCTCCCTCGCGAAGCGCTGGCCGTCCACGTCCCCCGGCCGGGTGAAGGCGAAGACGCGCCGCCCCTGGTAGCGCGCCACCTGGAGGAGCACGTGCGCCGCGGCGCCGAAGCCGTAGAGGCCCAGCCGCTCCGCGTCTCCCGTCATGCGAAGGCAGCGGAAGCCGATGAGCCCCGCGCACATCAGCGGCGCGGCGTGCACGTGCGAGTAGCCGGCCGGCAGCGGGAAGCAGAAGCGCTCGTGCGCCACCATGTACTCGGCGTAGCCCCCGTCCGCCTGGTAGCCCGTGAAGCGCGCCAGGTCGCAGAGGTTCTCCCGGCCCGAGACGCAGTAGCGGCACTGGCCACAGCTCCAGCCGAGCCACGGCACGCCCACTCGCGTGCCCTCGGGGAAGGCCCTCACACGCTCGCCCGTGCTCACCACCGTGGCCACCACCTCGTGCCCCGGCACCAGCGGCAGCTTCGGGTGCGGCAGCTCCCCGTCCACCACGTGCAGGTCCGTGCGGCACACGGCGCAGGCATGCACCCTCAGCAGCAGTTCCTCCGGGCCGGGGCGGGGGATGGGAAGCCGCTCCTCACGCAGCGGCTGCCCTGGCGCGCGCAGCACCATCGCCCGCATGCTCTCTTCCATCGGCCGCTCCCTCGCGCCACGTGCTCGCGGGCGCTTCGAGGGAGAAAATGGTGACGCCCGAGGCGCGGTGAAGCGCACCCCGGGCGCCGGTCAGGTGGGCGGCGGAGTACGCCGCCAGGACGCTCGTGTCAGAGCTGGATGCCCGCCTGCACACCCGGCCAGGTGCGGACGACGGTGCGGCCTCCGTCCGAGACCTCCCGCCACTCCGGCCCGATGCCCAGCTCCTCCCACCGGTCGCCGCCGTCCCAGGTGACGAGCGTGTTGGCGCTGATGCCGCCGAACACCGCGAAGCGCCGCGCCACCTGCCAGCCCGCGAGCAGCCGGGCCTGCGCGAGGATGTGCTCCGTCTCCTCGTACAGCCGGCGCTCGTGCAGCGTGCTGCCCACCACGTCGACGTCCACGTAGAAGCGCCCCAGCGGGATGTGGCCGCCGATGCCCCCGCCCAGCGTCCAGTGGCGGCGCTCCCCGTCCAGGGGCGGAGTGAAGCCCGCCGCGAACAGCGTGTAGATGTGACGGCCGCCCAGCTTCACGCCCACGTTGGTCAGCGCGACGTCGCTGCTCCACACCTGCACGTCCGCCTGGCCGTTGCCGACGAAGCTCAGGAGGCCCACCGACTCGCCCTCCGTCCGCCCCGCCACGTTGAGGAGGCCCACCTGCGCGCCGTCGACGTGGCCCGCGATGTTGACGAGCCCCACCTGCGCGCCGTCCACCTCGCCGCCCACGTTGACGATGGAGAGCTGCCCGCCCGACAGGTGGCGCGCGTAGCTGATGCCCGAGGAGACCTGGAGGCCCGTCATGTCCGGGGCCACGTTGACGCCCACCGCGGCCTGGAGGCCGCGCACCGGGCCCGCCGCCACGTTGGCGCCCACGCCGAGCTGCGCGCCGCGCACGCTGCCCGTCACGATGTTGGCGCCCACCGCGGCCTGGAGGCCGTTCACCGGGCCCGCCACCGTGTTGGCGCCCACGCCGAGCTGCGCGCCCTCCATCATCCCTCGCACCACGTTGACACCCACCGCGGACTGGACGCCGAGGAGGTCGCCCCCCGCCACGTTGCCGCCCACCGCGAGCTGCGCGCCCGTCACCGGGCCCCGAGACACGTTGCCGCCCACCGCCAGCTGCGCGCCATTCAGCCCGGCCTCCACCCAGTTGCCGCCGATGGACATGGCCACGCCATTCACCCGCTTCGCGTGCGTGGCCACCAGGCCGATGGACACCGTGTTGACCACGTTGCTCGTGTGAAAGCCCGACGTGCTCAGCCCCGGCACCAGCGTGAGGCTGAACGGGATGTGCACCTCCGGGGCCTCCGCGCCCGGCGCGGCCTCGGCCTTCGCCTGCGCCACCACCGGGGCGTCCGCCGCCGGGGCCGCGCTCACGGTGCCTCCCACCGCCGCGTCCACCAGCGGGGGCGCCGCGGTAACGCGCTCGGCCCCGGGGCCGTCGACGGCCGGCGCCGCCACGGCCTCCGCGCCCTCCGCCGGGCGCGACACAGCCGCGGGAGCCTCCTGCTCCGCACCGGCCGCCTGCACGCCCGACGGCTTCGGCTCCTCGGCACCGGCCGAGAACGCCACCACCGCCGCCGCGACCCCCGCACACACCGAGACCTTGCGCTTCATCGCCTGGACCTTCCTGGACTGTTCCGAGAGCGGCCCGGCCCGCACCGCGCGGGCACCGGGGCCACACAGAGATTCATCGAGGGACGTCGCCGCCCCGTTCGATGAAGGGAACACCGGCCCCTGGCGGATGTGTCACCGGCGGGGTTTTCCCCTCGCGCGTCCTGGTGCGCGCCTCCCTTGCGGGAGGGTGTCACCCGTCCACGCCGCGAGCCCGCGCCCGCATCGCTCCGAGCGGCCCGGCGGAAAGGTCACCTGTCCACACTCCGCGCGCACACCCACGCCAGCCGGAGAGGCCCCGGCGCTAGATTGCCGGGCCATGTCTCCGGCACGCCCACCCGCTCCATCGGAGCCCGCCCAGCCGTCCCGCCGCGAGCTGCTCGCCGCGGGGCTCGGCGGCCTGCTGCTGCCCACCGCCGCCTCGGCCCGGAAGCCCCCCGCGAAGCCCGCCCCCACCTCCAGAGGAGACACCATGCTCACCCGCCCCATCCCCAGCACGGGCGAGGCGCTGCCCGTCATCGGGCTCGGCACCTGGCAGACGTTCGACGTGGGCACCTCCCAGGCCGAGCGCGAGCCGCTGGCCGAGGTCCTCCGCCGCTTCTTCGCCTCGGGCGCGCGCCTCATCGACTCCTCGCCCGTGTACGGCCGCGCGGAGGAGGTGACGGGCGACCTGCTCGAGTCGCTCGGCGAGCTGAAGAAGCCCCTCCTCGCGTCGAAGGTCTGGACCACCGGGAAGAGCGAGGGACTCACACAGCTGAAGAACTCCGTCCAGCGCATGGGCCGCGGGAGGATGGACCTGATGCAGGTCCACAACCTCGTGGACTGGCGCACGCACCTGCCCGTGCTGCGCGAGTGGAAGGCCGCCGGCCGCATCCGCTACGTCGGCGTCACCCACTACGCGCGGAGCGCCTTCGACGACCTGGAGCGCTTCATCCGCGAGGAGAAGCTGGACTTCGTGCAGCTGCCCTACTCGCTCGCGCAGCGGGACGCGGAGGCGCGCCTGCTGCCCGCCGCCGCCGAGCACGGCGTGGCGGTGCTCGTCATGCAGCCCTTCGCCTCCGGCGCCCTCTTCCAGCGCGTGCGCGGGCGCGCCCTGCCGGAGTGGGCCTCGGAGTTCGACTGCACGAGCTGGGCGCAGTTCTTCCTCAAGTTCATCCTCGGCCACCCCGCCGTGCACTGCCCGCTGCCGGCCACCCGCAAGCCGGACCACGTGGCGGACAACCTGCGCGCCGGCTTCGGGCGCCTGCCCGACGAGAAGCAGCGCGCCCGCATGGCGCGTGTCCTCGAGGGGTGACGCCCGTCTGAAGCGCTACAGCTCCGGGTCCGGCGCGTACTGGAGCTCACCGGTGGGCTCCAGCACCAGCCCCGTGCCCGGCTCGCCCGCGTCGTCGTCCCGGCCCACCTCCAGCACCGAGTCCTTCGTGTCCCACTGGCCCAGGTAGTACTCGCCGCCCGCGGCCATGCACGCGCGGCCCTCGGACACCACCGTCTCCACCACCTCCTGCTTGTCGCTGGTGGCCCGCAGCAGCGTCCAGGACTTGCCCTCCTCGCGGAAGCCCGCCACCAGCTCCTTCAGCTCGGCGTCGCGCGGAGTGCCGTCCGGCAGCGTCTGCCGCTCCCACTTGCGCGGCTCCTTCTGCGGCTGCCTCGCCTTCCACGCGCGCGCCAGCTCCAGCACCTTGTCCTCCGCCGCGTCCTGGAGCGCGTGCATCTCCTCCGGCAGCTCGATTTCCTCCAGCGCCAGCAGCGCCGTCTCCAGCTGCAGCGCCTTGAGGCTCCACTCGTTCCACGCCGTCTTCAGCATCCGTCACCCTCTCTTCCCGCACGGCCCCGGCGGGGCGCCGCGGCTTTGGCGCCACCTACCACACGCCCGCCTGCCCTGGTGGCGGGCAGCCGGCTCCTGCATGCCTCCTCTTCTCCTCGCGACCTATCTTCAGCGCCCAGGGAGGCAGGTATGGCCAAGGCGTGGTTCCCGAGGGCCTGGATGATCCAGCGCTGGCCCTGCTGTGTATCCGCGTGGAGCGCGCCGGATATCGGCACACGGCCACCCGCCGCGAGGTGCGGCTCGCCGGCAGGGTGAAGGCCACCCGCACCTCCATATAAGGGGCGCCTCGCGCCACCCGCGGGTCCTCTCCCGAATTCCGGTTGCGCCCGGAAGACACCGGCGCCATGAGAGGGCCCGCCGGGCCGGCGTGCACCACACCCCTTGTAGGTCCTTCACACACTTCCAGGTGCCGTCCCCCTTACCTCCGGACTCGCACCGACATGGGTCATTTAAGACCCAGCTCTTGCTGCCCGGGGAGGGTCCAGCGGGTGTCACCCTTCCGACGTCGTGGTGTTTCTCTGACAGCCCCGTTCGCCCCGCCTTGTACCCGGGCCGGTGCTGATCCATTGGAGAGCGCCACCGGCGTGGTAACGAGCGGCCGCCCCACATGACGTTGAAGTAACGAACGCTTTAGAGTATCAACCATCCGCTTTCGAGATTTTCCGCATGTCCGATTGGTGTCGTGCCGACGGCTTGATTTCGGCGGTCTCGAATGCGTCTAGCGAGGCGGTCTGTCTCCGCCTCTCGAAGGAATCCCAAGATGGAAAACAAGAGGAAGGTCTCCAAGCCTGAGGGCAAGCTCGCGGTGCTCATCCCCGGGCTTGGCGCTGTGTCCACCACGCTGATGGCGGGCGTCGAGCTGGCGCGTCAGGGCAAGGGGCTCCCCATCGGCTCGCTGACGCAGATGGGCACGGCGCGCCTGGGCAAGCGGACCGATGGCCGGACCGTGAAGCTGGGCGAGCTGGTGCCGCTGACGGAGCTGCAGGACATCGTCTTCGGCGCGTGGGACATCATCAGCGAGGACGCGTATCAGGTGGCGGTGCGCTCCGGCGTGCTCCATGACAAGCACCTGGAGCAGGTGAAGCCCTTCCTCCAGGGCATCAAGCCGAAGAAGGGCGTGCACGACGCGGAGTTCGTCCGCCGCATCGAGGCCAACCACACCAAGTCCACCAAGACGCACCGCGAGAGCATCGAGGCGCTGCGCCAGGACATCCGCGACTTCAAGAAGGAGCTCAACGCCAGGCGCGCCGTGATGGTGGTGTGCAGCAGCGTGGAGACCTTCCGTCCGCTGCCGGAGGCCTTCAAGAGCCTGGCCGCCTTCGAGAAGGCGCTGGACGAGAACAGCCCGGACATCAACCCCACCGCGCTCTACACCTACGCGGCCCTGAAGGAGGGCGTGCCCTTCGCCAACGCCACGCCCAACGCCAGCGTGGACACGCCCGCGCTGCAGGAGCTGGCGAAGCAGGAGGGCATGCCCGTCGCCGGCCGCGACCTCAAGAGCGGCCAGACGATGATGAAGACGGTCATCGCCCCCGCGCTCAAGGCGCGCATGCTGGGCCTCGAGGGCTGGTTCTCCACCAACATCCTCGGCAACCGCGACGGCGAGGTGCTCGACGACCCCGCGGCCTTCAAGGCCAAGGAAGTCACCAAGTCGAGCGTGCTGGACACCATCCTGCAGCCCGAGGTCTACCCCGAGCTGTACAACAAGTACTCGCACAAGGTGTCCATCCACTACTACCCGCCCCGCGGCGACGCGAAGGAGGGTTGGGACAACATCGACATCACCGGGTGGCTCGGCTACCCGATGCAGATCAAGGTCAACTTCCTCTGCCGCGACTCCATCCTCGCGGCGCCGCTGGTGCTGGACATCGCCCTGTTCCTGGACCTGGCGAAGCGGCTGGAGTGGCGCGGCATCCAGGAGTGGATGTCCTTCTACTTCAAGAGCCCCATGGCGCAGCCCGGCCTGCCGGTGGAGCACGACCTGTTCATCCAGCTCACCAAGCTGAAGAACACGCTGCGCGTCGTGGCCGGCGAAGAGCCCATCACCCACCTCGGACTCGACTACTACGGGGATGACCTCCCGCTTTCCAAGTAGAGCCACCGCGTTCACGTGGCTCGTCACCGTGATGGCGACGGGCCACCTGACGCTGGTGATTGCCACCGGCCGGCTGCGGTGGGAGCACGTGGCGGCGGACGTGCTGCTGATGGGGGTGGCCTGGGCGGGCCCCCGGACGCGGCGCTTCCTCGCCGGCGGCTTCCCGCTGTGGCTGACCGGTATGTTGCTGGACAGCCAGTCCCTCTGGCTGTTCGTGCGTGGCACCATTCACACCGGAGACCTGTGGGAGCTGGAGCGCCAGTGGTTCCCGGCGCCCGGTGGCACCCACTGGCCCGAGTGGTGGTCCACGCGCTTCCATCCGGTGCTGGACCTGTTCTGCGGCTTCTCGTACGCGGCCTACCTGTACGAAGTCTTCGTCGTGGCCATCTTCTTCTTCGTGAAGAAGGACTCGCGCTTCGAGCGGCTGTGCTGGGCCTTCCTGGCGGTGAACGCCCTGGGCGTCGTCACCTACCTCGTCTATCCGGCGGCCCCGCCCTGGTACATCCTCCAGTACGGCCCCGGCCCGGCGAACCTCGCGGCGCTGCCCAGCCCGGCGGGCACCGCGCGCTTCGACGCGTTGCTGGGCATCAACTACTTCGCCAGCTTCTATTCGCGAAACCCCAACGTCTTCGGGGCAATGCCCTCGCTGCACGCCGCGTATCCCTTCATGGTGACGCTGTTCGTGTGGCACCGGGGCTGGGCGTGGCGCGTGTCCGCGGTGCTGTTCGCGGCGCTCGTCGCCTTCTCCGCCGTGTACCTGACGCACCACTACATCCTGGACGTGCTCGCGGGCCTGGTCGCGGCGCTCGCCGCCTTCCTGGCGGTGGAGGCCGTGTTCGCGCGCCGCACGGTGCCGGCCCCTGTCGCCGTGCCCCTGACTTCTAGAGGAGACACCCGTGCTTGAGAACCTGATGGCCTGGCTGACCGGAAACCTGTCTCCGTCCGCCCGCATCTGGACGGCGCTGGCCCCGGCCATCCTGGCCTGTGCCTATTTCCTCGGGGGGCTGCTGCTCTTCTGCATCCGCTGCGCCTTCAAGGGCATTCCGCGGGACGAGGAGACGCTCAAGCGCGGCAGCACGGTGCTGGTGGGCTTCTTCCTCCGGCACTACTTCTTCTGGGTCATCCAGCCCTTGTGGACGGTGATTCTGCGCTCGGGCCTGCCGGCCAACGCGCTGTCCATGCTGTCGGGCCTCCTGGGCATCTCCGCCGGCGTGGCGCTGGCGGCGGGGCGCTTCGCGCTGGGCGGCTGGCTCTTCCTCTTCGCGGGCATCCTGGACGTCATGGACGGGCGCATCGCCCGCACGCGCAAGGAGGCCAACCCGGCCGGCGCGGCGCTGGACTCGGTGCTGGACAGGTACGTGGACTCGGCGATGCTGATGGGCCTGGCCTGGTACTACCGGGACACCTGGGTGCTGCTGCCGGCGCTGCTGGCGCTCCTGGGCTCGTCGCTGGTGCCGTACGTGCGCGCCAAGGGCGAGGGCCTGGGCGTCAGCGTCCGCGACGGCGCCATGCAGCGGCTGGAGCGGGTGCTCTTCCTGGGCGTGGGCACGGCGCTGTCTCCGATTCTGGAGGCCGTCTTCTGGCCCGAGGAGAAGCACCCCATGCACTGGCTGGCGGTGGTGGGGCTCGTGTTCGTGGCCATCATGAGCAACTACACGGCCATCACCCGCTTCCGGACGCTGGTGAAGGCGCTGGCGCCGAAGCGGCAGGAGGCGCGCTCGGAGAAGGCCATCATCGGCTTCAACGCGGTGGCGGGCGCGGTGGCCACGCTGGCGGACTTCGCGCTGGTGCTGGTGCTGGTGGAGTGGCTGGACATGCTGCCCGCCTGGGCCACCGTGGTGGGCGCCATGCTGGGCGCGCTGGTGAACTACTCCATCAACCGCGTGCTCACCTTCAAGAGCCGCGCTGGCGTGGCGCGTCAGTTCGCCCGCTACGCGGTGGTGAGCGGCACGAGCGCGCTGCTCAACGCGGGCGGCGTGGCGCTGCTCACGTTGCATCCGCAACTGGCGTACACGCTGGTCTGGTGGCTGGTGCGCGGCGTCGTGTACTTCGCGTGGAACCTGCCCCTGCAGCGCGATTATGTCTTCAACGACAGCGCGTCGGATGCGCTCATGGAGCAGCGCCCACATGCCGCATGAAGACCGTCCCCAATCCCTGATGATGGTGGTGGCGCTCGCCGCCACGCTCCTGCTCTCCGGAGTGGCCTCGGCCGCGGAGCCGCTGGAGCCCACTCCCGCCCCGAGCGACAACTACGGGGAGAGCTTCACCTTCATCGGGGATTTGGAGGACGGCACCTTCGTGCTGGTGCAGCTGTCGGTGACGAACCTGGGGCCGGGCTCGCGGCACGGCATCTGCCGCGCGTCGGTGCTGAAGCCCGGCCAGCGGGCGTGGACGCCGCAGAAGAAGGTGGGCGAGCGCGAGTGGCGCTACGACGCGACCACCGGCACCTTCCAGGTGGGCGAGTGCTCGGCGCGCTCGGCGGGTGGCTTCACGCGGGTGGAGGCGCCGCTGGACAACGGGCGGGTGGTGCTGGAGTACGCGGCGCCGGTGGCGCCGCGGTCGCCGGAGGGCTCGGAGGTGGAGGTGGGCAACGCCCGCTACCGCCACGAGGTGACGCTGGCCTTCAGCCCGCTGCGCGCGACGGTGCAGTTCCCCAAGGGCGCGGAGGTGGCGTACTCGGGGGGTGGCTACGCGGACCACACGCGCTCCACCATCGCCCCGGCGAAGCTGGCGAAGCGATGGGTGCGCTTCCGCGCGCTGCGCGGCGGCGAGCGGCTGGTGCTGCTGGCGCGCGAGGGACAGGACGGGGAGTTCGGCCCGGTGTACGAGTGGGAGGAGGGCGCCACGCCCCGGCCGCTGGAGCACTTCACCCTCACCCGCGAGGGCGCGAAGGAGCGCAGCGTGTGGAAGGCGGAAGTCTATGCCGGGGGTGACGCGGCCCTGGTGCTGCGCTCCACGGCGCTGCTCCAGCGCAGCGCGCCGGTGGAGGACCTGGGCGTGCTGGGCGGGCTGGTGCGGCCGGTGGTGGGCTCGCCGGTGACGTACCTGCACCGGGCGGTGCTGGAGCGCGCGGGGAAGGAGCCGGTGGCGGGGCTGATGGAAGTCACGCTCGAGGGAGAGCTGTGAGCGTCTCGCTGCTTCGCGACGTGCACCATGTGCCGGGCGTGCGTGGCTGGGTGCGCAAGCAGGTGCTGCGCTCGGTGGCGCGGTGCGTGGAGTGGACCACGAAGCTGCCCGGACAGGGGCTGAATGTCTCGCGGGTGAATGACTGGCTGTTCGTGGGAGGCGGAGTACCTCGCTCGCGCTACGCGGAGCTGAAGGCGCTCGGCGTCACGGCGGTGATTGACATGCGCTCGGAGCGCTGCGACGACGCGCGGGCGCTGGCGGAGCTGGGGATTGAGTTGTTGAACCTGCCGGTGACGGACCGCTACCCGCCGTCGGTGGAGCAGTTGATGCGCGGCGTGGAGTGGGCGCTGCCCCGGCTGGAGCAGGGCGGCCGGCTGTATACGCACTGTGAGCACGGCGTGGGCCGGGGCCCGATGATGGGGCTCGCCGTCATGGTGGCGCGCGGCTGGGACGCGCCGGATGCGTACCGCGAGGTGCGCACGGCGCGGTGGCAGGTGACGCTGAATGACCGGCAGCTGGAGGGCCTGTCGGACTTCGTCACCGCGTGGGCCGCGCGCCCGGCGGAGCGGGCGGCGTAGGCTGCGGGGCGCGGGCGGCACCCTGGGGCTGACCCGTTTTCGACGCGCACCACGCTTGGATGATGTTGGAGAAAGCCAGGGCGGGGCGCTCTCCGTGGCCAAAGTCACTGGTACCAATGCATCATGTGAGCGCTGGAACCCACTCGTCGACTCGGAGCCTCAGCGAGGTCGCCGCTGCGATTTCACCCAGGACCTTTCTGAGGACTCCAGCGGTGGTGCCTCCGAGTTCGAAGGCTCGTGCTCTGTCGGCTCCGTGCCTCGGCATTCCCGTGCAAACCATCGCTGCGTCGTCGCGTTCAAAGAGGCCGCAGTAAGGCCCGGTGGGAATCGGCTGCTTGAAACCCAGGCGGCTCATCACCGGTTCGATGAGGGCGAGGAGGTTGGGATGGTCCCCAGAGAAGGTGCCAATGCACGTCTGTGGCTCCTTATTGAGCCGGAATCTGGAGAGAGCGCTACACGCCAGCATTTCGCGCAAAGTCTCATAGTGCTCGTAGAGGTCATCCTCGTCGGCGCCCTCCTCCTTCGAGGCCACCAGCGCGTCGCCGCGTGCCGGCGCGTCGAGGTCGTAGAAGTGAGGCATGGGCATCATCTTCCTGGAGTCATGCGCAATCATCAGAAGGCGGGGATGGGGCTCGACCCAGCCCTTGGCATAGCAGTCGAGCACGCGCTGCGCCGAAAAGTCGAGAGTGGGGTAGGCCAACGCCCCCATGCTCTGGCCCATGCGGCTGAGGAACCAGCGATAGAATGAAGGTAAGGGACGACCTGCAATCTGCTCGATTCGAGCGACGGCGTCGGGCGTGGCGCCCTTCCACTGCTCCGCAAGCCCAGGCACGACTCGCAGGAGAAACGCCTCCATGGCGGCCTCTACCTCTTGCTCTTGTGCTGACATGTCTCCCCCCTGTTCTTGCCTTTGGTGCAAAGCATCAGGGGCAGAATGATGTTGCAGGACCCGCACGGCGGGACGCTCTCCCCATGACCAAAGGAACTCATATTCACTCCACTCCGGTCGCTACGGAGGTATTCGACTTGTCCTTCGGTCCGCTGCCTGGCGCTGTGGAACCATCGCTCGGTCAGGCCGATGACGTAGGCCCCGTCATCCAGGGCGAGCACGAGTGCCTTGGGACCAGCACAGCTTCCTGGCGGGTAGTGGGCGGGTCGTGTGGGGTCGTCACGCCACCTGTCATGGAGACGATTGGCAAGATTCCATGCTTCATCCACACGAACTGGGTCCTGCCCCTGCTTTTCGCAGAGCTTCTCGGTGAAGGCTCTGACCCTCTTGATTTTGACGTTCTCGTTCTGTCCCGTGTCTGGATTCCTGCGGACAAACGAAATGTCGAGACCACCATCCGCGGGGGCGTGCCATCCGAGTTCATCCTTGACGAGCTCGCGGAACACCCGCTCCGTCCTGCTCGAGTGGTCCGCATACCGCTGGTCGCACGCACACCGGACCACGCCAAGCATTCTTCCTGTGTCGGCTCTCGGTGAGGGGAACTTCCGGCTCGGGTCGGGGCCCTGGTTGTTCCTGGTGAGCGCCTTCGCCAACGTCTTGGCGTCCTCCCTCGTCGCGTCCGTCTCTTCCAGCGCGCCATCGGATTGATGCTTTTCGTCGCAGAGAGGGCACTCCTTCTCTCCCGTGACGGCCGCTATCTTCCAGCCGGGGACCTGAATCACCCCCATCAGCGTCGCCGCGTTGGCCGGACTGCCGCCCGGGCCGCAGTTGTTGAGCATCGGGTCACCGAGCAACTGGACGTTCTTCCCCTCAATCTTCACGTCCATGGACCCGGGGCCCACGAAGCTCGTCGGGCCCTCCACGTTGGAGGAGACAATCCCGCCCCCGGTTCCCTTGCTCGCCACGTCCCCCATGGAGCCGAAAGTGGCCCCCCGGATGGCCACCTTCTTTCCCTCAATCGTCACGCTCTTGGAGTAGTTCTTCGGGTCTGTTCCGCTCTTGCCGATGTTGGGCAGCGGCGTCGGCACGAACGGCGCCGGCGGCCCTGGCATCTTGCAGACGTTGGGCAGCGTCGCCGCGGCCACCCCGTTGCTTCCTTCGGTCACCGGAGTCTTGGGAGCATTCACTGACACTTTCGCCATTGGGACCTCCCCCTCATGGAACCTGCGGAGCCTGCAGGAGCATCGCCCCCCGCAGCCCGGAATCAGAGCCCGCCATCACCAGCGCTCGCGGGCCTCGCGCATACCTCCGAGCGAACGACTGGACCGCCAGCACGCCCCCGAGCGCCCCGAACGCGGCGCCCATGTCGCCCCAGCAGTCGCTCGGGGCCTTGTACCCGGCTGACTTCCATACCTTCGGCGCTCGCAACGCGACGAAGCCCCACTCCTCGCTTCGGTAGCGCTCGCCATTGATGTCCGTGTACACCGTGTCCACGCCCTCCCGCGCGAGGTCGAGCCCCGCGACGGCCCCCCGCACGGCCTGAGTCATTGCGACGCCGAAGGAGCCCGTCTCACTCTCGCGCAGGCGCTCCTCCTGTGCCGTGCACGCCCCGCGAACGAGGGCGAGCTGGGGAAGGCCCAGGCGGCGGCGCAGCCCCGCGCTCATCAGCGCGAGCCCACCCGCGCCCTCGCCGGGAGTGAATCCGCTGCGAACTCCCGGCTGCGCGAACCGGCGGCCACGCTCCAACCACACGAAGGTCTCCGAGTGGTGGTAGCTCTCCGCCCCCACCACCAGGAACAGGTGGTCCCGGCCTTCGGTGCACGCCTTCATCACCTGCTCGACCGCCCGAAGTGCTCCGGCATTCCCGCGCCCGGCAAGCTCGACGCTCACCTTGGACGTCTTCCCCCGGAAGCGCGCCTCCACGGACTGGACGACCCAGGCCGCGTCATTCTCGGAGAACCCCGGGCGGGCTTCCGGAAGCGCGAGCAGCACGGTGAGCCTGCCTCCATACAGAATCTCCTCTCCCAGCCTTGCCTCCAGCTCATCGAGCACGCTCTCCGCCATGGGCAGGACGCGGTCCCGCCCCTCGAGCCGGGTCTCCAGCAGTGCGTCGGCGGCGACCACGACCCGCTCGCCGCGCAGGTCGATGAACGGATACTCGGCGTAGCGGCAGATGCCAGCGCGCACGGCCGCCGCGCTGCTCGCGGCGGTGAACCCGACAGGCGTCCGCGCACCGACAGCCACCACCTCGACCTCGGTGTTCATGCCGCGCTCCCCTGCTCGATGACTTCCGTTTCATCGAGATAGTCCGCCTCCGGCGCTGGAACGCGCAACACGCTCTGCCACACCAGCGACAGGCGCCGCTCCTCTGGCTCCAGAAGCACCGTCACCAAACGTGCGCCATGCTGCTCACGCCGCGTGAGGATGCGGGTGGTGAAGCCCAGTGAGATGCGCGGCAGCTCGAAGCGCAGGACGCCGTCGGGGGTCATGTTCAGCAACTCGACACGCTCTCCGCCGACGAGAGGCCTCTCGGTCCGCTGGTCCGTGGGGGCACTCAGCGCGAAGGCGGGGTCGTGGTCATCCGGCAACAGCGGCTTCTTCGATTGCTCCCACCGTGCGTCGTACGTCCCCGCAAGCTTGCGCCGCGGCATCCACGAAGCATCAATCGGTCCGAATCCCGCGGGCCCCGTCTCCGCTGGAGCGCCACGGGGATACTCGATGGTGTGGGCCGGGCGTCCCACCAGGTGAGCCGCTCGACGTGCGAAGCCCCGCCCGATGGGGTTCCGCTCATCCATGCCGTGCCGCCGGGGGTCGGGGTCGGACAGGTCGCTCCCGCCGAATGCGGCTTCGTAGCGAATGGGGCGCGTGGTGAAGGGCTGTGGCCGGGTTGGCGCCACGCCGAGCAGCCCCCGCTCGTAGGTGCGGTCTCCGTGGACGAGCAGCTCCTTGTGGAGCCGGTCCACCCGGAGTGCGACGGGCACCGTCGGGGCCGGCCTCCCGCCGGGCGCATGTGCGTGCGCGTGGACCAGGATGTCCGTGTGAGGCTTCGCCGCGAGGAGCTCCGAGTCGTAGCGCAAGCTCGACCTGCCTGGCTCGCCAAGGTATTCGGGTGCGAGCACGGGGGGCGGTTGCTCATCCGCCAGCCGGAGCCGCCCACCGGGTGCGATGTTGAAGGTCGCCTTGACGGCGACGAGCCACCAATGCACGCCGTGTTTGTCTCGAGTCCAGTTCCGCTCCGCGGCGTAGGGCGTCTGGTTATTCAAGACCCACATCGTGTCAGCGTAGGGAACTCCAGACAGACGCGTCAATCCATGCGCTCGCGCCCCAGTCAAGAGAAGAAGCCGTCACGTTCACTGCAACACTCTCTCTTCCTGCCGCGAGGCGTAGCCCCCGGCAGCCCCCCTACGCGTCAATACTCCCAGGTCTCATGCGCCAGCGGCGCCGCGTTCAACGTCCGCCGCGCCATCCTCCACCTGGGCAGGTGCCGGTCCATCAGCGCGATGAAGCGCTCGTCATGCTGCGCACGAGCAGGTGCATCAGCTCGTGAACGACCAGGTACTCGAGACACTCCGGCGGCTTCTTCGCCAGCTCCAGGTTGAGCCAGATGCGGCGGGCGGCGGCGTTGCACGAGCCCCACCGGGTCTTCATCTTCTTGATGCCCCACCCTGCCACCTCCACTCCCAGCGCCGCCTGCCACTTCTCGATGAGCGGCGGGACGAGCTCGCGAAGGCGCACCCGGTACCAGCGCTGCAACAGCGCCTCGCGCTGCCGGGTGTCCCATCCGGGCCGCGTGTGCAGCGCGAGCGTCCGCGAGTTGCGCACCACGACGCGCCCCGGCCCTTCGGACTCCACGACGTCCAGGCGGTAGCGCCGGCCGAGGAAGTAGTGGCTCTCGCCGCTGACCAGCTCCCGCTCGGACTCGCGCTCCTGGCGCTCGAAGGCCGCCTGCTGCCGCCGAATCCACCGCAGCTTGCCGATGACGGCGACCCGCACCGCCGCGTCGGACACCACGAGCGGCGCCGCCACCCGGACCCGACCGTCGGGCGGATACACGCCGAGATGGAGGTTCTTGATGGCCTTCCGGACGACGGCCACGCGCAGGCCGCCCACCGTGAGGACGTGAGCCTCAGTAGTCATTCTGGTTCTTCACCAGCTCCAGGGTCCGCTCGACGAGGGCCTCGTCCTCGCCGAGGGCGGCGCCAATAGCATGGCGGACCCGGCGCGTCTTCATCCTGTTCTCGCGCCACCCGTCCATCATGCTCGCGCGGACCGCGGCGTCGACCTTCAGGGCCAGCGCCTCGTCCCTCCCCAGGTTGTCGTGGAGCGCGCGAAGGGCGGGCGTGTTCAGCGACCTCGGATAGTCGCCCGTCTTCGGGCCCTGCTTCGCCGGGCGGGTGAGCTCGACAATCTTCTCCAGATACTCCTGGTAGCCGAGCGCATCCTGCTTCCGCTGCTCGATGAGCGCGTCGAGCAGCTCGGACATGCGCTCGTAGTACTTCGGGTTGATGGGCGACTCGTCGACGATGAGCCGCCGGACGTTGTTCTCGATGGTCTCCGCGGCGGCCTGCTCCTTCCTCCGGAGGGCCTCGGGCAGCGCCTTCACCGCGTCGGCGCCCCGCTCCACGATGAGCTGAATCAGCGACAGGTCGTCGAACGAAACCCACCTCCACGCGCTCATTCCGGCTCACGGCGCCCTTCAAGGTCCCGTCTCCCCGGGCTCGAGCAGGTCCGTTCAGGAGTGAAGCGGGCCGGGCGGAAGCCACCGGAAGGAACCGCCGGAACGCTCGTTCCGGCGCCTCCCTCGTATCACCCGCGTCTGGTAGCGTCCAACACAGGAGGTAGTCACTGGATGTCCCTACTCTCTTCATTGGCCTCGGTACTGGTGGTGCTCGTGGGAATGGCGGTCCAGGAGCAACCACGGGAGGCCAGGAGGCAGAAGACGCGGGTCATCGTGCTCAAGGGCGACGAGGCGCCGCCCGCCCAGGTGCTGCGGGTGGCGCCGGACGCGGCGACCCTGGTCATGTTCGACGCGCCCGTGGTCCGCGAGTCGGTGGACACCGACGCCCTCTCCCGTCTCTTCAACCGGATTGAGGTGAACGAGCGCTCACTCGTGCTCAAACCAGCGGCGGAGCTGCCAGCGAACACGGCGCCAAGACTCACCGTGCGCTTCGCTGGCGGTCCGTCGGCGCGGCAGGTGGAGTTCGTGCTCACGTCACACCCGGACGAGGTGGACACGCAGGTGGAGGTGCGGCACGGGGAGAAGCCCGAGATCCGGTTGCTCGCGGAGTTGACGGAGCTGCGCGGGCGCTGCGCCGCGACGGAGGCCGGGCTGGCGCCCCTGCGCGCCCGCTGTGCCCGCGCGGGGCTGGCCGGCCTCTTCGTCTCCGGGGAGATGGACCCGGAGAACGGCGTCCAGGCCCACCGGCTCGACGAGAGGGCCTCGGAGCAGGGAGTCATGCCAGCGAAGAGGGTCACCCTCTTCCGCACGGGTGACACCGTCATGGTGGGAATGCGAATGGAGAACCGTTCCAGCGGTGCGCCGTGGGTCGCGGGCCCCGCGCGACTGGTGCGGTTGGACACACGGGGCGAGCCACTGGAGGAGGCGCGGCTACTGCCCGTGGTCATGGAGCCGGAGCGGCTGGCGCCCGGCGAGAGCGCGCGGGTGGCGGTGCAATGGGAAGAACCCTCCGAAGCCCCCGCTTCCGCAGTGCGGCTGGAGGTGGTGGACGCAGATGGCCGGGGCCTGAAATGGGAGCGACTGGAGTTGCGGCCGCCGGTGGTGGACGTCCCCCATGCACCGCGTGGCCGGAAGGAGGGCCGCCCATGAAGGGGGCGAGGCGAGGCGCTGGGGCTCGGGTGCTCTCACCGCTGGCGCTGCCGGAGGGGACCCAGGTCGGGCGCTGGCGGGTGGAGAGTCAGGTGGGCCATGGCGGCTTCGGCACGGTGTACGCGGTGAGGGAGGTGGACGCGCCCACCGCCCCCCTGTACGCGCTGAAGCTGGCACGGACACCGGAGGACGCGGGCTTCGGCCGGGAGGAGGAGGCGCTGCGACGGGTGCGGCACCCGGGCGTGGCGCGGTTGGTGGAAGCGGGACGGTGGGAGGCGGAGGCGGCGGGCTACCCGTACCTGGTGCTGGAGTACGTGCACGGCGAGGAGCTGTACCGCTGGGCCCAGCTGCGCAATCCCACCGCGCGACAGATGGCCGGGCTGCTCTCGCAGGTGGCCGAGGCGCTGGCGGCCGCACACGCCCTGGGCGTGCTGCACCGCGACTTCAAGGGAAGCAACGTGGTGGTCCGCCCGGACGGACGCGTGGTGGTGCTGGACTGGGGGGCGGGCGTGTACCCGGAGGCCGCCGCCCTCACCTGCACCACGCGCATGCCCCCGGGCACGCCGATCTACTACAGCCCTCAAGTCATGGCCTGGCGCACGCGCGCGCTGCGGGGCGGAGGCGGGCGTTACCCGTACACGGTGGCGGATGAAGCCTACGCGGTGGGTGTCACCTTCTACCGGCTGCTGGCCGACGAGTACCCGCCGCAGCAACTGGGCTGGGGCGAGGAGGACGCGGAGGAAGAGTCGGGGTTGCTGGCCCCCCAACCACTGGCCCTCCTCAACCCGCGCGTGCCGGAGCCACTGGCGGCGCTCGTCATGCGGTTGCTGGCCTTCCGCCCCGAGGCGCGCCCAGCGCCCCTGGCCGCGCTGGCTGCCGAGGTGCGCGAGCTGCTGGAGGCCGCGGGCGGGGCGTGGGACGTCCCCCTCTTCGAGTGGTACGCCGGCCCCGGCAGCCACTCGCGCACCACCACCGGGGAAGGCGCGTGGGGGCCCATGGCGCCCGGCCATGAGGCCGCCCTGCTGCGCGACAGGATGCAGCGGCCCGACGTGCTGGCCAACAAGGCCGCCGAGCGCTGGCTGCGGCGGCGCCACCCGCAAGCCCTGGTAGCGCCAGCAGCGGACAGCGCGGAGCCGCCCGCCGAGGCACGGGGCCCCGCCGAGGCCCTCCAGGTGGCGGCGGTGCCCATACCGGCTCCCGAAGAGAGACTCGCGCCGTCCGAGGCGACCCGGCAGGCGAAGCCGATGGCGCCGGGACCGGTCCCCACCCAGCCAGGCCATCGAGCCCGGCGCTGGGTGGAAGTCGCGGCGATGCTGACCGTGGTGGGGCTGGCGGGCGCGCTCGCCTTGAAGCGAACCCGGCCCCCGACCGCTTCCGGAGCAGAGGAAGTGGTGGGCCCCAAAGTAGCGCCCGCAATCGGGCTCCCCCATTCTGCCGACGCCGGGGCGGCCCTTGCTTCTCCTCCACCCCCGCACCAGGAGCCATCCATGCCCACTCCTTCAGCCCCTCATTCCCCCGCGACGGGCCTCGTCTCCACCCTCAAGCGCGGCGCGGTGGCCTGCGGCGCCGCGGCCACCCTGGCCTGCTCCGGCCCCCAGGTGCGCCCCACGCCCGGCGCCCCCTGCCCTGACGGCGCGCTCGAGGCCATGCGAAAGCTCCGCCTGAACCCGGGGCGGCAGGTCGACATCTACGTGCGCGCGGACAAGCCGGGTTATGCCAATGAGCCGCTCTTCGTGCGCGACGGCGAAATCGTCAGCCGCGTCTTCGACAGCACCTCGCTCCCGGACGGCACGCTCATCGAGGGGCGGCTGTGGACGAAGGGGGAGACGGTCATCGGCCGCTACACGGCGCTGGAGCTGCCCGACGGGCGGCGCTTCCCCGTCTGCCTCGTGCTTTGCGACCTCGACGGCTGCACCAAGTATGTCGAGTCCACACCGGAGGCCGCCGCCATCGGACGCGCCAATTTCTTCACGGTGGTGGACTTCTTCCCCTGAAGCCGAGGACCTGGACTGGAGTGTGACTCACCCTGGCGAGCGGTAGCGCGCGGCGACGCGGTAGAGCTGGGTGAGCGAGTAGTCCACCAGCGACTGCGTGGAGCGCATGTAGCGGTGCGCCCGGACGAATGGCAGCCATACCCGGTTGCCCACCCGTACCTGCGCCTCCTCCAGCTTCTTGCGCGGTATCCACTCCCCTCCCAGGTTCCTCACCAACACCTCCCCCAGGTACGCCCCCACCGCTGGTACCGCGTGCTCGTCCACCTTCCACCGCTCGAAGGACTCAGGGAAGTCCTGGTGCCAGAAGTGGGCGTCCACGTCCGTCAGCGACTCGGGCGTCGCCTTGAAGACCGACGGCACGTCCGTGTGCAGCAGCGCCACGAGCAACTCGGCCAGGTACGAGTAGTGTCCTCGCGCCTTCTCCGCGTCCTCCACGTCCGAGGGCAACGGCGCCGGGAGCCACTCCTCCGGCTCGGGGGGCTGGTACGTGTTGAACTCGGCGATCTTCCGCTGCCGCTCGCTGATGGCGAACTCGTCCAACACGCGCGACAGCAGCGGCGCCACGTCCGGGTGGAACCGGGGCTCCACCGGCGCCAGCGTGGCACTGCGCTCGCGCAGGGTGCGCAGCACGGTGTCGAAGTCCAGCTCCGGCCGCAGGTGGATGAGCGCTCGGGCCTGCGCCACCCGCGCCTCTTCGCTGGCGAAGTCCGCCGCGGTGGGCCACGTCACCAGGAGGATGGAGCCGTCGGGCAATGCCTCCACGCGGTGCGCGGGCGTGGACATCATGCGCTCGCGGCCCACCGTCTCCACCAGCTTCGGGCTGAAGACGTTCAGCCAGAAGACTTCGTACACCTTGTCGAATCCGTCCCTCCGCGAGACTTCGACATCGCGACCGAAGTAGGGAGCACCCGCCAACTCCTCATCCGCGGCGCTGTGAGCCGAGGCATGGGGAACCGGGTACCGGGACGTCCAAGCGCGGACCATGTCCACGAACCTCCGGCAGCGCTCCGCATCCGAGAAGAAGGAGAGCGGCTGAACATGGAGGCTGATGCCCAACACGGGCCAATGGGGCGTGCGTCCGAGATGGAGCGTCAACGACACGGCGGGAGAACTCGGACGATGCAGTCCAATGATTGAGTTGTATTCGTTACGTCTCTCCGCCAGCGCCTTCCAAACAGCCTCGCGGGAGTAGTTGCGCCGCCGCGTCCCCTTGACGAGGGTCGGCATCCACTCGCCCGCATACTCCTCAAGGGCTTGGAGGAAGGGCTCCAGTTCGTGCTCCAGCCCGGCCTGCTGGTCGAAGGCTCCGTCAAAGTGGAGGCTCAGGCTGTCCTCGACGTTCAAGTCCCTCAGCGTCAGCAACCTCATTGGAACTGGACCTCCACTCCCCTGACCTCCGTCCGGACGCTGTTCATGGCGCTCTCCTTCTCACTACGGCTCCTGGGCTGAAGCCTGCCCCCCTCGTAGACGAGGCGAACCCGCTGGACCCGCACCTCCATCTGCAGTCCGGGCCGGCGGATGCGCATAACCCCACCGTAGTACCGCATGGCGTCGCTCGCGTCCGCCGTCATCTGCGCACTCAAGCCCTCCGCATCCAGCCTCGAAAGGTCCCGGCTCTTGAAGCTGAACGTCTCCACGCGAGGAGGCTCGCCCACGGGCGGGCGCGTCTCGATGACGAGCACGTCCACGTAGCGCAGGTCCGCCTTCGCCACGCCCACGTGCGTCTCGATGCGGGGCTCGATGAAGTCCCCGAGCCACCGGCGCTGGGCTCTCGGCAGGGCCGCGTCCTCCCTCAACAGGGACACCATCCTCCACTCGAACATCCCCCCCCGGGCGAACAGCCCGCGCATGACCTGGTAGCCCTCCCACCGGAGGGGCCCCTGGGCGGGCCGGCCCTCGATGATTTCGCCCAGCCTCGCCTCGCGGTACGCCACGTACTCGCGCCAGAGCCCGGTGCCCTCGGGCACTCCGGGTGGCGGCGCATCCACCCGGGGAGCGAGCTGTTTCAGCGCCTCCACGTCCCGGGGCAGCCGCGAACCCGGGGCCTCCAGTTCGGCCAGCAGCAGCTTCGCCCGCAGGACCTCTGGAGGAAGCCCCGCCTCCAGCGCCTCGGCCGCCACACCGCCGCCGCGCTTCACGCCCGCCGCCCGCGCCGCGTCAGCCCCCGCGCGCGGCGGCTTCGCCTCCGACAGGTACGCCTGCGCCCTCGGCACGTTGCCACGCGCCTCGTGGAGCGCGGCGGCGCCAACCTCTCCCCACTCCGCCACGAGGAGGCCGGCCTCCCGGCTTGCCTGGATGTATCGCGCCACCTCGCCCAGTGCGTTGGCCCCCAGCCGCTCCGACAGCCGGTCCACCACCGGCTTCAGTCCCTCCAGCGACAACGGCGGCACCTGGAGCCGCCGCACGACACCGGCCTCGGACAGGTGCCGAGCCCCCCGGCCTCCGGCATACAGCGCCACCAGTAGCCCCGCGGGTGCCAGCTCGCGCGTGGCCTGCTCGTAACGCCCCTGTACGAACGACGACGCCCCCTGCCCCGTCCCAGCCGCCAGGTGGAAGAACCCCAGCGGCACGCCGAAGGTCAGGTGGTCGAAGCTCCCCAGCGCGATGCTCCCCGGGGAGAAGTGCTGCTCCATCAGCGCCCTCTCCACCGCGTCGAGCGCCTCCTGGTACGGCGGCGGCAACTGCCCTCGCTTCGCGCTGAAGTCCAGGTAGCGAGCCCCATCACTCACGAGGGCGCTGGAGAGCGCGTCCCGGCCCGCGCGGCCCAGGCCCCGGAGCACGTCACCCGCCCGCTCGCTCCGGTCCGGGGAGTCGGAGAGCCTCAGCCCCCGCCGCGCCAGCTCCTCGCGGACGGAGCCCATCCTCCCCAGCGTCTCGCCCAGTTGCTTGTCGCCCGCCAGGAGCCAGAGCACCTCGCGCAGCTCGTCGTCGAAGGCGGAGTGGAGGATGAAGAGGGCGAACACCTCGGCCCTCGCGTGGCCGTACATCTCCGTGGCGGTGACGATGAATGCGGCACGCTTGCGGTTGAGGACCGCCGCGGTCTCCGCGCTCACGGGCCCCAGCGCACCGAAGCGGACGGCATCCCAGTCCTTCAGGGACTCCACCCACCGTGGCATGTCCACCGTGCGCTGCAACGCAACGAACTCGGCGGGTGAGGCGCACTCCAGGAAGCGCGTCAGCACCTCCCCGGTAGCCCCGCCTGGAGGCACGCCTCCGCGAGGGACAGTCGCTTCACGGGCAACCTCGGCCGGACGCGGACCTGCCACGGCCGAGCCCTGCTCGCGCTTCGTCGCGCGGCGGCGGCGCAGCGGCCCCTCCTCCTCTGCCTCCGGGGAAGCACCGACGGATGCGGCGTCCTCGGGTGTGCCACCCGGGACGAGCCTCAGCTCCGGCGCCGTGGACGGGCGCGGGAAGGACGCCACGTCACCGGAAGTCCTCGTCCGGCTCGCCAGCGAGGCACAGCCCGTACCGAAGAGGGCAAGGCCCAGCAACAGCCCCGCCCACCACCGAGGCAGCGGCTCAGCGCGCATTGTCCACCCCCAGCCCCACCGAAGCGAAGGCCCCCGGGCGCAACGTCCCTTCCTCCGTGGGGTACAGCAGCGTGCCGCCCTGGCCCATGGCATACAGCCGCCCTCCAAGGAAGCGCCAGCGCACCTCGCCTGAAGCCAGGTAGCGCGCCCCTGGCTGACGCAGGCCCACCGCCAGGCCCCTCACGGCCGCCTCGACGTCGCGGCCGAAGAGCTGCACCGCCAGCCGCCCGTCCGCGTCCACACGGCCCCAGGTGAAGGCCTCCACTCCCAGGGAGAGACGCAGGTGGCGTTGCACGAGGTCGCCCAGGTGCTCCGCGTCCCAGCCCACCACCAGCTCTCCGAAGGCGGAGTACCCCTCCGGGAAGGAAGCGTCCGCCAGCGGCAGTCCCGAGGTGCCCGCCACCTGGAAGCGCGCCAGCTCGGAGTCCGGCCCGAACCAGCCCTGGCGGAAGCCGCCATGCTGGCGCCGCACCTCCAGTCTCGCCAGCAAGTCCAGCGTCGGTGACACGGCATCCGCGCCCACGCCGGCCACCGCGCCCCATGCGCCACGGCGTCCCGGCCGCCCGCCACCACCGGCCAGCAGGTGCAACTCGAAGCCGCGACGCGCCAGCACCATCGCGGTGCCATCCACGTGCGCCAGCGTCACCTCACGCGTGACGCCACCCGCCCGGCCCCAGTCGAGCACCGCGGAGAGCCCCAGCGTGTAGCGCCCGCGCCGCGCCGGCTGGCCGAAGAGGACGTGTTGCACGTCCAACTCGACCCCCACCCCCATGAGGCGCGCCCCCAGCACGTCGGAAACGAAGGACTCCACGAAGAGCGGCCCCGCCGTGGCGGTGAGCACCGCGCCCGCCGGGTGGTAGTCGGGGTTGCTCCGGTTGGAGTAGCGCCGCACCAGGTGCCCGGACAGCAGCGTGTAGCAGTCCAGGGAACCCGCCCATAGCGCCACCGGGGACGCGTCGTGCCCCAGCGAGAGAAGGCGCACCAGTTGTCCCCAGTCCGAGAGACTGTCCCAGTCCTCCTCACGCACGAGGCCAGTCCCCTCCCCGCCCCCCCACGCGCGCAGCCGCACGGGTGCGCCCAGGTTGAGGCCAAACGTCTCTCCGCCGTCGACCACCGCCATGGGCTCCACCTGCACGAAGCCCTCGGCCTCGCCCGCGCCCTGTCGCGGCAGCAGCGTCAGCACCGTCGCCTCCATGCGCGTCAGGAAGCTCCACCGTGTGCCCGGGCGGATGGACGCGGCTGGGGACGGCGCGGGCGGCGCGTCGCCGGCTGGCGCCTCGGACGAAGCCACCGCGCGTTCCCCGACGATGGAAGTGTCCTCCTCACCGGCTCCAAGCGCCCGCGCGTACGCCTCCGCCCACCCCGCGCCCGCGAACCACAGCAGCAACACGACAGCCCAACCTCGACACATGGACATGCTCACCGCCCGTGGATGGGGTCGCGACAGGACCCGTGGGGGCAGAGCTTCCCGGACCCATCCGACAGAGCGCCGGAGGGAGCGTGGGTGCCTCGACTCCCGGAGTCCTTCCGCCGGAGCCAGCACGCGGCCGACGGGCCACGAAGCACCAGGAGTGCCTCAGCCCCAGGGCGCCGGCCCCCCGCGCCTCCACGCGAGTGACGGGCCACGAAGCACCGAGGGAACCTCAGCTCCCCGAGGCCGTCACCCTCCGCCTCCACGCGGCCGGAGTGACACCGTGCACGCGCCGGAACAACCGGATGAAGTGCGTCACGTCCGCGTAGCCCACGCGCTCGGCGATGATGTCCACGCGCTCGTCCGTGCCGCGCAGCCGGCGCCGGGCCTCCGCCATGCGGCACTCCAGAATCCACTCCCCCACCGTGCGGCCCGTCTCCTGCCGCACGAGTCCCGCCACGTACGCGGGAGAGCGCCCCAGCGCGCGCGCCACCTTCGCGAGCGACAGTGGCTCCAGGCAGTGCGCCTCGATGTACGTGAGCGCCTTGCGGCTCAGGCTCACCGGCGGAGGCTCGCTCACGGCGGCGGGAGCCGTCATGCGCTCCAGCTCGATGAGCACCAGCCGCAGCAGCGCGATGCAGGCCTCCTCGCCGCCCCGCTCATTCCGCGCCGACTCCTCCGCCAGCAGCCGCAGCCACCGCGTGAGGCGCCGCCGCTGCGTCAGCGTGGGCCGCAGCACGGGATGACAGCCCTGGCGCACACGGAGCAACGGCCCGAGCCGGGAGGCACCGTCCCCCTCCCCTCCCCCCAGCACCTCCGGATGGAACGCGAGCGCCCAGCCCTCCGCGTCCGCCGGCCCTCCCCTGTGCGCATCTCCCGGGGGAATGAGGTGGACGTCTCCGGCGCGCAGCACCAGCTCGCCCGCGTGCCGCACCTTCGACTCGCCCCCGGTGATGAGCATCACCACGGCGTACGAGTGGACGGCGGAGCCTCCTCGGATTCCTCCATGCCTGCGCTGGATACGCCCCGCCCAGAGGGGGAACCGCCCCCGCTCGAAGTCCTGAAGAGACCATGGCGGAGGAGTCTCTCGGCACGGAGGATGCGGCTCGGGCGGCATGCCGTCTTCGTAACCGGCGGCGCCGTGGCGCTCAACCCACATCACCTGGCGTGCGCGGCCCCGGCGGCTTCCAGATTCAACCCGTGGTTCAGCATGCCCGCCGCGACGGCGCCCGCCGAGGCGGCGATGACCGCGCCCTGAAGGGGCGTCGTGAGGTCACCCGCCGCGTAGATGCCAGGGATGGACGTCTCTCCCTGCGCATTCACCCGGACGTAGCCCTGCTCATCCAGCGCGAGCCCCAGCCGCTCCACGACGGGCACCTGACGCTGGGGCGGACGGGCGAAGAGGACGTCCCTGCGCACCCGCGTCCCGCCCTCCAGCTCCACCGCCTCCAGCGCGTGCTCCCCCGAGCCGGGAACGAGGCGGAGGATGCGCCGCTCCTCCAGCCGCGCTCCGGCCCGCTCGAGCTGGATGCGCTTGTCGGCGGACACCGGGACGGCCCCCGCCGTGAAGACCACCATGTCGCGGGACCAGCCCGTCAGGAACAGGCCGAAGTCGACCAGCGCCTCGCTCGTCGCGAGCACACCCCAGGCGCGGTCCCTGACCTCCCAGCCGTGACAATACGGGCACTGGAAGAGAGCCTTGCCCCACACCTCGCGGTAGCCCGGCAGGTCCGGCAGCACGTCCACCATCCCCGTCGCGAGCAGCACCCGCCGCGCCTCCACCACCTCGTCCCCTTCCAGCTCCACGCGGAAGCCCGGGCCGTCGCGGAGGATGTTCCTCACCCGCACGTCGCGCACCTCGACGTCGTAGGGGCGGAGCTGCTCCCGGCCGATGCGCCGGAACTCCTGGGGCGGCGTGCCATCCCGGGTGGCGAAGCCGTGCATCTCCACCGCCGCCGCGTTCCGGGGCGGGCCCGCGTCGCAGAGCAGCACCTTCTTGCGCCCGCGTCCCAGGTTGAGCGCCGCGTTCAACCCCGCCGGCCCACCTCCCACCACCACCACGTCCTTCGTCGTCTTGGATTCCATGGGGGAATTGCTAGACGCGAGGCCCCCAGCCCGGGAGGGCGCGGCTTCGCGCGAAATCGGCGCATCCTCCGGTCCTCCCGTTGGCCTCGGGGAGGGGGCGGCCAGGCGCCGCCGGACGCTCGGAACCGGAGGGTGCGGCCAGACATTGCCCAGCATGCAAGCCCCCGAGGTGTTAGAGAGCCGGTTCCTCTGAAAGGTAACGGACATGATTCCCTTTTCCGTCCTCGACCTCTCCCCCATCACCCAGGGCAGTGACGCCTCGCGGGCCCTGCGCAACACCCTGGACCTGGCGCGGCACGCGGAGCGGTGGGGCTACAAGCGCTACTGGCTCGCCGAGCACCACAACATGACCGGCATCGCCAGCGCGGCGACGTCGGTGGTCATCTGCCACGTCGCCGGGGGCACCTCGACCATCCGCGTGGGCGCGGGCGGCATCATGCTGCCCAACCACGCGCCGCTGGTCATCGCCGAGCAGTTCGGCACGCTGGAGGCCCTCTTCCCCGGCCGCATCGACCTGGGCCTGGGACGCGCGCCCGGCACGGACCCTCGCACCGCCCGCGCCCTGCGCAGGGACCTCGCGAGCAGCTCGGAGTCCTTCCCGCAGGACGTGCTGGAGCTGCAAGGCTACTTCGAGCCCGCGACGCCGCATCAGGCCATCCGCGCCGTGCCCGGCGCGGGGCTCAAGGTCCCCCTCTGGCTGCTGGGCTCCAGCCTCTTCAGCGCCCAGCTCGCGGCGATGCTCGGCCTGCCGTTCGCCTTCGCCTCGCACTTCGCGCCCGGCCACATGATGCAGGCGCTGCAGCTCTACCGGAGCAACTTCAAGCCGTCCGAGTCGCTCCAGCGGCCGTACGCCATGCTCGGCATTGGCGTCATCGCGGCGGACACGGACGCGGAGGCGCGGCGCCTGGCCACCTCGCTCCAGATTCAGTTCCTCAACCTGCAGCGGGGCACGCCCGGCCAGCTCCAGCCGCCCGTGGACAGCATGGACGGGCACTGGTCGGAGCATGAGCGCCTCTCCGTCGAGCACACCATGTCGTGCTACGCCATCGGCTCACCGGCGACGGTGCGCCGCGAGCTGGAGTCCATCATCGCGCGCACCGGCGCGGACGAATTGATGGTGACGGCCCACGTCTACGACCACGCGGCGCGCCTGCGCTCGTTCGAAATCACCTCCCAGGTCCACGACGCCATGGCCATGGAAGGCGCTTTCCAGCGGCCCGCTACGACGGAAGCCACTCGCTGAGCAAGCAGTCCCCGAGCTGTCACGCCCCGGCAACACTGGCCGGGGCGGACAACCAAACGCGGCGAGGCGGCGCCCTGGGTCCCCGGCTGTTCATAGGGTAAAGCCAGACACCGCCATGACGCCCCGCAGCACGCTCTCGTGAAGGCCCGCGAGCCCTCATCGCGGGCCGAGGCCGTTTCGACCGCCGCCTCCCCGCGGAGCCGCGCATCTTTTTCGCGCCTGGGTGTGTTGTCCCCTCCCCAGCCTGAGGGGAACTGTCGCCACAAATCACAGCGCGTCCCCCCTGGCCCGCAGCTCCTGCGCGAACGCCGGAACAGCACCTCCACGGCCTGAACCTTGCTTCATGTTTGCAAGCCTTACCTGTTTGAACAGCAATCAGTTGTTTCACGGTTGTATCTATTGCAACAGGAGCAGTGACAAATGAATCACGGATATCGGCCGGGGCGAGGGGGCTCCGGGGCGTTGCTCGGGATGCTCATGGCCTTCGGGACGGCGTGTGGCCAGGGAGAGAAGGCACCCGAGACGCCTCCGGGGAACACACCCGCCGCCGTACGCAACACCGGGGAGCGCGAGCCCGTCGCCACGCGGCGTGACGCGCTCGCCACGCAGACGGCCGTCACCTACGGGTATGACGCGCTGGGCCGGCTGGCCTGGGCGGAGTACCCGGCCTCCACGAAGCGCATCGTCTACAGCTACGACAGCGCGGGCAATCGCACGCAGCGCGTCATCGACACGACCATCACCAACCCCACCCCCGCGCTTCCGACGCCATGACTCAGGACGGGTCCGTGACACATACGACGAGAGAGAAGAAGTCCATGACGAGGGCGTGGGCCGGCGCACTGGCGGCCGTGTTCCTCGGCTCCTGCGGAGAGCCGGAGCAGGCCGCGAAGTCCACGGCCGCGCAGCCGTGCAGCCCCAGCGTGGTGGCCGCCGTGCGGGGCGGCATCGCGAGCGCGGGTGAGTGGAACGCCGAGCGTGAGGCACAAGCGCTCGTGCCCCGGACGCTCTACGTCCCCACCGCGCTGGAGTGGCGGGGCGAGAAGTCCGTGGTGGAGGCGGCGAAGGCGAGCCTGCGCTTCGTCCAGTCGGACGGGACACAGCTGGACTGCGCCTATGCGGTGCGCGGCGGGGCGCTGGAGCTGGACACGTGCGACCGGGCCGACGCCCTCGTCGCGGACGTGGTGCGCGCCGAGCTGACGGTGGTGGACGCGGCGGACGGCGCGGTGACGGCCTGCCTCCAGGCGCCGGCGCAGGACGGCCTGCCCGGGGCCGCGCTGCTGGACCGCGTGGAGGACGCGCACGACGGCGTCTCCGGCGGTGAGGAGTCCTCGTGGCGCCCGGGAGAGCCGCGCGAGGTGCAGGAGCTTCCCCGCGCCCCCGGCCCGCGGCTGCCCGCGATGGAGCAGGTGCGCGCGCCCGCGGTGACGATGGCGGAGGCGCGGCGTTTCTATGAGCAGCAGGCGCTCGAGGCGCCCATGGCGCAGGCCCTGGCGCAGCCCGTCAGCGACGTCACCGAGCTGGCCCGCGCCCTGCGCAACGACGTGGACCGCATCTACGAGTACGTCCACGACAACATCACCTTCGTCCCCACGTGGGGCCTGCGCAAGAGCCCCCTGGCCGTCATCCTGGACCAGTCGGGCAACGCCTTCGACCAGGCGAACCTCATGGTGCAGCTCCTGCGCGCCGCCGGCTACACGGCCGACCTGGTGCAGGGCGAGGTGCGGCTGACCGGCACCGACATCGAGATGCTGTTCGGCACGAAGAAGGACAACGTCATCCCCTACCTCGTGCCCAGCGGCGGCATCCCCATGGCGTACTGGGTGGATGGCACCGGCAACGTCCCGCAGATGGACATGGGCCACGTCTGGGTGCGTGCCACCGGCAAGGAGCTGGGGACGACGTACTACCACTTCGACCCGGCCCGGAAGCAGGCGTCGCTCACCACCGCGGCCGTCACCCTGGCCACGGCCATGGGCTACACCCAGACGGACTTCCTCACCGCCGCGGGCGGCGTGGACGGTGACGTCGTGGGGGCCTCGCTGAAGAGCTTCAACGGCACGGCCATCCGCCAGAAGCTGCACACGTACACGACGAACCTCATCAACCACCTCAACGCCAGCCACCGGTTCAAGACCCTGGACCAGGCGCTGGGTGGGCGGCCCATCCTGTCCATCGTCGGACAGGCGGACCTGCGCGTCACGGCCAACGCGAAGCTGAAGCCCAGCACCACGCCGGCCATCTGGGCGTCGGTCCCCACCACGCACCAGCCCACGCTGCGGCTGCAGCTCGCGGGCATCGACAAGACGTACTACGCGGCGGACCTGGGCCCCAAGCGGCTCACCCTCCGCTACGGCGCCGACAACAAGGCCGTGCTGCTGCTGGACGGGGCCACGGTGGCCACCGCGACCACGGCGGGCACCGCCGGCGGCGTCCAGAGCATGACGGTCACCATCAACGAGCCGTACGCCGCCAACAGCGGCACCTACGCGGACCAGTCCGGCACCATGAGCCTGCGCGTGGGCTCCGGCTACACGTACGCCGTCATGAACGGCTGGGGTGACACGTCCCGCGCCACCGCCGAGCACCACCGCAACATGGCCACCGCCTCGCGCGTGGCGGGCAGCACGGCGGACTCCGAGCCGGTGCTGGGCGAGAGCCTGCAGCAGCTCGCGGACCTGTGGCTGTCGGAGCGCAGCGGCTCCATGCGCCTCGTCGAGCGCGCCACGGGCTCCTTCGTCTACGCGCACCACATGGTGGGCGTGACGGGGCAGACGACCGCGCCCTACGTGGACATCCCCTTCGGCGCCGTCTTCACCGTCTCCAAGGCGGGCGGCAACGACTCGACGGCGTTCTTCTCGTCCTCCGGCTTCGGCAGCGCCTTCGAGTCCACCGTCATCGAGCAGACGCAGACCGTCCAGGGCATCTCCACGGTGAGCCTCTTCGACGTGGCCAACACCGCGGGGAAGACCTTCTACGAGGCGACGAGCGCCAACTGGGCCACCATCAAGCCCAAGCTGGCGGCCCTCAACTTCGACGCCAACGAGCTGGCCAACGCCGAGGCGTACATCAACGCGGGCTACCGGCTCATCATCCCCGGCGAGGGCAACCTCGGCCAGGGCTCGTGGGTGGGCTTCACCTTCCTGGGTGTCAGCTCCAGCAACACCAGCATCGGCCACATCATCAACGGCGCCAAGGGCGGCTTCTCCAGCGCCACGGTGACGTCCGGCACCACGTCCACCGGCATCACCTCCACCACCCAGTCCAGCACCACCAGCGGCGGCATCTCCAGCTACCAGCCCGTCTCCGGTGACCCCGTCAACATCGTGACGGGTGACTTCGTGCACAAGGCGAAGGACCTGTGGGTGGGGCCGCAGGACGTGGAGCTCGCCTTCGAGCGCAGCTACAACTCGGCGGCGTACCTGCGTGACGGCGTGCTGGGCCGGGGATGGGGACACAACCTCGACATCCGCATCCGCGAGGACAGCGACGGCTTCCAGGGCCTCGGCGAGGACTCCACCGCGGACGCCGCCGCCATGGTGGTGGGCCTCTACGTCTCGCACGACCTGCTGGCCTCCTCCAAGGGGCTGAAGAACCTGGTGCTGGCCACGCTGGCCCAGGAGTGGGCGACGCAGGCGCTGGTGGACAACTCCGTGACGATGACGTCCGCGGGCGCCAACCAGCAGTTCATCAAGGCGCCCAACGGCCTGGACGCTGGCGGCGCACTCCTCTACCGCTACCTGCCGCCCCCGGGCACGGCCTCCACGCTGACGAAGCCGGCCAACTGGCAGCTCACGACGAAGACCCAGGACGTCATGGCCTTCAACGCCGACGGCACCCTGGCCACGCTGCGCAACCCCAACGGCGTGGGGCTGACGTTCACCTATACCAGCGGCCTGCTCTCGTCCGTGACGCACACGTACGGCTGGAGCCTGGCCTTCACGTACACCTCGGGGCGCCTCACCCGCGTCGCCGACGCGGCCGGCCGGGGCGTGGACTTCACCTATACGGGCAGCGACCTGACGGCGGTGAGGGACCCGCGGCTGAACTCGACGACGTACGGCTACGTGTCGGCGGGGCGCCTGCAGCGCATCTTCTACCCCACGGCGCCCACCGCGGCCTTCGTCACCAACACGTATGACTCGCTGGGCCGCGTCAAGGAGCAGCTCGACGCCAACAGCAAGCTGACGCAGTACTTCGTCGCCGGCTCCCGGACGGAGGAGGTGAACCCGCTCGGCCACTCGAAGACCTGGTACTTCGACGCCAACGGGCAGGTGCTCCGCTTCATCAACCCGCTCGGACGCGTGACGACGTACGCGTACGACGGCCAGCAGAACCTCGTGAGCACCCGGACGCCCGGCGGCAACGAGACGGTGCAGACGTACGACGCGCGCTACAACGTCATCGAGACGCGTCTCAAGCCCAACACGGGCACGGGCGACATCGTCACCACGGCCTCCTTCCACACCACGTGGAACAAGCCGGCGTGGACGAAGGACGCCCGCGGCAACCAGACGTCCTTCACCTACGACACCAAGGGCAACCTCACCCAGCGCACCGAGCCGCTGGTGGACGGCGTCCAGCCCACGTGGACGTGGACGTACAACACCCGCGGGCAGGTGACGCAGGAGACGGACGCCACCAGCCGCGTCATCACCTACGTCTACGACGAGGCCGGCAAGAAGACGCTCCTCCAGAAGAAGGTGGACCCGGCCGGCCTCAACCTGGTGACGGAGTACACCTACACGGCGGCCGGTGACGTCGCCACCGTGAAGGACCCGCGCGGCTCCACCACCACGTACGCGTACAACGCCAACCGCCAGCGCGAGCGCGAGACGCTCCCGGTGCCCGCGACGGGGCTGGCCGCCCCGGTGACGGAGCACACCTACGACGCGCTCGGCCGCCTGACGGAGACGCGCCGCCAGCTCGGCACGCAGTGGCTGCGCCAGGCGCGCGCGTACACGGCCACGGACAAGCTGGCCTCCGTCTCCGTGTGGGCCTACACCGTGGACGCCACGACGCCCCGGACGCTCAACGCGTATGACGACGCCGGACGGCTCCTGTCGGTGACGGACCCCGAGGGCCGGGTGACGCGCTACCAGCGCTACGCCGACGGCAAGGAGCAGTACGTCTACAAGGCGTACGGCACCGCCTCCCAGGTCACCCAGGCCACGTACACGTACAACGCCGACGCCCTGCCCCTGACGCTGACGGACGCCCGGGGCAACAAGACGACGAACGAGTACGACGCCTACGGCCGCCTGAAGCGCTCCTACCAGCCCCACCCGACGACGCCCGGCACCTCCAGCACGACGGACTACGAGGAGCTCGGGTACGACGCGGACGGCAACATCACCAGCCGCCGCACCCGCGCCGGCCAGCTCTTCACGTACACGTACGACGCGCTCGGCCGCCAGCGTCAGCAGACGGGGGGCGGGCTGCCCAACATCGGCTACGACTTCGACGCCGCCGGCCGCCCCTCCCGCACGCGCTACGAGGACGGCACCCACGTCATCTCGTACACGTACGACACCGCCGGGCGCATGTCCCAGACGAGCGACGTCGTCGGCACGTGGACGCGCAACATCGGCTTCACGTACAACGCCGCCGGCAACCTCGCGCGGCTGACGTGGCCGGACAACTACTACGTCACCTACGACTACGACGCCGCCAACCGCCTCACCGCGGTGAAGGAGTCGGGCACCACCTCGCTCGTCACCCTCGGGTACGACCAGCTCTCGCGGCGCACCTCCATGGTTCGCGGCGGGGCGACGACGTCGTACGCGTACACGCAGCGGGGCCTCGTCCACACCATCACCCACGACGTCGCCGGCACCGCCGACGACGTGACGTTGACGTACGGCTACAACAAGGCCAACCAGCTCACCGGGGCCTTCTCGACGAACGCCGCCTACGTCCACGTGCCGGGCGCGGTGACGACGGAGGCCTTCACGTCCAACGGCCTCAACCAGTACACCGCGTGGAAGGGCCAGGCGCAGGCCCACGACACCAACGGCAACGTCACCAGCAGCAATGGCCGGACGTTCGCCCATGACGCCCTGAACCGGCTCGCCAGCTCCACCCAGGGCACCACGACGACCACGTACACCTTCGACCCCACGGGCCGGCAGGTGAAGAAGTCCGTCGGCACCACCGTCAGCCAGGTGCTGTACGCGGGCCTCGCGGAGCTGGGGGACTACAACGGCTCCAACGCCCTCATCCGGCGCTACATCCCCGGCCCGGCGATGGACGAGACGCTCGCCATCATCGAGGGCACCGCGAAGAAGTACCTCCTGACGGACCGCCTCGGCAGCGTCATCGGCGTCACCGACGCGGCGGGCACCGTGACGGAGAAGTTCAGCTATGACCCGTTCGGCGAGTCGTCGCAGGCCCTGTGCCAGGCGACGACGGCGGGCTGCACGCCGCTGCGCTGGCTGGGCCGCCGCCACCAGGCGGAGTCGGGCCTCGTCGACCTGCGCGCACGGGCCTACGCCCCGTGGCTGGGCCGCTTCGTCCAGACGGACCCCATCGGCACCAAGGACGACGTCAACCTCTACGCCTACGTCCGCAACGACCCGCTCAACCTCATCGACCCGCTCGGCACCGAGGCGAAGAGCTCCGGCGGCCTCTTCTCCAGCTCCACGTGGGACAAGATACAGCTCGGTCTGACGGGCGCGGGCTTCATCCCGGGCCTGGGCATCGTCGCGGACGTCGCCAACGCCGGCATCTCCGCGGTCCGTGGCAACTACCTGGACGCCGCGCTGTCGCTGGGGGCCGCCGTGCCCATCGTCGGCGACATCGCGGCCGGAGCACGCGTGGCCAACAACGCGCCCCGCGTCTTCTGGGCGGGAGGCAACGTGGCGGAGACCGCCGCCCAGGGCCTGGCCAACCGCATCGGCGGCGTCACCCTGGACATGACGGCCCAGGGACGCGCCACGGCCCAGCAGACGGCCAACCTGCCCTGGGACCAGGCGAGGCCGCTGTGGCTGAACACCTCCGTCGACTTCGCCTCGGGCGCCAAGGGACCGGCGCACGTGGTGCACAACTCGGCGGGTGTCTCCACCAGCGCCATCTGGCGGGACGAGTACAAGACGCTCCTCAACAACCCGAGCGTGACGTCCATCGAGTTCTGGGTCACCAACCCGAACGGTGGCGCCCTCCAGCACGTCCACTCCATGAAGCTGCGCTAACACCCGCCCGGTAGGGGGGCGGGCCCACCGAGGCCCGCACCCCGGCACCGGGTGTCCCCCGGTCCGAGCGCCCTCATCCCGGCGCTCGGACCGGTTCCCCGGCAGTCACATCGGCACGTGCCACATTGCCGGTCATCCAGCGCCATGGGATGGAGATCCACATGTTCAAGGAACCGAGAATCAACGTCATCGAGAGTGATGAGGGCTTCAGCGTCGAGGTGCTGGGCAGGACGGGGCTCCGCTACACGGAGGGCTCGCGCTCGACGGTGGTCGACTCCGAGGTGGTGATGGGGCCGTCCGGTCTCGCCGTGTATCAGTCGAGCATCCACGCCTGGAGCGACGGCGGGCAGATTGACGCGCAAGAGCGGGCCCGCATCGTGAAGAACCTCCAGCGGGCGTTCGCCTTCAAGGGCTACGACATCGACATCATCTAGCGATGCCGCGCCGGGTCATGCCGCGCTTCGTCACAATCAGTCTAAAATGTCAACATGGTTAAACCTGTATTATCCATTAAGTGTTGACTGACTGAAATTCCTGTTATATCCCCCAAACGGTGAACCGAGGCCGGCCCGCGTCTGGCGGAGCCCCTCACCCAAACCGCCCGCATGAACAGCCACACCCCGGACGTGAATCACGTCCGGGCCGGGGGCTTTCATCGACTGCCCCTCGGAGTGGAAGCAGGGGCGCCAAGGGGGAGCCATGCAACTGGTTGGAACCAGCAACGACAGTCCGTCCTTCGAAGTCCAACGGTTGAGGGAGCACGTCTTCACGCGGCTGCGCCCCTACCTCTCCGCGAAGAACCTCGAGGGGGCCATGAGGTGCGCGGCGCGGCTCTACACGGAGCTGCCCGACAAGCACGCGCTGGAGCGCAACACCGTCCTGGTGGCGTTCGGCGGCGGCAAGGACAGCTCGTACATGCTGACCTTCGTGCGCGCCATCCAGCTCATCCTCTTCCGTGTGTACGGAGGGACGTTCCGGCTGCGGGTGGCCACCAACCGGCACGCGGGCATGCCGCGGGCGGTGATGGAGAACATCCACCGCGTCTACCAGGCGCTCGGGCTGCCGGAGGACCCGCTGTGCGAGCTGCTGCTGGTGGACGGCCACGAGGCCCGCACGTTCCACGTGGACATGCCCGTGCCGGAGTCGCTCGTGCGCCGCAACCGCGAGGACATCCTGATGACGGGCCACCGCACCCTCGCGGACGCGCGCCCCACCTTCTGCAACGCCTGCAACCTCAGCATGGTCAACTCCTTCGGGCTGGCGGCGGCCCATGAAGGTGGCGTGGACCTCATCGTCACCGGCGACTCGCGCCGGGAGCAGCGCGCCTATCTGCTGTGGGTCAACCGCCTGGCCCAGCAGTTCGAGCTGGGCTCCGCGAGCACCGGGCGCACGGGCTTCAAGGGCTTCCTCGGGACGATGGACAACATCTCCCGCGCGTACTTCCAGGACATCCACGGCGGCCACGCCCCCGAGGCCCTGGAGGAGCGGCGCATCGAGGCGCGGGTGCGCGAGGAGCTGAAGTTCTTCTCCATCTACGACGACACCGCCTACTCCGCGGGAGACCACTGGGAGCTGCTCACCGACTACCTGGGCTTCGAGTTCGACGAGGTGGCCTTCAGCTTCACCGAGTCCGACTGCGGCAACCCGGCGCTGATGGCGCACCTGCGCGGCCTCAAGTGCGAGCGGCTGTACGGGCGCAGCTACGAGGAGGGCATCGCCGAGTACGTGCGCTTCGCCCTGTCGCTGATGCGCCAGAAGCAGTTCCCCCCGCAGCTCGTCGAGACGATGGTGGCGCGCTACGGCGACTCCGCCAGCGTGGCGCGGATGCGCGAGCGGATGGACACCTTCGCCCGTGAGTCCTTCGGGCTCACGCCGGCGCACCTGGTGTGCATGGTGTACTCGCCCTTCGCGGACGGCGGGAGCAACCTGCAAGGCTACCTGGAGCGGGAGCTGCCCCACCTGGCGGCCCGCGCGCCCGCCCTGCACGCGCTGCTGCGTGACGGCACCCCGCCCGTCCCGGGCACCGAGGCCGCCGACCTCCAGCTCGAGCTGGAGACGGCCAGCGGGCTGTCGCTGGCGCAGCTGCGGACGCTGTACGCGCGCCCGCTCCACCCGCCCGCGGCCGCCGGCGAGCGGCAGGGCCTCATCGGCGCCATCCTCGACCGGGACCCGCACAAGGACACCGTCGAGACGCGCCATGCGCCCGGTGGCCCCGTGGTGAAGGAAACCCTGAGCGGCCGCTGAGCCGAGGTCCTCCAGCAATGACACACACCCCCGCCGCCTTCGTCCAGGTCGGAGCCACCCGCGACGGCCTGGACCCGTACCTGGATGCCGCGCGCCGCCGCGGCATGCCGGCCATCCTCGTCGAAACGCCTGCCTACCTTCGCTGGCGCCGGCAGCTCGGACGGCGCCCGTTCGACGTGGAGCTGCCCGTGGCCCACCCGGCGGACACCGAGGAGGTGCGCCGGGCACTGGAGTCCCACGGGGCGCCGGTGGCGCTCGTGCTCGCGGGCTTCGAGCGCTACGTGGGCAGCGCGTTCGCGGTGGCGCCCCAGGTGGAGCGCGGGCCCAGGAACCGCTGGCCGCGCGGCCCCTTCCTGCCGGTGGACAAGTGGGGCCAGCGCTCCGCGCTGTCCGCCCGGCGTCCGGACATGGCGCAGCCCCGCCACGCCAGCTTCGCCGCGGGCGAGCCCGGCATGGCCGCGGCGCTGGACGCGGTGGGCTACCCCCAGGTGGTGAAGCCCTCCAACGGAGGCGGCGGCCTGGGCGTGTTCATCGCGGAGAGCGCCGCCCGCCGGGAGCAGGCGCTCTCGCGGCTGTCCCACATCGCCAACTACGACGGCGAGCCCTTCGAGCGCGTGCTCGTGGAGGAGTACGTCGAGGGGCGCGAGCACTCCATCCAGGGGCTCGCCCATGAAGGCCGCGCGCTCATCCTCACCACCTGCGAGAAGTTCATCACCCGCGAGGAGGCGCCGGGCGGCGCGGGCCTGCGGGGCTTCCGGGAGTCGGGCCACATCGCCACCCACGGCAACCGGGCGGCGGCCCCCCTGCGCGAGCTGACGCAGGCCTGCCTGGACGCCACCGGCTACCGCGAGGGCCCGTTCCACGTGGACATCATCCAGAACGGGCGCGGCGCCTTCTTCATCGAGATGGGCTTCCGCCTGTCCGGCGGCGGGCTGGTGGCGCTGGTGGAGAAGGCCACCGGCATGAAGTGGGCGGAGATGGTCTTCGAGACGCACCTGGGCGAGCGCGTGCCCACGCTGGTGCCCGAGCGGGGCTACGTGGGGCAGGTCACCGCCGCGACGGAGGAGGAGCTGGCCGCCGGAGAGCGCCTGCGCGAGCGCGGCCTGCGGGTGGACATCCAGCGCATGGCGCCGCCCCCTCCCGCACCGGAGCCCGGCTCGGAAGACGAGACGAGCCTGGCGTCGGACCGGCTGCGCCACACCGGCTTCGCCGGCCGAATCACCCTGCACGGCGACTCGCTGGAGCAGGTGAGAGACCTTCTCCGGGGCTGCATCGAGTCCCGCCTGGGAGCCTGAAGCCATGTGTCGCCTCATCCTCGCGCGGGGCCGCTTCTCCGCCCGCGCCATCGCCGACGCGGCCGTCGCCATGAGCGAGGGCCACACGGCCCAGCACGAGGGCCCCATCCGCTGCCACCCCAACGGCTGGGGCGCGCTCTGGAAGTCCCCGGGCTCTCGCCATGGCCTCGAGGCCCACCGCGACACGCGGACCATCCTCGAGGGCCTGGAGGACTCTCCGGTTCCCCGGCTGGAGACGGACTTCCTCGCCATCCACGTGCGCCACGCGACGCTCTCGCACACGCGCGGCCTGGAGTACACACACCCGCTCCAGCGCGGCGAGGAGGGGGCGGTCCCCTGGTACTTCATGCACAACGGCTTCCTGCCCACCGTGCACCGGCTGCTGGGGATGGAGCGCTCCCACTTCGACTCGCGCGAGTACTTCGACTACATCATCCCCTCGGACACGGACGCGCTGGACACCCGCGCCGCGCTGGAGCGGCTGCGGGCCATTCCTCCCGGCGGCAGCTCGGGCAACGCCATCGCGGTGAATCCGCGGCGGGCGTACCTGCTGCACTGGAGCCCCGCGGACACGCCCTACCCGCGCTACTTCCAGATGCACCGGCTGGCGACGCCCGACTTCGTCGTGCTCGCCTCGGAAATCATCCCCGCGCTCGGCCCGGCGGAGCGCTGGGAGCCGGTGCCTCGCGAATACATCCTGGAGGTCCCCCTGGAAGGCACGGGGACAGGAGCATGACGATGACTCAGACGGCGGTTTGGGAGAAGACGCAGTACTACACCCCGGCGGAGGCGCCAGGCCCCGAGGTGCTGAAGCGGCTGGTGCGCGGCGAGCAGAGCCTGGCGGTGTTCAAGGGGCTGCTGACGCCCGAGGAGCTGAACACCCAGCGCGAGCGCATCCGCGCGGAGTTCGCGCGCGCGCACACCACCCGCTACGTCAACGGCGCGCTGACCACCATCGGCCCGTACCTGGCGAAGTACCTGCCGAACACGGTGGCGCCGTACTTCGAGGAGGCGGCGCAGACGCGGGAGCTGTTCGAGCGCATCGGCTTCGACCTGGGCGTCCTGGTGCGCGAGCGCCTCCAGAAGGCGCTGGGGCTGCGCTCCTTCGCGCCGGCGCGCGAGCCGGACGGCCGCTGGTACGCGGACTCCATCGTCCGCATCCACGCGAACGGCGTGCGCAACCCGCTGCACAACGACAACGTGATGCGCGACGCGGCGCCCTCGGGGCTCAGCCTGGCCCGCCTCACGCACCAGCTGAGCTGCGTGGTGTGCATCCAGGAGTGCGACACGGGCGGGGAGCTGTACCACTACCGCAAGCGCTGGCACCCGGACGACGAGGTCTTCAAAATCAAGGAGGGCCTGGGCTACGACGAGAAGGTCGTGAGCGGCCAGCCGCTCAACATCTTCAAGCCGCAGACGGGCGACGTGTACCTGCTGAACCCGACGTACTACCACTCCATCGAGCGGGTGGGCGGAGCCGACCGCATCACCCTCGGCTTCTTCATCGGATTGCCGGGTGATAGCGTCGAAGAAGCCGTCATCTGGAGCTAGTCCATGGCCTTTCGGGATATCGCGCTCGCCATCCTCGTGGCGCTGGTGTGGGGCTTCAACTTCGTGGTCATCAAGGAGGGGCTGACGGCGTTTCCGCCGTTGCTCTTCTCCGCCCTGCGCTTCGTGTCCGCGGCGGTGCCGGCGGTCTTCCTGCTCCGCCGGGGGACCATCCCCTGGAGCGTCATCCTGAAGGTGGGCCTGGTGCTGGGCGTGGTGAAGTACTCGCTGATGTACCTGGGCGTGAAGGCGGGGATGCCGGCGGGGCTGTCCTCGCTGGCCATCCAGTCCCAGGTGCTGTTCACCGCGGGGCTGTCCGCGTGGGTGCTGAAGGACGCGCCCGCGCCGTGGCAGCGCGTGGGCATCGGCGTGGCGCTGGCGGGAATCCTGCTCATCGCCACCACGCGGCAGGGTGACGTCAACGGCGCGGGCTTCGCGCTCCTCATGGGCGCCGCGGCGGCCTGGGGCGTGGCCAACATCCTCATCAAGCAGGCGGCGGTCGACTCCTTCCGCCTCATGGTGTGGATGAGCGTGGTGCCGCCGCTGCCCCTGTTCATCCTGTCCTTCCTCTTCGAGGAGGGGCAGCTGGAGGCCCTCTCCCGGCTGGACGCGAAGGGCGTGGGCGCGGTGCTCTACACGGGCCTCATCGCCACCGTGCTCGCCTTCGGCGTCTGGGGGTACCTGTTCCGCAAGTACTCTCCCAACGTGGTGTCACCATTCTCCCTGCTGGTGCCGGTGTTCGGCATGACCCTGTCCTCGGCGGTGCTGGGCGAGCGGCTCAGCCCGATGGAGATGGGGGCGGCGGGCCTGGTGCTGGCGGGCCTGGTGCTCATCGTCCTGGGACGGAGGCTGCCGGGTGCCGCCGCCGCGCCCACTGCCGCCGCCGCGCCCACCAAGGGATGAAAGACTTCATGACGACAGACATGCACGAGAAGCTGGTCCAGCTCTTCGAGTCGCACGGCGCCACCTTCCGCGTGGTGGAGCATGAGCCCGAGGGCCGCACGGAGCTCATCAGCCAGGTTCGCGGCAACGCCCTCTCCCAGGCGGCCAAGGCCATGGTGCTGATGGTGAAGCAGGGCAAGAAGGACCGCCGCTACTTCCTGGCGGTGGTGCCCGGCGACTGCCGCGTGGACCTGGAGGCGGTGAAGACGCTGGGCCGGGGCACACACGCCATGTTCGCGCCGCCTCCCGTCGCCGAGGAGCTGACGGGCTGTGTCATGGGCGCGGTGCCTCCCGTCTCCTTCCACCCGGACCTGAAGCTGCTGGTGGACCCGAAGCTGCTGGAGCACGAGGAAATCGTCTTCAACTCCGGGCGCCTGGACCGCTCCGTCTTCATCCAGCGCGAGGGCTACCTCAAGGCCGCCCAGCCCGAGGTGGCCACCATCGGCACGCGCTGACGGCGCGGCCGGGACGGCGGGAAGGCGGAGCACGCCTTCCCGCCGGACTTCAACTCCCCATCAGTGGCAGGCCGCCGTCGGCGAGCCGCCGTTCTGGTTGGTCCAGAAGCTCTCCGGGCCGCTGCACGAGCCGGCGAACGGGTCGTCCTGCGGGTAGCCGTAGCGCTGCACCTCGAAGTGCAGGTGGTAGCCGGAGGAGTTGCCGGAGCTGCCGGAGCGGCCCAGGTAGGTGCCGCAGGAGACGGCCTGGCCGGCGGACACCGCCACGGTGCCGTTCGTCATGTGGGCGAAGACGGAGTACCAGCTGTTGCTGTTGTTGATCTTCGCGTAGTTGCCGAAGCCGCCGCCGCAGGTGCTGCCCACGTAGCCCACGGTGGGGCACCCATCGTTGCGGCTGTACACGGAGCCGCTGTCACCCGAGTAGATGTTGCTGCCGCTGGAGGCGAGGATGTCCGTGCCCCGGTGGCCGTTGTACGTGGAGCTGTTGCACTTCCAGGACCGCAGGCCGCCGCTGGAGTCGTTGTCGTAGTAGGCGCTGAAGCCGGGCCAGTACGTCAGCGGCCAGCGGTAGCGCGCCGTGCCGTGCATGGCGGTGACGCTGTCGTCGCACGCCACCGTCTGGGGCCCCTCGTGCGCGTCCGGCGCGGGCTCGGACACCGCGTAGGCGAGCAGGCCGAGCCGGCCCTCCGCGCGCCCCAGCTCCCTCACGTCACCGCCACCGGCGGGCGTCTCCACGAAGGCGACCGTGCCGCCGGCCTGCCGCGCCAGCAGGACGTCCCCGTCCGAGGTCCACATGGGCGAGTGGCCCTGGCCGAGGCTGTAGGCCCGCGTCACCTCCCGCGCCCCGTCGAACTCCAGCACCCGCACCTCGCCGTCATTCGTGTAGTGCGTCCCGTACAGCAGCCGCGTGCCGTCCGGCGACCACTTCATCTCGGTGTTGGACGAGGGGTTGGGAATGAAGGAGGCGTCCACGTCGGCGCGGCCGATGTTGGTCACCTGCGCCAGCTTGGAGCCGTCCACGTCCACCTTCCAGAAGGACGTCAGCCCGGTGCGCGCGCCCGAGAGGAACAACAGGCTCCTGCCGTCCGGCGTCCACATCGGCTCGGCATCGTCGGCGCCCTGGGTGAGGGCCGTGTCCACGCCGCTGTCCAGCTCGCGGACGTGCAGCGCGTAGCCGCCCGGCATGGCCCCGGCCGTCCACGAGTCCGGCAGCCGCGCATAGGCCAGGCGGGTGCCATCCGGAGACAGGGCCGGCGAGGTGGCGCGCTCCACCAGCAGCCGGGACTCGCCGTCCTTCAGCAGGTACACCTCCATGTCCGTGGTGGAGTAGATGATGCCCTCGTGCGCCGGGCTCCACATGGCGCGCAGCACCTTCTGGTCCGTGGTGAGCCTGCGCGGGCCGGAGCCATCCGCGGCCACGGACCACAGGTTGAAGCCCGTGAGCGCGTCCGAGTTCTCCAGGACCTGCCGCTCCGCGCCGAAGAGGAGCCGGTCCCCCGCGCGCCCGAAGCTCGTCTGCACCTCCACGTCCAGGTCGAGGACCGGTGACGGCGCGCTGTCCTCACGCACCAGCACGAGGTCTCCATCCACGACATGGGGCTGCCCGGAAACGTCCGCCGGGCCCTCACAACCGCCCCACAGCAGGGCGGAGGCCAGACAGACTGTGACGTGTTTGCTCGAGAACAGACGGGTATTGCGCATGTGGAACCTCTCCGTGGGGGTACCGCGCCGCACCGCACACCGACCTGGAGCGCCCTCATGGAAGCTCCCGTCGGGCCCATCGATTTTCTCATTCCTGCCCAAATCAAGCAATACAAGCTCAGTCTGGATAATCAGCTTACATCAGCAATTCTGAATCATTTACCTTGTTTCTGGAAACAACGCCGTCTGGAGAGAATGACTCACCCGGTCAAGGTATGGATTTACCCGGGTCTAAACAGTTCACCCCGATATTCACTGATTCGCGGCATTCAACGTCTCTGGCCTGGAGCATGATGCGTGCGCCCTTCTCCCTCCCGGAGAAGGAGCCACTCGGTGGTCGACCGAGAATGGAGAGCCACATGCGTCATATCCAGGTGGGACTCATGGCTGTTGGCCTGCTCGCGTTCGGTGCCGGCACGGCACAGGCCGCCGGGAACAAGGCGGAGAACCGCGGCTACGCGGAGTCGCTGTACGCCGAATACGCGGCCGGCGCGGGTGGCCGGGTTGCCTTCGACGTGGAGACGCTGGCCTCGGGCCCGCTGAAGCAGGTCGCCAACGTCCCCTTCGGCGAGCTCGTCAAGGCCACCGACTTCATGGTGGACGCCGACCAGGTGGGCACCGAGGTCCGCGCTCCCCGCTTCGTCGCGCCGTACGCCACGCGCGGGTACGACGTCTACATGGCGTCGGAGCTGAGGAACACCCCGGCGGGCTTCGAGACGGTGGCGGGCTACCCCATCACGGCGGGCACCTGGCGGAAGCTGGAGGTGTCCACCACCATCGGCTCGGAGACGCGGCGGCACGAGGCCCTGGAGTTCTGCTGGGCCTCGCTCGGGCACTGCACGGTGCTGGACCCCACCGTCGTCTTCATGGAGTCCACGGCGAAGAACCGGACGCGCCTGATGGCCGAGGGCTGGGGCCCGAAGGTGGCCGAGGAGAAGAGGCCCGTGGCGCAGGGGGATGAGCCGGTCAGCCTCGCCGCCTGCGGCCTGGCGAGCAACCCCGCCTATATCGGCAAGTCCCTGACCTGGGGCGCGTGGACGCAGACCTACTACAACATCTACGGCGGCACCCTGGTCCGGAAGAGCCTGGGCGGGCAGCAGTCCGGCGTCCGCTGCAACTCGAGCTGTCAGCCGGCGCCGTTCGGCTACAGCAACGTCTCCAGCTGCCAGGGCTTCCTGGGCTGGAGCTGCTCCTGCGACAACGACTTCGGCTATGGCGCCACCGGCACCACCGGCAAGTGGATTGCCGAGACCAAGTGCACGCACAAGTTCGCATTCTCGGCCTCGGCTTCGGCCTCCGTCTCGAACTACGGAAGCGCCAGCGTGAGCATCAACTGGACCATGGACGGCACGCCGGACGGCAACGGCGGCTACTACATGGACACCTGCGGCTACTTCTGAGTCGTCGTCCAGGGACGCGTCCCTTCACCCGCGCGGCCGCACGGGTGAAGGGGCGGGGGCGCTACCGCCACGGGGGGCTCGGCTGCATCGCCTCGGGCCGCCGGTTGTCCGTGGACTCGTTGGGCTCGGCGCACCGGCACGTCTCGCAGCCGCGGTCCCGGTCCAGGGTGCAGCTCACGGCGGTGAGGCACGTGAGGTTGCGCGACTCGGCGCAGCGCGTTTCGCCCTTCTTCTCCTCGTTCCTGGCGCCGTGGCTACAGCCCGCCACGGCCAGCATCACCGCCGCCACCCACCACCGCCGCCCACCGCTCCGCTTCGTCTCCAGCGTCATGTCCCGACCTCGGTCTTCATCGGGGCCGCCGCCACGGCCGCGAAAGGCCCCGCGGAGCCTTCATACCCAGGGGCCGCGGCGCGGAGAACAGGCTCACGCCTCGGGCGCGGGCTGCTCCTCGGGCTGCTCCGGCGTGGCGCCGTGCCGGCGCCGCCAGCGCTCCACCATCAGCAGGAGCGACGGGAAGCCGAGCAGCACGATGACCATGTTGATGCCGAAGCCCAGGTTGGCCAGGTCGCCAATGGAGTTGAGGCCCGGGTGCTTCGCGAGAATCAGCGCCACGAAGCCGATGGCGCTCGTCAGCAGGCCACCGGTAATCGCCCGGCCCGTCTCCGCATACACGGAGATGAAGTCCGCGCCCGGCTCACCCAGCCGCTGCACCAGGTGCACGCCCGCGTCCACCGTGGTGCCAATCAGCACCGGCAGCACCATGATGTTCAGGTAGTTGAACTGCAGGCCCAGAATCGACATCAGGCCCACCAGCCCGATGACGGACAGCAGCGTGGGCACCATGCAGATGAGCGCCGTGCGCAGCCTGCCCAGCGTCAGCCACATCGCCGCCAGCACGCTCAACACCGCCGCCACGAGGATGCGCGGACCCTCGCGCGACACCATGTCCAGGATGTCCGCCAGGATGAGCGCCTCGCCCGCCGCGGACACCTGGCTTCCGTCCGGCATGTGCAAATCGCGCACCTCCTTGGCGAAGCGCCGCGTCCCCTCACCGTCCGACAGGCTCACCCCGCCGCCCGCGTACACCAGCACCGCGCCGCCCGTGCTGCCGTCCAGGTTCTCGAACTGGTGCTTCACGCTGGCCGGCAGGTCCTGCTGCGTGAAGGGCTTCGCCCGCGCCATGTTCAGCGCGCGTGTCAGCGTGGCGCGCGTGTCCTCCGGCAGCCGCTCCGGGTCCAGCTTCTCCAGCTTCGACGCAATCGCCTGGAGGATGGACTGCTTCTCGTCCTGCCGCCGGGGCACCAGGTCCTCCAGCGCGCCCACGAAGTCGATGGTGGAGTCCTTGCCCCGCGCCGCCTTGCGCGCCTCCAGCTGGCGCACCACCTCGCGCTCCATCTCCCGCGAGTCCGTCAGCACCACCACCGGCGTCTGCGAATAGCCGAGGATGTTGTTCACCTTCTGGTCCAGCACCGCCGACGCCTGCTTGTAGTCCTCCAGCGTGCGCGAGTCGTAGTTGAACGACACCCGGTGCGCCTGCGACACGAGCGCCAGCACGCCCACGCCCACCACCAGCCCCACGCCCCGGTACGAGCGAGGCAGCCACCGCGCCAGCAGCCCCAGCGGCCCGGACGAGCCCTGGTGCAGCCGCGGCGCCCAGCCGAAGCGCGACGCCAGCCCCAGCAGCGCCGGCAGGATGAGCAGGTACGCGAAGATGCTCACCAGCATGCCCACCGCGGCGATGATGCCGAACTCGCGGAACGCCCTGAACTCGGACATGGCGAGGCTGAGGAACGTCAGCGCCGCCACCAGCGCGGCGATGAGCGCGGAGAAGCCCGTGTGCCGGAAGGACTCCGCCACCGCGTCCTCGCTGCCCATTCCCTCCGAGCGCAGCGTGCCGTAGCGCCCCAGCAGGTGGATGCCGTGCTCCACGCCCAGGCCGCCCAGCACCGCCGCCAGGAAGCCCGTCAGGAGGTTGACCTGCCCATACGCCAGGCCCACGAAGCCGTACGTCCACCCCAGGCCCGCCACCACCGGCAGCATGGTGAAGCCCACGGACAGGCCGCTGCGGAAGTGGAAGGCCAGGTAGACGAGCAGCAGCACCATGGCCAGCGTGGACGCGCTCGCCAGGTCCCCGACGATGACGCGCTGCTGGTCTATCTTCTTCTTGAAGGTGCCCGTCACCGCCGTCTTGAAGCCCGGCCCGTACTTCGACAGGTCCTGCTTCGCCAGGAACTCCTCCACCTGGCCCACCACCTTCTTCGAGTACGTCAGGTCGGCGGCGCTGCCCCGCGGCTTGGCCATCAGCACCACCATGCGCTCGGCCGGGTCCAGGTAGTACAGGTCTCCCTGGCCGGCCATGCGCTGGTTGGCGCGGCCCGTGTACTTCTGCTCGATGTCGGAGAAGTCCACGGACGGCGGCGGCGAGTCATCCAGCCGGACGAAGAGCGGGTTGGCCTGCTCCTTCTCCCAGGTGATGCGCGCGTCGATGCGGTCCTGGATGGTCTTCAGGTCATCGACGTCCACGTAGTACAGCGAGTGCTCGTCGAAGAAGGAGCGGGGCCGCTGGTGATTGACGTAGCGGATCTCCGACAGCTGCGCGAGCTGCGGCGCCAGGTCATCCGCGAAGCGCTTGAGGGCCTCGGGCTCCGCGCCCATGCCCACCACCACCACGTTGCCCTGGCCACCGAAGCGCTTGCGCAGCTTGTCGATGTCCTGGACGCTCGGGAAGTTCTTCGGCAGGAGGCCCACGAAGTCGGCGTTCAGGGTCAGCGTCCTCGAGAAGAAGACGCCCGCCACCGTCAGCACCAGCGCCAGAACCAGCGCCTGGAAGGGCCGCCGGTGATTCCTCGCGGCCAGGCGACCCATCGCCCCCTCGAACCGCTCCGACCAACGCTTCTCACCCATGTTGCGGCACCTGCTGTGTTGATTGGCCGAAATCGTGGCCCACCTTGGGCACGCGCCAACCGGCGAGTCAACGCGTTTATGCCGGAAGGCGGAAAGTAAGGTTACGAACGACCCCGCCTTTTTAATGGGGACACCGCGCGGATGCCCGCCTGTCCGCGGGGCCGTTTCCGCTGGAGGACGAGCCCTTGTAACCCACCTGAATCACGGCCATGAGCATGGCCCGTGCCGTTCCCCTGGAGGGCGGACGGGCAGGCTTCGGAGCCTGCACCGGCCTCCCGGAGTGGCCACGTTGCCCCGCGACATGGGGTCCGCGCTGGCGGGCACCCGAGGGAGGGGATACCGCGCTGCCCTCCGCGCCATCGGAGGGCCGGTGGGCGTGGGGGCGGGCCACCGCACGTCATGGACTCGGACCCGGCGTCGAAGGCGGAACGGATGTGGATGGTGCGTGTGGAGCGCACCCTGGGCGCGGTGGCCGCGCGCAGCCACCGCCGGCCCACGCTCGCCCTGCTCCTGGCCGTGGTGCTGGCGGCGGTGGGGGGCCTGTTCGCCCGGAACCTCTCCCTCAACGCCAACCTGGTGGACCTGCTGCCGCGCTCGTTCGAGAGCGTGAGGGACTTGCACACGCTGGAGCAACGCTTCGGCGCGCTCGGCTGGGTGGCGGTGGTGGGCGAGGGCGGAGACACCGAGTCGCTGAAGCGCTTCGCGGACGACCTGGCGCCGAAGCTGGAGGCGCTGCCCGGCATCCGCTTCGTGGAGGCGAAGCGGCCCAACGCCTTCTTCCGCGACAGGGCGCTCTACTTCCTGTCCGAGGAGGACCTGAGGGAGGTCCACCGCCGGCTGGAGGCGCGCATCGCCTGGGAGCGGAAGCAGGCCAACCCGCTCTACGTGGACCTGGTGGGCGAGGAGCCCCCATCCCTGGACTTCTCCGACCTGGAGCGGAAATACAGCGGCGGCGCCGGCCATCGGCTGTCCTCCAACGGGGGCGACTACTACCTGGACCCGATTGCGCGCCGCGTGGTGCTGCTGGCCAAGCCGGACACCACCTCCGCGGACCTGGGCTACTCGCGCCGCCTCATCGACGAGGTGCGCGAGGTGCTCGACGCGCAGGACCTGTCGAAGTACGGGCCCGGCTTCCAGGTGGACATCACCGGCACCTTCCAGAAGAAGATTGACCAGCAGGCGCAGATTGCCCGCGACATCGCGGTGTCGTCCGCGGTGGCGCTGGGGCTGATGCTCCTCTACCTCCTCTTCCACTTCCGCGGCGCGCTGGCGGTGGGGCTGGTGCTGACACCGGTGGCGGTGGGGCTGGCGTGGACGTACGGGCTGGTGGCGCTGGTGTACGGGCAGGTGAATCTGCTGACGGGCTTCCTGGGCGCCATCCTCGGGGGCCTGGGCATCGAACACGGCATCCACCTGCTGGGGCGCTACCTGCACCTGCGCGGCGAGGGCGCTTCCTCCGAGCAGGCCACGCGCGAATCCTTCGTCCACACGGGTGGCGCGGCGCTGGTCTCCGCGCTGGTGGCGGCCCTCACCTTCTTCGTGCTGGGCACCTCGCGCTTCCGCGCGTTCCGGGAGTTCGGCGTCATCGCCGGCGTGGGCATGGTGGTGCTCGTCGCCGCGTACGTGCTGGTGCTGCCCGCGCTGCTGGGGCTGACGTCGCGCTGGGGATGGCGGCCCCGGCGCTCGGCCACCACGCCCCCCCAGGCTCCCATGGGCCACATCCTGGTGCGGCGCCGCATCGTCCTCACCACCGTGTCGGCGGTGCTGCTCTTCGGACTGTTCACCCAGGTGACGCGGGTGCGCTTCGACTACGACTTCCGCTCGCTGGAGGACCAGGGCCTGCCGTCCTTCGTCCTGGACCGCGAGGTCAACCGCATCATCGGCTACTCGCAGACGCCGGTGGTGGTGCTCACCGACACGCCGGAGCAGGAGCGGAAGGTGGCCCACGCGCTCCAGGAGGCCCAGCACGAGCGAGGCGAGGACTCCACCATCGACTTCGTGGCCTCGTTGTCCTCGCTCGTTCCGCCGGCGCAGCGGGAGAAGCAGGCCCTGCTCCAGGACCTCGCTCGGCTGCTGGAGACGGTGCCGGAGGGACGCCTGTCGCCGGAGCAGCGCGAGCAACTGGCGGAGCTGCGCCGCGAGGTCCGGGCCCGGCCCTTCACCCAGGCGGACCTGCCGCCCAGCGTGCGCCAGCAGTTCCAGAGCAGGCAGGGGAACCCGGGCGGCTTCGTGATGGTGTACCCGTCGGTGAGCCTGTCGGACGGGCAGGCCGTCCGCGCGCTGGCGCGCGAGGTGCGCGGCGTGCGGCTTCCGACCGGCGAGCGCGGCGCCGTGGCCGGCGAGGCCCTGGTGCTGGCGGACATCCTGGACATGGTGACGCGGGAGGGGCCGCGCATCCTCGGCGGCGCGACGCTGGCGGTGCTGCTGGCCATGTGGGCGACGCTGGGCGGGCTGCGCATGGCGCTCCTGTGCCTGACGCCCACGGTGGTGTCGGTGCTGGCGCTGCTGGGGTTGATGCCGCTGCTGGGGGTGGAGTTCAACTACCTCAACATCCTCGTCGTCCCCGTGCTCATCGGCACCACGGTGGACGCGGGCGTGCACCTGCTGACGCGCCTGGCGGCTCCGGGCAGCGACTTCGTCGCGGTGTACTCGGAGACGGGGCGGGCCATCTGCGGCGGCCTGCTGACGAGCGCGGTGGGCTTCGGCGCGCTCTTCCTGGCGGACCACCCGGGCCTCAACTCCATTGGCGCGCTGGCCAACCTGGGCTTCGCCACCAACCTGCTCATCATGCTGGTGGCCTTCCCGGCCCTGCTGCTGATGCTGTCCGAGCGCCGGATGCGGCGGCGCCGGGCGCGCCGCACCAAGGAGAAGGCGCCAACGGTGGCGGGGCCTCCGGGCTCGAAGCCGGCGCCGCACGTGAGCTGAACGACTTGCAGTACGCACACCCAGGAAGGGAGGCAGCGATGGCGAAGCACATGAAGGGGACTTGGTTGTGGGCGGGTGCGGTGGCGGGAACCCTGGCGCTGGGGACGGCGTGCAGCTCGACGGAGGCACCGGTGACGCTGGCGCAGGCGACGCCGAGCACGGGGCAGCCGAGCACAGGCCAGCCGAGCACGGGGACGGGAGGCACGGGCACCTCGACACCTGACACCACGGTGCCGGGCACCCCCACGACGACGCCGGGCACCGGGACGGGGACCACCGCGGCGCCGGGCACCGGGACGGGGACCACCGCGGCGCCGGGCACGGTCACCACGACTCCCGGGTACACCACGCCGCCGGGCACCACCACCGCGGCTCCGGGAACGGAGCTGTACGGCTCGGACGCGGGCGTGGGCGGCTCCGGCATTGGGACGACGCCCGGGCTGAGCCCGAATCCCAGCGGCTCGTCCAGCACGTTCCAGCCGCCCGCCGGCACCTCCGTGCTCGACGGCGGCACCGGCTTCTAGGCCACCGGGCAAGGCACGGCACAGACGCCCCCGCGGCGAGCACGTCACGCGCGTGCTCGCCGCTTCTTCATCGGTGAAGCGGCGGGCCCGGGACGGATGCCGTGCATGTCATCATCGGCGCTGATGGGCGCGCCCCGGCGTGTTCTCCCCATGGCGCTGCTGTCCGGCCCACGCGCCGCGACTCACCGCGAGTGAGCGCGCGCGCGCCCGGGTCTCATGCGCCGCCGCTGGACAGCAAGCCCCGCGCCTGCTTTGTCCCGCGGGCGATGAGCACCACCGCGTCCCGAATCCTCTCGCTGCGCGTGGGCCTGCCCCGCGAGCTGGGCACTGCCGGCGCCGCCCACCCCATGGAGCGGCCGTGGACGAGCGCCATCTTCAAGGAGCCGATATCCGGGCCGGTGTGGCTGTCCCGCACGGGCTTCGCGGGAGACGGCCAGGCGGACCTCAAGGTGCACGGCGGCGTGGAGAAGGCCGTGCTCGCGTACGCCGCCGCGCACTACGACTTCTGGCGCCAGCGCCTGGAGCGCGCCGACGTGGGCCCGGGGGCCTTCGGGGAGAACCTCGTCCTCTCCGGCGGCGCGGAGGACAGCGCCTGCATCGGCGACGTGCTCCGCCTCGGAGGCGCGCGCGTGCAGGTGTCCCAGCCTCGCCAGCCCTGCTGGAAACCGGCGCGCCGCTGGGGACACAAGGACCTGTCGCTGCTCATCCAGGAGACGGGGCGCACCGGCTGGTACTACCGCGTGCTGGAGGAAGGCTCCGTGCGCGAGGGTGACGCGGTGGAGTTGCTCGAGCGTCCCTTCCCCGCCTTCACCGTCGCCTTCGCCAACCACGCCATGCACGGGCACGACCCCGACGCGGCGGCCGCGCTGGCGGAGTGCCCGCTGCTGTCACCGGGCTGGCGAGAGTCGCTGCGCCGCCGCGCGCGGGGCACCCGGGGCGACGACCGCCCCCGTCTGGAAGGGCCCAACTCCGCCGGCTGAAGGACACGCCCGGCCCGACAAGTTGTCCCCAGGTCCTGTTCCCGGCGCCGCCCGAAGAGCGGGCGGCCGGAGGGGCGCACCCTGCACACCGGATATCGGCTGCTCACGTTCCGGTCGCAGCAGCGAGCAACCCTCAACCCGGGAGTGCAGACCATGAAGAAGTTCCTCAAGACGAAGCTCGTCGTCGCGTCCCTCACCGCCGGCGTCCTCGCGTTCGGTACCGCCTGTAAGTCGGACTCGGGCGCGACAAAGGAAGAACCCGCCGCGCCGTCCACCACGGGCGGCGACACCGGAACCACGGGCGGCGACACCGGAACCACGGGCGGCGACACCGGGACCACGCCTCCGGGCACGGGCGGCACGGGCACGGAGCCTGGCATGGAGCCGGTGGAGCCGGGCACGGAGCCCGGCATGGAGCCGGGCACGGGCGGCACGGGCACTGAGCCTGGCATGGAGCCGGTGGAGCCTGGCATGGAGCCGGTGGAGCCCGGCATGGAGCCGGTGGAGCCCGGCATGGAGCCGGTGGAGCCGGGCACGGGCGGCACGGGCACGGATGAACCGGCCACCGGCAGAGACGTGGACACGGGCGACATGGGTCCGGGCACGGGCAGGGGCGACGTGGGTACCGGCGCGGGTGACACGGGCACCAGCGACGACACCTCCATGGACCCGTCGGGCACGAGCGGCAGCACGGGCACCAGCACCGACCCGGGGACCGGCGGCAGCAAGTAACCCGGCGCCCGGCCTGACAGCTTGAAGCCGGGGAAGGTGCCCGCGCGTGAACAGCGCGGGCACCGCCATTTCAGGGGCCGTTGAAATCCCGTGGCGGCATGCCCACTCCGAAGGCATACCTCGGCACGCTGCCCACACCCCTGCCCCCTCGCCCCCATGAAACAGTACGAGAAGAAGCTCGACGCTCAAGGCCGCCCCTACCTGGAGACGTCCCTGCCGGGGCTGTTGCTCACCCGCCTGCCACTGCTCAACAAGGTCACCTCCTTCACCTGGGAGGAGCGCGAGGCCTTCGGCCTGATGGGCCTGCTGCCCACGCATGTCTCCTCGCTGGAAGAACAGGTGGAGCGCTCCTACGACAACTTCAAGAGCTTCCGCACCGACCTGGAGAAGCACGTCTTCCTGCGCGCGCTCCAGGACCGCAGCGAGGTGCTCTTCTACGCGCTCCTCGACAAGCACATCGAGGAGATGATGCCCATCATCTACACCCCCACGGTGGCGCAGGCGGTGGAGCAGTTCAGCCGCATCTACCGCTACCCCCGCGGGCTGGTGGTGAACCCGGAGAACATCGACCGCATCGACTCGCTGCTGGAGAACACGCCCTTCCCGGACGTGCAGCTCATCGTCGCCACCGACAACGAGGGCATCCTCGGCATCGGCGACCAGGGCTTCGGCGGGCTGGGCATCTGCATCGGCAAGCTGTCGCTGTACACGGCGGCCGCCGGCATCGACCCGGCGGTGACGCTGCCGGTGGAGCTGGACGTGGGCACCCACCGGCAGGACCTGCTGGACGACCCGCTCTACCTCGGCGTGCGGATGAGGCGCCTGGAGGGCCAGGCCTATGACGACTTCATCCACCGCTTCGTCACCGCGCTCCAGCGCCGCTTCCCCCGCGTGCTCCTGCAGTGGGAGGACTTCAGCAAGCAGAAGGCCTTCGACGTGCTGGAGCGCTACCAGGACGTGCTGCCGTCGCTCAACGACGACATCCAGGGCACGGGCGCGGTGGTGCTCGCGGGCCTGCTGGCGGCGTCCCGGCGCAGCCAGCAGCCGCTGGCGCAGCAGACCTTCGTCGTCCACGGCGCGGGCGCGGGCGGCGTGGGCGTGGCGCGGCAGATTGTCCGCGGACTCCAGCTCCAGGGCCTGAGCCTGGAGGCGGCGCGCGAGCGCATCTTCCTCATCGACTCCAAGGGCCTCATCCTGAAGGACCGCAAGGGGCTGGAGCCGTACAAGCGCGAGCTGGCACAGGACCCGGCGCGAGTGGCGGGCTGGAAGCTCCAGGGCGCCATCCCCTCGCTGCTGGAGACGGTGCGCGAGGCGAAGGTGACGGTGCTGCTGGGACTGTCCGGCCAGCGCGGCGCGTTCGGCGAGGAGGTGGTGCGCGAGGTGGCGCGCCACACGCCGTACCCCATCGTATTCGCGCTGTCGAACCCCACGGCCAACAGCGAGGCGGCTCCGGAGGACGTCTACCGCTGGACGGCCGGCCGGGCGCTGGTGGCCACGGGCAGCCCCTTCCCCGACGTGGAGTGGGCGGGCACGCGCCACCCGGTGGGCCAGGGCAACAACGCGTTCATCTTCCCGGGCCTGGGGCTGGGCGTGCTCACCTGCCGCGCGCGGAAGGTGACGGACGGCATGCTCACCGCCGCGTCGCTGGAGCTCAGCGGGTACGTGGATGCGCAGCGGCTGGCGCAGGGTGGCCTCTACCCGCGCATGGACCGCATCCGCACCGCCAGCAAGCGGGTGGCGCTGGCCGTCATCCACCAGGCCGTGAAGGACGGCGTCTGCGAAGAGCAACTCCCCGAGGACCTGGAGACCCACCTGGAGAAGCAGATGTGGAGGCCGGTGTTCCTCCCCATCCGCCCGGCACGGGGCGGCTGAGGCCTCGAGGCAACTCCGCCTCACGGGCTTCGCTCACGTCACGCTGACGCCTGGATGGCGCTCGGGCCGGTCCCCGGACACCCGTCGTCCCGGGGCCTGCTTGAGCGGCCGCCCAGGCCCTGGCAGCGTTGCCCCATGACCCCGGACAGGGAGCAGCCGGGCAGGCAGGCCCACGCCGCTCCGGCGGCGCTTCCGAGCGACGTGGAGCCTGGGCGGCCGGCACTGCGCGTCGGTGGCACCTTCGAGGCCGGACAGACACGCTATCGCCGAGGGGTACGAGGTTTGAAAACGGGTGGGGACCGATGAGTGTGAAGCTGCTGCTGGCCGGCCGGCGAGGAGGGGGCGAGTCCCTCTTCTCGCCCCCCGAGGAGGCACAGTCCTGGCTGCGGCGCGTGGAGGGCTGGTTCCACGAGCACACCGGCGAACTGCTGGAAGGCCTCCACCGCGGCACCGGCCCCCTGGGCGCCCCCATGCTCCGGCTGCGCCTGCACCCCGCCGCGAGCGAAATCTCCCTCGTCGCGGCCAGCGGCGGCCGGCTCGTCGTCTCCGCGGAGACGTCCGCGGTGGGCCCCGGCTACCACGTCTTCCTGTGTGACACGCTGAAGGTGATGGGCGAGGCGCTCGGGGTGACGTGGGCGGACGCGAACGAGGCCGCGAGCATGGGCGACCCGACGGGCTACTTCCACACGGGCGAAGCGGGCCCGGTGGAGGTGTACATGCTGGCGTCCATCCAGGAGTCCGTCGCCCGGGTGCTGCGCATGCGCCGCCTGGGAGAGTCCGGCTTCGGGCTCTCCATGCGCTTCGGCCACACCTTCGAGCACCCGGGCGCGCTGCTGACACCGCTGGGGCCTCGCGACGAACGGTGGCTGCGCAACGTGTACGACGACCCGCGCCTGGGCATCGACGTGTTCCCCTGGTGGAAGCCCGGCATCCACGCACGCACGCGGCTGAACCGCGCGCTGTGCCGCCTGTGGACGGACGTGGTGTGGCGCCCGCCCCTGCTGGACGAGGAGCGCGGGCGGCTGCGCGACGTGGCCCGCCTGCTGGAGCTGGCGTGGCGCGAGGACCCGGCGCTGCCCTACCCCTGGCGCGAGTGGCAGGAGGTGCTCGGCTACCTGGGCGTGGGCGGCACGCTGGCGGAAGAGGTCCGCCGCCGCGCGGCCCAGGCCCGGGGAGGCCCGCCCATGGGCTACCGGCGCGGCGCCGTGCAGGTGGCGCTTCCGGAGGGCTGGGAGATTCGCATCCCCGGCTCGCTCGCGGAGGCGCACCTCCAGGACGGCACGTGGGTGGCGAGGGACCACCGGCGCAGCGTGCGCTTCGTTCCACTGGAGGACGGAGCGGAGGACAGCCTCGCGCCCACCAGCGCCGAGCGCCGCGCGCTGGAACTGGAACACCACGGCAAGCGGGTGAGTGGCCGCGCCTCGCTGCACGTCGAGCCGGGCGAGTGCCGCCTGACGGCACTGTGCAGCTCCGGCAGGCGCCGGGCCCTCTGCGTGGTGAGCTTCGACGACCCGGACGAGCAGGACTGGGCGCTGGGAACCTGGCGCTCACTGGACCATGCCGCCGCCGCCTGACCGGTGTTCCACCAGCTCCGGGGCTGAGAGCCACCGTGTGTCCGTGCTAGCGTGAGCCCCGAGTCCTCAGGGGGCACGCGCGGCATGTCGATGATTCAGTTCACCCGGAACTACACGGACCGTTCGAACGACTACGGCTTCCAGTTCGAGTTCTTCTGCGACAAGTGCGGCAACGGGCACATGTCGCCGTTCATCGCGAGCAAGGTGGGCGTGGCCACGGGCCTCCTGCGCGCGGCGGGCTCCTTCTTCGGCGGCACGATTGGCCGGGCGGCGCACGCGGGCACGCACCTGAAGGACGCGCTGCGCGGCCAGGGCTGGGATGACGCCTACGCCGAGGCGGTAGGCGAGGGGAAGAAGCACTTCAAGAACTGCACGCGGTGCGGGAAGTGGGTGTGCCCCCAGTCGTGCTGGAACGAGACGCGCGGCATGTGCGAGGCCTGCGCGCCGGACCTCGGCGAGGAAGCGGCCTCCATCCAGGCCCACGTGGCGGTGGAGCAGGCGCGGGAGAAGGCACGCAAGGTGGACCAGGTGGCGTCGCTCGACATGAAGGCGACACGCGTGGCGGCGTGCCCGCACTGCAACGCGAGGGTGGATGGAGGGAAGTTCTGCGGCGAGTGCGGCAAGCCGCTCACCGCGCAGAAGGTGGGCTGCGGCAAGTGCGGCCAGGAGATTCCGGAGCGCGCGAAGTTCTGCCCGGAGTGCGGCACGCCCCGGAGCGGGTGAGAGGCACGCGCGCCGGGGAACTTGCAGTGGGTGCATGGAATCGCCCGCCAGAGCTGCCGCGAACCTGCGGACATGGCTCTCGAAGATAGGCGGCGTGGCACGTAGGCTCCAGGCACCATGTCCCGGGACACGCAGGAAGACGGAGTGCGGCAAGTGTACGGGGAGATTGCCCCGGCCTACGAGGCGCTCTTCCCGGTGTTGCACCGGTACGAGGACCGGGTGGAGCGCTTCCTCGCGGAGGCGGTGACACCCGGGTGCCGCGTGCTGGACGTGGGCTGTGGGCCGGGACTGCACACGCGAGGCCTGGAAGCGTCCGTCGCTGTGGTGGGCACGGACCTGTCCCCGGAGATGCTGGAGCTGGCGCGGCGCGCTCGGCCCGAGGGGGCGTGGCACCTGCACAGCTACCACCAGCCGATTCCCCCGGAGTGGGGGCGCTTCCACGTGGCGCTGGCGATTGGCTGCCTCGACTTCTGCGAGGATCTGCCGCGGGTGCTCGGTCATCTCTCCGCGGCGCTGGAGCCGGGTGGACGGCTGCTCTTCACGGTGCTGGAGCGGCGGCCCGGGCTCGAAGGCCATGAGTCCCCCACGCGAGAGGTGCAGACGGCAGGCCCGGCCGTGACACTGCACCTGTACTCCTTCGAGGAGACGGCCCGCGCGGTGACGGGCGCGGGCCTGCTGCCCCGTGCGTATGTGCACGCGCCCGGCTGGGTCCACCTCACGGAGCAGCGGACCATGTGGTTCGGCTGGTGGGACGTGGAGCGGCGGTAGGCCCCGGCTCGCGCCAGAAATTCCAGTTCCCATTTTCCGCCCCTTCGCCGGTCTCACTCACAGACACTTCCGGAAGCGCGGCCCGCAAGGCCCTCGCCAGCGGATGAACAGGAGTCAGGGACATGGGGACGAAGGAACGACAACGCCGGGGAAGCAGCACCGCGGCGCTGCTGCTGGGGCTCGTGGCCTGTGGTGCGCCGCCGCCACCAGATACCGCGAACGGATGCACCGTACCGGAGTGGGAGGTCCTCCAGCTGGGCACGCCCGGGGAGGACGAGGCCGCCGCGCTCGCGGTGGACGAAGCATGCCATGTCTTCTTCGCGGCCACCTCGAATGGGGCCTGGGGAACGGAGGGCACCGCCGGGAGCTCGGATGCCCTGCTCGGCCGGCTGGAGCCGGATGGGCGCCTCGCGTGGACGGCCGCGCTCGGCTCGCCCGCGTGGGATGGAGCGAATGACCTGGCTTTGACGCCTGATGGAGACTTGCTGCTGCTGGGCACCACCCAGGGCGCGATGCCGGGCGCGGCGCACCTCGGAGAGACGGACCTCTTCGTCGCCCGCTACGGAGTGGATGGCACACGGCGCTGGATGAAGCAGCGGGGCTCCGCGGAGCCGGAGATGGCGAGCCGCCTCGCGCTCACCCCGGAAGGAGTCTGGACGGTGGGCAGCACGCAGGAGGCGCCCGAGCGCGGCTGGGAGGTAATGATTGAGCGGCTGTCCCTGGAGGACGGCCAGGTCCGGCGGCGCCACACCTTCGGCGCGGACGGAGAGCGCTACGACGGTGAGGTGGGCCACGCGGCCGCGCGCGCCCCGGACGGTGGGCTGTACGTCGTGGGCACCACGCTGGGGCCGCTCGCCGGCACGCCACAAGGAGGCTTCGACCTCTTCCTCGTGCGGCTCGGCCCCGAGGGAGAACGCCGGTGGGCGCGACAACGAGGCACGCCCGACACGGATGCCGTCTTCGACGTGGCCGTGGACAGCCATGGAGACGTGGTGGTGCTCGCCATGTCCTACTCGGACCTCATCACGGGGAGCTTGGAGAATGACGGGCGGCAGTCTCCCTTCCTCCTGAAGTTCGACGCGGACGGAGCGCTGAAGTGGATGCGGCGGCTCGGTGCGGCGGAGGACTTCAGCCGCGCACGGAGCATGACGCTGGACGCGGAGGGCCACGTGTACGTGGCGGGCGTCACCACCGCGGCGCTGGACGGGCCCGGCCAGGGAGGGCGTGATGCATTCGTTGCGCGCTACACGCCGGACGGAGAGCGCGTGTGGGTGCGCCAGCTCGGCTCGCCCGCGGACGATGAGGTGCAAGACGTGGCGCTGTCTCCGCGCGGCGACGTGCTGGTGATGGGAACGACCCACGGCGAAATACCGGGTGGAGGCGGGGCGCACGGAGGGCGGGACCTCTTCCTCGCGCGGTGGCGCGCGGATGGGAGCCGCTGAGTGGCGAGCAGCCCGGCCCCCGAGGTGTCAGCGCCTCGAATGTGAGTCTTTCATGCCGGCTCCATGATGACTCCATGAAGATGTGCTGGCGTTGCGCTGGATAGCGTGGCGCCATGCTCCTCTTCGGACTCGGAGTGGTGGCGACGAGCCTCGTCCACGCCACCACGGAAGCGCCCATCACCGCCGTCACCGTCTACAGCGACCGGGCCCGCGTGGTGCGGACCGCCACCCTCGGCGTCTCCGGCACCCAGCGCGTGGAACTGCCCCGGCTGCCGGACTTCGTGGACCCGGAGTCCATCCGCGTCGAGGCCCAGGGCGCCGAGGTCGCCTCCGTGGACGTGCGCCCCGCCAGCGCCCCACCCTTCCCCCAGCAGGAGGCGCGAAAGCTGCTCGACACGCTGGACCGGCTGGATGACACCATCACCCGCGTGGGCGCGGAGCGCGCGGCCCATGAGGCCCAGCTCGCCGCGCTTCGCCGGGTGCAGCCGGTGGTGCCGCGAGGTGACGACGACCTCGCCTCTCGGGTGCCGGCGATGGCGCCCCTCGCCCCCGCGACGTGGGGCACCTCCGCGGCCTTCCTCGTCGACACCGCCGCGAAGCTGGAGGCGCGCATCCGCGCGCTGGCGGACCAGTCCGAATCCCTGCGGACGGAGCGCTCGAAGCGCCTCGAAGAGGCGGGCCAGCTCGGAGCGCGGCCCCGGAAGCCCGGCATCGAGGTGGCCGTCACCCTCGCCGGCACCGGGCAGGCGAAGGTGCAGCTCTCCTATCTCGTTCCCCAGCACGTCCGCTGGTACCCGCGCTACGAGCTCCAGCTCATCCCGGAGCAGCAGCGCGTGCAGGTGGCCTTCTCCGGCCGCGTCAGCCAGGAAACGGGCGAGGACTGGGAGGGCGCGAAGCTCACGCTCAGCACCGCCCTGCCCTCCACCGCCACCGCGCTGCCCCGGCTCGCCACGTGGAAGATTGGCACCACCGAGCGCTTCATCCCCACGCCCAAGGCACGGGAGGAGACCGCCAGCCCGCCCCCGCCCCTGCCGAATCGTATTCCCGAGCCGGACCTGGAGCTCGAGCTGCGAAGGCAGCTCCTGGCCCGCGCGGGCAGGCCCGATGAAGAGCCGGAGACGGTGGCCGCCAGCCCTCCGGCCCCCGCCCAGGCACCGGCCGACCTGCCCAACGCTCCGGGCAACATCATCGGCACCGTCATCGACGCCCAGAGCCGGCAGGTCGCGCCCGATGTCGTCGTCACGGCAACGTCCCCCTCGTACAGTGGAGAGCACGTCGTCGTCACGGATGAGCAAGGCAACTACCGCATCCCCAACCTCCCCTCCGGCGTCTACACCCTGAGGTTCGAGAAGGAGGAGTTCAGGCCCTACGCCCGCGCCGACGTCCGGCTTCGCGCCAACCGCACCATCCGGGTGAACGTGGAGCTGCTCCCCGAGAGCCTCGGTGAGGTCATCGAAATCACGGGGCGTGCGCCCACCCTCGACGTCGGCTCCACCACCACGGGGGTGCCCGTCGACCAGGAGTTCACCCGGAGAATCGCCGTCTCCCGGCCCGGTGCCAGGGGCGGCTCGAGCACGAGCTTCGAAAGCGGGACCCTGCCCTCGGGCGCCCTGGAGGTGCAGACCTCCGTGGGCCTGGCGCCGCCCGCGGGCTGGAGCCCTCCGAGACTGGACCCGCGCTCGCCGGCCGCGCTCGCCGGAGGCTACGACCTGGCCTTCACCGCGCCGCGTCCGGAGACGGTGCGCAGCGGCCAGGGCGAGCGCACCATTCCCCTGCGCATCGAGTCCTGGCCCGTGCAGGTCGAGCGTCAGGTCTTCCCCGCCCTCGCGCCGGACGCCTACCTCGTCGCCCAGCTCAAGAGCCCCTCTCGAAGCGTGCTGCCCGGCGGCGAGGCCTCCCTCTTCGTCGGCGCCGACCCCGCCGGCTCCGCCGCGTTGGAGCTCGTCGTCCCCGGCGAGCCCTTCACCCTGCCGCTCGGCGTGGACCGCTCCGTGCGCGCCGCCCGCAACATCCGGCTCGTGCAGTCCAGGGAGGGCCTCCTCTCCAAGGACGACGTCAACACGTACGAAGTCACGCTGGAGGTGCCCAACCCGTACAACTTCCCCCTGCCGGTGCGCGTGGTGGACCAGTGGCCCCTCAACAAGGACGGCAAGGTGGAGGTGAAGCTGGTGCGCACCACGCCCGCCGCTCGCCAGGACGAGAAGACCGGCGAGCTGAGCTGGGACCTGGTGGTGCCGCCCTCCAGCAAGAAGACCGTCTCCTTCGAATACACCCTGCGCCGTCCCCTGGACTGGCGCCTGTACCAGAGCCCGTGAGGACGCTCCCATGTACCTGCTCCCGCTGACCCTCGTGGCGCTCGCCACCACGTCCCAGGTCTCCTCCGTCGTCATCTACCCGGACCGCGCGCAGGTGACTCGCGCGCGGACGGTGACGTGCACCCACGCCACCACCGCCGTCTTCGAGCACCTGCCCCCGGCCGCGTCCCGGGAGAGCTTCCGCGCCCGCGCCACCGGCGCCACTCTGGAGGGCCTCACCGCGGAGACCCGGACGCGCGAGCAGGAACTGGCGCCCGAGCTCGCGAAGTGGGAAGCGCGTGCCGTCGAGCTGGACCGCGAGCTGGTCACCCTGGACGCCGCGGCCCGGCAGGCGAAGGACCTGGACCGGCTGTCGCAGGGCTTCACCGAGGTGGCCGTGGCCCGCGTCACCCACGAGCTCACCGCGTCGAAGGCGGACACGCGCACCTGGGCCTCGGCCTTCGACTCGGCGCTGGCGGTGCGCCTGCGCGCGGTGAAGGAGGCGCGGGATGTCGCGGAGAAGCAGCGCGCGGTGGAGCAGCGACAGGCCGAGGCGGAAGCGGAGCTGGCGCGCCTGAAGACGCTCGCCGCGCGAAGCGAGCAGCACGTGGAGGTACGCCTGTCCTGCCCCGAGGGCTCGCAGGTCCGCGTGGAGCTGACGTACCTGGTGGGCGGCACGTCCTGGGTGCCGCTCTACGAGGCGCGGGAGGAGGAAGCCTCGGGCGTCGTGGAGCTGACGACCCTGGCCACGGTGCGCCAGGAGACGGGCGAGGACTGGGCGGGGGCGAAGCTATTCCTCTCCACCGCGCAGCCTCGGCAGGACGCCACGCCGCCCGAGGTGACGCCGCTCCATGTCTCCGCCGTGCAGAAGCCGAAGGAGCGCAAGGTGCTGGTGCGGCGCGAGGAGCAGCACGCGCACGCCGAGGCCGGCGCCGGGGCGGAGGACGCGGAGGGCCAGGGCCTGCGCGTCTCGGCCCAGGGGCTGTCCGTGCAGTGGGAGGCCCAGGAGGCGACGCGGGTGCCTGGGGACGGCAGCGCGGTGCGGGTGCGCCTGGGCCGCCACCGCCTCAAGGCGAACCTCTCCTGGCGCACGGTGCCCAAGCTGCACCCGGTGGTCTTCCGCGTGGCGCGCCTGGCCAACACCACGCCCTTCCCGCTGCTGCCGGGCCCGGTCAGCCTCTTCCGGGACACGGGCTTCCTGGGGCACCAGCAACTGGGACGCGTGGCGAAGGGTGCGCCCTTCGAGCTCACCTTCGGGCTGGAGGAGGGGCTGCGCGTGAAGCGCACCGTGGTGGAGGAGGTGCAGCGTCCCAAGGGACTCTTCGGCGGCAAGCAGCGCTTCCGCTACGCCTACCGCTTCCAGCTCACCAACCTCCGCGAGCGTCCCGAGACGGTGGAGCTGTCCGAGCACATCCCCGTCTCCGAGCTGGAGGACGTGAAGGTGGAGCTGGAGCCGGAGTCCACGGCCGGGTACACGCTCGCGGCGGAGGACGGCATCGCCACGTGGAAGGTGAAGCTGGCTCCGGGGCAGGAGCGCACCGTGGACCTCCTCTTCCACGTGGACGCGCCCTCCAGCTACGACACCGGCGGGCTGTAGGTGCGTGGTGCCTCGGAGCCACGGGGTGTGGCTCCGAGGCCACGCCGGGTGGCTGCGCTCACGGCGACGCCCGGCCTTGCATGATGGGCCTGAGCGCGCATGTGGCTTGCATCCGGGCGCGCTCTCAACGAGACGCGCGCTTGCGCCCCCAACCAAGGCCCCCAATGAACATCCCATCCCTCCGCCTCTGCATCGTGCTCCTGCTCGGCACCGCGTGTGCTTCCACTCCGGAGCGCGCCGCGCTGGACGACGGCCCGAGCGAGTACACGGTGGCGGAAGACATCCACGTGCGCCGGCTCGCGCCCGGCGTCTGGCTCCACACGACGTTGGCGGGAGAGGACTTTGACCGCTACCCCGCCAATGGGCTGCTCATCGAGGACGGCGGGGAGACGCTGCTCGTGGACACGGGGTGGAATGCGCGGCACGCGGAGCAGTTGGTGGCGTGGGCCCGGGACACCCTGCACCGCCCGGTGCGCGCGGCCGTGGTGACACATTTCCATGAGGACCGGACCGGCGGCGTGCCCGCGCTCGTGGCGAAGGGACTTCCTGTGTACGGGCTGGAGGACACCGCGAGGCTCGCGAAGGAGCGAGGCCTGCCCGTGCCTCCGCGCACCTTCTCCCAGGAGCAGGCGTTGGGGCCCCTGGAGCTCTTCTTCCCCGGCGCGGGCCACGCGAGAGACAACATCGTGGTGTTCCACCCGGGGAGCGGCGTGCTCTTCGGTGGCTGCTTCGTGAAGGATGGCGCCGCGAAGGACCTGGGCAACGTGGCGGACGCGGCCGTGTCGGCCTGGCCCGCCAGCCTGGAGCGCACGCGAGAGCGCTTCCCGGGCCTCCAGGTGGTGGTGCCCGGCCACGGTGCGCCCGGCGGTCCGGAGCTCCTCGGCCACACCGAGGAATTGCTTCGCTGAAGTCCTCCACGAGTTCTCCACCGTGGGTGCCCGGCGCGTCTCACTTCCGCGCCGGGTCGTCACCCGTGGAAACGTGGACGCAGGGGGAGCGCAACCGCGTGGCCATGGCGTGGAAGCACGGGTCTCGTGCGCCGCGTGGGCAGCGGCGAGCGTTGAGCAGCGCACGCGAGATGGGCCGCTCCGTGCTCGCCTGTCTGCCCTCTTCCGTCTGCCCATGGACATCCCGGACCTCCCGCGCGGCCCGGTTGAATGGGCTGCCCATTCCATCGTTCCTACCCTGCGCGCACGGAGCGCGGGCCGGACGACGGCCATGGTTGGGGATGGAGGGGAGACATGAAGCGGATGGCGGCGGTGGTGGTGCTCGCGATGACGGTGAGCGGTTGCACGGCGTCGAGGATGGAGCAGCGGAACGGCTGCTGGGTGCGGCAGGTCCGCAGCTTCCCATCCAAGCTCAAGGAGGAGATTGGTCCCTGTGCACGGCCGACGCCGGTCTGGTCCGAGGACCGGCTGACGCGGCTGGTGCAGGAGTGCGTGATGCACGCGGACTACCGCTGGCAGAGCAGCGCGCTGGTGGCGTGGAACCGGGGTGACCCGCTGCCGGAGCGCGAGCCGGAGGAGAAGGTGCTCGCGGCGTGCATGGCGCGGGCGGAGACGGTGCTGAACGCGGAGAAGAGCGCGGTGGAGCAGCGCCTGAGCGAGGTCTCCCAGGAGCGGGACACGCTCAAGGCCCACCTGGAGAAGGAGCGCGGCGCGTATCAGGCGAGCATCGAGAAGGTGCGCGCCCAGCACGATGCCAGCATGGAGCAGGCGCAAGCGCGGCATGACGCGCACATGTCGCGGGCGCGGGACCAGATGCACGAGAGCAACAACCGCCTGACGGAGGTGCTGGGCGAGGCGGCGAAGAAGCCTGCGCCCGCGGCCATCGCGACGGCGACCTCTTCGTCCACGAGTGAGGGCAAGGCGAACACGCAGAGCGACTCGCTGGCTCGGGGCGACTCGACGTCGCGAGGAGATTCGACGTCGCGAGGGGATTCCTCGTCGCGGAGGGACTCGACGTCCCGGGGTCCACGCGTGGCGAAGCCGACGTCCGGCGAGCCGCTGCCCATGTGCCCGCCTCGTCTGGCGGCGAAGCAGGTGCGGGTGGACCTGAGCCAGAAGGAGCCGGCCAGCACGGAGGAGCCCACGGCGTGCAAGCCGCCCGAGCCCTCCGAGTCGTTCCAGCCGGACCCGGCTGTGCAGCCCGTCCTCACGACGCCGCCCGAGCAGACCGCGAAGGCGCCGACGCCGCTCGAGCCCGAGGGCGAACAGCCCGACGCGGCGAAGTAGGCACAGGCGATACGGACTCACGTGAGAAGACAGCCCTCCTCATCGAACGTGGGTGAGGAGGACCACGCGCGTGTGGCGCCGCGCACTTCAGACCAGGTGGGCGACCTCCAGGATGAAGCCCTTGGCGTTCATTCCTTCCAGCACTTCACGGAGCTTCGGGGAGATGAGCAGCCGGCGCTCCGGCCTCAGCTCACCGCGCCTGCAGCCGAAGTACTTGTCGGTGATGCACAGGTCGCTGCCATCATGGCTGGCGCGCTTCAGGTACAGCTCGGAGATCTGGTTGAGCCCCGCCATGTGCCTCTTCGGACAGCGGAACTCACCGCGCTCGTCCAGGTCGAAGGGGTTGTTGCCCGCCACCGTCTTCGCATCCAGCTTCAGGGGCTTCGAGGTGAAAACGGGGCGGTACCACTCGGAGGGCTGGGGGCCCTTGCGGCCGTTGTGGAAGACGGGACGGAACTCCGCGCCGCGCAGCCCATGCTCCTTGAAGGCCGCCACGAACCGGGAGGACACCACCACCTCTCCCGCGATGCTCTGGGCGATGTCCTTGCTTTTGGGAATGCGCTTCGTGTTGAGGATGAGTTCGGTCTTCAGCGGAGCGTCCGCGCCGCAGTGCTTGCACGCGGCCGCGTCGTCGTACTCGGTGCCGCACATGGAGCCCGGCGGCTCGAAGTACGCGCGGATGATGAGGTCCAGCAACTCTGCAGACTGGAGTTCTTCCGCCGTGTACTTGCGATGGATGTGCCAGTAGGTGAAGAAGAGTTCGCCCTTCTTCCTCTGAGCACGCTGGATGTCTCCAATCTCCTGGACGCGGGGGTCATCGCCTGGAAGCACCACCTTCCGCAAAATGTCGCTCAGGGGAACTCCCAGGTCGGGAGCAAGGAACCTCCGGGCCCTGTCTTCAGCGATTCTGAATTCGAAGGTCTCGCGCATGTTCAAGGGGTGATGCCGATGAGCTGGGGAATCGGGTACTTGGCGTAGACTTGTACGAGAATGTCCGTCAGTTCCTGTGGATTGGGTCTTCTTTGACCGTACCTCCACTCCTGGCGAAACGCCTGAGTAATGGCTTTGTGGTACGCGATCGGCAGCCGGTACGTCTGCCCGTTCTTCGGGCCTCCCAGGTACATGGGTATCAGGTGGTGGTTCTCGTACCCTGAGCTGTTCGGGTACGTCGCCTGTGCCTCCTTGAGCCGCTGGTAATAGGTCTGCCGTGCCTGGAGCACCACCGCATGGTTCGCGGTGCGTTGCGCGCGAACCTGGACCTGCAGAGGCGTCGGCCGTGGAGTCGCAAGCAGTGGAGGCTGACGCACGGCCCTCGCGCCGCCACCGCGCCGCACCGGTGGCCGCAGGGCAACGGCGCCATCGAGCGGGTCCGTGCCCCAGACGAGGTGCTCCCAATCGTCAGGAAGGAAGGCACCAGGCGGGCCTCCATCCCCCTCCTCCGTGGCCCCTTCCACGAAGACGCTTCCCTCCACTGGAGCCACTTCACCAGCGGAGTCCTCCCTCACCGCCTCCGCCCCACCCGCACACGCGAGCAGCAGCAGGACCACACAAGCCAAAACGAACTTCAATCGACGCATCGGAACCGCTCCATCGAAGGAGTGACACGGACTGCCGCGGCGCTCGTGTTCCAACTCCAGTCCCGATGCAGTGCGCCGACCCGGGCATTCCAGCACGCACCCCGTCCGAGCAACACCACGAGTCCGCGCGTGCCCCGCTGTCAGGCCCCGCCCCACCTCCACGTCCCTGCGAAGCGACGGAATCCAGAGGTGCCACGGGGCTGTCCCCGGGCTCCCGTGTCTGGCCGTGGGCGCCCTGCGCTCACGCACCGGACAGGGTGTCCCCGGGTCCATTGCTCGCGGTGGCTCCCTCACATCGGGCCGTCCGGCGACGGGCCACCGCAAGGTCCACCAACGGAGCTGACTCCACACGTGGGGTCATCTCAGAACTAGCTCAACTGGTAAGAGCACAAGACACTGAATCTTGGGGTTGGAGGTTCGAATCCTCCGTTCATCCAGAGAGTCCTGCCTGGAGCTGATGCGGACGCTGGCCCTCCACTTCCACCCTCCCCCGCGGTGATGCCCGGCCGTCCGCCAGGGCGACAGGTCCACCCCGAGCCGTCAGCGGGAGCACCTGCCGCCGTCCGTGGACGCAGCCCGGCCCACAGGCGCGGGAAGGCGGGAAGCGGTCAGGGCACGCAGCCGGCGCTTCACATCCGTGAAGGGTGGGGCTCTCACTTTTTCGGAAGTACCCGGGACTCCCGCGCGATGCCGCGCACTCACAGGTCCCGGTCTCGAAGCTCCCCGAAGCGGGGAGAAGGGAGGTGCGCGATGAGCATCATGCGTGTGGATGTCGGGCAGAACGAGCGGGCTTTCGTCCTGGTGGACGAGCAGCCGTCGCGCTACCTCGTGCCCGGCCGGTACTGGCTGGTCTACCCCTTCCGCAAGGTGCGGCTGGTGCGCGTGAGCACCGAGCAGCCCCTCGCCAACCTCGACACCGCCCTGCTCGGCCTCGTGCCCGAGGCGGACCTCCAGGTGGTGGAGCTCGGCGCCGACGAGCGCGCCGTCCTCTTCCACAAGGGCCGCCCCGTGAAGTGGCTCGGCCGCGGCCAGCACCAGGTGTGGACGGTGGAGCGCATCCCCGGCCGCGCCCTCGTGCCCGCCGCGCCGTCCGTGCGCGTGGAGCGCGTGGACACCTCCGGCATCGCCACGGCGCCGCTGCGCGACGACGTGCGCGCCCTGGTGCCCGCCAGTGACTACGTCGAGGCCACCGCCGCGGAGGGCAGTGTCGTGCTGCGCTACGTGGACGGCACCCTGGACGCGGTGCTCCCCGCCGGCCGTCACGCGGCGTGGACGGTGGCGCGCAAGGTGCAGCTCGCCCTCATCGACCTGCGCGAGCGCCTGCTCCACGTCACCGGCCAGGAGGTGATGACGAAGGACCGCGTCACGCTGCGCCTCAACCTCTCCGCGGCCTTCCGCGTGGCGGACGCGCGCCGGCTCGCGGTGGTGGCCCGCTCTCCGGATGACGTCCTCTACCTCGCCATGCAGCTGGCGGCGCGCGAGGCCGTGGCGGAGCGCACGCTGGACGAGCTGCTCGCGTCCCGCGAGGCGGTGGCCGAGGGCCTCTACGCCGACGTGAAGGGCCGCGCCGACACGGTGGGCCTGGAGCTCTTGCGCTTCGGCATCAAGGACGTCGTGCTGCCGGGCGAGATGAAGGAGCTGCTCAACCGCGTCATCCAGGCGCAGAAGGAGGCGGAGGCCAACGTCATCCTGCGGCGCGAGGAGACGGCCGCCACGCGCTCCATGGCGCAGACGGCGAAGGTGCTGGCGGAGAACCCGCTGCTGGTGCGCCTCAAGGAGCTCGAGGCGTACAAGGACCTGGCGTCCAAGGTCGGCCAGGTGCACCTGGTGCTCGGCGAGGGCGCCGTGCCCACGCTGCAGCTCAAGGGCTCCTGAGACTGGCGTGACAGGCTGAAATACGGAGGGCCTCCGGGGAACACACCCCGGAGGCCCTTCGTGCTTTCAAGCCAGCGCTACGCGAGGCTCACGGGTCCAGGCGGGCCTGGAAGTCCATCCAGCTTCCCCAGATGGGCTTGTACGCGCAGCTCGTCGGCCGGGCGGCCCAGGACAGGATGGCGCGCATCCGGATGGTCCGGCCGCTGTTCCACGCGCACGTGGTCGGCGCGTTCGTCGCCAGCGCGTTGGCCGAGTGGTACCAGGACGGGCCCTGCGGCGAGATGTTGTTCGTCACGTGGACGCCGCCCATCGTGGCGTACTCGAAGGTGCCGTTGAGGTCGCAGTCGAAGCAGAAGAGCACGTACTCGTTGCTGCCCGTGGGGAACGCGCCGTAGCCGAAGTTCTGGCGGATCTCCACGTCACAGGCGGCGCGCCGTTGCTGCGGGTGCAGGCCGCAGCCATTCATCTTCTCGTACCAGCTGTTGAAGTTGTAGATGGTCGCCGTCACGCCCTGCGTCGTCGACTCGCGACACCGGCCGAACTGCGCCTCCAGCTCCGCCTCCGAGGCACCGGCGTCCACCGCGCTCTGGTACGCCGCACGCGCGTTGTCGTCACACACCTGCGTCTGCGCCGCGGCCGTCAGCGGAAAGCCCGCGCACACCGCGGCCAACAACCCCAACGAACGGAAGACAGAACGATGCGTCATGAGTGGCCCCCAGGGCTCGGAAACCGAGCCGGTCTAGCCGTCGCGAATGACGGCTTTTAGACGTTAAACATGTTTCACTCATATTTCCATCAATATTCACCATGGGTGAATACACACCCCCATTGAGGACTGACTCGCGAATCAACCTCGACTAGCTTCACCGCTCCCGCACCGACTGAAGAGGAGCCCGCGATGACGTCTCCGAGCCACTACGTCCCCAACCTGCGCGACATCGAGTTCAACCTCTTCGAGTTCCTCGACATCGGCCGCACGTCGCTCGGCCGCGCGCCCTTCGGCGACCTGGACGAGACGGCCGCGCGGCAGATGCTCCAGACCTTCGCCCAGCTCTGCACGGGCGAGCTGGCCGCCTCCTTCGACGAGGCCGAGCACAACCCTCCGAAGCTGGAGGGCGGGAAGGTGACGCTGCCGCCGGGCCTGAAGGGCGCGATGGGGGCCTTCTACGACGCGGGCATGCACCTGCTGGAGCAGCCGCCACACCTGGGAGGCCTGGGCGCGCCGCCGTCGCTGGGCTGGGCCGCGTTCGAGTTGCTGGCGGGCGCCAACGCGTCGCTGGCCTTCTACACGCTGGGAAACCTGCTCGCGCGCATCATCGACCGGCTGGGCACGGACGCGCAGAAGCGCCGCTTCCTGCCGCACATGGTGGAGCGCCGCTGGAGCGGCTCCATGGTGCTGACCGAGCCGGACGCCGGCAGCGACGTGGGCGCCGCGCGCACGAAGGCGCGCCACGTGGGCGGCGAGGTCTGGGAGATTGAGGGCGTCAAGCGCTTCATCACCAACGGCGAGTCGGACATGGCCGAGAACATCGTCCACATGGTGCTGGCGCGGCCGGAGGGCGCGGGACCGGGCACCAAGGGCCTGTCACTCTTCGTGGTGCCCAAGTACTGGGTGGAGGAGGACGGCAGCCTCGGCGAGCTCAACGGCGTGGTGTGCACCAAGCTGGAGAAGAAGATGGGGCTGAAGGGCTCCGTCACCTGCGAGCTGACGTTCGGCGACGGGAAGCCGGCGCGGGGCCTCCTGCTGGGCGAGGTGCACGACGGCATGCGGCAGATGTTCTACGTCATCGAGCAGGCGCGCATGGCGGTGGGCGTGAAGTCCATGGCCACGCTGTCCGCCGGCTACGAGCGCGCGCTGGCCTTCGCGAAGGACCGCCTCCAGGGCGCGGACCTCCTGCAGGCGCGCGACAAGACGGCGCCGCGCGTGCCCATCTTCCGCCACCCGGACGTGCGCCGCATGCTGATGGCGCAGAAGGCCCACGCGGAGGGCATGCGCGCGCTGTGTCTCTACACCGCCTCCGTCCAGGACGGCGTGGAGCTGAAGGGCGGCCACCGCGCCACCGAGGCCGGCGAGCTGGACACGCTCAACGACATGCTGCTGCCGCTGGTGAAGGGCTACTGCTCGGAGAAGGCGTACGAGCTGCTGGCGCTGTCGCTCCAGGTGCACGGCGGCTCGGGCTACCTGACGGACTACCCGGTGGAGCAGTACATCCGGGACCAGAAAATCGACACGCTCTACGAGGGCACCACGCACATCCAGGCGCTGGACTTGCTGATGCGCAAGGTGGCGCGCGACGGCGGGGCGACGCTCCAGGGACTGCTGGCCCAGGTGCGCCAGACGGCCGAGGGTGACGGCGGCGGCAAGGAGCTGGAAGCCGAGCGCGCCGCGCTGGGCCGGGCGCTGGGAGACGTGGAGACGATGCTCGGCACGCTGATGGGCAAGCTGGGCGAGTCCGTCTACCACGTGGGCCTGCAAGGCAACCGCGTGCTGATGTCGGTGGCGGAGCTGGTCATCGGCTGGCTGCTGGTGCGCCATGCGCAGGTGGCCCTGGAGCGGATGAAGGAGAACCCCGGCGACAAGGCCTTCTACGTGGGCAAGCTCGCCAGCGCCCGGTGGTACTGCCACGAGGTGCTCCCCGGCCTCGCCCACGCCGCCCGCATGGTGGAGGCGGGCAACCTGGACCTGATGGAGGTGCCGGAAGAGTCGTTCTGACATCGCCGCGAGGTGCTCCCCGGCTTCGCCCACCTGGTGGAGGCGGGCGGCCCGGGCCGGATGTCGGTGCCGGAGGAGCCGTTCCGGCGCGGTGACGTGTTGTCCCCCGGCCGCACCCGTGGCCGAGGGGAGACGCCTGGGAGTCCCACTGTGGTGACAGGGCCCGCATCCCCGCGTCCTCTTGGGGGCCTGAGCACTGGCCCGGGGTTCGCAATGGGTGCGGGTGTCATGCTCTCCGCACTGTCCATCGCCGCCGCCCTCGCCCTCTCCTCTCCGGCCACGCAGGAAGGGGCCGTGTACGAGCTGGCGCCCTTCGCGGGCCACCTCGTCGCCTGCACCTCGGAGGGCCTGGAGGTGCTCACCTCCGGCGGCCAGCCGGTGCGGGTGCTGGGCACGGAGGAGGGGCTGCCGGGCACCTCGTGCCTCGCGCTGGAGGTTGCCGGAGAGCGGCTCTTCGCGGCCACCGACGCGGGCATCGTCTCCGTCGACGCAGCCTTCGAGCTGGAGCCCGTGCTCGACGTGGGCTGGCACACGCTGCCGGCCGCCGAGGACGCGAGCACCGCCGAGTACGTGGAGCGCCTGGACCTGCTCGCGAAGGTGCTGCCTGCGGACGCCACGTACACGGTGCTGACCTCGCGCTACGCGGGCACGATGGAGGGACGCGTGCTGGAGCTGGGCACGGAGCGCGCGTGGACCGTCGACGGGCCCGTGTGGCGCATCGAGGAGGAGCCGCACGGCGTGCAGGTCGCCGCGGGCGAGGGCGCGTTCTTCATCGACACCCAGGGCCGGCTGGCGTCTCGCTGAGCACCGGGTGCGCGTCGCCCCGGCTCACGAGCGGCTGGTGCTGGAGGTGCTCGACGACGGCCCCGGGCTCGCTCCCGGCTGGGAGGCCGCCTCTGGCTGCATCGGCGTGGCCAACGTCCGCGCGCGGATGAGCAACTCGAATCCAACACCGGCGTTCGACCGCGAGGTCACCTTGTAGGCTCGGCCGACCTCTTTCGTGCGCTCGATGGAGACGAAGTCGTCGTAGGCCACGAAGCGGGCGATGCGCCACATCTCTCCCATGAAGTCACGGTCGTCGGGACCGGTGACGACCAGCGCTCCTGCGTCCCTGCGTAGCTCCCAGCCCGCCTTGAGGATGGCGTTGACCTCGATGGAGATGGCCTGAGAGACGTCTTCCTTCGTCACGCACGGCTCCTGGCGCCCTCGATGAGCGGGCCGGTGACATAGCATCGCGACAGCCTGATGGCGTCGTATCGTTCGCCCGGCCCGCCAGCCAGGAAACGGGGCTCGCTCCGTATACCCCTCCAGGGGCAAGGGGGCCGGTCCCCTCCCGGGAACGAGCGAGCGATGCGCGGATGGCACGTGGTACTGGCGGTGATGTGGGCGGGACTGGCGGCGTGTGGCGGGAGCGACGGTGGCGGGGGCGTCGTGGAGGAGACCGTCCCCGTGGAGCGGGCGGACTTCAATGCGAAGGCCGCCGAGGCCCTGTGCGAGCGGTACGCGCGCTGTGGGCTCATCGAGGACCGGGAGCGCTGTCAGGCGCAGGAGTTGTCCTCGGGCTTCGTGAGGCAGGTCGGGCTGGGCACGCGGCACGACGCCGCGCTCACGGACGGACGCGTGCGCTACGACGCGGACGTGGCCAGGCAGTGCGTGGAACACCTCCGCGGTGGGAGCTGTGAGGACACCCCGGTCAGCCTGCCCATGCGGAACCGGGGCATCGAGTACGACACGCAGTGCCGCTTCCTCCTGGGACAGGTCGAGGACGGAGGGACGTGCCAGTGGAGCACCGAGTGCCGCGACGGCGCGTATTGCGACGCGCTCCCCTGGACCTGCGGAGGTGCGTGCCGGCGGGAGCCGCTACCGGAGTTCATCCTCGCGACCGACGCGTGCCCGCCGGGCACCGTCCTCATCGGCGGCAGGTGCCTCACGCCCGGAGGCGAGGGAGCGCGCTGCGGAGCCGAGGATGGCATTCCGGTGGGCGTCTGCGACCAGGGTACGTGGTGTGACCAGGCCAGTCGAACGCACGGAACCTGTCAGCCCATGAGCCGCGAGGGCGAGGCATGCGACGACTACGAGGGCGCGCGGTGTGGTTGGTCCCTGTTCTGCCGGGACGGCCGCTGCCAGAAGCCCCGGGGCGAGGGCGAGTCCTGTACGGCCCCGGGCCTCGGCCGCTTTGGAACGCAGGAGTGCCGTGACGAGCTGTTCTGCGATGGCGACAGCCGCCAGCCCGGCACCTGCCGCCCCAGGCGCGGAGCGGGCGCCGCCTGCCGCGGTCCCTTCGAGTGCGAGACCGGCATGGACTGCCCCGGCGCGAAGTCCGACGGGAGCGCGTGGGGTACGTGCCGGCCGGCGCCGCGCCAGGGTGAGTCCTGCGCGGACGCGCTCTGCGGCCCGGGGCTGGTCTGCGCCTCCGCGACACAGACCTGCGTGCCCACCGTTCGCCTGGGGGAGCCGTGCGAGGTCGAAGAGAACTGCTACCTCTCCGGCACCTGCGTGGACGGTGTCTGCCGTCCCATCGGCGCGCAGTCCTGCAAGTGACGCACGGCGAGGGGAACGGTGACGCGCCGTTCCCCTCGCGTGTCCTCAGACGCCCTTCGGGGCCTTGCCCCGCGCCGCCAGCTCACGCTCCACGTACAGCCGCAGGATGTGCATGAAGTCCTGCGCGTTCGTCACCACGCCGAAGGCCTGGTGCGTGCCGCGGTCCTTCAGCTTGCTCACCACGAACTCGGACGAGTCCACGCAGATGGTGGGCAGCTCGCGCAGGCTGCCGTCCTTCTCCGTGACGAACGACGGCAGCATGTTGCCGGTGGCGATGGAGTGCAGCGCGGTGGCAATCATCACCACCATGGAGGCCTTCACCGCGTGACGGCGCATGGCGTCCTGCGCGGACAGGTTGTCGGTGATGACGTCCGGCAGCGGCCCGTCGTCGCGGATGGAGCCCGTCAGCACGAAGGGCACCTTGTGCACCACACACGCGTGCATGATGCCATTGGTAATCACCCCCGCCTCCACCGCCTTCGAGATGGAGCCCGCCGCGCGCACCTTGTTGATGGCGCGCATGTGCAGGCCGTGGCCGCCCGAGGTGGCCTCACCCGAGCCGCTCATCCCCAGCGTGGTGTTGAAGATGGACGCCTCGATGTCGTGCACCGCCACCGCGTTGCCCGCCAGCAGCGCTCCCACGAAGCCGTTGGCGATGAACCACGTCATGTCCACGCGCGCCCGCGAGTGCACCAGCGCCGGCCCCGTCACCCACACCGGGTAGCCGCCCCGCTCGCGCTCATCCACCAGCAGCCGCGCCATGTGCGCGTAGTCGATGGGCTTCTCGCGCGACACCTCGCTCGTCATGAACTTGAACTCACCCTCCCCGCCCTCGGAGAGCCAGGCCAGGTTCACGTACACGCCCTCGCTGCCGTCCTCGGCGTGGCCCACCACCACGCGCTCGCCCGCGCGCACGCGCCGGCCCTCGCGCGCCCACAGCTCGCCCTGCGCGTCCAGCACCAGCGCGCAGTCCATGCGGGGCTCGCGGGGCATGCGCCAGACGCCGTCCACGCGCACGTAGGTGGGGAGGTTGGTGGTGGAGAAGAAGCCCTCCGGCAGGACGCCGTCCGCGGGAGCAGGCTGGAAGCGCGCGTCCGGGCACTGGGCGAACCGCGCGGCCTTGAAGTCGGGGTGTGGAATGAGGGTGCTCACGCTGGCACCATGCGCGGCCCACCCGTCCGGTTCAAGCCTCTTGGCGCCGGCACTGGCTTCTCCCGTCTTGCAGCGGCCATGTCGCGGCTCCGGGCTCGGTGACGCGCCCCGGCATGTGGGCCCGCGCTCAGCGTGCCCTGACACTCGCGGAGAAGGCCGCCAGCTCGCTCCGCAGCAGCGCCGCGTAGCGGTCCGCCGCCCGGCGCAGGCGCGCGGCCTCGTCCGGCGCGCGGGTGTCATAGGACGCCGCCGCCAGCGCATGGTGGCCGAGCTGGAAGGCGAGGTACGCGTGCCGGTGGAAGCGCAGCACGCCGGGCGATGGCACATGGCCCTTGTGGCACTCCACCGCCGTGCACAGCGCGCCCAGTGCGTCCGCGTCCAGCGACAGCTCCACCGCCGCTCCCGCCAGGTCCCACGCCAGGTCCTGACACCCCACCAGGTCATGCCCCCGGTGGTGGTCCACTCCGTCCGCCTTCAGCACACGCCCCCCTGGCAGCACCAGCCATTCCCACGCGTGCATCCGGTTGTCCGTCACCGTCCGGCGGATTTCGCGCGCCAGTCCGTCCAGCCGTGGCTCCCATGCCTCCAGCGCGGATGCCACCTCGCGCCCCAGCGCGGCTTCCGTGTTGTAGCGCGCCATCTCCCACAACTCGCGCGGTGATGCCCCGCACTCGTCACCCACCGGGCCGAAGTGGTGGGAGCGGAAGCCGAGATACGCCCCCACGCGCTCCACCAGCGCCTGGCGCTCCACGCCGCTCGAGGCCATGCTCAGCGGCCGTGCCTCCTCCAGCCAGGGCTGCACCAGGAAGCCGTGCCGCAGCCCCGCCACCGGCACGCCGAAGCCCGCCTCCGCCAGCGCGCGCGCATGGAGGCATGCGCGTGCACCATGAGCCCCCAGCCCCGCGAACTTCAGCAGCCAGCGCCGTCCGCCCGCTCGCGACACGTACTTGCGCCGCTCCTGCCACAGGTGCACCGGCGGCCACTCCGCTTCCGGCAGCAGCAACCGCCGCCAGCCTCCGCCCCCCACGTCCTCCAGCGGAGCCTCCGCCTGTCCGGTGAGGTCCTCCACCCAGCGGGCCAGCGCGTGCGACGGCTCGGCCAGACGCAGCAGCAGCGGCTCGAAGTCCACCACGCACTTGCCGGCTCGGGCCCAGCGCTCGCGGTGCCGTGCCTGTGCCTGGGGCCCCAGGTCCCCCGCGTGACTCGGGAAGAAGGTCACCGACTCCGGCGCCGCACCATGTGACTCCAGGAAGTCCGCCACCGCGCCGAACGAGGAGCCCGACAGGCCCGGCCCCTCGTCCACCACCGCGAAGCGCCAGCCCGCGCGCGCCTCCTCCGCCAGCCGCGCGGCCCGCTCCGGTGACAGCGACAGCGTGCGCTCGAAGGGGTGCCCTCCCGGGCGGACGGTGCACAGCACCTCCGTGCCCAACCCCGCGGCCACCACGCCCGCCAGCCCCGTGCCGATGCCGCGGATGCCGATGACGCGCCAGGGACGTCCGTCCGCCGGCACCGCCCTCGCCGCTTCCAGATACGCCTCCGGGTAGAGCGCGTAGAAGGCATAACCCTCCGGCACCTTGCACCGCACGGGCTCGCGCGGCGCCAGCCCTTCGAGCACCTCCAGCAGCGGCCCCAGCGTCTCCAGGTCCGCGCGGAAGCCGTCCGACCAGGATGCGGCCACCGCGTGTCCCAGCGCCAGCAGCGCGGCCTCGCACGCACGAGCCAGCGGCGTGTCCCCGTCACCGCCGCGCCGCTGATGCTCGGCGTCCAGCACGCCCTGCGCCCACTCGCCCACGCGGATGAGCAGCGACACCAGCGCGGCGTGACGGGACAGGCCCGGCGGCAGCGCCCGCACCTCCGCCCTCGTGGTGACGAGCGCCCGCGCCTCCGCCACGGCGTCCACCTCTCGCGGGTGGTCTCCGTACACCAACATGACGCTCCGGAATCAGTCGTGGTTGTCGGCGCCGGCGGGCGGCGGATTGCGCAGGTGGCTGTAGGCGAGGTCGGCCAACTCGTTGAAGGTGGGCATGCTCCACGTCAGCCCGTGCCGCGCACGCCAGGCCTCCGTCCAGTCCATGAAGGTCCGGAGCTGCTCCGGGCTGGGCGACACCTGCCAGCGCTGCCGCTTGGCCAGTGCCAGCGCCTCCAGCGGCGGGTGCCCCAGCGCCACCATGCAGCACAGCGCCAGCAGCGCGCTGCGCCCCACCCCGTGCTCACAGTGGATGTAGACCTTGTGGCCGTGGCCAATCTGCTCCGTCACCCACGCGACACCGTCGTCAATCATGTCGCGGCGGATGGCGCGCATGTCCTCCGTGGGCAGGTGCAGCAGGGTGATGCCGTGCTCGCGCAGCACGTGCTCGTCGTCGCGCTCCTCCACGCGAACGTCCACCACGTAGCGGATGCCGAGCTTCCGGGCGAGGTGCTCCGCCGCCTCGATGGGGAAGCGGCCTCCCACCGCCAGCGAGGGCAGCACCCAGTCCAGGTTGAGCCTGCGGAATGACTCGCTCATACGCCGCAGGGTAGGGACTCCGGCCCCCTCCCGGGAGGGGCCTCCGGTTCCCCGGCTGCTTCCGGACACGGCGGGTGGCCCCCCCCACTGTCCGGAATCCCTGCCCAAAGGCCCCGAAACTCCCGAGGGAGGGACTCCACACTGAGGCTGCTCCCCTTGGCTGTAGGTAAAAAACGCAGAGGGTGCGCAACTTCAATTCACAGGCTTCGAGAATGGTTGCAGGTCCCACCCGTGACGCCCCCGCGTCCCCTGCCTCCTCGGAGCCCCCCATGAGCTACCGCATCAAGTCCGGTGACACGCTGTCCGGCATCGCCAAGCGGTACGGCACCACCGTCGGCGCGCTGATGAAGGCCAACCCGCAGATCAAGAACGCGAACCTCATCTACGCCGGCAAGTCGCTGAGCATCCCGGGCGCCACCGACGGGTTCGACCCGCCGAAGGGCACGAAGCCCTCCTCCGGCTCGCGTCCGCAGGGCACGAGCGGCACCACCGGAACGAACGGCGGCAACGCCCCCACCGGCAGCGCCTTCGACATCGCGAAGTCGCACCTGGGCAAGAACGCGGGCTCGCTCAAGCTGGAGAAGAGCGGCGTGGGCAAGAACATGGAGGACTGGGTCCCCAACAACGTCAACTGCGCCAACTTCGTCTCCGCGTGCCTGGAGCAGGCGGGGCTCATCACCGACAAGCAGCACGACAACAGCGTGATGGGCCTGATGAAGAAGCTGGACAACGACCCGGACTTCAAGCGCGTGTCCCTGAAGGACGCGAAGCCCGGTGACGTGGTGTCCATGAAGACGCCGGGCGGCCAGCACGTGGTGATGTTCGCGGGCTGGAAGGACGGCAAGCCCCAGTTCATCGGCTCCAACAACGTCAACGCGGATGGCTCGCAGCGCGTCACCATCCGCTCGATGAACTACCCCATCATGGCCATCCACCAGCACCGCGGCTGAGCTTTCCGCGCGCAGGTTATGGAGTCCCCGCGGGGCTCCGGGTCCGTCCTTCCGGGCGGGCGCGGGGCCCCGTCGGCGTTCCGGGCGCGGCTACGGCTTCGGCGCGAGCGCCAGCGCGGCCTGGAGGATGGGGCTGCGGGTCGCGGACTTCCGCCACGCGGCGTGGATGGTGCCGGTGGGAGTGCCAGGCAGGGGACGAGCCACCACGCCCGCCTCGCGGGGGCCTCCGGGCAGCAGCGAGGCCAGCAGCGAATAGCCCAGCCCCGCCGCCACGAAGCCGAGGATGGTCTCCGACGAGTCCGCCGCGTGCAGCCGCTTCGGCTTCACGCCCACGCGCGCCAATTCCGCGAGCTGCAATTCCCGCAGGTGCCGGTCCGTGCTGTAGGCGATGAAGGCGTCGTCGCGCAGCTCCGCCAGCCGCACCTGCCGGCTCTTCGCCTGGGGATGGTGCGAGGGCAGCACGAGGAACGGGTACGTCCGCCCCACCTCGCGCGCCTCCACATCGTCCGGCACCTCCGGCAGGTGGTCCACCACCAGGTCCGTGTCACCGGAGCGCAGCACGTCCAGCGCGGGCACCTTGGACTCGAAGAGGGCCACCTCGATGTCCGGCCGCTTCGCCTGGAGCCGTCGCAGCCATGCCGGCAGCAGGTGGCGCAGCACGTGGCCGGAGGCGTGGACTCGCAGCGTGCCGCCCACCTCGCCCTTGCGCAGCGACTGCACCACGGCGTCCAGCCCTTCGAGGAAGGGCGCCACGTGCGCGTACAGCGCGCGGCCCTCCGGCGTGAGCACCACGCGGTCCTTGCCCACGCGCTCGAAGAGGGGCACGCCCACTTCGTCCTCCAGCCGTTTCACCTGCTGGTGCACCCCCGGCTGCGTTATCGGATAGGGGAATGAGCGCGCCGCGCGTGCGTACCCTTCCGCGCGCGCCACCCGGTAGAAGCCCTCGAGCCGCTGGAGCTGAATCATTCACTCCAGGTTATCAATCCGCGCTGGATTCGTTCCATGCGCTTTACGAGCGGAAGGTGCATGGTTCTCCCATCAGCGAGCACGGCTCGCTCCGAGGAGGAAGCACGCATGTCCCGCGCCACGCCGAAGGTCGTCGTCCCCCACAGCTCCGCCTGGGTCGCCCAGACCTGGCTGTCCTTCGTCCTGTCCGTCGGAGTGACGGCGGTGGGCATCTGGAACCTGCCGGTGGACATCTGGGTGAAGTCCTTCCTGGGCATGGGGCTGCTCTTCACGGTGGGCTCCACCTTCAGCCTGTCCAAGACGGTTCGCGACCAGCACGAGATGGAGCAGCTCGGCACGCGCATCGACGAGGCCCGCGTGGCCCGGCTCCTCTCCGAGCACGACCCGGTGGCGCCGCCGAAGCTGTGAGGCCGGACCTGACGCTCAGGGCGCGCCGCGGCCGGTGTGCAGACAGATGAGTGCCTCGTCCAGCAGCGGCAACGCCGCCTCCGTCCACCCCTTCAGCCGCGCACGCGGCGGGAGCGGCACGATGGGCGGAATCAGGCCCGACAGGGCGGCGTCCTCGATGAGCTGCGCCTGTTGCTCCGGGTTGAGCTCCGCCCAGCGCAGGTGGCGGCTCACCGCCTTGCGCCAGTCGTAGCCGTCCCCCCACCACTGCGCGGCGAGCGCGGCGCCGAGGTACGCGGTGCCGCCGTGCTGGTGCTGCCACACGTGCGTCAGCTCGTGCACCAGCAGCCCGAACTCCACCGTGTCCCGCCCCGGCACGAAGAGGGTGTTGCCGTGCGCGAAGGCCCGCCCCGTCAGCCCCAGCAACCCCAACCGCCCCGCCTTCACCCGCACCCGCCCGTAGTCGAGGCTCTCCCCGAAGATGGCGTGAAGCCGCGTCACCTCCTCATCCGTGAGGCGGCGGCCCGGCACCTCCACCCCGGCCAGCACCTGCACCGCGCTGAGCACGCGCCCGGCCAGCATCAGCACCGTGTCCGACGGGAGCTGCACCACGCGCGTCAGCCCACGTCCCAGCCGGGACAGCCCCTCGCGCGGACGGCCACGGACACACTGCGACGCGCCTCCGGCGAGCGACGCCAGCACCACACCCACGCTCCGCGCCACGCCCAGCGATGCGCTCGCCACTCCCGTCAGCAGGCCATGGCCCGCATCCACCAACCGGTCCGGAAGCGAGGGCACGCGGCTCACCGCGAGGACCTCAGGCGCCGCCCATGGCGGCGCGTGAGCCGTTCACCCCCAGCACCGTCTCCACGAGCGCGCGGAGCGCACCGGGATGCCACGGACGCGCCAGCGCGAAGTGGGTGAGGCAGGAAGCGCTGTAGGACGCCGCCAGCTCCGGACGGAAGTGCGCCGACACGAGGATGCGCGGCCCCGTGAAGCCCCGCTCCACCAGCCGGACGAGGAAGGCCGGCACGGCGGAGCGCTCGGAGGTGTCCAGGTCGATGACGAGCGCGTCCGGAAGCGTGCCGGCATCCAGCCGCCGATCCGCCGACGCGGTGCCCAGCGCATGCGCCAGCTCGAAGCCCGACGCCAGCTCCCGGCCAATGGCCAGCCTCAGCAGCGGCGCTTCCGACACCAGCATGACGCGAGGCGCCCCGGAAGGCGGTGCGCCATGGCGCACCCGGCCAGGCGCCTCACCCGAAGCCAGCGGCAGACGCAGTGCGCCAACCTCCGTCAGGCCGTGGACGGGGAGGGACTCCAGACGACTCGAACAAGGGGCGAGGGCGCGGGACACACCCACAGAGTAACCAGCGATAGCGGAAATATCAAACTTTGCTTCAATTCGTGCGCAAACGGCCGAGGAGACCCCGCTCCCCCGAGGTCGGCCACACCGATGGTACCTCCGTCCATTGAAAACCCGTTCAGCGAGTCAAAATTGACCACTGACCGCCTGGACTGGAGCGTAATGGACCCACCCTGCCCTTCACACCTCCATGGCACCGGGAGGCAGGGCGCGAAGGCTCACTCGAACTCGAGCGCGCGCTGGAAGTCGGCCGGGTTGGTGGCCGCGCTCTGCGCCGTCTCCAGGGTGATGATGCCCTCGCGGTAGAGCTGGGTCAGGTGCTGGTCGAAGGACTGCATGCCGAACATGTCGCGGCCCTTCTCGATGACGTCCTTCAGCTCGTTGGCGCGGTCCTCGCGGATGTACTGCTCCACGGACTTCGTCTGGACCATGATTTCCAGCGCGACGGTGCGGCCCTTGCCGGTGGCGCGGGGCAGGAGCCGCTGGGAGATGGTGGCCTTGAGGCAGTCCGCCAGGCGCATGCGCACCATGGCCTGCTCCTCGGCGGGGAACACCGAAATCAGCCGGTTGATGGTGCGGGACGCGTCCGTCGTGTGCACCGTGGACAGCACCAGGTGGCCCGTCTCGGACGCCTTGAGCGCGATGTCGATGGTCTCCGTGTCGCGCATCTCGCCCACCAGAATCACGTCCGGGTCCTGCCGCAGCGCCGAGCGCAGCGCGCGGGCGAAGCTCTCCGTGTCCGGGCCAATCTCCCGCTGGGAGATGGAGGACTTGATGTTCTTGTAGACGAACTCGATGGGGTCCTCGATGGTGAGGATGTGCAGGCTCTCGTTGCGGTTGATGTGGTCAATCATCGCCGCGAGCGTGGAGCTCTTGCCGGAGCCCGTGGCGCCCGTCACCAGCACCAGCCCGCGGTCGTTGCTCGCAATCTTCTTGAGGACCTGCGGCAGCCCCAGCGTGTCGATGTTGGGAATCTCGTCGGGGATGATGCGCAGGATGCACGCCAGTGAGCCCCGCTGCCGGTAGATGTTCACCCGGAAGCGCGCCACGCCCTGCACGCTGTAGGACGTGTCGTACTCCTGCAAGGAGTCAATCTGCGCCTTCATCAACTGGTCGCTGATGATGTGCATGGCCACCTGCTTCGTGTGGTCCGCATGCAGCTTCTCCATCTTCAGGGGCCGCAGCACCCCGTTGACGCGGTAGATGGGCGGGTCTCCCGGCCGGAAGTGGATGTCCGAGGCGCCATTCTGCACGCCCACCGAGAGCAGCTTGTTCAACGTCGTCTGGTCCACCGGGTGAAGCCCTCTCATCGGCTACAGAGGTCGCGGATTCTAGGTGAAAGCTCCGGAAGGGCCAGGGGCATGGAGAGGGCCCGGGCAGGCGTCGGGTCGCCGCGCCCGGCTGCTGGTTGGAACGGAGTTGCGTTTGAGCACCCGGTGACCGGAAGGCCACCGGGTGCCCGTCACCCCGCCATGACGAGCGTCAGCTCCGCGATTTCGGGCGCGGGCCCCAGGCGCAGCGGCGGGCCCCAGTAGCCGGTGCCCCGGTGGGTGTAGACGCGCACCCCGGCGATGGTGGCCAGCCCGCGCACCACCGGCTGCTGCAGCTTCACGAAGAACATGAAGGGGAACACCTGCCCGCCGTGCGTGTGCCCGGAGAGCTGGAGGTCCACCTCCACGCCCGCCCTGGCCACGTGGAGCGCCGTGCGGGGCTGGTGCGCCAGCAGCAGGCGCGGCACGCCCCGGGGTGCCCCGGCGAGCGCCACGTCCGGACGGCTCGCGTGCGCGGGGTGGATGTGCCCCGCGTCGTGGTCCGTCACCCCCGCCACGGTGAGCCGGGCGCCGTCGCGCTCCACCACGCGGTGCTCGTTCTGCAGGACGGTGAGCCCCAGCCGCGCCACCTCCGCCGCCCAGGCGGGGCCCCCGTGGTAGTACTCGTGGTTGCCCGTCACGTAGAAGACGCCGAGCGAGGCGCGCAACTCCGCCAGCGGCGTCACCTCGTCACGCAGCGCCTCCACGTGGCCGTCCACCAGGTCGCCCGTCACCGCCACCACGTCCGGCTGGAGCGCGTTCACCTGCGCCACCACACGCCGCAGCCAGTGCCTGTCCAGCGTGGGGCCCACGTGGATGTCTGAAATCTGCACCACCTTCAGCCCGTGCAGCCCCGGCTCCAGCCCGGCCATGGGCACCGTCAGCCGCTCCACCCGCGCCCGGCCACGCGCGGTGACGAACGCGTACACCACCGCCGGCAGCGCCAGGCCCACCACCGCCAGCGCCTTGCCCCGCGCCAGCACGAGCGCGTCCTCCACCACACCCGTCCACTTCAGCACCAGGCCCACGAGGTCCGCCGCCACCACCGCGCTGAGGAAGATGCCGAAGGCCCCCAGCCACACGAAGGCCGTCCACTGGAGCGCCCGCGTCCACACCGTGGGCTCGCGCCGGGACACCGCCATGCCCAGCGGAAGCGACACGAAGAGGAGCGCCACCAGCAGCGGGCCCACCACGGGCCAGGGCGCGGGCAGCTCCGGACTGATGAACAGCCGCACGGCGATGTACGCGTGCAGCCCGCCGAAGACGGCGAGGATGCCGCCCAGCGACATCAGCCACCGCAGCAGCAATCCCAGGGCCACGCGTGGCCTCGACCTGCGCTCCTCCATGCCTTGGGACGGCTCCGCCACGGACACAGGACCTCCATCAGGGACTCACAGCCGCGAAGACGCGGAAGATAACGGCCGGTTCCGTCACCCGCCCGGCAACCCGCCTGTCTGCCCGTCAACCCAGTACGGAACCGGCAGGTCCGCCCCATCTCGCGGGTTGAGCCATGCGACGGGACGGTTATGGTGCGCCGTCCTTTTACGACGGAGCGTGTCCATGGCGCAGATGCACGAGGTGGACTTCCACATCTACGGCGAAGACCTGCAGTTCGTCGAGGTGGAGCTGGACCCGAACGAGGCGGCGGTGGCCGAGGCCGGCACCCTCATGTACATGGAGGACGGCATCGAGATGGAGACCATCTTCGGTGACGGCTCGGAGAAGAAGAGCGGCTTCCTCGGCTCGCTGCTCGGCGCGGGCAAGCGGCTCTTGACGGGCGAGTCCCTCTTCACCACCGTGTTCCTCAACCGGGGCGGCGGCAAGCGCAAGGTGGCCTTCGCCGCGCCCTACCCCGGCAAAATCATCCCGGTGGACCTGGCGAAGCTCGGCGGCGAGCTGATTGCGCAGAAGGACAGCTTCCTCGCGGCGGCCAAGGGTGTGTCGCTGGGCATCGCCTTCCAGAAGAAGCTGGGCACCGGCCTGTTCGGCGGCGAGGGCTTCATCATGCAGCGGCTCCAGGGTGACGGCCTCGCCTTCATCCACGCGGGCGGCACGCTGCACGAGCGCACGCTGGGCCCCGGCGAGACGCTGCGCGTGGACACCGGCTGCATCGTCGCCTTCCAGCCCACCGTGGACTACGACATCCAGATGGTGAGCGGCATCAAGACCGCCTTCTTCGGCGGCGAGGGCCTCTTCTTCGCCACCCTGCGAGGGCCGGGCAAGGTGTGGCTCCAGTCGCTCCCGTTCAGCCGGCTCGCGGGCCGCATCCTCTCCGCCGCGCGTCCCGGCGGCTCGCGCGACGAAGGCAGCGTCCTGGGCGGCGTCGGCCTGGGCGCCCTGCTCGGCGGCGACGAGTAGCGCGTCCCGCGCCAGGGGCCGGCGCCTGCCGACAGATGAGGGAGCCGGTCCGCGCCGCGACGCCGCGGCGTGTACACATGCGGAGGAGCCCGCATCATGGGGCGAGCCCAGCCGTCTACCTCCTCCGCCTCCTCACCGCGGCCGCGAGTCCGGCGAGCAGGGCCCAGGCCCCCGCCACGTTCGCGGGAGACGCGCCGCACCCGCAGCCCACGTCGAGCGCCGCGGGGCCGCGCACCTCGAAGCCGGTGGCCTCGGAGCGGGGCCCCGCCGTCCCCGTGGCGCTGACGAGCGCGTACGCCGTGACGCTGTGGGCTCCCACCGCCAGCGCCTGCGCGGAGGGCACCGGATGCCGGAAGGCGCCCGTCCCGTCAGCGGTCACCCGGGCCACCTCCGCGCCATCCACCTCGATGGACACGGAGGCCCCGGGCGCGGCGACGCCGGCGAACAGCGGCGTGGAGTCCACGACCTCGCCCTCGGCGGGCACCACCAGCACCGGAACCTCGAAAGTCCCCCCGTCCGCGCCCGGGGTGCCCGAGTCCGGCCCACCCGTGCCCGCATCCCGCGTTCCGGCGTCCCCGTCCACCGACTCGAAGCGGGTGGTCGGCGAATACGGCCCGGTGGCGCCCGCCTCGTTGTGCGCGTGGAGGACGACGAAGTGCGGGCCCGGCGGCAGAGGGTTGTCGGCGGATACCTGGTAGCGGAAGCGGCCGAACGCATCCACGGGGACGGTGATTTCCGCCCCGTTGTCCACCTCGATGCCCACCGTCACGCCGTGGGGTGCCACGCCCGCGAACAGCGGCGTGGGGCCGACGACGTCGCCCTCCGCGGGCACCACGAGGATGGGCGGCTCCACCACGCCACCATCCGCCACCGTGACGACCACGTTGAACGCCACCTCCGCGGAACGCAGGCTGTAGGCGCCCAGGGAATCCGCCACGACCGCCACCCGGTGCTCGCCCGCGGGCAGGGGCTCGCGCAGCGCGGGGTAGTTCGCGGTGAACACGCCGTCCGCGGCGGAGGAGACCTGGATGACCTCCACGCCATCCACGTACACGATGACGCGCAGGCCCGGGTCCGTCACTCCCTCGAAGCGGGGGCGGGATGGCACGCCCACCGCACCCGCCGCCGGAGTGGTGACCACGGGTGTCGTCGGCCGGCGGTAGGCGACCATGAGCTCCTTGCCGATGCCCACCCCACCATCCGCCGCGCCGTAGGTGGAGCCGTCGAACGCCGTCTGCCCAGCGGGCCCACCCGCCACGATGGCCGGGCAGTTCAACGCCGTGCCCTGCACGAGCGTGTAGCCGCCCCCGCCTCCGCCGCCCGGGCCCAGCGGGACGCTCGCCTCGCTCACGCGGCCACCACCGCCACCAGTCGCCATCACGGCGCCGCAGCTGGCCTGCCCGGCCACGCGCAGGATGACGGCGCCACCCGCGCCTCCGCCCCCCGCGCCGTCGTGCCCCGACGTGACGGCGGCCCCCTGGCCATTGGCCATGTAGACGCCCGTGCCGCTCAGCACTCCCGCGCGGATGAGTACCACGCCACCGCCCGCCCCACCGCTGGAGCCTGCGTCGTCGTTCCCCTCGCCGGCGCCACCGCCACCGCCGAAGAGGAACTGGTCCAGGAGGGAGTAGCTCATGAATGCGCCCCCGAGCCCGCCCTCGTCCCTGGGGGGGGAGCTCCCGGTGCGACCGCCGAGCCCTCCCACGCCTCCGTGTCCGCCCCCGCCGCCTCCCGAGTTGCTGCAGTTGCCGCCACCGCCACCGTTGACCAGGTTGCCGCGCCCGGAGGCCGTGCCGAAACGGCTCACCACCACGCCCTCGCCCTTGAAGGAGCCTCCCTGCTCGGGCGTCAGGTCCAGCCCGGTGCAGAGCTGGAGGCTGGCGTGGTTGGCGAAGACGCCCCCTCGGAAGCCCGCGCCGTCCGCGGAGATGAGGCCCCCGTTCGTCACCGTGCCCGTGGCGAGGAAGGCGAGGATGCCGCCACTGCGGCCATCCCACGGCGGCGCCACGAGCGAGCCGGTGGGGGCGACGTCGACGTTGGTGAACTCGGGCACGAGGACGGCCTGCGCGCCCGGCACGGTGTAGCTGTTCACCAGGGGCGCGGTGAGGCGCACCTCGGGCGGCTCGGCGCTCACCGACTCCACGCGGGCCAGCTCCCAGCGCCCCACCGCTCCCGGGGCGACGGAGGTCGTGCCGCCGGACGGCGTGGTGGCCGGAACGCCGATGCTCTGGTGGATGAGCACCAACGCACCGACGACCTGATTGGTGGTGCTCTGCAGCTGCAGCACGGTGCTCCCGGCCGGAGCGCTGGCCACCAGCGGTCCGTGCGGGTTGATGACCCGGCCCAGCGTCGACACGGTGAGGGCACCGTCGCGGCCCGTCCCCTGTCCGAAGGAGTCCAGCTCCGCCAGCGCGGGGGCCGCCGTGAGGAGTACGAGCACGAAGAGGGGGACGAAGCGCATGGGGCCCCATGGTGCCCCAGAACTCCGGCGCGTGGGAGGCCGGGGGCGCCGGAGCGGACCGGCCCGGGCCGTCAGGGGAGCTGGCCCACCTCCAGTTCGCAGGTGGGCGCGCCCTGGTGCATGCACCGGCGCTCCCGCGCCACCACGTCCTGGCCCAGGTGCCGCGCCAGCCCGCGGATGGTGCCAAGACCCAGGCCACACAGCTTCCCGGGCGAGCAGCAGGACACCCGCACCAGGTCCCGCTGGACGCGCTGGCAGACCCGCCCCGCCAGTGGACGCGAAACCGTCCACCGCGCCTGCCCCCACCCTCCAGGGGGATTGCCCCGGAGCGGAGGGCGTCCGCTGAACATCACCTGCCGCCGGAAGGCGTGAGCGCGCGGACGTTGCGGGGGGCGAAGAAGGGCTGGCGCAGCAGGCGCGGCAGGGTGCGCTTGTCCACGCACCAGAGCTGGAGCGCGTCCTCCCACTCGCCGAGCTCGGCCACCGCGCGCACGTCGGGCGCGTCGCGGTAGAGGCTGTTGAGGTTGTGGACGAGCGCGGAGAGGTCCTCCACCTCCCAGCGCTCGGAGACGTCGCCGGCCAGCACGTGCAGCTCCAGCACGGGGCGCTCACGCACGTCCACCACCTTGAAGCGGCGGGCCGGGCCGCCCATGGCGGTGGTGAGGGGGCCCACCAGCTCGTCGGGGCGCACGCCGTACCCCACGGAGAGGCCTCCCTCCAGCAGCCCCGCGTCGCACAGGCGCAGCAGTGACACGTGCGGGGGCTCACCACGACGCACCACCTCGGCGGCGGCGTCGCGGTCCTTGAGGAGTCGCTCCTGGGTGAGGGTGTCGAGCAGGGAGGCCATGCGGCCGGAAGCTTAAGCCCGGACGGGCCGACGCGGGGACGTGGGCCTCATGCGCCTGTCAACTCAACTCCGCTGCGGCTCGACTCAGCCCTGGAAAGAAGCGAGCCCTATCGCCACGTTCACGAAGAGAATGCCGCTTCCATCTTCCGGGACTTCGCGGGAGCCGCGACATGGAAGTGCAACCGCCCCTCCGCATCTTCGGTGAGCCACTGGTTCCGACGTGCCAACTCCAGCAACTCCGTCACGTCGAAGTCGGAGGGCAGGTCCGCGAGGAACCGAACTCGCACTTCCGCGACTGCCCGCAACAAGTCGCGCACCTCGATGAAGGAGCGGCCATTCAGTGGCTCGAAGAAGCGATATGCGTCGAACACGAGCAATCTCCCGAGGTCGCGAACAAATCAACGGTAGTGCCTCTCATCCGTCGCGTCTAGCGGCGCTGGAGGGATTCCGTACACTGGCTGGCGCTGCGGCTTCTCGCTGCCGAAAGACCTGTAGCACAGCGGTCAGGAACTTTACTCGCGGAGGAACTCGTCCAGCACACCCTCCGCATCAAGGCCGCGGGAGTTCGCGAGCACGAACGCGTGCAGGTGTGGCTCTTCCTTCCAGGCTTCACGCAGGCCACGAATGATGGACGAGAGGCTTGCGGCCGGCTGCAGCCCTCGCTCCGTCCGGATGAGGACGAGGCTGTCGTCATCGGGGTGGATACCATCAGGTCGAGTCTCACGCTTGAAGGTCTTGAACGGGGTGAACTTGTGGCGCAGGACCAGCACGCCACGCTCGGCAAGCCTGTTCATGGTGGCGCTGACCCGCTCCTTCGCATTCGGGTCATCCAGCAACTGATTGAGCCGCGCGACCTTGTCGCGTGCGACGTTGCCCTTCCTTTTCCACAGACTCCGCAGAGTGGCCGAGCGATTGAGTACCAACTCGAGGCAGGCGACCAGCAGGGGCTCGCTCGCTGACGGGCGAAGCTCCCGTAGCGCCTGCCACCAGAAGGCATCATCAAAGGTAGCGAACCGGTTGAGCGCGGTACGGACCTTGGCATCGTCCTTGACCCGGACGGCGAAGATTTCACCAATGGCCTCTACCAGTGCCAGGCCCGCTGGCTCCTTGAAGACGCGCAGGGAGGCGTAACGAAAGGCGGCACCCGCCTGTGCGTTCTTGTGATGGCGCACCATCGCCAGATTGCTCCGGCTTCGGGAGAGGAAGAACGTTTCGAGTGCGCTCAGGCCCGCCTCACGTACCGCCGTCATGAACCCCATGGCGGGGTCTTTGACGAGCACGAGGTTGCCGACCAGCCTCTCCAGGTCGTAGGCCGCGAACTCGAAGCCCAGTGCCCTCCCATCTCGCAGCAGATAGTCGCCCCTGTCCGCGTCCACCTCCCCATCAACGAGTGAATGGAGCCAGTGAAGCACGTTGGCCTTGGGCACCGCCTTCTGCTCATACGGAGGCTGCAGGTCGAGGATATCGTAGGCGAGCTGGTACACCGCGCGGACGCCCGTGGAGGTTTCCGTCTCGACGAGGTTGTCCATCACGAGCTTCGCGAGTTGGTGGCCTATGGCCTCGTGTGCGGGAAGACCACTCTCCAGCAGGGCCTGGAGTCCGTTGGGAAGCGCGGAACCGGGCGCCGCCTGCTTGCGCGCATTCTGCGCGTGGGTGTCCAGCGCGAACTCCAGGTCATGACTGAAGGGCAGGTGGCCGAGGTCGTGAAACAAGGCAGCCAGCCGGAGCCCCGCTTCCGCGAACGCAAGCAGACGGCGGCGGCGGCGCTCTTCCTCGGGGGAATGGTGGCCCGGAAAGGTCGCACGGGACGCAAGGAGCCCGCCCTCGCCCGAGGCAGGCGACAGGAGCGCATCCATGTCAGCGTGCTTCAGCGGCCGGAAGGCCCCAAGGCTCTCGACCTCGTCGAAGAATGCATCCGCGACCACGGGCTCCGCGTTCTCGAGGCTGGCAACGAGGAAGCGTGAAGCCAGGTGCATCGCCCCCAGGCTGTGCACGAACCGAGAGGTCCTGGCCTCGGGAAAAACCAGGTGCGCGAGACCTGTCTGGAGAACGTGGCGCAGCCTCTGCGTGATGGGATGGTCCACGATGACGCGCTCGTGGGACGCGATGCGGACGTAACCGTGAATGGGGTCGCGAATCACGAACGACTTTGCTGCGCCAGACATCAGGTGTCCCCCTCGTTGCGGGCAGCAGAGGTTAGAACACCCTGGGTAGGACACAACAGCCCCAACCTCCAGCTTCCAGCAACCCGGAGCCGGAACGGGAATCCACGCCACTCCGCGGACTACCGCTCCTCGCCACTCCAGTAGTCCACCTCGGCGGACAGGGGCAGCGTGGTGAACAGGGTGCGCGCGGCCTTGTCGCCGCCCGGCGCGGAGCCCGCGGAGATGACCACCTTCCGCGAGTCCGGGTACACCATGACGTCGGGCTCCACCATGGTGGAGAAGGCGAGGTAGCGCAGGGGCTCGGTGCCATCGTTGAGGAGCTGGTGCGCACCCTCGGGGCCAATGGGCAGCGCCACGTAGTCACCGGCCTTCACCGCGAGGGTGTCCTCGCCCAGGCGCAGCCGGCCGGTGCCGGAGAGGATGTAGTAGGCCTCCTCGTTGGCCAGGTGGTAGTGGCGCGGCCAGGCGTGCTTGCCGGGAGGCAGCTCCATCAGGCTGCACCCCAGCTTGCGGCCCTTCGCGGCGGCGCCGAGCTGCTTGCGGCGGTACGCCACCTTCGGGCCCTGCGTGACTTCGCTCCAGGGGACGTCCGGCTCGTGGATGACGTGGGGGTGGGAGGACATGGCGTGTGCTCCTTCCTGTGTGACGGGGTTCAAGGCCGCGCCGCCAGGAGGGCGAAGACGCGGTGGGGGATGGCGAGCGGGTCGTGTGGGAAGCGCTCGGCGAGCACGGCCGCGAGCGCGGTGTCGAAGCGGGACACGGTGTCCGGCGGAAGGGAGGCGCCCACCTTCGCGTTGGCGCGGACGCGGCCCCTCCACGCCTCGTGGGTGTAGGGCGTGGGCACGTCGAAGGTGAAGGACTCCAGACCGGTGAAGCCCGCCTCCGCGGTGTCGCGGAACCACTGCGGGTACAGGCCGGTGCCGTGGCTGAAGACGTCGGGCGCCGACGGGCCGGGGTTGAAGGCCTGGATGAGGGACTCGGTGGCCTCCACCACGTTGCCGGGCAGGGCCATCCAGTCGAAGTGGGCGATGACGAGCCGCCCACCGGGAGCGAGCAACCGCGCGGCCTCGCGAGCGGCGGCGGGCCGGTCGAACCAGTGCCAGCACTGTCCGGCGACGACGAGGTCGAACGCGCCCGAGGGCAGGCCGGTGTGCTCGGCGGGAGCCTGGTGGAAGTCGATGCTCAGTCCGGCCTCGGTGGCGAGCCGCCGCGCGGCCTCCAGCATGGGGGCGGACACGTCGAGCGCGTGCACTGTGCAGCCGTGCCGCGCGAGCCCCCGGGCCACGGTGCCGGTACCCGTGCCCAGGTCCACCGCGCGCACGCCGGGCCGGAGGAGTCCCTCCCGGGCGAGCCGCTCGAAGAAGGCATCCGGGAAGCCGGCGCGGTGCTTCGCGTAGTCAGAAGACGTGCGTCCGAAGTCCACCTGCATGACGGGCTCCTTCATATCGACATGGCATCGAGTCGAGTCGACAATGTGCCTCGGGGAGGCGCGTGAGACATGAGTAGGCGCAAGGGCGGTCGCTCTCAATCTCGATTCGACCATCAACGTGAGGAGGAGCTGGTGCCGGCGGCGGAGGCCGCGGCGCTGCTGGGGGTGAAGCGGGCGACGCTCTACACGTACGTGAGCCGGGGGCTCGTGCGCTGCGTGCCCGAGCCGGGGACGAAGGAGAACCGCTATGTGCGCTCGGACCTGGAGCGGTTGAAGGCCCGGCATGACGCGCGGGCGGGACATGCGGCGGTGGCCTCGGGGGCGCTGCGGTGGGGCGAGCCGGTCATCGACTCCTCGGTGTCACGGGTGGGCGCGGAGGGGCTGGCGTACCGGGGGCAGCCGGCGGTGGCGCTCGCGGTGGAGGGGCGCGGCTTCGAGGACGTGGCGGAGCTGCTGTGGACGGGGACGCTTCCGCCGGAGGCGGTGCTGTGGCCGGCGCCGGAGCCGTCCTTCCCTCCCTCGGAGCTGGCGCGGCTGCTGCCACGGGGGACGCCTCCGGTGGCGGCGCTGTCGGCGCTGGTGACGCTGCTGGGCGCGAGGGACCCGGTGCGCTTCGCGGCGCCTCCCGAGAGCGAGAAGGCACGAGCGCGGCGGTTGCTGCGGCACCTGGCGGCCTGGGTGTGCGTGGCCCAGGCGCCGGGGCGGGTGGTGCGGGCGCTGAAGGAGGACACGGTGGCGGCGTCGCTGGCGTGCGCGTGGGGCACGGGGGTGAAGCGGGCGCCGGCGCTGCTGAACCGGGCGCTGGTGCTGTGCGCGGACCACGAGCTGAACGTGTCCACCTTCGCGGCGCGGGTGACGGCGTCCTCGGGGGCGGACCTCTACGCGTGTGTGAGCGCTGCGCTGGCGGCGCTGTCCGGGCCGAAGCACGGCGGGTCCTGTGACAGGGTGGAGGCGCTGCTGGCGGAGGTGGGCCGGCCGGAGCGCGCGACGGAGGTGGTGTACGAGCGCCTGCGGCGGGGCGAGTCGGTGCCCGGCTTCGGCCACCCACTGTACCCCGACGGAGACCCGAGGACGCCCCCGCTGGTGGAGGCGGCACAGTCGGTGCGGCCGGAGGCAATGGGCGTCCGTGTCGCGCGCTCGGTGCTGGAGGTGATGCGGAAGGCGGGGCACCCGCCGCCGTCGGTGGACTTCGGGCTGGTCATGCTCGCGGAGGCACTGGGGCTGCCACCGGGCGCGGGGGCCACGCTGTTCGCCGTGGGCCGCGCGGCGGGCTGGGTGGCGCACGTGCTGGAGCAGCGCGAGCAGGGCCACCTCCTGCGCCCGCGTGCCCGCTATGTGGAGCCCGCCCTGCCCTCTTCCCCCGGAAGAGTCGTGCCCTGAAAACACCCGGGCCCCACCCAGGTGGCGAGTGCCACCCGAGCAGGGCCCGGAAGCTGGACTCACCGGTGGGACTCGGGCCCCACCGGTGAAGCCCTCAACTACCGCTGAGCGGTCTGCTGGAAGCCAGGGTCGGCGGTAATCTCCAGGCGGCCGATGCCGAAGTCGTTGCTGCCGACCACGTCATCGCCCAGCTTGTTCCGGAGCAGGCCCTTGAAGCGGCTGCCCAGGCTGGCACCGTCGAACACCACGCCCGGCTCGGCGCCCGGAGCCAGCTCGAGGGTGAGCTGATACAGGACGCTGCCCGTGGGAATGGCGGTGTCCGCCGCCACCGAGCCCGAGCCGCCGGCCTTCTGGCTGATACCGCTGGTCAGCACCCCTGCCAGCGGGCCGGAAGCCGGCAGCGCCACCGCGGCGGCCGGCACCGAGGCGCCCGCCGACAGGATGGCACCCGCCGTCAGCGCCCCCGCCGTGGGCAGCCGCACCTTCGTGGCGTCCAGCGGGAGGTTGAAGCCCACGCCGTAGCCGCTCAGGTCCTCGGCCGCCACCACGTCCAGCACCAGCCGCGTGGCCGTGGAGGACGGGTTGCGCATCACCCGGATGCGGCCGGCCGCCGGGTCCGTGTACGCCAGCGTCGCGCCGTACACGTCGAACGCGGCGGACTCGGCGCCCACCAGCGGGCCCGAGGACGCCGCCAGGGTGTAGCCCTGGCCGTTACGGTCCACCGTCAGGTCACCGAAGCGCGCCACGCCGGCCTGCGCGGCCACCTGCACCGTGCCGCCGAGCACCGCGCCGTTCGCGTTGCCCAGCGCCAGGGCAACCTCGCTGGCCGACGTCGCCGTGTTGCCGAACGCGTCCACCAGACGCACCGCCACCTCGTTCAGCGGCAGCCCGTTGGGCGTCGAGCGCGGCTGCGCGGCGAACTCCAGGCGGGTGGGCTCCGCGCCGATGATGGCGAACGGAGCGCTCGTCGCCGGGGTCAGCCCCGTCTGGCTGGCCTTCAGCGTGTAGCCCCGGCCGGCCTTCTCCAGCACCAGGTCCGCGAAGGTCGCCACGCCATTCGACACCGGCTGCGTCAGCGTGCCGCGCAGCGTGTCGCCACCCGGGTTGGCGCCCAGGGACAGCGTCACGTTCCCGCTGCCGCTCGTCGCGTTGCCGAAGCGGTCCGTCACCTGCACCTGGACCGCCGGGCCAATCGCCGAGCCCGCCTGCGTCTCCGCCGCCACCGGGCGGAACGCCATGGCCGACGCCGCGGCGGCGGTGATGTTCACCGCCCGCGAGTAGCCGACGTACAGCTCGGTGAAGGCCGCGTTGTAGCCCACGAACACGAGCTGCGTCGCGCCCACCTTGTCCAGGGCCAGCCCCTCGAAGGTGACCACGCCGTTGACGGCCGCCACCTCGCGCGCGCCCGCCACCACCGAGGCGCCCGCCGGGTTGGCGTCGGGGTCCACCGCGACGGCCACCAGCTCACCGTAGCTCGGCACCAGGTTGCCGAACGCGTCCCGAGCCTCCACGGTGATGGTGCCCAGGGACTCACCGGCCACCGCCGTCTCGGGCGGCTCCGTCGCCACCACCAGCGTGTCGACGCCAGCGGGGGCGATGTTGAACGTGTTGCTCGTCACCTCGGAGAGCCCGTCGGAGGTAGCGCGCAGCGAGTACCCGCTGCCCGCCTTCTCCAGCCGCAGCGCGCCGAAGGTGGCCACGCCCGCGTCGGCCGACACCGTCAGCGTGCCCAGCAGCGTGCCGTTGGCCGGGTTGGCCGCCAGCGCCACCGTGACGCTCGCCGTGGAGGCCGTCTGGTTGTCGAACGCGTCCAGGATGGACACGCGCACCCCCGGAGTCAGGGCCACGCCCGCCGTGCCGTTGGCCGGCTGCTGCGAGATGACCAGCTTCGCCGCGGATGCCGCCGAGATGTCGAACGTGTTGCTCGTCACCTCGGTGAGCCCGTCGGAGGTGGCGCGCAGCGAGTACCCGCTGCCCGCCTTCTCCAGCCGCAGGGTGTCGAAGGTGGCCACGCCCGCGTCAGCCGACACCGTCAGCGTGCCCAGCAGCGTGCCGTTGGCCGGGTTGGCCGCCAGCGCCACCGTGACGCTCGCCGTGGAGGCCGTCTGGTTGTCGAACGCGTCCAGGATGGACACGCGCACCCCCGGAGCCAGGGCCACGCCCGCCGTGCCGTTGGCCGGCTGCTGTGAGACGGCCAGCTTCGCCGCGTCCGCCGCGGAGATGGAGAACGCGCTGCTCGTCGCCTCGGTGAGCCCGTCGGAGGTGGCGCGCAGCGTGTAGTCCGCCGCCGCCTTCCGGAGGTGGACCGCGGAGAAGCGAGCCACGCCCGCCGCCGCGGCCTCCTCCACGTCACCCCCCAGCGTATCGCCGCCCGGGTTGGCGCCCAGCGCCAGCGTGATGGTGGCGGTGGAGTCCGCCATGTTGCCGTACGCGTCGTGCACCTCGACCTCGAAGGCCGCCAGGTCCTGCCCCGCGATACCGTTCGCGGGCTGGGTGCGGAAGGCCAGCGCCGCCGCGGACGCCGCGGCGATGTCGAACGTGTTGCTCGTCACCTCGGTGAGCCCGTCGGAGGTAGCGCGCAGCGAGTACCCGCTGCCCGCCTTCTCCAGCCGCAGCGCGCCGAAGGTGGCCACGCCCGCGTCGGCCGACACCGTCAGCGTGCCCAGCAGCGTGCCGTTGGCCGGGTTGGCCGCCAGCGCCACCGTGACGCTCGCCGTGGAGGCCGTCTGGTTGTCGAACGCATCCAGGATGGACACGCGCATCCCCGGGTTCAGGGCCACGCCCGCCGTGCCGTTGGCCGGCTGCTGCGAGATGACCAGCTTCGCCGCGTCCGCCGCGGAGATGGAGAACGCGCTGCTCGTCGCCTCCGCCAGCGAGCCCGAGCTGGCACGCAGCGTGTAGCCCGCACCGGCCCGCTGGACGTTGACCGCGGAGAAGCGGGCAACGCCATTCTCGGCCGCCACGGTGGTGGTGCCGTTCAGCACCACGCCCGCGCCGCCTTGCAGCGCCAGCGTCACCTGCTCCGTGGAGGGCACCGTGTTGCCGAACGCGTCACGGATGGTGACCTCGACGGCCGGGGCCAGCGCCGCGCCCGCGGTGCCGTTGGCCGGCTGCGCGGTGAAGGCCAGCGCCGCCGCCGCCGCGGGGGCGATGTCGAACGTGCCGCTCGTCGCGGACTCCAGCAACCCCGACGTGGCCCGGAGGGTGTACCCCTGGGCCGCCACGTTGATGGACAGGTTGGCGAACGTCGCCACGCCACCCTCCGCGGACACCGAGGCCGTACCGTTGAGCGTCGCGCTGCCCGGGTTGGCGTCGAGCGCCACCGCCACCGTCGCGTTGGAGGCGGTCCGGTTGCCGTAGGTGTCCAGCAGCTCCACCTGCACCGCCGGGCTGAAGGCCACGCCCGCGGTGGCCGCGCCGGGCGCCGCCACGTAGGCCAGCCGCGCCGCCGCCGCCGGGGTGATGGCGAACGCCGACGAGTCCGCCGCCGTCAGGGAGCCGAAGCTGGCGCGCAGCGTGTAGCCCGCGCCCGCCTTCTGGACGCTCAGCGCGTCGAAGGTGGCCACGCCGTTGGCCACCGCCACCGAGGCCGTCCCCGCCAGCGTGGCGCCGTTGCCGGACACCAGCTCCACGGTGACGTTTCCCTGGGCGCGCTTCGCCACACGGCCATGCGAGTCCAGCACCGTCACCCGCACCGGCGCCAGGGTGGCACCCGCCACCGCGGACTCCGCCGGCTGCGTGGTGAAGCTCAGGCTGGCCGGCTGGCCGGGACGCACGGTGAACGGAGCGGACTTCACCACGGGCAGCGAGCCCGAGGAGAAGGCCAGCACGTAGCCCGTGCCATCCTCGTCGACGGTCAGCTCATTGAAGGTGGCCACGCCATTCACCGCCTCCGCGGTGGTGTTGCCGCCCAGCGTGGCTCCCGTGGCGCCGCCCTCGAGCGCCACCGTCACGGTGGCCGCGTCGTCCGCGGTGTTGCCGAAGGCATCCTGCACGTTGATGACCACCGGGGAGAGCACCGTATGCACGTCCACGTCCGTGGGGCCGGTGGTGAGCGCCATGCGAGCCGGAGCGGCCGCGCGCACGGAGAACGCCGAGCTGCTCGCGGTCTGCGTGCCGACCTGGGCCGACAGCTTCATGTTGGCGCCGACCTTCGCCACGGTGAGGTCGGTGAAGCGGGCCACGCCGTAGAGGAGCGCGGTCCGGGTGGAGCCCCCGAGCCGTGCGTCGGCGGGGGCATCCGTCAGCGTGAGCTGCACCGTCCCGCCGCGCTCGACGACGACGTTGCCGTTGGCGTCGACGAGGGCCACTTCGACGGCCCCGAGCCGCTCACCCGCCCGGACCGAGCCGGGCTGGGTGCGGAAGACCAGGGTGGCCTCCGCGGGCTGGGGCTTGGGGTCGTCACCGCACGCGGTGGCGAACAGCGCCGCGAGCAGCGTGAGACCGACAGCAATTCGCTGGGTCACGATGTTGCGCTCCATGAGGAACGAATGAGGGGAAGAGGACGCGCGCATGTTCACGGCCGCCCTCCGTAACGGGTCAGGAGCTGCGCCAGGTCGTCGTCATCCACCGCGTTCACGGGGCCCACGAGGTCCTGGTTCCAGTCGTAGTAGGGCTTCTCCGCCGTCGCCGGGGTGGTGCCCAGGCGGTTGGCCGTGGACAGCAGGTCCACGAAGTCGAGCTGCCCGTTGCGGTCATAGTCGCCGTTGCCGGCCACGCCGCGCTCGGCGGTGGCGGACGGGTAGATTTCCCACATGCCGCGGCCGAAGGTGGCGACACGCAGCAGGCCACCGGTGCGGCCCACGAACATGTCCGTCACCCGCACCAGCGGCAGGCCCACGCCGTAGCGCTCCCAGGTGGCACCCTGGTTGGTGCTCCGGTAGACGCCCAGGTCCGTGCCGGCGAACAGCGTCTGGTTGGTGTCGTCGGACGGGTCGAAGCGCACCACGTTGACGGGCACGTTCGGCAGGTTGCTGGAGATGTTCTGCCACGTCTGGCCGCGGTTGGTCGTGAGGTACACGCGGCCGAGGCCCGGCGGCAGGACGGAGGCCAGCGCCGCGCTGGACACCACGAACATGTCGCCCGGGTTGATGCCGGTGTGGTTCGGCGGGAAGTCGATGCTGCTGGTGAAGGTGGGCGTCTCGTTGGAGTCGATGGTGCCGCTGCCGTTGAGGTCCGTGCCCATGCGGTTGGTCACCGTCCACGCGCACTGCGAGGCCGGCGTGTCCAGCGTGCAGCCGGACATCACGCGGAAGCGCCCGCCGCTGCCGGCGATGCCGTACAGGCCGTCCACGGTGGAGGACACGCCCAGCGCGCGCACGGCGACGGAGTAGTCGCACGCGCCCAGGAGCTGCCACTGGCGGCGGTCCGTGCTGGTCGGCGTCCCAATCAGGCGGAACACGCCATAGGTGGTGCCGGTGATGGCCGCCGGACGGTTGCCGGTGTTGACGGCCATGACCTTGGTGAGGAACGTGGTGGTGTCACCGGAGGCGCAACCGCCCGAGGCCGCGGTGGTGGGAGGCACCAGCGTCCGCCACGTCCCGCCCACGCCCTGGTTGCAGCCACGGTTCGCCGGGACGTCCGGGTCGCAGTAGCGGGTGGAGCTGTACTGCACCGAGCCCCAGTAGATGCTGTCCTCGCCCACGCGGGACGCGGCCACGCCGATACCGTCGCCGCCGATGACCTGGTTGAAGGTGGTGGGGGCGCCCTCGGTGTCGCGGAAGCGCGTGCCGTTGTCCTGGAGGCCCGCGAACGCGATGAACTGGTTGCCCGTGGCCGGGTCACCCGACGCGACGTTGTACATCAGGTGCGTCGCCAGGCCTCGGTTGGGGAAGCGCCACTGCACCGTCTCCTGGTTGATGGGCCCCGGCTCGAACACGTTGGTGGACGTGAACAGACCACCGTCGCAGCCCACCATCGTCATGTAGCCGGTGGGCGTGCGCACCACGAGCGTGCGGTGCCAGTCGGCATGCACGTACGGCAGCACGCCGTCGGACGTCAGCGCGGACTCCGAGTAGGCGGGCAGCCAGTGCGACACCACCTCCCAGGTGGGCTGGTCCGCCAGGCCGTTGACGGTGCGCAGGCCGCAGAGCGTACCGCCGAGGATGACGCGGTTCTCGTCCCCCGGGTCCACCGCGATGGTGGAGTTGTACCAGGCCTGGGCGTTGTGGACGTTGACGCTGACGCACTGAGAGGTGTCCAGGAACGTCATGTTGCGCGGCGTGCCGTCGCCCTGGCCGCCGGACACGTCCTGCCACGTATTGCCCGCGTCGGTGGAGCGCCAGATGCCGGCGCCGGTGGACACATCGCTGCGCAGGCTGGTGAGCGCGTACAGCACCGTCCGGGTCGGGTCCTCCGGCGGCGAGCCCGCCGCGAGGGAGATGCGGCCGACGTCCGTGGGGGTGGCCGCGTCGTTGTCGTAGTCCGGCAGCCCGTTGACGGCCAGGCGCGAGGTCCAGGTCTGGCCCGCGTCCGTGCTCACCCAGATGTCACCCTGGAGGGAGGTGGAGGCGGTGGGCGAGGCCGCCGTGGGGGTGGCGTAGTTCGTGCCGCTGATGGCCCAGCGGCTCTGGCCGTTCACCTGGCCGGTATAGGCGATGGTCCACACCTGCTCCGGCACCTGCGTGCCCACGTTGGGCAGGTCCACGAGCTGGAAGGAGGCGCCCGAGTCGGCGGAGCGGAAGAGGCCCACCTCGGTGCCCACGAGGATGATGTTCGGCGCGCTCGGGTCCACCTTGATGGCGCGCACGCGCAGCGCCTGCACGGCGCGGTTGCCCACGCTGGCGGGATACGTGCCGGCCAGCGCCACCGGCGCCTCCCAGCTCCCACCGCCGTTGGTGGTCTTCACCACCTGGCCACCGACCGCGTCCACGAAGTCACCCAGGCCCAGGTACAGCGTGTCCGGGTTCTGGGGGTCCATGGCCATGTCGCCCACGGCCATGTTGCCCAGCATCTCCCCGACCGGGTGCCAGGTGGGGTCCGGCGAGAGCAGGTCGAACGTCTTCCACACGCCGCCACCGGAGGTGGAGAGGTAGGCGATGTTCTGGTCCTTCGGGTGCACGGCCATGCCACTGATGCGGCCGGAGTCCACCTGCAGGTAGGGCCTGCCGTTGAACTGGAAGCGCGCGTCGGTGGGGCCCAGGTTCACCCAGGAGTTGGCGTCCGTGCCCAGGCCCTTGTTGATGGCGGCCTGGCCGGGAGCCCGGGGCATCAGGTGCGGCCAGCGCTGGGACTCGGCGCGGGCCTCGTCCAGCAGGATGGCGGAGTCCTCCGCCGTGGGCACGCCCCAGTGGGCCTTGTGCGCCATCCACCGGGAGAACGCGTCATCGATTTCGCGCTCGACGTAGGTGTTCTCGAACAGCTCCTCCTCGACGGCGGCATGGAGCTGGGGGGGCACGTCCTCGCCGGGCTGCTGCATGAAGTCCTCGAAGCGCAGGCGGCGCTGCTCCTCGGCCCACACGCGGTAGGCACGAACGGAAGCAGGCGCGGCCAACGACAGGACACCAGCACCAACAGCCAGGGAGACGACGACTCGTCTTCGCAGGTGCAAGCGGGTTTCTCCAGAGACTGGGTTACGGGAAGTGCGCGGGGGGATGGGTACGAAGGGTAGTGGTAGACTCACCCCTAGAGTCAAATCGCGGATACTCCGACTGGCTGGCGAATAAGCGAATTGACAGACTTACCCGTCCCGCCGCGGGCGCTCTTGACGGGAGGCTGGCGGAGCCGCTCGGGGTGCTGTCACCTGCCGGGCACCGCGCGCACTCGGACGTTGGAGGCGGAGCCAGGGCCGGGGAGACTCCGGCGCCGTGGACCCTCGACGCTCGCACCCGCGCCTCGCCCTCGTGTCGCTGCTGGGCAACCTCTCCCTCATCGCCTCCTGGGCGGTGCTGCTGACGCGCCCCGCGGGCTGGAGGGTGGTGGGGCCGGTGCTGCTGCTGGGCTTCCTCGTCCTGCGCGTGGGCGGCGCGTGGTTCTACGCCTCGCGCGGGGAGGGAGACCCGCGCATCATGCGCCGCACCGCCATCTTCACCTCGGTGCTGGCGCTGCTGGCCGTGGGCCTCTGGCTCTTCACGCTGCTGCGCGGGCCCGTCTCGCTTTGAGCCCCAAACGCCTCGCGGGCGCCCCCGCCGGACCTCATGGCCCGTGGGAAGCGCCCGCACGCGCAACCGCCAGACTTCGCCGTACGGCTTACACGTTGAAGCGGAAGTGCATGCAGTCGCCGTCCTGGACGACGTACTCCTTGCCCTCCACGCGCAGCAGGCCCTTCTCCTTCACGGCGGACTCGCTGCCCAGCTTCACCAGGTCCTCCCAGCGCATGACCTCGGCCTTGATGAAGCCGCGCTCGAAGTCCGAGTGGATGACGCCGGCCGCCTGAGGGGCCTTGTAGCCCTTGTGGATGGTCCACGCGCGGCACTCCTGCTCGCCCACGGTGAAGTACGTCCACAGGCCCAGGAGCTTGTAGCCCTCGCGAGCCACCTTGTGCAGGCCCGGCTCCTTCAGGCCCGCGCTCTCCAGGAAGCCCGCGCGCTCCTCCTCGGGGAGCTGCTGGATTTCGGACTCCATGGCCGCGGCGAGCACCACCACCTCGGCGCCCTCCTTCGCGGCCATCTCCCGCACGGCCTTCACGTGCGGGTTGGCGTCCTCCTTGCCAATCTCCGACTCGCCGATGTTGGCCACGTACAGCACCGGCTTGTCGGTGAGCAGGAAGAGGTCGCGGATGACGGCGCGCTCCTCTTCATTGAGCTTCTGCGCGCGCACGGTGACGCCGGCGTCCAGGCCCGCCTTGATGCGGTCCAGCAGCGCGAGCTCGGCCTTGGCCTCGTCGCCCACCTTGCCGCCGACCTTGGTGTTCTTCTGGGTGCGCTCGCGGCGCTTCTCCACCGTCTCCAGGTCCTTGAGGCACAGCTCCGTGTCGACGACATCCCTGTCCCTGACAGGGTTCACCCCGCCCTCAACGTGGGTGACGTTGTCGTCCTCGAAGCAGCGCAGCACGTGCAGCACCGCGTCCACCTGGCGGATGTTGCCGAGGAACTGGTTGCCCAGACCCTCGCCCTTGGACGCGCCGCGCACCAGGCCGGCGATGTCCACGAACTCGAGCGAGGTGGGCACCTTCTTCAGCGGCTTGATGAGGGCGGACAGCTTGTCCAGCCGCTCATCCGGCACGGGCACCACGCCCACGTTGGGCTCGATGGTGCAGAAGGGGTAGTTGGCCGCCTGCGCGCCCGCGGCCGACAGCGCGTTGAACAGGGTGGACTTGCCGACGTTGGGCAGCCCGACGATACCGATGGAGAGAGCCATGCTGATTCCCTGGAACGCGCGCGCCGGAGGGCGCGCTTCCCCGAACTAGGCGCTACGACGCGCGGTGGCCGAGCCGCCCACCGGCAGGCCCTGCACGAACTGGTCTGCCAGGGCGCGGTGCTTGCTGTCGTCCATGCGCTCGTTGATGAGCTTGCCGGCCACTTCGATGGACAGGTCCACCGCCATGGCGCGGACCTCGGCGATGGCCTTCGCCTTCTGCTCGTCGATTTCGCGGCGGGCGGAGGCCTTGAACTCGTCCGCGTCCTTGCGGCTCTTGGCCATCATCTCGTCGCGGAACGCCGTCATCTCCGCCTGATTCTTGCGGACCGTCTCGGCGGCCTCCTGGCGGGCCTTGGCGATGGCCTCCTTGGCCTCCGCCATCTTCTGCTCCGCCTCGACGAGCATCTTCTTGGCGCTCTCGACGGAGTTGGAAATCTGCGTCTCGCGCTCCTGCACCAGCTGGAGGATGGGCCCCCACGCCTTCCAGCGCAGGACGACCATGACGAGGACGAAGGTGACGATGGTCCAGAAGATGAGGCCCGGACGGACCTCCACGAAGCTGCTGGCGGCGAGGACGGAAGGCAGGAACATGGCGTGTCCCGTACGTGAAGGTGAGAGGGCTCGAAACCGAGGGGTACTACGGGGTACAGCGAAGCCGGCGCCCGCGGAAGGACTCCCGCGAGCGCCGACGTCCTGCCGGCTATCAGGCCTTGACGGCGAGCAGGATGCAGACCACCAGCGCGAACAGCGTGGCGCCTTCGATGAGGGCCGCGGCGATGATCATCGTGGTGCGGATGTCGCCACCGGCGGCAGGCTGACGGCCCGTCGCGTCCATGGCGGCGGCGGCGAGCTTACCGATGCCGAGCGCGGCACCGATGATGGAGAGGCCGGCGCCGATACCGGCGGCGAGGAAGGCAAGAGCGAGGTTGGTCATGGAAGCACTTCTTCTTTCGTAGGCGATGACCCGCTTGTGGGGGGGTCGGTTTCAGTCCCTTTAGGACTACCTCCGGCGACCTTTCGAATCGCCGGGTCTTCAACCGGGGCGCCATACCGCGCGCCCCGTCAACTCGAGTGGGAGACGGCGCGGGGCCTCAGGCGTGGGCCTTGCCGTGGTCGTGGCTGGGACCCGTCTCCTTGTGGCCGTGGCCGTGCTCCTCGTGGGCGTGATGGCCCATGGCCACGCCCATGCCGATGAACAGCGCCGACAGCATGGTGAACACGTAGGCCTGCACGAAGGCCACGAACAGCTCCAGCAGGTAGATGCCGAAGGCGAACGGCACGCTGACCATCGCCACCGCCGGGTGCTGGAGGATGAAGATGAGGCCCAGCAGGAAGAAGATGACGATGTGGCCCGCCAGCATGTTGGCGAAGAGACGGACGGTGAGCGCGAAGGGCTTGGTGAACAGGCCCAGGAACTCCACCGGAATCATGATGGGCCACAGCAGGGGGTGCACGCCGCCCGTCAGGTGCGCCAGGTAGCCGCCGAGGCCCGCCGCGCGGATGCCGGCAATCTGGGTGACGATGAAGGTGCACACCGCGAGGCCGCAGGTGACGGCGAGGTTGCCCGTGGCGCTCGCCATCCAGGGGAACAGGCCCAGCAGGTTCATGAAGAGGATGAAGAAGAACGCGGTGAGCAGGTAGGGCACGTAGCGCGGGCCCTCCTCCTTGCCGATGTTCTTGATGGCCAGCTCGTCACGGACGAAGAGGACCAGCATCTCGAAGAGGTTGGCCCCGGTGCCGCGCGGCACCAGCTTCGTCTTGTCGCGGTTGCTCCAGATGAGGATGGAGCCGATGAGCAGCACCGCCGCCAGCCACATCATCACCGTGTGCTTGGTGATGGAGATGTCCAGGCAGCCCGCCAAGATGCCCGGAATCACCTCGCCGTGGTCCGTCATCCGCGGCTCGCAGGCGCCCGCCTTGAAGGGGATGAGAATCTGCGGCAGGTGGATGGTGACGTGGTCGTGGCTGAGCGGGATTTCAATCTCCAGCTCATGGGCGTCGGCGACGTGGTGGAGGATGTAGCCGGCCACGTCCTCCTTCTCGCCCTCGGCCGCCCCGGACGAGCCCCACGCCACAGCCGCGAACAGACTGGCGAACAGCACCATTGCCTTGCGCATCACTCGTCTCCGCCCGCCGCGCCCTTGGACGCGGCCATCACGTAGCTCACTTCAATCCACTGCAGCGCGAAGTAGACGCCGAAGAACCCCGCCACGAACGGCACCGCCGCGAGGCCCCTCGACACCACCCCCAGCAGCCCCACCAACACGCCCAGGGCCCGAAGGCCGAACACGATTCCCACCACCTTCAGCGCGGACTTGAGGTCCCGCTGCACCGCCCGCCGCTTCAGCACCAACGCCACCACGCCCGTCACCGCCGCCAGTCCCACGCCCCAACACGCCGACACCCGGTCTTCCGCCACCTTCGGAAGCAGGGCCGCCACCGCCGCCCCCACCGCCATCACCCCCGCCGCCATCGCCGCGTGTGAGCGGAAGGGGTCCTCCGCGCCGCCACCGCCCCGCGCCTTCACTTCCGCTTCCCCAGTCGGGCCATCTCCCGGAGGAATCCGTAGAAACCCACGCTGATACCCGCCAGGCTCAGCCCCACCAGCAACCAGGGCGCCGTTCCCAACCACTTGTCCAGCCAGTACCCACCCAGCACCCCCACCACCGCCCCGCCCACCAGCTTCCACACCGCCGAGATGTAGGGCTCCGCCGCCCTCATCTGGCGCGCCGCCGGACCCAGCTCGCTGCCGTCCGAACCACCTGGCTCCCGGGGCTCCTTCTCCGCCATTCGGACGCCTCCCCAAACCCCGGGAAAACCTCGGGTTTCCAGCACCACCCGAACCTGCCCCATCACGCGCGGGCGCCGCTTAGCATCGAATGCTCGGCACACGCAACCGCTACCATCCGGCCCCGGACACCGCCCCACAGCCGGGGTTGCGGCACCCTCAAGCTCAGCTATCGCGATCTGCCCCGGCAGGGCGAAAAACCCCCGCCGCGCCCCGGGCCCCCGGGTGGGAGACGGGCCGGAAGCACCCCGCCCTCCTGGCCCTCCCCCGGGCACGGTGGAGTCGTTGCGCCTCATATAAAGGTGGGACCGCGCCGGGATGTGGGTGAGCCCGCTCCGCTCCCCAGGCACCCGCCAGTCCAGCGGCGGCTCGGCCGCTCCTCGTCGCCCGGGGGCGCGCGTCGCCAGCTTGCTTCAAGGACCCAAGACCGCATCACCGGAGGACTCCATGCCGAAGCCCCTCGTGCTCACGTCCCCCCGCTTCAAGGACGGAGACATCATCCCCATCGCCTACACGGGCGAGGGCGAGGACCTCTCCCCTCCCTTGCACTGGGAGAACATGCCGGCCGGGACGAAGAGCCTGGCGCTCATCGTGGAGGACCCGGACGCGCCGGACCCGAAGAACCCGCAGATGACCTGGTGCCACTGGATTCTCTACAACATCCCCCCGAGCGCCCAGCGGCTGCCCGAGGGCGCCAACCCGGACGTCCTGCCCCCCGGCACGCTCCAGGGGCAGAACGACTGGCACCGCGTGGGCTACGGCGGGCCCATGCCCCCCATCGGCCGCCACCGCTACTTCTTCCGGCTGTACGCGCTGGACACCGTGCTGCCCGACCTGCGCCGGCCCACGCGCAAGGAATTGCTGGCCGCCATGGAGGACCACATCCTCGGTCAGGCGGAGCTCATCGGCCTGTACGAGAAGGTCCACCACCGCGGCGCGGAGTGGGGCGCGGCCGGCAAGCCCTACTGACGCGGCGTGGGCAGGAGGCGCCTCGGGGCCCGCGCTCCCGTGCTGAATGGCGCGGGGCGCCGCCGAGGCCTCACGCGCCGGCATGCGAGGCCCCGCGCCGGTCTTCCCGGCGCGAGGGGCGTCCTGCTTCGCCCGGCCGCGCCACCGGGCTCCGTGCCCCGGTGTGAGGGCTCAGGCCACCGGCGCCGTGGCACCGGGCGCGCGGCGGCGGCCCAGGAGCACCGCCACCACGCCCAGCAGGCCCAGGAGGCTGAGCGCGCCGGACACCCACTCGACGGAGTCGTGGACGAAGGACAGCGTCACGTCGCGCCGCTGGGTGAAGGTGAGCTGGAAGGTGGGGAAGGCCAGGTACACGGGCTCGCCCTCGGCGCTGCGCCAGTTGGGGAAGTAGCCCTGCCTCACCCACAGGGGCACCGGGCGCGAGGGCTCCGCCGACAGCGTCACCGTGGCGGTGTTGCCCTCCACCTTCGAGTCCGTCACGGACGGCGCGTCCTTCAGCGGCACGCGCACCTTCTCCAGCGCGTCGAAGAGGCCCTTGGCCACCTCGCGCGTGGCCAGCCGCTGCGCGTACAGCAGCGCCTCCTTGTCCGTCATCGTCGAGTCCGTGAGCTGGAGGTCCCCGGCGATGGCCTTCATCTCCTCCGGGCTGATGGTGGGCACCACGTGCACGGTGCCCCTGTCCCGCGACAGCACCTCCAGCCGCTCGAACAGCGGGTCCGCGCTGGCCAGCAGCACCACGTGTTTCGTGCGGCTGAAGCGCTCCAGCGCCGCGTAGGCGGCCTCCTCGTCGCGGTAGCGGTACTCGGTGACGAGCGCCGTCTGGAAGCGCTCCCAGTCCGACTCCGCATCCAGCGCCCCGGCGCGGCTGAGCACCAGCGGCGTGTCCAGGCGCGCGTCGCGGAAGGCCTCCTCGCCCAGGCGCACGAAGTCGAAGCCGAAGTCCGGCCGCGGCTTCACGCTGAAGGAGGTGAAGGTGAGCACCGGCTCGTACGCGGGCACCACCGCGGTGCCCGGGGCCGCGTCGCGGAAGGCATACAGCTCCCAGCGGCCCGGCGGGGACACGCGCCGCACCTGGGGCATGGCGGCCAGCCGCGCCTTGATGCCCTCCGAGTGGGCGGCGAGGTACTGGATGTTGAAGAGGCGCAGGCGCGCCACCTGGGCCTCCAGCGGCGCCGCGTCGAACTCGCCGGCGTGCAGCTTGCCGTCGATGCCGAAGGTCTCCTGGTGCGTGGAGAAGCTGTTGCGCAGCGGGTTGGCGAAGAAGACGTTGATGGCGGACTCGCGGAACACCGTCGTCAGCGAGTGCCCGCCGGCGGCGCCCACCAGGACCTGGAGGCCGAAGGGGTCCACCAGTCCCGCCTGCCCCTGCTCCACCAGCACGCGCCCGTCGGTGCGGCCGCCCAGCGCGTCGATGACCTGCTGGTACTCCGCGGCCAGCTCCGGACCGATGTTGCCGGTGGGCTCGCGCTCCAGCTTGAAGTGCGCGAAGAAGACCAGCGCGCACGCGGCGCCCACCGCCATGCGCGCGTGAGGCCAGCGCCACACCTCGCCCGCCACGGCGACGAGGTAGCCCACCAGGAAGACCATCAGGAAGGGGAAGGCCACCACGATGCGGCCCGGCTGAATCGCCAGGGACTGGAGCCCCAGCACCTCCACCGTGGGCAGCAGCGTGAAGACGAGCATCACCCCCAGCGTGGCCACCAGCGCCAGCGCGCGCCCGTCCCGCTTGAAGAAGGCCGCCAGCGTGCCGAAGAGGAGGTACGCGCCCAGGCGGAGGAAGGCGTAGATGAAGGCCCCGGGCGGGGGCGTCTCCAGCGCCTGCGTGGGCACGTACTTCAGCTTCAGCAGCATGGGCAGCACCCACACCGCCGACAGCAGCAACGCGCCCAGGCCGATGGCGAAGTGCAGCCCCAGCACGCGGGCCCGCGCCGCCCACGAGGGCGCCTGCACCAGCCGCGCCACCACGAGACAGATGAAGAGGAACGCCGCCACCCACACCACGTGCACGTTGGTGAGCGCCACCAGCGCCAGGAACACGGAGGACAGCACCGCGGGCACCCGGCCCCGGTCCGCCTCCAGGAAGGCGGCGTAGAAGGCCAGCGTGAAGACGTGCGCCAGCAACTGCGTGGACAGGCCCGCGTCGAAGGTGGAGTGAAGCGTGATTCCCAGCCCGCGCACCGGGCTGTTGTTGGCGAGGAAACCCACCGCCAGCGCGCCGGCCACCAGCCCCGCCACGCGCGCGCCCCCCAGGCGCCGGCCGCACTCGTAGCTGAGCAGCGGCACCGCCGCGCTGGCCAGCGTCTGCACCGTCCAGAAGGACGCCGTGGTGCTCATCCCCACCTTCGTGCCCAGCGCGACGAGGAAGTAGAAGACGGGCGGGTAGAAGTTGGGGAAGGGCATGCCCGCGAAGTACTCGGGCATCCACCCGGACACGGCGGGGAAGACGCGCTGCGCGTACAGGTGCGCCACGCCGTAGTGGGCCACGCCGTCCCAGCCGCCGGGCAGCTCGGACTCGAAGACGCGCCGCAGGTACGGGCCGCACACGGCGGCGAACAGCAGTAGCAGCGCGCCCAGGTCCAGCGCCCGCTCGGCCCGGACGCTCGCGGGGAACAGCCAGCGCAGCGGCCCCGGCACATCCGGTGGCGGCGCGGACGGAACGGCATGGGGCGAGGGACGCGCGTCGGTGGACGGCGGGACGGGCTGACGGAGAGGCTGGGACACGGCGCGGGCTCGCGGACTCGGAAGACCTGGGACGTGAGGGAGTCCCCCCACGGGCTGCGCCACGCGGCCCGCCAGGGCAGTGCTCCCGGCGGGCCGCGCGGACGGCTTCTATGTACAGCGGGACGGGGCGGGAACGGGAGTCCCGCCCCCCTGCTCTCCCAGCGGCCGCGCGGAAGGGTTTCGGCGGGAGTGCCGTCCCTCCGCCCTCCCCTTCAGGCCGCGGGGCCTTGGGGGAGGGACGGACACCGGGAATCCGGCTCAGTGCGTGGTGGAACCACCCAGCGTGCGGACGCGGGTGGGAGCGGCGACGGACTCCACCCCGTCATCCACGGCGATGGGGCCGGCCAGCGACTCCTCGGGAGCCGAGCTCGGACCCGCCAGCGACGGGTTCAGCAGGAACGACTCCAGCACCTGCTTGCGGTGGGGCAGGAACACGTTGGTGAGCGCGGGGGAGATGCGGAAGCGGCTGCCGTCGGGGCCCGCCTCGGTGAACTCCTCCACGTGGGTGAAGCCCAGCGACGACGGCCACGTCAGGCCGCCGCCCAGCGAGGAGGTCATGCCCGGCGCGTGGCAGCCGATGCACGTCTGCGTCTCCGCGCGGTTGGCGATGTTCGCCGGCGTCAGGCCCTGCGGGTTGCCGTTGGCCACGAGCTGGCTGGAGATGCGGCCGGCGAAGGTGGCGCCGAGCTGCGAGCTGTAGTTGCTCACCGCCGCGTCCGGGCTGTCCGGGGCGTTGAACGTGTTGTTGATGTCCATGGTGATGGCGTTCACGTTGGTGGCCTGGAGCCCCGCCACCTGCGTGAGGAAGTGGTCCTGGAAGGCCACCGAGTTGCCATCGTTGAACTGCCGGCCGAACGGGTTGTTCTTCACCGTCTCCGGGCGCACCAGCAGCTTGCAGGTGGTGGTGCTCGTCTCCTCCACGTCCACGCCGCCCGTGGTGGTGGTGGTGCACACCTTGTCCAGCCGGAAGTCCTTCAGCGTCCAGGGGAACGAGGTGAACTGGTTGGAGCGGATCTGCCCGCGGCTGTTGGAGTACGTGCCCGCCCCCAGCATGCCGTAGTGCTCCGGGCGAACCACCGGCGCGAAGCCCGGCAGGCCGTTGAAGAAGAAGTTGTCCAGCTTGGTGGCGCGCGACGCCGGGCTGGGGTCCGACGACAGCTCCGCCCAGAACTGCGCCACCGGGCAGCAGCCGGCCAGGCCGGAGCCCTGCGGGTTGGGCAGCACGCCCTCGAAGATGACGAGGTTGCGGCCACCCGTGGTGCCGGAGTTCTTCGCGAACACGATGCGGTACTCACCGCAGTGCGAGCCGTCCACCGGCGCCAGGTCGAACCGGTTCACCAGGCCGATGGGGATGTACGAGTCCGAGCCCGTGAAGGGGTTGGTGCTCGCCAGCGCGCCCTCGCTCCGGGGACACTGGTTGAACGGGAAGCCGTTCAGCGTGCCCTGGCCCGCGGTGTTGGTGACGTCGTCACAGTGCGCGCCGCCGGTGGTGACGCCCGGCTTCTTGTTCTGCGTGTCCCACCACTGCTGGTACACGCTCAGCGACGAGTTCGTCACGCCCGCGCGGCTGGTGAGGGTGTCCATCACCCGCTGGAAGGTGAAGTTCGTGAGGATGGACTGCTCCGTCACGAACAGCGACTTGCGCGCGTCCACGTTGAACGTGCCGCCGCAGGTGGCGCCGGAGGCCAGCGCCTCCGCCGTCGAGCCCACGTGCTCGTTCACGAACTCCTCGATGTTCTCTTCGCCCACGCAGCCGTACGCGACCTCCAGCACCGCCACACCGGCGATGGCCGCATACAGGCCGCGCCGCCCGAACCGGCCGGGCGTGCTGACCTTCTTGTCTTGCATGTGTACTGCCCCCTCTGGACTTGGGCGTGCCCCTGGCGGAATCCAGGTGCACGTGAAGTAAATATTACCGGTCCGAGCAGACTCCGGTAAAGCCGGGTAGGCAGTTTTACGGGAATTTTACGCTATTTCCTCCCAGGCAAACATCCCAACTCATTGATTTCATTTGGGAATCAGGGGTTTCCCGTAAAAGGCGGTGGGTCCGAAACCGTCCCGGCCCACGGCCAGCAGGAGGCCGAAACCCTCGGGGCCGGCGCCCAGGGAGGCGGTGGGGACGTCCAGGACGTAGCGGCCCCCGCCCTCGTCGCGGAAGCGGACGCCCGCGGGGGCTTCCAGGGTGGTGCGCTCGGCGTAGGCCGTGTCGTAGGAGAAGTCGCGGCCGCCGGAGGCTTTGCAGAACATCCGGCGCGGCGAATAGACGGCGCAGTAGTGCGCCCAGGCGTACGGCAGCGTCACCGCGTGCGAGGAGTCCATCAGCGCATCCCGGGGCCGGGTGGGCGGCAGGGGGACGAAGAAGAACTGGAGGTTGGTCTGCGCCCAGTCCGTCACCGGGGCCGCCAGCTCCAGGGCCACGGTGGTGGTGCCGCCCTCCTGGCGCAGCGAGACCGCCTTGAAGCGGTGGGAGCGCGCGTCCAGCGAGGGGTAGAGCACGGGCTCGGCGTCCCTCGGGGCGGCCTCGCGGGTGTCGCCCTCCGCGAGCGCGGGCACGGTGCGGTGGTCGATGAAGCCCACGTAGTCCCGCGCGGTGGCCACGGTGACGGAGAGGGCTCGGGGTACAGGGGTGCCCTTGAGGCGGTAATAGCGCTCCAGCGGCACCTCCACGTGCAGGCGCGGCCCGTCCACGCGCTGCACCACCGCCGCGTCCGGGCCCACCGCGTCCGCGTGCACGGCGTCGCGCACGTACACCTGGGGCGTGTAGCCGGACACCGCCGGAGCCATGATGCCCACGCGCACTTCCAGCCGATGGGGCAGCTCCAGCGCGGTGCGCACGGGGTAGCCCAGGTCCGCGGCGTACTGGGGGTCCGCCGTGAGGGCGTAGGGCGTGCGCGTGTCGCCGGCCTCGCCCAGGAAGAGGTAGAGGTTCTGATCCGCCTCGTTGCGGAAGGCTCCCTGGAAGGTGGCGTCCACCACGAGGTGCGTGGCGGTGCGCGTGGCGGAAAGGGCGGTGAGCACCAGCTCGCGGGCGCCCGTCAGCGTGGGTTTGTGGACCTGCTGGTGCTCGGCCACGTGGGCGCAGGCCGACTCCGAGACACCTTCCGGCAGCACACAGTCCAGGCCGTAGGGGTTGGGCTTCGGGCCGCGGCTGCACGCGGCGAGGAGGAGCGCGGAGAGGAGCGCGGCGCGGTGGGGGATGCGCCGCGGTGGATGGGCTTGTCTGGAGGTGCTGCCGGCAAGCGACATGGTGCGGGCAGCGTAGTCCCACTGCGCTCCACTTCGGCAGTGGCACCGCGCGGGACTCGTCTCATGAGCACCGGCGACCGCCCGCGCGCGGGCTCCTCGATACAAACAGGGCCAAGCCACCCCATCCACGGGTTCGCCGCCCGAGGACCGTCCCCCACGCTGTAGGCTGGTGAGCGAAGCGCCCGGGCGCCACTTCCGCCCGGCCTGCCAGCGATGGAAGAGTCCGGGTGCCGTGAAACCTTCCGCCGAATCCGGGGACACCTATGGCCCCTTCGATGCGATGACCGTGGGTGTCTGCGCCATCCGGGACCGCCGCTTCGTGTACTTGAACGACGCCCTGGTGGCGCTCCTGGGCCAACCGCGCGAAGCGCTGCTGGGCCAGCCCTTCACGTCGGCGCTGGAGGAGACCAGCGCGGCGGAGCTGGCGAGCCGGCACGCGCGACGGATGCGCGGCGAGCGCGTCCCCACCACCTACGAAGCCACGGTGCGCACCACCGAGGGAGACAGGCGCACGGAGTTCACCGTCATCCCCAACGGGGAGGACTACGTGGTGCTGGTGCGGGACGTGTCGTCCCGGGGCCTGCGCCGCGCGGTGCTCCAACGGATGGCGGAGCTGGGCGCGTCCCTGCCGTCGCTGCGCACCGAGGGCGAGGTGCTGCGCCGGATGTTCTCCGGCCTGGAGGAGACGGGGCTGGGCTTCGCGTGGCTCTCCCCCGAGGGCACCGGGGTGCGGCTGGGGCAGACCTTCGTGCCACCGTCCCTGGTGCCACCGGAGGCAGGGGCGTTGAGCGGACGGTGGGTGCGGGACATGGTGGGCCACTGGCCCCCGCTGCTGGAGCGGGCCTGGCGCGAGGGGGCCGCCTACGCACCCGAGCTGCCGCAGGAGGTGACCCGGTTCCTCGAGGGAACCAACCCGCTCCTGGCGGACGCGGCGCGCGTGGCCTTGCAGCGGGCCGGACAGCCCCACGTCATCGCGGTGCGCATCGACGTGGAGGGCCAGCCGAGGGCGATGCTCGCGCTGGCGGCGGACTGGCTGCGCGAGGAGGAGGTGCCGTCCGCGCGGCTGTTCGGCGCGCAGGTGTCGGCGGCGCTGGACGCGGCGCTCACCATCTCCCGCCTGTCCGCGCAGAACACGGCGCTGGCGGCGCTCAACCGGCTCGCGTCGGAAGCGGCGGCGGCCCCGCACCCGCGCGCCTTCTTCGACCCGGGCACCGCGGAAATCGTCGGGCTGCTGGGCTGCGACGCGGTGGCCCTGCTGCTGCCCGTGGAGAACGCGGCCGAGCTGGAGCTGGCCTACGCGCGCGGCCTGGAGGAAGACGGCACGGAGCGCTTCGCCCACCTGTGGCTCGCCGGCGGCCTGAGCCTCCGGGCCCAGCGGGAAGGCGTGGTGCTGGAGCGGGACGTGGAGAGCTGCCTGAGCCCGCTGCGCGAGGAGCTGCGGCGGCAGGGCTTCCGCACCGTGGGGGTGGTGCCGCTGCGGGTGAGCTCGCGGGACGTGGGCACCCTCGCCGTGCTCTTCCGGGAGCGGCGGCCCCTCACCCCGCTGGAGCGCGAGACGCTGCAGGCCATGGGCAGCCACTTCGCCGCGGCCATTGAATCCCACCGGCTGCTGCACGAGCTGCGCGGGCGCGCCGAGGACATGGCGCTGCTGCACGAGGTAGCCAAGGCGCTGGCGGCCACGCTGGAGCTGGACAAGCTGCTCACCACCGGCGTCACCAGCCTGGCGCGCATCGTGGACACGCCGGACGCGTACGTGCTGCTACCGGACGCCGCGGGCGAGCGGCTGAAAATCCGCTCCGCCACGGGCGGCCACCCGGAGATGGTGGGGAAATCCATCCCCCTGATACCGGCGTACACCTCGCTGGCGGCGCTGGCATTCCACACCCGCGAGGTGGTGCTGGTGGAGGACGCCGAGGCGGACCTGCGCATCAACCAGGAGCTGCGGCGCGCGGCGGATGGACGGGCCTTCCTGGTGCTGCCGCTGGTGGTGCGCGAGCGCGCGGTGGGCGTCATCATGGCGGTGGAGACTCGGCGGCCGCGCCGCTTCACGCCCGCGGAGGTGGAGCGGGCGAGCGCCATCGCCAACCAGCTCGCGCTGGCCCGCGAGGGCGCCCGGCTGGTGGAGGACCTGAAGGCGAGCTACGTGGAGCTGGCCCGGACTCAGGCGCAGCTCGTGCGCCGCGAGCGGCTGGCGGCCCTGGGCGAGCTGTCCGCGGTGGTGGCCCACGAGGTGCGCAACCCGCTGGGCGCCATCTTCAACTCGGTGGCATCCATCCGCCGCATCATCGGACCGGAGAGCCCGGCGATTCAGCTCGTGGACATCGTGGGTGAGGAGGCGGACCGGCTCAACCGCATCGTCGCGGACCTGCTCACCTTCGCCCGCCCGCCCGCGCCACACCCGTACGCGGTGCCGCTGGCTCCCCTCGTGGAGGACGCGGTGCGCGGCGCGTTGACGGAGGCGGCCGGCAAGGTGCGCGTGGAGCTCGACCTGTCGGACGACGTGCCGCCGGTGACGGTGGACGAGCGGATGATGCGGCAGGCCTTCCTCAACCTGGCCATCAACGCGGTGCAGGCCATGCCCCAGGGCGGCCTGCTGAGCGCGAGCGTCCGGCGCGCTCCGGGCTCGCCGGAGGTGGAGGTGCGGTTCTCCGACAGCGGGCCCGGCATCTCCCCCGAGGTGAGCGCGCGCATCTTCGAGCCCTTCTTCACCACCAAGGCCAAGGGCACCGGCCTGGGGCTGGCGGTGGTGAAGCGCATCATCGAGTCACACCAGGGACGCGTGACGCTGGACTCGCAGCCGGGCCAGGGCACCACGTTCCGGCTCTACCTGCCGCTGGACGCGTCCGCCGCCCTCGCGGCGTCCCTGGACGGCACCTGAGGCGGCTACTGCAGCGCCCAGGCCACGCCGAGCCCCACTGCGCACGCGCCAACGAAGAGTCCCGCGGCGAGCAGGGCACGCCGGCGCTGGAGCCATGCGCGCGGCGCGGCGACGGCCTCGTCCTCGCCGGTGATGGCGCGGACCAGCTCCAGCCGCCGCGCCTCCACGGCGGCGGAGTCCACCTGCTGCGAGATGTCCACGCCGAAGCCCACCTGCGTCTCGCGCGGCATCCTGCGCGGGACGGAAGCCTTCACCGAGGAGCCCCGGGGCGCCTTCACGGGCGTCACCGTCACCGTGTCCTCCGTGTCGTCCGTGTCCTGAGGGGCGAGGGCTTCCCCGGGCCCGCTGGCCCGCGCGGCCTCGGCGCGCTCGATGGCCACCAGGACCCTCGAGGCCTCCACCGCCTCGGTGGCGGCACGGTCGAGGGCTCCGAGCACCGTCGAAGCCACCAGCGCCTCGGTGGCCGCATCCGCGCCATGTGCGCTCGGCACCCTCGCGGCCTCCAGCGCCTCGGTGGTGGCATCCGCGCCACGCGCGCCCGGCACCCCGGAAGCCACCAGCACCTCGGTGGCCACGTCCAGCCCACGTGCACTCGGCACTCTTGAAGCCTCCAGCGCCTCGGTGGCTGCATCCGCCCCACGTGCGCCCGGCACCCTGGAAGCCACCAGCACCTCGGTGGCGGCATCCGCCCGACGCGCGGCCACACCGTACATGGCCGTCCTGCCCGTGCCGCTCCGCCGCTCCGCGTCCGGGGCCGCCCGTGAAGCCGTGTCGCCGGGCACAGCGGAAGCGCCTCCGTCCTCCGCCTGTCCGTGCGCCGGCTCGACGCCGAGGCCCGCGGAGGGGATGAAGTCCTCGGGCGTGTCGATGCCGCTGTGCTCGAAGGCAAGCGCGTTGGGCGGCGTGAGCACGGCGGCGAACTCGCGCTCGGTGCGCAAGCGGGACGCGTCCTCGCGCAGCAGCTCCTGGAGCGCCTTCTCCTCCACCCGCTTCTCGCGCGGGAAGGCAGCCGTTATCAGCCGCGCGAGGTCCGCGTCCGACGCGCCGGGGGTCAGCTTCGCCTTGAGCCGCGCCAGCTCCGCGCCCATGGCCGCGGCGTCCGGGAAGCGGTACTCCGGCTCGGGCGCGAGCGCGCGCATCAGGAACGCGTCCAGGCTGGACGGCACGCCCTTGCGGAAGCGCCCGGCGGGCTCCCACGTCGGATACGCCGCGCGCCGCCAGCGCTCCACCGGGTCGCCCCGCTGCGCCAGGGACCGCCACGCGACCAACTCCCACAGCAGCGCGCCCGCCGCGTACACGTCCGCGCGCCGGTCCACGAAGCGCTTCCGCGCCTGCTCCGGTGCCATGTACGTCAGGTTGCCAATCACCACCCGCGGCGCCGTCTGCTGCTCCTTCAACGTGGACTGCGCCGCGCCGAAGTCGATGATTTTGACCTCGCCCGCGTAGCTGATGCACACGTTGGCCGGTGACAAATCCCGGTGCACCAGGTGCAGCGGATGGCCCTCCTCGTCCTTCGCGTCATGCGCGTAGGCGAGCCCCTCGCACAGCCGCTCGCCCAGGTGGAGGATGATGCCCAGCGGAACCGTCCTGCCGAGCTGCCGCAGCCGGTACGCCAGCCGGCTGAGCGTCTTGCCCTGCACGTACTCCATGGCGAGGTAGAGCTGCCCGTCCACCTCGCCCATGGCGTACACGCGGGCGATGTTGGGGTGGGCCAGCCGCACCATCACCCGGGCCTCGTCGCGGAAGCGCCCGACGAACCGCGGGTCCGCCATGAGGCGCGGGAGCACCTTCTTCACCACGCACGCGCGGCGCAGCGCCTCCTCGCGCGCGAGGAATACCTCCCCCATCCCCCCGGCGCCGATGCGGCGCACGAGGGTATAGGGACCGAAGCGAAGGGGCCCCGACAGGGGCTCCGGCTCAACCGGCCTTGCCAAGCGAGCGGAAGGCCTTTCTCGCCGCCCCGAGCACGTGCGCCACTTCCGGCTCGCCGATGGCCAGCGACACGAAGGCCGCCTCGAACTGGCTGGGCGGCAGGTAGACGCCTTCATTCAGCATGGCGTGGAAGAAGCGGCCGAAGCGCGCGGTGTCCGCCTTCTTCGCGCTGGCGTAGTCGTACACGGGCTCGCCGGTGAAGAAGACGGTGAGCATGCTGCCCACGCGGTTGACGGTGACGGGCACTTCCGCGGCCTTCGCCTCGGCGACGAAGCCCTCCTCCAGCATGCGGCTCACCTCGTCCAGCCGCTTGTAGGTGCCGGGCGCCGCCAGCGCCTTGAGGCACGCCATGCCCGCGGCCACCGCCACCGGGTTCCCCGACAGCGTGCCGGACTGGTACACCGGCCCCGCCGGCGCCACCTTCGACATGATGTCCTTGCGGCCACCGTACGCGCCCAGCGGCATGCCACCGCCAATCACCTTGGCCATGGTGGTCAGGTCCGGCTTCAGCCCGTACAGCTCCTGCGCGCCGCCGCGAGACAGCCGGAAGCCCGTCATCACCTCGTCCATCACGAACAGCACGCCGTGCTTCTGGCAGAGCGCCTGCAAGCCCTCGAGGTAGCCCGGCTTCGGCACCAGCACGCCCATGTTGCCCACCACCGGCTCGATGATGGCGCAGGCGATGTCCTTGCCCTTCTCCGCGAAGATGCGCTCCACGGCCCCGAGGTCATTGAAGGGCGCGGTGAGGGTGAGCTCCGCGAGGGCCTTCGGCACGCCCGGCGAGTCCGGCAGGCCGAGCGTCTCCACGCCACTGCCCGCCTTCACCAGGAACGGGTCGCCCGCGCCGTGGAAGCAGCCCTCGAACTTGAGGATGAAGTCGCGGCCGGTGAAGCCGCGCGCGACGCGGATGGCGGCCACGGTGGCCTCGGTGCCGCTGGAGACCAGGCGCACCATCTCCACCGCCGGCATGGTGGCGCAGATGAGCTCCGCGAACTCCACCTCGCCCGGCGTCGGCGCGCCGTAGGAGCTGCCGCGGCGGGCGGCGTCGATGATGGCATCGACGATGGGCGGGTACGCGTGGCCGAGGATGAGCGGCCCCCAGCTCCCGACGAGGTCGACGTAGCGGTTGCCGTCCACGTCCGTGAGCCATGCACCGGCACCCTCACGGAAGAAGACGGGGTCGCCACCCACGCCTCGGAAGGCGCGGACCGGCGAGTTCACTCCACCCGGGATGCGCGCCTGCGCGCGAGCGAAGAGGGCCTGACTTTGAGCGTGGTTCATGGCGCGTTCCATAACACGCGGCACGTGCACTCCCGCTTCCACCCACGCCCGCTCCCATGCCCGCCGCTTCTTCGTGCCGTTGCCACCTGATTATGGACACTCCCCTCCGGACTGGAAGAAACAGGCTTGTCAGAAATTCGTACTAGAATGGACTCTTCGCGTGGGGCGGTGAGCCCGGGAGGAGCACATGCGGACGTGGACGAGGAGAGCGGTGGGCATGGCAGCCTGCCTGGCAGGCGGAAAGTAGGGGCCTCGTCTTGCCGGACCTCGTCCCTCGGCGCGCGTTCGCGCTGGCCGCCCTCTGCTTCCTCGCCATGCCCTCCTCCGCCCAGCCCACGCGCCCGGGGCCGGAGCAGCGCATGCCGCGCCTCGTCTGCCGCGCGGGCTATCTGGACTTCGAGGCCGTGTACGGACTGGCGGGAGTGCGCGCCGCCATCCGTCAGGCGACGGAGCAGAACGACCCGGCCGCGCTCACCTTCCTCACCGAGCGGCTGTCGGAAGTCCTCGGTCGCGACGCGGACGCAGCGCTCCAGGTGGTGGCGTGGGCGGACTCGGCGGCGGAGCCGGAATTGTCCGTGCTGATGGGCGGCCTGCGGAACTCCGAGGCGGTGAAGGACCCGCGCGTGGCGGCGCGCCTCTTCTCCATGGCGGAGGGACACGCCGACCCGGGGCACCAGGCGCAGGCGCTCATCGCGCTGGAGACGCAGGAGCGCTTCGACGCCGCGTCCATGGACCGGTTGGCGGCGATGGCGAAGAAGGACACGCTGATGACGGGCGTGGCGATGCACGCGGCGCGCACGCTCGGCCGGGTGATGGACAACGACTTCAAGGCCACGGGCTCCGTGACGCCGTACATGACGCGACTGCTGGACATCGCGCGAGGCTCCACGGAGCCCGACGTGCGCAAGCTCGCGGTGGAGATGGGCACGTACCCGGCGGCGCGCCTGGACGAGGCGCCGGTGAAGGAGCTGGCGACGCTGATGCGGGAAGACCCGGACGCGGACGTGCGGGAGATGGCCGCGCTGGTGGTGTCCAACGGCCGGGACACGGACGCGGTGCTCCGGCACTACGCCGAGGCCTTCCGCATGGAGAAGTCCCGCTGCGTGCGCGCGGCCATCCTCCGCTACACGCTGCGGGCCGGCGGCGCGGAGGCACTGCCCCAGGTGAAGGAGTACGCACGGCTGGACAGCCGCTTCGAGCAGGACTCTTCCGACTTCAAGGCGCTGTACGACGCGGGCCACACGGACTTCGACCGGCTGTGGCTGAACAAGCGGATGCGTCACCGGTGCCCGGAAGAGCCGGGGGATTGAGCGCCATGGCGGAGACGCGGAAGAGGCTCGGATGGGCCGTGGCCGCGGTGGCCCTGGTGGCCGCAGCGATTGGCTGGCTGCGGTGGGGGCGTGATGCCAGCCCGGTGACGAGCGGCTCAACGGTCGTGGCAATGGACGCGGGCGCGGCAGATACATCCGAAGAGACAAACCAGGATGCCGCGGTGGCGCTCCAGGTGGTCCCCCCGGACGCGGACCCGCTGAAGACGGTGCCGTGCGAGCTGTCCACGCTGCTGGACGAGTACCGCAAGGGCAAGGCGTCCCCCGCGTACCGGCGCTACGTGCGCGAGCAACTGCGGGGACTGGTGGAGTCACTGCCCGAGGAGACACTCTGGTCGCGGCTGCAGGCGGAGCGGGACCCGGAGCTGCTGGCGGTGGTGGCCGAGGCCTGGGTGCTGCGCTACGCACTGGACGGCAAGCCCGTGGTGCTGGTGCGGCTGGTGGAGCACCTGAACCAGGAGCGGGACCCGACGCTGAAAGCCACGCTGGTGCGCGCGCTGGCGCATACGGGCGAGCCGTCCACGGAGCTCCTGGGAGACCGGGTGCTGAAGGGCCAGGATGTGTACCGCGACTGGGTGAAGGACCCGTCGCCTGCGGTGCGGAGCGCGGTGGTGGAGAACTTCCGCGAGGAGGCGGCACGCAACTTCGGCCGCTTCCGGGGGGTGGCGGAGCGAGCGGTATCGCTGGCTGCGCTGGCGGACGACCCGAGCACGGCGGCGGGGCTGCTCACGTCCACGTCCATCGAGGCGGCGGGCGGTGCGTCGGTGAGACAGGTGCGCGAGCTGCTCCAGTCCTCGGAGCACCCGGAGGTGCGCGCCGCGGCGGCACGGGCGCTGGGTACCTCACCCGTGTCGCAGCTTCCCGAGAGCCTGAACGCACTCGCCGCACGCTACGCGGCGGAGACGGACAAAGACGTGCGGAGCGCGATTCTGGAGTCCATCTCCCGGCTGGGGCTGTCGCGGGCGGTGCCCGTGCTGGAGAAGCTGCGCGGGGTGGACCCGACGATGCAGGCGGAAGTGGACGGCTGGCTCGCGTTGCTGGCGGAACAGCCGCAGACCTGGGACCTGCTGGACAAGACACGTCGGACGCGGCAGGCCCGGGCCTCCGCTCCACGGCACTGAGCCGCGGTGACGCCCATCCCAGCGCCCAGCCTCCGGTCCGGACTGGAACCTCGCCATGGCTCGACGCTCGCATAGGTGGCGCCCGCGTGGCTCGGCGCCCAGCGCACGGCCGTCTCGCCCATCACGAGCGCGACGCCCGTCGAGCAGGCCCGCGAGCTGCTCGGTGCGTTCACCCTGAAACTGGCAGAGGACGTCCTCCGCGAGTTGGACGTTGCGTCCTCGCGTGAGCCCCGAGCAGGCTTGCGCGCATGAGCGACTCCATGGACTTCAAGACCGCCGACCTCTGCGACGAGCACTCGAACACCCCTCACTTCCAGGTCGCCGAGCCCGGCTTCCTCGATTATGGCGGCCGCCGCTCGTTCTCCGGCCCCATCAGCACGGTGCGTGCGCCCGAGGACAACTCCTTCGTTCGCAAGGCACTGGAGGAGCCCGGACAGGGCCGGGTGCTGGTCGTGGATGGTGGCGGCGGCCGCCGCTGCGCGCTGGTGGGTGACCAGCTCGCCGCGCTGGCGCAGAAGAACGGCTGGGCCGGCGTGGTGGTGAATGGCTGCATCCGCGACGCGGAGGACGTGGGACGTACCGCCATCGGCGTGAAGGCGCTGGGCACGCATCCGCTCAAGAGCAACAAGCGCAACGAGGGTCAGCGCGACGTGGAGGTCCGCTTCGCCGGAGTCACCTTCCGCCCCGGCCATTACCTCTACGCGGACGCGGACGGCATCATCACGTCGGAGAAGGCGCTGCGCTGATTCAGGACGCGGATGAGTCCTGCCGTGGGCCCTTACAGCCCCCGGGCCGGAATGGAGCGTCCATTCCGCGTGGACCCGCCAGGTTCTCGCTCGTGCTCAGCATCTACCGGAGCAAGGGCGCCCCCCGCACCGCCATCATGCGCGGCCCGCCCTACCCGCGCCGGTACCACCGCTTCCGCGCGGCCCGCACGTCGGACCAGTCCACCAGGCAGTCCTGCACGTTCTCCTGGCCCCGCTGCGCGTCGGGCATGTCGCCGGACTCCACGCGGGCAATCAGCTCCGGCAGCCGCTCATAGAACGTGGGCGAGCGGTACTGCGGGTGCAGCGACCACAGGCCCGGCGCCGAGCCCTGGAAGTCCAGCCGCCACAGTCCCCGCCGGACCATGGTGCGCGTCACCAGGTTCTCCGGCTCGCGGTACGGCGGATTGCCGGCGCGCAACGCGCGCAGCACGTGGATGGGAGGCGCCAGCCGCGCCCGCAGCGGGCCCACGCGTCGCGCGAAGGCGTCGCGGTCCACGAAGAAGACGCGGCTGCTGAAGCGCCGGAAGCGGAAGGCCCCGGGGACGCGCCCGTCCGGCTCGTACCAGCGGGAATCCCCCGCCACCGTGCCGTCCGCGCGGGGCGGGCCCGCCAGCGGACTGCAGCTCACCAGCTCCTCGCGCGCGGCGAGCTGCGCCTCCGCCTCCGCCATCCAGGCCCGCGAGCCGCCGCCAATCAGCATGTCCGCGTCCAGGTGCAGCACGTGCCGGTGCGCCGCCGCCGCCAGCCCGAAGAAGTACGAGTGGTACGGCCCACCGCGCGAGTCCTTCATCGGCAGCCGGGTGCCCCCGAAGAAGCGCTCGGAGAGCGCGCGGGTGGTGGCCTCCGAGTAGTCCACCTCCACCACGCGGATGCGCGGGTCCGCCGAGGACAGCTCCGACAGCAGCCGCTCCATCTTCGGCTTTCGCTCCAGCCACGCCTCAGCGAAGCGCGCGCCCTGGCTGCGGTGCAGGTCCATCACCAGCAGCACCTCCTGGACGGACGGGCCGAGCTGACGGAGCTGGTGCGGCAGGATGAGGCGCGCGTGCGGGTAGTCCGTGGGCGCGAGGTTGATTTGCAGGGTGACGGGGCTCACGGCGTATCCAGCACGAAGGGTTCGTCGCGCAGCTCCGGCGCCACCGCCAGCCTCAGCCTGTCACCACAGCAGGCGCCGGCGGGCACCACCGAGCGGGTCTCCCACCGCCGTCCCCGGGCGCCGAAGCGCACCAGGACGGGCAGGCCCGCGCTGGCGGCCTGGAGGGGAATCTGGTGCGAGACGTTGGAGCCCAGCTCTCCGACGGCGTGCGACTCCCCCGCCATCACCACCTCCACGTCCCGGAGCACCTCGCCCGTGGAGCCGTTCACCACCGTCACCCGCACCGGCGGCCACAGCCAGCGCTGGGCGGCTTGGGGCACCACGCAGCCCGCCACCAGGAAGGCGCCGCCCCACGCCAGCCGTGTCCTCACCTCGCGCCAGTCCATGCCGTTCACCTCAGAAGCCCGCCTTGAGCCGCACTTCCGTCAGCTCCCGCCGGAGCATGCGCTGGAAGATGCCGGGGGCCACCCAGCTATACACCACCAATCCCAGCCACACCGTCTGCACCACCGTCGCCCCACCCTCCGAGCCCAGGTCCTCCGCGGCGAAGGTGGCCACACGTGACAGGACGTAGGCCACCAGCAGCACCAGCGTGCCGCGAGTGGTGCCCAGCGTCTCCATCCACGCGTTGTAGCGCCACCACAATCCCAGCCACCAGCTCCGCCGGGCCTTGATGGCCACCATCAGCCTCAGCGCCCCCGAGTCCGTCGCGTCCTGGCGCAGGGCCCACACCGCGTGCTCGTGGGCCTCGTCCAGCTTTCCGCGCCGCAGCAGCACGTGCCCCATCAGCACCAGGCCGTCCTCGTGCTCGGGAGTGAGCGCCAGCGCCTCGTGTGCCCGGCGCTCGGCTTCCTTCAGGTCTCCGCGCTCCAGCGCCTCCTCGCCCAGGTCCACCAGCGTGTCCGGGTCCGCCGCGTCCAGGCCGAGCGCGTGCAACAGCGCCTCGCGCGTCTCCTGACGCCGGCCCTGGAGGCTCCGCAGCCGGGCCTTGAGCCGCCACCAGGCGGGCACCTCGGGCTCCAGCTCCAGCAGGGTGGACAGGTGCTCCTCCGCCTCCTTGTGGAGGCCGCGCATCATCGCCACGGAGGCCTGCGCGGCGTGGCCCAGGGGCAGGTGCGGGTCCAGCTTCAGCGACTCGCGCGCCTCGTATTCCGCGGCGTGCAGGCGCTTCTGCCTCAGCAGGACGCGGGCCAGCAGCGCATGCGCCTCCGCGAGCGTGGGCTCCTCGGACAGCACCTGCCGCAAGGTCCGCACCGCGCCATGCAGGTCCCCGCGCTGGAGCTGCGCCCGCGCGAAGGACAGCAGCCGGTCCGAGCTCATCCGTTCCACGGCGTCATGCCCCCACGCATCACCACACCACCATCTGCCACAGCCAGCCGCCAAACAACTCGAGGACGCGCGGGTGCACCAGCGCCGCGCCAAACACCACGAACATCCCGTTGCGCACCGGCCCGTCGAAGTACTGGTAGAGGCCGAAGGCAGGCTGCTGCAGGTTGAGGAGCCAGTAGCCCAGGCCCAGCTTCAGCACCGTCACGCCCACCAGGAAGTAGCGCAGCGCGCCCTCCGGCAGCCCCGTCTTCTTGTGCAGCATCAGCAGGAAGAGGAAGAGGCCCAGCTTGAGGGGCGTGGCCAGCAGCACCACCAGCAGCTCGCGGCGCCGCGTGGCGCTGCCCATGGCCACGCCGTTGAAGGCGAACCAGGGCAGGGCCAGCCAGCTCCCCGCGAACATCAGCGCGAAGAAAGGCCAGATGGGGTTGACCACCCACTGCTGGAGGGCACCCGGCCGGGGCTCGTCGACGATGGCGTAGGTGTTCGCGCGCATGAGGTTCAGGACTTCCCGTGCGCCTGGAGGAAGCTCAGCACCTCGTCGTACTGGCCGCCCTCGTTGGCATAACGAGCGTAGTTGCGCGCGGTGGTGAGCCACTCCAGCACCGTGGGCTTCACCTCGCGCAACGCCGCCTTGAGGTCCTCGTCGCGCAGCGGCGACTCCGCGCCGGCGTCCAGGGAGCGCTCAATCGCCAGGTCGCTGGCCGTCTCCACCACGTGGGACAGGTCCGCGCCGGAGAAGCCCTGGGTGCGCTGGACGATGAAGTCCAGGTCCAGGTTCGCCTCCTGGGGCCGGCCCTTGAGCGCCAGCAGGAGGATGTCGCGGCGCGCGGGCGCGTCCGGCGGGGGGACGAAGAAGACGCGGTCGAAGCGGCCGGGGCGGCGGAAGGCCGGGTCGATGGCCCACGGCGTGTTGGTGGCGCCGAGCACCAGCACTCCCGAGTTCGTCTGCGCGAAGCCGTCCATCTCCGTGAGGAACTGGCTGACCAGCTTGCCGCTGGCGGCCTCGCGGCTGTACTGGCGCTTGGCGGCGAGCGCCTCCAGCTCGTCGAAGAAGAGGACGGACGGAGTGCTCTGGCGCGCCTTCTCGAAGAGGGCGTGCAGCTTCCGCTCCGACTCGCCGATGTACATGTCCAGCACGTCGGAGATGACGACGTTGAAGAAGTGGGCCTTGCACTCACCGGCGGTGGCGCGCGCCAGCAGCGTCTTGCCGCAGCCAGGAGGGCCATACAGCAGGATGCCGCCGCCCGCCTTGCGGCGGAAGCGCTCGAAGAGGCTGGGCTTCTGGAAGGGCTGGATGATGCGGCGGGTGACCTGCCGCTTCACCTCGTCCAGGCCGCCCACGTCCGCGAAGGTGATGGGCGGCAGCGGAGGAGCCACCGCGCGCGCCACGTCCTCCTCGGTGGTGTCGTCGTTGGAGATGACCCTCAGGCGGGGGCCGCCCTGCGGCGCCGGCACCTCCGCCACGCGAGCCGACAGGCGCGCGCGCAGGTCCATGTCCTCCAGGGTGGCGTTGGCCGTCACCGCGCGCTGGTACGCGGCGCGAGCGGCGTCCAGCTCCTCCAGCGCCAGGTGCGCGCGGGCGGCCCACAGGGCCTGCTCCGCGGTGGAGCCCTGGCAGAAGAGCAGCGCGCGGCGCGCGTCACCGCTCTCGAGCAGCACCTGGGCGCCGACGTGCCGGTCCTGCTCGGGCAGGTGCTCCGGTGCGCGCGTGCCGAGCAGCTCGCGGGCGGCGGGCAGCTCGCCACGGGTGAGGTGGGCGCGCAGCAGCAACGCCAGCAACGGGCCGTTGTCGGGACTCGCCGCGAGAGCGGCCTTCAGTGAGGAGAGGGTGGCGTCATCCATGGCGGAAGTGCCCTTCCCTTGCCACACCGAGGCGGATGGCACAACAGGAGGACAGGACATACACCGCCCGGGCCTACACCCGTTGTGAGGATTTGACGCGAGTGCACGCCCCGGGGATCGAACCCGGCGAAGTCGGTACGTCAGACCGATGCCGTCTCCAGCTGGCTCGGCGTGCATCGAATAACGGTCCTGGCAGGACTCGAACCTGCGACCCCTCGGTCCGCAACCGAGTGCTCTCATCCACTGAGCTACAGAACCAAAAGACTGCGAGAGTGCCTCGTACGGGAGTCGAACCCGTCTTTCCGCATTGAGAGTGCGGCGTCCTTCGCCGATAGACGAACGAGGCGGGAAGTGGGCGCCGGAAGCCGGCGCCGGGGCGCTAGAAGGAAGCGATTCCGTCCAGCAGTTCAGGCTCGGACTCGAGGTCCGGCCCAGGGTCGTTCAGGTGGATGAAGCGCATGGGACCTCCCACGAGTCGTGGTGGGGAAGAGCGCTCCGACAGGGAATCGAACCCTGTTCACACGGTAGACGGCCGTGCTGCGATCCAATCGCATCCCGGAGCAGGAAGGCACTGCGCACTACGGACTGCCATGCCGCGAGCGGGAGTCGAACCCGCACTCTCTGCACTCTGATTGCAGTGCCTCTACCGATTGGGCTATCGCGGCGTTGGAGTGGAACCACCGGGAATCGAACCCGGACCTCTCGGATGCGAACCGAGTGTTCTCCCGTTGAACCATGGCCCCAGGAGTCTTCTGTGTAGAGCAGTCGGCGGGACTCGAACCCGCGTCCACCTGAGTGGCGCTCAGGGGCCTCACCTCTCGGCCACGACTGCAAGGTGCTGCGTTGACCCGGAAAAGCGAGAGGCCGGGTCCCCTCTGGGAGCCCGGCCTCTGGTCTCTTCATGCCTCGTCGGGTGACGGGCACGGGAGGTCAGAGTCCGGGTGGACTATCGCCAGCGCGCTCTTCACGCAGTGCGACGGTCAGAGCGGTGGTCAGGCCAGCGAGCGCGAGCGCATCGATGCCGATGACAGTGTCGTTCAGGTTTTCGGGATTCATCGGGCTCGTCAGGTTCGCCGTGTTCATGGTCACCGCTCCTTTCAGCGAAAATAGACGCGCGGAAAATCCATCCCTGACACGCAACGGGTGTTTTCGAACGACCCGCCGGGAAAGCTAACCTCGGGCCATGCCCCTCTTGTCCGCCCCCCGAGCGCCCCGGGTCCGCGCGCGCCTGGCAGCCACGCTTCTCCTCGGCTGCTCCTGGATGTCCCTCTCCTGCACCGGCTCCGAACAGACTCCCGGGTACACCCCGGCACGCAGGACGGCCGAGAGCTCGAGTGAGTGCGAGCCTCCCGTCAACGGCCTCCGCCTGTGGCTCCGCGCGAGCGACATCCTCCTCGAAGACAACACTCCCCTGGCGAGCTGGCCTGACGCCTCGGGCCAGGGCGTCCACGCCGTCCAGGGCTCCACCAGCGCCCAGCCCCTGGTCCGGCAGGCCGCCATCGCGGGCCACGCGGCGATCGAGTTCGACGGCATCAACGACCGCCTCGACCTGACCACCCATGTCTTCGCCGCCGGCAGCCTCCCCTTCACCGTCCTCGCTGTGCTCCAGACGACCGACGCGAACGGCCATATCGCGGGTACCGGCTCATCCTCGGCGGGCTTCCTGACCACCTATGGCCGGGGTCTCACCGTCGTGTCGGGCAAGCCCACGGTCAAGACCAACTCGAATGGCAGTGGCCTGCTCCTGAGCGGCGCCGCCACGGTGACGGATGGGCAGCCCCGGCTCATCTCCACCGTCACCCAGACCGGAGGCAGCACCCTGTTCGTGAACGGCGAGCCGGCGGGGCAGTCGTCCGCGTCGCTCAATGCCTATGCCTATGGCAAGTCCACGCTGGGCGCCAGCGACGGCTCCAGTTCCGGCGCGTCCCAGGACCCCTTCGCGGGCCGGCTGGCCGAGCTGATGGTCTTCGACCGCGCGCTCAGCGACAGCGAGCGGACCACCCTCGAGCTGTGTCTGGGCGGGAAATACCAGCTCGCCATCACCCTCCCTCCAGGCTGCGATGGAGTCCCAGGCAGCGGCGCCATCGTCGATGCATGCGGGGTGTGCGGTGGCGATGGCGGCACCTGCACGGATGAAGCCGTCGTCCCGGAGGGTCGGGCCCTGTGGCTGAGGGCGGATGACCTGCTCGCGGCGGATGGCTCCGCGGTGACACGCTGGCCCGATGCCTCGGGCCAGGGCAGCCATGCCACCCAGGGCACACTGAACGCCCAGCCCCTGCTCCGGCGGAACGCGTTCTCCGGTCACTCGACCCTCCAGTTCGATGGCGTCAACGACCGCCTCGACCTGGGCTCCAACGTCTTCGCCAGCAACCGCTTCCCCCTCACCGTCTTCGTCGTGCTCCGCACGGCCGATGTGGCGGGGCACCTCGTGGGCACCGGCTCGTCCTCGGCGGGCTTCCTGACCACCTATGGCGGGGGACTGTTCCTCACGGCGGGACAGGCAGCGCTCAAGGCCAACTCGAACGGAGCGGGGCTGCTCCTGCCGGGAGCCACCGTCAACGACGGTCAGGTCCGGGTCATCTCCGCCGTGGCGCATGGAGGCCCCAGCGCCCTGTACATCAACGGCCAGTCCGCGGGCGAGTCCTACGCCCCGCTCAATGCCTACGCCTACGGCAAGTCCACGCTCGGCGCCAGCGACGGCTCCAGTTCGAGCGCGTCCCAGGACCCCTTCGCCGGTGAGCTGGCGGAGGTGCTCGTCTACCACCGGGTCCTTGGCGAGAGCGAGCGGACCCTCATCGAGCAGTACCTCGGAAGCAAGTATGGGGTGGCCATCACCGCGCCCGCCGGCTGCGATGGAGTGCCGGGCAGTGGTGCCGTCATCGACGCCTGCGGCGTGTGCGGGGGTAACGGCGGCTCGTGCGCGGATGAAGCCGTCGTCCCGGAAGGAAGGGCCCTGTGGCTCCGGGCGGATGACCTGCGCACGGCGGACGGCTCGCCCGTGGGCACCTGGGCCGATGCCTCGGGCCAGGGCAGCCATGCCACCCAGGGCACCGCGAGCCTGCAGCCCGTGTTGCGACGCGCCGCCATCGCGGGCCACGCGGCCATTCAGTTCGACGGTGTCAATGACCGCCTCGACCTGGCCTCCAATGTCTTCGCCTCCGGCAACTTCCCCCTCACGGTCTTCGCCGTGCTCCAGACGACCGACACGGAGGGACACATCGTGGGCACGGGCTCGTCCTCGGAGGGCTTCCTGACCACCTATGGCGCCGGGCTGACCTTCGTGGCGGGGAACCCCACCGTGAAGGCCAACTCGAACGGCAGCGGCCTGCACCTGTCCGCGGCGGCCCCCGCCAACGATGGGGCGACCCGCGTGCTGACCGCCGTGGCCCAGTCCGGAGCCAGCCGGCTGTTCGTCAACTGTGCCTCACAGGGCGCCTCTGCTTCCACGACGAATGCCTACGGATATGGCCGGTCCACGCTGGGCGCGAGCGACGGCTCCCAGAGCGGACAGTCCAGGGACCCGTTCGCGGGACAGCTCGCGGAGCTCATCGTCTATCGCCGCGCGCTCCTTCAGGACGAGCGCGCCGCCATCGAGGACTACCTCGCGTCCAAGTACGGACTGACGGGCTGCGTGCATGCGCCGCCCGACCCGGCGGCCTCCCTGGCGGAGTCCGCGACGATGTTCTGGCGGATGAACGAAGCAGGGACGGCCGCGCGAGCCGACCTCGTGAGCGGGTTGGACGTCATGCCCTTCCCCGCCGATGCGGCAGGCACCACGCAGGTGCAAGCCATCCAGGGCATGGGGCAGCAGGTGAACGGCCCCGCCGGGTACCACTTCTGGCGTCCCAGCGCGCCGCAGATGAGCCACGGTGGGGGAAGCTTCACCTGGGCGGGCTGGATGAAGCTCTCCTCGTTCTACGACAGCCAGACGTTCGTCGGGAAATGGAACAACGCGGCGGGCGGGAGGGAGTACCGCGTCTGGTACAACGCGTCCCTTCAGCGATTCGAGCTCCAGGTGTCGAGCACCGGAGGAGCCGGCACCGGGGAGATTGGCGGCGTCGTCCACCCCGCCACGGTGGCCCTGGACACCTTCTATTTCCTGGAGGCCTGGCATGACGCGCTCGGGAGAACGCTCAACCTGCGAGTCGGAACCACCACCGACCGCGGAGGGGTGGCGTCGAGCCCCTGGACGGCGGGAGTCCATGTGAGCTCCGCCGACCTGAACCTGGGCGCCCACAACACCTGCCAGGACGCCCACCTGCACGGGACGCTGGACGCCATCGGCTACTGGAAGCGGGTGCTGACCGAAGCGGAGAGTCAGCGACTGTGGAATGGTGGCGCGGGCTTCGAGCCCTGAGCACGGGTGCGCGATGACGGCTGGCGGGACGACGACGGGTTACATCCAGTGGGCGCCTCCCGCCGGCCTGGCGGAGGCGGTGGACGCCTTCTGGCGCTACACCGCGCCGCCCCGCGGCTCGGGCGCCGGCCTCACGCAGAGCCGCATCCTGCCGGACGGCTGCACCGACCTCATCTTCCAGTTCCGCGACGCGGGCGGCCCCACGTGGCTGGCCGGCCCGAGCCTCTCCGTCGTCGGCCCCATGGAGCGCTTCGCCCTCGTCGACGTCGAGCCCGGCGCGGTGAGCTTCGGCGTCCGGCTGAAGCCCGGCTGGGCGCATCCCCTGCTCGGCGTGAGCCCGCGTGAGTTGTGTGGCCTCCATGTCCCCGTGGAGGACTGCGCGCCGGCCTTCGTCCAGCTCCAGCGGCGGCTCGAGGACTGTCCCTCACCGGCGCGCGCGCTGGCCCTCCTCCAGGAGACCTTCGCGCATCGGCTGGCGTCGCCCCTGACCGAGCCCCGCCCTCGCGTCACGCAAGCCCTGCGCTGGCTCCAGTCCTCGGGAGGACAGGTGCGCATGTCCACGCTGGCGCGAACGCTGGGCGTCAGCGAGCGCACCCTGCACCGCGACGTGCTGGACGAGGCGGGCGTACCGCCGAAGCGGCTCGCCCGGGTGCTCCGCTTCCAGCGCGCCGTGTCGCTGCTGCGCTCCGGCGCGGAGGAGGACCTGGCCTCGGTGGCGCTCGCGTGCGGCTACTCGGACCAGGCGCACCTGTCACGCGAGGTCCGCGAGCTGGCGGGCGTCACGCCCACGGCGCTGCTGGAATGAGCCCTGTCCGATTCCTTCAAGACAGGCGGGGGCGCATCGTGCGAACACCCCGCACGCTGTTCCCCTACCCGCATCGGAGTGCATCGCCATGAAGCTCGGCTACGTCATCCTCTACGTCCAGGACGTGCCCGCCACCGTCGACTTCTACGAGAAGGCCTTCGGCCTGCAACGCCGCTTCCTTCACGAGAGCAACACCTACGCGGAGATGGAGACAGGAGCCACCGCGCTCGCCTTCGCGGTGGAGGGCCTGGCGAAGGAGAACGGCCTCACCGTGCGCCCGAACCGGGCGAAGGAGGACGCGGCCGCGGTGGAGGTGGCGCTCGTCACGCCGGAGGTGCAGGCCGCCTTCGAGCGCGCGGTGAAGGCCGGCGCCCGGCCCGTCCAGCCTCCCAGGCAGAAGCCCTGGGGGCAGACGGTGGCCTACGTGAGGGACCTCGACGGAGTCCTGGTGGAGCTCTGCACGCCAATGTCCGCTTGAGTCGAGTGGAACCACCGGGAATCGAACCCGGACCTCCCGGACGCCAGCCGGGTGCTCTCCCGTTGAGCCATGGCCCCATGAAGCAGGGTGTTTCGAGTCGGGATGACTGGATTCGAACCAGCGACCTCGCGCACCCCAAGCGCGCGCTCTTGTCCAAGCTGAGCTACATCCCGAGGACTGCCATACCGCGGGCGGGAGTCGAACCCGCAACCTCTGCGTTCTGAGCGCAGCGCCTCTACCAGTTGGGCTACCGCGGCGTGCTGTACGACTAGAGCGGTCGGCGGGACTCGAACCCGCGTTCTCCTGAGTGGCGCTCAGGGGCCTCGCCTCTCGGCCACGGCCGCATGTGTTGCATTGCTGCGTGAGTACCCCGTACGGGAGTCGAACCCGTCTCTCCGCATTGAAAGCGCGGCGTCCTACGCCGATAGACGAACGGGGCAGCGGGTACTGCGTGGACCCGGAAACGAGAGAGGCCGGGTTCCCCTCTGGGAGCCCGGCCTCTGGTCGCTTCGTGCCTCGTCGGATGACGGGCGCGGAGGGTCAGAGTCGTCCGGGCGGTTCACCGCCGGCGGCGGGTCCCAGCAGCGCGGGTTCAAGAGCGGTGGCCAGGCCGGCGGGCGCGAGCGCATCGATGCCGATGACAGTGTCGTTCAGGTGCTCGGGGTTCATCGGGCTCGTCAGGTTCGCCAGCGTCATGGTCACCGCTCCTTTCAGTGGGAAATGACGCCGCGGCGGATTCATCCCTGACACGGAAGTGATTTCTCCTTCCTCCAGCGGACATCCGGCCGGGGACTCCGCCGGGCCCGGGCCCCCCCGGGGCTGACCGGGAGGGGGCAATGGGGGTAAGAGAAGGGAGGAGCCCGCGCCGCACCCGTCCCCCCCGGGCCGAAGGGGCACGGGCGCGGCCTACCCCCCCGATGAAGACCGCCTCCCCCCTCCTCGCCTTGACCGCCGTGCTCGCCGTGTCTGGCTGCTCGGCGTCCGACGCCCCCTGCATCACCCCCCCCTCCATCGGCGGCAACACGAGCGTCAGCCCCCCCGCGTACGAGGTGGATTCCTCGGCCACCCTCCACGTCTCCCCCTTCCAGACCTTCGCCTGTAGGGACGACACCCGCGCCTCCCAGCTCCCGGACAGCGTCACCGCGCAGGTGTTCGACCCGGAGAACACGGAGCTCCCCGTCGAGGTGAGCCTGAGCGGGGGCGGCTCGTCCGCCATCCTCCGCTTCACGCCGAGGATGGCCGGCCGCCACCACGTCCTCGTCGCCTTCGCGCCGGTGGGCAGCGTCCAGCAGTTCGGCGCCTACGTGGCGCGGCCCTGGAGGGGAAGCAACAGCTCCATCACGCTGCCGCTGCCCCGGTGCACACAGCTCGACCGCACCGCGCGGGGGACCTGGCTGTGTGACGGGGTGGCGCTGCGCGAGCCCAACGCGAAGGCCGTGCGGTTCAGCACCTCCACCGTGGCCCCGGACGTGGCCATCTCGGGGAACGTCGTCTGGGTGGTGGGCGAGGGCAGGGTGCGCCGCTTCGTCGACACCGGCACCGACCTGGAGCTGACCGGCTCGCTCCTGCTCAGCCAGTCGCTGCCGGCCATCCAGAGCCGGCTCGCCACGGAGAACGAGCTGCTGGTGCTCGACGCCCGGTCGCTGCACCGCTTCACCTTCACGGACACCGGCGTCCTCGCCGCCGCGGGCGCCACCCCCTGGCCCTCGGGCGCCACGGTGCCCTTTGGCATCGACAGCGTGACGGGGCTGCTGGTGCGCGTGGCGGAGGACCGGCTGATGGTGGTGCAGATGGAGCGGGCTCCGGACAGCCGCGCGTGCCCGTTCCAGCTCGGGCCGGACGGCGTCTACACCGCCGCGCCCGAGCCCTGCCAGCCGCTGCCCGGCCTGCCGGTGGGCTACGCGGAGGGCACCGTGTGGACGCGCGTCGGGGACCCCTTCCAGGCCCCCTTCGGACAGACGCTGCACCTGTGGAAGGCCCGGAAGGGGGCACTGGTGGAGCAGGGCACCCTGGCGCTGGACGCGCCGGTGCAGGGCGTCCTGTCGCCGCTCCGCGCCGGCTTCATCATCCCCGACGTCCAGCTCGGCTCGTACCCGGGCGCGTTCTCCGTGATGCCGGTGGAGCCCACGCTGCCCGGCCCCCTGGGGCTGGAGCGGCTCCCCGGCACCTCGAGCCTGGCCCAGGAGCTGCGCACCGTCTCCCCCCGCTTCTACTGGGAGGGGGACAACCGGCCGACCAACGGCAGCACCGTGATTTTCGAGCGGCCCGCCGGCTGACTTCCGGCGTTTGTTGGAGCCCACACGGGCGGTGTGAATCCCGGCCCGGGGCACGGCCGCGAGAAAAAGCGCGGAATGTCGCTTGCCTGCCTCTCGCCGTGCCCGCCGCCCGGGTGTAGAGAGGCGGCGCGCCGCGTCGTCCCGACGCACGCTCCACCGACCGGAGGTGAGCCGATGATGGAAAGCCCTCAGAGCGCTTCGCTCTCCGTGGAGGAGCTCTACGAAGCCTGGCCGGTGCTCTCCATCGACGAGCGCCTGGAGGGCTTCCGGCTGCTGCCCCCCGCGGTGTCGGACGACTTCTTCATCAGCCTGTCCGCGAGGGACCAGGCGGAGCTCATCCTCCACCTGCCCGCCGCCGAGCGCCGCCCCTGGGTTCGGCTCCTGCCGCCGGACGACCTGGCGGACCTGGTGCAGGCGGTGGAGCCCGAGCAGGCGGAGGCCATCCTCTCGCAGCTCGACGATGCCAGCCGCCGCGAGGTCAACGTGCTGCTGGCCTACGCGGAGGACGACGCGGGTGGTCTGATGAACCCGCGCTTCGCCCGCGTGCGGCCGGACATGAGCATCGACGAGGCCATCGGCTACCTGCGCAAGCAGGCGCGGGAGAAGGTGGAGACCGTCTATTACGCCTATGCGCTGGACGCCGGGCAGCACCTGCTGGGCGTGCTGTCCCTGAGGCAGCTCTTCCAGGCCGCCCCCGACAAGAAGGTGGCGGACGTCATGCAGCGCGACGTCGTCACCCTGGCGGAGCAGACGGACCAGGAGGCGGTGGGCCGGCTCTTCAGCGAGCACGGCCTCATGGCCCTGCCGGTGCTCGACGAGCAGGGCCGGATGAAGGGCATCGTCACGGTGGACGACATCGTCGACGTCGTCCAGGAAGAGGCCACCGAGGACATCCAGAAGGTCGGCGGTATGGAGGCCCTGGAGGCGCCCTACTTCGAGGTGGGCTTCTTCGGCATGCTGAAGAAGCGCATCGGCTGGCTGCTGGTGCTCTTCCTCGGGCAGATGCTCACCGCCACGGCGATGAGCAGCTTCGAGGACGAAATCGCCAGCGCGGTGGTGCTGAGCCTCTTCGTGCCGCTCATCATCTCCTCGGGCGGCAACTCCGGCAGCCAGACGTCCACGCTCATCATCCGCGCGCTGGCGCTGGGGGAGATGCGGCTGAAGGACTGGTGGCGCGTGGCCCGCCGCGAGGCGCTGTCCGGCCTGGTGCTGGGCCTGGTGCTCGGGCTGGTGGGCCTGTTGCGCATCGTCATCTGGCACGGCCTCTCCGGCTCGTACGGCGAGCACTTCTTCATGCTGGGAGTCGCGGTGGCCCTGTCCGTGCTGGGCGTGGTGACGTTCGGCACGCTGGCGGGCTCCATGCTGCCGCTGGTGCTGCGGCGCTTCGGCTTCGACCCCGCGAGCGCGTCCGCGCCCTTCGTGGCCACACTGGTGGACGTCAGCGGCGTGGTCATCTACTTCACCGTCGCCAGCCTGATTCTGCGCGGTACGCTGCTCTGAGATTCCGGGGCCGGCGGTGGCTGCCTCCCCCGGCGGAGGCCCAGCCATGATTCGCACCACCCAGCGGCGCACCCTCACCCTGGAGGCTCCGGAGGAGCCCGGACGCCCCGCGCACGTGTCCGCGGCCAGCGGGCTGGTGCGCGTGGGGCCATGGCTCTACATCGTCGCGGATGATGCCCTGCACCTGGCCGTCTTCCCCGCCCGGGGCGACGCGCCGGGGCACAGCGTGCGCCTCTTTCCGGGCGGGCTCCCGGAGGAGCCGAAGGCGCGCAAGGCGGCCAAGCCGGACCTGGAGGTGCTGTGCCTGCTGGGCCCGCTGGCGGATGCGCCGCATGGGGCGCTGCTGGCGCTGCCCTCGGGCTCCACGGAGCAGCGGCTGCGCGGGGCAGTGGTGCCGCTGGCGGCGGACGGGACGCTGGCGGGCGGCGTGAGGACGGTGGACTGCTCGGCGCTGTACGCGCAGCTCTCGCGGGAATTGGGGCCGCTCAACATCGAGGGCGCCGCGGTGGTGGGCGGGCGGCTGCGGCTGCTCAACCGGGGCAACGGGGACACGGGCGCGGACGCGCTGGTGGACCTGGACCGCGAGCGCACGCAGCGCGGGCTGGAGGTGGGCGCGCTGGGCCCGGACGTGGTGCGCACGACGCGGCGCTGGGAGCTGGGCCGGGCCGGCGGGGTGCGCCTGTCCTTCACGGATGCCTCGCCGCTGCCGGACGGGCGGCTGGTGTTCACCGCCGCGGCCGAGGACACGCGCGACGCGTACGCGGACGGGCCGGTGGCGGGCTCGGCCGTGGGAGTGCTGGCGCCGGACGGGACGCCGGTGTTCCTGGACGCGGTGGACGCGAAGGTGAAGCTGGAGGGCGTGGACGCGCGGGTGGAGGGCGGACGCGTGCACCTCCTGCTGGTGGCGGACGCGGATGACCCGGCGGTGGCGGCGCCCCTGCTGGAGGCGGTGCTGGACGTGCCGGCGTAGGCCGGCGTCAGTCGTGCTCGGTCGCGGCCTCTTCGGGCCTGCCGCCCACGGCCTCCAGCGAGCTGCGAGCGGGGCGCGCGCGGTCGAAGGCCACCTCGCGCTGGCCCACACCCTCCGCGGTGGTGTTGGCGATGCGCTTGCGGGCGCGGGCGATGTAGTCCTGCACGAGGGCCGGGTCCGGGTGCGTCTTCAGCGTCTCCACCCAGAGCTCAATCGCCTTCTCGTTGTCGTTGGCGTCGGCCTTCAGCTTGCCCATTTCAAACAGGGCGTGCGGTGCCAGCTCGGAGTCCGGGAAGCGGGTGCGCAGGTCCGCGAAGGTGCGCGAGGCCTCCTGGCGCCGGCCCTCCATCATCGCGATGGCCTGGGCCTGGAGGAAGAGGCTGTCGTCCACGAAGGCGCTGGTGGGGAAGCGCTCGATGAGGCGGCGGGTCTCCAGCTCGCACTGCTGGTAGTCCGCCAGCTCGAAGTAGAGCTTGGCGACCTGGTAGTGGAGCTCGGCGCCCTGGGGCGGGTTCAGCTTGAGGGCGGCGGTGAGGGAGTCGATGGCGCCGCGCAGGTCGCGGTAGTGCACGCGCAGGAGCTCGGCGAGGATGATGCGGGCCTCGAGCGCCTCGGGAGAGTCGGGGCACTGCTGGACGAGCTCGCGGTAGACGCCGACGGCCTCCTTCACCTTGCGCTGCTCCAGCCAGTAGACGTCGGCGGCGCCCTTGAGCGCGCGGGCGCGGAGGACGCTTGCCTCGGGTGAGCCGTCATGGCGCAACCCGTCAAAGGCCTTGCGGTACTCGACGAGGGCCTCGTCGGGACGCTTCTCGAAGGTGGCGTCGCGGGCGCGCTGGAGGTGGTCCACCGGCTTGTCGCGGCAGCCCGCGGCGGCGAGGGCCAGCACGGAGAGCGCGAGTCGCAGGGGCCGCACTAGCAGGACTCCGGGATGACGGTGACGCACTTCGTGTCCTCGCATTGCACGCACTCGGCGACAGGGGACACGTCCGTCACGCAGACATTGACGCGCGAGGTGCGCGGGCAGTCCTCGGAGGTGACACAGCGATAGACGCCCCCGTCCGTGCGGGTGATGTCCTGGGACGTGGAGCCACAGACCTCCAGGTCATTGCACCCGAGGAGGCCCGCCGCCATGGCGGCGACCACACCATATGCGTCGCGTCTCACGGCGGCGGTTCTAGCCGGATTCACCCGCGCCGTCACGGAACCCCGCGCCTGCCTGCCTGCCCTCATGCCCGGCGTACGGTTTGGACAGATGCGGGGAAAGCTATGGAAAGCGGGTGTGTCATGAACAACCCGGTGGTTATAACCGGGCTGGGTTCTGCTCCTGCCGGCCAGGACGACTCCCGGGGTATGGCGGTGATGGCAGCGGCCGGAACATGCTGGAGCGCATCCTGATGGAGGTCCTCGAGGAGCCGCGGAGACAGCACGCATGAGCCTTCCTCCACGTCCCCGAGCAGTTGTCACCGGCGCCGGCAGTGGCCTGGGCCGCGCGCTCTGCGAGGAGCTCGCGCGCCGGCAGGCCCGCGTGCTCATCTCCGACATCAGCGCGGCCTCCGCCGAGGAGACCGCCCAGCGTGTCACCGCCGCCGGTGGCGAGGCCCGCGTCCACGTCTGCGACGTCACCCGCCCCGAGCAGGTCGAGGCCCTGGCCACCGCAGTCGACAGCGTGTTCGGCGGCGTGGACCTGCTCGTCAACAACGCGGGCGTGCTGAGCGCGGGGCGCGTGGGGGAGCTGCCGCTGTCGGACTGGAAGCACGTGATGGACGTCAACCTGTGGGGCGTCATCCACGGCTGCCATGTCTTCGCCCCGCGCTTCCGCAGGCAGGGCTCCGGGCACATCCTCAACATCGCCTCGGCCGCGGGGCTCATGTACGTGCCCGACCTCGCGCCCTACAACGCGTCCAAGGCCGCCGTGGTCGCGCTCTCCGAGACGCTCTCCGCCGAGCTGCGGGAGGCCGGTATCGGCGTCACCGTCGCCTGCCCCACCTTCTTCCGCACCAACATCGCCAGCAGCGGCCGCTACTCCGAGGACACGCTCCGCACGCTGGGAACGCGCATGGTCGACACCTCGCACGTCGGCCCGGAGGTCGTCGCTCGCAAGCTCCTGAAGGCCGTGGACCGGGGCGTCCTCTACGAGCTGCCCATGGCCGATGCCCGCTGGGGCTGGCGCTTCCGGCGTCTGGCTCCCGGGCTGTTCCACCGCACCGTCGTCGCCTTCGACGGCTACATGCGCAGGCGGCTCCTGCGCCGGAGCAAGCCGTGAGCATGCCTCCGCTCTCCGGTGAGCCGCGTCCGACCCAGCTCGCGCGCTTCGTCGTCAGTGGCCTCTTCTTCCTCGCGGCGTTCATCGTTTGCGGAGGCGCGCTCGGGCTGACGGTGGGCGTCCTCCTGGACAAGGCCCTGAATCAGGATGCGCACGGCTTCCCGGGCCTCCTCGGGCTGCTCCTGGGCACACCGGTGGGTGCGCTGCTCGGGCTCATCGTCGGCCTGTCACGGCTCAAGCGGCTGGCACCCGACCCGCGGTTCCGACTGGGCGGACTTGCCCTCGGAGTGGCAGGGGTCTGTGCGCTCGGCCTGTTCGGCGCGGTCCAGCTCGGGCGCATGCGCTGGTAGACGGAGCCTGCCGCGTGGAATGAACGTTCCCTCCACCGCCGGGCAGCGCCGATTCCCTATGGACAAGGAGGCGCCCGTGGCGCGCGTCAGTTGTTGCGGCGCTTGGACGCCTTGCCGGAGGTGAGCACCGTGGAGTCCACGGCGGCCACGCCACTGCGGCGGCGGCGGAGCTGACGCCCCTTCTCCTCCTGCTTGTTGTAGTGCTTCATCATCGCCACGAGGTGCGCGTCCGACGTCTGACAGTGGAGCTGCGTCACCTCCTGGTGCCTGCGCCCCAGCTCCTGCCACGTCTGGAGCATGGCCTGGTTGCCCAGGAGCCGCACCTCGATGGAGTCGAGCGCGGTGTCCAGTTCCTCACCTTCGGCCTCCAGCGCCGCCAGACGCGCCTCGGCCTCCGGAGAGGGGGACATGCAGCCCGTCCCGAGGGAGAGTCCCATCGCCGCCACGGTCAGCCCGAGCCACATCCGCCGAATCCCCACGTCGCCTCCCATGTGTCTCGCGCCGTCCAGGCCCTCGCGCGAAACCCAAGCTAGGGAGGCCCCCCCGGAGCGACAACCCGGGTATGCATCTCGGTCAGACGTCTTTTCAGCAGGTGACGCTTCGCGGCACCCAGCGCTCAGGTTGTCGGATTCTGACGGTGCCGGAGGATGAACTCACACACCTCGCGGGCGGCGCCGAAGCCCGCGGCCTTCTGGGCCACGTAGTGCACCTGGGCGCGCACCTCGTCGGGAGCCTCGGGCGGAGCGGCGGAGAAGCCCACTGCCTTCAGCAGCGGCAGGTCCACCACCTCGTCGCCCATGTAGCCACACCGGTCCGCGGACACGTTCAGCAGCGCCAGCAGCTTCTCGAAGTGCGCCACCTTGTCCTGGCTGCCGAAGTGGACGTGCTTCAGCCCCAGCGACTGCATGCGCATCTGCGCGGACAGGCTGTCTCCGCCGGAGATGGCGGCCACCTCGATGCCCACCTCCTGCAGCCGCTTGATGCCCATGCCGTCGCGCACGCTGTACATCTGCGTCCACCCGGAGTTGGGCACCCAGAAGATGCGGCCGTCGGTGAGCGTGCCGTCGATGTCGAAAATCATCACCGACAGGCGGCTCACCCGCGACTTGAGCGACTCGAGGTCCTGGTTCATGGCGCCACCTACTTCGGCACGGCCTTGAGGGACGCCTTGCCGTCCTTGATGACGACCTTGAACTCCACCGCCTTGGCGTTGTGCTGCTTGAGCAACTCCGGCACCTGCTTGCGCAGCGTGGCCGCCACCGACTCGAAGGACAGCTTGGAGGTGTCCTCCTGGCAGCGGCGCTTCGCGGTGACGTACGCGTCGTAGACGGCGCGCAGCTTGTCGTCGGACATGCCGCCCGAGCCCGCCGCCGCGGGAGGCCGGGGCGGGGCCGCCGCCACGCCGGGCGTGGGAGTCCGCGCCGCCGCGCCGGGCGGCACGAGAGGACGCGCGGGAGGCACCGCCCCCGGAGTCGCGGCCGGCTTCGCGGCCATGCCCGGAGGCACCACCGCGGTGCCCCGCGCGGGAGTCCCTCCCAGCGGCGACGTCACCACGGGCAGGCCCCGGGCCGGCGTGCCGCCCGCGGGCGCCACCGAGGGCACCGCCGGGGCCACGGAGGGAATCCCGGAGAGCGGCGCCACCGCCGGAGTGCCCCGGAAGGGCGTGCCACCGGCGGGCGGCGTGAGGGGCGCGATGCCGGGCGCCACGGAGGGAATGCCGGTGACGGGCGCCACCGCGGGAGCGGCGGTGACGGGCGCCACGGCGGGAGCGCTCGGGAAGGGCGCGGCCACGCCGCCGGCCAGCGGCGGCTCGTTGGCGGGACGGGGGCGGACGAGCTCCTCCACCTCCTCGAAGTCCATGTCGGAGATGTCCTCCGGCAGCTCCACCACGCCCTTCTGGGCGTCCTTGCCGGGGGACGCGCCCTTGCGACTGTCCGCGCGGCGCCGGGCCTTGAAGAGGTCCCGCTTGTACGTGCCGGCCTCGATTTCCTGCAGCGTGCGCACCCACAGCCGCTCGTAGGTGAGGAACTTGTTGTGCAGGCCCGCCACGCGGAACTTGGCGGAGGTGCTGCGGATGAAGGCGCCCTTGAGCCTCATCATCCGCTTCTTGAAGTCCTCGTGGGCGCGCGAGGGCGCCTGGCGCTCGTTGCCCAGGAAGTACTGCTCGTAGAGGTTGCGCAGGGAGGCCAGCTCCGCCTCGAGTGCCTCGCACTCCTGGAGGACGTTCTCGCTGGAGCCGGAGTCCCCCTGGGGCTTCGCGGCGTTCTTGGCGGCGTTCTTGGCGGCGGCCTGTCGGGGTTCGGGGGGCGGCATGACTTCCTCAGAGTGTCCCCAAGTGGGGTTCGCGGATCAACCTCACGCCGCCGAGGGTGTCGGCCCCAGGCCCGCCGCCTCGCCCTGGCGGCGGCCCTTCTGGTACAGCAGCACCGCGCCGAAGGCGAACATGCACAGCGAGATGAACTGGCTGGTGGAGATGTTGTACCAGGCCTCCAGCGGCACCACGTCCGCCAGCCCCTGGGAGCCCAGCGACTGCAGCAGGCCGTGCAGCGTGCCGCGCTCCACGTCCCCGCGGAACAGCTCCACCGTGCTGCGCAGCACCGCGTAGGCCATCAGCCACAGCGACAGGATGTGTCCGTGGAAGCGGCGGTAGCGCCGCGCATACATCAGGCCCACGAACAGCACGAGCTGCCCCACGGACTCGAAGAGCTGGGTGGGATAGATGCCCAGGGTGTGGCCGTGCTGGGCCGCCCAGTCGGAGATGCGCACCGCGCCGGGCACCGCCTGGTGGAGGATTTCGCCGGTGGCCTCCACCACGTAGCGCGCGTCCTCCGCCTGGGAGGAGTACGCGAGGCTGCTCGTCCCGCCGAGCCGTCCGAAGAGGTCCTGCGCCAGCCCCGCGCCCGGGAAGTGCACCGCGGTGGACGCGCTCGCCGGGGCCACGTCCCCCCAGCAGCAGCCCGCGCTGAAGCAGCCCAGCCGGCCCAGGCACTGGCCCAGCGACACGGTGGGGATGCACACGTCCGCCAGCCGCAGGAAGTCCATGCCGTTGGCGCGCGCGAAGAACCAGCACGCCACCGCCGCGCCAATCAGGCCGCCGTAGAAGACGAGCCCGCCGCCCAGCGAGAAGGCCTGCGTCCAGTCCTTCGCGTAGTCCTTCCAGTTCACCAGCACGAAGAGCAGCCGGCTGCCGCCGATGCCGCCCACCAGCGCCCAGAAGGCCATGTCCATCACCTGCTCGCGCCGCTTCGGCCCCTCCACGTCCACCCACCGGCCGTCGACGAGCTGCACCTTTCGCCACTCGTCCTGCGCCAGGCGCCCGGCCACCGTCACCGCGGCGATGAAGCCGCCGGCCAGCAGCACGCCGTAGGTGTGCAGGGGAATGCCCTCGCCCTTCGCGCCCGGGAAGGCGCCCGCGGGCAGCGCGTACTTCAGGCCGTACCAGGCCAGCGCCGCGCCAATGCCGCCGAAGGCCGCCGCGCGCAGGAAGCGGTCCAGGGTGGAGGCCGGCTCGCGCGTGCCCTTCTTCGCGTCCAGCGGCCCCTGCGCGCCACGCCACCCGTTGAAGGCGATGTAGCCCACCACGCCCACGGCGATGGCGTACAGCAGGAGCTGAGACCCGAGGCTGGTGAAGGTGAGGCGGAACAGGAGCGGAAGCATGGGGACCTGCCGGGGGAGGCGGGAGGGACGGCGCCGCGCGAAGGCTAGCCTCCTCCGCCGGCGGGGCAATGCGTGGGAGCACGCCAGGGCCCGCCTGGCGGCTCACCGGTCAGCCGGGTGGGCTCAGGCCTTCGCCTTGGAGGCGGACTCGGCGGGCTTCTCCTTCCGGACGAAGGCGTCCACCAGGAGCATGCCCACGCCGACGCAGATGGCCGAGTCCGCGATGTTGAAGGACGGCCACGAGGCCTTGTCGAACCAGTGGGCCTCCAGGAAGTCGATGACGAACGCGCGGGCGATGCGGTCGATGTAGTTGCCCAGCGCGCCGCCGAGCACCAGCGGCAGCCCCCACAGCGCCCACTTCTCCTCCGGGTCCGTGCCGGACAGCTTCCGGAAGTAGTAGGTGATGAGGAGCACCGCGCCCAGGCTCACCACGTGGAAGAGGGGCCCGCGCGTCTCCGGCGGCAGGCTGCGGAACAGGCCCCAGGCCGCGCCCGGGTTCTCCGCGTAGCGCAGCCGGAAGAAGTTCTCCGCCACCTCGATGTGGCGCTTCGGCCGGTAGTGCAGCCCGTCGAAGCCCTGCGGCGGCGGGGAGGAGTACATCGCCCCCAGGCGCTGGCCCAGGCTCTCCTTCCCGTCCATCTGGGTGGTGAGCTCGCGGACGACGAGGTACTTCGTCCACTGGTCCAGGACGATGACGCCGAGGGTGACGGCGAGGAGGATGACGTATTTGCGCGGCACGCCCGAGGGCTTACACCACGAGCCCCCCGGCCGTCACGGATTGGGGCTCTCCGTCAGCGGCCCCGTGATGGGCTCCGGACGGCGCACCCGCAGCGAGTCCAGCAGCATGAAGGCCACGCCCACGCAGATGGCGGCGTCCGCCACGTTGAACGTCGGCCACCGCATGCCCGGCTGGTTGCGCCAGTGCCAGTCGATGAAGTCGATGACGTAGCCGCGAACCAGCCGGTCCATGAAGTTGCCCAGCGCGCCGCCCGTAATCAGCGCCAGGGCCACGCGCACCAGGCGCTGCTCCACGGCGGTGCGGCGGTACATGAGGAAGATGAAGGCCAGCGCCGCCAGGCTCACCACGTGGAAGAAGGCGCGCCGCACCCCGTCCGGCAGGTTGGAGAACAGGCCCCACGCGGCGCCCGGGTTCTCCACGTAGCGGAAGTGCCAGTAGTCCTCGATGAAGCGGTGCGGGCGGGAGACGCGGCGGCGCCCGTCCTCGGCCGGCGGGTCGTTGTCCAGGTTCTGCTCGGAGAAGAAACCCGTCACCCGCGCCAGCCCCTCCCGGCCATCCAGGGCGCTGGTCAGCCGGGACACGGCCAGGTACTTGGTCACCTGATCTGCGAAGAGCACGGTGACCGCCACGACGACGAGGAGGCGGAGGGAGGCTTTCATGATGCGTTCCCCACCTCTAACCCGCCCCCCCAAGCCCTGACAACCCGGAGAGCCCACCCTCCGACTGCCGGGCCGCCCCCTCTGTCTCCCGGCCAGCGCCCATTTCGGGCATGGTGTGGCCATGCCGCCTGTTGAGCCCGACGTGAATCCTCCAGTCTCCGACACGCCCCCACCCGCCGAGGTCGCGGTGAAGCCCGCGAAGCCCTCGCTGATGGCCCGCTTCAAGACGTTGCTGCTGGAGTACGGGCCGCTGGCGCTGGTGGTGAACTACGTCATCTTCGGCCTGGCCATTGTCGGCTTCTACACGGCCATCCAGTTCGGCTTCGAGCCGGACAGCACGGGCGCGAAGGCGGGCTCGTGGGCGGCGGCCTACGCGGCGTCGCAGGTGGTGAAGCCGCTGCGGCTGGCCGCCGTGTTCGTGCTCACGCCGCTCATCGCCCGGATTCCTCCGGTGGCGCGCTTCATCGAGCGCAACAAGCACAAGTGGAGCTTCTGAGGGCGAGCCCCCTGCTTCAGAAGTTGGGGACGCGGAAGTCCTTGATGACGCCCATGTGCTGCATGCTGGAGGCGCCGCTGTCACCGGACAGCGCCGGGGAGATTTCCGAGATGGGCGTATAGACGCGGCTGTCGAGCACCAACCCGTTGGCGAAGGTGCTGGAGCTGGTGGCACCCTGGATGACCGTGGCCTGCTGGTACTGCTTCAGGTCCTCGTCCGCCAGCACGTGGTCATAGGGCTTGGTGCGGCTGGCGTTGGTGCCGCCGTTGTCGTTCTGGTCCACCGGGTGGGGACCGGCGGTGACCACCACCTGATTGAAGGTGGTGAAGCAGGACTCGCCGCGGGTGTCGGTGTTGAAGTCGCCGCCGATGACCAGGTAGTCGCCCGCGGGGATGTTGTCCTGGATGCGGCCGACAAGGCTGGTGGCCTCACTGTTGCGCACGCCGGAGCCGGACGTGAGCAGATGCACGCTCACCGCCCAGAGGTCACGAGGACCGGGGAGGTCGATGCGCGCCCAGGCGAAGTCCCGGTTGCTGACGTAGGGGTCGGTCCACTCACCGGAGGCGATGATGGGCCAGCGGCTGATGACACCGTTGGGAATCTGCGCCCCACCCTCGCGATAGTAGTGGAAGCCGCTGCCAATCTGGTCCACCAGCGCGCGGATGTCCGTGGCCGTGTTGTTCAGGTAGTTGAACTCCTGGATGAGCACGACGTCCGGCTTCACGCCCTGCATCAACCGGATGCCGTGGCCCGGGTCGTAGTCCTGGCCGTTCTCGCTGGTGAGGTTGGCCGCCATGATGCGGATGTCCGTGTAGCCGGCGTCGGTGTCCGTGCCCGCGTCGGTGCTCGTGCCCGCGTCGGTGCCTGAGCCGGCATCCATGCCGCCGCCCGCGTCCGTGCCGCCGCCGCCCGCATCCGTGCCACCACCGCCGGCATCCACACCCGGGCCCGCATCGGCCTGCGTGCCGCCGTCCGTCGAACTCCCAGCGTCATCGATGAGCGAGCCGCCATCCGGCGAATCAACCCCATCCGGGCCCTCATTCGCCCCCTCCTCGCCGCACGCCAGGGTCAGAATCGTGAGCGACAGCGCCGCGCACAAAAAGGAGGAGAGCGTTTTCTTCATGCGCGGGAGCCCGGTGTCTTGTCGTGGGGGAGGGGGACGGACCGCCCGCGCCGGAGCGCGAACGATGCGAAAAGCATAGAACCTGATGGAGTGACAGTCTTGTGACTTGCCGCTCGATTACACGTCTACACGGATGAAATCCGTGCAACAGGCCCAGCAAATCAAGACACCCATGAAACATCCGTCACATGAAAGACCCGGCGGCGCGGGTTTGAGCCAACAGGAGGCAGGGAGCATGGACCCGAAGGTGGGGGTGACGGTGCGCTTCTATGGGGCGCTGAACGACTTCCTGTCGCCGGAGCGCCGCGGTCAGGAGTTCCTCCACGTGCCGCTGGGCGGCCCCTCGGTGAAGGACTTCATCGAGTCGCTCGGGCCGCCGCACCCGGAGGTGGACGTGGTGCTGGTGGACGGCGAGGCGGTGGACTTCGCGTACCGGGTGCGGCCGGGCTCCCGCGTCGCGGTGTACCCGCCGTTCCACTCGCTGGACGTGACACCCGTCACCCGGGTGGGACCGCCGCCACAGGAGGAGCCCCGCTTCGTGCTGGATGTGGGGCTGGGGCGGCTGGCGGGCTTCCTGCGGATGCTCGGCTTCGACTCACTCTGGCGCAACGACTACGCGGACGACGTGCTCGCGCGCCTGTCACACGACGAGGACCGCATCCTGCTCACGCGCGACCTCGGCGTGCTCAAGCGCGGCGAGGTGCTGCGCGGCTACTTCCCCCGCTCGACGGACCCGGCGCACCAGCTGGTGGAGGTGGTGCGCCGCTTCGGACTGACCGCGAGGATGCGCCCGTTCACCCGGTGCCTGGCGTGCAACGGCGCGCTGACCTCCGCCCAGCCCCACGAAGTCCACGGCCGCGTCCCCGAAGGCGTGACGGAGCGGCACTCCCGCTTCCAGCAGTGCGCCGACTGCCAGCGCGTCTACTGGGCCGGCTCCCACCACCAGCGAATGCAGGCGCTCATCGACAAGCTGCGCGAGCTGGAGCGCGTGGAGTAGCGCCTCCCCACCTGGAGCGTGTCCCCCCAGCACGCCGCTGCCTCGCTAAAAATTGCACCGCTACGCAACTTTTGCGGAGTCACAGAGTACCTTTTATCCCCCGTACGATGTTTCGCCTCCAACAATTCCAGGCAGTTGGAATCCAAGAATCCGGGCACACCCCTTGCTCCTGATGCGGCCACCCCGTTCCCCCACCGGGGAGAGGAAGCGAGGACACGGTGTCTCGGCCAGCTGCACGGCGGCGCGAATCCAGAGGCTTCACCCTGCTGGTCGCGATGGGCCTCGTCACGCTGGTGACGATGGCGGTGCTCATCAGCTACGGCGTGGTGAGCCGCGAGGCGGACACCCAGGGTGACAGCCGGCGGCAGAAGGAGGCGTTCTTCGCCGCCGAGGCGGGCCTCGCCGAGGGCCGCGAGGCCATGCGCCTGCGGCTGGGGGACCGGCAGACCTACGGCAACGTGCTCACCACGCTGGGCGCCGCCGTCAACGAGCCGGGCCTCGGAGGCGCCTCGCCGCCCTGGTACGAGGTGCTGCCCGGCCCCGGCGCGGACGCCTGGAACTACCTGCGCCTCACCCCGGAGACGATGACCGCCACGGAGCTCGCCAGCGCCAGCGGCGAGCCCTACGGCGACTACCCCACCCAGGGCAACGTGCGCTACCGCGTCTTCGTCCGCGACGACGTGGACGACGCCGACGGCTCCAACGACAGCAACGGCCAGGTGTGGCTCATCGCCGTCGGCGAGGTGCTGAACACCGAGGGCCGCCCCACGCGCGCCATCGTCCAGGCGCTCATCACCAACGAGAACGCCCCGGCCGCCGGCGGCCCCGGCTGCGTCAACCGCGGCTGCGGCCCGGACAGCACCTTCAACAACACCCAGGACCAGCGGCCCCCCGACACCGGCGTCGTACGGACGCTCTAGCTCCCCACTTCGTCATCCACCGAGCCCCCATGAAACCCATGTGCCTCCTGGCGCTGTTGCTGCTGCCAGCCCTGACCCGAGCGGAGGAAACCGGAGAGCGTGCCTTCGAGCAGTCCTGCGCGCGCTGCCACCCGGCGAGCCCCTCCGCCCAGAAGGCCGGCCGGAACGGCGCGAAGCCCGCCTCCCAGCGGAAGTCCCCCGGCCCCCAGCTCGACACCGTGCTGAGCAACCGCACCCCCGAGCAGCTCCGCGCGTGGCTCCAGGCCCCCCAGAAGGTCCGCCCGGAGACCCGCTGCGACACGCGCATGCTGGCGCCGGGGGAAGTGGACGCCGTCCTGAGCTACCTCGCCACGCGCTCGCAGCCGCCCCCTCCTCCGCGTGAGGAGCTGCTGCGGCAACAACTCCAGAAGGAGCTCGCCGAGCGCCGCGCGCGGAAGCAGCGGCAGCCCGCCGACTCCGCCCAGCCCCGGAGGACGCCATGATGCGCGCGCTGACGAGGAGCCTCGCGGCACTCACCCTGCTGGCCGCCCCGCTCGCGCTGGCGGCCCCCGAGCCGCTGTGCAGGGACAACCTCACCCAGGACCGCCAGCCCGACTTCAGCGACGAGTCGATGGACCTCGAAGGGTCCACCTTCGAGCTCACCACCCCCGAGACGCCGCCGCGCCTCCAGCTCAAGACCAACCTCACGCCGCTCAACCCCGAGCGCATCTTCTTCCCGTTCGACCAGCGCGTCACCATCAGCTACGTGTACGAGTCCGCGGGCGCCTCGCACGCGCTCGGGTACATGTACCTGAAGGACGTGGAGGAGCGGGGCTACATCGACGCCAACGGCGCGCTCGTCGACAGCAACGCCAACGGCATCTTCGACCTGCACGAGGACCTCTACAACCTCGCGCCTCAGAGCGGCGACAAGAGCCGCCCGTACATCGGCCTCAGCCGCCGCTGCACGAACACGTTCACCTCCGGCGGCGAGACGTACAGCCAGCCCGAGCTGGGCATGCGGAACAACTGCGCCAGCACGTTCGCCTCGCAGGTGAGCCTCGCGGATGCCCGGCCGGGCCGGACGAACAACAACATCCGCGCGGACCTGGTGGGCGTCCCGCTGCGCAACGATGACGATGACACCAACAACGCGGGCGCCAACGACTTCTCCGACAACGGCCTCTTCAACCACATCCCCAACCTGCTGGAGCCGCCCTCGCAAAGCAACGGCAACAAGGGCCTGGGGCGGATGGTCTTCCTGCTCACCGACGACGACGGCCACGAGGAGACGTACGGCAACCTCGCCCCCGTCCGCGACGTCGACGACATTGACGATGGTGTCCCGGACTACGACGTCTCCGCGTATGACCCGCGCGGGCTGCCGCGCGCCACCAACCCGAACCCGGGCGTCTCCTCCTACGACCGCACCGTGGACCTGGGCACCATCCGCGGCGACAGGGAAATCGTCTTCTTCCTCATCGTCTTCTACGACACCCGCCACGGCCCCAACGAGGGCACCGCGTACCCGTGCCTGAAGCAGGACGCCAACGGCAAGTGCCTGCTGCACCTGCGCACGCCCGTCAACGTCTACTTCTCCAAGGCGGCGTGGAACCTGGACCAGAACTTCCTCGACGGCGTCGTGGCCGAGCGCAACATCGGCTGCGGCTATGAGCCGGACTGCAACCGGGAGGCCCCCGACGAGAACGCCTGCACCGTCGCGGGCACCAGCACGAAGCTGTGCGGCTGGCTGGACGGCCCCAAGACGCAGGAGAGCACCACGCTGTACCGCCTGCTGAACGACGCGGCCTACGGCAACCTGGACATGCCCATGGAGCGGGTGACGGTGCCGAGGCCCGGCGGTGTCCGCAACCCCATGCCCCACGTCATCGTGGGCGCGCCCACCACGGACCCCTTCCGCTGGATTCTCGGCTTCGAGGACCTCAGCGGCGGCGGCGACCGCGACTTCAACGACGTGGTGTTCGTCATCAACAAGCAGAACGGCGGCAGCACGCGCTCGGGCACCGTGTCCAAGGACATCTCGCCCCAGTTCGCCGACGACTTCGTCATCACCAAGGTGCGCTTCAAGCGCCAGGACGACGCCGCGCCCGCGCCGCGCACCTGCCCCAACGGCCCGCCCTGCTGGACGGAGGAGTCCGCCTTCCCCGGCGCCTGCACGCCCGAGAATGGCGTGCGGCCCTCCATCCGCTACTCGGTGGCGGTGGACTGCCGCATCTGCGCCAACGGCTCGTGCACGGACAACCCCACTCCCACCTGGATTCCCGTGGAGTTCCCCGACACCTCTCCACCCACGCAGGAGGTGGAGCTGGACATGCTGGCCATGGGCTTCACCGGCTCGCAGCTGTGCTGGAAGGTGGACGTCACCAGCCCCAACGAGCGGTGTCGGCCCATCATCGACAACATCGACGTGGGCTACCAGGCCGTGCGCGCCGGCAGCTACGCGCGCGCCTCGCCCTCCACGCTGGGCAACGCCATCGTCTGGGGAGTGAACGAGACGCCCGGCAGCAGCTGGGGCGGCGACTGGCCCGACTCCGGCCTGCCCGGCCCGAGCACGCGCCTCTACGACGCCCGCAAGGACTACTCGCTGCGAGGCCGCCTCTACCTGCGCTCCCTGTATGACCCGGAGCGCCCCAACATCACCCACCCCGTGGAGCGCTGGGAGGCGGGCAGGACGCTCGCGCTCTCCTTCGGCAACGGCGCGGACCCGCTGAGCCGCAAGCTCTTCACGCTGAGCTCCTCGGGAGCGCGCACCACCATCACCGCCGAGATGGAGGACGGCGACAGCGCCAGCCCCCTCTTCCCCGACGCGCTCTGCGACGAGTTCCAGGACGACCGCTACCTCTATGACCTCAACAACGACGGGGTGTGCGGCACGCCCTCCATCGCCACGCCCGACAAGCGCGTGACGGGCGCCACCAACGACCGCAACTTCCTGCGCGAGTGGCTGTACGGCTGGGAGGACCACTACGCCCCGGGCGCCGCCAACGTGAAGCGGCCGTGGCCCATGGGCGGCATCAACCTGTCCACCGTGGCCCTGGCGGTGCCGCCGTACCTGGACACGTGGGCGAAGAACACCAGCGCCCAGGAGCGGGACGAGTACCGCAAGAACTTCCTGGAGCCGCTCGCGGACCGCCCCACCACGGCCTTCGTGGGCACGATGAGCGGCTTCCTGCACGCCTTCGACGCGGGCCAGTTCACCCACGCGACGAAGGACGAGTGCGCGGCCGGCTCCCAGCTCCGCGGCTACTTCGAGCCGGCGGGCGCGTGCGCGCAGCCCACGCCGCGCCAGTACGGCACGGGCCAGGAGCGGTTCGCGTACCTGCCGCGCCTGCTGCTCGAGCGCTACCGCAACCTGTATGTGCGCTTCCCCGGCACGGGTGACCTGCCGCGGCCGCAGGTGGATGCCTCGCCCACCATCGCCAACGTGGACTTCGGCATCTCCAACAAGCCCGCGTGGACGCGCGCCACCAGCGCGTCGAAGACCACGGGCGCCAAGACGGTGCTCGTCTCCGCGTCCGGCCGGAGCAGCCCCGCCGTCTTCGCGCTCGACATCACGGACCCGGCGGACTCCTGGTACCCGCTGCCGCTGTGGGAGTTCAACCTGAAGGACCCGGCCATCGACCTGGCCTTCCTGGCGGCGAGGAACGCGGGCGCGAGCGTGACGTACCCGGACAACTCCGGCTCGCGCCACGCGCCCTCGGTGGCGCGGCTGGCGTGGGGCTCCGCGTCGGCGGGCGTGTGGACGGCCGTCGTGGGCACCGACTACGTGCCGTCCGAGCCGGCGCGCGCCGGCGCCGTCTACCTCATCGACATGAAGACGGGCCGCCCGCTGAACTTCGGCGCCACCGCCGGTGGTGTCATGGCCGGCATCATCACCCTGGACGCGGGCTCCGGCATCGCCGCGGAGAGCGCGCTGGTGGACCTGAACCGGGACGGCAACTACGACGTCATGTACGTCCCCACCACCGCCGGCAACGTGTACCGCGTCAACCTGGACCAGGTGGACACCTCCGCGCCCCTGGGCCGCAAGGTGCGCACGTGCAAGGTGGCCAGCGCGCCGGTGTCCCTGGCGGAGCACCCCAACGCGGCGCAGGGCCAGGACTCCAGCTACCAGCAGCTCTACTCCAACCTGGGCGTGCAGGTGGTCCGGGACAGCGGCAGCCCCGTCGTGCGCTTCTTCTTCGGCACCGGCGACAACCCCGACGAGTCCGCCGACGGCCCGGCGAACAAGGACACCTACCGCTACCACCTGCTGGCCTTCGAGGACACGAACCCCTCCGGCACGGGCGGCTGCGAGCTGTTGGACCCGGCGTGGGTGCAGCAGCTGGACCCCGGCCAGACGGTGTGGGGCGGCGTGGCGCTGTCGCAGGACCGCGTCTTCGCCACCACCGCCGTCGGCAGGGCCGCGGACATCTGCAACCTGAGCGAGACGGACAGCGGCCGCATCTACGAGCGGCCGCTGCGCCAGGACGGAACCCTCAGCGCCACGGACCTGGAGGGGCACGGCATCAACGCGCCCGTGGTGCACGACCAGCACGTGTTCGCGCTCACCGCCACCGGGCAGATGAAGATGGTGGGCGGCGACACCTGGAACAACGGCACGACCAGCTCCTCCTCGGCCCGCTCGCGCATCCTCATCTACGAGCCGCTTCCGGACGGGAGGTTGCCGCGATGAGCCGCCACGCACGGGGCATCACCCTCATCGAGGTGATGCTGAGCATGGTGGTGCTGCTGCTCGGCGTCACCGCCGCGCTGATGGTGGTGCGGCAGACCACCGAGTCCAACCGCCGCACCCTCACCGCGCTGCAGGCGCAGCTCATCGCCGAGCAGGCGCTGGAGAACATCACCGCCATGGGCTGCACCGCCAACCCGCCCTGCGGCAACCTCGCCGCGCAGGACAACCGCCGCTACACGGTGTGGCAGACGTCCGCCGGGGAGCTGCGGGAGGTGGCGCCGCCCGCGGACGTCATCGCCCGCGAGTACGAGGTGGCGGTGGACGTGGACAGCGGGGCGATTCCGGGCTCCATCGAGTCCGGCTCGGTGGGCGCCCCCGCGGTGAACCGGGATTTGGTGAACGGCGTGGCGGGCTCGGTGGGCAACATCGCCAACGTGCGCGTCTCCGTGAGCTGGCGGGAGCAGGAGCGCAATGAGCGGCAGGTGGTGGTCCTCCAGACGCGGGTGGCGCCATGAAGCGGATGGCCTCCCCCCGGCGGGGCTTCACGCTGCTGGAGATGACGGTGTCCGCCGCCATCGGCGCCATTGTCCTCACCCTCACCCTGGGCGGGGTCATCCAGCTCCAGCGGCGGTCGCTCTTCGAGGAGCAGACGATGATGGCGCAGGTCACCGGGCGGGTGGTGAAGGACCTGCTCGCGACGGACCTGCAGCGCGCGGGGCTGGGCATGGGCAACGCGCCCATCACCTTCGCGGACGGAGACCTGCGCTACGCCATCCAGGTGTGGACGGAGCCGGACCTGACGGCGGACACGCCTCCGTACTTCGCGGCCGACCCGGGCTTCGCCCTGCCTCCGGCGGGCACGCCGTACGCGGGGATGCGCTCGGACGCGCTGCAGCTCTACTGGGGGGACACGCGCTCCATGATTGTCATGGATGCGTGCACCGGGAAGACGGTCATCCGCGAGGGCAACTCGTTCACCTTCTGCACCACGGCCAATCCCCCCCTGGACATGGACCCGGCCAGCGGACAGACGACGCCCGCCATCATCGCGAACCCGCGGGGGAGCGTGGCGTGCCACCTGGAAATCTCCAACGTGATGGCGGCGAGCGGGAAGCTCAACGCCAACCCGGGGAGCGCCATCGGCAACACGGGCACCCCGCCCTGTGGCGACCCGGACGATGCCATCTGGGAGGACTCGGGCTGGGTGACGCTGCGCACGCAGGGCGCGGCGTACCGGGTGAACTGGGCGGGGGGATTGCCGGCGCTGGAGTACCGGGCGCCGGGCGCCGCCACGTGGGTGGTGATGAGCCGGGACGTGGAGCGGATGAAGGTGCGCCAGGCCGTCATCGACCTGGCGGCCCCGCAGTCGGCGTACCGGTGGTTCCCGGACGCGGCGGCGGGCCGGCCCGAGATTGACCGGTGTACGCGGGTGACGTGCACGGCGGACTCGGGGCCGCCGGGGAACAACCCCGGCTCGGACGACGAGCTGCGCCGGCTGCTGCAGCAGCGGGTGCGCGAGGTGGAGGTCTCCCTGGTCATCCGCACGCGGCGGGCGGACGTGACGATGGTGAACCCGGGAGAGCCCGTCGCCTTCGACGAGGAGGGCTTTCCGGTGGATGGCTTCAAGCGGCGGACGCTCACCTTCCGGGTGACGCCGCGGAACTTCGCGGCGGGCGGCCTGCAGGCTCCGCAGGCGGGGGCGGGGACATGAGGCACGAGCGGGGAATGACGCTGATTGAGCTGTCGGTGACGATTGCGATTGCCGGCGTGCTCATCACCCTGGCGCTGGTGAACTTCCAGGACTCCATCAGCCGGCAGCGGGAGAACGAGGCGGTGCGCGAGCTGTGGTCCTTCGCGCTCCGCGCCCGGCAGCGGGCGGTGGCCACGAACCAGCCGGTGCGGCTCGTGGTGGAGGCGGGCGTGCCGATGCAGGACGGGACGCAGCGCACGGTGGCCCGGTGGGAGCGGCTGACGTGCGACAACGCGTGGAACAACGACAGCTGCCCCAGGGCGGCCTGTGTGAACACCACGTGCCGCGCCACCCCGGCGTGCTGCGACGAGGTGGGGCCGGAGCTGGTGCTGCCGCGGACGATGAACGCGGCGGCGGTGCACGGGCTCTGCTACCTGCCCGGCACGGGCCGCGCCGCGCGGCCGGGGAACCTGGGCTGCATGCAGGGGCTGCTCGGAGACACGGCGGCGCTGAACGCCGCGGCACCGGGCAACCTCCGCGTCGACTTCACCTCGGGCCGGGCGCGCAGCCTGCTCATGGTGGAGCCGGTGACGGGGCTGGTGAACCTGCTGGACTGTGACTCGCAGGAGGCCGTGGCCCGGCCGGTGGCGGAGTGCGCGAATTGACGGAGGGCCGGGGCTCCGCGCGTGGCCGGACGTGCGATTCGACGGACAAGATGCGCATCCATCCAGTCCTCGCCGCAGCGGCCTCGCGGACGAGTTCCACCGCCTCGGCCACCGACACGTGCTCGCCAGCCGGCGCCGCGTACTCCTCGGCGAGGGCCACGCGCTCCCTATGAACGGCGCCCCTCGTCAACCACCTCTCAACTCGTGCTTGTGGTCCTGGATTACTTCATTGAGGAGCAACTGCTGGGCCTTGTCACGTGCGTATAATTCCAAGCCAGTACTTGGGATTGATGTCGAAGGCGCGCTGATGAGGGCGATTGCGCCGCGCTCCGAGTGCTCAAGGGGAATGACTTCCGACGAGGCCCCAAGCTCGGTGAGCGAGAATCCCAAGCGTGTGAAGAACTCGTAGGCCTTGGCCGGAGCCTCCGAATTCGGCCCAAGGTCGTAGTACCGCCTTTGCTGCTTCGGGCCGGCTTCCAAGCAGACTCTTGAGACGATCACCGAACGTAGCCAGTCGGAGAAGGTCGGGAAGGGCTGCTCGACTACACCCTTGCCGCTCACCAAGTCCTCTTCGTGAATGCGAATGATTGCCGCGTCACGTCCGTTGGGTGTCGGACGGGTGAGTTCGAAGAAGTCGTCCGTGTCACGTCCTTCGTAGTCGTCCTCACCGATGGTGAACTTGAGGTAGCGGCGAGGATCGGGTCGCTCGCGTTGAGGGTCCTCGAGATCCTCGAGCAGCGCCGAGACGGAGGTCGTGCCGTAAAACGTCAACCGCAAGTCGCCGGTCGATGCGCCCATGGTGGCGAGGAACTCGCGATACACGCGAGGCAGCGCGTCGAGCCCTCCATGAGGCTTGGCCAGGGCAGCAATCTGGTCGGCCGTGGCCGGTGCGAAGCCCTGAGTGCTCCCGGGCTTCCAGCGCTCCATGAACGAGAGCAAGCCCGTCATCGACAAGGGAGGGGGCGCCTTGAGGAGCTCCGACCAGGTCATCCGCATGTCTGCACCTCGAGGTCACAGCGGGCCATGAAAAGCGTGTCCTGACACGACTGACAGGAAACCACAGTGACCTCCTTCTTTCGTCGCATGTTAACGCGCTTCTCGACACGCTCGCCGCCCTCTTGTCCCCTGATGTCGGCGACGCGCGGAGGTGTCCAAGGCCCATTGGACGGAGCGTAGTCGATGGGGCCGCGATAGAACACGTCGAAGCTCACTGCCTTCTTGTCAGGAGAGAAAGAGAAGTAAATCTCGGTCATCGAGTGCGCGACGTGACCGCTCTTGCCGATGAGTTTGGCGCCCGCACAGGTCCCAGGGCGGTTTTTGTATCCGGCCTCCTTGCTGTCGGATTTTCTTACCGTTTCCTTCCACTGCTCGCTCAGCTTTTCGATGGCCTCGGTGTCTCCTGCGGCACATCTTGGGTTGATGGCCATGAAGTCTTTCAGCGTAGCGGCCTCCTCAATGACAGTGCAACCGTGAGCCTCGGCGATGGCCTTGAACCCAGGAGGAACCTCGCTACCTGATACTGCGGCGAATTTCTTGCCGGTGAGGCACACCAAAACCCCGAACATGTACGCGCCAGAGTCCTTGCGGCGATGTTTCTCAAGCCCATCGCGCGTCCGCTCAAGTGACCTGATATGTCCCATCCGTTCATCCAGGGTCGCCTGTTTGGGTGGGGGAGTTTGACGCTGAATGCGTCCGAGTTCGGCGACCTTCGTTGCAATTTCCTGGTTGACCTTGGCCCATGCCTCCTCGCGCGCCTTGAGGTCCTTGAGAATCTTGTTGGCAACGTCGAGGCTCTCTTCTGGAAGCTCCGGCACCGCGTGGCTGTCCGGGTCCTTCTGACAGATGATACACGCCCCCTCGAAGTCGTCCCCGTAGGCGAATCCCGTCCCGCTTTGCCCATTCGACATGAACGTGGTGTTGAACGAGTTGCCGTTGTGGAGGGTGACGTCGAGGAAGCGCACGACGCCCTTCCCCTCAATCTTCACGTCCACGCTGCCGCTGCCCCAGGCCATCTTCCCCTTGAACTTGGAGGAGATGAGGCCGCCCGCCGTTCCCGGCTCGTCTCCAGAACTGACGCTCAACTCGGAATCCGTGAGCGCCACCGGGTGGCCATTGATGGTGACGCTCTTGCTCCCCTTGGTGAGCATGGAGTCCTGGGCCGAGTTGACGAAGGGCGTGGGCACCGGCCCTCCCGGCGTCGGCACCTTGCAGACGTCGGGGGCGGCCGAGGTGTGCGTGTTCCCGCTCCCCTTGTGCAGGATGGAGCGGCCGTTGGCGAAGACCTTGCTCATGCTTCCTCCTTGGCGCTTCGAATCATCTCCACGACGCAGGCCCCAATGCGCCCACTGTCGGCACTTCCATAGACGAGTGTCCTGCGTGCGCCAGGCTGACGCCAGCGCGCCCGGTGCAGGGCCACGCCCAGCATGACGGGGCCCGCGCCGGCCCCCGCGTCCCCCAGTCCCTCGCCCGCGACGTGCACACGCAGGGGCTCGGGCATGAGAGACGCGTTGCGCAGGTAGGCGCGGGAGAATTCGGTGCCCCAATAGGACTCACCCGGCTGGCAGGCCAGCACTGCGTCCACACGCCGCGCGCCCGTCACCGCGTCTCGCCACAGGGCATGGAAGGCTTCCGTCAGTCCCTCGGCCAGGCTGGGGCCGCGCTGCGCGAAGGGCTTCGGCTCGACGGCGAGGGCCGTGCCCAGCAGGACGCCCGTGGCCTCCAGCTTCAGGGACTTGGGGGCACCCGGCCGCGCCAGGACGACGAAGCCCGCCGCCTCGCCTGGAATCCTCCCGTCCGGATTCCGGCGGCCGAGGTGCAGCCGTGCCCCCGCCAATGCCTTCAACGAAGCGCCATCCGCCAGCGAGTCCACCGCGCCCACCAGGGCCAGCGCCCCCCGCGCGGCCGGAGTGCAAGTCCTTCTGGGCCGTGGCCAGGGCCTCGAAGAAGGCGGCCCGCCCGGACTCGTGCACCTTCACGACTTCCAGCCGTCCCTCGGCTTGGGCCAGCAGCGCAGCCACCAGCGCTTCCTGCTCCACCCGGGCGCCGAGCCCCGCCTCGGGCAGTCCGAGGTACAGCGGCACCCGCCCTGGAGGCAGGGACTCCAGCAGTGGCCGCACTCCGGCGAGGGCCTGCCGGGCCAGCGCCATCATGCGCTCGGTACGAGTGAGGGAGTCGTCGAGGAGACTCAACCGCGAGGCCCGCACGGGCTCTGCCACCTCGTCCAGCACCTCCGTCCGGGTGAAGCGCACGAGGCCGGCGCGCAGCGACGCCAGCGTCATGTGCGTCGAGGTACCCACGGGCGTGCACAAGCCCAGTCCCACCACCCGCGCTCCACTCATGGCGCGTCCTCCCCGGGCAGCAAGAGCCGCACGGTACTCACCGCATGCGAGGCCAGCTGCCGGTGCGCCGGAAACGTCGCCCGCCAGGTGAGGACGAGTCGGCGCTCCTCCGGCTCCAGCAGCACCGTGTCCAGCACCATGCGCCGCTTCTCCCGCCGTCCGGCGAAGGTGCAGCGGGCCAGCAGCTGGTACGCGGGGAGGGTGAAGGCCAGGGGCCCGTCGGGAGAGACGCCCTCCAGAACCACCGGCTCTCCTCCTTGCAGGTGAGTGGAAGCCCGCAGGCCGTCGGGGGCGGAGTGGAAGAAGCGCTCGTCGAAGTCCCGGGGCCAGAGTGGGGCGCGCTTCTCTACCCAGGCCGCGTCATACGTCCCCGCCCAACCCAGGCGCGGTTGCCAGTGTCGCGCCACCGGGCCGAAGCCGCTGGCGGTGGCCTGTCCGCCCAGCCGCGCACGAGGGCCTCGGGCGCCTCGATGGAGGGCAGGGGCTTTTCCACCGCCTCCTTCGCGCTGACGTAGAAGCCCCGGCCCACCGGGTTGCGCGTCTCGTAGCCCGAGGCCGTGGTACCGCCGAAGGCGTACTCGTACCGTAGCGGCAGGGACTCGAAGGGCAGCGCATCCGAGGCGCTCAGCCCCATGGGGCTCCGGTACCAGACGCGGGTGCCCGAGACGACGGCCCGCTTCTCCAGCGCGCCCACCCGCACCGCCACCTGCGAGCGCGTCACCTTGCGGCCTCGGGGCGCCCAAGCCTGGCCGTGCAGCAGCACGTCAGTGCCAGGCCGCATGTAAGCGGACTGAGACTCATAGCGCAGGCTCGACTTCTCCGGCTCGCCCCAATACGTGTCCCTGATGGCAGGCGGACGTTGCTCCTCGCAAACCACCAGCGGTGCGTCCGTGGAGCGTCCAGCCGGAGGCAGGACGAAGCTGCCGGCGACGATG
>NZ_JAIQDG010000027.1 GCF_020037125.1 Myxococcus sp. RHSTA-1-4
CGCCTGATCCTGGCCGTGCCCGACGTCTACTTCCGCCAATGGGTGGAGGAGAACTACGGCGCCCTGGTGGAGCTGCTGGTTCGCGACTGTGGGCTGCAGGGCGTGCAGTGGCGCCTGCCCGCGGACGAATACGCGCCCGAGGTGGCGACGGGCCTCCCGCGGTAACCACCGCCTCAATCCGCGCGCATCGCCTCCACGGGGTCCAGCCTCGCCGCCCGGGCGGCCGGGTAGATGCCGAACAGCAGCCCCACCCCGCAGCTCATCACCAGCGCCAGCGCCACGGCCCAGGGGGGCACGTACATGGGGAAGCGCAGCACCCAGTCGGCGAGGAACACCAGGCCGAAGCCCAGGCCCACGCCCATGGCGCCCCCCATCAGCGCCAGCAGCACCGCCTCCGTGGCGAACTGCCCCAGGATGCGCCGCCGCTTCGCGCCCAGCGCCTTGCGCACGCCAATCTCCCGCGTCCGCTCCATCACCGACACCAGCATGATGTTCAGGATGCCGATGCCGCCCACCACCAGCGACAGCAGGCACACTCCGATGCCGGCGATGGTGATGACCACCGAGAGCTGGTTGAACGACGCCGTCACCGACTCGTTGGTGTGGATCTCGAAGTCGTTGGGCATGTTCGCCGGCACGTCTCGCCGCCGGCGCAGCAGCGTGGTCACCTCGTCCTGCGCCTTCTGGAACAGCTCCGGCTCGCGGGCCATCACGTCCACGTCCAGCGAGCGGTTCTTCCCGTAGAGCTGCTGGAAGACGCGCAGGGGCATCATCACCTGGTTGTCCATGCTGAACATGCCCAGCATGCTGCCGCGCCGCTGGAGCACCCCAATCACCCGGAACGGCCGCCCCTTGATGCGCACCTCGTGGTTCACCGGGTCCATGCCGGGAAAGAGCGCGTCCGCCACGTCCGTCCCCAGCACCACCACCTGCCGGCCGTCCAGCGCCTCCACCTCATTGAAGTAGCGCCCGGACGCCACCGTCAGGCCGCTGGTCGCCGGGTAGTTCGTCGGCGTGCCGAAGACGCGCACCGACGGCCGCGTCTCGTTGCTCGCCGTCGCCACCTTCTGCCCGCCCTCGTCGTCCACGGGCACCACCACGCCCACCGACGGGCAGGACTCCTCGATGGCGCGCACGTCGTCCATCTCGATGTCCTGCCGCTTGGCGAACTTCGCCCAGTTGATGCGTCCGAAGCCGCCCGCCGGCCACTTCGTCACCTGGAAGGTGTGGGCCCCCATCCGGCCCAGGTCCTTGTTCACCTTCATGCGGAGCCCCTCGATGAGCCCCATCATGGTGATGACCGTCGCCACGCCGATGACGATGCCCAGCAGCGTCAGCAGCGAGCGCAGCGGGTTGCCCAGGAACGTCCCCAGGGCCAGCCGCAGGTTGTCGAGGAAGGCTCGCATCGCGTCACTCGTACCGGAGGGCTTCCACCGGATCCAGGTTCGCCGCGCGCGCCGCCGGCCAGATGCCGAACAGCAGGCCCACCACCGCGGCGAAGGCCACGCCGCCCACCACCGTCGTGGCCTGCACGTCCGCCGCCAGGGGGGTGATGAGTGAGACGACCTTCGCCGTCCCCAGCCCCGCCGTGGTCCCCAGCAGACCTCCCACCGCGGACACGCTCGCCGCCTCCATGAGGAACTGGAAGACGATGGTGCGCTTGCGCGCCCCCAGCGCCCGCCGCACGCCAATCTCCCGCGTCCGCTCGCGCACGGACACCAGCATGATGTTCATGATGCCGATGCCGCCCACCAGCAGGGTAATCAGGCCCACGCCCACGGCCACGCCGTAGAGCGCGCCCGTGAGCTGCTCGTACGTCTGCGCCATGGCCTCCGGCTTGTTGATGGAGAAGTCGTCCGGCAGGCCCGGCGGCGTGCCGCGGATGCGCCGGAGGATGCCCACGAGCTGGTCCTCCGCCCGCCGCACCTGCGTCGGGTCCGCCACCGCCATGGCGATCTCCAGCCCGCGCCCCTTGCCGAAGCTCGAGTAGAACGACTTGAACGGAACGAAGACCACCAGGTCCAGGCTCTCGTTGACGATCTTCCCCTTCCGGCTGAGCGTGCCCACCACCTGGAAGGTGCGGTTGTCGATGCGGATGGACTGCCCCAGCGGGCTGATGCCGGGGAAGAGCCCGTCCGCCACGTCGGCGCCAATCACCGCCACCGGCCGCGTCACCTCGTCATCCGCCTCCGTGAGGAAGCGCCCGGCCGTCACCTCGTAGCCGGAGATGGTGAGGTACTCGTGCGTCACGCCCTGGATGCGCACGGTGGACAACTGCTCGCCGCCGTACGCCACGTCCGCCACCCGCTGCACCGTCGGGGAGATGGCGGACAGGAAGGGCGCCAGGCTGCGCAGCCGCGTCACCTGGTCCATGGTGAAGTTCTTCCGGTTCCGGTACACCCACCAGTCGCCCTTCATCGCCCAGGGGAACTTGGACACGTAGAGCGTGTTGGCGCCGAAGGTCGCGAGCTGCCGGTGGAAGGACGTGTTGAGGCCCTGGATGATGCCGACGATGGCCAGCAGCGTGGCCACGCCGATGCCGATGCCCAGCGTCGTCAGCACCGTGCGCAGGCGGTTGGCCTTGAGCGAGAAGAGCGCGATGCGCACCCCCTCCAGCACGTCCACCCGCACCCCCCGCGGCAGCTTCATGTCCCCCCCGCCGCCATCACCGCCGCGCCGATGCCCAGCGCCACCTCGCGTCCGGGGCCGTCCGCCACGACCTGCCCGTCACTCAGGCGGATGGCCCGGGGGCAGCGCGCCGCCAGCTTCGGCTCGTGCGTGACGAGCACCAGCGTGTTGCCCGCCCGGTGGAGCTCCTCGAACAGCCGGACGATTTCCTCACCCGTGGCCGAGTCCAGGTTGCCCGTGGGCTCGTCCGCCAGGAGCATGGACGGCTGGGCCACCAGCGCGCGCGCAATGGCCACGCGCTGCCGCTGACCGCCGGACAGCTCGTTGGGCCGGTGGTGCATGCGGTGCGCGAGCTGCACCTTCTCCAGCGCCGCCTTCGCCCGCTCCCGCCGCTCGCGCGCCGGCAGGCCCCGGTACACCAGCGGCAGCTCCACGTTGGCCAGCGCCGTCTCGCGCGGCAGCAGCTGGAACGTCTGGAAGATGAAGCCAATCTCCTCGTTGCGGATGACGGCCAGCTCGTCGTCGCTCATGCGCGACACGTCCTTGCCGTTCAGCGTGTAGCGGCCGCTGCTGGGCGTATCCAGGCAGCCCAGCACGTTCATCAACGTGCTCTTGCCGGAGCCGGACTGGCCGATGATGGCCACCCACTCCCCGCGGCTGATGCCGAAGGAGACGCCGCGCAGCGCGCGCACCTCCTCGCCACCCACGTGGAAGACGCGGGTGATGTCCTCGACCTCGATGAGCTTGCCCGCGCTGCTTCCGTCACTCACGACTTCCGCCCACCCTTCATGCCACCGGGGCCGCCCGGGCCCTGCTCGGGCTCGCGGACGATGTCCCCGTCGCTCAGCTCCTTCGACAGCGTCCGGTACGGGCCCTCCACCACGCGCTCCCCGTCGTTGATGCCGTTGAGGATCTCCAGCTCCGTGTCGGAGGCGATGCCCGTCTGCACCCGCCGCACCTGCGCCTTGTTGTTCGCGTCCACCACGAACACCACCTTGGCCAGCGACTCGGTGCGCTTGGCCGTCAGCGCCCCACCCTCGATGGGGGCCTTGTAGTCCGGCAGCGTGCGCTCCGAGCGCACCGTCACCGCCTGGATGGGCACCAGCACCACGTCGTTGCGCGTCTCGGCGGAGATGCGCACCTCGGCGCTCATGCCGGGCAGCACGCCCGGAGGCCGGGTGTCCAGCGCCACGGTGACGGGGAAGCTCGTCACCTCCGCCTCCGTACCCGCGTTCTTGATGAGCGCCTTCTGGGCAATCTCCACCACGGAGCCCTGGAAGGTCTGCCCCTCCAGCGCGTCCAGCGACACCTCCGCGGGCTGGCCCGGCTTGAGGTGCACCACCTCGTGCTCACCCACCTCGAACTTCACCTCCATGGCGCTGAGCGCGGCGATGGTCATCACCACGTCCTCGGACAGGTCCGAGCCACGCACGCGCTCACCCACCTCGCGCGACAGCTCGATGACGTTGCCGTCGATGGGCGACTGCAGCGTCGTCTTGGCGAGGTCCGTCTGCGCCTGGTCCACCATGGCCACGTTGCGGGCCAGGAGCTGCTTCGCCGACGCCACCCGCGCGTCCGCGGTGTTCTTGGCCGCGCGCGCCGTCTCCACCTCGGCCGTCGACGCCAGGCCCTTCTTCTCCAGCTCCTCCACGCGCGCCAGCTCCTGCGCGCTGCGCCCCGCCTCCACCTCGGCCACCTGCGTGTCCGCGCGCGAGGCGTTCTGCGACGCCAGCGCCTGCTTCACCGCGGCCTCGTAGAGGCGCTTGTCGATGCGGCCCAGCACCTGGCCCTTCTTCACCGGGTCGCCGTCCTTCACGAGCAGCTCCACCAGGTCACCGGACAGGCTGGAGGAGATCTTCACGGTGGTGGCCGCCTGCACCTTGCCCGCGCCGGTGATGGTGCGGGTGATGGTGCCCTTGCGAGCCTTCGCGAGCTGCACCTCCAGGGACGGTGGCGGCCGCTCCTTGAGTCCGCCGACGGTGATGGCCGCCGCACCCAGGAACAGCACACCGGCAATGGCACCCTTCCACCACTTCATTTCGTCTCTCCCGGGCTCAGGGCGCCCATGGCCCGCATCAGCGTGAAGCGGGCGATTTCGACATCAATCCTGTTTTCCAGCAAGTTGAGCTCCGCCTGCGTCAGGCTGAGCTGCGCGTCGCGGACCTCCAGGGTGGAGCCCGCGCCAGCGCGGAATCGCTCCTCCGCCAGCTTGAGTCCCTGCACGGCGGCCTCGAGGTTGGCAGCGGCCAGGCGCGCGGCCTCGATCTGTGCCTCCAGCGAGCGGTGCGAGCGGCGGACGTCCGCCTCGATATCGCGCGCCGCCTGCTCGAGCACGAGCTGCGCCCGGCGGATGTTGGCCTCGGCACGCCGCGTATTGGCGGCGGTGGCGAAGCCGTTGAAGAGGTTCCACGTGAGGTTGATGCCCGCCGTGAAGGTGTTCTGCAGGCGCGGCTCGGTGAAGACGACGTCCGCGGCCGGGCCCTGGCGCGAATAGATGCCCTGCGCCGTCAGCCGGGGGATGTAGTCCGCCCGGGCGATGGCGCGCCCCAGCTCCGCGGAGCGCACCTGGAGCTGGCGCGCCGCCAGCAGCGGCCGGCGCTCCCGGGCCTGGGCGAGGGCGGTGTCCATGGCGGGGGCCGGAGCGGGCTCCTGCGTGAGGACGCCGGGGTCCACCGCCAGCAGCGGCTCGGTGCCGGGCCGGGCCAGCCAGCTCGCCAGGTTCGTCTGGTCCGTCACCAGCTGCGCCAGCCGCTCCGTGAAGTTGATGCGGTCATTGCCCAGGTTGACGAGCGCGGAGATCTCCTCGTTCTTGCCCACGCGGCCCGCCTGGAAGAGGGCTCGGGCTCGCTCGAGCTGCTCCTCGCTGCGCTTGACGGTGGCCTCCAGCACCTTGAGGGTGGCCTGCGTGCGGAACAGCACGAAGAAGCGGCGGATGGCCTCCAGCTCGGAGGTGTCCGCCTCCTCCAGCGTCTGGCTCTTCTGCGCGTCCCGCAGCACGCCGCTCTGCTCGAGCTGCTTGAAGCGCGCCCGGTCGTAGATGACCTGCGTCAGGCTCAGGCCCAGGTCGTACGCCTCGGTGTCGACGGACGGCGTCTCCACCTCGAAGGTGAGGAAGCCCCCGGGGTTGTTCGGGTCCTCCGAGGTGACGATCTGCTGGCGGCGGCCCTGCCAGTTCTTCCCCGCGGAAGCACTCAGCGAGAGCTGCGGCAGCAACGCCGAGCGCGACACCCCCACGTCCGCCTCGGTGACCTCCAGGTCCAGCAGCGACTGGAGCGCGCTGGTGTTGACACGCCCCAGCTTCCGGACCTCCTCGAGGGTGATGGGGCTGGTGGCCTCCGGCGCGACGTCCGGCGCGGCGGCCAGCATGGCGGCGACGAGGAAGGCGTTCATCGGCCACCTCCCATCGCCGGAAGGCCAATCATCGTCACGCCCGCGAACATGGCGTACATCACCAGGGTCAGCCCCACCGCGCGGCCCCGGCCCATGCCGGTGGCGGCGGAGAAGCCCAGCCCCAGCTGGCACGCGCTCCAGAGGTTGAAGAAGTCCACCGTCGACGCCACCCGGAGCATCTTCGGGCTCAGCCCGCTCAGCACCGCCCCCAGGTGGGAGGGCACGAGCTGCGCGGCGCGCGCCGCCGTGAGCGAGTGCTGGGAGGCGGCGCAAATGGTGAAGATGAGGTGGTAGAGGGCGATGGGCAGCAGCGCCAGGGCCGCGGCCGACATCAGCCGCTCGAAGGGGGCCTTCTGGTCGAACAACCAGCCCACCACCCACAGCACGCAGGCCAGCAGCAGCGCCAGCAGCGGCATCACGAAGACGCCCTTGGCGATGCCCCCCACCAGCGCCTTGCGCGTGGCGGTCTGGATGTTGTCGGTCAGGTCCGCCTCGGACATGCCGGCCAGCCCCCCCGAGGCCTGGAGCTCCCGGATGACGTCGGGCGCCGCGTCCCACCGGAGGGAATAGAGCGTCCCGGAGGCGGACACACAGAGTGCGAGGATGAGGAGAGGCCACACCCAGCGGCGGGCCTCGACGGCGGTGCGTGTCCCCTCTAGAGGGTCGACGAAGACGCGAACCGGTTGGACGAGTGAGGTCATATGGTTGAGTGTCTCGGAGCGATGTACGGCACTCGCCCTCAGGCAATTGCCCGGCCAGCCGAATTGACGCGGAGAACGGGCAGGCAGCCAACCGAATTCCGTTCCCGGGGGCTTTCTACCCCAGTGTTTCAGCGGACCTGTAGCAGCCTGTAGCGGAAATTTTGCCCGGGGCCCTGGGAGGGTGTATTCCGCTCGCCTGCCCGCTTGCCGGAGCTCGAATGGTCGATAGCACGGATCTCGCGCAGGTACTCCACGAGGCGAACGACATCGCACAGAGCGTGGTGCAGAGGCTCACCTCGGCGCACGTGCTCCTGGCCCTCTTCACGGTGGAGAACCGGGCGCAGCTCCTCTTGAAGGAGCGGGGCGTGGACGAGGACGCCCTGCTGCAGCTCCTCACGTCCGCCCCGACGGAGTCGGACGGTGTCGTCCGCGAGCTGCGGGAGAAGACGCGGGAGATTGCCACCAGCCTGGGCTCGGGGGAGGCGGACTGCCTGCACCTGCTCATCGCGGTGACGCGGGTGCGCTGCGCGGCCAACGAGCTCCTGCAGCTCGCCGGGCTGGACCTGGCGACGCTGCGGACCACGGCCATGGCCTTCTTCACGAGCGGCCGGATGCCGCGCTTCCTCCAGACGGGGCGTGCGCAGGCGCTGGGCCACCGGCCTCCGGTGAGCCGCCCGGTGGGTGCTCCGCCCTCTCCCCTGCCCCTCTCCACGGTGGCGGTGAGCCTGCCGCGCGCGACGCCGCCCACGCCTCCGCCCCTGCCTTCGCGGCCGTCGCGCTCCACGCCGGCCCTGTCTCCGCGCGACCTCATCGACGTGGACGAGCCGGAGACCGCCTCCGCCGTGCCCGTCCCCCCGCCCGCTCCGCCCGTGGCGCGCGCCGTGCCGCCGCCGCCCGTGGCCCCGCCCGCGCCGGTGTCCCGCCCGGCGGCGCCCCCCGCCCCGGCGCCCCAGGCCCGGAGCGCGTCGGTGGCGCTGGACGCCAAGGCCTTCCCGCTGCTCACGTCGCTGGGCCGCAACCTGAGCCAGGCGGCCCGCGAGGGCCGGTTGGACCCGGTGGTGGGCCGCGCACGCGAGGTCGAGGAGGTCATCGACATCCTCGGCAAGCGCCGCACCAACAACCCGTGCCTGCTGGGCGAGCCCGGCGTGGGCAAGACGGCGGTGGTGGAGGGCGTGGCGCAGCGGCTGCTGGAGCTTCGCGGCACGCTGGCGGAGAAGGTGCTGGTGGAGCTGGACATGGCCACGCTGGTGGCGGGCACCCAGCTTCGCGGCTCCTTCTCCGAGAAGCTCAACGCGCTGAAGGAGGAGGTCCGCCGCGCGGAGGGCCGCGTGGTGGTCTTCATCGACGAAATCCACACGCTGGTGGGCGCGGGCTCCACGGGCGAGGGCCCGCAGGACGCGGCCAACGAGCTGAAGACGGCGATGGCGCGGGGTGAGTTCCCCTGCATCGGCGCCACCACGCACGACGAGTACCGCAAGTTCATCAGCGCGGACCCGGCGCTGGAGCGGCGCTTCACGGCGGTGGTGGTGAACGAGCCGTCGGTGCCGGAGACGGTGGAAATCCTCAAGGGCATCATCGGCCGTTACGAGGAGCACCACGGGCTGCGCTACCTGCCGGAGTCGCTGGAGGCGGCCGCGTCGCTGGCCAGCCGCTACGTGACGGACCGGTTCATGCCGGACAAGGCCATCTCCGTGGTGGACCTGGCGGGCAGCCGGTGCCACCGCGAGGGCCGTGACGTGGTGGAGGCGTCGGACGTGGCGCGGGTGGTGGCGAAGCTCGCGGGTGTGCCCGAGGAGCGGCTCCTGATGAATGACTCGGCGCGGCTGCTCCGGCTGGAGCAGGACCTGTCCGAGCGCGTCATCGGCCACACGGAGGCGGTGGAGCGCATCGCCCGCGTCATCCGCCGCAACTACGCGGGCTTCGCCTCGCGCCGGCCCATGGGCAGCTTCCTCTTCCTGGGCCCCACGGGCGTGGGCAAGACGGAGATGGCGCGGGCGCTGGCGGAGGTGCTGTTCGGCAACAAGGACGCGCTGGTGCGGCTGGACATGAGCGAGATGTCCGAGCAGCACGGCGTGTCGCGCCTCATCGGTTCGCCCGCGGGCTACGTGGGCTTCGGCGAGGGTGGGCAGCTCACGGAGCCGGTGCGCCGCCGCCCGTCGTCGGTGGTGGTGCTGGACGAAATCGAGAAGGCGCACCGCGAGGTGCAGATGCTCCTGCTCCAGGTGCTGGAGGAGGGCCGGCTGACGGACGGCAAGGGCCGGCACATCGACTTCTCGAACACCGTCATCGTGATGACGACCAACCTGGGCGCGGAGGCTTTCTCGCGCACCGGCCGCCCGGTGGGCTTCGGGGCGGACAGCGCGGGGCCGTCGAGCGCCATGGACCTGGCGTCCTCCGCGGCGCGCAAGGCCCTGCCGCCGGAGCTGTGGAACCGCATCGATGAGCGGCTCCCCTTCCGCCCGCTGGAAGAGGTGGAGGTGGCGCGCATCGCCACGCTGTTGCTGGCGGAGAGCAGCAAGCGGCTCGCCAACGAGCGGGGCATCGAGTACGTCGCGGACGCGGACGTGGTGGGCCACCTGCTGAAGTCGGGCGGGTTCGACCCGCAGCTCGGCGCGCGGCCCATGCGGCAGATGGTGCAGCGGCTGGTGGAGGCACCGCTGGCGGAGCGCATCCTCTCCGGCGAGTTCGGCGCGGGAGACCGGGTACGCGTCGCGGTCCAGTCCGGCCAGCTCCTGTTCCAGCGCGAGTCGCACTGAGCAGTACCTCGAGTGCCGGGTCGAAGAGGCCCGGCACCGTCGAGAGCCCCGTGGTTTCGCGCCCGCGGACACTTCGGTCTCAGGGGACCGCATGTCGCGCGTGCCCTGACGGCCCGCGCATGGTGACATGACCTCCGCGCCCTCCCCCGCCCTCGCGGGAGCCGCAACCCGAGGTCCCGATGCCCGCACCATCCGCCCGCCAGCCCAGGCCCCGCCCCGCCCGTCCCCCCGTGGTCATCGTCGGCGCGGGCCGGCTCGGTGGAGCGCTGGGACTCGCGCTCGCATCGAAGCGCTGGCCCGTGCGGCTGCACTCACGCGGCACCGAAGGCCGTGAGCGGGCGGAAACCCTCGGCCTGAAGCCCGCGTCCCCGGCGGACCTGCGGCGTGCCCGCGTCGTGCTGCTCTGCGTCCCGGACGCCGCGGTGCCCACCGTGGCAGCCGAGCTGGCCGCCACCCTGCCCCGCACGGCCGCGCTCGTACACACGGCGGGCGCACTGTCCCTCGACGCGCTCGGCCCCGCGAAGGGGCGCGCGCGGGGCTCCTTCCATCCGCTGTGCGCGGTCTCCTCGCCCCGGGACTCGCTGGCCGGACACGCGGTGGCGGTGAGCACGCCGTCGCGGGCGCTGCGGGATGTGCTGCGCCGCATGGCGGCGGACGTGGGACTCCAGGTGCTCGACGTGCCGGAGTCCCACCGAGCGGCCTACCACGCGGGCGCGGTGATGAGCGCGGGCGGGCTGGTGGCGCTCGCGGATGCGGCGGTGGCGGCGCTGGGCGCGGCGGGAATCCCCCCGGACGCGGCGCTGGCGGCGCTGCTGCCGCTGATGCGCTCGGCGCTGCGAGGGGTGGAGGCCCGGGGCCTCTCCGGCGGCCTCACCGGGCCCATCGTCCGTGGGGACGCGGGCGTGGTGGAGGCACACCTGGGGGCGCTCCCGGAGGAGGTCGCCCCGCTCTACAGGCTGCTGTCGCGGCGCGCGCTGAGGCTGGCCGGAGACCGGCCCCGCCCCGAGTCGCGCGCCGCGTTGGAACGGCTGCTCAGGCCGTGATGATGAGCGAGCCCTGAAGGGCCTTGCGCACCACGGCCATCGCCTGCTCGGAGGCGGCCTCCGCCTCGGTGAGGCGGCGCAGGCACAGCTCGCCCTGGACCTGCGTCAGCGAGCGCTTCAGGTCGGTGAGCAGCGTGAGCGCCGCCTTGAGCATCTCGTCGCCCTGGGGCGACGGGGTCGCGGGCTTGCCGGACTCCTTCGCCATGTACTCGGTGAAGCGCTTGATGGTGTCCGCCGTCTGGTTCGGATCGAACTTCTCCAGCAGCGGCTTGATGCGCGCCGCGTTGATGCGGATGAGCCGCAGCGCGCCCACCTTGGCGAAGCCGGGATGCGCCAGGCCGATCTCGCTCATCTCGAACGCGCCCAGCAGGCCCTCCTCCGGCGCCTTGTGCGAGTGCGGAACGATGTCCACGAAGAGGGGCAGCGGATCCGCGCCCTGGCTGAACATCTCCTTCTCCTCGTCATCGACGGGAGGGAAGCTCGCCGGGTTGCCGATGAACAGCAGCGGCAGGACGATTTCGTGCCAGAAGTCCTCGGGCGCCGAGCCCGTGCCGCCCACGGTGCCGAACAGGTGGGCCATCAGCTCGGCCAGGCGCGGGGCGCGGTCGGCCTGCTCGATGAGGGGCTTGCTCGGATCCAGGCGCTGCAGGGACTGGACAATCTGCCCGTCGAACTGCTGGCGCGCCTCCTGCGGCAGCGGCGGCTGGGTGCGGCCGAGCGCGTTGCGCACGTCACGGGCCAGCGAGTCCGGCTTCGTCTCCAGGGCCGTCTTCGTCTTGTTGGTGTCCAGGACGACGAACTGGAGGAAGCCCGGGTCGAACAGGCGCTGGTAGTCCACGGGGGACAGCTTCGGGGCCTGGCTGCCCAGGGTCTGGGCCGGGTTGACGCTCAGTCGGGCCTGACCCAGGGAGCGGCGGATGTCCGCGGCCAGGTCATCCAGCCGGGCCAGCTTGCCCTGCCCCAGGGCGTCCATCACCGCGCCGAACGGCGACAGCATGATGATGGCGTCGGGGAAGCCCAGGGTGGCGCCCTCGGGCGAGTCGCGGTTGGGGAACCAGAAGGCCTGGTGCTCCTGGATGAGGCGCAGGGCGAACGCGCCGGCGAGTCCGAGCGCCAGCGTCTGGTGCTCCGGCTTGTTCACCTGGAAGGGGCCACCGAGCAGCTTGATGACGGCCTTTTCCACGTCCGGCCAGGGCGCCTTGAGCAGGTCGACGGGCTTGCCCTCGGACTTCTCGAGGGCGCCAGCGACCTGGAACTGGGCGTGGTGGACGTGCTGGGGAACGGGATACCCCTGGGGAGCGGCGGGTTCGGACATGGAGGAATCCAGAATCAAAAGGGAGGCGACGGCCTCCAAATACCGTGAAAAACGCGGTCGTGGCTACGTTTTGTGCCCGCTAGGATGGGCCGCATGCCCGCTCACCGCCGGCTGCCGCCCTGGCATGCCCTGGCTTCTCTTCTCCTGCTGACACACGTGGGGTGTGCCTTCGTCTCACCCCGTTTCCCGCAGAACATCCAGGCGTCGTTCGCTCGGGATGACATGCGGAAGCTGACCACGGAGACGCTGGAGCTCTACTACCCGGCGCACCTGCGTGGACCGGCGCTGCGGATGGCGTCCCGGCTGGAGGGCTGCGTTGCGCGGCTGCGTGGGCAGACGTGGCGCCAGGAGTCGAGAGAGCGGGTGCTCGTCTACCTGACGAGCTCGGACTTCAACAACGCGTACGTGGTGCCGGACTACGCCAGCACGCCACAGCAGATGGTGATGCCGGTGCACGTGACGCTGGAGCTGTTCCACCTGTTCGGCCTGGGCGAGGTGGACGTCGGCGACGTGGCCTGCCACGAGGCCGTGCACTATGTGCAGCTCGAGGAGACGCGGGGCGTCTGGGGGGTCCTCAACGCCATCACCGGCGGCCTGTTCCAGCCCAACTCCTTCACCGAGTCGTGGTTCCTGGAGGGGCTGGCCACGTATTACGAGGGCCGCTTCGACAAGGACACGGGGCGGCCGCACAGCCCGGTGTGGCGCGGCTGGTACGAGTCGGTGGTGCAGGCGCGCGGGGGCGAGCTGGACCCGGGCTTCCTCTCGCCGGAGCACCGGGCGTTGGACCCGTTCGGCGGCAACTACATCACCGGCATGCACTTCGTGGAGTACCTGGCCGCGAAGTACGGCGAGAAGCAGCTGTGGCGGCTGGTGGACGAGCAGGGCGGCTCCATCGCTCCGCCGCTGGCGGTGACGTTGCGGTTCAAGCGGGTGTACGGGAAGGACATCGGGACGCTATTCGCCGAGTACACGCGGGAGCTGCGCCTGGAGCACCCCGTGCGCGAGCGGCCGGCGTCGCAGCGGGTGCTGCTGGCGGACGCGGGCTACTTCTCACGGCTGGCCTCGCATCCGGAGAGCGGCGCCACGGCGCTGGTGAGCGTGGGGCGCGAGGAATACTCGCGGCTCACGGTGCGCGAGGCCGACGGGCGCGTGCGCTTCGAGCGCCCGCTGACGGAGCTGCTGCCGGGGCGCCGCTGGGTGCTGGGGAGCCCGTCGCTGGTGAGCGGCATGTCCTTCAGCCGCGACGGCGCGTGGCTGTACCTGGTGATGGCGGACCTGGAGGCGGAGGGCGGCTACGAAGCGCGGCTGTGGCGGGTGGACGCGCGCACGGGGGCCGTGGTGCGCGTCTGGGACGGGGTGAAGGGAATGGGCGGCAGCATCACCCCGGACGGCGCGGCGTACGTGTACGTGAGCATCGAGGGCGACACGGCCAACGTGGTGCGGCTGGAACTGGAGACGGAGCGGAGGGAGACGCTCACCCGCTTCGACGCGAGCCTGCCGGTGGGGCCTCCCGCCGTCTCGCCGGATGGAGCGCGGATGGTGTTCCCGGTCGCGGGCAACCAGGGCTGGGACCTGGTGCTGCGCGAGGCGGACGGGAGCCTGCGCTGGCTGACGCGGGACGGGCTGTTCAATTACTCGCCGCGCTGGCTGGACGGTGAGCGCATCGTGTTCCTGCGCGAGCACGAAGACCGGCTCCAGGCGCACGTGATGACCGTGGCCACGCGGGAGATGCTGCGCATCACGGACGCGCCGCACCTGGTGCTGGACGTGAACCCGCTGGGGACGGGCGAGGTGGCGTTCCTCAACCGCGACGGGATGGGGTTCACCCTCGACCGGGCTCCGGTGGCCCCCGTGTCGGCCTCCACCGGGGCGCTCGCGGGCGCATCGCCTCCGTCCGGAACAGGGATTGCGGCGGAAACCGCCGCGCCCGTGTCGCCCGTCTCCCATCCGGAGATGCTCGCGGTCGCTCCGGGCTCGAGCGCTTCAACATCCCCACCGGATGCGCCGTCTCCTGGCGCATCGCCGCAAGCCTCACCGTCCCAGGAGTTCACGGAGTTCCCTGGCACGACCGCGCAGTCCACCGTGCCCGAGACTTCGGCACCGCCTGCTGACGGCTCGCCGCAATCCCCGGCGCCCCAGGACGTCGCGGCGTTCCCCGGCGCAACAGTGCCGTCCTCTGCCCCCGAAGCTTCAGCGCCTCCCGCTGGCGCATCGCCGCAAGCCTCCGTGCCTCAGGACCCGGTGGAGCCCTCGCTGCCCCCTGCCTCCGAGGCTGCCGCGCAGTCCCCTGGTACACCGCCCTCGTCTGACGCGCCCTCGCAGGCCGCGGGAACACCTCCACCGCCCGAGAGTCCGGCCTCCCCTCCCCCACCCGACGCGCCCACGGCGCTCGCGGACCTGGACGCGCCCGTGGTGGCGCCACCGGCGGACCCTGGCAGCACGCTGGACATCCAATCCGACGAGCCCTACTCGACCCTGGAGGGATTCTTCATCCCCGAGTTCCGCATGCCGTACATCCTGTTCGGAACGGACACGGCCAACCCGGACAGGACGCTGGTCAGCGGGGGGTTCGCGCTCTCCGGGCAGGACCGGCTCGGCTTCCACGGGTACTCGGCGCTGCTGTCGTTCAGCTCGGAGGAGGACGAGCCGAGCGTGGCCCTGACGTACGGTAACGGGCAGCTCGCGCCCTGGTACACGCAGGTGTCCGCCGCGCGCATCCGCGAGAGCACGCGCACGGACCTGCAAGGCACGGTGTTCGCCTCGCGCACGTTCTGGACGACGCCGGTGGCGGTGGGCGTGCTGGCGCTGCGGCGCGAGTACGACGCGACGGAGCAATTCCCCGGCCTCGTCACGCGGCTGATTGGCCCGGAGGTGGCGGCCTCATACTTCGCGGGAGACTCCACCTCGTACGGCGGCACGCAGCGCGGGCTCGGGCTGTCGGTGGCGACGGGCGTGTACCCCGGCGCCTTCTTCCGCGAGTCGACGATGGGCGACGTGCGCCTGGGCCTGGACGGCTTCCTGGGAGGCCTGCCCTTCACGGGCATGGACAACCTGCAACTGTCCGCGGTGGCCCGCTTCCTGCCCGGCGCGCCCACCGGACTGCTTGAGGTGGGAGGCATCCGCGCGGGGCAGGTCTGGTACAGCAGCCGTGACTCCACGGAGACGTCCCGCCTGCCGCTCGAGCTGCAGCCCGGCGTCGCCTTCAGCGAGTACCTGCGCGGCTACGAGGACGTGACGACGCGCGCGCGCAACGCGCTCATCGGCAGTGCCACGTACCGCTACCGTGTCCCCATCGACTACGGCTGGGCGTCCACGCTCTGGGTGCTGCCGTCCCTCTTCGTGAGCGACTTCGAGGTGGAGGGCTTCGGCTCGGTGGCGCGCGTGGACAACCGGAACAACCTCGGCGCGGTGGGAGCCTCGGCCGCGCTGAGCCTCACCTTCGGCCAGGCGGTGCCGCTCTCCCTCTTCTACCAGTACGCCTACCGCTTCGAGCGCGGCCTGGACCACCTGCACCTGTTCGGCGTCGGCCTCTAGCGACGCACGCCCAGCCCGTACAGCCCATGCTTCCGCGCGTGGGCCAGGGCCCCCGACGGCACGAGCTCCGCCGGCTCCACCCCGCGCGCGAGCATGTCCCGCACCAGCGTGGAGGACACCTCCGCCAGCGGGGGCCCCACCGTCTCCGGCGCCGGGTAGCCCGCGCGGTAGAGCACCAGCACGCGCGCCATCTCCCGGATGCGGTGGAAGTCCTTCCACTGCGGCAGGTCCTTGAGGATGTCGCTGCCGATGATGAGCGACCACCGGACCTCCGGGTAGCGCTGCACCAGCAGGGACAGCGTGTCCACCGTGCGCCCGGTGAGCCCCGGCTCGCGTTCAATCCGGGTCGTCTTCAGCCAGCCCGACGTCTCCGCGCACAGCGCCTCGCACATGGCGACGCGGTGCTCGAACGCCTCCATCTGCTTGCCGAAGGGGTGCTGCCAGGACGGCATCAGCCAGACCTCGTCCACGCCCTGGGTGGCGTGCACGTACGTGGCGGCCATCAGGTGTCCCACGTGGGGCGGGTTGAACGAGCCGCCGAGGAGCGCGACCTGCACGTCGGGCCTCACTTCACTTGAGGGTCAGCTTCGAGGACTTCTTCTCCAGCACCAGCAGCGTGGGCGGCACGATTTCACGCCCGTCCAGCCGGAACGCGGAGAAGCCCAGATCTCTGTCCACCTTCTCCAGCAGCGCGCACGTCTGCTCGGCCGCGCCCACCAGCCGCCCCGGGGTGATGAAGTAACGCGGGCCGATCTGCACCACCTTCGGCTCCGACTCCTTCCCGTGGATGAACACCGACGCGTTCAGCAGGTCGTCCCGCGTCAGGTCGTTCTTGTCGTGCACGATGCAGCACAGCGTGTCGGCGACCATGTCCAACGCCTTCTTGTTGATGGACGGGTCTCTGTACTGGAGCGACTCGCGCTCCGGCACGCGCACGAAGCGCTCCATGACGAGCCGCCGGTCATCCTCGGAGACGACGTCCGCCGGGGCCTCCCCGCGCGCGGGTGTGCGCGGCAGCGTGTCCTGGCTTCCCAGCCAGTTGGACACGTCCGCCAGGAAGTCCGCGTCCGAGTACTCGCGCCCGCCGCGGCTGCGCTGCCGCCGCCAGAGGACCCACTCGTCCAGGTCCGTGTAGCGCGCCCCGGCGAAGATGAAGCGGCGCGCGCCCTTCGAGCGCAGCAGCTCGTAGGCCGCGTCGAAGGCTTCGAGATCACCGTGGCTGTCGGAGAAGACGCCGATCACGTGTGGAACACCCCACGCTCAAGCGTACAGCAGGTAGGGCACCCTTTGCTTCGCGAAGGTCTCCGCCTGGGCGGAGAACCCCTCCATCAGCCGGTCCAGGGGCCACCCCGCCTCGATGCCACGACGCACCTGGTCGGTGCCGCACAGCAGGTCGAAGGCCGGCACGTCCTCGACGAACTCGTACGCGTCCGCCCGCCAGTCGAAGTGCCCGGGGCCGATGTCGTGCAGCGCCTGGAAGATGGCGATGCCGGTGCGCAGGGGCAGGAAGGCGTTCCGGTTCGTCACGTGGATGAAGGCGCCGCTGCAGGACTCGCCCTTGTACTTGTCGAAGGTGGGGGTGAAGCCCACGGCGCGGAAGGCCACACCCGGCAGGTCCTCCTTCGCCAGCCGCGCCAGCAGCGCGTCCGTATCCACCCAGGGGGCGCCGAACTGCTCGAAGGGGCGGCAGGTGCCGCGGCCCTCGGAGACGTTGGTGCCCTCCCCCAGGCACATGCCCGGGTACACCAGCGCGGTGTCCGGCGTGGGCATGTTGGGCGACGGGGAGATGAAGGGCAGCCCGGTGTCGTTCCAGAACTGGTCGCGGCGCCAGCCCTCGCACGGCACCACCGTCAGCTCGCAGCCGAAGCCCTCCTGCGTGTTGAAGAGCCGGGCCAGCTCCCCCGCCGTCATGCCGTGGCGGTTGGGCAGCGCGTACAGCCCCACGAAGGAGCGGTAGCCCTCGCCCACGAGGTTGCCCTCCATCGCCACGCCGTTGAGGGGGTTGGGCCGGTCCAGCACGTAGAAGGGCACGCGCGCCTTCGCCGCGGCCTTCATGGCCAGGGCCATGGTGTAGACGTAGGTGTAGTAGCGGCTGCCCACGTCCTGGATGTCGAAGACGAGCGCGTCCAGTCCCTCCAGCCACTCCTGGCGGGGCGACAGCGACTCGAAGGTGGAGCCGTAGAGGCTGTGCACGGGCACGCCGGTGCGGCGGTCCCGGGCGTCGCCCACGGCCACCATGTACTGCGCCTCGCCGCGCACGCCGTGCTCCGGGCCGAAGAGCGCCGCCAGCTTCACCCCGGCCGTGCCGGCCAGCAGGTCCGCCAGGTGGCGGAAGCGTGAGTCCACGCTGGTGGGGTTGACGATGGCGCCCACGCGCTTCCCCTTCAACGCGGAGAAGCCCTGCTCCACCCAAACGTCCAGTCCCGTCTTCACCTTCGTCACGGCGTTTCCTTCCTCACCGACGGCCCGCGGGCCGGGCCGTCAGTCGTTGAAAGTCTTGAGCGCGTGCTGCGCGGCCTTCTTCGAATCGCACCGGCCCAGCCCGAGGAAGCCACCGCCGCCGCCGTCGTCCGGCCCGCCGTCGTCCTCCAGGTCCTCCAGCGCGCCCACGGCGCCCTTCAGCCTGAGCGCCGCCACCGCGTACGCCGCCGAGCTGCGCACGCTGCATTTCGGGTGCTCCAGCAGGTCGATGAGGCGGTCCTCCGCGTCGTCGCTGCCCGCCCTCACCGCGCTCTTGTACGCGTCGATGGCGTCCCCGGTGTCTCCCTGCGCCTCTTCCAGCAGGCCCTCGAGGTAGTGGCGGCGGCCCGCGTCCTTCTCCTCCTGGATGAGCCGCTTCGCCTCGCGAACCAGGGGGCCGCGCTCCGCCTCGGGAGCATCCTCCACCGCGTCGATGGCCCGCATCGTCGCGCCGCCACCGAAGGCGACCACGGCCACGCCGGCCACCACCGCTGCCAGCCCGAGCCCCACCAGCGCCTTCCGCCCGGGCACCCGCGCCCCCAGCTCGGGAGGCAGTCCGCCTCGCAGCCGCGAGAACAGCGACCCACCCACGGAGCGGGCCTGCTGTCCCAGCGCCGTCGCCTGCTGCCCCAGCACGGACGCGCCCGCCGCCGCGCGCTGGCCCAGCACCGAGGCGCCCGAGGCCGCGCGCTGGCCCAGCACCGCCACTCCCGCCGCCGCGCGCTGGCCCAGCATGGACAGGTCCATCGCCGGTCCCAGCGAGGACTCGGGCACGCGTGACAGCGCCAGGTTCCCGAACGGCGGCATGGACTCGGAGCCCGGTGCCTCGGCGATGGTGGCGGCCGTCGGGGCCTCCACGCGGTAGGGCGCGCGGGGCACGTGGAAGACGCGAATCTTCCCGGGGATGCCCTTCAGCTCGAAGGCGCCCACCTCCTTCGAGGGGACCTCCGCCTTGTTCATGGCCAGATAGACGGCCTCGGTGAAGTACACCTCGCCGGCCTCGGCGATGCCCTCCACGCGGGCGGCGATGTTGACCGGCTCACCGAAGATGTCGTTGGACTCCAGCCGCACCTCGCCCACGTTGATGGCCACGCGCACGTGGAGCTGCTCGGGCTCGGGCACGGAGCGGTTGTGGTGCCACAGCCGGTCCTGGATGGCGATGCCGCTGAGCACCGCCTGGGTGGGCGACTCGAAGGTGACGAGGAAGGCGTCGCCGATGGACTTGATGATGCGGCCGCCGAACGCCTTGAAGAGGGGCGCCAGCAGGGCATGGTGGACCTGGAGCAGGCGCTGGTTCTCCTCCAGCGTCTGCCGGCTGGTCCGCTCGGTGAAGCCCTTGATGTCGGTGAAGACGATGGCGAGGTTGGCGGTCTTCAAAGCGGGCGCAGTGTACGTGCCACCGCCCGGGGCGCAATCGTAACGGCTGGGGATGCCCGCCCGCTGTCAGCGGCGCGAAGGCTTCAGCACGCGCATGGAGCGCTTCTGTTGCGGCTCCATCGACTTGCGGACCTTCTGCGCCAGGTGGGGGCGCTCCGTCCGCTCGTAGAAGTCGGCCAGACGCCGCAGCACCAGGGGACTGGCCGGCTGCCAGGTCCTGGCCGCGAGGAGTTCTTTCTCAGCATCCAGGAGCCGCTCCTGCTTCTCCAGCACCTCGGCGAGCTGGAGGCGCACCTGCACCCACTCCGGCTTCGCGCGGGCCAGGTACCGGTAGTGCAGCTCCGACTTGAGCCAGTCTCCCTGCGCGGCCCACAGGCCACCGAGCCGGAAGCGGGCGTCCTCGTACGAGGAACGGTGCTGCACGGCCTGCTCATAGGCCCGGATGGCCTGGAGCCGGTCGCCCCGCTCCTCCCAGAGCAGCCCGCGCAGGTACCAGGCGCGGGGGTTGGTGGGGGCGACGGTGGCCACGGCGTTCAGGTGGGCCTCGGCCTGCTCCAGCGCCCCACCCGTCTTCAGCAGGAGCCGGGCCGCCTCCAGCCGGGGCAACTCCCAGCCGGGCCGGGCGCGGACCAGCGCCTCCAGGGCGGAGAGCGCGCCCGCGTCATCTCCCGCGGCCTCCAGGGCCAGGGCGTCCGAGAGGGAGGAAGGGGCCGGTGAGGCCACCGTCGCGGAGGGAGCCGTCAGGGTGGACGGCTCCGCCGCGTCGGTCGCGCCCGCCAGCAAAGCCGCCAGGAAGACCCACTTCATGCGTGGCTGATAACAGAGCCGAGCCGGGCTCCTCAACAGATCCCCTTGACGGCCGACCAGCCGCGCATGAAACCCATGACCGTGCAGATATCCCAAAGGACATTGGAAGACCTGGGCTTCTCGGAGGTTCTCCGCGCGCTGACGCAGCGCTGCCGGACGGAGCCCGGAAGGGAGCGTGTGCTCGCCCGCCCCTTCCTCGACACGCCGGAGCAGGTCGCGGAGGCGCTCGCGCTCGTCGCGGAGGCCCGCTCCCTCTCCCAGGAACAGTTCTCCCTGCCGCTCGGCGGCGTGGTGGACCTGCGCATCCCCATCGGCCACGCGGCCAAGGGGGGCCTGCTGGAGCCCCGCCAGCTCATCGACTCGGCGCAGCTCCTGTTCGCCTTCGTCCGCACCCGTGAGGCGCTGGACGAGCGCAAGGAGCGCGTTCCGCGGCTGATGGAGATTGCCCGCCGGCTCCCCATGCTGGAGTCCCTGGCCCGGCGCATCGACCAGTGCTTCGAGCCGGACGGAGAGATTTCGGACCGCGCCAGCCCCGAGCTGCGCGAGGCGCGAGACAGGGCGCGCGGCCTGCACCGCCGCATCAAGTCCCGCCTGGACGAGCTGCTCCACGACGAGAGCTTCCTGCCCAAGCTGCGGGAGAACTACTACACCATCCGCAACGGGCGTTACGTGGTGCCGGTGGTGTCCAACTACCGCTCGGAGGTGGACGGCATCGTCCACAACGCCAGCCAGACGGGCCAGACGCTCTTCATGGAGCCGCAGGCCATGGTGGGCCTGGGCAACGACCTGGCCATTGCCCAGTCGGTGGTGACGGAGGAGGAGCGGAAGGTCCTCCAGGAGCTGAGCAACCTGCTCGGCCGCGAGTCGGACCGCATCCTCGAGGGCCTGGCGGCGGTGGCGGAGCTGGACGAGGCGGAGTCGGTGGCCATTCTCGCCGCGGACCTGGACGCCAGCACGCCCGAGTTCGCGGGGGTGACGGACCTGGAGCTGCGGATGCTGCGCCACCCGCGCCTGGTGCTCCGGGGCACGGAGGTGGTGGCCAACGACGTGACGCTGACCGGCGCGGCCCAGGCGCTGGTGGTGTCCGGCCCCAACGCGGGCGGCAAGACGGTGACGCTGACGGGCGTGGGCCTGTGCTCGCTGATGCTGCGCGCCGGCCTGCCCATCCCGGTGGCGGAAGGCTCGCGGATGCCGCTGTACCGCTCGGTGCACTCCACGGTGGGCGACGCGCAGGACCTGGCCCAGGGCCTGTCCACGTTCAGCGCGCACGTGGTGATGCTGCGGGACATCATCGCGGCGGCCGGCGAAGGCTCGCTGGTGCTGATTGACGAGATTGCCGCGGACACGGACCCGCGCGAGGGCGCGGCCATCGCCATCGCGGTGCTGGAGGACCTGATGACGAAGGGTGTGGTGGTGCTCGTCACCACGCACCTGGAGGAGCTGAAGGCCCTGGCGCACATGGACCCGCGCTTCCTCAACGCGCGGGTGGGCTTCGACTCGAAGCGGATGGCGCCCACGTACCGCCTGCAGATTGGCGCGGCGGGACAGTCCTCGGCGATCGAGATGGCGGCGCGCGTGGGCCTGCCCCAGCGGGTGTGCGAGCGCGCGCGGGAGCTGTCGCTGAACGCGGGCGGTCCCCTGACCAGGGCGCTGGCGGCGGCCGAGGAGGAGCGGCGGAGGCTCTCCGAGGAGCTGGAGCGGGCGCGCGTGGCCGCGAAGGAGGCGGAGGCGCTGCGGGCGGACCTGGAGAAGCAGAAGCAGCAGTTCGAGCGCGAGCGCCGCGCGAGGATGATGCAGTTCAACGAGGACGTGCACGCGGCCAGCGAGCACGCCGCGGCCGAGGTGCGCGAGCTGCTGGCGAAGCTGCGGGCCGAGCAGAACGAGAAGGCGCTATCGGAGGCGCGGCTGCAGCTCCAGCAGCGGGCGGAGGAGGCGCAGAAGCGGGCGCAGGCCGCGAAGGCGGAGCTGTTCCAGGTGGAGGCTCCGGGGCCGGCGAACCTCAAGGTGGGCGCATGGGTGCACCACTCGGGGCTCGGCCGGGACGTGGAGATTCTCGAGCTGGTGGACAGCCAGGCGGTGGTGTCCGCGGGTGGCGCGCTGAAGATGCGGGTGCCCACCTCGGAGCTGTCGGGCTCGCGCACGCGCAAGCCGCAGCAGGCGAAGTTCCCCGAGCGTCAGAAGCAGGAGGCGGCGCTGAAGCGCGCGGCCTCGGTGGCGCCCGCGGAGGTGGAGGCGACGAACTTCCGCTGCGACGTGCGCGGCATGCGCGCGGACGACGCGCTGAAGGAGGTCGAAGCCTTCCTGGACGGCGGGATGCGCAGCGGCGAGGAGGCCGCGCTCATCGTCCATGGCCACGGCACGGGGGCCCTGAAGCAGGCCATCCGTGACTACCTCGCTGCCTCACCGTACATCCGCATGTTCCGCCCTGGTGAGAGCCACGAGGGCGGCGACGGCGTCACGGTGGTGTCGCTGCGGGCGTAGACCGAATCCCGCCAGAGACTCGCCGCGCCCTTCCTCCAGCAACGGGAGGGCGCGGTGCTGCTCCCCTCTTCCAGTCCGGGCGGCGTCGCCTCAAGGCCCGCGAGGCGCGGACAGAAGGCGGACGTTGAGTGCGCCGTTGGCGTAGAACTGGCTGTTCTGCCCCGCGCGGTGCTGCTCCAGCCTGCGCTGCAAGGCGATGTCGTAGCGGCCGAGCTTCATCAGGCCATCGTTGAACCAGCCGTCTCCCTTCCCGGAGCCGTCGACGTATTCCGCGTACGTCCCCTCCCTGGGCCAGATGACGGTGTCGAGCGTCACGGCGAAGCGGCGGAGGTCGTCGTCCGTCCACGTGAGGCCGGCGTCGTGCGCCTCGATGACGAAGGCGAGCACGCCGTTCGCGTGCGCCACATCCTGTCCGGGCCGCTCGCGCGAGCCCCATCTGTCACTCCAGAACCACGCGTCCGGGTGCCGGGGATGCGGCTCGAGCTGCGTGCGCAGGGACGCGTTGGCATTGGGCAGGCCCAGGTTGATGTCGTCGAAGACGGCCTGGTAGTTGCGCCGGGCGGAGGCGTCCTCCGTCATGAGCATCAGGTCCATGGCGATGAAGGCCCAATGCGCGGCCATGTGCGTACGGCTGCGGTAGATGAAGTCCTCGGCTCCGCGCCTGAACCATTTCTCGAAGATGTTCTTCTCGGTGAAGGCCAGCAGCCGCTCGTACTGCGAGCGGTAGGCGGGGTTGGCGTAGAGCGCGGGTGTCTCGCGGATGACGCGCAGCAGGCGCGTGACGTAGCGCCAGCAGTAGCTCTCGAACAGCGGCACCTCCTGGCCCGCGGGGTCCGACTGCGCCGAGGCCCAGCCCAGGAACCCGTCCTTGAACTGGCTCCGGGGGAGCGACGAGGAGACGCGGGCCGTGTCGACCAGGTTGTTGACGTAGAGCAGCGCGCGGTCGAGGTACACGGTCCTGCCGGTGGCCCGGTACATCGCGGTGTTGGCATCGATGCCGTACGCGAGTCCGTAGAAGTCCCAGCTGTCCGTCGAGTTGCTCCGGGGCAGGAAGTCCGTCACGTGCTCGCGCTCCCAGGCGGTCCGGAACAGCCGCTCCCAGGCGCCCACGGTGCGCAGCCCGGGAGGCGCCGGGGGCACGGGCATGGGCTCGGGAATGGGCGCCGGCTCGGGGACCGAGGCATTGGCGACCGTGAAGCTCGCGGTGGCCGCCTCCGCGTGGAACCTCGTGTAGTGGACGACGACCGTGACGGAGTGGTCCCCGTCGGCGAGCTGCCGTGTGTCATAGAGGATGGCCTGGCCGTCCTGCTCCTCCCCCGCGAAGTCGAAGGGAGCGCGGGTGTCCCGGGTCATCGGCGAGCGCTTCCGGGTGGGGTCGTCCAGGAAGAACTCCACCCCGGTGATGCCGCTCCCGGCGCCGGGTGCCACGAAGAAGATGGCGGCGCTACCCTGGAGGGTGCTCCCCTCCAGCATCTGTTCCTCCTCACGCCCCGGGGAGAGGCTGAACTTGAGGGAGGAGGCGTTGAGCACGCCTGGCCGCTCCTCGGTGGGCAAGGGCTCGGTGGGCTCCGGGTCGTCGGGCGGGTTCCCGTCAATGGGGCCCTCGTGCCGCCCTCCGCCGTCACAGGTGGACGCCAGCAGGAGGAGCGCCACGACGAAACACATGGCGAGGCCCCGGGGATGTCGACTGCGGAACTTCGACATCGAGACTGTCCTTGAGTCGGATGACCGCCACCTGTCCTGGCCAGCCGCGGCCGCCGGGTATTGCCAACGGGCACGTCGAGGATGGATGCGGGCGTGGACTTCCCCAATGGCCCCACGGGAGCAGGTGTGCTCCCGGCATCGGACACGCCCCACGAAACCCTGACGTCATGACTGAACGATGACCATCTCATGGGCGAGAGGACACCCTCCCGCCGGGGCGGCTGCGTACCGTTGCCTTTGCTGACCCCCGTCGTTTCCCCATTGGGCCACCCCATGGCCCAACGCGCGAGGAGGCGCGTCTCGTTCAAGCCATGCAATTCACTCTCACGGACCTGTGGGGCCACATGGGCCTCTTCGCGCGGCTCATCGTCATCGTGATGGCCATGATGTCGGTGCTCTCATTGGTCATCCTCGCCGAGCGCGTTCTCGTCTTCCGCACGTCCCGCCGTCACTCGCGCAAGTACGCCGCGGAGATGGGCACGCTGCTCGCCAGTGGTGACTTCGAGGCCGCCGTCCAGACCCAGCCGGGAGCCGACGTGGGCTACCTCGGCCGGACCATCCGCGCGGGGCTGACCGCCTACAACATCTCCGCCTCGGACAGCCGTGAGGAAGCCATGGAGTCGGTGGCGCGCAGCCTGGAGCGTCAGGCGCAGCGCGAGGTCCAGAGCCTCAAGCGGGGCCTGGGCCTCCTGGCCACCGTGGCCTCCACCTCCCCCTTCGTGGGCCTGCTCGGCACCACCATGGGCATCGTCACCGCGTTCCAGGAGATGGGCCTGGCGGGCGCGGGCGGCATCGGTACCATCTCGACGGGTATCTCCGAGGCGCTCGTGACCACGGCCTTCGGTCTGCTCGTCGCCATCCCCGCGGTGATGGCCTACAACTCCTTGCAGGGCTGGGTGGATGCCCGCGCGGTGGACATCTCCGAGGCGAGCAACGAGTTCCTCGACGCAGCGGCCCGCGCCCTCAAGCGCGCGCGCGCCGCCGCCGCGAGGTGAGCACGAGCCGGGACGCCTCGAGGTGCCCACCGGCAAGCCCCCGCCCCCGGGCCTCGCCGTCGGAAGGCCCGGGCCGGTGGAGTGGACGCTCCACCGGCGCGAGCCCCCACCTCAGCGGAAGTACGGCGACACAGCCGCGGAGATGCGAGCGATGAGGTCCTCGGACTGCAACCGCTCATCACCGCTCAGCGCCGGGAGCTGCGCGGTGAGCGTGTCCTGTGCCTCGCGCAGGGTCGCGTAGGAGGCCAGGGTCTGCTGGGCCTTCAGGATGTCCACCATGGTGCGGCGCGCGGTGTAGCTCCGGATGCCATCCGTGTTGAGCAGGATGGCCCGGACGTCGGCAATCACCAGCGGCAGCAACTCCGGTGAGTTGGGCGGATTGGCGGTGAAGATGCCGCGGCTCGCCGCCGGGTCCAGGTACAGGCGCGCGAGGGTGCGCCACGCAATCTCATCCGCCTGGGCGGCGTACGTCGCCGGCGCTCCGGCGGGGACCTGCAACGGCGGCCGCACGTGAGCCAGGGTCAGGAGATACGCGGAGGCCCGCGTCTGGGCATTGCCCGCCCGCACGAACTGCAAGGGGAACTTGACGTAGAAGTCGAAGCTGCGGAGGAGCTGGGAGATGGGCCTCGTGCCGCGCAGCCAGACGTCGACCCGCTCGTGGAACCGGGGGATGTAGTACTTCGTGAGTGGGTCATCGAAGCGGTCACTGGGATTGCAGTAGGGGTCGACCGCCGTGTCCTCGTCCGTGCAGAACGCGAGGGTGGGGAGCTGCGTGGACAGCCCGTAGAGGTAGCGCACCGCCTCCACGTCATACGGCCCGGGCGTGTCCAGATAGACGGCATCCTCGTCCACCAGATAGTCCATCACCGAGGTGGCGCGAGGGCTCGCGGGGCCACCGTCGTACACCCGCGAGGCCATGAAGTTGTGGCGCAGTCCCAGGGTGTGGCCAATCTCGTGCAACACCACGTTCGTGAGGTACGCCTCCACCTTCTGCTTCTTGGTGAGCGGCGCGGTTGCCTCCGCCATGGCACTCCGCGAGGCCGGCGTCCACGGCTCGAGCTCCGCCTCCTGGGGCCCCCGCGGCTCCAGCTCGCACAGCGAGTCGCCCCCCATGCCGTTCCACGACAGGAGCAGCGGCCGGTCTGTCTTCAGCGTGGCGACGCCAGCCGTCGCGTCGTCACCGAACACCAGGTCGCCCCACCACACCCACAGCGCGGGCAGGTACACGCTGGCGCCGCGAATCTCCCCCGTGTTGGGGTTGGTGCGCCAGTTGGCGAAGGCGAAGGGAACGGCCTCGTCCGTGTCGAAGATGAGGGTGTTCTTCTCGTCATCCGCGAAGCTCGACAAGTCGTCGTCCACGACGGCCTCCAGCGCCTTGAAGCCGAACGCCGCGTTCCAGCCCTCGATGCCGCGCTTCACCGCTCCCACCAGGTCATAGCCCTGGTAGCGCGGGTCGTTCTGCACCGTGATGAGGCTGGGGGTGATGTGCCACCGGATGGGCTTCATGCCCGGGTGGATGTTCCACTTGGCGGCCACCTGCTCGGTCAGCAGCGTGTTCTGGATGTAGCGCGCCGGGCCCCGGAAGTAGTGCTCCCGGGGCGGCAGCGGCGTGGGCGTGTAGCCCGGGCTCTCCGCGTACCTGCGCAGGGCCAGGGCCAGGGTCCCCGAGTTCCGGAACGGGTTGGCCTCCAGGAGTTCGGCGGCGTCGGCGTCAGGCACGTCCAGGTAGCCGGTGAAGACCTGCTCGAAGGTGATGCCGTCCGCCAGGCGGCGGAAGCGCTGGGCGAAGATCAGCTCCACCTGGAACCGGACGCCGCGCCGGCTGAACGTGTCTCCCATCACCCCGAAGCGGTTGAGCCCCGCCGTCGGGTCGAAGAGCACGTACTGGTCCGAGCCTCGCGAGCGGTTGAACGGGCCGTGGCCGGTGACGATGGGGTACGCCTCCACCACCACGTCCGGGTCGAAGACGTCGCTCATCGCCTTGCGCTCGTCCACGTCCAGGACGAAGAGCTTGCCGTTCTGCTCCTTGAAGCTCACCACCCGGGTGCCCATGGATTTCGCGGCGTTGTAGAGCACGCCGCCCGGGTGGTTCTGCTTGAGATACGCGGACATGAACCACTTCTGGCCCAGCTCGCTCCGCCGGATGGCCAGGTAGAAGCTGGTGCCGGAATCCTCCACCACGCCGTCCAGCTTCTGCTCCGCCTGCTGCTTCTGCTCCGCGCTCACCACGCGAGGCACGGCCACGAAGGCCCCATCCAGTTCCACCGGCAACCCGGCTTCGGGAGCTTCCGAAACACCGGGAGTCGAAGGGGTCGACGGCTCGCTACAGCCCGTGCTCAGCGCCAGGACCAGGGACGCGGCGCTCAACCAGACGCGAGGTGACGCGAATCGGCTTCTCCACATGAGGGGCCTCCGGGTTGGGGATGCGCCCATCGCATCCCGTGCCGGACGAACGGTGGCGAGCGCGCGGGCTTCGCCTTTTCATTGCCGGCCACGGGAATGCCGCTCGGTGGGCAACGAGTTCGCCCGCCCGCGATATGCCTCCCGCGCGAATGCGTTCCCCTCCCCTCCCTTGCCCAAACCGGCTGAGCGCTGAACCGAGAGGACCGGGCCATGGCACAGGTGGCACAGCTTCCGTGCCACCCCCGTTGTGCCTCCTCGAAGGGAGCCGTGAACCTCTTCGAGCGAAAAGCCGCGAAGTCACGGGGGACGCCATGGCTCCGGGCCGTGTCGAACACTGGCCCACGCCTTGCTCAAGGGGCGCGTGTCCGGCGGAGCGGCGCTCGCCGCGGCCGGCATGTCAAGCCATCACCTTGAAAGGAACGAGATATGAGCGGGAATGCATTCACGCGGGCCGTCCTCGTGACGGCGCTGTGCACCGTCGTCGGAGCCGGCTGCGGCGGGCTGGAAGAGGACGCGCAGTTCCAGCAGCCCACGGTCGAGGAGCTGGGCACCACCGAGGCGGACCTGGCCCCGGACTTCACCTGCGGGCCCCACACCCTCACCTACTACGTCGTGGACACGTCCATCAATCAGGTGGCCGGCATCCGCTGCGTGAAGGTGGTGAACGACCACTCATTCTCCTGGTACGGCGAGGGACGCTGGTCTGCCGGCAGCTTCACGTACCGCCACGTCGGCTATGCCGCGGGTGACAACTTCAACGGCGGGGTCAATTTCCGGGGCTCCATGGCGGACATCCATGGCAACGGCGAGAACGGAGCGGGGTTCTTCAACCAGAACCTGGTGATGACCGCCTCCCGCCCCGTCACCCAGGCTCCCCAGACAATTGATGTCTATGGCGGCGGCGTCAATGAGCGGTGGTACCTGGCCTCCTTCGGCACCACCCAGTACACGCAGCTGCCCTTCGAGCTCAAGAAGTGCGGCAGCGCCTACCTCGACCAGATGCACATGGTGGGTCAGCCGGAGACCCAACATATCCGCTGCCTGCTGGACCTGAAGGTCGGAGCCAACCTGCCCTATGCGTGGGTGGGCAAGGGGACGCTGAGCAACGGCCAGCCCTACTTCCACCTGGGCACCGGCAACTTCCAGCTCGGGGGCGGATGGGGAATGTCGGACCTGTGCCTCACGAACAGCCACGCCTGCAACACCTTCGCCTTTGGCAGCATCTCGCTGTCCCTGCTGTCCAACGGCAACATCTGGGTGACCGGGGCCTTGAACGAGACCTGGTATCGCCTCTGACGGCTCGAGCCGTCCGTTCCACCCGGGGAACAGTGATTTGCGCGGCGAGGCATGGTGGAACGGCGGCCCGCCGCGCATGATCTCCCCATGGCCTCGTTCCGACCAGATCGTCGCAGCGTCCTCAAGGCCGCCGCACTCGGCGTCGCCACGACGCTGCCATTCCCGGGCTGCCGCGATTCGGCCCGTGCCAACCGCCCTCACGAGGAGGGAACCTCCACCATGCCCCAGGCCACCGAGCCACGCATGCCGGCGCTCTTCATCGGGCACGGCTCTCCGATGAACGCCATCGAGAACAACACCTGGACCCACGGCTTCCGCTCGCTCGCCGGGCTGCTCCCCAAGCCCAGGGCCATCCTCTCGATTTCCGCCCACTGGTTCCTTCCCGGCACCTTCCTCACCGGGAACGAGCACCCGCCGACCATCCACGATTTCGGCGGGTTCCCTCGCGAGCTCTACGAGATGCAGTACCCGGCCCCCGGCAGCATCGAGCTCGCGCAGCGCGTGGTGAAGCTCCTCGGGGCCTCTCGCGCGTCCATCCAGCACGACTGGGGGCTCGACCATGGCACCTGGACGGTGCTCCACCACCTGCGTCCCAAGGCGGACGTGCCCGTCGTGCAGCTCAGCATCGACGAGCGGCTCGCGCCCTCCGAGCACCTCGCGCTGGGCCGGGCGCTCGCCGGGCTCCGGGACGAGGGCGTCCTGGTCATGGGCAGCGGCAACGTGACGCACAACCTGCGGCACGCCTTCACGAGCATGCGGTCCGGGAACTCCGCCACCCCGGAATGGGCCGAGCGCTTCGACCAGGAGGTGGCCAGGGCGCTGGAGCAGCACGACGGCGCGTTCCTGGCGCGCGTCATCGAGACCGACGCGGGCCGGCTGTCCCACCCGAGCATCGACCACTACCTCCCGCTGCTGTACGTCGCCGGCGCCGCCAGCGACCGGGATGCCGTGCGCTTCCCGGTGAGCGGCTTCGACCTCGGCTCGCTGTCGATGCGCTCCGTGCTCCTCGGCTGAGGCCAGCCCCTCCCGGCTCAGCCGCCGGGGGGAGCCACCGAGAGCGGCCGTCCCTTGAGGAACTCCAGCAGGAAGTCGCGGAAGGCCGACACCTTCCTCGGCACGTGCTGGGTCCTCGGGTACAGCATCACCAGGGAGGTCGACGCGTGCGTGAAGCGCGGCAGCACGCGGACGAGCTGCCCGGACGTCACTTCCGCCTGGGCGAGGAACGTGGGGAGGATGGCGATTCCCGAGCCCGCCTTCACCGCCTCGCGCAGGAAGAACATGTCGTCGGCGAGCACGCGCGCGTTCTTCTCCGAGAGGCCCAGCTCGCCCAGGTACTTGAGCCCCCGGAACGCGACGATGTCATGGTGGGCCAGGTCCTCGGGCGCGCGGGGCGTCCCGCGGCGTGCGAGGTACGTCGGTGATGCGAAGAGCTGCACCTCGATGGGGGCGAGCCGGCGGACCCTCAGTGACGAATCCACGAGCTTCGCTCCCGAGGCGCGGAGCGCGAGGTCGAACCCCTCCGCCACCAGGTCCACGTTCCGGTTCGTGAGACGGCAGTCGACCCGCACGGAGGGATAGCGCAGGGTGAAGCGCGCGATGACCTCGGGCAGGAAGGTGGCCCCCATGTCATGCGGCGCGGTGAGGCGCAGCTCCCCCGACGGCGCCTCCTCCCGCTCGGGCAGCGTGCCCACTGCTTCCCGCAGCGAGGCGAGCAGTGGCGCCGCCCGCTCGTACAGCGCCGCACCGGCGGTGCTCAGCGACACGTGGCGCGTCGTGCGGTGGAGCAACTGTGCCCCCAATGAAGCCTCGAGACTCGCGACTCCCCTGCTCACCGACGACTTGGGCAGCCCGAGCTTGCGCGCCGCCTCCGAGAAGCTGCCGGACTCCGCGACGGCCACGAAGAGGCCGAGGAGGTTCAGGTCCATTGTTCCACCAGGGGAATGCTCTTTTGCGCGTTGGACCGCTGGTGCCACCACGGCAACGCTCAATATAGAGCCTGGAACCCGAACTCCACAGGAGCACGGCCATGCCCATCATCGACGTCACACTCATCGAGGGACGGCCCCCGGAGCGGAAGGCGGAGCTCATTCGCGAGCTGACGGACGCCGCGGAGCGGGTACTCGGCGTGCCGCGTGCCAGCATCCGTGTCCTCTTGAGGGAACTGCCGGCGGAGAACTGGGGGGTCGGTGGCGAGACCAAAGCCTCGACGCAACGCTGATGGGGGCGCGCCGCCGGGTGGCCTGGATGCTCGCGGTGCTCGTCGCGTTCGCGGCGGGCTGTAGCCGCACGGAACCTTCCACCAAGGAGCCAGCAGCGATGTCCGAACCCCCGAAGCCCCTTGTGTCTCCACGCGTGCTCACCCTGGAGCCAGCCTCGGGCCGGGCCGAATACCTGGTGGTGCTGCTGCACGGCGTGGGAGCGAGTGCGGACTCGTTCCTTCCCGTCGCGCGCGCGCTTGCCCCCGCGTTGCCACATGCGGAATGGGCCGTCCTGGATGGCCTGCACCCGTTCGATGGCGGGCCCACGGGACGGCAGTGGTTCAGCCTCCAGGGCATCACCGAGCAGAACCGCCCCGCGCGCGTGCGGCAGGCCGGTGCCGAGGTCTCGGCGTGGATTGATGGCGCCCTCGCGGCCCGAGGCCTGGGACGCGAGCGGCTGGTCCTCGTCGGCTTCTCGCAGGGCGCCATCCTGGCCAACTGGCTCACGCTTCACCGCAAGCCGTCGCCCATGGCCGTCGTGTCGCTGTCCGGACGCCTCGCCGAGGACGCACCGCCGGCCCCGGAGATGACCACCACGCCGGTGCTGCTGGTCCATGGTGCGCGCGACACCATCATGCCCGTCAGCCTCGTTGACGAAGCCGCGCGCGGGCTCGAAGCCCGGGGCGCCCGCGTCCACGTACGGGTGCTGCCGGCGCTCGGCCACGGGGTCGATGATGCCGTGCTCCTGGAGGCGCGGCGCTTCCTGCGAGAGGTCCTCACGAGCCCGTGACGAAGGGGCGCCGCTCGGACTCCCGGGCGGCCCGCTTCCAGGGGGCAGCGAGAAGTCGGGTTGAAATTTAGGTCAAACGACCTATATTTTGCCCCATGCATACTCATGAAGGTCAGGTGCGGGACACCCCGCGGTACGACCCCGAGGGCGCGGTGGTGCTCGCGGGGGGCTATGGAGTCGTCGGTTCCGAGGTCGCCCGGATGCTCCGGGCCCGTCATCCCGCGCTGCCGCTGGTGCTGGCCGGGCGGACTCCGTCACGGGGCGAGGCCCTCGCGGCGGAGGTGGGGGCGTCACTCCAGGTGATGGACCTCGCGGGCCCCTCCCCGCTCGACTTCTCCGCGCGGGCCGTGGTCACGCTGGTGAACGACCCCGCGGACCGGCTGCTGCGCGCCTGCGTCCAGGCGGGCATTCCCGTGGTGGACATCACCCGCTGGACGGCGCGGGTCCAGCAGGCGCTCGCATTGCTGGCGGTGGAGCCGCCCCGGGCCCCTGTCGTCCTCGCCTCCGGATGGATGGCAGGCGCCGTCCCGCTGGTGGGCGCGGCGCTCTCCCGGGAGCTGGGGGGCGCCTCCACCGTGGAGGTCTCCATCCTCTACGACATGGCCGACCGCGCGGGCGAGGACTCCATCGAGTTCATGGACCGCATGCACGTCCCCTTCGAGGTGATGGAGGAGGGACGGCGCCGGGTGGTGGAGCCGCTGACCGAGGCGCGCAAGGTCGAGCTCGGGGGCCGGCAGCACCGGGTGCTCCGGCTCGACACGCCCGAGCAGCTCACGCTTCCCCTGGTCCTCGGCGCGAGGACGGTCTCCACGCGCATGGGCTTCTCGGACGCGTCGGCCACGCTCGCGCTCCAGGCCGCCCAGGGGCTGGGTCTCTTCCACCTGCTCCGGGGGGAGCGCTTCCGGCGCCTGCGCCGCGCCCTGATGCACGGCTCCGGAAAGGGAGGACGGGCCGAGGTCCGCGTCGAGGTGACCTCCGGCGCGGGGGCACGCGCGCTCACGCTGGTGGATGCACGCGGGCAGGCACACCTGACGGCGGCCGGCGCCACCCTGGCGCTGGAGCGCGCGCTCGGACTGGATGGAGACGCCCCTCCCCGGGGTGTCGCCTTCCCGGAGCAGACGCCCTCCCCCGAGCGGGCGCTCGAGGCGCTGCGCTCCCTGGGCGTGGAGCTCGTGCTGTCGCCCGGCGCCCCGGACGCGGAGAGGCGGGCGGCATGAGCACGCGGGGTGCCTCCCGCAAGGGACAGGAACGCAGCGAGGCCATCCTCGAGGCGGCGGAGCGGCTGCTCGTGGACGAGGGCCACGCGGCGCTCTCGCTGCGCGGGGTGGCCCAGCGGGCCGGCATCCGGCTGGGCAACCTGCAGTACTACTTCGCCACTCGCGAGGAGCTGGTGCGGGCCCTGCTCGCGCGCGTCCTGGAGCGGGCGACGGCGCGGCTCGAGGAGCGGGTGGGCGCGGCGGGGGACTCGGCCGGGGCGCTCGACAAGGCGTTGGAGTTCCTGCTGGAGGATCAGAAGCACCCCGCCAGCTACCGGCTCCTCTATGACTTGTGGGCACTGGCGGCGCGGGAGCCCGCCATCGCCGCCGAGCTCCGGGTCTTCTACGCGCACTACACCGACGCGGCGGCGGCGCTGCTGGCCAGGGCGGCTCCCGGGCTGTCCCGCGCCGAGGCCCGCGTGCGAGCGGAGCTCCTCGTTTCACTGCTGGAGGGGCTCTCGCTCTTCCGCTCCGGGACGGTGGGCGCGCCCGATTCGCGGGTGGAAGCGGGGCTGCGGCGGTTCGTGTCCTGGCTCAGGGACACCCCCTAGCGCAACTCCACGGTGAGGCCTCCGAAGGTCATGTTGGCCCACTGGCCCCCATCACCCGCGTGTGTCATGGGGGCCTCCGCCAGCCCCACCGCCACCACCGCGCCGTCCCGGGCATCCACGCCCAGCAGGTGGAAGTGCCGCTGGCTTCCGTCCATCGGCACGGTCCGCATCCGCGCCGTGGAGCCTTCCGCCGTGACGAGGGCCAGCAGCGGGCCCGCGCCCCGGCTGATGCTCATGCCGCCGCTCCAGCGGTCCCAGCCCGTCGCGCCCGCCGCGAGCAGCCCGTCATCCGTCCAGCGCAGCGCCGAGAAGTGGTCCGCGCGCTCCCCGCCCACGTAGCGCTCGTAGCGCAGGGCCCCGGTGCCGCGCGAGAGCACCGCCACGTAGCCGTCATACGGCGCCATCCTCACATCCGAGCCGGGGAACGGCGGGTAGTAGTCGATGCCGCCGCTGGCATCGAGGCGCACGGCGGTGCCGGCGATGGCGAGCTCCCCGCCCCTCGCGGCCAGGTCGAACACGACGAACTCGGCCACGCCCTCGGGCTGGAAGGAGTGCGTCCCCTCGCGCTCGCCCGTGGCCGTGAAGGAGGTGAACGCGAACGGCTGGTGCTCGGTGTCCATGGGCGAGGTGACGTCCTCTCCGATGAGGCAGTCCATCCTCGGCGGCGCCTGGAAGATGTCGCTCGAGGCGAGGCACCGGAGCGTGTTCCACGTGCGGCCCACCACCACCGCGCCGTCGCCGCTCACCGCCAGCAGCGGCCGTTGGGGCGCCTCCCGCCAGCGGAACTCGTCATAGGCCCAGGCCACCGGCTCCACCCGGTGCCGCCCGTCCACGAGACGCGTCCACTGCTCCGCGTAGCGCGACTCCAACCAGCGCAGCGCCATCACCCCGGACACCAGGTCCTTGGGAGGAATGTCCGGCCGCTCCTGCGGCTCGTCCACGAAGGAGAGGAAGGCCACGACGACGTCCTCGCCCCGGGCTTCGGTGCGGAGCCAGCCATCGGTGAGCGCATGCGCGGGGCGGGACTTCATGCGGAACGGCCGGGGAGGCAGGCCGGTGCCCAGGTCTCCCGCGGGCAGCGTCTCGGGCTGGGGCACTGGCTGGCGTGCCAGCACGTCGCCCCCCGGTGACAGCCGGACGAGGTCATAGCCCCCGCGCTCCGCGCCGGTGCGCTCCACCCCCAGCGTCAGCTCCCCCGAGGGGTGCACCGTGAAGTCGCTGAAGTGCTCCCCGGGTGCCTCCTCCAGCGTCCACAGCACCTGGGAGGCCAGTGACCTGGCGACGAGCCTCCGCTTCGAGCCGAGCTGCTCGTCACGCGTCGTCTCCAGGACATGGGCCGTGCCGCCGGACAGTCGCACCTTCAGCCCGCCCCACCCGGTGCGCGGATTCACATCGTGCGTCAGCGTGCCCTGACCGAAGACATGGGACAGCCCCGACGCGGGCACGGTGCAGCCCTGCTCACAGGGAGCCTCCATGTCCTGGCAGGCGGACATGAGCACACACAGCAGCGCACCGAGACGGACAGGCTTCATGGACCGGATACGTAGCGCCCCTGGCGTCCTGGTTGCACGCTGACACCGTCAGCTCCTCCGGCTCGTCTGTCGGAAAAAGCCACAAATACGCAACTTCCGCTCCAAAACCGAATTGCTCATGTATCCTTGAAGTCCCTCTTCTTCGGAAAGGTCGTGCGCGTGAGCAATCGATTGTTGAGGACGTTCTGCGCGGCGTGGGTTGGCGCCGGGCTCGTGGCCTGTGGCTCGGTGCAGCCGGAGTCGGAGCCGGCGAGCCAGGCGAAGGATGCGGACATCCAGGCCGCGTTGGCCCGCCTGCCCTCGGCCGAGGTGCTCGGCCGCCAGGGAGAGGTGCCCTACTTCATCAAGGGCGACCTGGGCCGGCTGTCCACGGCCACCGGCTCCGCGCAGAAGGCGCGCGAGGCTGGGGGCGAGGCCCGCGAGGCGCTGGGTGACATCGCCGCGGCCTTCCGCCTGCGCAATGACGAACTGGTCTTCCGGCGCTCCTCCGTGGACCCCCAGGGCCACCAGCACCTGCGCTTCCGTCAGCTCCTGAACGGCCTCCCCGTGGTGGGCTCCGAGCTCGTCATCCACGCGGACGCCCAGGGCTTCATCTACGCGGCCAACGGCACCGCCCGCGGCGCCCGGCCGGCGTCCACCGAGCCGAAGGTGGCCTCCGAGGCCGCGCTGAAGGCGGCCGAGCTGGGCTCCAGCGCGCTGCGCGCCACCGCCAGCGGCCCCGCCACCCTGGTCTACCTCTTCCCCGAGGGCTCCGATGAGCCGCGCCTGTCCTGGCAGGTGCGCATCCTCGGCGAGCGCGAGGGCATGCCCGCCGACGACCTCGTCTACGTGGACGCGGAGCGCGGCGCCGTGCTGGCCGTCCACCCGCAGCTCCACTCGGCCCTCAACCGCCGCGTGTACACCGCCAACAACGGCAGCACCACGCCGGGCACGCTGGTCCGCAGTGAGGGCCAGGCTCCCACGGGCGACGCGCACGTGGACATGAACTACGACCAGCTCGGCGTCACCTACAACTGCTACAACACGCTGTTCGGCCGCGACTCGTACGACAACGCGGGCGCGACGCTCATCAGCACCGTCCACTACGGCAGCAACTACGTGAACGCCTACTGGGACGGCACGCAGATGGTGTACGGCGACGGCAACGGCGTGGACTCCATCGAGCTGGGCAAGGACCTGGACGTCACCGTCCACGAGCTGACCCACGCGGTGACGGACACCGAGTCGGACCTCATCTACTCGGGTGAGTCCGGCGGCCTCAACGAGTCCATGTCCGACATCTTCTCCGGCGTGTGCGAGAGCTGGACGCGCGGCTGGGCCACGGACGCGGACGTCTTCAAGGTGGGCGAGGACATCTGGACGCCGAACGTCGCGGGCGATGCGCTGCGCTACATGGACGACCCCGCCGCGGACGACGTCTCGCTGGACTTCTACGGCGACTACTCGTCGGGCGTGGACGTGCACTACAGCTCCGGCATCAGCAACCTGGTGTTCTCGCTGCTGTCCAAGGGCGGCACGCACCCGCGCGGCAAGACGACCATCAACGTGACGGCCATCGGCCCGGAGAAGGCCGGCCGCATCTTCTACAAGGCCAACACGGACCTCTTCACGCCGAGCACCACCTTCGAGCAGGCGAAGACGTACACCGTCCAGGCCGCGCAGGCGCTCGGCTACGACGCGGCCACGGTGCAGGCGGTGTCCGACGCGTGGCTCGCGGTGGGCGTGCCCCCGCCGCCGCCGGTGACGACGCCGCTGACCAACGGCGTGGCGATTACCGGCATCTCCGGCAGCTCGGGCAACAAGAAGTACTACACGCTCGAGGTGCCCGCCGGGCAGCCCAGCCTGAAGTTCGAGACCACCGGCGGCACGGGTGACGCGGACATGTACGTGCGCTTCGGCAGCGTGCCGAACAGCAGCACCTACGACTGCCGCCCGTACACCAGCGGCAACACCGAGACGTGCTCCTTCACCAACCCGCAGGCGGGCACCTGGTACGTGATGCTGAACGGCTTCAGCGCGTACTCGGGCCTGTCGCTCAAGGGCACGTACTCGGGCGGTGGCGGCCCCGGCACGCCGGTGACGGAGACGGCCACCGGCACCGTGGCGCGGAACGAGAACGACAACTTCGGCCCGTACAACGTGGTGGCCGGCACCAGCTTCAGCGTGGTGATGACGGGCTCGGGCAACCCCAACCTGTACGTGCGCTTCGGCTCCGCTCCCACCACCAAGGCCTATGACTGCCGGCCGAACACGTCGGGGGCCTCGGAGACGTGCACGCTGACGGTGCCGGCCGGCCAGTCGTCCGCGTACGTCATGGTCCGTGGCGGCAGCTCGGGTACGGCGACGTACAACCTGACCATCAACTACACGCGGCCGTAGTCGCGGCCAGCGGTGGTTTCAGCGCGGCGGGCGGCTTCCCCCACGGGAGGCCGCCCGTCGTGTTTCGTGGGGCCGCCGCGCTCACTGCATGCCGTAGCGCCGCAGCTTGTCGTAGAGCGTCCGCAGGCCGATGCCCAGCCGCTGGGCGGCGCGCTTGCGGTTGCCGCCCTCGGCCGCGATGGCCTGCTCGATGGCCATGCGCTCCAGCGCCTCCAGCGTCGTGTCCGGCACCCTCCCCCCTTCCGCGGCCGGGGCCGGAGCCGCCACCGGAGCCGCCGCGCCCGTGGGGTCCAGCCACAGGTGGCGTGGCTCCACCACCGGGCCGTCCGCGAGGATGGCCGCGCGCTCCAGCGCGTTGCGCAGCTCGCGCACGTTGCCCGGCCATGGGAAGGCCACCAGGCGCTCGGAGGCCTCGGGCGACAGCCGCAGCCCCGGGCGCCCCAGCTCCTCGCCAATGCGCCGCAGCAACAGCTCCGCCAGCGGGCGCAGGTCCTCGCGCCGCTCCCGCAGCGGGGGCAGGCGGATGGGGAACACCGCGAGCCGGTGGTAGAGGTCCTCGCGGAACTCGCCCCGCGCCATCATCGCCTTGAGGTCGCGGTTGGTGGCGGCCACCCAGCGCACGTCCGCCTCCAGCGTCCGCGTGCCGCCCACCCGCTCGAAGCGCCGCTCCTGGAGCACCCGCAGCAGCTTGGCCTGCAGCTCCGCCTTCAGCTCGCCCACCTCGTCCAGGAAGAAGGTGCCGCCCTGGGCCAGCTCGATGCGCCCGCGCCGCTGGGCCACCGCGCCCGTGAAGGCGCCCTTCTCGTGGCCGAACAGCTCGCTCTCCAGCAGCGTCTCCGTGAGCGCCGCGCAGTTGACGGCCACGAAGGGCCCGTCGGCGCGCTCGCTCCACTGGTGCAGGGCCCTCGCGGCCACCTCCTTGCCGGTGCCGCTCTCGCCCATCAGCAGCACCGTGGCCTGCGTGGGAGCCACCTTGCGCAGGGCCTCCACCACCGGGCTCATGGCCGGCGCGCCCCAGCTCAGCACCACCTCGCCCGCGACCTGGCGGGTCTCCGCCTTCCAGTTGAGCAGCGCGCGGTGCTCCAGCGCCCGCGCCACCGTGAGCCGCAGCTCGGCCGGGCTGCTCACCGGCTTCGTGAGGTACTCGAAGGCGCCCGCCTTCATCGCCGCCACCGCGCTCTCCACCGAGCCCACGGCGGTGAGGACGATGACCTCCACGTCCGGCTGCTCCTCGCGCACCTTGCGCAACAGCGACAGCCCGTCCAGCCCGGGCATCTTCAAGTCGGTCAGGAGCAGGTCCACGCCCTGCTTCGCCAGGAGCCGCGCCGCCTCGTCTCCGTCGGCGGCCGTCGTCACGGAGTGGCCCTCGCACTCCAGCGCCTCGGCCAGGAAGGAGCGCACGCCCTCTTCGTCATCCACCACCAGGATTCGCGCCATGGCTCTCAGCTCCCCTTCGATGGAATGGTGAGGCGGAACTCCGCGCCCCCGCCGTCATGGCCGCGGGCGCGCACCGTGCCGCCGTGCAGCTCGACGATGCGGCGGGTGATGGCCAGCCCCAGGCCGACGCCGCGCACCCTTCCGGTGACGAAGGGCTCGAAGATGCGCTCCTCCTCGCCCGCGGGGATGCCCGGCCCGTAGTCCCTCACGGTGAAGACGAGCGACCTCCCCTCCTGCTCCACGCGCGCCTCCACCCGCTGTCCCGCGGGGCTGGCCTGCACGGCGTTGCGCAGCACGTTCTCCAGCGCCTGCTGCATGCGCCCCGCGTCCAGCGCCCACTGCGTCCTCGCCGGAAGGTAGTGGGCGTCCACGCTCGCCTCGCCCGTGGCCTCCACCGCGGCGCGGAGCACGTCGTTCGGGTCCGCGTCCGCGCGGTGCAGCTCGCCGCTGCGCACGAAGGCCAGCAAGTCATTGAGGAGCTGCTCCAGGCGGACGGCCTCGCCCACGATGCGGTCCGCCTTGGGGTGGAGGGCCTCGTCCCGCTCCACGCGCTCGGCCAGGAGCTGCGCGTGTCCCTTGAGCGAGGCCAGCGGGTTGCGCAGCTCGTGGGCCAGCACCGCGGACATGGTGCCCAGGGCCGCCAGCCGGCGCCCCCGCTCCAACTCCTCCGACATGGCCTCGCGCTGCGCCTGCGAGCGGGTGAAGGCGAAGGCCAGCGCGAGGATGCCCACGCACGACACCACGGCCACGCCCAGCAGCCGCCGCGAGCGGGACTCGAGCTCCAGCGCGGTGAGCGGCTCGAACTCGTACGCGATGCGCAGCACGCGGCGCGGGTCCTGCGCGCGCTCTGCCTCCGCGGGGGGCGGAGGCACCACCGCGCGCACCTCACCGGGCGCGGGGGGCTGCGGCTCGGGGCGTGGCCTCCGCAGCCGATGCATGAGGCGGGCGCGGCCTCCGTCCAGCCGGAGCTGGGGGCCCGGCTCCGGGGTGATGTCTCCCACCGAGCCCTGACCGGCGGAGACCAGCACCCGCGAGTCTTCGAGGATTGCCACGAAGCGGAGCCCACCCGCCTGATGGGCCGCCAGGAAGGCGTCGAGCTCCGCCTGCGTCGGTGGACCTCTATCATTCCGGAAGGCCTCTATCCCGGCGCTCGTCAGGACGGTCGCCATGCCACGAGCCACCAGGGAGTAGGCCTCCTGCGCCGTGCGGCGGCTGAAGAGCGCGGCGGACAGCAGCACCGCGCACATCAGCACCGCCGCCGCCCACGGCATCCAGGGACCGCGCGGACGCCACCGGCCCGCGCCGCTCATCGGTGCCCCTCCTCGGGGTGACTCCAGCTCCTGGGGACTGTCTCGCACACTGCGAACTCTGCATGCGGAGTGCGGAATCCGCACTCCCTTCCCACCGTGAACCACGGCCCGTGGGCTCCACCTCGCTCCGTCGTCTCCAACGTCATGTGCGGCTCTCCTGGGGAAGGAGCGCGACCCGGGGGCCGCAAGCAGGGAGGACGGGCGGGCGCACCGGCCCTCCGCCTCCGTCCGTTGTCCCCTGCCAGTGCAATCACGAGGCCCACGCGCCGGCCCAGTGCGGCGCCGCGCACGCGAGGGGGCTCCAGGGACGGCGCGCGACGCGCGACGCGGTGGTCCGCCGGGCCAACGTGCGGAATCCGCAGTCAGGGTGCGGGCCTCGCAGCGGCGGAGGCAGCATGCCGCGTGATTTCGCTGGGTTGGCTGCTGGCAGGGCGCGTGCAAACGCTCCGTGCGGTATGAGCAAGCTCCCGAGAGCGTGGTTCAAGAATCGGTCTCATCGGATGCTGGCCCTGGGCTTCCTCGGGCTGGCGGCGGCGCCGGAGGTGGCCCTGGCGCAGGCGGCGGAGGCCCAACCTCCGGTGGAGCTCCGGGCGCGGGCGGAGCAGCCGGTGCTGAGCGTCACCCTGGAAGAGGCCATCGCGCGGGCGATGAAGGTGAATCCCCAGGTGGCGCAGGCGGCGGGCACGGTCACCACCTCCGCCGCGGCGGAGCGCAGCGCCTTCGGCGCCTATCTGCCGAGCCTGTCGGCGAACGCCAATGGCTCGCTGGCGAGCACCCAGCGGCTCGACCCCACCACGGGCGCGGTGCTGTCGGGCTCCAATGACACGTACAGCGCGGGCCTGGCGGCCTCGTGGGATGTCTTCACGGGAGGCCAGCGGAGCGCCACCCGCCGGCAGACACGCGCGCAGTCGAATGCCGCCGAGGCCCAGCTCATCGCGCAGCGCTCCACCGCGGTGCTCGACGTGCGGCGCTCCTTCTACGAGGTGCTGCGCGCGGAGGGACTGGAAGAGGTGGCCCGCTCCCGCATCGAGCGGGCGAAGCAGAACGCGGAGGCCGCGGAGCGGCGGCTGTCGGTGGGCTCGGCGACACGCTCGGACGTGCTGCGCTCTCGGCTCGAGCTGACGACGGCGCGCGAGTCCCTCCTCTCTGCGCAGACGCAGCGCACGTCGGCGGCGCTCGCGCTGGGGCGTCTCATCGGCGTGGACGGCCCGGTGGACGCGAAGCCGCTGGAGGACCTGGAGCCGAAGGCGCTGGCGCTCACGGAGGACGCGCTGGTGGACGAAATCACGGCATCGGCCCCGTCGGTGCTCGCGGCGGAGGCGGACCTGCGGGCCTCCGAGGCGGGCGTGGGCGCGGCGAAGTCGGAGTACCTGCCCACGGTGCGGCTGTCCGGAGGCTACGACTGGTTCAACCAGGACCTGGCCCTGACGGGCGGGCAGACGAGCTGGTCCGTGCGGCTGGGCCTCTCCTACCCCATCTTCGACGGCTTCCTGCGCGAGGAGCGCGTGGTGCGCGCGAAGACGCAGGCCTCGGTGTCACAGGTGGGGCTGGCGGACACGCGGCGCGCGGTGCGCTCCAGCGTCGGGCAGTCGCTGAGCCAGCTCCGCCTCGCGTCGGAGCGCATCACCTTCGCCCAGGAGTCCGTGGAGGTGGCGAAGGAGGACGTGAAGGTGCAGCAGGAGCGCTACCGCCTGGGGGCCACCACCATCCTGGAGCTGCTGACGTCGCAGGAGAGCCTCGTCCAGGCGGAGATCGACCTCGTCGCCGCCCGCTTCGACTACCAGCTTGCCCGCGCCGAGCTGGAGGCGCTGGCCGGGAGGCCGCTGTGAGCACTTCCACGAACCCCCCGGCGGGAACGGCCCCGGCACAGGCGGTGGGCCGGGACATCTCGGACGTGGTCATCCGCGTCGAGGGACTGCGCAAGGACTACAAGATGGGCTCGGAGGTGGTGCGCGCGCTGCGGGGCGTGGATGTCATCATCCGCCGCAACGAGTACGTGGCCGTCATGGGCCCGTCCGGCTCCGGCAAGTCCACCTTCATGAACCTCATCGGCTGCCTGGACGTGCCCACCGCCGGGCAGTACTGGCTCAACGGGCAGCCGGTGGCGGGCATGTCCGAGGCCGCGCTCGCGCGCATCCGCAACCGGGAGCTGGGCTTCGTCTTCCAGAGCTTCAACCTGCTGCCCCGAGCCTCCGCGCTGGACAACGTGGCGCTGCCGCTCATCTACGCGCGCGTGCCGAAGAAGGAGCGGCGCGAGCGCGCGGCGGCGATGCTGGAGAAGGTGGGCCTGGGCGAGCGCAAGGACCACCGGCCCAACGAGCTGTCCGGCGGCCAGCGCCAGCGCGTGGCCATTGCCCGCGCGCTGGTGACGCAGCCGGCGCTGCTGCTGGCGGACGAGCCGACGGGCGCGCTCGACAGCCGCACGGGCGAGGAGATCATGGCCCTCTTCGGCGAGCTTCACGCTCAGGGCCAGACGCTGATGCTGGTGACGCATGAGTCGGACATCGCGGCATATGCGCAGCGGGTGCTGTTCCTGAAGGACGGCGTCATCGAGCGAGACGAGCGGAAGCGGGACTGAATCGGTCCGCGCTCCCGCGCGGCGACCTGGAATTGGAGGAACGTCGTGAGCAAGACGAAGAAGTGGGTCATCTCGGGCGCCGTGGCGGTCCTGCTCGGAGCGGGGGGGGTGTACACCACCACGCGAGGTGGAGAGCCGCAGGCGCAGGAGCGCTCGGCCTCGGTGGCGGTGGTGGAGCGGCGGGACATGGAGGTGGTGGCGGAGTCCTCCGGACTCGTGGAGCCCCTTCGCGTGGTGGAGGTGAAGTCCAAGGCGTCCGGTGAAGTCCTCCGCGTCCACTTCGACACCGGGGACAAGGTGGAGAAGGACGCGCTGCTGGCGGAGATCGACCCGCGGGACGTGCAGAACGCGCTGGCCCAGGCCCAGGCGGACGTGGAGTCCGCGCGGGTGAAGCTGAACACCACGGAGGCCCAGCGCCTGCGCCTGGAGGAGCTGCGCAAGTCCGGCTACGTCACCCAGCAGGAGTACGAGACGGCGGTGGACGCCGCCGCCACCGCGCGGGCGTCGAAGGTCCGTGCGGAGACGAACCTGCAGCTCGCCCGTGAGCGCAGCCGGGACGTCACCATCCGCGCGCCCATCGCCGGCACCCTGCTGGAGCGGCAGATCCAACCGGGGCTCATCATCGCCTCCGCCACGTCCAACGTGTCCGGCGGCACCACGCTCTTCAAGATGGCGGACCTGTCGGTGATGCAGGTGCGCGCCAAGGTGGACGAGACGGACGTGGGGCAGATCAAGCCCGGCCAGCGGGCGCGCGTGACGATGGAGGCGTACCCGGGCCGCACCTTCGTGGGCGAGGTGGTGAAGGTGGAGCCCCAGGCCGTAATCGAGCAGAACGTCACCCTCTTCCCGGTGCTCGTGCGGCTGGACAACTCCGAGGGGCTGCTGCGGCCGGGGATGAACTCGGAGGTATCCATCGAGATCTCCCGGCGGCGCGACGCCATCACCGTGCCGAACGCGGCGGTGGCGAGCCTGCGCGACGCCCGGTCCGCGGCGGCGGCCGTCGGCGTCTCGGAGGAGGCGGTGCGCGCGGTGATGCGGCCGGCGGGCGCGGGCGGTGCCGCACAGGGCGATGCCGCGGCGGGTGCCACCGGAGCCGGGGCGATGGGAACAATCGTGCCCGCCGCGGCCGGAGCCGGTGGAGGCTCGGGCCAGGGCAGTTGGGGCGGAAGCCGTGGTGGACAGGGCGCGCGCGAAGGTCGGCAGGCCCCGGGAGACACGCGGCCGGGCATCGTCTTCGTGCAGGGCCCGAAGGGGCTGGAGCCCCGGCGCGTGGTGCTCGGGCTGAGTGACTGGGAGAGCTCGGAGGTGGTGAGCGGGCTGGAGCCTGGCGAGCAGGTGCTGCTCATCTCCGTCGCCCAGCTCAAGCAGCAACAGCAGCGGAGCAACGAGCGGATGCGCCAGATGGCGGGCGGAATGATGGGCGCGGGCGGCGCGCCCCGTGGCGGAGCGCGGTAGAGGGAGGCCAGGTCATGGGAGAAATCATCCGGGTCGCGTTCGACGCGGTCCTCGCCAACAAGCTCCGGTCGCTGCTGACGATGCTGGGCATCGTCATCGGCATCGCCGCGGTCATCACCATGGTCGCGCTGGGTGAAGGCGCGCAACGCTCCGTGGCGCAGCGGCTGCAAACACTCGGCACCAACGTCCTCACAGTGCGCCCCGGGCAGGCCTTCCAGGGCGGCCTGGGCCGGGGACAGGCGTCGATGGCCGTGGATGACGCGGAAGCGCTGCGCGAGAACCCGCGCTACGTCCAGGCCGTCGCTCCGGAAATCGAGTCGCGATTCCAGGTGGAGTACGGCGCCAGCAACGCCAACCTGTCCGTCGTGGGAACGTGGCCGTCCTACTTCGACATCAACCAGGGCACGGTGGTCCAGGGCCGCCTCTTCACGGACGCGGAGGACCGGGGCCGCCGCCGGGTGGTGGTGCTCGGCGCGCTCGCGGGCACCCAGCTCGGGCTGAAGGACTCGTCGTCACTGGTGGGAGAGACCCTCCGCATCCGCGGCATCCCCTTCGAGGTCATCGGCGTGCTGGCGGAGAAGGGAGCCCAGGGCTTCTCCAACCCGGACGAGAGCCTCTACATCCCCCTGGCCACCGCCCAGTTCCGGGTGATGGGCACCGACCGCATCCGCTCCATCGCCGTGCAGGCGGTGGACGAGAAGTCCATGGACAATGCGATGGCGGAGATAGACCTGGTGCTCCGGCGCGAGCACCGGCTGCGGCCGGAGGAGCAGGCCGACTTCAACATCCGCGACCAGGCCTCGCTGCTCACCACCATGCAGGAGACCACGCAGACCTTCTCCCTGCTGCTGGCCGGCATCGCCGCCATCTCCCTGCTCGTGGGCGGCATCGGCATCATGAACATCATGCTCGTGTCGGTGACGGAGCGGACGCGGGAGATCGGCCTGCGCAAGGCGCTGGGCGCCACCGGCATGGACATCCTGCTCCAGTTCCTCGTGGAGTCGCTGGTGCTGTGTCTGGCCGGTGGCACGCTCGGGCTGCTGCTGGGCGTGGGCGGCGCCGCGGTGCTTCAACGGGTCGCGGGCTGGAGCGTGGTCGTCGCTCCCGAGGCCATCGTCGTGGCCATCGCCTTCTCCGCGTCCGTGGGCGTGTTCTTCGGCATCTGGCCCGCCCGGCGCGCGGCGAGCCTCGCTCCCATCGAGTCGCTGCGGTACGAGTAGCGAGGCCGGCCCGCCGCACCCATGGCGGCGGGCCTGGACCGCGGGGCTCACTCCGTGACGTAGACCGAGGAGCGGTCTGGGGCGCAGGCGCCGGGCGCGTGTCTCCACCCCGGCCCGGAGCTACTTCGCGGCGCCTCCCGCCTTCTCCAGCCGCTTGACGGTCTCCGCCGCGTTCACATTGGAGGGGTCCAGCTCCAGGGCGCGGCGATAGTTCACGAGCGCCTGCTCCTTGTTCCCGCTCACCAGGTACGCCTCACCCAGGCTGTCATGGGGATTTCCACTGTTGGGAAACATCTCCACGTTCAGCTTGAAAATTTCAATCGCATCCAACGCTCTCCCGGACATGAGCAGCCGGTAGCCGACGCCGTTGAGCTGCCCTTCGGAGAAGTCGTACTCGGCCGCCTTCGTCGCCTTCAGCGCCTTGTAGCGGGCGATTCCCTCCGCCACGGGCGCCTTGTCGAGAGCCTCCAGCACGGCCTCGGCGACGGGCTTCCGGGGCTGCTGGGGCTTGATGCCGTGCAGGATGCTCAGCAGCCCGCGCGCGAGCGCATCGAGCTTGTCGCCGCGCGACGTGTTGTCCAGGAGGACGACCAGCTCCTTGCGCTCCGGTGCCCGGACGAGCAGCGAGCTGAAGCCGTTGATGCCCCCATCGTGGAGGGTGGTGGAGACCTCCGTCTTGCCATCGTCCAGCTTGAAGGGCCGCACCTCCCAGCCATAGCCGTACTGGCTCAGCCCCGGGGTGAACATCCGCTGCTTCAGCGGCGCGGGCAGCAGCGTGTCCGTGTAGAGCGCCCTGTCCCAGAGGTAGAGGTCCTCCACCGTGGAGTACAGCGAGCCGGAGGCATAGGGAATCGACATGTCCAGGTAGGGCGCGTTGACGTACCCGTCGGGCCCGAGCTGATACCCGCTCGCGCGCTTCGGGAGCACCGCCATGGTGACGTCGTAGCCGGAGTTCTTCATCCCCAGCGGGGCGAAGATGCGCTGCCGCACCGCCTCCGCGTACGGCATCCCGGTGACCTTCTCGATGATGGCGCCGAGCAGGTGGTAGCCGGAGTTGCTGTACGCCCACTTCGTGCCGGGCTCGAACTCGAGGTCGCCGCTGGCGAACTTCTTCACGAACTCCGCCACCGGATAGGGATTGCGCGACTCGCGCTGGAAGAACTCGGGCGTCGTGTAGCTCGGGATGCCGGAGGTGTGGTTGAGCAGATGGGCAATGGTGACGCGGCTGCCCGTGTCCTTGCGGTAGTCCGGCAGGTGCGTCGTGAGGGTGTCGTCGAGCTTGAGCTTGCCCTCGGCGACGAGCTGCATGACGACCGTCGCCGTGAAGGGCTTGGTGACGGACGCGATGCGGAACTTCGTGTCCGTCGTGTTGGGCACCTGCCATTCGAGGTTCGCCTGGCCGTAGCCCTTCTTGAAGATGATGCCCTTCTCGCCGGCGACGAGCACCGCCCCGTTGAACTGGCGCAACTGGTGGTACTTCGCGACGAGCCGGTCGAGCTCCTGCTGCCGCGACGCGGCTTCGGCGGCGGGCACGGCCAGCGCGAACACCAGGAGCACGCCCGCGGCGCGTGCATTGAGCCATTTCATTCGAACCCCCTGCGTAGGTGGAGACCCGGTTGGACGGGGCCCCACCCTCTTCCCACAGGGGGAACAGCACGCACAAGAAGCCCGCCCGGTCATCAGGCGACCGGGCGGGCTGGGGCACGGCCGGGGTTAGCGAGTGGCTCTCGCCCGCCCCTGCTTGGACGGCTTCGGAGCGTCGCCCGAGGCCACCGCGGCCGCCACGCCGAAGACGACGTCGTCGTGGTCATCGTAGATGCCGAAGCTGCAGCTCGCCTGCAGGCTGCTGGCCTCCACGAACTGCGCCCGGATGGCGTGCTGCCCGGCGCCGCTTCCCACGGTGAAGGTGTGGCTGAACGTCTGCGCGCCGCTGGCGGTGCAGGCCAGACCCGTGGCGAGCGACGACCACGTCGGAAGGCCCGGGGTCGGCGTGTAGTACAGGTTCAGCTTGTCCGTGGCGTCGTAGCACCAGACCGTCACGTCCACCTTCACCTGCTTGCCCGGGGTGATGGGCCCACCGTCCACGCTCTTGAGCACGACGCGGTCGATGCTCTCGTCGAAGTGGTAGAAGCCCCACGGGCCATCCGGGCAGCCATCGAGCGTGTTGGGTTCGTTGGGCTCGGCCCCGAGGAACTGGCTGCCACGGCTGTTCACGATGGTGCCCGTGTCGCACCCGCACCCGGTGCCGCAGACCGGCGTCCCGAGCGAGGCGTCATAGGAGGCGAGCGCCACCGTGCACGTGCCACCCTCCTGGGTGTTGAAGCTGAAGGGGGCGCTGTAGCTGCCCGCGCCGCAGCCATTCACCGCGCGGGCCCGCCAGTAGTACCGGCTGCTCGCGGTGAGCGCGGGGGAGACGGTCCACGTGCTGGTCGCGAGTGCCGTGGCCGAGCGCACCACGTTGGTGAAGCCGGAGTCCGAGGCCACCTGCACCTCGTAGGAGGTCGCCCCCGTCACGTCGCTCCAGTCGAGCACCGGGGACAGCGCGACGCCCTCCGCCGTGTCCGCGGGGCTCGCCAGGGCCGGGCTCGCCGGCGGGGTGCACGTCTGGTCCGTGGTGGTGAAGCGGAAGGCGGCGCTGTAGGTCCCGTTGGCGCAGTTGTTCACCGCGCGGACGCGCCAGAAGTACTGGGTGTTCGCCGTGAGCGCGGACGGGACGGTCCACGTGGAGCCCACCGTCGTGCCGGAGCGCACCACGTTGGTGAAGGCGGAGTCCGTGGCCACCTGCACCTCGTAGGAGGTGGAGCCCGCCACGTCCGCCCAGTCGAGCGCCGGGGCCAGCGCGACGCCCGTGGCCCCGTCCGCCGGAGCGGAGAGCGTGGCCACGCCGGGCGGCGTGCAGGGCCCACCCGGCGTCGCGCAGACACAGGCCGCGGCCGGGCCGTAGCAGGCGCTGGAGCTGGCCGGGACGACCGAGTAGCAGTACCGCCGGTCGTTGGCGACCTCGCCGTCGGTGTACGCGGTGCCGGTGACGGTGGCCACCTTCGCCTTGCCGAAGTCGCAGCCGGCGTAGCCCTCCGTCTTCATCACCCAGTACTCGCTGGCGCCGGCCACCGCATTCCAGCTCAGGGCCACCTGCCCGTCGCTGCCGGTGGCGGTGGCGGTGGGCGCGGCGCTCGGACCGCTCGCGCAGCCCGAGTTGGCCGGAGCGGGCGTGTTGCAGGCGATGCCGTGGCGGTTGAACGCGGCATGGATGGCCGTCATGTGCGGCGTGCCGTCGTTCAGGTTGCCGTTGTCGTCGTCCGCGGCCAGCCACTGCATGTAGCCGTGGCTCGCGCCGCAGCCATCCGAGGTGCCCGCGGTGCAGTTGCAGGCGTGCCACGAGCCGATGTTGCCGCTGCCCTGGTAGAAGATCTTGTTGCCGATGATGAAGGCGGTGTTCGAGTCGTAGTTGAACGGAGGCGCCTGGAGGTCCCTCGCCACCAGGTCCCACGCGGCCTGGCGGGCGGGCGCGGCGGCGCAGTGCACCTGGCGGCCGCAGGGGCCGGTGCTGGAGCTGCACTTCGTGCACACGAAGTTCTGCGGCGTGGCCGGCGTCTGGTTGGCGTGGGCCATGTAGTCCGCGTCGCGCACGCCCGAGCACTTCGTGTTGCACCAGGCCGCGCCCGTCTGGGCCTCGTTCTGGTTGTAGCCGGTGCCGTCCGGCGTCTTGCCGCAGCCGCGGTCGCTGGTGTGGAAGAAGCCGTAGCCCACGCAGGAGGCCTGCAGGCGGTAGATGGACGCGATGTCCGCGTAGCCCTCGGAGGAGTTGCTGAGGGCGCCGCCGGAGTCGAAGTCATCCATGCCGTGGCCCCACTCGTGGTCGAACACGGCGGCGATTTCGCCCGTGTTCCGGCACCCGCCGCCGCTCCGGTAGAAGTTGATGGTGGAGCCGTTCCAGAAGGCGTTGCAGGTGCTGTTGATGTTGACATTGGCGGTGAGCTGGCCCTGCAGCCAGGTGTTGTTGGGGAGCCAGCCGCGGGCCAGCTCGGCGATGCGGTTCACCTCGTAGAAGGCGGAGCGCGATGCCGGCGTGTTGCCCGCCCCGCCGCCACCCGTGGTGCAGTCATGCTGGCCGTTGGTGCCTCCCATCTGGACGTTGCCGGTGGAGGAGCTGAAGCTGACGGAGCCGCAGGTGTCGCTGACGCGGACGTACTTGCCGGCCAGGGTGGTGGTGACGTTGCCGGAGCTGTAGTTGAAGACACCGGCGCCGTCCGTGAAGTTGTTGGGCGACGCGAGGCCCGTGTTGGCCCACGGCATGGGCGTGTCGACCTGCATGGTTCCGCACGCCTCGTTCTGGGTGCAGATCTCCGTGCTGGTCAGTGGGTAGATGCCGCCCTTGATGGTGGCGTCCAGGTAGTGGTTGTCGTCCTCGAGGGCCAGCACCTCACCGGTGTGGGCGTCCACCGTCACCTTCCAGCGCTCCTGCTCACCGGGGTTCTGGAAGCCGTAGGTCCACACGAGTTGGTGGCGGTAGCCCTCGCCGAAGCCCTTGGCGTCGGCGTTGGCCAGGGGGGCGAGCTCCAGCTCGGGCTGCATCCAGAGCTGGCCCGGAGTCTCCAGGAGCCCGAAGCGCTCGCCGCCGGCCGTCAGCGCCTGCTGCGCGGCCAGGGTGGGCTTCGTGGAAGCGGTGGCGTTGCTCCAGGCCTCGGTGCCGATGAGCACGAGGTTGCCGTGGTTGATGGTGGCCACGAGCCGGCCGTGGCGGACGGGGATGCCCTGGAGCTGCTGCGGGATGAGGACGTGCCAGAGCGTGTCGGTGACCTGCGTCACGCGGGGCTCACCGAGCTGGAGCAGGTCCACGCCCAGGGCGGCCTGGTTGTCGCTGATGAACTTGAAGAGCAGGTCCGCGACGACGGCCTCGTCCACCTTCCCCACGGAGCGGCCGAGCTGCTGGTGGACGGTGGAGAGGGTGACCTTGTTCCCCACGCCCGTGCCGGGGATGAGGGGGATGGCGCCCTGGATGGCGGAGGGCGTGCCGGTCAGCGGATCCAGGTACACGTGGAAGTCGCGGCCATTGCGCGCGAAGAAGTCGTCCCAGGCGCTCGGCCCGAGGCGCTCGAGGTGGACGCGCGCCTCCTCCAGGGGCACGTTGGAGATGGGGAGGTATAGCTCGGGCTTGAAGAAGGCCTGACTCGCCAGCGTGCTCTGCTGGGAGGGCTGGAAGGCCCAGCCCAGCGCGCTGAGACACAACGCGAGACAGGCGACCCACTTCGACGCGTGGCGCATGCGGTTCTCCTCTGGAGAGGCGCCCCACACCGGGAGCGCGTCCCCAGTCGAACCCGCCGTGCGTCGTGACAGAAACGTTATTTTCAGGAGATGTTATCTGGGCCAGTAAGGCGGATTTAACGGCTATTTACGATATTCACTGGTTGACACTGGCTCGCTCGCTCCGCGCCCGCGACAACACCGTCGGCGGTGCGGAGTTCAAGGACACCGTCCTGTTCTCTCCAAGTTGGACGAGGACTGACAGTGATGACATCCGCGGGATGACTTGACGCCAATGACAGATATCCAGACATGCAAATGCACGCAGCATCCGGTAGCGCCCCCCGAGGCGTGAGCGTATAGCTGCATCGTTTCGTCAGCAGCCTTGGCGACCTTCTTCAACCCCAAGGAGAACCCACCCATGAAGAAGCGCAATGCCATCGCGGGTTGGACCGCGGCCGCCAGCATGGTCCTGGCAGCCGGTGTCACCGCACACGCCCAGACCTCGAAGGAGCGCAAGATGCCAGCAGCCAGTGCCGCCCAGACCGCCAGGACGACCGCCTCGTTCAGTGGCTTGACGCCCGAGGGGTACAAGCAGGTCTCCACGAGAGAGGTCACCGTCGATGGAGAGCGCGCCACCCTGACCCGCTTCGAGCGGCAGGACGGGCGCAACACGGGGCTCGGCGGTGAGCACTTCAGCCTGGTGGTCAACGAGGCCGGCCTGCTGAAGGGCTTCGCGCACATGGACCTCGCCTACGAGAGCGACAAGCTGCCCTCCCGGGAGCGCACCCGGGAGATCGCCATGAGCTTCCTGAAGGAGTACGCGCCCGACCTGCTGCCGCGCATGGAGATCAGCTGGATCGAGCCCCATGACGAGCCGGTCCGTGTCACGCGCCAGGGGCGCCCGGAGCTCGTCACCGTGACGGGAATGAAGGTCAAGATGCGCAACACCGAGGACGGTCGCTGGTTCTGGGTCATCGTCGGGACGAACGAGAAGGTCATGGTGTTCGAGCGCGACATCGTGTGGATCACCATGCCCGGCCACCGTCAGACGGAGAAGTGGCTCCACGACAGCTGGCTGGCCGCGCGGGATTCGAAGAAGTCGGCGCGCTGAGCGGCAGCGGAGCCGCCGAGGAGAGCGCGGCCGCGCGCAAGACGAAGTCGAAGCGCTGAGCCGAACGCCGGGGCGGCGGACTCGCGGAACCCGTCCGCTGTCCCGGTCCAAATTCCCGCGCTTCCTCGTGAACGCCAACAAGCTCCAGCTCGGCCCCGGTGGTGCGCGCCAGGGGACGCGCAGCAGTCCCCTCAGCGCGGAGTGACACGCCCGCCGATCTCCGGGAAGCGCTCGTAGGCCCGCTTAAGCGCGTCCAAGTGGGCGCGGTCATCGAGATGAAGCGGTGCCTCCGTGAGCTGCACCACCCACCCGCCCGATGCCGTGCGCCGCGCCCGCGAGAGCAGCTCGGCGTCGCGCGAGGGGTCTGGGAATCCGATGGCGCGTGCGGCAGCGGCAGACCAATAGTTCAGCCACCCGAGGTAAAAAGGAATCTCGGGCGAGCGGATGTGCTCGAAGAGCTTCAGGGCGGGCAGCCCCCGGCGTGGGGACGGCGGCCCCCCCTGCGTGGGTGCTGTCTGATACGCGATATCCACCGCAGCGTCGTATGGCGTCGCGCGCCCCCACAGCGCACACGCCCCCTCCGCCACGCTCTCAAGCACCGCCGCCGCTGACGCGCTCACGCGCTCGTCCAGTGGCAGTTCCGCATGCACCTCAAACAGGGGCTGACCGCCTGGGCTGAAAAGTCCATCTCTTCCACTACCATTAACCGTCACGGGGTAGCTCTCGTCCCCATTGCACAGGATAGGGAATTTCCCGTCCCGCGTCTTTTCTGCGAGCCACGCATCGCGCTGCGGCAATGCGATGGGACGCCCGCTGTCGGAGATCCGCCACTCCAGGCGCAAGCCGGGGAGCGCCTTTTCCATCCCATGGACGATATCGAGCGTCCGACGGTCGTTGCCCACCAGAGCAGGCGCGTAGACGATGATGCCGAGGCTGCTTTGCGTCGTCATCGTTTGCACCCCGTGACGACGATATTGAGGGACTGATCCCGTTCCAGCAGCGCCTCTTTGTGCGCTTGGGTGCTCACCCCAATCATGTAGCCATATCCGCATGCCGCCGCAGCTCTTCGCTCCTCTCTTATCTGCTCCATTTCCTTCTCGATCTCCCGGAACCTGTCAACGCGGATGAGACAGTGAGTTCGTGAGATTACTGCGCACTCTCCTGAGAAGTGGAGAGCCGCGCGGGGTCGTTTATCCAGACGATGTTCGGCAGCACCTGCGGCTTGGGTGCACCGCGCGGGAATCGCTCGGGGTGAGCAGCGTAGGCGGCGGCAAGCACGGCGGCCCGGGCCGCGAGGCGCTCGGCGGCCAGGCCGTGGTGCACGTCGTGGGGCGTGAGCAGGCTGAGGCTGCCGTGGTGGTGCTCCTCGTTGTACCAGCGGAAGAAGTCGCCGCAGAAACCGCGGGCATCCTGGAGGCAGCCGAAAGTCTGGGGGAAGTCCGGCCGGTACCCCCTGTGCCAGCGTAGTTGTCGCCCGGACCGCGAGGCCGGCAGAAGCACCCAGGGGGCGTGAAGGGCAGAGAGGACGTGCCGTACACGGAGCAGTTCAAGGAGCAGATGGTGCGCCGGATGATGGGGCCGGAGGCGCTGAGCGCGACGGCCCTGGGCAAGCAGGTGGGAGTGCCGCAGTCGACGCTGTCGAAGTGGCTGAAGAGGGCTACGTTGGGAGCGATGACGAGCGAGTCTGAGCAGCAGCCGGAGGCGGCGAAGGTGGCGAGGAAGTGGACGGGGCCGGAGAAGCTGCGGGTGCTGGCGGCGGCCGAAGGGCTGAGCGGCGAGGCGCTGGGCGCGCTGCTGCGGCGTGAGGGGCTGCACGAGGCGCAGCTGACGGCCTGGCGGGGCGCGGCCACCGGGGCGCTGGCGGAGGCGCCGGCGGCCGGGGGCATGACGGCCGGAGAGCGGCGGCGGCTGGCGGCGGCGGAGAAGCGGGTGCGGGAGCTGGAGAAGGAGCTGCGGCGCAAGGAGAAGGCGCTGGCGGAGACAGCGGCACTGCTGGTGCTCGAAAAACTTCAGGAGCTGGGCTGGGACGAGAGGGAGCGCGACGAGGACGACGCGTCGCTCGAGCGGAGCGAGAAGTGACGCTGGCCCTGGTGGACGGGGCGCTGGCAAAGGGCGTGCGGCTGGAGACGGTATGCCAGCGGCTGGGCGTCAGCCCCCGCACGGTGCAGCGCTGGAGGAAGCCCCAGACGGCCCAAGACAGGCGGTGCGGCCCACGCCAGGCCCCTGCCAACAAGCTGTCGCCCGCCGAGCGGCGCCAGGTGCTGGCGCTGGCCAACAGCGAGGAGTTCCGGGACATGTCGCCCAAGCAGATTGTCCCTTGCCTGGCCGACCGGGGCGAGTACGTGGCCAGCGAGTCGAGCTTCTACCGGGTGCTGCGCGAAGAAGAGCAGCTGGCGCACCGGGGACGAGCCAGGGCGCCCACGCCTCGTCCGCCTCCCCAACTGGTGGCGAACGCTCCCGGCCAGGTGTGGAGCTGGGACATCACCTACCTCAAGGGCCCGGTACGTGGCGCCTTCCTCTACCTCTACCTGGTGGTGGACGTGTACAGCCGCCGCATCATGGGCTGGCAGGTGCACGAGGAGGAGTCGTCCGACAACGCCTCCGCGCTGCTGCGTCGGGCGACGCTGGAAGCCGGCAGCCCCGCGGGCCTGCGGCTGCACTCGGACAACGGCGGCCCCATGAAAGGAGCCACCCTGCTGGCCACCCTCCAGTGGCTGGGCGTGGTGCCCTCCTTCAGCCGCCCGCGCGTCTCGGACGACGACCCCTTCTCCGAGGCTCTCTTCCGCACCCTGAAGTACAGGCCCAGCTTCCCCGACAGGCCCTTCGCCTCCCTCGATGAGGCGAAGGGCTGGGTGGCCTCCTTCGTCGCCTGGTACAACAGCCAGCACCGCCACAGCGCCCTGAGCTTCGTCACCCCGGACGAGCGTCACTTCGGCCGCGAACAGCAGGTGCTGGCCCAGCGCGCCGAGCTCTACCTGCGCGCTCGCCGCCGTCACCCCGAGCGCTGGCGCGGCAAGACGCGCGACTGGACTCCCGCCGGCCCCGTGCGCCTCGGCCCCTCCCCGCACCCCTCCCAGGCACTGCAGGAGTTGAAGCGCTCGGCTTAATCCTCTCACGCGACATCTACGTTGACACTCACCGGCCCGTCTTCGCGTCCACCACGTCCAGGCCATCACCGCTGAAGTCGATGAACAGCTTCTCTCCGGCCACATGCGTCTGGCGCATCGTCACGCTCAGCGTCGCGGCCCACCGCGCGTACTTCTCGCGGATGATGATGCTGCGGAACAGGTCCGCGGAGCGGCTCTCGCAAGGGACGTACCCGGCTTATCCTATTTCGGACCAAGCGTCATGAGTACCTCGGCAACTCCGTCCGCGTGCTGCGGGTTCTCCTGGGCCACCGTGCGGAAGCCACCCTTCTCGAGGACTCGGATCGACCCGACGTTGTGGACAGCGACCCACGCATGAAGCGGACGAGTCGGCTCGATCACGAGGAACTCCGAGAGCGCCCGTGTCGCGATGCCCTTGCCCCAGTGCTCGCGACCCAGCCAATAGGCGACGAGGCGCATGCCGTCCTGTTCCCAACTGCCGATGTACCCAGCGACCAGGCCGCCAACGACGATGGTCCGGGTCACGTTCTCGGGGCGGAGAACCTTCGTGCGCCAGTGGGTCAGGAAGGCATCGCGTTCCCGCAACGGGAATGCGGCCATGCGCAGCGCGACTGCGTCCCGTTGGTGCTCGAAGAAGATCGGGAGGTCTTCATCCGTTACGTTGCGCAGGATCACCAAGAGGTCTCCGCGAGCCGAGTGACGAGCCGATTCTAGCCCGTGTCCCATGCCGGGGCACATGGTGGCCACTCGTGCCGAGCGCTCTTCGTCCTCCGCCTCTCTCTTCCAGAGGGAAGACCGGGCGGGCAGCCTGTGGTCCGAGGAGGGACCCAATCCGCCCGTGCGGCTTCGATTCCCGCCGCCTCCACATGAGCCGCCTCACGCGTCGGCGGTTCCAAATGACGGTGAGCTCGCCGCCCATGGCCCCGCCCCACGCACCGCTCACGCCCTTCGCGAGGGGACGTCCTCGGAGTCGGCCGTGGCGCACTTCGCGGCGGGCACCGTGCCAGACACCCGGTAGAACCTCAGGCAGGACGGGACGTGGCTTGTGCGTTCCGGAGAAGCGGCCCGTGCCGCGACCCGATCTTGCTCAGCTGATTGGCATTGAGCTTTGGAGGAAGCGTTTCGCTTCGGGGGAGGCGCATGCGGGACGCGACATCTCCCCCTTGCTACATCCAGCTGTATGCCATGACCCGGGTATTGCCTCAAGCCCCCCTCTGTGAGGCACAGACGCCGGCCGCACGCGAAAAACAGCGGGCACGGAGGAACGAATGCACAACGAATCCGGACGCAGTGCGGCCACGAACAACCATGCAGTGCTGATCGCCGGAGGCGGCCCGACGGGCCTGATGCTGGCAGCCGAGCTGGCGTTGGCGGGGAGCGACGTCGCCGTCGTCGAGCGTCGCGTGGACCAGGAGCTCCCCGGGTCACGCGCTGGCGGCCTGCACGCCCGCACGATCGAGGTGCTCGATCAGCGGGGCGTCGCCGAGCGCTTCCTCTCGCAGGGGCAGATCATGCAGGTCGCGGGCTTCTCGTTCATCCCGCTCGACATCAGCGACTTCCCGACGCGCCACAACTACGGGCTCGCGCTCAGGCAGGCTCGCATCGAGCGCATCATGGCCGAGTGGGTCGCCGAGCTGCCGGTGACGTTCTATCGAGGGCGTGAGGTGACGGGGTTCGCGCAGGACGACACCGGCGTCGACGTCGAGCTGTCGGACGGCTCCTCGCTCCGGGCGACGTACCTCGTCGGGTGCGACGGAGGTCGGAGCCTGATTCGCAAGAAGGCCGGGATCGAGTTCCCCGGCTGGGACGCGTCGACCAGCTTCCTCATCGCCGAGGTCGAGATGACCGAGGAGCCCGTGTGGGGCATCCGCCGAGGAGAGAGGGGCGTCAACGCCATCGGCAAGCTCGACGACGGGAAGCGCGCCGGCGTCGTGCTGGTCGAGCCGCAGGTCGGCAACAAAATCGAGCCGACCCTGGATGATCTGCGCGCGGCGCTGATTGCGGCCTACGGGACCGACTTCGGTGTTCGCAATCCGACCTGGCTCTCCCGATTCTCCGACATGGCTCGGCAGGCGGCGTCCTACCGGGAGCGACGGGTGCTCCTCGCCGGCGACGCGGCGCACGTGCATGCCCCCACGGGCGGACAGGGACTCAACATCGGTGTGCAGGACGCCGTGAATCTCGGCTGGAAGCTCGCGCAGGTGGTGAAGGGCATCTCGCCGGAGCCCCTCCTCGACACCTACCACGCCGAGCGGCACCCCATCGGTGCCCGCGTGCTCCGCCTGACGATGGCTCAGATCGCGCTCGGCCGCGGCGACGATCGCACCGAGGCCCTGCGCGAGAACATGACCGAGCTGCTGAAGATGGAGCAGCCTCGCAAGCAGTACGCCGCGATGATGTCGGGCCTCGACGTCCACTACGACCTCGGTGCGGGGCACCCGCTGCTCGGGCGTCGCATGCCCGACCTCGAGCTGAGCACTGAGAGCGGTCCGAAACGCGTGTTCGCGCTGCTGCACGAGGCCCGACCGGTCTTCCTCAACCTCGGCGAGCCGGGCGCCTTCGACATCACTCCGTGGGCGGAGCGGGTCCGGAGGGTCGAGGCCCGATACACGGGCGCGTGGGAGCTCCCGGTGTTCGGTGCGGTCGCTGCGCCCACGGCCGTTCTGGTTCGGCCCGATGGCCATGTCGCGTGGGTGGGAGACGGCACGGATTCGGGGCTGCGTGACGCGCTCACCCAGTGGTTCGGACCGCCCACGCCGGCGTAGCGCTGCTCGTACCAACGCCGAGCCCCCCATGGGGCACACTGCTGCCCAGGCCGCCCTCCCATGAGGTGCGCGGCAGCAGCGGGTGGCCCCATGCCCCTGGAGACGGCCTGGCCCCATGTGGCTGGCGAAAGTGTCCGTCCCCTGGCCCCATGAGCCTGGAGACCGACACTCGCGGTGTCCGCTCCTTCATCCGCTCCTTCCTGGCCGCTGCCTCAAGCCCCGCGCGCACCTCCTCCGCACCTGCTTGAGGGACCAGAAATGGCCGCAGTTTGGCGCCTGGAGCGAAGACGCCGTGGAACCTCGTGAGGTTTGCCCGAGGCACCAGGCACGAGGGACGCCAGGCGACGCAGCAACTCCAACCCGGTGAAGAAGATCCTTCAGCGCTCCACGCGGCCTTCGAGGGTGATGACGCACTTCGCGAAGAAGGGGCCCTTCACCCCCCTCCTACACACGATTCGGGACTTGACCCTTCCCGGCGCGGTGCCCCGGAGTTGCCGGCTTCCTCCGTCTCTTCGACCCCCTCGGGCAGTGGGGCCCGGGGCGGGAGCAGGACCGATATGAGCATTCAGCGTCCGAAGCGGGCGGCCATCTCCTGCTCGAACGCTCCCACGTCGCGGTAGTAGCGCTCGACCTGGGCCTGGGTGGCCAGCTGGGTATAGGCCTCCGCACACGGATGCTCGATGACGTCGAGGATGGCCTTCGCGGCGTCCTCCACACCCTGGGCTCCGGACAGCGTGCGTGAGTCCGGGCCTCCGCCCAGCGCGTTGTCTCCGAAGCCCGTCGCAACCACGCCCGGCATCACCACGGTGACGGTGATGCCCGGATGCGTCTCCAGCAACTCCTGACGCAGGCAGGCGCTGAGCGCGTTGAGCGCGTGCTTCGCCGCGCTGTACGCCGAGCGGTGCGGAACGATGGGCAGCCGCCCCAGCGTGCTGGAGATGTTCACAATCTGCCCCGCGTTCCTCGACTGGAAGTGCGGCAGCACCACCTGCATCCCATAGAGCGCGCTGTTCACGTTGTCGCGCCACATGGCTTCGAGGTCCTCGTCCGTCAGCTCCGCCACGGACCGGGTGATGCCGCGGCCCGCGTTGTTCACCCAGACGTCGATGCGGCCGAAGCGCGCCAGCGCCGCGTCACGCAACCGCTCCATGTCCGCCCGCCGCGTTGCATCCGTGACGACGGCGATGGCCTCACGCCCTGCCTGGGCCGTAGCGGCCTCCAGCTCAGGCTGCCTGCGCGCGGCCAGCACCAGCTTCGCACCCTTCCCTCCCGCCTGGCGCGCCAGCTCCGCGCCGATACCCCCACTCGCTCCCGTGATGACGATGACCTTGTCCATGACCATTCCTTGATGCCACGTCCGTGCCGCTGGCCGGAATGTAGCCGCACGAGCCGGCATGCCACGGGACGAAGACCGTCCGCGAACATGCGGACGGAATCACTGTCCATTACTCCCCCCCCCGGTGCTTGCGGCTCGGAGGCCCGTTCACATCGTCTCGCCGTGGTACCCTCCTCTCACGCCTCATCCGTGGGACCCGCCCAATGTCGTTCCGGCTCTTCTCCTTCTCGATGCTCATCGGGCTCGGCGCCGTGCTCGGCCACCTGTACCTGTACCGGCGGCTGGTGCGGCACCTGCTGCATGGCCGCCTGCCGAGGCTCCTGGCCCTGACCGTGTTCGTCCTGCTGACGCTCGTGCTGGGCTTCCGGCGCACGCTGCTGGACGCACTGCCGGAGCGGCTCGGGGGCTCCGTCACCGTGGCGACGTACACGTGGATGGGCGTGGCGCTGTGCATGGTCATCGCGCTGCTCGTGCTGGACGCGGGCCGGGGGCTCGCCTCTCTCATGCGCCGGGTCCTGCCCTACAGACCTGCCGGGCCAGTGCCTGCCTCCCAGGTCGCCTCCCCTGCCCTGGCGCCTGTCCCTTCACCGGCCATCGACGAGGGTCGGCGCCGCTTCCTCGCGCGCACCATGGCGGGCGGAGCCTTCGTCGCGGGCGGAGGGCTGGCCACGTATGGAAGCTGGCGGGCCTTCGCGCCGCCCCAGGTCACCGAGCTGGCGGTGAAGATTCCGAAGCTCCCCAAGGCGCTGGATGGGCTCAGCATCGTCCAGCTCACGGACATCCACGTGGGCCACTTCATCCAGCGGCGCTTCATGGACGAGCTGGTCCGGCAGGCCAACGCGCTCCGCCCGGACCTCTTCGCCATCACCGGAGACCTGGTGGACGGCGACGTCCCCTCGCTGGGCGGGGCCGTCGCCGCGCTCCGTGACTTGAAGTCGCGCTACGGCAGCTTCTTCGTCACCGGCAACCACGACTACTACTCCGGCGACGAGGAGTGGACGGAGTTCCTCCAGTCGCTCGACATCCAGGTGCTGCGAAACCGCCATGTGCGCATCGGCGACGCGGGCGGTTCGCTGGACCTCGTGGGCGTGGACGATTGGAGCGGTGGCAGGAGGCGGAACAAGCAGGGCTATGACCTGGAACGGGCGCTCATGGGGAGAGACCCAGACCGGGCGGCGGTGCTGCTCGCGCACCAGCCCGCCAACTTCAAGGCCGCGGCGGAGCGCGGCATGGACCTGCAGATCTCCGGGCACACGCACGGCGGGCAGCTCGTGCCGATGACGCTCTTCATCGGCCTGGCCTGGGAGCACGCCGCGGGGCTCTACCGGCATGAGGACTCCCACATCTACGTCAGCCGCGGCTGCGGCTTCTGGGGGCCGCCCATGCGCGTGGGCAGCCCGCCGGAAATCGTCAAGCTCGTGCTGACTGCGTGACGCCCGCGTCCCTCAGGCCTCGGGCTCCAGCTCCACCTGGTGGAGCGCCGCTCCGGTCAGGTCATGCAGGGCCACGGTGAGCGCCCCGCTCTTTCCGCGGATGCGCACGCTGCCGAAGTACTGCTGCCCTTCCCAGGGCGCCGCGTTCATCACCGTGGCCGGGCGCTGCCAGTGCACCTTGGGACCGAAGGTGTCATCCAGCGGGCTGGGGCCGAAGGTGCCCGCGTGCAGCGGCCCCGCGACGAACTCCCAGAACGGGTCGAAGTCGCGGAAGCGCGCGCGGTCCGGGTGGTAGTGGTGCACGGCCGGGTAGTGCACGTCCGCCGTGAGGAAGAGCACGTTGCGCACCCGCCGGGCCTTGAGGAAGGACAGCAGCTCGGCCAGCTCCAGCTCGCGGCCCAGGGGCGCTCCGGCGCCGTTGGCCCAGGCCTCCATGTGGGGGCCGTCCGCGTGCGAGCCATCCGCGACGACGAGCCCCAGGGGCATGCTGGTGGCAATCACCTTCCACGTCGCGGTGGACGCGGCCAGGGCCGCCTTCAACCCGTCGAGCTGCGCGCGCCCCAGGAAGGCCGTGTCGGGGCCGGGGCGCTCCTGCCGGTTGGGGGTGTTGGGTCCCCGGAAGGCGCGCACGTCGGGGATGAACACGTCCAGGTGCTGGCCGTAGGAGAGCTGCCGGTGGATGCGCCCCTCGGCGCGCGCCGCGCCGCCCACGGGTGTGTACTCGAAGAAGGCCTGCCGCGCCCGCGCCGCCAGCACGCCCGCGTCCGACACCTGCGTGTAGCGCGGGTCATCCGCGAGGCTGCGCCCCGGGTACCAGTTGTTGCGGACCTCGTGGTCGTCCCACTGGTACGCGATGGGCACCTCGCGGGCGAAGGCACGCAGGTGCTCGTCCAGGAAGTTGTAGGCGAAGTTGCCGCGCATCTCCTCCAGCGTCTCGGCCACCTTCGACTTCGCGGGGGTGACGCGGTTGCGCCACACGCGGCCGTCCGGCAGGGGGACCTCGGACACCAGCGGGTTGTCCGCGTAGATGACGTCTCCCACGTGCAGGAAGAAGTCCGGGCGCAGGGCGCGCATGGCCGCGAAGCCCCGGTAGCCACCCCACTCCGGGTTGATGCCCCAGCCCTGCCCGCACACGTCCGCGCTCCACGTGAAGTGGACGTCCGTCCCCCCGCCCGCCGCCGTGCGGAAGCGCCCCTCCCACGACTCGCCCGCGCGGCCACCGTCCTCCGCGAGCACCCGCACGTGGACCTCCCGCCCGGGCGGCAGCCCCGTGAGGTCCACCACGCCGGTGAAGTTGGAGGCCTCCGTCAGCGCCGGGCCCTCCACGCGCTGCACGCCCTTCACCCACCGGGGGTCCTCGCTCCACTCCACCACCAGGCGCGAGGCCCGGTCCGCCTTGCCCCACACCGTCACGGCGCCGGCCCTCAGGTCTCCGAGCTGCGCTCCCAGCGGGAGCCCGGGCCCGGGACGCGGCGCGGGCGTGCGGCGGGTCGTCGTGGCCGGGGCGGCGCAGCCGGCGGCTGCGAGCATGAGCCCCTGGATGACGGTGCGGCGGGGAAGGACGGGCATGGCGTGGGCCTCCATTCGCGGGGAGCGCAAGTTAGCAGTGACACGGTGGGTGGGCGTGCCGAACACACCGGGGGCGCGGACGGGCCGGGAGACCGGGGCGGCAGGCGTCCGTGGCGAGCGGCGGCAGCCAGGCGACTTCGGGTATGCTCCCGGCACCATCAGGACCCGTGAGGGAGGGTCCGCTGGATGCTCTCACTGGCAGTTCAAGACCGGGCCGGGGTCGACGCCCCCGGGCCCCGCGCGAAAGGTTCACACATGAAGCGACTGGGAAGGGTCGGTCTGGTGCTCGGAGTTCTCGCCCTGGGTGGCACCGTCGGCTGTAAGGACGAGAAGCAGGAGGCCGCCAAGGCCCACCGCATCAAGGGCAGCGACCACATGAGCAAGAAGGAGTGGAAGGAGGCGGCCGCCGCGTACGCCCTTTCGCTCGAGGCCGACCCCAAGCAGGAGAAGGTCTGGGAGAAGAAGGCCTTCGCTCACATGCAGATCGGCGAGATGGACGAGGCCTCCAAGTCCGTCATGAAGATCATGGAGATGAAGACCACGCCGGCGGAGAAGGCGGAGCTCTACCGGACGCTGGCCAGCATGTACATGAACAGCAGCACCGAGGAGGCCGAGAAGTACTTCAACGAGGCGCTGAAGCTCGAGCCGAAGGACGAGGCGTCCCTGGGCTGGATTGCCGAGATCTACGCGCAGCGCGGCGGCGCGCGCTCCATGTCGGCCCCCATCGTCAAGGCCGACCTGGAGAAGTCGCTCAGCTATTACGACCAGGTGCTGGCCATCAACGTCAACTCCGCCAACACGTACCTCAACAAGCGCGTGGTGATGGGCCGCCTCATGGAGTACGAGCGGCAGCAGAAGGAGATGGCGCTGGCGGAGGCCGCGGAGAACGCCAAGGACAAGACCATCGTCGACGAGGCCAACGCCCGCGCCGAGGAGCACCAGAAGCGCATCGACGAGTACCAGGCGCAGTTCGCCGAGATGACCAAGAAGTTCAGCGAGGCGCAGAAGGCCGCCAAGGCCGGCGCCGGCGCGCAGGCGACGAACAAGCCGTAGGCGTCACGCCACTCGCAGCACGCAAGGGCCTGGGACCGCGAGCCGGTGCCGGGCCCTTCGCGTTTCCGGTGTCCCTCACCTACCTCCAGGTGAGTGTCCACTCATCGAGGCTCGCGGAATTCTTCCTGCCCTCCCCACCGCGCGCGGCCTACTCTTCGCGCTTCAACAACCTCGCAGGGAGATGGGTGTATGGACATCCGAGCAGCGGTGGCGGTCGCGGCGGGCAAGCCCTTGAGCATCGAGACGGTGCACCTCGAAGGTCCGAAGGCGGGCGAGGTGCTCGTCGAGCTGAAGGCCACCGGCATCTGCCACACGGATGAGTTCACGCTGTCGGGGGCGGACCCGGAAGGACTGTTCCCCGCCATCCTCGGCCACGAGGGCGCGGGCATCATCGTGGACGTGGGCCCCGGCGTGACGTCGGTGAAGAAGGGAGACCACGTCATCCCGCTGTACACGCCCGAGTGCCGCCAGTGTAAGTCCTGCCTGTCTCGCAAGACGAACCTGTGTACGGCCATCCGCGCCACGCAGGGCAAGGGGCTGATGCCGGACGGCACCAGCCGCTTCCGCCTGGGCAAGGAGCGGGTCCACCACTACATGGGCACGTCCACCTTCGCGCAGTACACGGTGCTGCCGGAGATCGCCGTGGCGAAGATTCGCGAGGACGCCCCGTTCGACAAGGTCTGCTACATCGGCTGCGGCGTGACGACGGGCATCGGCGCCGTGGTCTACACCGCGAAGGTGGAGCCGGGAGCCAAGGTGGTGGTGTTCGGCCTGGGCGGCATCGGGTTGAACGTGGTGCAGGCGGCTCGCATGGTGGGCGCGGACCAGATTGTCGGCGTGGACATCAACCCCGCGCGCAAGGCCATGGCGGAGAAGTTCGGCCTCACCCACTTCGTCAACCCGAAGGAGGTGGAGGGCGACCTGGTGCCGTACCTCGTCAACCTGACGGGCGGCGGCGCGGACTACAGCTTCGAGTGCATCGGCAACGTGAAGACGATGCGGCAGGCGCTGGAGTGCTGCCACCGGGGCTGGGGCGAGAGCATCATCATCGGCGTGGCCGGCGCGGGGCAGGAGATCAGCACCCGGCCGTTCCAGCTCGTCACCGGGCGCGTGTGGAAGGGCAGCGCCTTCGGCGGCGCGCGCGGCCGCACGGACGTGCCGAAGATCGTCGACTGGTACATGGAGGGGAAGATCAACGTCGACGACCTCATCACCCACACCCTGGCGCTGGAGGACATCAACAAGGGCTTCGACCTGATGCACCGGGGCGAGTCCATCCGCAGCGTGGTGAAGTACTCATGACGGCCGCCCCCACCCTGCTGAGCGAGCACCGCTGCTTCGGCGGCACCGTGGGCTTCTACCGCCACGCCTCCGAGGCGTGCGGCGGCGACATGCGCTTCGGCGTCTACGTCCCGCCGCAGGCCCGCGAGCGGAAGGTGCCCGTGCTGTACTACCTCGCCGGCCTCACGTGCACGGAGGACACCTTCCTCATCAAGGGCGGCGCGCAGCGCATGGCCGCGGAGCTGGGGCTGATGCTGGTGGCTCCGGACACCAGCCCTCGCGGCGCGGGCTTCCCCGGCGAGGACGCGTCCTGGGACTTCGGCGTGGGCGCGGGCTTCTACCTGGATGCCACGGTGGCACCGTGGTCCTCGCGCTACCGCATGGGCACGTACGTCACGAAGGAACTGCCGGCGCTCATCGCCGCGCACTTCCCCGCCCGGGCGGACCGCGAGGGCATCTTCGGGCACTCCATGGGCGGGCATGGCGCGCTGGTGTGCGCGCTGCGGCAGCCCGGGCGCTACCGCTCCGTCTCCGCCTTCGCGCCCATCGCCGCGCCCATGCGCGTGCCGTGGGGACAGAAGGCGTTCCGGGGCTACCTGGGCGAGGACACGGAGGCGTGGCGCCAGTACGACACCACCGAGTTGCTGCGCGCCTCGAAGACGCGCCTGCCTCCGCTGCTGGTGGACCAGGGGACGGGTGACAAGTTCCTCCAGGAGCAGCTCAAGCCGGAGTTGCTGCGGGAAGCCTGCGAGGCGGTGGGCCAGCCGCTCGAGCTGCGCATCCACGAGGGGTACGACCACGGCTACTACTTCGTCTCCACCTTCATGGAGGACCACCTGCGCCACCATGCGGCGGCGCTGAACGCATAGGCGGGTTGGCCTCAGGTCCGATGAGGATACGCGGAGCGCGGCCGAGGTGCCGCGCTGCTCGTCTTCGGCTACCGGCGCCGGCGGCCACCTCCGAAGAGCGCCAGCAGCACGCCGCCCGCGAGCGCCGCGGCTCCGCCCGCGACGTACATCGTGTTCTCCTCGGTGTGGCGGCCGGTGACGACCTGCATGGCACGCTCCGAGAGGGACTCCCTCGCGCGCAGCCCCGTCCACAACACGATGCCTCCCGCGACGGCGAGCATCACTCCCACGAGCCGGACGACTCCCACGTTGCCTCCTTGCGGTTCGCGGAGAGCATACCCGCTCCGCGCCATGGCGCGGGGGGGACCGTTGGACTGACGGCGCCTCGGCGGCTGGAGCGGAAAACCCGGCACCGCCGCGCCTTGCCAGCGCGGAACGTTCCATTCCGGCGCGGCCGGATGGCGGTGGGCAAGGGGCACCTTTCGCGGTGGCCGGAATGGAGGCTCCGTTCCGGCATGGCCCAGGGTGGCGGGCGCGGGGCACCCATCCCTCTCCACCTGAAAGAGGAAGCGGGTGCCCCGTGGCTGCGGGACTCAGCGCTTCCGGCCCGTCGACGTCCTGGTCCGCGTCCCGGCCCCGGGGGCGCGGGACTTCGGGGGCTTCCTGGCACTGGCCTTCGTCGTCTTCCTGGCCTTGGCCTTCGTCGCCTTCGCCTTCGCCTTCGCGACCTTGGCCTTGCCCGTCTTCTTCGCGGCCCTGGCCGTGGCCTTCTTGCGCGGAGCCGCGCTCTTCTTTTTCGCCGCGGCCTTCCGCTTCGCCGCCTTGCGCGTGGCCCTCCGCGACGGCCCAGGCCCGCCCTCCTCGCGTATGGCGGGGGCCGGCTCGGCCGCGGTGCTCACCTGCTCGGGCACGGTGGGCATAGCCTCGGCGGCAACGTGAGGCACTCGCTCCTGTGGCCTCGGCTCCGGCGTGACGGCCACGGGCTCCGGCACCGCACGCTCCGCGGGAATCTCGGGCCTCGCCTCGGGTGCGAAAGCCCGCGCCTCGGGAGCCTCGGGCTTCTGCTCGGACGGAGCGAATGCCCGCTCCTCGGCGGGCTCAGGCCTCGGCCGGGGCGCGGGGAACCTGGGGCCCTCGGGCCGGCTCGGCCCGGACCTCGGAGGATGGGCGGCGCCACGGACTTCCGCCCTGCCCCGCTTGCCCTGCGCGGCCAGCGCCCGGATGCGGTCGAACCCGGGATGGGGAGACCGGGCGGCCTCTCCGCCCTCGGCCGGCCCGCCCGCGGCCTCCCACGGCGCCGGAGCGCGTGTCACCGGCTCCGGCACCTGGACTGCCGGCTGGCGCTCCTCGCGCTCCGCCGCGGGGAACGGCGGCGGCTCGGGCCGCACGAACATCCGGCGCTTCGGGCCCTTGCCCGCGCCCTGGACCGGACCGGGCCTTCGCAGCTCCTCCTGCCACGGGCGCTGGAACCGGGTGCCGGCCCGGGCCGGAGCCGCTTCCTCGCGCCGGCCGTCGCGAACGAAGCGCCCACGCGGGGCCTCCCGCACGAACTCCCTCGGACCACCCGCCGCGGCGGCCTCGCGCTCGCGGCGTCCGGGACGTCCCGCCCGCTCACGGCCAGGCCCACGAGGCGCCTCCGCCTCCCAGGCCCGGCGGCGGTGTGGCGCGCCCATCTCGGCGCGGGACAGCGGCGCCTCGCCGTCGAACTGGAGCGCCTCGAAGTCCATCTTCCGCGCCGTGACGTTCACCGACGCCAGCCGCACGCGCAGCCTCTGTCCCACGCGCACGCGGCGCCCGTTCGCGTACACCAGCGCGTGCGTCAGCTTGTCCAGCTTCCCGCCCGGGCCGAGCGTCTCCGCCTTCACCAGCCCTTCCACGTGCTCCTCGTCCAGCTCGACGAAGAAGCCGAAGTCGGTGATGGCCGCCACCGTCGCGGCGAACTCCTCGCCCACGCGGTCCTTCATCAGCAGGCACGCGTAGAAGGACACCACCTCGCGCTCCACCTGCATGGCCGCGCGCTCGCGCTCGGAGCTCTGCATGGCCATGTCCTCGAGCTGCGCCTCCTCGCGCTCCAGCATCGCTTCCGAGGGTTTCTTCCCGTGCCGCGCCCAGTGCGCCTTCAGCAGCCGGTGCACCAGCAGGTCCGGGTAGCGGCGAATCGGCGAGGTGAAGTGCAGGTAGTGCTCCGCCGCCAGGCCGTAGTGCCCCACGCGCGACGCCGTGTAGACGGCCTGCATCATCGAGCGCAGCAGGAGCTGGTTCAGCGCCCGCTGCTCCGGGTGGCCGGAGAGCTGGGAGATGAACGCATCCAGCTCCTTCGACGGCACGCCGTCCTCGAAGCGCAGCTTGAAGCCATACGCCTCCGCCAGCGCGGCGAAGGTGGCCAGCTTCTCCGGGTCCGGCTCTCCGTGGAACCGGTACACCGTGGGCAGGCCCTCGTCCTGGAAGAAGCGGGCCACCGCCTCGTTGGCGGCGAGCATGCACTCTTCAATCAGCCGGTGGCTGTCCTTGCGCTCGTGCTTCTCCATGCGCTCGGGCAGGCCGTCCTTGCCCAGCACCACCTTGTGCTCGGGCAGGTCGAAGTCGATGGCGCCGCGGTCCTTGCGCATCTTCATCAGCGCGCGCGCCAGCGCCATCAGTTGCTCGAAGTGCGCCTTGAAGGCGTTGCGGTGCGGCACGTCCTTGCCGTCCAGGACGTCCTGCACCTCGTTGTACGTGCACCGCGCGGCGCTGCGCATCACCGCCGGGTACAGCGCGTACGAGCGCCGCTGGCCGTGGCGGTCGAACGTCATGTCCGCCACCATGCACAGCCGGTCCTCTTCCGGCCGCAGCGAGCAGATGCCGTTGCTCAGCCGCTCCGGGAGCATGGGCAGCACCCGGTTCGGCAGGTACACGGACGTGGCCCGCCGCAGCGCCTCGGTGTCGAGCGCGCTGCCCCGGCGCACGTAATGGGACACGTCGGCGATGGCCACCACCAGCCGCCACCCGTCCCCCTGGGACTCCGCGTAGACGGCGTCGTCGAAGTCGCGTGCGTCCTCGCCGTCGATGGTGATGAGCGGCATGGAGCGCAGGTCGCGCCGCCCTTCGCCGCGCGCCTCCTCCTCCGTCACCGTCACCGCGTAGCGGTCCGCCTCGTCCATGGCCTCCGGAGGGAACTCGTCGGAGAAGCCCTGGGAGAACGCGGTGCCCAGCACCTCGGCGCTCGGCTCACCGGGCTTGCCGAGCGAGCCGGCCACCTCGCCGAACAGCCCCCGGTCCGGGTCCAGCAGGTGGGCGCCCACGCCCAGCCGCACCTTCACCAGGTCGCCTTCCTGCGCCATCTGGGTGAAGGGCACGCGGATGGGGCCCGGCAGGCTCGTGTCCGTGGGGTACACCAGCGCGTGGCGGCCCTGCTCCACGTAGGTGCCCACCGCCAATTCGCGCCGGCGGTCCACCACCCGCACCAGCCGGCCCTCGTAGCGTCCGGGCCGCCCGGATACCTCCACCACCACCCGGTCATTGTCGAGCGCCCGCTGCGCCTCGCCCGGGGGCAGGAAGATGTTCTCCCCCTCGCCCGCCAGCGGGTGCACGAAGCCGTAGCCATCTCGGTGCACGTGGAGGGTGCCTTCCACCGTGTTCAGCGCGTCGCCCGCGAAGCCGCCACCGCGGCGCCCGAAGCGCTCCTCCGTGCCGCCCCGGCGGAAGTGGCCGCCACCGAACGCCTCCTGGCCACGCGAACCCCGGCGCTCACGCCCGTGGCGCTCCGCACCGGGCCCGGAGTCCCGCTCCGGGCTCCGGGCCCGGGAGCCCTGCCCCTCGGGAACCCGGGGGCCCCGGCTCCACTCGTGCTCCCGGCCCTGGGGGCCTCGGGACGGGCGCCGCCACTCGGTCCGGGCCGCCTCGGGAGCCCGCTGCTTCCAGGGGCTCACCGGCCGGCCGGCCGCTTCTCCGCCCCCAAGGCGGGAGGGCGTGGGGGCCTCCATGGGAAGGAAGCGCTTGCCCTCCTTCACCACATGGCCCTGGCGCACCAGGTCCCTCAGGGCGCGCTTGAGCTCCGTCTGCTGTCCCGGGTGCAGGCCCGCGAGCCGAAGGAGTTCCTTGATGCCCAGCGGGTGGTCCGCGTCTGCGAGAATCTGTCTGAGTTGGTCTGGAGAGAGGCTCACGGGTGGGGTCGCGGCTCGGCCGCTACGGGAACGGGTAAGCCCGGAGCGCCCGGACGGGAACCCCCCGGCGACCGGCCGCTTCCCGGAGCCTGCTCCGGGCGGCGACCCTCAGGGCTTGACCGTGACGTTGATCTTGAAGGAGCGGTCCACCTGGCTGGGCGAGAAGGCCTTGGCCAGGAAGAACTCCACCTCGAAAGTGCCCGGGTTCCTGGGCGTGAAGAAGAACTCGCGGGTGGCCGGCCCACCGTTGGGTCCGGGCTCGAAGTTGGCCTCGCGCAGGCCCACGCGCTTGGCCACCGTGGGCTCGATGGCCCAGGTGAAGCCGGGCTGCTCCGGCAGCCGCACGGTGAGCCCATGGTTGAGCTTCACGTCCACGGACGTGGGCACCTCGCCCTCGATGTGGACCAGCTCCATCTCGTCGCGGGACACGGCGCGGGCCTCGGACGGACGCGGCTCCACGTTCTCCGCGGCAATCCTTCCGCCCCAGCCGGACGTCTTGTCCACCACGCCCATCACCTGGAGCGTGTGGCCCACGTGCTTGCGCAGGGCCTTGCCGGCGGCCTTGCCCTCGACGATGAACGAGACCTGCTGGCGGGTGCCCCCGTTGGACACCACCAGGACGTACTCCTCGCCCGTCATCTCCAGGTTGCCCCGGATGCCGGCGAAGCCCTTGATGCCCGCGCCCATGCCGGCCGCCGTCACCATGGAGACCTCGCCGGGTGACAGGTAGCGCAGCCGGGGCTCCGTGTCCGCGGGCGGAGCCTCCACCACCTCGGCCTCCGGCTTCTTCGCCGAGTACTTGCGCACGTCCACCACGCCGCCGTGGTTGGTCGTCTTGCGGATCAGCCCGCTGACGGAGACCTTGTGGTCCACGTAGGCCGGGAGGATCTCCTGATCAGGCCCCTGGAGGAGGAAGGTCAGCTCGCGCTTGTCGCGGCCGACGACCACCAGGTGCGGCAGATCGTTGGTCACCACCAGCCGGCCCTTGAGGCTGCCCTCGCCCATGACGCCGCGGCCCTCGCCGGCGGTGAGCAGCTGCTCCATCTCGCGCTTGGTGAGCGGCTCACCCGGGGGCGGCAGCTTGGTGGCGCGCGGGCGGGGCTTGTCCACGGCGGGGGGCGTGTAGCCGGTGCCCGCCTTCGCCGCGCCCTTGGCGGCCGGGGCCGTCTTGGCGGTGGCGGCGGGCTTCGCGGCCGGGGCACCCTTCTTCGCCGCGGGCGCCTTCGCGGGCGCCTTTTCGGCGGCGGCCTTCTCCGGAGCGGCCTTCTTCGCCGCGCCCTTGGTGCCGCCCTTCGTCACTTCCGCCGCCGCCTTCACCAGCTTCGTCGCCACTTTCGCCACCCGCTTTGAGGCGTTCTTGATCAGATCCAGCCGGGCGGTGTTGTCCTTCTTCGCAGCGGGCTTTGCGCCAGCCTTGCCAGCGGGAGTCGTCTTCTTGGCCCCGGACTTGGGCTTGGCCATCGACGCAGTCTCCTTGAGAGTTCCCGTGTCCTTTCAACGGGTTGGCGGGCCGCCCCGAGGGGGCAGGCAAGCCTCGCGATCACGGTTGCTTGTAACGATGATCAGCAGGGCTGTCAAACTAACACTTGATTTTCCCACGGAGTTTCTCCGCGTACCGGACCCGAGCCGAGCGCCCGGCATGTGGCTATAAGCCGGGCATGAACGACGCCGCCGCCCCATTGTTGTCCGTCGAGGAGGCCCGCGCGCGGGTGCTGTCCCTGGCCTCCCCGCTGCCCTCCGAGTGGGTCCCCCTGGAGGCCGCCCTGGGCCGCGCCCTGGCCGACGACGTGACGGCTCAGCGCACCCTGCCTCCCTGGGACAACTCGGCCATGGACGGGTACGCGGTGCGCAGCGCGGACCTGGCGGCGCCCCCGCCGGTGCGGCTGGCGGTGGTGGAGACCGTCTATGCCGGCGCGGCGCCGAAGCGGGAGGTGGGGCCCGGGACGTGCGCGCGGATCATGACGGGAGCCCCCCTGCCGGCCGGGGCGGACGCGGTGGTGATGCGCGAGCGCACGCGGCCGGTACCCGACGGCGGCGTGGACCGGGTGGACATCCTGGAGCCGGTGGGGCCGGGGAACTTCGTCCGCCCTCGGGGCGAGGACGCTCGGGAGGGCCAGGTGCTGCTGCCGCGGGGCACGCCGCTGGGTATTCCCGAATTGGGGCTGCTCTGGGCCCAGGGACTGGCGTCCGTGGCGGTGCCCCGGGCGCCCCGGGTGGCCCTCCTCTCCACCGGCGACGAGTTGTGCCGCGCGGACGAGGCGCCCCAGGGCCGCATCGTCGACACCAACGCCCCGTCGCTCGCGCTGGCGGTGCGGCGCGCGGGCGGGGTCCCCACCCTGCTGGGCATTGCCCGGGACACCCGCGATTCGGTGGAGGCGGCCCTGTCCCGGGTGGACGGCTTCGACGTGGTGCTCACCAGCGCGGGTGTATCCGTGGGCGAGCGGGACTACGTGAAGGAGGTGCTGGCGGCCCTGGGCGTGGAGCAGCACTTCTGGCGCGTGGCCATCAAGCCCGGCAAGCCGCTGCTGGTGGGCCGGCGAGCAGGCACCCTCTTCTTCGGGCTGCCCGGCAACCCCACCTCGTCGCTCGTCACCTTCGAGCTGTTCGTCCGCCCCGCCCTCCGCCGGCTGCTGGGCCTCGCCGACGTGGAGCCCGGCCGGGTGCCCGGGCGCCTGGACGGCCGCCTGTCCAAGCCCGCCGGCCTGGCCCACTTCGTCCGCGTCACGGCCGCCTGGAGGGAGGGCGGCCTCTGGGCACGGCCCCTCTCCACCCAGACGTCGGGTGTTCTGAGGTCTGCTGCGGCGGCCACCCACCTGCTGCACTTTCCCAGGGAGGCCAACAGCCTGGCTCATGGGGACCCCGTGGAATTGCTTCCGCTCTCCTGGGTGGCCTGAGGAACGGACGACCGGTCACTGCATCCAATGGACCGAGCGCGCGGAAAAGCTCTGAGGCTGCCTTGACTTGCGACCGTGGGGACTCCTAACAGGGGGCCCTGCACCGGAGACAACTCGACATGTCGGATACTCGCTCACCCCAGGTCCTTCCGACCCGAAAGCACACGCAGCACCTGGAGCGGTTCTCGGAGGCGGACGTGCCCACCGCGCGTGGGACGCTGCGGACCATCGTCTTCCGGGACAAGCGCAACGGCCGGGAGCACGTGGCACTCGTCGTTGGCGACGTGAAGGGCATGGAGGGGGTGCCGGTGCGCATCCACTCGGAGTGCCTGACGAGCGAGGTCTTCGGCAGCCTGAAGTGCGACTGCCGCCAGCAGCTGGACCGGGCACTGGATTTCATCACCCAGGGTGGATTGGGGGTCGTCCTGTACCTGCGCCAGGAAGGCCGGGGCATCGGGCTGGGGAACAAGATCAAGGCCTACGCCCTGCAGGCCAAGGGGCTGGATACCTACGAGGCCAACAGGCAACTGGGCTTCGCGGACGACCTGCGCACCTACGACATCGCGGCGGAGATGCTGCGGAACCTCGATGTGCGCTCGGTGGACCTCATCACCAACAACCCGCTGAAGATCGCGGGCATGGTGGAAGAGGGCATCCCCGTCCGGCGCCGAATCCCTTCCCGGACGGAGCACAATCCGCATAACGTCGACTACCTGAGGACAAAGCGTGAGCGTACGGGGCACCTGATTGAGCTCTTCGCCGAGGACGACGACACGGAAGCCAAAGCCGGCTGAGAAGCCGCCCGCGCGGCGGAGGAATGCCGTCGCGCGCAATCAGGCCCGCGTGCCCTTCGAGGTGCGCTTCTGGGGCGTGCGCGGCTCCATCCCCTCGCCCGGCCCGCGGACGAAGCGCTACGGCGGAAACACGCCGTGCGTGGAGCTGCGCTGCGGAGACGAGCTGCTCATCTTCGACATGGGCTCGGGAGTGCGGGCGCTGGGTGACGCGCTGCTGGCCGCGGCGAAGCCGGTGCGCGCCTCCATCTTCATCTCGCACTACCACTACGACCACCTGCAGGGGCTGCCCTTCTTCGGCCCCATCTTCGTGCCCACCAACGCCTTCACGTTGCACGGCTCGCCGCGCAACGGCCAGACGCTGAAGCAGATTCTCGGCGGGCAGATGGTGCAGCCCTACCATCCGGTGACGGCGGAGGGGGTGTTCCGGGCGCAGCTCACGTACCGGGATTTGTCGGCGACGGAGACGCTCGAGGTGGGCCCGGCGAAGGTGAGCATGCTGGAGCTGAACCACCCGGGCGGCAACCTGGGCTACCGCGTGGACTGCGGGGGCCGCTCGGTGGTGTACGCCACGGACGTGGAGCACGGCAGCGCGTTGGACTCGGGGTTCTTCGAGTTCGCGCGCGGGGCGGACCTGCTCATCTACGACTCCATGTACACGGAGGACGAGTACCACGGCCGCTGCGGGCCGGCCCGCACGGGCTGGGGTCACTCCACGTGGCAGGCCGCGGTGCACGCGGCGGACGCGGCCGAGGTGAAGACGCTGGTGCTCTTCCACCATGACCCGTCGCGCGACGACGCCGGCATGGACAAGCTGCTGCGTCAGGTGCGCAAGCACCGCCCCGAGGCCATCGCCGCCAAGGAGTCCATGGTCATCAAGCTGTAGCCGCGGCGCCCTTCCCGGCCACCGCGCGCTTCACCGTCTCGCGCAGGCCGCGGAAGGGCAGCCGCTCCAGGGCCGTGGGCACGTCCACCCACTCGAAGGCGTCGTGCTCGGGGCCCAGGCGCACCTGGGCGTCCGGGGCGCAGTGGACGGCGAAGGCGTGCTCCTCCACCAGCTTCGGCGGCAGCGCCTCGCCCAGGGCGAAGGCATGGCGGTAGTCCAGGTCCACCGGCGTCACGCGCAGCCCCGTCTCCTCCTCCAGCTCGCGAGCGGCGGCCCGGGCGGGGGACTCGCCGGGCTCCACGCGGCCGGTGAGGACCTGCCAGAAGCCCCCGCGCTCCGGGGTGCGGCGCACGAGCAGCACGCGGGCCTCCGGGCCGTGGCCGCGCACCACCGCGACACTCACCGTCTTCATGGGCTCGGGCGCGTCCACGCGCTGGCTGTCGAAGACGGCGCAGAAGCTGTCGGCGATGGCCTCCTCCACCTCCGCCATGGGGATGGGGTGGCCCAGCTCGCGCTGCATGGAGGTGACGCCGGCCTCGCGGATGCCGCAGGGGACGATGAGCTGGAAGTGCTCCAGGCGCGTGTTCACGTTGAGCGCGAAGCCGTGCGTGGTGAGCCAGCGGGAGAGGTGCACGCCAATGGCGGCGATCTTCCGCGCGTCCGGTGAGCCCTCCTCGCCAATCCACACACCGGGCCACTTGGGGATGGGGCCGGCGGTGATGCCCCACCGGGCGAGCACCTGCATGACGGAGCGCTCCACGTCGCGCACGTAGCGGCGCACGTCGTGGCGCTCCGGCGGGAGCAGGAAGATGGGGTAGCCCACGAGCTGGCCGGGGCCGTGGTAGGTGACGTCGCCGCCGCGGTTGGTCTCGAAGACCTCCGCGCCCTCGGTGGCGAGGCGCTCGTCGCTGGCGACGATGTTCTCGCGCTTCGCGGCGCGGCCCAGCGTGAGGACGGGCGGGTGCTCCAGCAGCAACAGCACGTCGCCGGACAGCCCCTGGCGGCGCGACTCACTGAAGAGGCGCATCAGCTCGAGGCCGTCGTCGTACTCGACCCGGCCGAGCCGGTAGACGGTGATGGTGTTCACGAAGTCCCCTTCCGCCGGCCCTTGCGAGGCGAGGCCGGCTTCGCCGCGTTCTCCAGGCCCCACGTCCCCGCGGGCACCCGGCTGAGGAGGGCATGCAGTTCATGGCCGGCGCGCGGCGAGCGCACGGCCTCCGCCGCGAAGGCGGCGAGCACGTCCTCGGAGAGAGGGACCGCCGGCTCGCGCAGGGCCAGCCGCCGCCGGGCGATCTCCATGTAATCGGCCTGGGTGGGCGCGTGCAGCGGAAGCAGCACCTGCACGTGCTCCAGCAAGCTCACGGGCACGGCGCCGCGTACGGACTGGGTCAGCACGGCCGTGGTGGGGACCGGAACGCGGCTGGAGTCGTTGCGCAGCACGGGGCCCCGGGTGTCCGGGCAGAGGCCTCGCGCGCTGAGGAGCACCAGGTGGCGCGGGTGGCGGGCCAGGAAGGCGGCGAGCGTCGCCTGGGCCGCGGCGTCCAGGCGGTCCACGTCCTCGACGAGGAGCGGCCGAGGCGGAGGGGCCTGCTCCAGCGCGGAGATGGAGATGAGCACGCCCCGTTCCTGCCGCTGGAGCTGCTGGAACCAGACGCTCTTGCCACAGCCCTCGGGGCCCACGGCGAGCAGACACCGCGCGCCGGCCTGGAGTGCCCCGTCGAGCAGCCCGCGGGCCTCCGCCTGGCCCACCAGTTCCATGAAGGCACCGGAGGGCTCCATGGGGCGCGGGCGCGCGGGAGGCGACGCGGGCGAGACGTCGCCCAGCAGCGAGAGCGACTCGGACAGGCAGCCCTTGCAGATGAAGGCTCCGGCGGGGCCGGCGACGAGGTCGCCCACCTCGGCACGGGGGCGGCAGCAGAAGGAGCACCAGGCGTCCAGCGCCGCGTCCGCGCGTGTCGGCCCCCGGTCGATGAGGCGCTTCTCTCGCCGGCGCCGGGGTGGGGTGTCCGGGCTGCCGTCCTCCGCGAGGGCACTCCCCTGCCCCTCCGCCGCGAAATCAGGCGCGGCCACCGAGGCCGCCGCCGGAGGAATGCCGGCCCCACCCGCTCGGGCCACCTCGGAGACATCCACCGACGCGGCGACGCGCGCGAGCTGAACCTCCAGCCGCTGCAGGTCCTCCGCCACCTCGGTCTCGATGACCCACGTCTTGACCTCGCCCTGTCCCTCCAGGGAGTCCACGGCCATGCCGGCCTCGCGCAGGGCGTCCTCGATGAGCCGCTGTCTGAGGACCCGCTCCGGCAGGGGCTCCGCTTCCAGCGAGCGCTCCAGCTCCGATGCCAGCCGGGAGTCCTCGTCGTCCTCCTGCCGTGGGCGGGCGAGCAGGGTCTCCGGCATCCACTCCAGCCGGTTCACCTCCTCGGCGATGTCCACACGGCTGCCGTCCAGCTTGCGAGCGTGACGCAGGAGCTGCAGCGCACGGGGCGCGTTGCCGGCCTTCCGGTAGGCTTCCGCCGCCTTCTGGAGGTACTCCACCGCGCGCGCGACGTCCCCCTGAATCTCGGCGGACTGGGCGGCGCGGAGCAGGTCGCGAGGGTTGTCGGCCATACGCGGAGAGCCTAATCGTCCCGGGGCACCGGCGCGCGGCTCCCCAGGGTGGCGGGCAGCTCCATGCGCTGCCCGGCCAGGTACCCGGGCGGCCGGGGAAGCAGAGCCGCCCGGTCTTACTCTCACCTCAAGCCATGGCCAGGAACAGCAGGTCCGGCTTCTCCAGGTACTTGATGACCTCGTAGACGAAGTCCGCCGCCACCGAGCCGTCGATGATGCGGTGGTCGCAGGACAGCGACAGGTTCATCATGTCGCGCACCACCACCTGGCCGTCCTTCACCGCCGGGCGCTGCTTCAGCTTGTGCACGCCCATGATGCCCACCTCGGGGTGGTTGATGATGGGCGTGGCGAACAGGCCGCCGCTCTGGCCGAGCGACGTAATCGTGAAGGTGCCGCCCGTCAGCTCCTCCATCTTCAGCTTCCGCTCGCGCGCGGCGGCGCCCAGGCGTGCCGTCTCCTGAGCCAGCTCGGCCAGCGTCAGCCGGTCCGCGTCCTTCACCACCGCCACGGTGAGGCCGTCCGGCGTCGCCACCGCCATGCCGATGTTGTACTCGCCGCGCACCACCAGCTCCTGCGTGGTCTCGTCGAAATTGGCGTTCAGGTGCGGGAACTTCTTCAGCGCGGCGATGGTCGCCTTGATGATGAACGGCAGGTAGTTGAGCTTCGTGCCGTCCCCGGCCGCCGCGAGCTGCTTGTTGAGCCGCGCGCGCAGGGCCACCAGCTCCGTGGCGTCCACTTCCTCCACGAAGGCGAAGTGCGGCATCGTGAACTTCGACCGCACCATCTTCTCGGCGATCTTCTTGCGCAGGCCGCGGAGCGGAATCCGCTCGTCCGCCCGGCCGGAAGCCACCGGCGGGGCCGCGGGACGCGCCTGCTGCGGGGCCGCCGGCGCCACCACGTTCTTCTGGGCGCCACCCTCCAGCGCCGCCACGACGTCCGCCTTCGTCACCCGCCCCTGCGGGCCGCTGCCCGCGATGGCCGACAGGTCCAGGCCGTGCTCGCGCGCCATGCGGCGCGTCACCGGAGTCGCCAGCACCTTGGTGGCCGAGGCCGGCGCGCCCGCGCCATTGCCCGTCGCGGCAGCCGCCGCCGGAGCCGCACCCGCCGCGGGCGCCGAGACGGGAGCCGCCGCCGCGCCGTGCGCGCCATGACCCGCGGCCTGCACCGGCGCCGCGCCTTCAATCTCCAGGGTGACCAGGAGCTGGTGCACCTTGGCCATGTCGCCCTCCTTGCCGTGCGTCTTCACGACACGGCCCGCCTTGGGGCTGGGGACGGTGACGGTGGCCTTGTCCGTCATGACCTCGGCGAGCACCTGGTCCTCCTTGACCATGTCGCCTTCCTTCACGTGCCACTTCACCAGCTCGCCCTCCATCACGCCTTCGCCGAGGTCGGGGAGCTTGAATTCGAAAGTCGCCATGGGGTCGTCGTCTTTCCGTGAGGGCTGGGGTGTGCGTCCGGCCACGAATCGAGCGGTGGCCTGGACGAAGGTCAGGGAAGTGTCAGGCCCGGCTCAGCCGAGGCGTTCGATGCGCTCGCGCTCCATCAGTCCCTTCATGAAGAACTCGGCCGCGCGGTAGCTGGAGCGGACGAGCGGACCGGAGGCGACGTAGAGGAAGCCGTAGGACTCGGCCAGCGTCTTGTACGCCTCGAACTGGGCCGGGGTGACGAAGCGCTCCACGCGCAGGTGGTACTGCGAGGGCTGGAGGTACTGGCCCAGCGTGAGCACGTCCACGCCCACGCCGCGCAGGTCCTTGAAGGTCTGCTCCAGCTCCGCGTCCGTCTCGCCCAGGCCCACCATGACGGAGGTCTTGGTGTACAGGCCCTCGGGGCGGTTCTTCAGGTACTCCAGCACGCGCAGGGACTGGCGGTACGTGGCGCGGCGGTCTCTCACGGTGGGGGTGAGGCGCTCCACCGTCTCCACGTTGTGGGCCACCACGTGCGGCTTCGCCTCGGCCACCGTGGCCAGGTCCTTCTCCACGCCCTTGAAGTCGGGGATGAGCACCTCGACGAGCGTCTTGGGGCTCTCGCGGCGCAGCTCGCGGATGGCGGAAGCGAAGTGGCTGGCGCCACCGTCCGGCCGGTCGTCACGGTTCACCGAGGTGACGACGATGTACTCCAGGTCCATCTCCTTCACCGCCTGGGCCAGGTGGATGGGCTCCATCGGGTCCAGCGGCGGGGGCGCACCCACCTTCACATGGCAGAAGCGGCAGGCGCGGGTGCAGACCTCGCCCATCAGCATCACCGTGGCGGTGCCGCCGCCCCAGCACTCGGCGATGTTCGGGCAGCGGGCCTCCTCGCACACCGTGGCCAGCTTCGTGCGCTTCACGATGGCTCTGACCCGCTCGTACCCCTCGCCATGCGGGAGCCGCACCTTCAGCCATTCCGGCTTGCGGGTGGTCTCAGTCACCTGGGGAAGCGGGAACCGATCGGGAGTCGCCATGGGTCGCGGGCCTTCTATGGGTTGGGCGAAAGACGTTCAAGGGGAAGCCACTAACGCGAGGCGTCACCCCCCGCCAGCCGCTTGCCTGTTGTCGTCTCCCTACTAATGCCCTCGAGGCGGGCAGGCAGCCCGGGCGGGGGAGGCACCGCCACGCCTGGATGCCCAGGCTGAGGGCATGGCCGCCATCCACCTGGGGACCAGCGGGTACGTCTACAAGCACTGGAAGGGGCTGCTCTACCCCGCCGGCCTGCCAACCCGCCGCTGGCTTCCCCGGTACGCCCAGGTGTTCACCACGGTGGAGCTCAACGCCACCTTCTACCGCCTGCCCACGGCGCGGGCCGTGGACGGCTGGCGCGACGCGGTGCCTCCGGGCTTCCGGTTCGCCTGCAAGGGCAGCCGCTTCCTCACCCACATGAAGCGTCTGTCCGACGTGGGCGAGGGCCTGGAGCGGTACTACACGCCGGTGCTCCGGCTGGGCCGGAAGCTGGGCCCCGTCCTCTGGCAGCTCCCGCCGCACATGACGAAGCCGGACCCGGAGCGGTTGGACCGGTTCCTCGCCGCGCAGCCCCGGGGCGTGCGGCAGGTCATCGAGTTCCGCCACCCCGCCTGGTACCACCCGGAGGTGCTGGAGGTGCTCCGCCGCCACCGCGCCGCGCTGTGCGAGCACGACCTGGTGCAGGTGCCCGACCCCGCCCCGAAGCCCACCGCGCCCTTCCGCTACATGCGCTTCCACGGCGCGAGCAGCCGCTACGCCGGACGCTACGGGCGCGAGGCGCTGCGGCCCGTGGCCCGCGACTTGAAGTCCTGGCGGGAGCGCGGACACACCGCGTGGGTGTACTTCAACAACGATTTGCACGGGCACGCGCTGCTGGACGCGTTCGACCTGGCGGACCTCGTCGACGTGCCGGTGCACGTGCCCCCGGAAATGCAAAGGCCGCCCGCGGGCCTGGAGCCCGGGACGGCCTGAGCGGGCTCACGCGAGGTGGGCCCGGGAGACGGCGCGAGAGACTAGAAGTGGCGCGGGTGGCCCAGCGTGGCCTCGGCGCCCTCGTGCATGATCTCCGAGAGCGTGGGGTGCGCGTGGATGGTGCCCGCCAGCTCCTCGGTGGTGATCTCCAGCTTCAGCGCGACGCACGCCTCGGCCAGCAGCTCGGTGGCGTGCGGGCCGATGAGGTGCACACCCAGCACCTCGTCGTACTTCTTGTCGGAGATGACCTTGATCATCCCCATGGACTCGTTGGAGATGGCCGACTTCGTCACCGCGCCGAAGGGGGCGATGGTGAACTTCACGTCGTAGCCACGCTCCTTGGCCTTCTTCTCCGTCAGGCCCACCGAGGCGACCTCGGGGTAGCAGTACGTGGCCGACGGGGTCAGGTCGTAGTTGATGGGCTGCGGGTTCTTCCCGGCGATGTGCTCCACCGCCACCACGCACTCGGCGCTGGCCATGTGCGCCAGCATCGGCGTGGGGATGACGTCGCCCACCGCGTACACGTTGGGCTCGGTGGTGCGCATCATCGAGTCCACCTTGATGAACCCGCGCTCCGGCTTGATGTTCGTCAGCTCCAGGCCGACGGAGTCGGTGACGGGCGCGCGGCCCACCGCGGACAGGAGGAGCTCCGCCTCCAGCGTCTTGGTCTCGTTGCCCACCTTCATGGTGACGCGCACGCCGTCCGCCGTGTGCTCCACCTTCTCCACCGCGGAGCCGGTGTGCACGTCGATGCCGCGGCGGCGGAAGATCTTCTCCAGCTCCTTGGAGATGTCCGCGTCCTCGATGGGAAGCAGCGCGGGCATGTACTCCACGATGGAGGTCTTGCTGCCCACGTGGTTGAACACGGAGGCGAACTCGCAGCCCACCGCGCCGGCGCCCAGGACGATGATGCTCTTGGGGATGCGGTCGATCTCCAGGATGGAGTCGCTGTTCATCACCCGCTTGTGGTCCACCGGGACATTCGGCAGGGACTTGGGCACGGAGCCGGTGGCGATGATGATGTTCTTCGCCTCCAGCACCTGCTTGGAGCCGTCCTCGGCGGTGACCTCGACCTTGCCCTTCCCGGCGATGCGGCCATGGCCCTTGACCACGGTCACCTTGTTCTTCTTCATCAGGAAGTCGATGCCGCCGGCGCCCTTGGTGACCACCTTGTTCTTGTGGGCCATGGCGTTGGCCCAGTTGATGGTCGGGCTGGACACGTCGACGCCGAAGGTGCTGGCCTCCTTGACGTGGTGGAACAGCTCCGCGGTCCACAGGAGGGACTTGGTGGGGATGCAGCCGCGGTGGAGGCAGGTGCCGCCCAGCCGCTTGTCCTTCTCGATGATGGCCGTCTTCAGCCCGAGCTGACCGGCGCGGATGGCACCCACGTAGCCGCCAGGGCCCGAACCGATGATCACCACGTCGAACGTCTCAGCCACGCACGCCTCCGTAACTATTGCGGATGGAACCCGGGGGGGCTGATAACCCCCGGTCCCGGTTGGAATCAAGGAGTTTGCTCTTGCGCCGCTTCCCGCTCCGGACACTGCTGCTGATGGTGGTAGCGCTGATCGCCTTTGGCCGCCTCTATTGGGTGACGCACCAGGATGTGTCGCCCGAGGCCCGGCCGGAGGACCGTCCCCGGCGGGAAGCCCCCGCCGAGGCCTCCGCTCCCAAGCCCCTCCCCTCCCCCGAATGCCGCACCCTGTCAGGCGCCATCGAGGCCGCACTGAAGGCTCCGGAGGACGCCCAGGCCCAGGCCGGGGCCCGGAAGCGGATGGACGCCTGCCCGGAGCCCCCCGAGCGCGCCTGCGAGCTCGGCACGGCGCTTTCCGCGCGGGCCCCGCTCGCCGCCGGTGAGGACGCCCCCCTGCGCGGGCTGCTGGCCTCCCTCTGTGAGCGCTGCCCCTCGCCCTTCAACGCCTGTGTCCAGCGCGTGGCCCAGGGCCTGCTGGAGGGCGCCCTGGGCCGGCAGCCGGACCTGGCGGACCTGCGCTGGAGCCTGGAGCACGCCGGGAAGGGCACGGAGGATGCCTGCGACTCGCTCGTCAAGCTGGGGCTCGCGCCGGCGGCCCAGGCCGACGTCACCCTGGCGCCCGCCGTGCGCGCCATCGTCGTGGAGCTGGCCCCCCTCTGCGCGAAGGCGGGCCATCTGCCCGGCCCGGTGCTGCGCGCCGCCGCCGTGCACCAGGGCCAGGAGGTGGCCCCCGCCCTGGTGGCGCTGGCCGCCGGGGCGACGGTGGAGACGGCCGCCGTGGAGCCGGACCTCGTGACGGGCGCGGAGCCCGGGCGGCAGGCGTTCGACCGGGACGTGAACACCGGCGTCCGCGTGAGCAATGCGGCGCCTGGAAAACGCTGGGCGGCGGACGGGGCGCTGCGGGCGGGCTACACGCCCACACTGAAGCACCTGGAGACCCTGCGGATTCGCGCCACCGGACCGGGCACGCTCAGGGCCATCGTCCGCACCCCGGCGGGGGTGGGCCTCAAGGACCCGGAAGGAGGCTTCTCCTTCGTCAACCCCACCGTCTGCCGCTACCAGGGCAAGGGCCAGTGGGAGGTCTGCAAGCTGGCCGTGCCCCTGCTCGACGTGGACGCGGTGAGCGTCTTCCCGGAGCGCGCGGACGGTGAGGTGAAGGAGCTGGAGATCATCGGCGCGAGGTAGGCGCCGCGCTCACCGGGGCTCCGGGTTCGGAGCCCTCAGCCCAGCAGGCCCTTCTCCCGGGCCAACTGGAAGATGGGCGCCGCGTCCTTCTTCAGCACCGTGCTCACGTCCTTGACGATGGCATCACCCGACTTCGCCACCGACAGGAAGTTGTCGAAGGTGCGCGTGAGGATCAGCACGCCGGAGATGATGACGCGCTGGAGGTTGTGCTGGAGGTCGGTGCCCTCGTAGATGAGCCACGCCTGCTCCACGCAGGTACGGCGCGCGTCCAGGAGGAACTGGTTCAGCACCGTGCGCTCCGCCGCGTCCGGAACCTTCGACTTGGGGCTCACCGACCCGACGTAGATGAGGTTCGCGCCCAGCCGTTTGGACGCATCCTGCATCTGCGCCAGGATCGTCGTGACGTCCTCCTTCGTCGGAGGATTCGGCCAGCGGGTGAAGATGACGCGGTCGATGATTTCAGCCTTGTAGGTGGGGCCGTTCACGATGCCTCCGGTGAGGCGGACGGTTTCCAAGCGCCCGGCCGGCGATCTCCACTCCGCCGTGCGCACGAATGTGTAGCAGGAACACTCCTCCCGTTGAAGAGAGTGGCCTCTGCCCCCACCCCGCTCGCGTGGCAGCTACGCTGTCAGGCTGCAGTCCTGGCGTACAAAACCGTCCGGGTCGAGGCTGACACTGCCCCTACAGGCCTCCATGACTCAGGAATGCCGTGAAAGTCCCGACCCTGAAGCGCGCACCGGAGCGCTTCAGGGCGCTGGTGTCTGGCCGCCCGGTTCGGACAGGCCCGCCGGCATTCCCGCTTCGGCGGGCGCGGGCGTCATCGTGGCGGACGACGGCTTGCGGGCGCGGCGCACGGTCTTCCTGGCCGCGGCAACGCGTGGGCGCTTGCTGACGGCGCGCGCCGGGGTGCCCTGGCGCTTCACGGCGCGCTGTTTGCGTGTCTTGCGTACGCCCGTCTTCTTCGAGTCCACCTGCTTGCGCTGCGCCTTCATCTCCGCCGACTTCTTCGCGACGCGCCCCGCCTGTTGCGTCTTCCGCCGCGAGGACTTCACCTCCTTCTTCTTCGCCGTCGTCTTCGCCTGCTTCGCCTTTGAGGCCATTCGTGAATTCCTCCTGTGTGTGCAGTTATGCACGCTCGGTGCGAATGGCCACTGCCCCGGCGGAAGGAGCGCGGGGGCGGTGCTCAGCGCGAGCTTCCTGGAGCGGCTGGCTTCGCGGCGCGGCGGGCGAGGACGGCCTTCACGTCGTCCAGCGTGAGGCCCAGCGGCTTCACGGCGACGAGCACGTGGTAGAGCACGTCCGCCGCCTCCTCCACGGCGCGCGCCGGGTCCGCGTCCGCGCACGCCGTCACCAGCTCCGCGGCCTCCTCGCCCAGCTTCTTCATCCGGAGGTTGCGGTCGTCCAGCAACCGGCGCGTGTAGCTCGGCTTCTCGCCCTCGGGGGGCGCCTGGGTGGCGCGCAGGGCAATGGTGGCATCCAGCGCGGCCAGTGCGTCCCAGCGCCCGGGGCCGAAGCAGGTCTCCTCGCCGGTGTGGCAGGCGGGGCCGGCCTTCGCGACCCGGGCCAGCACCGCGTCCCCGTCGCAGTCCGCGCTGAGCGACACCACGCGCTGCACGTTTCCGCTGGTGGCGCCCTTGTGCCACAGGCCCCGTGTGCGCGAGCGGTAGTGCATCTCTCCGGTAGCCAGCGTGCGTTCGAGCGCCTCGCGGTCCGCGTGCGCCACCATCAGCACGTCCCCGGTGCTCGCGTCCTGCGTCACCACCGTCACCAGGCCATTGCCCTTGCCGAAGTCCAGCCGGTCCAGGTCCAGCGTCACCGCCGTCATCGCCGCACCTCCGTCGCGCCGAGCCGCTCGCGCACCACCCGCGCCAGGGCCCCGTTGGTGGCGATGCAGTTGCCGCCGAAGGAGGTCTGCCTGCCCGTCCAATCGGTGAACACGCCGCCGGCCTCCTCGATGATGGGCTGCAGCGCCGCCGCGTCCCAGAGCGACAGCACCTCGTCAACCATCACCTCCGCCCTGCCCGTGGCCACCAGCAGGTAGCCGTAGCAGTCGCCCCAGGTGCGGTCCATGGCCGCCTCCCTCGCGAGTGCGCGCCAGGCCTCGCCCCGCTCCGGGTGGAGCATGAAGCGCTCGTCCGTGGACAGCACCACCGCCTTCGACAGGTCATCCTGCGTGGAGACGCGCGTCGGCCTGTCATTCCAGAAGCAGCCCTGCCCCGGCCCGGCCACCAGCAACTCCCCCACGGCGGGGAAGTACGCGGCGCCCGCGAGGATGCGCTCCCCCTTCGCCACCGCCACCAGCGTGCCCCACAGCGGCACGCCGCGGATGAACGTCTTCGTCCCGTCGATGGGGTCCAGAATCCAGCGGCGCTCGGCGCCCGGCCGCGTCTCGCCGAACTCCTCGCCCAGGATGCCGTCCTCCGGGAAGCGGGCCGAAATCCAGTCGCGCGCCGCCTGCTCGGCCGTCCGGTCCGCCACCGTCACCGGCGTGCCGTCGGACTTGGTGTCCACCGCGATGCCGCCGCGGAAGAAGCCAAGCGCCACGTCCCCGGCCTTCCGGGCCACCTCCGCCGCCGCCTGCAGCAAGGCCTGCCTGTCGTTCATGTCACGCTCCGGATGTTCAGGCCGCCCTCGCGGAGCAGCGACTTGATGGCGCCCACCGTGGTGACGCCGTCGTGGAGGATGCCGGCCACCAGCGCCGCGTCCGCCCCACCCCGCGTGAGCCCGTCCCGCACGTGCTCCGCGCTGCCCGCCCCGCCCGAGGCGATGACCGGCACATCCACCGCATCCGCCACGGCCCGCGTCAGCTCCAGGTCATAGCCCGAGCGCGCCCCGTCACGGTCGATGCTGGTGAGCAGCACCTCACCCGCCCCGCGCGCCACGCACTCGCGGGCCCAGGCCACCGCGTCCAGCTCCGTGGGCCTCTTCCCGCCGTGGGTATAGACGCGCCAGCGCCCGTCCTCTCTCTTGGCGTCGATGCTGGCCACCACGCACTGCGCGCCGAAGCGCTCCGCGCACGCGGTCAGCAGCGCGGGGTTGGCCACCGCCGCCGAGTTGATGCTCACCTTGTCCGCGCCCGCGCGCAGGGCCCGGCCCACGTCGTCCACCGTGCGCACGCCGCCGCCCACGGTGAGGGGAATGAACAGCCGTTCCGCGGTGCGCTGCACCAGCTCCCAGAGGGTGCCGCGCTCCTCGGCGCTCGCGGAGATGTCCAGGAAGGTCACCTCGTCCGCGCCCTCCTGCTCGTAGCGCCGGGCCAGCGCCACCGGGTCGCCCACGTCGCGCAGGCCCTCGAACTGGACGCCCTTCACCACGCGCCCGCCCTTCACGTCCAGGCAGACGATGAGTCGCCGGGTGAGCATCACTTCACCTCCAGGGCCACGGAGCCCTTCATGCTGAACACCGTGCCCGAGTCCGCCATGGCATCGCGCAGCGCGAGTCCCAGCGCCTTGAAGGCCGCCTCCGTCGCGTGGTGGCTGTCCTTCCCGCGCAGCACGCGCAGGTGCAGCGTCACCTTCGCGTGCTCGCTGAACGAGCGCATGAAGTGCTCGTACAGCCGGTTCTTCAGCGGGCCCCGGTAGTAGAAGCGGCCGCCCGCGTCCAGGCACGCCTGCACCAGCGCGTCGTCCATGGGGATGGTGCGCTCCGCGAAGCGCGCCGCGGTGGCGGGAATCACCTTCTGCACCGCCGTGCCCAGCGTAATCGCCACGTCCTCCATGAGGTGGTGGGTGAGGTCTCCCCGCGCGTGCAGCTTCAAGTCGAGCCCCGCGTAGCGCCCGAAGGTGGACAGCATGTGGTCGAAGAACTTCAGGCCCGTGTCCACCTGGGTGACGCCCTTGCCGAGCGCCAGCTCCACCTGGACCTTCGTCTCCTTCGTCTCCCGAATGACGGTGGTCATCCCGCGAACTCCCGCGCGACGTCGCGCGCATCCAGCCTTCCCGTGTACAGCGCCATGCCGATGACCGCCCCATACGCGCCCGCGGCCGCGAGCGCCCTCAGGTCCTCCAGCGTCGTCACCCCGCCCGAGGCGTAGAGCCGGTGGCGGCTGGTGCGCGCCACCTCCTGCATCAGCGGCAGGTCCACGCCCGACAGCTGTCCTTCCTTGTGCACCGCCGTCACCAGCAGCCCGCCCAGCGCCAGCGGCTCCAGCGCCGCGAGCACGTCGCGGATGTCCCGCGCGCTGCCCGCCGTCCAGCCGCGCGTCACCACCTCGCGGCCCTTCACGTCCGCGGCCACCACCACCCGGCCCGGGAAGCGGCCCGCCACCTCCGCCAGCCACGCGGTATCCTCGATGGCCCGCGTGCCCACCACCACGGAGGAGGCGCCACCCTCGAGCACGGCCCCCACCCGGTCGGTGTCACGCACGCCGCCGCCCACCGTGAAGGTGAGGCCCTGTTCATATGACGTGAGCCGGAAGATGGCGTCCGCGTTGGAGCCCTTTCCGAGCGCGGCGTCCAGGTCCACCACGTGGAAGGTACGGAAGCCGTGGCTCCGCCACCTCCTCAGTGCGTCCAGCGGGTCGTTCACCCGGACCTTCTCCGCGTCGTACGAGCCGCCCACGAGCTGTACGCACGCGCCCTCGCGCAGGTCGATTGCGGGAATGGCAATCACGGCGCCACCTCCTGGAGGAAGGCCTGCACGAAGCGCACGCCCGCCACGGAGGACTTCTCCGGGTGGAACTGCACGCCCACCACCTTCCCGCGCCGCACCGCCGCCGGGAAGCGGTCGCCCTCGTGTGTCGTCCACCCGGTGACGACGGAGGCATCCGTCGCGCGGCAGACGAAGCTGTGCGCGTAGTACACGGTGTCCAGCTTCGCGGTGGCCAGCGTGCGGTCCTCCTCCACGCTGTTCCAGCCAATCTCCGGCACCCGCCGCGCCGCCAGCCGCGTCACCCGCCCGGAGAAGTAGCCCAGGCCGGCGCCACCGCCCTCGTCGCTGGCGTCGAAGAGCAGCTGCATGCCCAGGCAGATGCCCAGGCACGGCAGGCCGCGCTCCAGCGCCTCGCGCATGGCCTGGCGCCCCGGCTCCAGCCGCGCCGCCGACGCGCCGAAGGCCCCCACGCCCGGAAGCACCAGCACGTCCGTGTCCAGCGCGCGCACCGGGTCCTCCTGGATGCGCACCTCCGCGCCCGGCGCCGTCGCCAGCGCCTTGGCCAGCGAGTGCAGGTTGCCCGCTCCGTAGTCGAACAGGGTGACTCTCATCGCAGTGACTCCCGCAGCGCCGCGAGCGCCGCCTCCAAGAGGGGCCAGGGGCCACTGCCAATCCGGAGCGCGTCCCCCACCCCGGTCAGCCCCTGGAAGGCCCGCACATTCACGTCCCGCTCCCGCATGCGCTCCGCCACCTTCGGCGCGCCCCGCAGGGGCACCATCAGGAAGTTGCCCTCCGACGGCAGCGGCTTCAGCCCCAGTGCCACCAGCGCTCCGCGCAGCCGCTCCCGGTTCTCCACCGCCTCCCGGGCCCGGGCCTCCACCCAGCCCTGGTCCTCGGTGAGCACGGCGATGGCCATCGCCTCCGACAACGTGGTGAGCATGTACGGGCCCCGGGCCTTCTCCACCTCGGCCACCACTTCCGGCGCGCCCACCGCCCAGCCCACCCGCATGCCCGCCAGGCCATACGCCTTCGAGAAGGTGCGCGTCACCAGCACGTTGCGCCGCGTGCGCGCCAGGTCCAGGAAGCCCGGCCCGGACGCGAACTCCGCGTACGCCTCGTCGATGATGACGACGCCGGGCGCCCGCTCCACCACGCGCTCCACCGCGGCGCGCGACAGCGCAGTGCCCGTGGGGTTGTTGGGCGAGCACAGGTAGATGACCTTCGCGCCGGTGGCCAGCAGCGCGTCCGCGTCGATGTCGAAGTCCGGCCTCAGCGGCACCGGCGCGGCCTTCACCCCGTTCATCTTCGAGTACAGCGGCACCATGACGAAGGTGGGGTCCTGGAAGGCCAGCACCTCACCCGGCTCCAGGAAGGCGCGGACGGCGCTGTCGATGAGGCCGTCCGAGCCGCAGCCCGTCGCCACCGCCTCCGGCGCCACCCCGGCGTACGCGGCCACCGCCCGGCGCAGGTCCGGCGAGTAGCCCGCCGGGTAGTGCGTCACCGAGCGGAGCGAGGCCCCGCGCAGCACGCGCTCCGCGGCGGGCGGCGTGCCGAAGAGGTTGGTGTTGTCGCTCAGGTCCACCCGGCACGGCTTCTTCGCCGGCGAGTAGAGGGGGATGTCCCGGTAGGACGCTCGGGTGGGAATCATGCGTTCCTCCAGGCCCGCGCCGCGTCCGCGTGGGCGAACAGGCCCTCGCTGTCCGCGAGCCGGCCCACGTCCTCGGCGAGCAGCGCCGCCGCCCGGGGCTCCACGCGCTGCCAGGTGGTCCACCGGTAGAAGTCCAACAGGTTGAGCCCCGAGTACGCCCGCGCCAGCCCCGCGGTGGGCAGCACGTGGTTGGAGCCCGTCATGTAGTCGCCGTAGGCCACCGAGGAGCGCTCGCCCAGGAAGACGGTGCCCGCGTTGCGCACGCGCGCCAGGTCCGCCTGGGGCGACGCCGTGGCGAGCAGCAGGTGCTCCGCCGCGAAGTCCGCCGCGAAGGGCCACGCCTCCTCCAGCGAGGACACGCTCAGCACCGCTCCTCGCGAGCCCAGCGCCGAGGTGACGATTTCCCAGCGCTTCGCCTCCTGCGCCAGCCGCTCCACCGCCGAGGCGATGGCGTCCGCCAGCGCCTGGCCCACCGCGAGCGTCACGCAGGCGGCCTCCGGGTCGTGCTCGGCCTGGGCCAGCATCTCCCGCGCCACCGCGTCCGGGCTCGCCGTGCCGTCGGCAATCACCAGGATTTCGCTCGGGCCGGCGGGCGCTTCAATCGCCACCGCGCCCACCACCTGGAGCTTCGCCTCGGCCACGTACGCGTTGCCCGGCCCGACGATGCGGTCCACCCGGGGCACGCTCTCCGTGCCGTAGGCCATGGCCGCCACCGCGCCCGCGCCGCCCAGCGAGAAGACCCGGTCCGCGCCCGCGATTGCCGCCGCGGCCAGCACGCTCGCGTGGGGCAGCCCATCCGGCCCCGGCGGCGAGCAGACGATGACCTCGCCCACCCCCGCCACCTTCGCCGGCACCGCGCCCATGAGCACGCTGCTGGGGTACACGGCCCGGCCTCCGGGCGCGTACACGCCCACGCGGCCCAGCGGGTCCGGCCGCCGTCCCACCAGCACGCCCGGCTCCGTCTCGATCTCCACCGCGCGCGGCTTCTGCGCCGAGTGCGCCCTGGCGATGTTGCGCGCCGCACGGGACAGGGCTTCGCGTACGCCGGGGTCCAGCGCCGCCAGCGCCGCCTCCCAGCGCCCGCGCGGCACCTCCAGCGACGTCAACTGCACGCGGTCGAACTGGCGCGCCAGGTCGAAGAGCGCCCGGTCGCCTTCGGCGCGCACCCGGGCGATGAGCTCGCTCACGCGGGAGGCCACGCGGGCATCGGACCCGCCGCCCGCGCGGTCCAGCAGCCGGCGGCGATCCTCCGCGGACAGGCCGGACAGCGGGCCGCGGTACCTGAGGACGGGAGAAGCGGAGGTATCCATCACGCCATCAGCCTTTCGATGCGGGTGACCAGGATGCCCTCGCAGCCCAGGGCCTTCAGCGCGTTGACGGTGCGGTAGATGGTCTTCGAGGGCACCACCGCGTGCACCGCCACGAAGTTGCCGCCGTCCAGCACGTCCACCACCGTGGGGCCGTTGAGGCCGGGTAGCACCTCGCGGACCTGCCCCAGCACCTTCTTCGGCACGTTGGCCATGAGGTAGCGCTTGCCACGGGCCGCCAGCACCGAGCCCAGCGCCAGCGTCAGCTCCTCCAGCTTGCGCTGCGCCTCGGGGGTGTTGCCCTTGCAGGCCACCAGCCGCGCGCTGGACTCCAGCACCGTGGCCACCTCGCGCAGGCCGTTCATCTTCAGCGTGGAGCCGGTGGACGTCAGGTCCACCACGATGTCCGCGATGCCCAGGTGCGGGGCAATCTCCGCCGCGCCCGAGACCGGCACCACCGTCACCTTCTGCCCGCGCTTGTCGAAGAACGCCTGCGTCAGCCGGGGGAAACACGACGCCACCCGGCTCCCGTTCCTCACGTCATCCGGCGTGTTGATGCCGCTCTCCTCGCGGGTGGCCACCACCAGCCGGCACCGGCCGAACTCCAGGTCCATCAGGTGGTCCAGCTCGCGCCCGGCCTCGTTCACCAGGTCCCACCCCGTGACGCCCGCGTGCGCCGCGCCGTCCGCGACGAACTCGGGGATGTCCTGGGCCCGGACGAAGATGGCTTCGAACTCGCCGCCGAGCGACGCGGTGAGCGCGCGCTCTCCGCGGGCACGCACCTCCAGGCCCGCGTCGTTGAACAACTCCCTGACTTCTTCGGAGAGGCGGCCTTTGTTGGGAAGGGCAATCTTCAGCAGCATGGGTGGGCCTTCGAGGGGCTGCGGGGGAAGAGGTGCGCGGAAACGAAAAAAGGCCCGTCCTGGGGGGACGGGCCTTCGTCGCTGCGGCTTGTGCCGGGTGGGTGTGCGCTCTAGCGGTTCACCCAGGCATGCGCATGGCGATCGAACCCGTCCGGGCCGAGCCGATGGTGCGCATGGTGGTGATGGAAGGCAGAGAGCACGGCCCCATCAGTAACGAGAAAGCCCCCCGCCGTCAACCGAGCCCCGGGTGGACCTGTCTTGAGGCTTGCAAACGAGGGAGTGGGCGAGCAGGAAGCGGCCCATGCGAGTCTCGGACATCATCATCGTGGGCGGTGGCATCATGGGCTGCGGCATCGCCCTGCGGCTGCGGCAGGCAGGCGTGCGCGTGACGGTGCTGGAGCGCGCCATTCCGGGCGCGGAGGCCTCCAGCGCGGCGGCGGGCATCCTCGCGCCGCAGATGGAGGCGGACGGGCCCGGTCCCTTCCTCGAGCTGTGCCTGCGCAGCCGGGGCCTCTACCCCGCCTTCGCCGCGGAGCTACGCGAGCTGACGGGCGTGGACGTGGCCTACCGGCCGTGCGGCGTGCTCAAGGTGGCCTTCGACGAGGCGGGGCTGCACCACCTGGACGCCACGGTGGCGTGGCAGCGGGGGCTGGGCCTGCGCGCGGAGCTGCTGGACGGCGCGGCGGCCCGGGAGCTGGAGCCCCGCCTGTCCCCGAAGGCGCTGGGCGCCGCGCACTTCCCGGATGATCACCAGGTGGACAACCGGCTGCTGGTGCGCGCGCTCTCCATGGCGGCCGCCCGCGTGGGCGCGGAGTTCCGCGGCGGCTACGTGCGCGGCGTGGTGCACGAGGGCGGCCGCGCGGTGGGCGTGGACCTGGACGGCGAGGTGCTGCGCGCGGACGCCGTGGTGCTGGCGGCGGGCTCGTGGTCCGCGCTGGTGCAGGGCGCCGGCGTGGAGGCGAAGGCGGTGCGGCCGGCGCGGGGGCAGATGGTGCAGTTCCAGACGCGGCTGCCGGTGCTGGACCGCATCGTCACCTCGGAGAAGGGCTACCTGGTGCCGCGCGCGGACGGGCGCGTCATCGCCGGCAGCACCATGGAGCTGGTGGGCTTCGACAAGCAGGTGACGGCGGCGGGACTGGCCCGCATCCTCGGCATGGCGCTGGAGCTGTGCCCGGAGCTGGGCTCCGCGTCCGTGACGGACTCCTGGGCGGGCTTCCGGCCCTGGACGGAGGACCGCTACCCGTACCTCGGCGAGGGCCCCGCCCCCGGCCTCTTCCTCGCCACCGGGCACTTCCGCAACGGCATCCTCCTGGCCCCCATCACCGCGAAGCTCGTCGCGCAGGCGGTGCTCGGCGAGAAGCCCACGGTGAGCCTGGCCCCCTTCCGGTACGATCGCGCCCCCGCGAAGGCCCAGGGCTGAGGGATGACGGGGTCCGAGGTGGGGAACGGGGCGCCCCGGGGCCACCTCGGACGTCGGGAATCCCGCACAATCCGTCAGGGCGGGCAGGCGCCCCCGCCCCCGGGCGGGCGGACAGGCGCTCCAGGCGTTTCCCAGAGGGAAAATGGCCCTGATCCGCGCCTGCCGGCTCCTCTTCCGGCCAGCGGCCGGGTACCCTCCCTGTTCGCTGGGAGATCAACCGCGAACCCGGAAAGGGTGGTAATTTCTCGCACTCGTTCGCCTTTGAAACCCGGAAACCTCTAGAATCAACCGCCGTGGAAGCCATCCCTCCTGCCCCACCCAGAATCCTCATCGTCGATGATGACGACTCCGTACGCGACGTCATCTCCGTCCTCCTCCGGGAGGAGGGCTACAACTGCGTCGTCGCGAGTGGTGCCGAGATGGCGCTCGATGTCGCTAGCGAGGAGGACACTCCGCTCGTCATCAGCGACATGAAGATGCCGGGCAAGGACGGCCTGTGGCTCCTGGAGAACCTGCGCGAGCGGCTCCCGGACACCTCCGTCATCATGCTCACCGGCTACGGCGACACCGAGTCCGCCGTGGACTGCCTGCGCCGCGGCGCGGTGGACTACCTGCTCAAGCCACCGAAGCTGACGGACCTGATCCGCGCCATCGAGCGCGCGCTGGCCAAGCGCCGCATCGAGATGGCCCGCAAGCGCTACCAGAAGAAGCTGGAGCGCAAGGTGCGCGACAGGACGGCGGAGCTGCGCAACGCCCTGCGCGACATCGCCAACACGTACCAGAACACGCTGCTGGCGCTGGTGGCCGCGCTCGACGCGCGCGAGCACGAGACGAGCGACCACTCCCAGCGCGTGGTCAGCTACACGTCGGCCATCGCCCAGCGCATGGGCATCCAGGGCAAGGAGCTGGAGGAGATTGGCCGCGGCGCGCTCCTGCACGACATCGGCAAGATTGGCGTGCCGGACGCGGTGCTGCTCAAGCCGGGCAAGCTCACCCCGGACGAGTGGATGGAGATGCGGAAGCATCCGGAGATCGGCTTCCAGATGATCCAGAACATCCCCTTCCTGGACACGCCCGCCTCCATCGTCCTCTCCCACCAGGAGCGGTGGGACGGCGCCGGCTACCCGCGCAACCTCCAGCGGCACGAAATCCACATCGGCGCGCGCATCTTCGCCGTGGCGGACACGCTGGACGCGATGACGAGCGACCGGCCGTACCGCAAGGGCACCACGTTCGCCAACGCCATCCAGGAGATCCGCCGCTGCGCCAACACGCAGTTCGACCCGGAGGTCGTCCGCGCGTTCCTGGACATCGGCGAAGAGGGCCTCGTCCGCATCAAGGAGGAGATGAAGCTGAAGAAGGGGCTTCCCCAGGCGGAGGTGGAGGCCACCGACGCCGAGGCGGAGCTGGCCCGCCTCACCGACCTGGATGACGACGCCGACGCCCCCACTTCCGGCCGCTCCATCACGCCGGAGGGGGCCGAGTCGAAGGACGTCGTCAAGCGCTCCGCCACCGGCAGTGAGAGATAGAGCACGCGGATGACGGATCCGCTCGCGCCGCCCCTGCTGGATGCCCAGGGACGCCGGATGACGTACCTGCGGCTGAGCATCACGGACCGCTGCAACTTCCGTTGCAACTACTGCTCGCCCGCGTCGTGGGGCGGGAAGCGGGACATGCTGGACGCGCGGGAGCTGGCGCGCATCACCTCCGTCTTCGCGAGCATGGGCATCCGCCGGGTGCGCCTCACCGGAGGTGAGCCGCTCATCCGCCCGGACATCCTGGACATCACCCGGAACATCGCCGCGCTGCCCGGCATCCAGCACCTGGCCATCACCACCAACGCCAGCTTCCTCGCCCCCCTGGCCGTGCCGCTGCGCGAGGCCGGCGTCACCCAGCTCAACCTGAGCCTGGACACCCTCTCGCCGGAGACCTTCCGGCGCATCTCCAGGCAGGGCGACTTCGACAACATCCTGCGCGGAATCGACGCGGCGGCGGGGGCGGGCTACGCCTCATTGAAGCTCAACGCCGTGGTGATGCGCGGTGTGAATGACGGCGAGGTCCCCGCGCTGGTGGCGTACGCGCACGCGCGCGGCCTCACCCCGCGCTTCATCGAGCTGATGCCCTTCGGCCAGGGCACGCCGGTGCCCACCGCGGAGCTCATCGAGCGGCTCCAGGCGTCCGGGCTACCGCTGGAGCCCGAGCCCGAGGAGGCCTCGGACGCCGCCTCCCTCACCTCCGGCCCCGCGCGCTACTGGCGCGCGCCCGGCGGCCGCGTGGGCTTCATCTCTCCCCTCACCCAGAACTTCTGCGGCGGGTGCAACCGCGTGCGTGTGGCGTCCAACGGCGACCTGCGAAGCTGCCTGGGCGGACGCGCGCAGGCCCCGCTGCACCAGCTCATCCGCGGCGGCGCCAGCGACGTGGAGCTGGCCGTGGCCATCCGCCGGGCGCTGGGCGACAAGCCGGACGGACACCGCTTCACCGAGCCCGGCAACGGCGCCACCCTGCTGTCCATGATGGGCATCGGCGGCTGAAGGCCGGCACGACGCCGGGCCTGCCCTGGAAACACCTCGGGCGGACCCGCGCGTTCGCGCCCGGTCCGCCCGATGGGACGCCTCGTTACTTCACCAGGCGCAGGGTCGCCGGGTAGCGGTACGACTCGCCCTTCTGGGTCTTCATGCCGGCCATGATGCCCAGGACGATGGCGGCCAGCATGACCAGGGGCAGCAGGAGGGCGCCGATGCAGACGGCCGTCAGGACGCCGCTCAGCACGTAGCCGATGAACACGGTGATCTGGAAGTTGAGCGCCTCGACGGCCTGCGCCTTCACCCAGGCGGACTTCTCACCCTTGCCCTGCATGATGAACAGGGGAACCAGGATGGGAAGAATGATGCCCCCGATGTGCGCCAGGAGCGCCGCGTTCCTCTCATCCTCCGTGGGAGCAGGGCTCCCCGTGAGGTACGAATCGACTGGCTGCTGTGTCTCCATCCAGAATCCCTCCCGAAAGACGCGGGCGCGGCGGGCGCGCCCTTCCCACCCAACATGACATGTGCCCGCGCTGATTGTCACGTCGCGGACAGGTGCTCTGTCAGGTCATCCTCCCCTGCCGTCCGGGCCTTCAGGCCCGGCGGTACAGCTCGCCTCCGGCCTTCTTGAATTCCTCGCTCTTCTCCTCGAGACCGGACTTCAGCGCCGCGTCCTCGGTGACGCCCGTCTTCGCCGCGTAGTCGCGGACGTCCTGGGTGATCTTCATGGAGCAGAACTGGGGGCCGCACATGGAGCAGAAGTGGGCCACCTTGGCGCCCTCGGCGGGCAGCGTCTCGTCGTGGAAGGCGCGGGCGCGCTCCGGGTCCAGAGACAGGTTGAACTGGTCCTCCCAGCGGAACTCGAAGCGCGCCTTGGACAGCGCGTTGTCCCGCGCCTGGGCGCCCGGGTGCCCCTTGGCCAGGTCCGCGGCGTGGGCGGCGATCTTGTACGTAATCACGCCCTCCTTCACGTCGTCCCGGTCCGGCAGGCCCAGGTGCTCCTTGGGCGTCACGTAGCAGAGCATCGCCGTGCCGAACCAGCCGATCATCGCCGCGCCAATGCCGCTGGTGAAGTGGTCATACCCCGGCGCGATGTCCGTGGTGAGGGGCCCCAGCGTGTAGAACGGCGCCTCGCCGCACACGGCGAGCTGCTTCGTCATGTTCTCCTGGATGAGGTGCATGGGCACGTGGCCCGGGCCTTCGATCATCACCTGCACGTCGTGCTTCCAGGCCACCTTCGTCAGCTCGCCCAGCGTCTCCAGCTCGCCGAACTGCGCCGCGTCGTTCGCGTCGGCGATGGAGCCCGGCCGCAGCCCGTCTCCCAGGCTGAAGCTGACGTCGTACGCCTTCATGATCTCGCAGATCTCCTCGAAGTGCGTGTAGAGGAAATTCTCCTGGTGGTGGGCCAGGCACCACTTGGCCATGATGGAGCCGCCGCGGCTGACGATGCCGGTGAGGCGCTTCGCCGTCCACGGCACGTAGCGCAGCAGCACGCCGGCGTGGATGGTGAAGTAGTCCACGCCCTGCTCGGCCTGCTCGATGAGCGTGTCCCGGAACAGCTCCCAGGTGAGCTCCTCCGCCTTGCCGCCCACCTTCTCCAGCGCCTGGTAGATGGGCACCGTGCCGATGGGCACCGGCGCGTTGCGCAGAATCCACTCGCGCGTCTCGTGGATGTTGCGGCCGGTGGACAGGTCCATCACCGTGTCCGCGCCCCAGCGGATGGACCACACCATCTTCTCCACCTCCTCCTCGATGGAGGAGGTGACCGCCGAGTTGCCGATGTTGGCGTTGATCTTCACCAGGAAGTTGCGGCCGATGATCATCGGCTCCAGCTCCGGGTGGTTGATGTTGGCGGGGATGATGGCGCGGCCGCGGGCCACCTCGTCCCGGACGAACTCGGGTGTAATCACGCGCGGGATGGAGGCGCCCCAGGACTGGCCCGGGTGCTGGGCCGCGAGCGAGGCCTCCACCTGGAGGTTCTCCCGCAGCGCCACGTACTCCATCTCCGGGGTGATGATGCCGCGCCGGGCGTAGTGCAGCTGGGTGACGTTGCCGCCCTTCTTCGCGACGCGGGGCTTGCGGCGGTGGCCGAAGCGCAGGCCGGCCAGCCGCGGGTCGTCCTCGCGCGCGCGGCCGTACTCGGAGGTGATGCGGGGCAGCTCGTCCGTGTCGCCCCGGCCCAGAATCCAGGACTCGCGCACCGGGGGCAGGCCCTGCCGCGGGTCGATGGGCGCCGAGGGGTCCGTGTACGGACCGCTGGAGTCATAGACGTAGACGGGCGGGTTGGGCGTCAGCTTCGCGTCCGGACCCGGGCCGTGACGCGTGGGCGTCTGGCTGATCTCCCGGAGCGGGACGCGCAGGTCCGGGTGCAGCGCCCCGTGGACGTACACCTTGCGCGAGGCTGGCAGCGGGCCCCGGCTGATTCCCTCCAGCACCTTCCCATCGACCTTCAGGCTCCTGGACGCTCCGCTCATCTCGCTTCTCCTCGGCGGCGGACGGGCAGGCGGGCGGGGAATGGAGCCCCGGGCCGCTTCCCTCCGCCGGAATGACCCGGTTCAGGTTCCAAGGGTTGGCCGCTCGCCGCGGCCGTCTCAGCCCCTCCAGGGGCACCCCTAGCGACAGGGTGAGCACTTAGCGCACAGGCCAGCGGCCTTCAACCGGCCCGGAAGGCGGGTGTTCGGCGGTGCTCAAATGTTTCTGGCGCGCAAACGCTGCGGAGGGCATCTAGGAGACGCAAAGCTTGCGTCCTCCAGGAACTGGAAACACTGTTTCCCAGGAGCAGCGCTCTGCTGGCCCCGGACCTGCAAAGCAAGTGGCCCGACAGAGGACGCATCACCCCGGAGAGCCCGATGCAGATCGTTGGTGAGCTGATGACCCGCGACGTGGTCACCCTCAAGGAGACCCAGAACCTGGCCAAGGCGGACGAGCTGCTCCGCCTCCATCGCATCCGGCATCTCCCCGTGCTGCGGCAGGGCAAGCTGGTGGGGCTCATCACCCACCGGGACCTCCTGAGGGCCGCCGCCGTGCACGCCACCGACCCGGCGGCGCAGCCGCTGTGGGCCGCCGACATCATGACTCGGGACGTGACGACGGTCCGCCCGGAGACGCCGCTGAAGGAGGCGGTGGATTCGATGCTCAAGCACAAGTACGGCTGCCTGCCCGTGGTGGACGCGAGCGGCACCCTGGTTGGCATCGTCACGGAGGCGGACCTGGTGCGGTACGCGCAGCACCTCATCGCGGAGCGCGACCGGCACGAGCTGGCGGCCGAGTTCGGCGCCTGAGTCTTCCCCCCGGCCCGCGTGCGGCATGACGCGGGCGCGCCCTGTCTTCCCGCCCTTGCCGACGCCCGCCCCCTCCGGAGGGGGCGCCTCCTCGACGTGTAAGGCCTCATGACTCCCTCCCCTCCCGTACCGCTGCGCGCCACCGAGGCGCGGGGCTCCCCGAGCGTCTCGCCGCCCGCCGAGGCCTCTTCGCGCCGGCAATGGCTGCGCCCCGCGCTGGCGGTGGCCGGCGTCGCCCTGGTCGCACTGGTGGCTGGCTTCGGGGTGGAGGGGCCTGTCGCCTCGCGCACGGTGCTGATTGGTGGCGTGTGCCTGGTGCTGTGGCTCACGGAGGTGGTGCCGCCGTTCGTCCCCACCCTGCTGCTGATGGGGGCCACGCCCACGCTGATGGCGTCACTGGACACGGCCTACCGGCTGCCCGCGGTGATGGCGTGGAGCTCGGACCCGGTGTTGCTCCTCTTCCTGGGCGGCTTCACGCTGGAGGTGGCGGCCCGGCGGCATGGCCTGGACTTCACGGTGGCCCAGCACGTGGTGCGGCTGTCTCGCGGACGGCCCCGGCTGCTGCTCCTGCTGGTGATGGGCGGCGTGGCGTTCCTCTCCATGTGGATGTCCAACGTGGCCGCGGCGGCGATGATGCTCGCGGCGCTGCGGCCCATCCTCCAGGCGACGCCGGCGGGGGCGCCGCTGCGGCCCGCGCTGCTCCTGAGCGTGGCCCTGGGCGCCAACTTCGGCGGCATGGGCACGCCGGTGGGCAGCGGCCCCAACGCCCTCGCGGTGTCCGCCGCCAGCGCGTACTCGCAGGTCACCTTCGCGAAGTGGATGGCGCTGGCGCTGCCCCTCACGGCGCTGATGCTGCTGCTGGGCTTCGGGCTGGTGCTGCTGCGCTTCCGCGTGGGCGGCCGGCTGGAGTTGCCCGCCCAGGAGCTCCGGCCGCTCAGCCGCGCCGGGCGCCGGGTGCTCGCGGTGAGCGCGGCCTGCGCGGCGGCGTGGCTGGCCGAGCCGCTGCACGGCGTCCCGGCGCCGGTGGTGGCGCTGGGGGCCATCATCATCCTCTTCGGCAGCGGGCTGCTGAAGCGCGAGGACCTGGGGAAGCTGGACTGGTCCACCCTGCTGCTCATCGCCGGGGGCATCTCCCTGGGCCGGTTGATGGAGCACTCCGGACTGGTGGCGCGCGCGCTGGCCGGAGCGGACTTCAGCGGCTGGCCGGTGACGGCGCAGCTCGGGTTGCTGGTGGTGGTGGCGGCGGTGCTGTCCGCGGTGATGAGCAACACCGGCACCGCGGCGCTCCTCATCCCCCTGTCCATGCAGCTCCACCCGGCCGCCTCCACGCCCATCCTCGTCGCGCTGGGGTGCTCGTTCGGCATCCCCTTCGTCATCAGCACCCCGCCCAACGCCATGGCCGCGGGCGAGGGGCTGGACTCGTCCGAGATGTTGCGGCTTGGAATCCCGCTCATGGTGGCCGGCTGCCTGCTGGTCAGCCTCACCGGGCCCGCCATCCTTCGCATGTTCGGGCTACCATGATGTTTCCTGATTGGCGGCAGCTGTCCCCGGGGGCAGGGAGCGGGTCGGGGAAGAAGCACCGGCGCGGCACAGGGGTTGAAAGGGCGTTGCCTGCGCAGGGAATGGCAGGAGGCAGGCCCATGACGTCCGTGACCATTACCGAGTACGAGACGCGGCTCTTCTGGCAGGGCGCGCGCGGCGCCGTCCTGACGACGGACCAGGCGCCTCCTGTCCCCATCGGCTGCCCGCTGGTCGAGCCGGAGAAGGGCAACGAGGGCCGGTGGGCCCCCGAGTCCCTGCTGGTGGGCGCGGTGGAGGGCCGCACGCTGCTGGCCTTCCTGGACCGGGCGCGCGACGCGGCCGTGCCGGTGCTGTTCTACCAGAGCAGCGCGGTGGCCCGGGTGGTGGGTGCCCCCGACCAGCCGCCCCACCTGACGGACCTCATCGTCCGCCCCCATGTCGCCGTCTCCAGCGAGGCGGACGCGGAAGAAGTCCGCCGCATCTTCGCCGAGCTGCCCGCTCACTGCTTTCCCAGCTCCATCATCCAGCTCACCCCGCGCATCGAACCCGTGGTGGAGACCTGGAACGTCCATTCACACCCCGAGAGCCCTCCATGTCCCTGAAGCGCATCCTGGTCGTCGACGATGAGGACAATGCCCGCCGGGCGATTGCCACCATCCTCCAAGAGGAGGGCTACGAGGTGGCCCAGGCCGCCAACGGCGCCGAGGCCCTGACGCGCATCGCCGAATTCTCCCCCGCGGTGGTGCTCACCGACGTGCGCATGCCGCAGATGGACGGGCTCACCCTGCTGAAGACGGCGCGCGAGCAGGGCAGCGACGCCACCTTCGTGATGATGACGGCGTTCGCCAGCGTGGAGACCGCCGTGGAGGCCATGAAGTCCGGGGCCGACAACTTCCTGCTCAAGCCGCTGGACGCGGAGCAGGTGCTGGTCATCCTCGCCAAGGCGCTGGAGAAGCGCAGCCTGCGCGAGGAGGCGGAGGCGCTGCGCGACCAGGTCCGCTCGCGCGTCAAGCGCTTCCACGACATCATCGGCGAGTCGCCGCCGCTGCAGGGCATCTACGACGTCGTCCGCCGCGCCGCGGGCACGCGCGCCACGGTGCTCATCCTGGGCGAGTCCGGTACGGGCAAGGAGCTCATCGCCCAGGCGCTGCACCAGGAGTCACCGCGCAAGGACAAGCCCTTCATCCGGGTGCACTGCGCGGCGCTGTCGGAGAACCTGCTGGAGAGCGAGCTGTTCGGCCACGAGAAGGGCTCCTTCACGGGCGCGGTGGCCCGGAAGGAGGGCCGGTTCGAGATGGCCGACGGGGGCACGCTCTTCCTGGACGAGATTGGAGAGATTTCCGCGGCGGTGCAGGTGAAGCTGCTGCGCGTGCTGCAGCAGCGCGAGTTCGAGCGCGTGGGCGGGACGCAGACGCTGAAGGTGGACGTGCGCATCGTCGCGGCCACGCACAGGGATCTGGTGGCGGAGGTGAAGGCGGGCCGGTTCCGCGAGGACCTCTACTACCGCCTCAACGTGGTGAGCGTGACGCTGCCGCCGCTGCGCGAGCGCAAGAGCGACATCCCCGCGCTGGTGAACCACTTCCTGGAGAAGTACAGCGATTCGTACGGCAAGGAGGTGCGCGGGCTGGCGCCGGGCACGCTCCAGGCGCTGCTCTCCCACGACTGGCCGGGCAACATCCGCGAGCTGGAGAACGCGATTGAGCGCGCGGTGGTGCTGGCGCAGGGCAGCGAGCTGACCACCGACGACCTGCCCCCCGTGCTGCGTGGACCCCGGCCCAACGGTACGTCCGCGGGCGCGCTCATCCCCGGCGCCACGCTGGCGGCCATCGAGCGCGAGGCCATCCTCCGCACGCTGGAGATGGTGCAGGGCTCCACGTCCCGCGCGGCGGAGGTGCTCGGCATCAGCGTGCGGAAGATTCAGTACCGCCTCAAGGAGTACGCCGCGCAGAACGGCGGCGCGGCCCTGAAGGCCGTCCCCGACGAGGAAGAGGACCTGGCCGCGGAGTCGTAGTCCCGGAGCGGAGTTGACGTGGTGCGGCGGCGGCGGGGGTCCGCCCGCCGACATCTACGACGCTCGTCGTTGACACTTACGACGTGCGTCGTAATACTCCTGGTATGACTCCCGCCCTGCCACAGCCCACTCGTGCCGAGCTCGCCATCCTGCGAGTCCTCTGGAAGCTGGGACCCTGCACGGTACGTCAGGTCCACGAGTCGCTCCGGGACACCCAGGACAAGGACACCGGCTACACCACCGTCCTCAAGCTCCTCCAGAACATGACGGAGAAGGGGCTCGTCCAGCGCGACGAGAGCGAGCGCACCCACGTCTACGAGGCCGCCCTCAGCGAGAAGCGCACCCAGCGCGACCTGCTCCGCGACCTGATGGACCGGGCCTTCGGAGGCTCGGCCACCACCCTCGTGGCCCAGGCCCTCTCCATGAAGCGGGCGTCCGCCGAGGAGCTGGCGGAGATCCGGAAGCTGCTGGACGAGCACGAGAAGCGGGGGAAGTAATGGACGCACTGCATATGCTGTCGCAGCAGCCCATGTTCCTCGCCCTGGAGCAGGCCCTGCTCGGGTTCCTCTGGCAGGGCGCCGCCGTGGCCCTCGTCGTCGCCGGGCTGCTGGCGTTGATTCCCCAACACGCCGCCCGCGCCCGCTACGCCACGGCCTGCCTCGGCCTGCTCGCCATGGCCGTGCTCCCGGTGGTCACCTTCTTCTCCGTCCTGGCCGAGGCCTCCCGCCTCGTCTTCTCGGAGACCATCACCGTCGCCGGCCTGCCCACCGCGGTGACTCCGGACGCCACCCTCACGGTGACGGCCGTGTCCGCGCTCCCGGGTGACGCGTCCTGGCTGGAGGTGCTGCGGCCGTGGCTGCTGCCGGCCTGGTGCTGCGGTGTGCTGCTGCTGTCCGCCCGCACCCTGCTGGCCTGGGCCATGACTCAGCGCCTGTCCCGCCAGTGCACCCTCGAGCCCGAGGCCCCCTGGCGTGACGCCCTCCAGAAGGCCCTGTCTCGCATGCGCATGGCCGGCCCCGTCCGCCTGCTGGCCTCCGCCAGCATCGACGTGCCCATGGTCATCGGCCTGTGGCGGCCCCTCATCCTCGTGCCCGCCGTCGCCATGACGGGCCTGTCCCCCGTCCAGCTCGAGGCCATTCTCGCCCATGAGCTGGCCCACATCCGCCGCCACGACTACCTCGTCAACCTCCTCCAGTCCCTCGTCGAAACCCTCCTCTTCTACCACCCGGCCGTCTGGTGGCTGTCCCACCGCATCCGCGAGGAGCGCGAGCACTGCGCTGATGATCTGGCCGTCCAGTGCTGCGGTGACGCCTACCTCTACGCGCGCGCCCTGGCCCACATCGAGCAGCTGCGCCTCGCTCCCTCGCCCCAGCCCGCCCTCGGCGCCTCCGGTGGCTCGCTGCTGACGCGCGTGCGCCGCCTGCTCGCCGCCTCCGAGGCCGCCGCTCCACGCAGGCCCTGGCGCCTCGCCAGCGGGCTCGGCGGCGCGGTGCTCGCTGTGGTGCTCGGCACCTCGCAGGTGCCGGAGACGGCGCTCGCCGAGCCGGCTCCCGCCCCCACGCCGGCGGATGTGGTGGCCCTCCCCCTCGAGGTGTCCGCCCCGTCACATGACGCCCCGGAGCCTCGCCCGCTGGTGGCACCCGCCTCGTTCGTGTCCCCGCCGGACGCCTCCGCGCCGGTTCGCACCACGCGTCCGGTCATCCGGGTGGCCCAGAAGGTGGAGCGCCCGTCCGTCGTGAGGGTCCGCGCCCCGCGCCGCGCCCCGCTGCTCATCCCGGACACGCAGTCCATCGCCCGGACGGAGCTGCCGCGCGTCCCCTACTCGCTGGACGCCGAGCCCCCCGCTCCAGTGGAGGCCGCCGCGCCGGTGGCGGAAGAGGCGGCTCCCGCCGAGGCCGTCGCGGCCGCCCCCACTCCCCCGCCCGAGCCCGCCCCGCCCGCGGTGCTCGAGCTGGGGCCCGGCATCACCCCGCCCCGGTTCATCTCCGGGGAGCGGCTGCACTACCGCGACCTCACGTATGGCCTCCGGCGCGCGCTGGCCTCCTTCCCCAAGGGGGCGGTGATCGCCCGCTGCACCATCACCACCGAGGGCAGCGTCACCGACTGCAAGCCCATCCAGGGGCTGCGCGGACTGGAGGAGACGGTCATCCGCACCATCTCCACCTGGCGCTACGAGCCCGCGATGCTCGCCGGCAAGCCCGTGGCGGTGCACTACGTGTTCGACATCTGGTTCAGCAACGAGCCCGGTGGCGCTCCGGTGCAGCCTCCGGGCCGGCATCTCGCGAGCGTGGACCTCTCCCAGTACCAGAGCGGCGCCGCGGCCCAGCACTCGTGCATCGTGTGCAAGCGCTTCAGCACTGACGGCCGGGTGCTCTTCCGTTCGGGCGGCGCCTTCTGATGGGCGCCCCCTCCCCGCGCGAGGCGGGGAGTCAGCGCGTCGCCACGGGGAGCTGGAGGATGAAGCGGGCCCCGCCGCCGGGGGCCGTGCCCACCTCCAGCGTGCCGCCATGCTGGGTGACGATGGCGTGGACGATGGAAAGCCCCAGCCCCGAGCCCTGGGCCTTCGTGGTGAAGAAGGGCTCGAAGATGCGGTCTCGGACTTCCGGGGGGATTCCCGGGCCGGCGTCATCCACCATGAGCCACACGCGAGAGCCCTCGTGCCCCGCGGACACCGTCACCTTGCCGCCCGCCGGAGTGGCTTCCAGCGCGTTGAGGCACAGGTTGATGAGCACCTGCCGCAGCCGCTCCTCCTCACCCGCCACCGGGGGGATGGCTCCCTCCACGAAGGTCTTCTCCAGCATCACCCTGCGCGCGTCGGCCTGACCGCTCAGCAGGTCCACCACCCGCCGCAGCAGCTCCCTCACGTCCACCGCGCCCGGGCGGAACTCGCGTGGCCGCGCGAACTGGAGGAAGTCCTCCAGGATGTGGTCCAGCCGCCGAATCTCGTCGCGCACCAGCAGCAGCGGCTCCAGCAGCGGCTCCTGCTGCGTGTCCGGCAGCCTCCGCACCCGCCGCTCCAGCACGGAGAGCTGCAGCGCCGCCGCGTTCAGCGGGTTGCGGATTTCGTGGGACAGGCCCGCCGTCATCGTCCCCACGGCCGCCAGCTTCTCCGTCATCTGCGCGCGCCGCGCCAGCTCGCGCTTCTCCCCGTGCAGCCGCACCTGGCGCATGGCCTGCTCCAGCGTCAGCAGCAGCTCCTGCGGGGCGCAGGGCTTCATGAGGTAGGCGCACGCGCCCGCCCGCACCGCGGCCACCGCCGTCTCCAGCGTGGCGAAGCCCGTCAGCAGCACCACCTCCGAGTCGGGGCTGCCATTCTTCAGCTCCGCCGCCAGCGCGGTGCCGTCTCCGTCCGGCAGGCGCAGGTCCACCAGCGCCACGTCGAAGCCTTCCCTCGCGCGCTCACGGGCGGCCCGGCAGCTCGTGGCGCCGCGCACCGCGTACCCCGCGTCTCCCAGCAGCTCCTGCAGGTTGTCGAGGAAGGCCGCGTTGTCATCCACCACGAGGACGGTGGGCAGGGACTTGGGGGTGGGCTCGCTCATGAGACGCGGGCGGGGCGCGCGGCGTACGCCGTCTCCAGCGCGTGCACCAGCGCGCGGGTGTCGAAGGGCTTGGAGAAGACGCCCGAGGCGCCCTCCGTCGGGACCGCGTCCGGGAAGGCGGTGATGATGAAGGTGGACAGGTTCGGGTAGCGCGCGCGCAGCCGCCGCAGCGCCTCGCCGTCCGGGCCTCCGGGCACCCGCAGGTCCACCAGCGCGGCGAAGGGCTCCACGCAGGAGATGCGGTCCGTGTCCAGCACCGAGCACGCCGTCACGCACGAGAAGCCCTTCGCGCGCAGCACCTCGGTGAGGTTGTCGCTCAGCGCCGGGTCGTCCTCCACCAGCACCACCAGCCCGTCGCGGCGGGCCCCGGACAGCAGCCCCACCAGCGTGGGAATGGGCACCGGCTTGGGCAGCACCGCGAGCAGGCCCTCGCGGCGCGCCGTCTCCAGGTCGTCCTCGCGGGGATAGGCGGTGATGACCACCGCGGCCAGCCCCGGGTCCACCCGGCGCAGGTGGTGCACCGCGTCCGCGCCGCTCATGCCCGGCATGCGCATGTCGGTCAGCAGCGCGTCGAAGCGCGTGGTGCGCGCCAGCCGCAGGGCCTCGTCACCGCTGGTGACGACGGTGGCCTGGTCGCCCTCGTCGCGGAGGATTTCCGCCAGGTTCTCCGCGAAGGCTCGGTTGTCATCCAGCAGAAGGTACCGACGCATGGGCGTCCTCCGCGGGCATGAGGGGAAGACGGAGCACGAAGCGGGCTCCAGCACCGGGCCGGGGAGCATAGACGATGCTCCCACCATGGCGCTCCAGAATCCGCCGGACGAGCGGCAGGCCGAGCCCGATGCCGCGCGCCTTCGTGGTCATCAGCGGCTCGAAGAGGCGGCGGCGGATGGCGTCGCTCACGCCGGGCCCCGAGTCCTCCAGCACCAGCTCCGCGACGCCCGGCTGGGGCGTGGTCGCCGACAGCGACACCGTACCGCCCGACTCCTCCAGCGCCTGCACCGCGTTCTCCAGCAGGTTGACGAACACCTGACGGAGCTGGCCCGCGTCGCCCTGGACCGGAGGAAGCGAGGGCAGCCCCTCCGCGCTCACCGTCACCGACTCGGGCCGGTGCACGGCCTTGAGGGCCTCCTGCCAGACCTCGTCCAGCCACACCTCCTGCCGCTGCAGGGGGCGGTCCCGAATCATGTCCAGCAGGTCGGAGACGATGCGGTTGGCGATGCCCACCTGCTCGCCGATGCGATCCAGGTGCTTGGAGGTGCGCTCGTCCACGGCCGCGGAGCGGCCCCTGAGGATGTAGAGCGACGTCTCGATGACGCCCAGCGGGTTGCGCAGCTCATGGCCGATGGAGCCCACGAGCTGGCCGAAGGTGGACAGCCGCTCGCTGCGCGCCTGCTGCGCCAGCAGGTCCTCGCGGTAGGTGTGGAGCATGATGGCCAGCTCCAGGTCGAGAATCTTCCCCAGCGCGACGCGCGTGGCCCGCAGCATCTCCGGCTGGTCCAGCCAGGCCGCGTCGATGACGGCGTTGAGCTCCTGCCGCAGGATGTTCATCGCGCCGAACATGTAGTGCTGCGGCAGTGAGATGCGCACGTGCATGCGCCCGATGCGGCAGCGCAGGTCGTAGTAGTCCTCGTCCCAGGGGCCGTGCAGGAGCTGGCCCATCCATGCTTCCAGCGTGCCGCGGAGATGGCCGACCTGGCTCTCGCCGCCCGCGAGCGCCTGCCGCGCACCCTCGTGCTCCAGGATGCGGTCGTAGAAGACGCGGGCGATGCGGGGGAAGTGGGGTTTCGCGAGGGCATGCAGGGCGACGAGGGCCTGCGCGTCCCCCTCGTCGAAGCCCACGTACCTCTTCAGTTCCTCGAACAGGGTTTCCGCCATGATTGATTGGGGTGGGAGCCTAGCCAGGAAGAACGCACGACCGCAGGTGAATCCTCCTGGCGCCTGTCCTTCTTCCAGCTTTTCAGCCTGCTTCGGCTGATGGGGCCCATGGGAGGGCCTCCACGGCGCAGCCCGCCCTGCGGGCAAGCTCCATCAGCAGCAGCTCCCGCTGGACGCGCAGGTCGAGCTGCCGCCGCTGCTGGTGCTTGAGGAAGTGGAGTCCGTGGACCACCTCCATCATCGTCGCCTCTCCCGCGCCCAGGCCCAGGATGACGGCGCCCAGGGCCTCCTCGGCCACCGGCAGGAGCTGGTCCTCCAGCGCGCCCAGCCTCCGGTCCAGCGCCGTCAGCTCCGTCACCAGCCGGTCCACCTCCGGAGGCAGCGCCGCGGCGCGGCCCGTGCGCGCGAAGACGAGGCCCGCCAGCGCCTCGCGGTCCAGCTCCCCGTCCCGGCTCCAGGGCGGGGCGCGCTCCCCTTGGAGCACCTGGAGGTCCGGGTCCAGCTTCCCCAGCCTCGCCAGAAGCTCCGCGCGCGCGTCCGCCAGCAGCTGAATCTCCCCATCCGCGGCCAGGGCCTCCGCCTCCAGCATCACCCGCTCGTGCGCGAACACGGCCTCCGGGGGCGAGTCGGCGGAGAGCAGGATGAGCCGCTCCAGGAACTCGCGCACGCCCTCTTCAATGGCACGAGCCTCGCCGTTGTGGCGCAGCCAGAGCCGCACGCGCGCCGCGTCCCTCCCCGGCGACTCCAGGAAGCGCGCCAGCGACAGCTCCGGCGCGCGCGGGGCCTCCTTCGCGGCGGCCGGGCGCTTGGGGGCCATGAGGGGGGAGCCCGGCTCCAGCCCGCTCGCCTGCCCCGTACCGGCGGCGAGGAGCAGGCACAGGCACATCGGTATCACGTCGCGCATGGCCATGAAGGCTCCCATCGCCGGCACCGGGGAGGTCCGGCATCTCCGGGTTGAGCAAGCCCCGCGCCACGGGCTTCTCGCTGGAGAGCCGGGATTCCGGACGCAGGAATTGCGCGCGGAGGGGGCTCGCGGGAGGGGCGCGCAGAATCTGCGCCGGGAGCTGTTCAGACAGGCGGGAGGAGTCCGCCCCCGCTCATCGGGGCTGAGCGGGGGCACGGCGTGTCAGTGCATCGTCGTCGGGGACGTGCGCCCGGGCGCGAGCTGCTCGCGTGTCACCGTCTCATGGCCGGTGGCCTTGCCGCGCTCCAGCAGGGACTTGAAGCGCAGCAGGTCGTCATCCATCTGCTTCTTCGGGTCGGCGCCCAGCAGCTTCGCGAAGGCGTGGCCGATGGCGCCAGCGGGTGGGTTGTACGAGAGGCGGATGTCCACCCGCGTCCCGCCGCCCGGCGTGGGCTCGAAGTGGATGATGCCCGAGTTCTTCACCATCGTGCCCTTCACGCTCCGCCATGCGAGCACCTGGTTGGGGATGCGCTTGGTGATGATGGCGTCCCATTCGAAGTGCGTGCCCGCGGGGCCCTGCACCCTCCAGTGAGAGCGCTCGTCGTCGCTCACGCGGACCTCGTCCACGTGGGTCATGAAGCGCGGGAAGTTCTGCATCGCGCTCCAGAAGGCGAACACCTCCTCCACCGGCGCATTCACGGTGATGTCCTTCTGGAGCGTGATGGCGCGCGTGCCGGCGCCCACGCCCGTGAGGCGCTTCGCGTCCAGGTTGGTGAGGGCCCGGATGCCGAGCACCAGTCCACCGAGGCCGGCCAGCGTGCCGATGAGGCCCCGCTGCCAGAAGCCCCACCCCGTCAGCGTCAGCCCTCCCAGCGTGCCGAACAGGCGCGCCGTGGGAGACCAGTGGTTCTGGATGAAGGGCCACGCCTCACCGAGCCGCGCCACTCCGCCTTGCAGGTCCGGATGGGTTCCGGGCTCCGGGTATGGGTTCAGCCGGTTGTCCACGCCCCGGACGCCGCGCACCCGGCCGATGCGCGGCACCACGCGCTTCAACTCGTGGAGCAGGATGGCGCCCTCCAGCACCACCGTGCCGTCCCGCGCGGAGACGTGGACCGCACCGGGGTGCGAGCACACACGGCCCAGCGCCGAGCGCACGCGTTCCTCCAGTGTCACGTCATCCACCGGACGAGAGCGCAGCTTGCGGAAGGACTCGAAGAAAACGCCGCGGGTGCGGTGGGACAGGTCTCTCGCCACGATGCCCACCGCGCCGCTGGCTTCATGCGCGGCGTGAACGGCCCGGCCCTGCAGGTGTGCCCTCCGCCAACGTCCACTGCGGGGGTCCGCCCAGTACATCAGCCCCGCCCCCATCCCCACTCCGCCGATTCCCCACCAGGCAGCCTTCATTGCGTGTCTCCTGTGTCTTGGCGTTCCTTCCACGGAACGTGAAGGCGCTGGTTGCGCGGTGCAGCAACCAGGAAGGGTGCCCCCGCCCATGTCATGTCGGAATGCCCGGAGCCCGGGCGGACGGGCAGGCGTTCGCGAGCCGCCCTCGTGGAACGGGGGACGAGAGGTGTCCATTTTCATTCGAGAGGAGTGTCCCGAACGGGGCGCGAGGAGCGGAACATGCGAGGGCCCGAGTTCCTGGACCGTTACGAGGGAGGCCTCGTGCTCGCGGGCCTCTTGCGGGCCTACGCGCACCAGCCGGACACCGTGGTGCTGGCGCTGCCGAGGGGCGGCGTGCCCGTGGCCTATGAAGTCGCGAGGAAGATGGGCGTGCCGCTGGACGTGTTCCTGGTGCGCAAGCTGGGGGCGCCCCGGCACGAGGAACTGGCGATGGGGGCCATCGCTTCCGGCGGGGTGCGGGTCCTCAACCGCGAGGTGCTGGATGAGCTGAACATCTCGGAGGCGCAGATCGACGCCGCCGCCGCGCGCGAGGGATTGGAGCTCCAGCGGCGCGAGCTCCGGTACCGGGAGGGACGGCCGCCGCCGGACGTGCGCGGGCGCACGGTCATCCTCGTGGACGATGGCCTGGCCACGGGCACCACGATGCGCGCCGCGGTGGCCGCGCTGCGCCAGCAGGAGCCCGCGCGAATCGTGGTCGCGGTGCCGGTGGGCGCGGTGGAGTCCTGTGACGACCTGGCGGACGAGGCGGACGAGGTCATCTGCGCCCGCAAGCCGGAGCCGTTCCATGCGGTGGGACTGTGGTACCGCGACTTCGCGCAAACCTCGGACGAAGAGGTGCGCGAGCTGCTGGCCCGCGAGGCCCGGGAGCGGAACGCGGGCCTGGAGCAGCCTTCCGCGGTGTGAGGGCACGGCTGTTGCCGCGGCGGGGTATGGACGACCCGGCGGAAGGGGATGCACATACAAGCGGATTGATGACGACCCACCGGGTGCCTCATCAAACTGATGAAATACGAACCTTGAGTGTGAGCTTGAAAATACATACCGTGAAGTCGTCGCAAATCGCGACACTCACGGGAGAATGAATGAAGCTGTCGAAGATGGCTTTGACTCTTGCGTTGGTGCCAGCCCTCTCTCAGGTGGCGAGTGCCGAAGCGCCCCTCGAACACGGAGCACCGGCCGAAGTCGAAATCGCGAATCAGGCGGCAATCAAGAACGAACGAGCGTTCCTCGCCTCCGCCGGTCCCGAGTGGAAGCGGATTGACGACGGAGCCTACGCCGCACGCGCCAGCAATGGCATCAGCTACACCGTGTTTCATGGCGCGGCGGGGAAGGACAGCGTGGTGCGCGACCTGTGGCGGGAGCTCGCGCAACTGGAGGCGAAGAAGCACTCGAGCATCCAGCAGGAGCGAGACGGGGCGCTCTCCAGGGAGCAGTCGATTCTCGAAAGCCTGCGTCAGCTCGAAGAGCCGGATGCCAATCTCGATGCAGGCTCCGCCTCCTATGTGTGTGTGCCCTTTGGTGCTGTGTCCACCTTCGAGGTGGGGTTCTATGGCACGTTGGTCTACGGGCGGATAACGTCGACACTGGGGTATGACGACTGGGGATTTCCGATCCCGATTGGTGCCGCCTACGCCCGCGTCGAGGCGACGGATCTCAGTACCGGGTACACCCTCAGCGCGTATAGCTACGATTGGGTGGGACAGGAGCTCTCGGTCTCGCTGAATACGAGCAATAACTGGGACTGCGGGATGAGGACGGTGCAGCGCGTGCAGGGTTGCGGCAGCTTCTATGAGGTGCGGCGCGAGGCGTCGTGCTCCTCGCTGCCCGCGTATTCAGAGGTTGTGACGCAGTATTGAGCGGAGAAGGGGGGCGTCTCTCCCTGGGCTCGATGAACCCAGGGGGAGACCTGCCGCGGAGGGCCCGTCCCCCCGCCCGGCTCCCCGCCGGGGCCTCGGTCCATGGGCCGGCCGCGAGACGACGGGCGGTGAATCTGGTCTAGGCTCCCGCGGCCCTGTCCGCCGCCATGACCGAGTCCCCCACCCGCCTCCAATTGGTGCTGGCCGTCCTCGTGGCCACGGGGCTCGCCGCGCTCGTCGCGTGGGTGGGCTCTCGCCTGGGCTCCGAGAGCCCCCTGGCCCGCGTCCTCGTCCCCACCGTGCTGGTGCTGGCCACCACCGGCGTCCTCGCCACGCTGTGGGCCCGCGCGCAGGGCCGTACCCGCCACGAGCGCGATGCCGCGCTGCGCACCGCCGGTGAGGCCAGCGCCCTGCGCGAGGCCGTCATGGACGTCACACCCGTGGGCTTCGCCTTCTTCGACCGCGACCTGCGCTACGTCCACGTCAATGCCGCGCTCGCCGCCATGAACGGCCTGCCCGCCTCCCACCACCTGGGCCACCACGTCACCGGGGTGATGCCCGAGCTGGGCAGACTGCTCGCCCCGCGTCTCCAGCGCGCCCTGGAGACGGACGCCCCCATCCAGGACACCTGCCTCCAGGTGGAGACCCCCGCCGCCCCCGGAGAGCCCCGCTTCTGGTTCGGCAGCTACTCGCGCGTGCGCGGCGCCCGCGGCGAGGTGCTGGGCGTCATCGCCGCCCTCTCCGAGCTCACCGAACGCATGCGCGCCGAGCGGAGCCTCCAGGAGCACGAGGGACGCCTGGACGTCCTCACCCGCTCGCTGCCGGACTACCTCTGGGGCGGCAAGCTGCGCGGCGGCGTGCTGCGCGACTTCTACTGCACCCCCGTCATCGAGCGCACCACCGGCTACCCCGCCTCCGCCTTCGCGCAGTCCAGCCCGGACGGCGGTCCTCCCCCTCTCTGGGCGGAGATGATCCACCCCGAGGACCGCGCCCGCTACCGCGCCGCCATCGAAGGACTGGCCCCCGGCGCCGAGGTGGAGCTGGAGCACCGCCTCATCTGCGCCGACGGCCGCGTGCGCTGGGTGCGCAGCCGCGCCGCCGCCTCCGCCCCGGACTCCCAGCGCGAGCTGCATGTGGGCTGCGTCGTCACCGACATCACCGACCGGCGCCTCGCGGATGACCTGCGCCAGCGCCTCCACGACAGCTTCCGCCGCTCCGCCCAGGAGTGGCGCCGCACCTTCGACGCCGTCGCCTCCCCGCTCCTCGTGCTCGGCGGGGACACCACCATCCATCGCCTCAACGCCGCCGCCGTCACCTTCTTCGACGGCCTGGACCCCTCCGGGCAGCCGCTGTCCACCGCGCCCCAGACGCCGCTGCGCGCCGGCATCCTGCCCCTCATCGAGGAGCTGCGCCGCACCCGCGGCACCGCCACCCGCGAGGTGACGGACCCTCAGTCGCGCCGCACCTGGGAGGTGTCCGCGGCGTGGGTGGACGAGGCCGGAGGCGAGGACTCGCGCATCATCCTCGTCGCCACCGAGGTGACACACCTGCTGGAGCTCCAGGCCAGCCTGCGCCGCAGTGAGACGATGGCCGCGATGGGCGCCATCGTCGCCGGCGTGGCCCACGAGGTGCGCAACCCCCTCTTCTCCATCTCCGCGGTGGTGGACGCGGTGGACGCCACCTTCGGCGCGCGCGCGGAGCTGCAGCCGTACCTGGAGGTGCTGCGCGGCGAGGTGAAGCGCCTCAACCACCTCACGCAGGAGCTGTTCGAGTACGGCCGGCCCACCCGCGGCGAGTGGGTGGAGGGCCCGGTGCGGCCCGTGGTGGAGGAGGCCCTGTCCGCGTGCGCGCTGAGCGGTGAGCAGGCCGGCGTGGCGGTGGTGCGCGAGCTGGCGCCGGAGCTGCCGCCGGTGCGCATGGACTCGCGGCGGCTGTTCCACGTCTTCCGCAACGTGGTGGAGAACGCCGTGCAGCACTCGCCCCGGGGCGCCACCGTGCGCGTGGCAACGCAGGCCGTGGAGGAGGCGGGCCGCGCGTGGGTGCGCTGTACCGTGCATGACGGCGGGCCGGGCTTCCGCGAGGAGGACCTGCCGCACGTCTTCGAGCCCTTCTTCAGCAAGCGCCGCGGCGGCACCGGCCTGGGCCTGTCCATCGTCCAGCGCATCCTCGAGGAGCACCAGGGCGTCATCCGCCTGCGCAACCACCCGGACGGAGGTGCGGAAGTCACCCTGTTGCTGCCCGCCGTTTCCTCGCCTCCCTCCGCTCAACCCCTAGACTCCCTGGCCTCATGACTCGCACCCGCATCCTCCTCGTGGACGACGAGCCCGGCATCCGGCTGGGCATGAGGGGCTTCCTCACCGCCCACGGGTTCGACGTGGACGAGGCCACCACCCTCGCCGAGGCGCAGGAGGCCTTCCGCACCACGCGCCCGGACGTGGCCGTGGTGGACTACCGCCTGACGGACGGCACCGCGCTGGAGCTGCTGCCGCGCCTCAAGGACATCGACGCGTCGGTGCCGCTGGTGGTGCTCACCGGCCATGGCTCCATCGAGCTGGCCGTGCAGGCCGTCAAGGAGGGCGCGGAGCAGTTCCTCACCAAGCCGGTGGAGCTGAGCGTCCTCAAGGTGGTGCTGGAGCGGCTGGTGGCGCAGCGCCGCGAGCGGCAGCGCCAGCGGGCGGACCGCTCGCGCACGGCGCGCGCCACCGTCAACCCCTTCCTGGGAAGCAGCGCCGCCATCCGCGCCCTCCAGGACCAGGCCGAGCGCGTGCTGCACAGCGACAGCCCGGTGCTCGTCACCGGCGAGACGGGCAGCGGCAAGAGCGTGCTCGCCCGCTGGCTGCACGAGGGCGGCCCCCGCGCGGAGGCGCCCTTCGTGGACCTCAACTGCGCGGCGCTTTCCAAGGAGCTGCTGGACTCGGAGCTGTTCGGCCACGAGAAGGGCGCCTTCACCGGCGCCGTCACCGCCAAGCAGGGCCTGCTGGAGGTCGCCGACCAGGGCACCCTCTTCCTGGACGAGATTGGCGACATGGACGTCGCCGTCCAGCCCAAGCTGCTCAAGGTGCTGGAGGAGAAGCGCTTCCGGCGGTTGGGCGACGTGAAGGACAGGCGCGTGGACGTGCGCCTCATCGCGGCCACCCATCAGGACCTGGGCACCGCCGCGCGTGAGAAGCGCTTCCGCAGCGACCTCTACTTCCGCATCAGCACCCTCATCCTCCACGTGCCCGCGCTGCGCGAGCGCCCCGAGGACATCCCCGTCATCGCCCGGCACTTCCTCGCGCAGATGAGGACCGAGCGGGGCCGCGGCGGCGTGGATCTCCAGCCGGACGCCGAGGCCGCCCTGGTGCGCTACCCCTGGCCCGGCAACATCCGCGAGCTGCGCAACGTGCTGGAGCGCGCCATGCTGCTGTCCGGCGGAGGCCCCCTGTCCCGGAGCGACCTGCGCTTCGAGGCCGTCGCGGACGACGCCGGCGCGGAGGAGGACCTCACCCTGGAGGAGGTGGAGCGCCGCCACATCGAGCGCGTGCTGCGCCGCGAGCATGGCCACGTGGAGCGCGCCGCCGCCCGGCTCGGCATCCCCCGCTCCTCACTTTATGAGCGGTTGAAACGTTTGGGCATCAACCGGTCCGGATTCCAGAAACCGGATCCGTAAGCTGGACAGGCAGCCGGGCCTGGGTGGCAATCCCCTGGAATTTCCTGGACCCGGGGCCATATAGACCCCTGGCCCCGGGCTTGCTGAGGGCCGCCCGTGGCCCAGAACCTCCTGATTGTCGATGACGAATCCTCCCTCTGCTGGGTGCTGGGGCAGTTCTTCACGAGCGCGGGCTACCGCGTGGACTCGGCACGGGCGCTCGATGAGGCGCTGGGGCTGATGACGACGGGCCGGTACGACCTGGTCATCAGCGACCTGCGCCTGAGCGGCACGCAGTCCGAGGAGGGGCTGCTGCTGGCGGACTTCGTGCGCCGGTTCGCGCCGGAGACGCGCGTGGTGCTACTCACGGCCTTCGCCACGCAGGAAATCACCGAGCGGGCGCGGGAGCTGGGGGTGGACCTGGTGCTGCCCAAGCCACAGCCCCTGCCTGCCCTGGCCCGGCACGTCTCCCAACTCCTCACCGCGGCGCGATGAAGACATGAACGGCAACGGCACAACGGACACGTGGGAACAGGCCCCGGAAGCCGCCGGCCCGGACGACGGCAGGGACGAGCAGGTGCCCGCCGGCGATTTCCTCGCTCCGGATGGGGACGACGGCTCCCGGGACGAGGAGGCCGTCGCCTCATTCGCGGAGCGGTTGCACGGGCGGCTGGCGGCGCTGATTGCCGGCCTGGTGATGGTGGTGGCCCTCCCCGGTGGCGTGGCCATGGCCCAGCCGGCGGCGTCCCAGGCCATCGACGTGCAGCAGTACAAGCCGGGGCCGGGCGCGTATGACGTGCTGGGCCTGCACGGCGCGCGCGTGGGTCCGCACCGGGGCTGGAACCTGGGGGTGTCGCTCAACTACGCGGACGACCCGCTCAACGTGCTGGACCCGCGCGAGGACGCGTTCGTCTACCGCATCGTCGACAGCCAGCTCACGCTGGATTTGATGGGCGCCGTCGCCCTCTTCGGCTGGCTGGAGCTGGGCGCATCGCTGCCCGTGTCCACCACGACGTCCGAGCCGGCCGGCCCCATCTCCCCGAGCTTCGCCAGCGGCGTGGAGGCCACGGGCGTGGGCGACCTGCGGCTGGTGCCCAAGGTGCGGCTGCTGTCCACCGGGGACGGCCTGCACCTGGCCTTCGTGGCGCCGGTGACGCTGCCCACCTCGGGTGGCTCGAAGTTCCTGGGCTCGGACGGCCTGACCTTCCAGCCGCGCTTCGTGGCCGAGTGGGCCGGCACGCCGGTGCGCCTGCTGGCCAACGTGGGCCTCAACCTGCGGCGCGAGGCACGACTGCGCAACCTGCGCGTGGGGAACGAGCTGACCTACGGCGTGGGCGCGGAGGTGCCGCTGACGCAGGCGCTGTCCGCGGAGGCCACGCTGGCGGGTGCGCTGGGGCTGAAGGAGACGAACACGGAGGAGCGCCCGCTGGAGGTGCTCGGCGCGCTGAAGTACCGCTTCCGGGAGGGGCTGGCCGCGCACGTGGGCGCCGGGCCGGGCCTCACGCGTGGCTACGGCACGCCGGGCTTCCGCGTGCTCGCGGGGCTGTCGTGGACCGCTGCCTCGCCCGCTTCCGCGCCCGCCGCCACTCCGGGCGCCGTGGCCTGCGCGGCGGGGCCCGAGGACTTCGACGGCTTCCAGGACGACGACGACTGCCTCGACCCGGACGATGACGCCGACGGCATCCTCGACGGCCCGGACGTGTGCCCGGGCGAGCCGGAGACGGTCAACGGCTACCAGGACGCGGATGGCTGCCCGGACACCCCGGACGCGTGGCGGCCGGTGGCCTCGAACAGCGGCCAGCCCTCCGGGGCTCCGGCGCCGCTGGCGCTGCCGCCCCCGGCCGTGGACTCGGATGGGGATGGACTGCTGGATGTCGAGGACCGGTGCCCCGGCGCGGCCGAGGACCTGGACGGCTTCGAGGACGCGGACGGCTGCCCGGAGACGGACAATGACCGTGACGGGCTGGCGGACGCGTCGGATGCGTGCCCGCTGGAGGCCGAGGTCATCAACGGCGCGAAGGACGACGACGGGTGCCCGGACAAGGGCCAGTCGCAGGTGCGGGTGGAGGGCTCGCGCATCCTCATCCTGGACAAGGTCTATTTCGCCACGGGCAAGGACATCATCCTCGACAAGTCCTTCCCGCTGCTGAAGCAGGTGGCGTCGGTGCTGAGGGCGAACCCGCAGCTCGCGCTGGTGCGGGTGGAGGGACACACGGACGACCAGGGCTCTGACACGAGCAACCTGGACCTGTCTCAGCGCCGCGCCAACAACGTGCGTGCCTTCCTGGTGAAGGAGGGCATCAGCGAGGTGCGACTGGAGGCGGTGGGCCACGGCGAGACGAAGCCGGTGGACACCAACGCAACGCCGAAGGGGCGCGAGAACAACCGCCGTGTCGAGTTCAACATCGTGAAGGTCGCCGAGCCCTCGGCGGCGGGAGGGACGCCGTGAAACGCGCTGCTCCGTGGATGATGGTGTGGGTGCTCCAGGCCACTCCCGCCCTGGCGGTGGACGCCGGGGAACCCTGTGGTGGCGTGCGCTTCGAAAGCGGACGCATCGAGACGGGCCGGCCGCTCGCCCCGAAGGGGCCGGAGACGGAGGCCTGCCTGAAGCACGTGGCCGAGGCGCTCAAGGCGAGGCCGGCCATCCGCTCGGTGACGCTGGCGGCGAGGCTGCCGGACGCGGAGCGGCTGGACGGCCAGGGACTGGCGGTGGCGAAGGCCGCGGCGGAGGTGCTGGTGGCCGCGGGCGTGCCCCGCACGCGGGTGTCGGCGGTGGCGCCTCCGGCCGTGCCGGGCGAGCCGGGCCAGCTCCAGCTCGCCTATGTCGAGCGGCCCGCGCAGCCGGTGGTGGCCCGGCTGCGAGCGGCCAGCGGCGACGTGTCCGCGGGCACGGTTCCCGCGGAGCTGCGTCCGAGGACGACGGGCGACGCGCTCTACGCGGGCGAGCTGCTGCTCACCGGAAAGGGAGCGCGCGCGGAGCTGGCGCTGGCGGACGGCAGCACGGTGCGGCTGATGGAGGACGGCATGCTGCGGCTGGGCGCCCTGGAGCTGATGGCCAACCTGCGGCGCAAGGTCCAGCTCGAGCTGCTGCGGGGCACGGTGGAGACAGTCGCTGCGCCCGGTGGCGAGGGCTCCATCTTCGAGGTGCGCACGCGCGGCGCGGTGGCCGGCGTGCGCGGCACCCAGTTCCGTGTCTCCGCGCAGGAGGACGGCATCAGCCGGCTGGAGACGCTGGAAGGCCGGGTGGGTCTCATCGCGAAGAAGGGAGACCTGGACGTCGTCGGTGGCTACGGCTCGCGGGCGATGCCGGACGGCGCCACGGAGCCGCCGCGCCCGCTGCTGGTGGCCCCGACGATGGTGGACCCGCGCGACGGCACCTTCCCGGTGGCGCCGAAGCTGACCTGGGCGGCCGTGAGCGGAGCCCGGAGGTACCGGGTGGAGGTGGCGCGCACGGCGGACTTCGGCGCGGGCGTGCGGACGTATGACGCCCGGGGCGCGGAGCTGGAGGTGCCGGACCTGGGCGAGGGCAAGTGGTTCTGGCGGGTGCTGGCGGTGGACGCTGACGGCTTCATCGGCTTCCCGTCGAAAATCTTCGCCTTCGACGTGCGGCCCTGAGTCACGCCCCATGAGCACGTCCCCCGCCGAGTCCGCCCGTCGTTCCAGCCCGCGGCGCCCCGCCGTGTTCCGGGCGCTGGGCGCGCTGGTGGGCGTGGCGCTGGCGGGGGTGACGGCGGCCACGGGCGGCGCGCCGGGCTTCCTCGAGCGTGGCCTCTATGACCAGGCCGTGAGCCGGTGGCTCCCCGAGGTGCCCCGGAGCGCGGACATGGTGCTGGTGGAGGTGGACGACCGCGCGCTGGCCACCCTCGGCGAGCGCTGGCCGCTGTCGCGCGCGACGTGGGCCCGGGCCTTTCGCGCCCTGGCGGCGCAGCGTCCGGCGGCGGTGGCCGTGGACGTCATCTTCGACCAGCCCGGACCTCGCGAGGCGTTGGAGCTGGGCGAGGACGTGCTGGAGGCCCTGCGCACCTCCGGGCTCGCGGAGCAGCCCGCGGGCGCCGCGCTGGCGGCGGACCTGGAGGCACGGCTGCACGCGCAGGACGGCGATGCCCGGCTGGCCGAGGCGCTCGCCGAGAGCGGTGGCGTCATCCTGGGCGCCGCGGCGCTGACGGAGGACATGCCGGTGATGCCGCCCCTGGAAGACGGCGCGCTGGACACGCCCCTGCCGCTGCCCGGAACCGCGCCGCGGCTCCAGGCCCGGGCGATGGCGGGCAGCATCGCCCCGCTGCGCATGGCGGCGCGGAGCAGCGGCACGCTGAACATGCTGGTGGACGGCGACGGCGTCATCCGCCGCTATCCCTACGCGGTGGGCGTGGGGGGACGGGCCTGGCCCTCGCTCGCGCTCGCCACCGCGCTGCACCTGATGCCCGAGCGGGCCGCGTCGCTGAGGGCCCTGGCGGCCACGGACCAGGGAGCTCCGCTGATGCGGCTGCCCGCGCCGGATTGGCTGCCCCGGGTGAGCCTGGCCGACGTGCTGCACGCGGACCCGGCCTCGGTGGGGCTGGACCTGGCGCTGCGCGGGAAGACGGTCTTCGTGGGTGTCACCGCGATGGGGCTGCACGGCCAGAGCACGCTGCCGGGACAGGTCGCCGTGCCCGGGGTGGAGATTCACGCCTTCGCCCTGGACAACCTCCGCTCGGAGCGGCTGCTGCGCTCCTCGGGACTCGCCGCCTGGGGGGGTGTGCTGGAGACGGCGGCGGTGCTGCTGGCCTTCGCCGTGCTGTGCAGGCGCTCCCGCTCGCTCGGCGCGGTGCTGCGGGCGGCGGTGCTGCTGAGCCTGCTGCACCTGGCGTTGGTGGGCTGGCTGGCCGCGGACCCGGGCTGGGTGCTGCCCCTGGTCCCCGCCTGGGTGGGGCTGGGACTGATGCTGGTGGTGGACTCGGTGGCGCGTGGGGAGGAGCTGGGCCAGCAGCGGAGCGCCCTCCGCCGCCTGTTCGTCCGCTATCCCCAGGGAGCCCCGGAGACGCCTCCCGGCTCCGGTCAGTGATTCCCTTGTTGTCTTGAAACTCCAGTAACACAGGAGCGGGAAGCGCCTGTCCGCTCGCCTGGAAGCGCGGGCCGTCGCGTATCCGTGGCAGCATCCCACGGACATGTCCTCGTACGCGCTCATCGCCGAGCCCGACCCCGCCCGAGCGGCGGGACTGCTCTCACTCCTCGCGGGAGAGGGACTGGAGGGTGTGATGGCGCGCGACGGTGCGGAGGCGCAGGAGTTGGTGCGCCGGCGTGGCGCGCCCTCGCTGCTCGTCACGGACCTGTCCCTGCCTCGGCTGGACGGCTTCGCGCTGCTGACGTGGCTGCGGGAGCGCTCCGACGCGGCCGGCACGCGGGTGGCGGTGGTGACGGCCTTCGACGAGCTTCGGGTCCGCGCCTGGCAGCTCAAGGACGTGCTGGGCATCGACGCGCTGCTGAGCCGCCGGGCCTCGGCGGACCTGGTGCGGGACACCGTGCGGCGGGTGCTGTCCGGCCAGCGTGCTCCCCTCCCCGCTCCGGCGGAGCCGGGGGCCGAGCAGGAGCGCCTGCGGCTGGCGCGCATCGACTCGATGCGGCTGGTGGACGAGGGGCCGCCGGAAGCGGAGCTGCAGGAGCTGGTCACCGAGGTGGCGCAGGCGTTCGGCGTGCCGGTGGCGCTGCTGTCCCTGGTGCTGGGAGACCGGCAGTGGTTCAAGGCGCACGTGGGCCTGCCGCCGTCGCTCGCGAGGGCGCGGGAGACGCCGCGGGACTGGTCCTTCTGCCACCACGTGGTGCAGGGCCACGAGTCGCTGGTGGTCCCGGACGCCGCGCGCCATCCGGTGTTCCGCGACAACCCGCTGGTGCGGGACGGAATCATCGGCAGCTACGCCGGCGCGCCGCTGGTGACGTCCACCGGTGAGGTGCTGGGCTCGCTGTGCGTCATCGACACGCGGCCGCTGGTGCTGGGCGCCGAGGACCTGGCGGCCCTGCGCGAGCTGGCCCGGCGCGTGGCGGGCGACATGGAGCAACGGGCCCGCGCCCGGCAGGGCACGCGAGGGATGGCCCGGGAAGGTGCGCGTCCGGAAACGGCGCTCACGGAGGAGTCGGCGCTGGCGCTGCTGCGAGACGCGGTGCGGGCGCTGGACGTGCCCGTGCTGCTGGTGGCGCCCGGACGCCGGCCCTTCGCGTGCAACGGGGCGCTGGCGGACCTGCTGGGCCTCCCGGCCGAGCGCATTCCGGGGCTGTCCTTCGAGGCCTTCTGTCAGCACGTGGCGGGGCTGACGGCGGACCCGGCGCTCACGCTGCGGCAGCTCGACCTGGCCTCGGAATCCTCGCGCGGATTCCACCTGACGCTGGCGCTGGAGAGTCCCCGGCCCCGCCGGCTGCGGTGGGTGGCCCGGCCCTTCCCCGTGCCCGGAGGCGTGGCGCAGTTGCTGACGCTGTCGGACGTGGGGAGCCCGGTGTCGCCCCGCGACGAGCGGGAGCGGCTGCTGCGCGTGGACGCGCTGACGGGGCTGGACACGCGGCGCGCGGGCGAGGAGCGGCTGTGGCGGGAGATTGGCCGCTGCCGGCGGGACGGCGTGCCGTGCGGCGTGCTGCTGGTGGACCTGGTGGGGCTCGGCCGGCTCAACGCGGAGCGGGGCTTCGACGCGGGAGACGCCGTGCTCCGTGGCGTGGCGCGCCGGCTGGAGGGCCTCGTCGCGCCGTCCGGCTTCGCGGTGCGCTGGGAGGGCGGAACGCTCCTGGCGGCGCTCCCCGGAGTGGACGCCGCCGGCGCGGAGGCCGTGCGCCACCGGCTCCACGGCGTGCCCGGCTCGCCGGAGGTGGTGTCCGCGGCCGTCGCGGTGGAGGGCGAAGAGGACCCACAGGGCACCCTCACGCGGGCCCAGGCGGCCCTGGCGCGGGAGAAGGCCGGATACCGGGCGGCGCGACTGGGGTGAGGCCGTGCAAGAATGGGGCGCTTCCGCACGCCGCGCGGAAGAGGAGCCCGCATGTCCCCTTCGTCTCCCGTGCCCGACCGCCTCCGCCTGCCATTCCACTTCGACGTGGCCCGCCTCCAGGAAGAGCTGGCGCGACTTCCGCCGGAGGCCTGGGTGCCCCACTTCAACAAGCGCGAGTACGAGGGTGAGTGGAGCGGTGTCCCCCTGCGCTCCGTGGGAGGCGTGGAGGGAGGCATCTACCCCGACCCCACCGGCAGGGAGCGCTACGCGGACACGCCACTGCTCGCGCGGCACCCCGTCTTCCGCGAGGTGCTAACCGCGTTCCAGTGTCCCATCGGCTCCGCGCGGCTGCTGAAGCTCGCGGCGGGAGCGCGCATCCGCGAGCACACCGACTACAACCTGGGCTTCGAGGACGGCGAGGTGCGGCTCCACGTGCCCATCGTCACGCACCCGGACGTGGCCTTCTTCCTATCGGGCCAGCGCGTCGTGCTGCGGCCGGGGGAGTGCTGGTACCTCGACTTCAACCGTCCCCACCGGGTGGAGAACCCCACCAGCACGGACCGCGTCCACCTGGTGATGGACTGCGTGGTGGATGACTGGCTGCGCGCCGTCTTCGCCGACGCCGTCGCAAAGCAGGCACGCGAGGCTTCCGATGCCGCATGAGGACTTCGTGCGCTTCCGTCAGCTCGTGCTGGAGGACACGGCCCTCCAGGAGTCCTTGATGGAGACGGCGGACACGCAGACCTTCATCGCGTTGGCGCGGAGGCTCGGCGCCGAGCGCGGCTGTCACTTCTCCGCCGAGGACGTCCAGGAAGCCATGCGCGCCGCCCGCCGGACGTGGCGGGAGCGGTGGGTATGAGTCTCGCGCCCCTGGACGGCTGGGTGCCCGGCCGCATCTACGTGGCCGAAGGCCGGCTGCGCGTGGACTGGTGCCACCTGGGCACGCAGCGCTTCGCGGATCCGTTCTTCGACCAGACGCTGGAGCGCCGCCTCCGCCATCCCTTCGCCCTGCTCTTCCGCCACCAGACCTCCCTGGAGACGCTGGTGGAGCGGCACGCCGCGCGGCCCGGGCTGCCAGTGCGAGGGCTCGTCTTCCACATGTCCCGTTGCGGCTCCACGCTGGTGGCGCAGATGCTGGCGGCGCTCCCCCGGCACATCGTGCTGTCCGAGGCGGGCCCGGTGGATACGGTGCTGCGAGCGCACCTCCGCGTGCCGGGCATCTCCGACACACAGCGCATCGAGTGGCTGCGCGCGGTGGTGGGCGTGCTCGGCCAGCGGCGCAATCCCGAGGAGCAGGCGGTCTTCCTCAAGCTGGACGCATGGCACGTACTGGAACTGCCCCTGCTCCAGCGGGCCTTCCCGGGCGTGCCGTGGCTCTTCCTCTACCGTGACCCGGTGGAGGTCATGGCGTCGCACCAGAACCACCGGGGCGCGCACATGCTGCCGGGCCTGCTGGAGCCGGCGCAGCTCGGCCTGGAGCCGGGCGCGCTGGAGGGCATGCCGCTGGAGGAGTACGGCGCCCGCGTCCTGGCCCGCATCTGCGAGGCCGGGCTGAAAGGCTACCGGGAGCGCCAGGGGCCCGCGCGGCTGCTCGAATACAAGCAGCTCCAGACGGACGGCGCCGCCCTGCTCACGGACCTCTTCGGCCTGGAGCTGACGGCGGGGGATGCCGAGCGCCTGCGCGGCGCCGCGGAGCGCGACGCGAAGAACCCCGTGCTCACCTTCGAGGACGACACCGAGGCCAAGGCGCGCCAGGTCTCCGCGCTGTCGCGGGAGCTGGCGGAGCGGTGGATCCGCCCCGTCCATGACGCACTGGAGGCCGAGCGTCTCCGCGGTCCTCCCTAGTGATGCGGCGCCGGCTCGGGCCACGTGCCCGAGGGCCCGAGCCGCGCGAGCCGGGCCTCCACCTGCTCCCGGTTGGGCAGCCCCGCGAGGGCCCCCAGCCGCAGCGTCGCCAGCGCCGACGCCTCGTGGGCGAAGCGCGCCGCCTCCGGTAGGGACTTCCCCTCCGCCAGCGCCACGGCGAGGGCCGCGCAGAAGGCGTCCCCCGCGCCGGTGGTGTCCGCGCGCTCCAGGGCCACGTCCGGCAGCCACAGCTCCTCCTCGGAGGAGAGCACGAGGCTGCCGCCCGGCGACGCCACCACCGCACCGCCCACCCCGCGCCGCAGCAGGTTCTCCGCGGCGCGCCTGGCGGAGTCCCTGTCCCTGACCTCCACGCCCGTGAGCGCCTCGGCCTCCCGCGCGTTGGGGCGGATGACGTGGACGGCCTCCAGCAGGTCCTCCGGCAGGTCCATGGCGGGGGCAGGGTCCAGCACCACGCGCGAGCCCGCCGCGCGGGCGATGTGGACCGCGGCGCTCACCACCTCCAGGGGGACTTCGAGCTGGGCGAGCAGCACGCGCGCGGCGGAGAGGCGCTCCTCCGCCCGCATCACGTCCTCCACCGTCATGCAGCGGTTGGCTCCCGGCGCGCAGAGGGTCTGCGACCGTCCCGCCTCGTCCACCATCTCCAGCACCACGCCGGTCAGCTCCCCCGAATCTCGCGCCACCGCCCCGACGTCCACGCCCTCGCCTTCGAGCTGCTCCAGCAGCGCGAGCCCGCGCGCGTCCATGCCCACGCGTCCGACCAGCGCCACGCGAGCGCCCAGCCGCGCCGCGCCCACTGCCCCGTTGGCGCCCTTCCCTCCCAGGCTCTCCAGGAAGAGGTGGCCCCGCACGTTGTCTCCGGGCGCGGGCAGCCGGGGGCCCTGCACGAGGAAGTCCGTGTTGATTCCGCCGACCACGACGATGTCGGCCTGCTCGTCCGCTGCCATGGCTCGCCTCCTCCGCCGGCCCGCTCGACATGCCCGGAGGCGCCACCGGTGGAACGCGAAGGGGCCATGCCACGCGGGACATGCGGCAGCCTTCAACGTACGCACGGCACCGGCGCGAGCCCCCGGAGGGCATTCCCTCTGCTCCTGCTCCGAACGGCGGAAGGGAGGCTTCCTCCCCGGCCTGGCCCCAGGCCGTCCGGCCGGGCAGGCCCTGGAGCCCCTGCCCTCCAATCATTCATAACCCATTGAACTTCCTGGCCTTTTCGCGCCCGCTGTCACAAGCGCCCGCACGTCGAGGATTGACTCTCCGCGTCGCATGGTATTACCTACCGGTCGGTAGGCTGCTTGCTATAAGAATTTTACAGCATCACGGGAGGAGCACCCATGACGCACACCGGGCGGAAGCCGGACGAGGGAGAGCGCTACCGGGCCATCCTGGAGACGGCGGCGCGGCTCATCTGCGAGCGGGGCTACGAGGGCACCTCGATGCAGGAGATCGCCGCCGCGTGCCGGATGACGAAGGCGGGGCTCTACCACCACATCCAGAACAAGGAGCAGCTCCTCTTCGCCATCATGAACTACGGGATGGACCTGTTCGAGGAGCAGGTCCTCTCGAAGGTGCAGGACATCGCGGACCCGGTGGAGCGGCTGCGCGCGTGCATGCGCCACAACATCCTGCTGGTGACGCGCGGGTGGTCCAAGGAGGTCATCATCATCCTCCACGAGCACGCCACGCTGACCGGCGAGGCGCGCGCGTTCATCGACGCCCGGAAGAAGAAGTACGTGGACTTCCTGCAGGAGGCCTTCGCGCAGGCCGCGGCGCAGGGGCGCATCCGCCCCGTGGACCCGACCATCGGCGCGTTCTCGTTCCTGGGCATGGTCCTGTGGATCTACAAGTGGTTCAAGCCGGACGGGCGTCTCACGGACGAGCAGATCGCCGACGGCATGGTGGACCTGCTCTTCCCCCAGGTCGCCGCCGCGGGCGCTGAAGGGCAGCCGGGCACGTCCCCGCTGCGCGTGGTCCGCCCCACCGGCACCACCGGCCCGGACTCCTCGGGCACCGGCACGGAGACGCCATGAAGACGGCGCGCTGGTGCTCGCTGGAAGAGGCGGTGGCCTCCATTCCGGACGGGGCGTCGCTGGCCACGGGTGGCTTCATGCTCGGCCGCGCGCCCATGGCGCTGGTGATGGAGCTGATTGCCCAGGGCAAGCGGAAGCTGGGCCTCATCTCGCTCCCCAACCCGCTGCCCGCGGAGTTCCTCGTCGCGGGCGGCTGCCTGGACCGCGTGGAGCTGGCGTTCGCCGCGCTGAGCCTGGAGGGCCGGGTGCGGCCCATGCCCTGCCTCAAGCGGGCCATGGAGCAGGGCACCCTCTCCTGGCGCGAGCATGACGGCTACCGCGTGGTGCAGCGGCTGCGCGCGGCGTCCATGGGACTGCCCTTCATCCCCGCCCCGGACGCGGACGTGTCGGAGCTGGCGGAGGCGGAGCCGCCTCGCATCGTGATGGACCCGTTCAGCGGGCAGCCCGTGGCGGTGGAGCCGGCCTTCTACCCGGACGTGGCGCTCATCCACGCGCGCGCCGCGGACGAGCGCGGCAACCTCTACATGGAGGATCCGACGACGGACCTGCTCGTCGCCGGCGCGGCGCGGCGGGTGATTGCCACGGTGGAGGAGCGCGTGGCGCGGCTGCCCCGTGCCACGGTGCCGGGCTTCCAGGTGGACCGCATCGTCCTCGCCCCGGGCGGAGCGCTGCCCACCGGCTGCGTGGGGCTGTACCCGCATGACGACGCCATGCTGGCGCGCTACCTGTCGCTGGCCGAGGCCGGACGCGAGGCGGAGTTCCTCCAGTCGCTGGTGGCGCGGAGGGCGGCATGAGCGCGACGGTCGACGCGACTCCGGCGGAGACGGTGGTCTCCCTCCTGGCGCGGCAGATTGACGACGGCGCCGTGGTGGCCACGGGCGTGGCCTCGCCGCTCGCCATCCTCGCGATTGCCGTGGCGCGGGCCACGCACGCACCGGGCCTGACGTACCTGGCCTGCGTGGGCTCGTTGGACCCGGACCTCCCCACCCTGCTCCCCTCCTCCGAGGACCTGGGCTACCTGGAGGGCCGCACGGCGGAAATCACCATTCCGGACCTCTTCGACCACGCGCGGCGCGGCCGGGTGGACACCGTCTTCTTCGGCGCGGCCGAGGTGGATGGCGCCGGCTGCACCAACATGACGGCCAGCGGCAGCCTGGACCGGCCGAGGACGAAGTTCCCGGGCGTGGCGGGCGCGGCCACGCTGCGGCAGTGGGTGCGGCGGCCGGTGCTGCTGGTGCCCCGCCAGTCGCGCCGCAACCTGGTGCCCTCGGTACAGGTGGCCACCACGAGAGACCCGCGCCGGGCGGTGACGCTCATCTCCGACCTGGGCGTGTTCGAGCTGGGCTCGACGGGAGCGCGCCTGCTGGCACGCCACCCGTGGGCGACGGAGGAGCACATCGCCGAGCGCACCGGCTTCGACTTCAAGGTGCCGGAGTCGCTCCCCGTCACCCCGCTGCCGGACGCGCGCACCGTGGCGGCCATCCGGGCCATCGACCCCAAGGGCTACCGCGACCCGCTCGTCGGCGCCTGAAGCACCGCTACCAACACATCTGGGTTTCACGGAGGCACGGAGATGAAGGCCGTCGTTCTGCGCAGCTTTGGTGAAGCAGGCAACCTGAAGATGGAGACCGTCCCCGTGCCCCGCCCGGGGCGTGGCGAGGTGCTGCTGAAGGTGCACGCGTGCGGCGTCTGCTACCACGACGTCATCAACCGCCGGGGCAACCTGCCGCGCACCAGCGTGCCGGCCATCCTCGGCCACGAGGCGGCGGGCGAGGTGGTGGACGTAGGTCCCGACACGCCGGGGTGGAAGACGGGAGACCGCGCGGCCACCCTGCAGCGCCTGTCGTGCGGCGAGTGCGCGCTGTGCAAGAGCGGGCGCAACAGCCTGTGCAAGACGGACAACCGCTTCTTCGGCGAGGAGCTGCCCGGCGGCTACGCTCAGTTCATGGTGGCCCCGGTGGCGGGACTGGGCCGGGTGCCGGCGTCGCTGCCCTGGGAAGAAGCGGCCACGGTGTGCTGCACCACGGGCACCGCGGTGCACACGCTGCGCACGCGGGGGCGCATCCGCGCGGGTGAGACGGTGCTGATTACCGGCGCCAGCGGCGGCGTGGGCCTGTCCTCGGTGCAGCTCGCGAAGCTGGACGGGGCGCGCGTCATCGCCGTGACGTCGGGCGAGGCGAAGGTGCAGGCGCTGAAGGACGCGGGCGCGGACGAGGTCATCGTCTCACGCGGCCTGGACTTCGCGGCGGACGTGCGCAAGCGCACGAAGGGCGCGGGCGTGGACGTGGCGATTGAAATCGTCGGCAGCGCCACGTTCGACCAGACGCTGAAGTCCATGGCGCCGGGCGGCCGCGTGGTGGTGGTGGGCAACCTGGAGTCGGGAGTCGTTCAGCTCAACCCGGGGCTCGTCATCGTGAAGGAGCTGGAGATTCTCGGGGCGTACGCCACGACGCAGCAGGAGCTGGACGAGGCCCTGCGCCTGACGGCCACCGGCGGCGTGCGGCAGTTCGTCACGGACAAGGTGCCGCTGGCGGAGGCCGCGAGGGCGCACTTCCGGCTGGAGAACCGCGAGGTGGCGGGCCGGCTGGTGCTGGTGCCGCCCGAGGCGTGAGCACGGGCGCGGTATCTGGAATTCGGAGCACGCAGCGGAAGCGAGGAGTCCCATGAAGAGGCGTGTTGGAATCGAAGCGTTGGCGGTGGCGGTGCCGTCCCGGTACGTGGACATCGAGGATCTGGCGCGGGCGCGTGGCGTGGACCCGGCGAAGTACACGGCGGGCCTGGGCGCGAAGGAGATGGCCGTCACGGACCCGGGCGAGGACACCGTGGCGCTGGCGGCCACGGCGGCGGCGCGCCTGCTGAAGCAGCAGGACGTGGACCCCTCGCGCATCGGCATGCTGGTGGTGGGCACGGAGACGGGCATCGACCACTCGAAGCCGGTCGCCTCGCACGTGCAGGGGCTGCTGAAGCTGCCGCGGAACATGCGCACGTACGACACGCAGCACGCGTGTTACGGCGGCACCGCGGGGCTGATGGCGGCGGTGGAGTGGATTGCCTCGGGTGCGGGCGCGGGCCGCGTGGCGGTGGTGGTGTGCTCGGACATCGCGCGCTACGGGTTGCACACGGCGGGCGAGCCCACGCAGGGCGGCGGCGCGGTGGCGTTGCTGGTCTCCGAGCAGCCCGACCTGCTGGCCATGGACGTGGGGCTGAACGGCACGTGCACCATGGACGTGTACGACTTCTGGAGGCCCGTGGGCCGGCGCGAGGCGCTGGTGGACGGGCACTACTCCATCAACTGCTACCTGGAGGCGCTGGCGGGAGCGTACCGGGGCTGGCGGGAGAAGGCGCTCGCGGCCGGGCTGGTGCGCTGGTCGGGCACGCTGCCGGGCGAGCAGCTCGCGCGCATCGCCTACCACGTGCCCTTCTGCAAGATGGCGCGCAAGGCGCACACGCAGCTGCGGCTGTGTGACTTGGAGGACGCGGTGGGCCCGGGCCCCGGGACGCCGGAGGCGCGCGAGGAGGTGGCGAAGTCCCAGGCCAGCTACGACGCGCAGGTGGCCACGTCCCTGGGGCTGAACGCGCGCATCGGCAACGTGTACACGGCGTCGCTCTACCTCGCGCTGGCGGGCCTGCTGCGGCGCGAGAGCGCGCAGCTCGCGGCGCAGCGAATCGGGCTGCTGTCCTACGGGAGCGGCTGCATGGCCGAGTTCTACTCGGGCGTCGTGGGCGAGAAGGCCGCGGAGCGCATGGCGCGCGCGGACCTGGAGTCGGTGCTTGCGAAGCGCGAGCGCGTCTCCGTGGAGGAGTACGAGCGGCTGATGAAGCTCCCCGCGGACGCGCCCGAGCCCGTGGCGCCGGCGCCCGGTGCGTTCCGTCTCACGGAGATTCGCGACCACAAGCGGCTGTACGCGGAAGGCGCGCCCTGAGGGAGAGGGCCACGGGGGGCCGGACGCCTGGCTCCCCGCTCGCCCGGCCTCACCTCCACCAGCGGAGCCCCGCCACCGCGCCTCCGTAGTTCTCGTAGTACTCCATGACGACGCGGTACGTGCCGGAGCGCAGGTAGCGCCACGTGACGTACGCGGTGGGCGACTGGTCCTTCCAGCCGTCGATGATGCGGGAGCCCCCTACGTACACGCGCACGCCGTCATCCGCCGTGGCCGCGAAGAAGTAGCCGCCCGAGGGCATGTAGAAGTACCCCGTGAAGCGCACCGAGAAGTTGTCGGCGCCCACCCACAGCGGCGAGGGGCTGCCATCCCCCCAGTTATGGGAGAGCGGTGCGGACTCGCACCGCACGAGCACGGGCGCGCCCGCCATCACCCGGTTGTTGAAGTACTCCGCCCGGTACATGCCCCGGGGGCACTCGCTCTCGAAGACCGGTGCGAAGAGGGCCGTGTACGTGGCGTCGGAGGTCCCCACCACGACCTCCCGCTGCCCTGCCCCGCCGTCCGCCCAGCCCTGGAAGACGGAGTCCGCCTGGGGTGAGGGCGCATAGAAGGTGTGCGTGGAGCCGACGATGACCGGGCGGACCATCGGTGTCATCCCCGCCGACCCGTCGAGCACCAGCTCCAGTCCCGGAGGGGAGCTCTCCAGCCGGAGCAACACGGTCCACGGATGGACGGTCACCGTCGCCGAGCCCGTCAGGCCCGCCGAGTCCGTCGCGGTGAGCGTGAGCTCGAAGTACACCTGGTCGCCGTGGTCCGCGACGGTGAAGCTCCCGCTGGAGCCCGTGCTCGTGGAGTACGGGTGGGCGTGGCAGTCCACCCCGGTGCAGTGGTGGAGCGTGAGCGTCCACGACAGCCGCGCGTCGGGAATGGGCCCGTCCTCCGCGTCCGTCGCGGAGCCTGCGTAGGTCACCACGTCGCCGACCTTGAAGCGGTACGACGTGGACGGCGCGGTGATGGTGACGACGGGCGCATGGTTGCCCACGGAGACGCGCACGCTCGCGGAGCCGCTGCCGCCCCGCCCGTCACTGACAGTCAAGCGGGCCGTGTAGACTCCGGCCACCGGGTAGGTGTGCTCCGGGTGGGCGAGGCTCGACGTGGAGGTGCCGTCTCCGAAGTCCCACGTGTACTGGAGCGCGTCTCCGTCCGGGTCGACGGTGCCCGCGCTGGAGAACCGCACGAGCAGGGGCACGCCGCCGTTGTCCGGCTGGGCGGAGGCCACGGCGGTGGGCGGTGTGTTGCCCACCGTGTAGCGGATGCGGCGCAGCTGCCCGGCGATGATGTCGACGTAGAAGAGGTTGGTGTCGGGGCCGATGTCGATCCCCACGATTCCCCCCACGCCGGTCGCGAAGGTCGTCACGCTGCCGGGGATGAGGTTGTCCTGCTCGTCGACGCGCAGGACGCCAATCCATTGCTCTCCATAGTCCGAGAAGAAGTAGGCCCCGCGCCACTCCTCCGGGTACGCCGCTCCGGTGTAGAAGGCGCCGCCCGTGGCGGTCCTCCCGGTGCCGTGGTCCCAGACATGCAGCGGCGGCTTCACGGCGGAAGGGCCGCGCGAGTAGAGCGCCTGACATACCTGCTTGGGCTCATAGCCGGGCTGGCGGTAGTAGCCCTCGTAGCAGGGCCAGCCGAGGTTGGCGCCGGCGCTCGCGACGTTGATCTCCTCGTAGTCGTTCCAGCCGACATCGCCCAGGTATGGGACGTCGGTGCCAGGGCGCAGGTTGAACCGGTAGGGGTTGCGCAACCCGTACGCCCAGACCTTCGAGCGGTTGGCGGCGGCGTCCCCTGTCCAGAACGGATTCGAGGAGACCCCCGCCCCCAGGGGGGTGATGCGCAGCACCTTGCCCGCCAGCGAGTCGAGGTCCTGGGCGCGCAGGGCATTGTCGTCGACCCCGCCGAAGAGGGCCCCGTCCCCGATGGAGACGAAGAGCGTGCCATCCCGCGCGAAGCGCACGTTGCCCACGGTGTGCGAGGGGCTCTCGGAGGGAATGCAGTCCGCGCCGCGGGGAAAGTCATTGCAGGTGCTGCCCACCACCGTGCCGAGCAGGACGCGCTCGCTCGAGGGCGAGGCGGTGTCTCCCGCCGCCGTGTACCGGGCGAGGCGCGCGGTCTTCGGACCGGTGTCGTCATCGGCGTCCTCGTCGTAGGTGTAGAGCAGGTAGACGAAGCCGTTCGTCGCGAAGGCGGGGTCCACCGCGAGCCCGAGGAGCCCCCGGTCATGATGGCCATTCACCCTGTCCCGGATGTCGATGAAGGGCGTGGGCTGGAGCACCCCGTTCTTGAAGAGCCGGACCACACCGGCCTTCTCCGCGATGAGGAGCCTCCCGTCGGGGAGCGCCGCGAACGTCGTCGGGTACGCGAGGCCCGAGACCACGACCTCCTGGGTGAAGCCCCCCGGATACGCAATGGGACTCCAGGACCAGGCCCCTGCCACCAGGCTCCATGTGAGACAGACGAATAGACAGACAGCGCTACCGTGAGACCGGCGGCACGAGACGCTCATGCACACTCCGCGAAGGAATCAGCGAGGGTGGCGGCAAGCTGGTGTCTCCGCCGCTCCAGACCAGGGGCGCCCTGGCCGTGGGTCAATGTCGTCACATGGAACAGACACCGCCCTGGCGGCGTGGCTCACGGCCCGAGCCGTCTAGGCCATGCGCCGCCGCACCGTCAGCCAGGACAGCGCCATGAGCGCGCTGCCCGCCCCCACCACGGCCACCGAGGGCCGGCGCAGGGCCGCGCCAATCGCCTCCAGCACGCCCCCCGTGAGCTCCCGGCCCGCGTGCCGCAGCACGCCGATGCCTCGCAGCGCCCCGTGCCAGCGGCGCCCCTGGCTCTCCAGCGCCCCACCCGCGCCACGGACGGTGGCCGCGGCGGAGCGCTCGGCGAGCTTCTCCAGTGACGCGCCCAGCACCTCGGTGGAGGCCACCGCGCTGGAGGCCAGCTCCTCGCGGATGCCCGCGGCCAGTCCTCGCACCAGCCCGCGGCCCGCGTGCTCGAGCAGCCTCGTGAGGTCCGCGGACTCCTCCCGCAGCTTCGACTCGAGCCCCTCGACGAGCCCCCGCCCCACCTGCGTGGCCACCTCCGCGCCCAGCGGCGCCAGGCTCCGCGCGTCCTCCAGCAGCAGCGGCACGGCCTCGTGCAACTCCTCGGCCGCCGCCTTCACGAAGCCCCGGGCCATGAGCCCGGCCCGGTCCCGCGGCGCGCGAATCTCGATGGTGCGCGAGTGGGCGAACTCCACCACCTCATCGAACAGCCGGTTGAGGCGCACGATGAAGTCGCGCAGGGGCATGCCACCGTTCTCCCACTCCCGCTCCAGCACCTCCAGCGCGCCCCGCATCGCCGAGGACGCCAGCGTGTGGGCCGCGCTCCCCGCCCCCGCGCGCTCACGCTCGGCGGCATCGTGTACCAGCCGCCCGAGCACGGTGAGCGAGTCCTGGATGAGCTCGCGCACCTGTCCGTCGAGCTCCGGCGCCTCCTTGCGCAGCCCCTCCGCCGCGCCGCTCACCGCTCCGCTCACCGCCTCGCGCGCGGCCAGGCGCTCGAGCCCCAGCGCCAGGTTCCGAAGCGCCTCGATAGGGCCCGTGCGCCGCTCAGTCGCCATCTGCCGCTCCGTCCTTCCCGGGAGGCTCCTCTCGCCGTCGAGGAGCTCCTGCCTGGAGGGTGCGAACGGAGTGACTCCAGGGCAACAAACCGCACCGCCGCGGGCCAGGGCCGCCAACGGGCCCCCGCACGGCCGCCCGGCGGGTTCCCCTCGTCAACACACCCATGACGGAATTGGTTGACGCTCAAACCATGTATATCCATAGGTAGGTGCGTGACTGACGCAGCCCTGTCAGAGCGAGTGCGGGGATTCCTCATGGCGCACATCGACTCTGTCGAGAAGCTGGAGGTCCTCCTCCTGCTTCGGGCTCGAGCGGAGCGGGAGTGGACGGCCTCCGAGGTGGCCCTGGAGCTGCGCATCACCGAAGTCTCCGCGGCCGCGCGGCTGGAGGACCTCACCACCCATGCGCTGCTCGTGGGCGACGCGGGACGTCCCGAGAAGTTCCGCTACAGCCCCCCGCGCTCCGAGGACGTGCGCTCCGTCGCGGAGCTGGCGGCGGCGTACGCCGAGCGGCGCGTGAGCGTCATCACCTTCATCTTCACGAAGCCCCAGAGCCACGTGCAGGGCTTCGCGGATGCCTTCCTGCTCAGGAAGAAGTAGGGCCCGGCCGAATCACTCTCCGGGCCTGACGGCGAGCACATTGCCTCCGGGTCTGCCCGTGCTGGACGCGGGCGTCGTCCCGCGCGGCAGTTCCAGCGGGCCGGGGAGCTCGAGGTTCGCCTCGGCCCGCACGCGCGGCAGCCCGTGAGGCTGGCGCTGCAGCCACGCGATGAGCTTCTCGCGCACCAGGCACCGCAAATCCCACGCCTTTCCCGCGTCCGCCGCGCTCACCAGCGCCCGAAGCTTCATGGTCCGCTCGGTACAGTCCGTCACCTGGAGGCCCTGGGCCTTGCCGTCCCACAGCCCCCGGGACTCCTCGTCGAGGATGCGCTTCAGCTCCGCGCGCGCCGCCTGCACGTCCACGCGGAAGTCCGCGTACACCTCCACCGTGCCCAGGATGTCCGGCGACACCTTGCTCCAGTTCTGGAAGGGCTTCTCCAGGAAGTGACTCATCGGCACCACCAGCCGCCGCAAATCCCAGACCTTCACCACCACGTACGTGAGGGTGATTTCCTCCACCCAGCCCCACTCGTTCTCCACGATGACGGTGTCGCCAATGCGGATGGGCTGGGTGATGGAGAGCTGGATGCCGGCCAGCAGCGTGGAGATGGACTTCTGCGCCGCCAGGCCGATGACCAGACCCGCCAGGCCCGCGGACGCGAGCAGCGACACACCCACGTTGCGCACCGCCTCGAACTGCAGGAGCAACAGCGACGCGGCCACCAGCACCACCGCTACGTCGGCCACGCGCCGGAGCACCGCGAGCTGCGTGCGGAGCCCCCGGACGCGCCCCACGTCCGCGCCGCTCGACTCCTGTGCCACCGTCTGCTCCACGAAGCGCGAGGCCAGCTTCACGAAGCGCAGCAGGAACCACGCCACCGTGGCGATGACCACCGAGCGCGCCCCGAGTTCCACGGCATGCCGCGCCTCGGCTGGCAGCCGCAGCGCCAGCGCGCCCGCGGCAACCACCACCGCGGACAGCAGGTAGCGCAGCGGCCCCCGCCCCGAGGCCACCAGCTGGTCATCCCACCCCGAGCGCGTCAGCCCCGTGGCCCGCACCGCCATCCGCAGCGCGACGCCCTCCAGGGCGCGCCCGGCCAGCCAGCCGCCCGCCATGACCAGCCCCAGCCCCAACCACTGCCACAGCTCCATCGCCCCGAAGGGCCGCGTGAGGAAGACCGCCGGCAGCGCCGCGCGCAGGGACTCGGCCTGCGCAGAGGACAGCAGGGCGAAGAGGACGGAGCGACTCATGATTTCCATTTCCGGAATGGGGCCAGCGCGGCGAGCGGAAGCGTCCGGGGGCTTCTTTCCCGCGGACGCTCCCTCTCACCCAGAGTGCAAATTGATTTGAGTTCAAACAATATGTCGAAATGAGCGCCGCGCGTCCAGCAGCCCGTGAAGGGCCGCCCGCGCGGAGGCGCGAGCCCTGGCGGGGGCGCTCCCTGGCCGGCGGGGAGGGCGGCCCCTCCCGCCTCACGACAGCGTGGCCAGGATTGAGGCGGGCTCCCGCGACACCGCCATCCCCGGCGGCCCGCGCGTCCCCACCGGCCGAGCAACCATGAATCAGCGACTCGCACGCCTCACCGAGCGCATCGGCACGAGCTACTGGCTGGTTCCGTCGCTCTGTGTGGCGGGGGCCATCGGCCTGTCCCAGGGCGTCGGGGCCGTCGACGCACGCCTCCCCCAGCATGAGCACGCCTGGTACCTCTTCCGCGGGGGGCCCGAGGGCGCCCGCTCGGTGCTCTCCGCGGTGGCCTCGTCGATGATGACGTTCGCGGGCCTCGTCTTCTCCGTCACCATCCTCGTGCTCCAGCAGGCCAGCAACCAGTTCTCCCCGCGCATCCTCCGCAACTTCCTGCGGGACCGGCGGAGCCAGTTCTCCCTGGGCATCTTCATGGGCACGTTCGTCTACGCGCTGCTGAGCCTGCGCAGCGTGCGGGGCACGGCGGAGGGGCTGGACATCGAGAGCCATGTTCCGTCCCTGTCGGTCTGGCTCGCGGTCGTGCTCGCCCTGCTCTGCGTGGGCACCTTCATCTACTTCATCCACCACGTCGCGCAGTCCATTCGCGCCGTGGTCATCCTCTCCCGCATCCACGACGAGACGCGCCTCACACTGGAGCGCATGTACCCGGAGGGCGTGGGCGAGGACATGGAGGACCCGCGCACCACGTGGCCCGAGGAGCCTGCCTCCCTCATCGTGCCGTCCCCCGCCGCTTCCGGAGTGCTCGTGTCCGTGGACGAGGACCGCCTCCTCGCGTGCGCGAAGCAGGCCCGCGTCACCGTCGCGCTGGTGCCGATGATGGGCGACTTCGTCCCCCAGGGCGGCCCGCTCTTCGAGGTGTGGGGTGAGGCCTCGGCGCTCGACGTGAAGGCCCTGACGGAGCGGGTCGGCATCGACCGGGAGCGCACCCTCCGGCAGGACGCGGCCTTCGGCTTCCGCCAGCTCGTCGACATCGCCGAGCGGGCCCTCTCACCCGGCATCAACGACCCCACCACGGCCGTGCAGGTCATCGACCAGCTTCATGACCTGCTGCGGTGCATGAGCCGCCGGCGCTTCCCCACTCCGCTGCGAAAGGACGAGGATGGGGCCTTGCGGCTCATCTGCCCGCGGCCGGACTGGGACGCCTACGTGCGGCTCGCCGTGGATGAGATACGCGAGTACGGCGAGGGCTCCATCCAGATTGCCGGGCGCCTGCGCTTCCTGCTGGAGGACCTGCTGAGGGTGGCCCCGGCCTTCCGGCGTGGTGAGCTGGTGCGGCAGCTCTCGCTGCTGGAAGCGAGCGTCGAGCGCGCCTTCGAGGACGGACGCGAGGCCATGAGGGCCGAGCACGCCAACCCGCAGGGGCATGGCCCCCATTGAGTCCGCTCAATGCTCCAGCGGCACCCCGGCATCCGGTCCGCCGCGCTCCTCCGGCCGCTCCCGCTCGCGGGTACGCAGCTTGCGGCCCTCGGCGAGGAAGGCCTGGGTGCCCGCCGTCACCATGGCCAGCAGCGGTACCGAGACGAAGGCCCCTGCGATGCCACCGGCCAGCGCCCCCGCGGTGACGGCCAGCAGCAGCACCGCCGGGTGGAGCGGCAGGACGCGGCCCATCACCAGCGGCTGGAGGACGTTGCCCTCGAGCTGCTGGACCGCGAGCACGATGCCCAGGGTGAAGAGCGCCTCCCGGGTGCCCACCGTGGCCCAGGCCACCAGCACCGCCAGCACGCCCGTCACCAGCGCGCCGATGACGGGCACGAAGGCGCCCAGGAAGACGAGCAGCGCCAGCGGCAGCGCCAGGGGGATTCCGAGCAGCAGCAACCCGGCGCCGATGCCCACCGCGTCGGCGAGCGCCACCAGCAGCGTGCCACGCACCCATTGGCTCAGCGTCCGCCACGCCCTGCTGGAGGCGGCGGAAGCCAGCCTGCGCCGCCGGGGAGGCAGCAGCGAGAACGTCGCGCGCAGCATCCGCCCCCCATCCCGCACGAAGAAGAAGGTGAGGACGAGCACCAGCAGCACGCCGCTCACCACCGAGACGAGCGCCGTCAGCCCGCTGGCCGCCCCCATGGCGAGCGCCTGGGCATTCTCCCGCACCCACCGCTCGGCCTGGGCGCCCAGCGCATCCAGCGCGGCCTGCTCGCCCGGGAGCAGGCGCGTGAGGGACGTCGCCAGGTCCTGCGCCCGCTGAGCCAGCATATCGGCGTGCGCCGAAATCCGGTCCACCATCCTGGGGATGATGAAGGCGAGCAGCCCACCGACGAGCCCGAGGCCGAGCACCAGGGGGACCAGCGCCGCCAGACTGCGCGGAAAGCGGTGCCGCGCGAGCCACTCCGCCGGCGCCTGGAGCAGCGTGGTGAGCAGCAGCGCCACGAATAACGACAGGAAGACGAGCGGCACGCTCCGGACGACATAGGCCACGACATACAGGAAGGCGGCCACCAGCAGGCACTGCCCGCTGAACCGCGCCAGGCCCTCCAGCGTGGGACGTGCCCAGCTCACGCGTGTCCTCGCCCGTGGAGTCGCTCCATGGGAAGGAACATGCGCACGGCGGCCCAGGGGCGGGCCGCCGGCCATCCAGCCGGGCCCCGGTCAGCCTCCTCCGCGCTGCCCGGGACGCGAGCCTCAGGCGCCCTTGAGGTTCTGGGCGACGAAGTCCCAGTTCACGAGCTTCTCGAGGAAGGTGTCGATGTACTTGGGACGGGCGTTGCGGTAGTCGATGTAGTACGCGTGCTCCCACACGTCGATGGTGAGCAGGGCCTTCTGGCCGTGCTTCATCGGCAGGTCGGCGTTGCCCGTCTTGGTCACCTTGAGCTTGCCGCCCTCGAGCACGAGCCAGGCCCAGCCCGAGCCGAACTGGGTGGCGGCGGCGTTGGCGAACTCCTCGCGGAACTTCTCGAACGAGCCGAAGTCACGGTTGATGGCGTCCGCGAGCGCGCCCGTCGGCCGCCCGCCGCCGTTCGGCTTCATGCAGTGCCAGTAGAAGGTGTGGTTCCACACCTGGGCGGCGTTGTTGAAGACACCTCCCTCGCTGGAGAGGATGACCTCCTCGAGCGACTTCTCGGCCTCCGGCTTGCCCTCGAGCAGCTTGTTGAGGTTCGTCACGTACGCGGCGTGGTGCTTGCCGTGGTGGTACTCGAGCGTCTCCGCGCTGACGTGGGGGGCGAGGGCATCCTTCGCGAAGGGAAGGTCGGGCAGCTTGAACGGCACGGGTGTGTCCTTTCGTGGTGCGTTTGGGTTCCTACTTCAGCGCGCGGTACGCGCGGTTCCAATAAAGGAGCGGCTCTCCGTCCACGCCACGGTGGACGGCCACCACCCGGCCGACGAGCAGCAGGTGGTCTCCGTAGCGGCGCAGGTCATGCAGCGCGCACGAGAGCCCGACGAGGGAGTCCCGGACCCGGGCGTTTTCATCGAACGCGGCCTCCTCGGCCTCGCCGCGCGCGCACCGGGCCGAGACCTCCTGCTGGGCGGAGGACAGAACGCTCACCGTGAAGCGCTCGGACGACTCCACGCGCTTCAGCGTCCGCGAGCCCTCCTTGAGCGCGACCAGGACGAGCGGGGGCTCCAGCGAGAGCGAGCTGAAGGAGCTCACCGTCATCGCCGCGATGCCCTGCGCGTCGCGAACGGCGACGACGGACACACCGCTCGCCCACCGGGACAGCGCCTCCTTGAAGTCGGGAGCGGGTACGCCTGGGTGGGAGCTCGAGTCCATGCCCCTGCTCTACCGGTTCGGCGCGCATCTGTCAGCGCCTTGTCCAACAGGTCGACCGGGTGCCAATAGAATGGAGGTCGCGCCTCAGAGCAGGATGTCGGTGCCAATCGAGAGGGTCGGTCCGGTCTGCCCCGCGGTGTAGAAGCCGAAGTTGGACCCGGTAGGGCTCTTCCGGACGTAGATGAAGTGCAGGTTCAGCCTCCAGCTTCGCGCGGCCATGGGGAACACGCTGACACCTCCCGACAGCTCCCAGGGCTTCCGGCCGAAATCGTCGAAGACCAGCGAGCCGGTGGAATACACGCCCAGGTACTTCGGGACGGCCATGTACATCGCCTGGGCGAAGAAGCCGTGGTCGAAGATGGACTCGTGCGGCACCGGCCCGGTGGCCAGGAAGTCCGAGAGCCGGCGGAAGAAGTACTCCCCCTGTAACGTAAAGCCGCGGTACTTCGCCCCGGCGTCGAGCGCCAGCACCTGGTACGTGAGCTTCTGGACCGTCACTCCGTCCGCGAGCGCGCCATCTTCGAACGCCAGCAGTCCGTCCGAGAGACGAATCTGGGTCTCGTTGGGGGGCAGGCCCAGCTGGTTCGCCCGGTCTTCCCGCGCGTGCGCGGCGGAGATGCCGAAGCGGGTGGCGACCCGCGAGTGCTCCTCGAAGTCCGCCAGCCCGCCCCGCAGGCCGAACTCGCCGGTGGTGGGCATCCACGCGAGGGACGCGCTGTAGGCCAGGTCGCGGGCGTCATTGGTGGCGGTGATACCAAGCTGGCTCAGGTTCGTGTTCACGGAGACCGTGTAGAACAGCCGGGAGAGGGGCTCGCCCTTCGCCCACACACCGGAGGAGAACCCTCCTCGAAAGAACTCGTCTCCCATCTGCCGGTCGCTCGAGGCCCAGAACGGATGGGAGCCCTGCATCGAACGGGAGGTGAGCGTGGGACCGATTCCGGCGCCCAGCGTGAGGAACCTGTTGAACTTGAACTGCAGGTTGCCGAAGGCCAGCGTCTGCTGGGTGGTGGGCAGCGACCAGACGGTGAGCGTGTAGGTCAGGCGCGGATGGAGCGCGAAGCCCGAGAACCAGATCATCGTGCGGTGCCAGTTGATGTCGTTGCGGGTCTTGACCTCGCGCTCTCGTCCCAGATGGTCGACGAACGTCTGCTCCGCCGGAAGTTGATTCAGATAGCGCACCAACCCATAGAGGCTGATGTTCAGACTGCCATATTCGGTCTCCAGGACTTGAAAGCCCCGGGCCGGCCTGAACTCGCCGGCAATGGCATTCTCGGCGGGCTCCAGGTCCTGGTCGGCGGGCTCACGCTGTGCCGGTGGCTCGACCTGGGCTTCATCCTGGGCCTGGGCGCGCAGGGGAACGACTGCCGAGGCGCTGGCGAGCATCACCAGCAGGGGGCCGAGGGAGTGTCGACGGAGCGTGGAGAGCATGGCGCACTAGGGGGAAGCAGAGCGGTTGCGTTGGGAGCGCTCCCACGCGCGGACCTTCACCCGGGCCGCGTCGAACAGGCGCTCGTGATTGCCCTTGAGCAGCTTCTCGCGGACGTCCGGTGCCAGCAGCTCCAGCACCGGAGCGTACTGCTCGTAGACGCGCAGATAGTCGGCCTGGTTGGCGGGAGCGACCTCGTCGGTGCCGAAGAGGAAGCGGTCTGGATATCGGGTGATTGTCTCCGCCACCCGCCGTGTCGTCTCCGGAGTGGCCACGGCATACTTCGCGACCTCGCTCCAGGAGAAGTCCATGTGCACGTGGCGAAGCTCCGGGTCCGCGAGAATCTCCTCCACCAGCACGAGGTGATGGAGCACCGGACGCACGACCCGGCCGACGCCCAGGTGCGCCCAGATGATGGGGGTCTTCGGATGGCGCCGGAACAGGGCCTTGAGCTGCTCGAAGTGGACCGGCGCCTTCTCCCGCTCGGCGAAGGGCACGTCGATGTCGTTGTGGAGAATCACCAGCAGCCCCACCTCGCCCGCGAAGTCCAGGATGCGGTCGACGGCCGGGTCGGTCAGGCTGGCGACTTCGCCGGCGACCTTCGCCGACACGAACTCCTTGTGGATGGTGAACTCGCCGATGCCGCTGAACACACCGGGATAGAGCGTGAGCACCCGCCGGATGTGATCGACCGCGTACATGTCGGTGGGGTTGAAGCCGGTAATCATCGGGTCGAAACGCGCTCGCTGCTCCCTGGGCAGGGACAGATAGGCATTGGCGATGAACGCGTCGGTGAAGGAGTAGTAGTAGAGCGGTGCGTCGGTCTGCAGGTAGTAGGTGGGAGCGAACTCCCCGGAGACCCGATGGGACCACTGCTGCTGGAGGGGAATGCCAAACAGGGTGGCCCGGCCGACCTTGTTTCCCATCACCCGCAGCATGTCGCGGATGTCGGTGCCTTCCTGGACGTAGTTGGTCAGGTGCACGTGGGAGTCATTGAACAGGAAGGACCGCTGGGCGGTTTGTCCCGCGGCGCCCGTCGCCGCGAGCAGGCCGAGCGCGAGCCACGGGCCATGCACGTTCATCGAAATGGGCGCTCGCGGCATGGTGGGCCTCCGGCCAGGGGGAGCACGCTAGGCACGCCATTCCCACCGGACAATGCACCGCGGTGCCGGGGGATGACTCGCGGAAGACGAAGCGGGCGTGGGGGCGAATCCACGACACGCCAACGCATCGGATGGACGCCCTCTCGCGTCGCGGCCTTCGGGCCGGGCGCATGAGACACCCTCCCGAACGCTGTCCTCCCGAGGACATCGACCTACGATTTCCGCTGGAGGCTGTCGGAAACCGGAGGAATCCCCATGCGTGCAGGCAACCGCTCCAGCTGGAGAGCTCTACTCGTGGCAGTCGCCGTGCTGGCGGCGGCTGGTGCTTCGGCGCAGGCACCCGCGCAACCCACCACACGCCCTCGTCCCCCCCCGGCGGCCGGGCTCCCCACCGACGCGGAGCTCCAGTCGGCGATGCAGCGGGCCTATACGGCCAACAAGGGAGTCACCGAAGGCAAGAACGCCGACTACATCCCGGCGCTCGCCAAGGTGGACCCGAACCTGTTCGGGATTGCCATCCTCACCGTGGACGGACGCGTCTTCTCCATCGGAGATACCGGCCAGGCCTTCTCCATCCAGTCCATCTCCAAGCCCTTCGTGGCGGCGAAGCTGATGTCCGAGATGGGAATCCAGCAGGTGGAGGAGAAGCTGGGGGTGAACGCCACCGGCGAGGCCTTCAACTCCATCGAAGCCATCGAGCGGAACAAGGAGGCCAAGGATCCTCCCACCGGAAATCCCCTGGTGAACGCGGGAGCCATCGCCGCGGTGGGGAACCTGAAGGCGGCCAACGCCGATGCACGGTGGAGCAGCGTCCTGGACACCCTCGGCGCGTTCGCGGGGCGGAACCTCGTGATGGACCAGGAGATCTACAAGTCCGAGGCGGCGACCAACACCCGCAATCGCTCCATCGCGGATCTGCTCAAGGCGTATGAGGTGATTCCGGGCAACCCGGCGGAGGCGCTCGATGTCTACACGCGCCAGTGCTCGGTGGCGGTGAATGTGAAGGACCTGGCCATGATGGGGGCCACGCTCGCGACGGGCGGAGTCAATCCCCTCACCGGCAAGCGGGTGGTGAGCCCCGACGTGGCCGAGCGGACCCTCGCGTTGATGATGACCGCCGGGCTCTACGAGGACTCCGGCGCGTGGGCCTTCGAGGTGGGGGTGCCCGCCAAGAGCGGCGTGGGCGGCGGCATTGTCGCGGTGGTGCCGGGCAAGTATGCGGTGGCCGCGTTCTCTCCGCGCCTGGATGAGGCGGGCAACAGCGTGCGGGCGCAGAAGGCCATCGATTCCATCGTGGGCGAGCTCGGCGGCAGCGTCTTCCGCGTCGCGCAGCGTCCCTCGCCGGGTCCCACCCGGCGGTAGGCGGTCACTTCCCTTTCTGGAACTTGTGGCTGAACGAGTACTTCATCGAGAACTGCACGCGGTAGTCGTCGTAGGTCCACCCGTCCCGGAAGTTCCGGCGTTGGCCCCACTGGAACTCCGGACCGAAGAAGAAGTTCTCGTTGGGGTGGACCAGCACGTTCGCCAGGGCGTAGTGCCCCGCGCTGAAGGCCCTGTCGTTCTGGCCGTTCGAGTTGAGCACCTCCACGAACGAGTGCCCGAGCGTGCTGGTCAGCCACGAGTTCCAGGACAGGTCGAGGAAGGCGACCGTGCCCAGCACCTCCAGGCCCACGCCCTCCACGGGCCGGTCCGCATCCGCCGGGTTCGTCTTGACGGCGATGTCCGCCCCGGCGTCGTTCATGTAGTTCTCGATGGCGGAGCCGTAGACGACTTGAAGCTTGAGCACCGCCTGCAACCAGGGGAGCTTCAGGTTCGAGCTCAGGTTGGCGCCCCAGCCGACCACCTCTCCGGACAGGTCGAGCGCGTCGGTGCCCAGGTCGTCCCACTTGAGGTAGCGGAGGATTCCCGCCAGCTGCACATGGCCGAAGGCGCCGGTGTACCGGTAGTGGGCCACGAAGTCGGGAGCGGGAAAGCGCGGGGTGACGTCCTCCAGCTCGAGCCGCTGGGAGTAGTCGTCGACGTCCGCCGCGCCTCCCGGGCTCTCGACGGAAAGGTGCACCTGGTGGCCCATGCCCTGGAGCGGGCGCCAGCGGATCTGTGCATTCCGGAAGAACACCATCCCGTTGGGTCCCCAGTACTCGATGGAGTTGGGGAACACGTCGGGGTCCATGAACCCGCTCCAGGTCTGTCCCGCGCCGAACTGCCCCAGCTCGCCGAAGGCGTGCCGCAACCGGAAGGTGGTCTGCCCCGCGTCGTCGCCGACTCCGAACAACTCCGCCTCGAGGTGGACCTTCAAGTCGCCCAGCCCGGTGGGCAGCAGGCTCTTCATTCCGAACCGGCTCTGCCGGACGCCGAAGAAGAAGCGTCCCTCGCCGCCGAACTCGCCATCGAATGAGGGCAGCTTGGTGGGCCGCACGACGTCGAACCAGTCGGGGTCGATGGTCCCGAAGTTGTAGCCCGTGTCCGTCATCGCGAAGCCGAAGACTTCCAGGGAGGGCCCGGAAGGCTTCTCCTCGTCCTGCGCACCCGCCGGGAGTGCGTAGAGACACCACAACGCCAACAGCCCGCTGGCCGCGCGCCGCACGATTCGCATCACGGGTTCCTCCACGGTGGCGCGAGACTGGGGACGGGCCTCTCACCCGTCAATCAGACCCCTGGCGGCCCATGGCGCCGACCGCTTCGCAATGGACAGCGAGAGGGTGACAGTGTTCAGTAATGGCATACAGACGAGACGCTGTCTGTCTGGCCTGTATCTCATCGGATGATGGGTACACCCGGCAGGGCATGAGCAGACGGCCTGCTCATGAATCAGCACCGCCGGGCCCGCCGTACTTCTCCGTGCGCGCCTTGCCGACATTCATCCCCGGGCTCGCTGATAAGCAACCTGCGTGACCGACATGCCCAGCCCCCGTCCCCCCATTGAGACCTACTATGCCGGCGCCTACTGGGGCCCCCGGAAGGAGTCCCCTGAGGAGTGCGCCCGGCGCGCGGTGACGTTTCTCAATCTGCTGGCTTCGTGCGCCCCCCTGCTCGCCAGTTGGAACAAGATTCCCAAGCCGCGCGGCCGGGGCCGCAAGACGCCCCTCATGCCACCCGACTTCACTGCCCTCACCGAGGCGTTCCGGCGCGGCGTCAATCGGGAACCCGGGGGACCGGCCATCGAGCACCTGGGGCTGAGGGTCTCGGCCTACAATGATGGCACCCGTGATGACTTCGTTTCTCTGAGCATGCTCTGCGGCAGCTATGCGACAGGACGAACATCCAACGCGTGCGTGCTGAACCCGCCGTCAAGGGGGCCGAATGCGGAGCGCATCCTGAGCGCCCCCGTGCTGACTGCGGTGGTGCACAGTATGGCCATTGATTGGGAACCGGATTGGGCGGTGGCCATATCCCATGCGCATCGGGACGTCTTGGAAGCGGACGCCAAGGATGATGTCTGGACCGGCTGGGTGACGCGTTCGCCATCTACGACGTGCTGAACGAGGGCGCGCTTCCACAGGCCGGCGAGCCGGACATCGTCTCCAACGAGGCCCGGAAGGACCTGGCGTCCATCATCCAGGAGGCCATGAGGCACTGGCGGCCCAGATGGCGACATTCGAGACCGGGGGGCCGAGAAAGTCCCTGAAGCACCTGCCGCGCGCGGCTGCACCCGCCAGTGGAATGAACGTTCCTTCCACCGGGCGTCGCGTCCCCCTGGCCTGGGGGGGCAATGCTCCCCGGCCTGCTCTTTCTGGAGCGGAGCGTCCATTCCGGGGCCCTGCCGGTCCTCACCGCGCAAGGCCCCGCCTCCCGCCATGCCCGTCCCCGGGCTGCCCCTCCCTGGAACGGAACCTCCATTCCGGGGGACCTGCCGCCCTCACTGCCCAAGGCCCCGACTTCTCGCCATGCCCGTTCCCTGGCCGCCCCTCCCTGGAACGGAGCCTCCATTCCGGGGAACCTGCCGGGCTCGCACTGCCCAAGGCCCCCATCTTCCCTCCATGCCGCGCCCCGGGCCGCGCATGTCTGGAATGGAAGTTCCGTTCCGCGCGGGCCTGCCAGGCTCCCGCCGATCACGGGCGGCCCCTCGACCGTCACGAACGGTGCTCACAGGAACGTCACGTTGCTGAGGGTAACGGGGGGACGACCATCCTCGCCCCACAGCGTGAGGACGAAGGGGACGTGAGCCACGTTCTTCGTCGAGTCCGCCTCCACGATGACGCGGCGTGCCGCCCCGGTGGACACGGAATCGTCCTGCCACACCGACAGCACTGTGAGCTCCTCACCTGCCCCGCTTCGCAGCCTCGCTCTCTCCGCGTTCCAGGGGCCTGCTCCTTCGGAGACCTCCAGCCACAACTCCACCGCCACACGCCTGGCGGAGCGGTAGCTCCAGGCGGTTCGCACCTCGAGAGCTTCCCCAGGCTGCGGGAGGTCGCCCCCTGTGAGCTCCCGCGCGGCCACACCCTCGCCGTCCATGTGCCCAGCGGCAATCAGCGCCGAGAGTCCTCCGGGGTGTTTCCGCCCGGCGTGCAGACGGTCCATCTGCTCATGGCACTCCCGGATCCGCGCGTCCTTCTCCCTCAACTCGGCTCGCAGAGACTCGGAGGGACGCCGCTGCCGGTAGACCTCCACCTGCCGCTCGGCCTCGGCCGCATGCACCACGAGCGTGAAGGTGACGCTGGCAGGCTCTACATCCCCTTTGAAGGGCACCGTCAGCCGAAGGCGCTGTCCGGGAACGGCCTTCTCCGAGGGCACGAGGAGAATCGACTCATCCGCGATGGACACCCACGGTCGCTCGCGCCCTTGCAGCGTCACGGTTTCCCTGTCGATGACCGCGCCGTGAAAGCGGAACGCGGTGGTCAGCCCCGGACGGATGACCACCTCATGCGCGGGGTGGTCCCCATCCTCCGCCAGCTCGATGTGGCGGACTCCAGGAGCCTCAGGCACCGGAGTCGGCTGCGCGGCGGCGGAGCCCCCCACGAGGAGGGCGAGGAGTAGGAGCATGGTGGCAGTCGGCTGGAGCACGCGAGGTGACCTCCTGGGTGGCTTCCGTGGCGCCCGCTCCTACCACTCCCCCCGCTCGACGTCGTGCCTCCACCGCCGACGTCTCCGGCCCGCCTTCACTCGAAGCGGTCGACCGCCCTTACACTTCCGACACTGAAGACCCGAGCGGTATCGGGGCCTCCGCCCGGCTGGCGAATGAAGCCGCGGTTCTTGTCGTTGCCAAGCAGCTGCATACAGACCGGGATGCGCTCCCCATCCGGCGTGAGCGCCTCCGTCATGCGACCGTACACGCGCGTCTCCCCGATGATGAGCCGTCCACGGAGGCGCGTGGGTGACTTCATCTTGTACCAGTAGCCCACCACCTCGACCTCGGTGTAGCCCTCGCGCACGGTGATGTACTCGCGCCGCGTCCCGGGGAAGTCCACGGGGTGGATGTTGCCAACGATGATGCCGAGCTTCTCCATGGCCGCCTCCGCCCCCGGAGGACAACTCTCGGACGGAGGCTCCGCGCGCACGGGGGCGCTGGTGCAGGACAGCGCCGCGGACGTGGCGCCCACGCAGAGCGCCTTGCCCACGGAGCCCAGGCCCGGAGTCTTGCGCGGAGTGGCGGGGATGGAAGGTGCGGTGGCCAGCTTCTTCTTCACGGGAGCCTCGTCCTCGACGAGCGTCGCGGGAGCGGCGACGGCCGCAGGGGTGGGGGCCGCCGGAGGCGGAGCTGCGGCGGCGGCAGTCTCGGAGGGCTCCACCTCCCGCGCCACTTCATGGCCCACGGCCTCGGGAGGTCCTCCGGCCACAATGGCCACCAACGAAGCGACGGGCTCTTCCACCACGGGAGACAATGGCCACCCGCTCACCGCTGAAGCCCCCAGGCCTGCGACGGCCAGCGCCACCACGAGGACAGCGGGCGAAAGCCCTCCCCGCCTCCGCGCCCCACGCGAGCCCGGAGCCGGCACCGCCCGCGGGCGCCTCCAATGGGGCCGAGACTGGGACAGGACAGGCCCCAGCACCAGCCCGCGGGGAGCCGGCGTCGTCGACCGCGTCGGCCCCTCGGGCAGCCGGATGCGCCGCCGCGCGGCTCCAGCCTCGTCCAGCGCGTCCTCCCATTCGAACAGACTCCGCTCCCACTCCTCGCGATGGCCAAGGGCCACCGCCGCCACGAGCGCCGCATGCACCTCGTGGCCGGACTGGAACCGCGCCTCCGGCTTCTTCGCGAGCAACCGCAGGATGATGTCGCTGAGCGCACGGGGCACCCGGCGGTTGAAGTCCGCGGGCGCGGCCGGCATCACGCTCTCCATCTCCAGGTAGAGCAGGTCCACCGGCAGCTCGGGCGAGAACGGCCAGTGGCCCGTCACCAGACGGTAGAGGCTGACGCCCAGCGCGTGAAGGTCATCGGTGGCCCGGGCCTCGTAGCGGGCACCGGGGCGCTTGTGGTGGGTGCGAAGGAAGCGCACCGCCTCGGGGCTGAGCAGGTGCACGGTGGCCGGAGGCAGCACCGAGGTCGTGACGGTGTCCGCGCCCGCATACCGGCCCACGCCGAAGTCGAGCAGCATCGGCTCGCCGTCCTTCTCACGGATGAGGACGTGCTCGGGCTTGAAGTCACGGTGCAGCACACTCCGGTCGTGCAGCGCCCCGAGCGCCAGGGCCACCTTGCCAAGCGTCTCCGCGAGCTGCCGGGCGGTGGGGTTCACCGTCTCCACCCAGGTGTGCAGCGCCGGGCCCGGCACCCAATCCATGACGAAGTAGAGGTACCCGGTCCTCGGGTGCGGCCACCGTCCGGAGGCATGAAGCCGCACCACGTTCGGGTGGATGCCCCGGGTCATGAGCAGGTGCACCTCCCGCTCGGCGCGCTCATCCTCCCGCCGCAGCGCCAGCTTCAGCGCGTAGAAGTCCCCGGGACGGGTCATGTCCTCCACGCGGTAGACGGCCCCGTAGCCGCCCACGCCCAGCCGCTCCACCACGCGCCAGGAGCCCACCTCCGTCCCGGGCCCGAGCGCCCCGGGGCGCACCTGCCAGTCTTCCGCGTGCATGGGCATCCAACCTTCAACCTTCATCCGAACGTGGTGAACCTATCAGGTTGATGCCCATTCCAGGGCAGCCCGCCCAGGACTGCCCCCTCGCAACCGAGCCTCTGTCTCGCATATAAAATTGGCGCACAATCAAAAACAGGACTGGAAGCCACAGCCCTGGAAAGGTCTCCGAATGCGCCTGGCGTCTTCCCGCACCCGCGTCCCCTGGTTCCTGGGCGCCTGTCTCCTGCTCGGCGGTCCCCCGGCGCTCGCGCAGGAGCAGCAGGAGAAGGCCTCCGGCGCCTATCTCTCCGCGATGACCGGGCCTCTGGAGCGAGTGGAGGCCACCGCCGAGGAACTGGGCATCCCGCTGCCGTCCTTCCTCCGCCGCGAGTTCATCGAGGGCGACCTGCCCTTCCTCGGGCCCGGGAGCCTGCGCGCCGCGGGCTCGCTCGGCATGTGGATGGGCCCCACCGAGCCCGGGGCGGACTCGCCCAACGCCACCATGCTCTTCCCTCTCAAGCCGGGCGTCGCGCCGCTGCGGGACTTCCTGGACCGCGGCGCCCGGCGCCTCTCCCCCAAGTCCGACACCGTGGAGCGCGGGGGCTATTTCTTCCGCCGCACCGAGGGCTTCCTGCTCATGGGGGCCAGCAAGGTGGACATCACCACCGTGGACCCGGAGGCCGTCGGCAAGCGCCTGGGCGCCCCGGGCGTGCTCGCCGAGGTCGACCTCGACCTCGACCGCTGGCGGACCACGGACCCGGCGAGCTTCCGGCAGATGCTGAGCCAAGGCGACCCCTCCGACGGGGCCGGCAACGCCGAGGCGCTCGGCAATGCCATAGGCACACGCCTCATCGAGAAGCTGGTGGACCGCGTGCACCTCACCGTCATGGACGCCGCGCCCACTCCCGCGTTGCGTCTGCGCGTCGCGCTCGAGCCGCTCGCCCCGGAGGAGGCCGCCCCCTTCCCCAGGCCCTCCTTCCCGCGCACGAGCGTGGGCCGTGTCGACATCACCTACGCGTCCACGGAGACGTCGCGGTGGATGCTGGGATTGACGGATGACCTCCTGGATGCAGTCGAGAAGGACAATGGCTTCGCCGACGCCGCGAAGGCGGGCATCCGCCCCGACCAGATGCGCGCCCTCTTCAAGGAGCTCTTTGGAGTGTTCTGGGTGGCCGACTCCCTCTCCATGGCGGTGGAGCCGTCCGGGAGCGGGTTCATCTACCACCAGGTCAATCAGTACCGGCAGCCCGCCGACTTCACCGCGCGGCTGAACACCGTGCTCAAGGGCTTCAGGGACGCGGACAAGAAGGCCATCCGCCGGAACAAGAAGCTCTTCGCGAGCACCACGTACACCGCGGGTGGCGCCCGCATCACCCGGGTCGCGCTTCCGGACAACCTCAACCTCGACTTCGTCGACTCCGGCACGATGGTTCGCATCACCGTCGCGCAGGACAAGGAGCGCCATCTCCCCGCCCTGCTCAACGCACCTTCCGAGGGGAGCATCGCGTCCATCTTCTCCGGCAGCGTGGACACGGGCGCACTGCTCGCGGCCTTCCCGGAGGCGCGCAAGGGTCTGCCTCCGGCGCTGGCCCTCACGCTCGACTCCCTGCGCGGTCAGCTCATCTCCTGGAATACCCGTCCCGAGGGCAAGGCCGCCGTCATGGAGCTGGAGGTCCCCAAGCAGCTCATCCAGGCCGTATTCCGGCGCGGGCACGGCGCGGAGCCCAGCACCTCGTCGCCCGTCCCGTAGCGTCCGGTCCGGGGCCCCATACGGAAGAAGGGCCGGCCGCCTCGTGGCAACCGGCCCTTCTCATGCTGGCGCCGATACGCGGCTCAGCTACTTCGAACCACCCTCCTCGCCGACGGCCAGGGTCGTGATGCCGCCACCCGGAGGAGGCTTCGTGCCACCCTCCTCGCCGACGGCGAGCGTCGTGACTCCGCCGCCCGGAGGAGGCTTCGTGCCACCCTCCTCGCCGACGGCGAGCGTCGTGACTCCGCCGCCCGGAGGAGGCTTCGTCCCGCCTTCCTCGCCGAGCGCCTTGGTGGTGACTCCACCGCCCGGAGGAGGCTTCGTGCCGCCCTCTTCACCCACCGCGAGCGTCGTAACGCCGCCACCCGGGGGAGGCTTCGTCCCACCCTCCTCGCCAAGCGCCTTCGTGGTGACACCGCCACCCGGAGGAGGCTTCGTGCCACCCTCTTCACCCACCGCGAGCGTCGTGACACCGCCGCCCGGAGGAGGCTTCGTCCCGCCTTCCTCGCCAAGCGCCTTGGTGGTGATGGGCGGCTTGGTGCCCCCCTCTTCGCCGACGGCCATCGTCGTGATGGGCGGCTTGGTACCCCCACCCTCCTCACCGAGTGCCTTCGTCGTCACCGGAGGCTTCGTTCCGCCCTCCTCGCCGAGCGCCTTCGTCGTCACCGGAGGCTTCGTCCCGCCCTCCTCGCCAGTCGCCTGCGTCGTCACCGGAGGCTTCGTCCCGCCCTCCTCACCGAGCGCCTTCGTGGTGATGGGCGGCTTGGTGCCTCCACCCTCCTCACCGAGCGCCTTCGTGGTGATGGGTGGTTTGACACCCCCGCCCGGAGGCTTGATGCCGCCACCCCGGGTCGGTGGCTTGGGCATCTCGTACTTGATGAACGACGGCCCCTTGGAAATCTTGCTCACGGAATGCCCCCTCTGCGGACACCTGGATTGTCGTCCGCCGGCCATTGTAGTTGCCTGGAAAAGCAGCGGAACCTCTGCCCCCCTGGGGGAGTGACCTTGAGAATCGGCATCTTCGGTGACGGCAATGACCCGCAGTGCGCGGCGGTTGCACACGAGGCGGGAGTCCTGGGCGCGGAGGCGGTCGTCATCGACAGCGAGGCGCTCGACCACGGCTGGCCGCTGTCCATGAAGGACGACGAGACGTACTACCTCGGGCAGCGCGTGGACGACCTGCGGGGCTTCTACCTGCGCTTCGTCCCCGCCCCCTTCGTCCCCGCCCTGGAGCACGACGGCGAGCTGGTGCTCTACGAGGACTGGCACACCCACTTCATGCAGACCCGAGAGCGCGCCTCGTACTTCGTGGCGTGGCTGCTGAAGCTGGCCCACCAGGGCGTCTCGCTGGTCAACGGGCCGCACGCCGCCAGCGTCATGCAGTACAAGCCCTTCCAGCTCCACGCGCTGCGCAGCCTGGGAGCGCGCGTGCCGCGCACGCTCATCTCCAATGACCCGGCCGCCATCCGCGCCTTCCACGCCGAGGTGAAGGACGTCATCTTCAAGCCCATCATGGGCGGCGCCGTCACGCGGAGCCTCGACGCCGAGGCGCTGGAGCGGCTGGAGGAAGTCACCACCTCGCCCGTCATCTTCCAGGAGCGCGTCCGCGGGGACGACCTGCGCGTCATGCTGGTGGGCGACGAGGTGGTGTCGTGCGTGGCCATCGACACGCCCGAGCAGCACCTCGACTTCCGGGCGGACCCTGTCTACAGCGGTGGCAACGCGGCCTACCGCGAGGTGCCGCTGCCCGAGCCCGTGAAGCAGTTCTGCCGGAGCGCGGCGCGCGCCTGCGGCCTCACCTTCGCCGGCATCGACATCAAGCACCACGGCGACGACTACGTCTTCCTGGAGCTCAACAGCTCGCCCATCTACCTCGACGTGGAGCTGAAGCTGGGGCACCCCATCAGCCGCGCCATCGCGAAGGCCGTGGTGGAGGGCGTGCGCGTGGCGCGGTAGAGCCCGCCCCTCGCGGCGCGATGTTCGCCACGGAGCAGCCGTGCGCCCCCGTGGCCGCCACTCCAGGACACATGCCCGCCGGAGCAATTGCGCGAACAGCGCCCCGGGTCCGAAATTGCCCTCGGAGGCAGGCAGGTGCCTCGAACCCGGGGGTGAGCCCCTGCGAGCGGCCGTCGTCCGCGGGGGCGGCCCGGCCGGGCGGAACGCGGGGGCAACGCCCCGCGAAGGAGCACGGCCATGCAGACGACGTCGACCCCGAGGAACGGTCCTTCGGCGGAGGGTGGCCCGGGAATGGCCGCGCTCTCCCAGCGGGAGGCGCCCCCGGCCCTCATCCTCTGGTTCGAATCCCTGTCGCGTGGCGACACGCCCGTCGCCGGCGGCAAGGGCGCCAACCTGGGCGAGCTGACAAGAGCCGGCCTGCCCGTCCCCCGGGGCTTCGTCATCACCGCCGCCGCCTTCCGGGCCTCCATGGAGTCCGTCCGCTCCCAGTTGTCGGAGCTCTGGCACCGCATCGACCCGGATGACCCGGAGTCGCTCGCCGCGAACTCCGAGGCGCTGAAGCAGTGCGTGTGCCAGGTGGAAATCCCCGCGCCCGTGCGTGCGGCCATCCTGTCCGCCTACCGCCAGCTCGGGAAGGAGCGGGCCGTCGCCGTCCGCTCGTCCGCCACCTCCGAGGACACCGCCGCCACCTCGTTCGCCGGCATGCACGAGACGTACACCAACGTCGCCGGGGACGAGGCCGTGCTGGACCGGGTGCGCGAGTGCTGGAGCTCCGCCTACGGCCAGCGCGTGGTGGCCTACCGCCGCAGCCAGGGCATGTCCGAGGAGCCCACCCTCGCCGTGGTGGTGCAGGAGATGGTGGACTCGTCTCGCTCGGGGGTGCTGTTCACCGTGGACCCATCCACGGGGAACCGGGACCGGCTCGTCATCGAGGGCGCCTTCGGACTCGGCGAGGTCGTCGTCGGTGGGCAGGTGGAGCCCGACACGTACGTGGTGGACAAGCGGCGCCTGCGCATCCTGGAGGCCCGTATCGGCCACAAGGACTTCAAGATTGTCCGCGAGAGCCACGGGAAGGAGCGCCGCGTCGACCTGTCCCCCGAGGAGGCCGGGCGCCGGGTGCTGACGGACGAGGAGATACTCGAGCTGGCGCGGCTGGGGCAGCGCGTGGAGCAGCACTACGGCTCGCCCCAGGACGTGGAGTGGGCGGAGTCGGGCGGACGCATGTACCTCGTCCAGTCGCGCCCCATCACCACGCTGGTGGAGGAGGCGGTGACGCCGAAGAAGCCGGCCGAGGTGAAGGGCCCGGCGCTCGTCACGGGCCTGGGGGCTTCGCCGGGTGTCGTGTCCGGCCAGGTGCGCGTGCTGCACCGGCCCGAGGAGGGGCGGCACCTGCGGCAGGGAGAGATTCTCGTCGCGCCGATGACGTCTCCGGACTGGGTGCCCACGCTCCGCCGCTCCGCCGCCATCATCACCGACAGCGGCGGCATGACGTGCCACGCCGCCATCGTCAGCCGCGAGCTGCGCATTCCCTGCGTGGTGGGGACGCGCTCGGCCACGCGGGTGCTGCGCGACGGCGAGGACGTGACGGTGGACGGGAGCACCGGCCAGGTCCGCGCGGGGCTGGAGGCGGCGAGGCAGGCCCCCGTGCAGGCCGCCCCGTCCCGGGCCCCCGTGGCCACGGAGCCCGAGCCGCTCGCCACCCGGCTCTACGTCAACCTGGCCATGCCCGGGCAGGCGAAGGAGGTGGCGGCGCTCCCGGTGGACGGCGTGGGGCTCTTACGCGCCGAGTTCATGCTCACCGACGCGCTCGCGGGCGTGCACCCCAAGCGGCTGCTGGCCCTGGGCCGGCGCCAGGAGTTCGTGGACAAGCTGGCCGGCTCGCTCCTGGACATCACCCGCGCCTTCCGTCCGCGCCCCGTCATCTACCGGACGACGGACTTCCGCACCAACGAGTTCCGCGGGCTGGAGGGCGGCGCCGAGTACGAGCCCACCGAGGCCAACCCGATGATTGGCTACCGCGGCTGCTACCGGTACCTCCGTGAGCCGGAAATCTTCCAGCTCGAGCTGGAGGTGCTCGCCCGGGTGCGCGAGGAGACGCCCAACCTGCACGTGATGATTCCCTTCGTGCGCACGAAGTGGGAGCTGGAGGCGTGCCTGGAGGCCATGGACCGGAGCCCGCTGGGGCGGCAGCGGGGCTTGCAGCGCTGGGTGATGGCGGAGGTGCCCTCCGTCGTCTACCGCATCCCCGAGTACGCGAAGCTGGGCATCACCGGCGTGTCCATCGGCTCCAATGACTTGACGCAGCTCATGCTGGGGGTGGACCGGGACTCGGAGCTGTGCGCGGAGCTGTTCGACGAGTCGGACGCGGCGGTGCTGGACGCCATCATCCACATCATCCGGGCCAGCCGCGAGGCCGGCCTCACCGCGTCCCTCTGCGGCCAGGCGCCGTCCAACCGCCCCGAGTTCGCCGAGCACCTGGTGCGCGCGGGCATCACCTCCATCTCCGTGGACCCGGGAGCGGTGGAGGCGGCACGGCGGGTCATCGCGGCGGCGGAGCGGCGGCTGCTGCTGGAGGCCGCGCGGGCGCGGTAGGCAGGCTCACCTGGGGGACGGAGCTCGCATGACGACGACGGCTTCAGGGAGCGCCTCCGTTGTCCGGCTCGTGCGGGTGCTCGGCAGGCTGGGGCCCGCCGCCACCGGGCTCGCCTTCCTGCTGGGGGTGGCCGGGCTGCTGGTCTGGAGCCTGGATGACGCGCGCCTCATCCGGGCCACGCTCGCGGCCTCGGTCCTCCTGCTCCTCGCGCTGGCGCTCTTCCTGGGGGTGGCCACGCGCCATGCCATCCTCCTCGCCCGGCTGGAGGACGAGGCGCTGCGCGCCAGCGAGGAGCGCTTCCGCACCGCGTTCGAGGACGCCCCCATCGGCATGGCCCTGGTCGGACTGGACGGCCGCTTCCTCAACGTGAACGGCGCCATGTGCGGCATCGTCGGCTACACGCCGAAGGAGCTCCTCGCCCGGACGTTCCAGGACATCACCTGGCCGGAGGACCTGGAAGCGGACGTGTCGAACGTGCAGCGGCTGCTCCGGGGGGAAATCAGCTCGTACCAGTCGGAGAAGCGCTACACCCACAAGCAGGGCCACCCCGTGAGCGCCCTGCTGACGGGCTCGGTGGTACGCGACTCCCGGGGCACGCCGCTCTACCTCATCGGGCAGGTGCAGGACATCACCGAGCGCAAGCAGTTCGAGAAGGCGCTGCACTTCCTCGCCGAGGCGGGGCCGCGGCTCGCCAGCTCTCTGGACCCCCGGACGACGCTCGCCAACGTGGCACGGCTCGCCGTCCCCGCGCTGGCGGACGGCTGCGTGGTCGGCCTCCTGGACGAGCGCGGGCGGCTCCACTCCAAGGAAGGCGTGGCGGCCTCGCCGGAGCAGTCGCGGTTGCTGGACGAGATGCTCGCCTCCTACCCCAAGGACGCGTTTCGCCCGGGGAGCCTCATGGCCGGCCCGCTCCGGTCGGGCCAGTCCTCCCTGCGCACGGAGTTCACCGCGGCCGCGCTCGAGGCGATGGCCGAGGATGAGCAGCACCTGGGGCTGCTCCGCCGCCTCGCGCCCCTGTCCAGCATCGTCGTGCCCCTCCACGCCCGCGGGCGCATCCTCGGCGCGGTCATCCTCTGGACCACCGAGTCCTCAGGGCGGCGTTACGGCCCCCATGACCTGTCCCTGGCCGAGGCGCTCGCCAGCCGCGCGGCGCTCGCCATCGACAATGCCCGCCTGCACGAGAAGTCCGAGCAGGCGACGCGCACCCGCGACGAGGTGCTGCGCGTCGTCGCCCACGACCTCCGCACGCCCCTCAACGTCATCGGCCTGAGCGCCGGTACGCTGTTGAGGCGCCTGCCCGAGTCGCGGGCCACCGACACGAAACCGCTCGAGTCCATCCGCAAGGCGGTACGCCAGGCGAACCGGCTCATCCAGGACCTGCTGGACGTAGCCCGGATGGAAGCGGGCCGTCTCACGGTGGAACGCCGCCCGCTGGACGCCGCGTCACTCGTCAGGGAGGCCACCGAGCTGCACCGCGCGCTGGCGGAGGCGAAGTCCATCCAGCTCACGGCCGACGTCCCGGAGGACGCTCCCGCCGTCTTCGCGGACCAGAACCGCGTGCTCCAGATTCTCTCCAACCTGCTCGGCAACGCGCTCAAGTTCACTCCCGAGGGCGGGCGCATCTCCGTCCGGGCCGTGGCCGAGGGAGGCCTGATGCGGTTCTCCGTGAGGGACACGGGCGTCGGGATTCCCTCGGCGGTCCTCCCCCACCTCTTCGAGCCCTTCTGGCAGGCCCAGGCAGGGACGTCGGAGGGCGCGGGCCTGGGGCTCCCCATCGCGAAGGGCCTGGTCGAGGCCCATGGCGGCAGCTTCTGGGTGGAGAGCAGCCCCGGCCTGGGAAGCACCTTCTCCTTCACGCTCCCCACCCTGCCGCCGGCCGAGCAGCAGCTCACGTACCACGCATGAGCAGGGAGCCACCCCACAAGCACCACGGGCTCGGCACCGGGACGCATGAGCTTCCGGTCTCCTGGGGCCGGGTGCTCATGCTGGCGCTGCTGCTCGCCGGCCTCGTCGTCCTCGCCTCCTCGGAGGCGTTCCAGTCCGTCCTCCGCCGGGTCCTCTCCGCGGCCGCGCCCGTCATCTCCGAGCACCCCTTCTGGGGCGCGCTCCTCTTCATCTTCCTGTCCGCGCTGTCGGCGATGCTGGCCTTCTTCTCCAGCGCGCTGCTGATTCCGGTGGCCCTCCAAGTCTGGGGGAAGACGCTCTGCGTGCTGTTTCTCTGGGTGGGGTGGATGCTCGGGGGCGCCGCCGCCTATGGCATCGCCCGCTGGTGGGGCCGGCCCGTCATCCGCGGGCTGACCTCCACGAAGCTGCTCTCCCGCTACGAGGAGCGCATCTCCCGGCAGACCCCGCTGGGCGTGGTGTTCCTCTTCCAGCTCTCGGTCCCCTCGGAGATTCCCGGCTACGTGCTGGGCCTGGCGCGCTACGGGCTGCGGCGCTACCTGCTCGTGCTCGCGCTGGCGGAGCTGCCGTACGCGGTGGGCACCGTCTACCTGGGCGCCAGCTTCCTGGAGCAGCACACCGCCGTGCTGGTGGGGCTGGGCGTGGCGGGCATCCTCCTCGGCATCTGGGCCTTTCACGTCCTGCGCAGGCGGCTCGGGCCGACGCCCACCCATGAACGGAGAGGCCCACCGCGGGGGTAATGGCCGCCGCGGTGGGTGCCGCCCAACATCCCGCCTCCCCCCTCGGAGGCGTCATGGCCCGTACGCGTTATTGGTACCCACTGCTGCTCACCCTTGGCGCCCTGGGCTGCGCCAGGGACAGGTCCCCCCCCCAGAAGGTGGAGGCGCGCCCCCAGCAGGTGCCCCCCTTGCAGGTCGCGCTCACTCCCATCGAACAGCTCGGCAGGAACATCTTCTTCGACACCAACCTGTCGGAGCCTCCAGGCCAGTCCTGCGCCGTGTGCCACGGAGAAGAGACGGGGTGGACGGGGCCCGATGAAGAGCTCAACAAGACGGGCTCCGTGTACGAGGGCGCTGTCCCGGGCCGCTTCGGCAACCGCAAGGCCCCATCCATCGCCTACCTCGCCCGGACGCCAGTGCTGAACATGGACTCCTCGAAGCGCCCGGACTTCACCGGAGGACTCTTCTGGGACGGCCGCGCCACCGGCGAGCGCCTGGGTCCCCTGGTGGAGCAGGCGCAGGGCCCGTTCCTCAACCCGGTGGAGCAGAACCTTCCGAGCCCCGAGGCGGTGGTCAACAGGGTGTGTGTCTCGTCCTACGCGGAGCTCTTCAAGCAGGTGTTTGGCGACGTGTGCGGCGACCCGGCTCGAGCCTATGACGACATCGGCCGCGCCATCGCCGCATGGGAGTCCTCCGCCGAGGTGAACCCCTTCTCCTCCAAGTACGACGCATACCTGGCGAAGAAGGTGGACCTCACGGACCAGGAGAAGCGCGGGCTGCAGCTCTTCAAGGGCAAGGCCCGCTGCGACGCCTGCCACCCGAGCACGCCCGGTCCCCAGGGCGAGCCGCCGCTGTTCACCGACTTCACCTACGACAACCTCGGCGTCCCCCGGAACCCGGACAACCCCTGGTACGGCCAGACGGAGTTCAACCCGGCCGGGGCCGCGTGGGATGACCCGGGCCTGGGCGGCTTCCTTCGGGAGCGTCCCGAGTACCGGAGCATGGCGCGAGCCAACCTCGGCAAGTTCCGCGTCCCCAGCCTGCGCAACGCGGACAAGCGGCCCCGGCCGGACTTCGTGAAGTCCTACGGACATAACGGCTACTTCAAGAGCCTCCAGGACGTGGTGCACTTCTACAACACGCGGGACACGCTCCCGCTGTGCGCGGGCGGCCCCCAGGAGGTCCCCGGCCGGGACTGCTGGCCCGAGCCGGAAGTGGGGCTCAACCTCAACGTGGCGGAGATGGGAGACCTCGGCCTCACCGAGGAGGAAGAGGCCGCCATCGTCGCCTTCCTCCAGACGCTCACGGACGGCTTCACGCCGCCCCCCGCGCCCTGAACGGCATGGCCGAGCTGTTCGAAGGGGCAGGCAGGGTCTCGCTCGTCTACACCCTGGTGTACCGGCGGGGGGAACCGCGCCATCCCCCTACTCCGATGACCGGGCGAGGCCCACCTTCACTCCATCACCCTGGGGGGACGCCATATGAAGCCGGGGCAGGACGCGCCGGAGCTCGAGTCCTTCTACCACCTGGGGCATGGGCCTCTCGGGGCGCGTGCGTGCCGTGGCACCGCGTGCTTCGTCGCGCGGCACCTCGACCTCGAGCGCTGGCGGCGGGCCACCTCCGCGGAGGCCCGCGTCTACTGCCTGGGCCAGTGCCACCGCGCGCCCGCCGCCACCGGAGTGGACGCCCGGCCCGCGGTGAAGGTGCATGCGCGCCGCGCCGTCGTCCTGGAGCGCCTCGTTGGCGAAGGGGCACGCGCGCTGTCCGACTACACCCGCCAGGGGGGCTACGTGGCCCTGGAGCAGGCGCTGTCCTCCCCGCCCGAGGCGTTCATCTCCCAGGTAGAACGGTCCGGACTGCGCGGCCGGGGGGGCGCGGGCTTCCCCACCGGACGCAAGCTGCGCGCGGTGGCCGAGGCTCCCGGCGCGGCGAAGTACGTGGTGGCCAACGCCGACGAGGGTGACTCGGGGGCCTATATCGACCGCGTCCTCCTGGACGAGGACCCCCATGCCGTGCTGGAGGGACTGCTGCTCGCGGCGTACGCGGTGGGAGCGCGCCGGGGTTACATCTACGTGCGCAAGGAGTACCCGCTCGCCGCGTGCGTGCTGCACGTGGCCCTGCACGAGGCGCACCGCGCGGGCCTGCTGGGCCACCACATCATGGGCAGCGACTTCTCCTGTGAAATCTCGCTGGAGGTGGGGCGCGGCAGCTACCTGTGTGGCGAGGAGACGGCGCTGCTCAACGCGCTGGAGGGACGCCGGCCCTTCGTGCGCGCCAGGCCGCCCTACCCCGCGCAGGAGGGGCTCTACGGCGAGCCCACGCTGGTGAACAACGTGGAGACGCTCGCCAACCTCCCGTGGATAACCCGCCATGGAGGCGAGGCGTACGCCGCGATGGGGATTCCGGGCAGCCGCGGGACGAAGGTGCTGTCGCTCAACTCGCTCTTCCACCGCCCGGGGCTGTACGAGGTGGAGCTGGGCGTACCGGTGCGCACCGTGGTGGAGGAGCTGGGAGGCGGGCTGCGCACCGGGCCGCTGAAGGGCGTGCTCATCGGCGGGCCGCTGGCGGGCGTGCTTCCACCCCACCTGCTGGACACACCGCTGGGCTTCGAGGAGCTCAAGGCCGTCGGCGCGTCGGTGGGCCACGGCGGCGTGGTGGCCTTCGATGCGAACACGTCCATCGCCTCGCTGGTGCACCACGTCTTCTCCTTCGGAGCCTACGAGTCGTGCGGCAAGTGCACCCCGTGCCGCATGGGGGCCCGGCACGTGGAGCGGCTCTTCGCGCGTGTGCTGGAGACGGGCCCCGGGCCCCGCTCCGGCGCGAGGGACTGGGAGGAAGTGGTGGAGGCGCTGCGCCTCACCAGCCTGTGCGGGCACGGCATCGGCCTGGGGGAGTTCGCCGCCAGCGTGCTGCGCTACTACGCGGAGGAGGTGCGGGCATGCTTCGCATAACCGTGGACGGGCAGCCGCGCGAGTGCGAGCCGGGCACCGTCCTGCAGGCCCTGGAGGCGCTGGGCATCTCCATCCCCGCCCTGTGCAACGACTCGCGGATGGCGCCGGTGGGGGCGTGCCGTACGTGCATCGTGGAGGTGGAGGGCTGCGGCCGTCCGGTGGCGGCCTGCACCCAGCCGGTGACGGACGGCATGGTGGTGCAGACGCGCTCGCCCACGGTGGAGGCGCAGCGCAGGGTGCTGCTGCGGCTGCTGGCCTCGGAGTACCCGGCCGACGCGGTGGCGCGCCACCCGGACAAGCCCTTCCACCGCGCGCTGCGCGAGTACGGACTGGAGGGCGAGTTGCACGGCTCGCACCGGCCGGAGTTGCGGGACGACTCGCACCCGTACATCCACGTGGACATGTCCCAGTGCATCCACTGCTACCGCTGCGTGCGCATCTGCGACGAGGTGCAGGGGCAGTTCGTCTGGCGGGTGTGGAACCGGGGCTCCAACACGCGCATCCTCCCGGACGGGCCGTCGCTGCTGGAGAGCTCGTGCGTGTCCTGCGGCGCGTGCGTGGACAGCTGTCCCTCCGGCGCGCTGGAGGACCGGACGCTGCTCGACCGGGGCTGGCCTGAGTCCTGGACGCTGACCACCTGCCCCTACTGCGGGGTGGGCTGCGAGATGGACGTGGGCACGCGTGGCGGCCGCATCGTCACCGTGCGCCCCTCGCGCGAGGGCCCGTCCAACCGGGGCCACCTGTGCTCCAAGGGGCGTTATGCCTTCGGCTTCGGGGACGCCCCGGACCGCGTCACCGTGCCGCTGCTGCGCGAGGACCGTGGGTGGCGGCGCGCCTCCTGGGACGAGGCGCTGGGCTTCATCGCCGAGCGGCTGCGCCGCCTGCGTGGCGCGCACGGGCCGGACGCGCTGGCGATGCTGGGCTCGGCGCGAGCCACCAACGAGGAGAACTACCTGGCGCAGAAGCTGGCCCGCGTGGTGCTGGGGACGAACAACGTGGACTGCTGCGCGCGCGTCTGCCACGCGCCCAGCGCGGCGGCCCTGAAGCTGATGCTGGGGACGGGCGCGTCCACCAACTCCTTCGCGGACGTGGATGCCGCGCGCACGCTGCTGGTGGCCGGCAGCAACACCACCGAGTGCCACCCCGTCGTGGGCGCCCGCATCAAGCAGGCGGTGCTGCGCGGGGCGAAGCTCATCGTCATCGACTCGCGGCGCACGGAGCTGGCGCGCTACGCGGACGTGCACCTCCAGCCCCGGGCCGGCACGGACGTGCCGCTGCTCAACGCGCTGGCGCACGTGGTGGTGGCGGAAGGGCTGGGGAACGAGGACTTCCTGCGCGAGCGCGTGGACGCGGTGGAAGACTTCCGGGCCTTCATCCGCGCGTGGACGCCCGAGCGGGCCGCGGAGCTCTGCGGCGTGGACGCGGACGCCCTCCGCGGGGCCGCGCGCCTGTACGCGACGAACGGACCGTCCATGATGGTGCACGGGCTGGGGATGACGGAGCACGTGCAGGGCACCGAGACGGTGATGGCGCTCATCAACCTGGCGCTGCTGACGGGCAACCTCGGCGAGCCGGGCACCGGCGTCAACCCGATGCGCGGGCAGAACAACGTGCAGGGCTCGGCGCACATGGGCTGCGAGCCGGGAAACCTCACCGGCTACGTTCCCCTGGAGGCGAACCGCGCGCGCTTCGAGGCGGCCTGGGGCGCGCAGCTCCCCTCCTCCCCGGGTCTGGACCTGATGCGGATGATGGACGCGGCGCGCGAGGGGCGGCTCAAGGCGCTGTGGGCCTTCGGCTACGACGTGCTGCTCACCAACCCGGAGGCCCGCGCCACCCGCGAGGCGCTGGAGCGGCTGGAGTTGCTGGTGGTGCAGGACCTGTTCCTCAACGAGACGGCGCGCGCGTGCGGCCACGTCTTCCTGCCGGCGAGCACCTCCTTCGAGAAGGACGGCACCTTCATGAACGGAGAGCGGCGCGTGCAGCGGGTGCGCCGGGTGCAGCCTCCCGCCGGCGAGTCGCTGCCGGACTGGGAGATTCTCTGCCGCGCGGCCCGCGCGCTGGGACACCCCGAGGGCTTCTCCTTCCAGTCTCCGGAGGAGGTCTGGGACGAGGTGCGGCGGGTGTGGCCGGCGGGGGCGGGCCTCTCCTACGCGCGGCTGGAGACGGGAGGCCTGCAGTGGCCCTGTCCCGACGCGACACACCCGGGCACCCGGGTGCTGCACACGCACCAGTTCGCCAGCGGGCAGAGGGCGGCGCTGCGCCGCATCGACTTCACGCCCTCGCCGGAGGCACGCACGGACGAGTACCCCTTCGTGCTGATGACGGGCCGGAGGCTGTACCAGTTCAACGCGGGGACGATGACGATGCACACGCCCCACAAGGTGCTCCAGCCCGGTGACTGGCTGGACATGGCGCCCGCGGACGCGGAGCGGCTGGGCCTGGAGGACGGGGCGCGCGTGCGGGTGCGCAGCCGATACGGTGAGGCGGTGCTGCCGATGCGCCGGGCCGAGGGCCTGCGCCCCGGCGAGCTCTTCACCACCTTCCACACGCCCGAGGTCTTCATCAACGCCGTCACCGGCCCGCACCAGGACGGGTACACCCACACGCCCGAGTACAAGGTGACGGTCGTCCGGGTGGAGCGCGCGGAGCCGCGAAAGGAAGGTGCGTGATGCGGTTGGAGACGGTGCGCATCGAGAAGCCCGAGGACCTGAATTTCGTCCTCGGCCAGTCCCACTTCATCAAGACGGTGGAGGACCTCCACGAGGTGCTGGCGGGCAGCTCGCCCGTCCTCAAGTTCGGGCTGGCCTTCTGCGAGGCCTCCGGTCCGCGGCTCGTGCGGCGCTCGGGCAACGACGAGGCGCTGATGGAGCTGGCAGTGAAGAACGCGCGGGCCCTGGGGGCGGGCCACTCCTTCATCGTCTTCCTGCGCGAGGGCTTCCCCGTCAACGTCCTCAACGCGCTCAAGCAGGTGCCGGAGGTGTGCCGCATCTTCTGCGCCACCTCCAACCCGGTGGAGGTCGTGATTGCCGAGACGGCGCAGGGGCGCGCGATTCTCGGCGTGGTGGACGGGCAGCCACCGCTCGGCGTGGAGCAGGAGCAGGACGTGCGCGAGCGCAAGGAGCTCCTGCGCCGCTTCGGCTACAAGCTCTGAGCGCGAAGAGACGAGAACCAGCTCGAAGGGCTGGCTGCGTATGAGTCTCTGAAACGGGGGTGTTTTCGTGCGTGAGGCGGACGGTGCGCGTCGCGCGCGGGCCCCCTCGCGTCCTGGTCCGATGGGAAGGCCCCGGCCCACCGCGGGTGGACACCTTCCCATCCCGAAGGAGTTGAACATGGGTTGGATGCGAACGCAGGGGCGCCTCTGCCTGGGCGTGGCACTGCTGGCGGCGGTGTTGGGCTGTGACGTGATGAATGGAGCGGTTTCCCAGAAGCGGGACACCGGCGCATCTGCTGAAGAAGACGTGGCGGCGCTCGGCGCCGTGCCCGAGCGGTGGCTCGCCACGGGCGATATGAACGTGGCCCGGTATACCCACCCGGCCACGCTGCTGCCCTCCGGCAAGGTCCTGGTCTCCGGCGGTTACAACGGGAGTGGCTACCTGGCCTCGGCCGAGCTGTACGACCCGGCCACCGGCGCGTGGACCCTCACCGGGAGCCTGTCCGTGCCGCGCATGGAACACACGGCCACGCTGCTGCCCGACGGGCAGGTGCTGGTGACGGGAGGCGGCAACGGTACCGGGAGCCTGACGTCGGCGGAGCTGTACGACCCGGCCACCGGAACGTGGCGCCAGACCGGGAGCATGGCGACACCCCGTACGAGACACACGGCCACGTTGCTTCCCTCGGGAAAGGTGCTCGTCGTGGGCGGCAACACGCTGTCCTGGGCGACGGAGCAGGCCGAGCTGTACGACCCGGCCACCGGGACGTGGACCTCCGTCAACAGCATGACCGAGGCACGCGAGCAGCACACGGCCACGCTGCTGCCCAACGGCCGCGTCCTGGTCGTCGGGGGGTACTCCTGGGCCGACCCCGAGGAATGGCTGGAGTCCGTGGAGCAGTACGACCCGGCCTCGGGCACCTGGACGTCCGCCAGCAGCCTTCCGCTTCCCCGCGGCCGCCACACCGCCACCCTGCTGCCCTCGGGCAAGGTGGCGGTGGCTTTCGGCGTGGGGCGGATGCCGGACCCGGAGGGCAGTGGAGAGATGGTCAATGGCCTCATGGACACGGTGGCCCTCTATGACCCGGCCTCCGGTACCTGGGCGGAGGCCTGGGGCGGCGGAGTGACGCGCTCGTCCCACACCGCCACCCTGCTCGCCTCGGGGCAGGTCCTGCTGGCCGGAGGCTCCAGTGAGCAGAGCGCCGTCAGCTTCTACTCCGCGAGCCTGGGCATGGGGCAGCTCCCCGCCATGCCCTCGGGGCGCGATTACCACGCGGCCACGCTGCTGAAGGATGGGCGGGTGCTGCTCTCGGGAGGCTACAACGGGGGAACCCTGAAGACGTCCGTGCTGTACCGCCCCCCCGACAGCATGGACCGGGTGGGCACCGAATGGAGCCACACGCCCCGCATGATGGCGCCCCGCGAGGGGGCGGGGACGGTGCGCCTGTCCGATGGCCGGGTGCTGGTGACGGGAGGCCGCAACCACGTGGGCCTGCTCGGCTCCTCCGAGCTGTACACCCCGAGCACCGGCCGCTGGACGAGCACCGGCGCCATGACGACGCCCCGCAATGCCCCCATGTTGATTGCGCTGCCCTCGGGCAAGGTGCTGGCGGCCGGAGGAGAGACTCCCACGGGCTCTTCCCACACCGCCGAGCTCTACGACCCGGCGACCGGCCGATGGACCGCGACCGGGAACATGACGGCGGCGCGCCGGAGCTTCCTGGCCCACGTGCTTCCGTCCGGCAAGGTGCTGGTGGCCGGCGGCGCGAGCAGCGGCTCGACCACCACGGCCGAACTGTATGACCCGGCCACGGGCACCTGGACGCCCACCGGAGGCCTGGCCGAGTCCTGCGACGGTGCCGCGAGCGTGCTGCTGCCCTCGGGCAAGGTGCTGGTGTTCGGTGGCGCCTATCTCTCCGACCGTGTCGAGCAGTACGACCCGGCCACCGGCGGTTGGACACGTCCTGGCAGGCTTCTGCGCGGGCGTTACGGCGGCTTCGCGGCGGTGCTGCGGTCCGGCAAGGTCCTCGTGGCGGGAGGTAACGTCTCCAGCGGCTCCACCTCCCAGGCGGAGCTGTATGACCCGGCCACCGGCACCTCGACGGCGACGGGGAGCCTGAACGCGACCACGCTCCGGGGCCCGGGTGTCTTGTTGAACAACGGCCGGGTGCTGGCGGTGGGGGGCCTCTTCTCCTTCGAGTCGGATACCGCGGAAATCTATGACCCGGCCACGGGGCTCTGGACTCCCGCCGGGACGCTGGGGGCACCTCGCACCGGGCATTCGGTGGTGGTGCTGGCCTCCGGTCAGGTCCTGACGGTGGGGGGACGCACCACGGACCTCTTCCTGGATTCGGCGGAGACGTATTCCCCGAGTGGCACGTGGCGCACCGTCAGCCCCATGAGCAAGGCCCGGTACGGCCACACGGTCACCCCGTTGGGGAGCGGAAAGATACTGGTGGCCGGGGGCGGCGCGGACGTCCCCGCGCTGACCTCGACCGAGGTGTATGACCTGGCCACCAACACCTGGAGCGCGACAGGCTCCATGGCGACGGCCCGCTTCTCGCACACCGCCACCCGGTTGACGGACGGCCGGGTACTGGTGGCCGGTGGCTTCGGTACCTCCTCCATCCTGGGCTCCACGGAGCTGTACGACCCGGCCACGGGGAGCTGGACGGCCGCGGCATCCCTGAACTCCGTCCGCTATATGCACACCGCCACGCTCCTGCCGGGAGGCAAGGTCCTGGTGGTGGGTGGCATCAACGACGCGGGGGGCCTGAAGTCCGCCGAGCTGTACGACCCGGCCACCGGCGCCTGGACGTCAGCGGGGACCCTGTCCGCCGCGCGCTATTTCCATCGCGCCACCCTCCTGCCTGACGGCAGGGTGTTGGTGACGGGCGGCTACGCGGCCGACTTCCTGCCGCCCCTTGCCAGCGCCGAGCTGTATGACCCGGTGACCAACACCTGGCTCCTCATTCCCGCCATGTCCTCCGCGCGAGCCTTCCACTCCGCGACCCTGCTGGCGGATGGCCGCGTGCTGGTGGCTGGGGGCATGGATGGCATTTCCACGAAGGCCAGCGCGGAGCTGTATGACCCGGCCACCAATACCTGGGCGGCCACGGGAGGCCTGGGTGCTCCACGTGACAGTCACGCGGCCCTGGCGCTGTCCACCGGGAAGGTGCTGGTGGCCACCGGCTTCAACGGCGGCGGCATCGTCAACACCGCCGAGCTGTACGACCCGGCCACGGGGACCTGGGCTCCCACCGGAGCGATGGCCATCCCCCGCATGCTCGCGGCCGCCGAGGTACTGCCTTCCGGAGAGGTGCTGGTGACGGGCGGGTGGAACAACTCGAGCCCCGAGCTCAGCACGGTGGAGGTCTACAAGCCCTGAGGCCCGCTCCCGGGCCGGAGGCCGGCGCGTCGCGCTTCCGGTCCGGGGCACGGCCTCCCGCGCGGCTCATGGGCCCCGTGGGCAGACTCTCACGGGAGAGGCCCGGAACGTCATCGGCTCAGGGACCTCCTTCCCGTAGACTGGAGCCCTCCTCGCGCTGGAAGGCGTCTCATGGCAACCCGTCTGGGCGTCACGGCTCTGCTGCTCGCCCTGCTCAATGCGTGCGCCACCCCGCCTGTCGTCCGCCTCGACACGGGGCGGGGCGCGCCCCTGGAGTACAGGCCGGCCTCCTCGAACAAGTCCGTGAAGGTGGACGCGAAAGCGTTCGAGGACGCGCTGACACGATTGGTGCTGAATGCGCCTCTGACGCTCCGCGCGCCCCAGCAAGGACTGCTGGTGCGCGCCTCCTACTCCGGCGATGGCGGTGACGCTCGATGGCAGCGCTTGATGCGCAAGAGCTTCGGCGGTCTCTGCCAGCCGGGCCAGCGTGGGGACAACTGCCTCTCCCTGCTCGATGATGGGATGCGGCTGGGCGAGTGGGACAAGCTGGGAGTCGCCCTGGGCCTGTCGCTCGAGCCCCTCAAAGAGAGCATCGCCAGGGCGGTGGAGAACACGCTGGCCCCGCAGCTCTTCTATTCCGTCATTGCGACGGGCCTCGTCACCTGGGCCGTCCTGGCGGCGAACCCCGAGCCGGTGTTCACCAAGGCGGCGGCCATCGTCTCAGCGGTCCTGCTCGTCTACCTCGGAGTGGAGACCTTCCTGGAGGTGGTGGAAGCGAGCCGGGAGTTGAAGCGGGCCACGGACCGGGCAACGACCTGGGTGGAGTTGGAACAGGCCGGCCAGCGGTTCGCGAACCGGGTGGGGCCAGAGGTGGCGCGCGTCTTCGTCCTCGCGGTCACCGTGGTGGTGAGTCATGGCATGGCCGGGGGCGCCGCGTTCCTGGCCTCGCGGCTTTCGCTGTTGCCCAGGTTCTCGGAGGCAGCGGCGGTGGGGGCCTCACGGGTCGGTATCCACCTGGCGAACGTGGGCGACGTGCGAGCGGTGGCCGTCGTGGGAAACACCGTCGTCGTCTCCCTGCCTGCCACGGCGGTCGTCATGGCGGCCCAGGGCGTGAGCGGGGGAGCCGCGGCCAGGGGTAATCCCACCGGCTTCAGATCCTGGGGCTCGTTCAGCGGTCTCAAGGGTGCTCTGGGCTCAGCGGGCAAGGGTAAGCAGTGGCACCACATTGTCGAGCAGACGCCGGGCAATGTGGAGCGGTTCGGCTCCCATGCGCTTCACAACACGGAGAATGTCATCCCGTTGGATGAGGCCGTCCACACAGGCGTGAGCCGACTCTACTCCTCAATTCGTCCAGGTATCACCAACTCAAGGACTCTGACGGTCCGGAAGTGGCTCAGCACTCAGTCCTATGAGGCTCAGCGCGCGTTTGGACTGAGAGCCATCGACAATGTTCGGAATGGAGTTTGGCAATGAGCAAACTGGAAAAACTCGTTGAGGAATTTGCCCAGAATGTGGCTGCCCAGACGGAGGAGATAGCTCACGGCAGTGCCGCCAAGGGCAATCGTCACGCAAAGCGCTACATCGCGGCATTCGACAAATTGTGCGCGCACGGGGACGCGGGGCGGGATGCACTTGCCGTGCTGTTTACTCACTCTCGAATGGACGTGAGGGTCATGGCCGCGGCCTTCCTGTTGCGCCATCGGACAGCAGAGGCCAAGGCGGTGTTGGAGGAGGCCGCGCAGAGCAGAGGCATAGCAGCACTTGAAGCTCAGCAGACCTTGAAGAACTGGCACGACGGCATCTGGGCGCTGGACCCCTTACGGTGTTCCCCGTCTCGAGGTTGACACCGTCTTCACCGGCTCCAGCTCCACCACCTGCTGGACGCTTTCGAGCGGCACCTGTTCCCGCTCATGCTTCGGGTGTTGACGAGCACCCTGGATGAGGGCTCGAGGCCCGAGTTCGAGCCGGCGGCGTGATGGGTTCGCGCCGCTCGCCCA
>NZ_JAIQDG010000028.1 GCF_020037125.1 Myxococcus sp. RHSTA-1-4
GGAGGAGAGTTCATGTCCATCCCCCCTTCTGACCATTCAACCCTCCCCGTCTTTAGCCACTTCCCCGAAGCTGTTTAAAAAGGAAAAGAGATGAACTCCCCACCGAACCAGAACTTGGCAGCCATCATCGGGAGTGCGGTCCGCGTCGCCCTGCAGCGGCTGGAGCTGACCCAGGCCGACGTGGCCACGTCCTCGCCCGCCTCGCCAGCGCCCTGGCTGCCACCCATTCCGCGGGCGGCGTTCACCGCGACTTCAAGGGCGACAACGTCCTTGTGCGCGAGGCGGATGGCTGGCCCTTCCTCACCGACTTCGGTTCCGGCCACTTCCTCGGCGCCGCACCGCTGACCGAGCCCCCCTTTCCTCCCGGAACTCCGGCCTACCGCTCTCCCGAGGCCTGGCGCTCCGCGCGCCGGCCCGTCCCGGAGCCGGTACTCCCGTATGCACCCACGGCCGCGGATGACGTCTTCGCGCTGGGCGTCACGGCCTGGCGCCTGCTGACCGACGAGTACCCTTCTCCACCGGACTCCGCTTTCCGCCCCTCTCCCCTGGACGAAGCCGCGCCCCCGTCCCCGCGCACACTCAACCCCCGCTGCATCGAGGTGCTCAGCGGCCTGACGACCCGGATGCTCTCCGCAAACCCTGAGGCCCGTGGCTCCGCCCGCGAGCTGGCCAAGGCGCTGGAGCAGGCGGCGCGTGAAGCAGGAGCGGAGGCGGATGTGCCGCTCTTCTTCGACCGAGAGGCAACGGGGCCCATGCTCACGCGGCCCAGGCACACACTCGCCGCGCCGCATGGCCGCGCCCGTATGGTGCACCCCTGGCTCACGGCCGCGGGCCTGGGGGCTGCTCTGGCGCTGGGAGCCGTGTGGACGCTCCGCGCTCACCCCGGCGTGGAGGTCGAGAAGGAGCACGCTTCAAGAGCCGAGGAGGGGGAGGACGGGGGCACCGTCGCCGTCGGAGACACGGCGCTGACATCCCCGGTACCTCTCTCGCCGGCCCCCTCTGCATGGTCCACCATCTCCGTGGACATGCCTCCCAGGCCCGTGCCAGGGCAGCAGCGGCTGGACGCCAACGGTCGCTGTCCCAAGCTCCAGGTGCCCATCAATGGAGGCTGCTGGTTCAAGCTGCGCCTGGAACCGAAGGACTGCGAAGGGGAGGGCTACTACGTCTACAAGGGCGGGTGTTATGCGCCCGTCCTCGCTCCCGCGCGCCCGCCGACTTCGCGACCCGTGGAGCGTACCGGAGACACTCCAAGGTAATGCCGCTCCGAGCCGTCATGCGTCATCGCACAGCCGTCCCTTCCCGCCCGTGGGCTCCGCCGGCAGCACGTACGTCACGGGCTTCGGCAGCATCACCCGCACCTCATCCCCCGCGCGGATGAGGCCCGGCCGCTCCACCCAGGCCACCAGCCCCCGGCGCTGCCACGCGGCCTTCACGAAGCGGCTCGCCAACTTCTGCATGTCCGGGAAGTGCGCCTCGATGACGCGCCCCGGGCCGGTGCAGGGCTCGTTCTCCCCTTCCACCGCCAGCACCGCGTCCTCGGGGAAGAACAGCCGCGTGCCCGGCGGCAGGTGCGTCAGCCTCGGCACTCCCGCCACCTCCAGGTTCGCTCCCAGCCACGCCGCCAGCACCTTCGGAATCCCGAGCGCCTCCGCTACCTGCGCCAGCTCCTCGCTCGACACCAGTGACAACTGCCGCGTGTTGCGGATGGGCGTGCCCTTCGGGAACCACGGCGTGCGCACGTCCGCCGGCCGCGTCAGCCCCGCGTGCCGGTCTCCCTCGATGCCCTCGAAAGTCAGCCGCGTCTCCGACAGCTCCCGGGTGACGAAGGTCTTCCGCTCGGTGCAGACGAGGACGCGCACGATGCGTCCGAAGAGCTGAGGCGTACGGGCCATGATGGCCCGCGTTCTAACCCGCCCCGCCCTCCCGCGCTCGTTGCGTCAGAGCAGCGTGAGCTGCTGCGGCTTCCCGCCCAGCGGGCGCGCGTCCATGCCCGCGTCCCGCAGCGCCTGCGCCAGCTCCTCCGCGAAGCCATGGCACGTAATCACCTCTCGCGCGCCCGTGGACTTCGCATAGGCCACCAGTGACGGAAAGTCCGCATGGTCCGACAGCGGGAAGGCCACGTCCGCGCCGTAGCGCCGCGCCGCCCCCGGGTCCACCGCCCAGCCCGTCAGCACCGCCGTCGCCCTCGGCCATAGCGGCGCCAGCGCCCCACCCCGCGCCTGGTGCGGAGGGATGAAGAGCACCTCGCCCGGCTCCACCTTCCCGCTGTAGAGCCGCAGGTTCTCGATCGGCACGCCCAGCTCCGCGTAGAGCCGCGCCACCTCGTAGATGGACGCGTGCGCCACCAGCGGGAAGCCCCGGCCAGCGAGGTACTTCATCGCCTCCTGGCTCTTGCCCAGCGGATAGCCGAGCAGCACCGGCACCGCTCCACGCTCGAGCTGCGTGCGCACCCACGCCTCCACCTGCCCCAGCACCTCCGCGCGCGGCGGGAAGCGGTAGCGCGGGTGGCCGAACGTGGACTCGATGACGAGCGTGTCGCACTCGGCCACCTCCGTTGCCTCGGCCGTGAGCGAGGGCGCCACGTTCAAATCACCGGTGTAGACGACGCGCCGCCCGTCCGAGCGAATGGCACGAAGCTGCGTGCTGCCCAGGATGTGGCCCGCGGGCAACAGCTCCAGCACCAGCGGCCCCAGCTCGAAGGGTTGGCGGTAGGGCACCGCCAGCGGCGCATTCACCGGCCCCAGCCGGTGCGTCATGAAGCGCAGCGTGGCCGCCGTGGCGATGGTCCGCTCATGCCGGGCGATGTGGTCCGAGTGCCCATGACTGACGAAGCAAAGCGGCGACTTGCGCTTCGCGTCCAGGGACAGGGGGGTGCCCGTCAGGTGCATCCCGTTTCGCCGCAGCTCCACGCTCATGGGAAGGACCCGCGATATAGCGCGTCCCGCCGCCGCTGGCCCTCAGTGGTTCTCCGCCCCGCCCGCCTGGCTGCTGTGCAGGCCCGCCCGCGCCCTCCACCATCCCCAGGCCGCCGCGCCCACGTCCGATACCAGCACGCCCAGGAGGATGAGGCTGCCCCCCGCCCACTCGCGCGCACCCAGCACCTCGTAGCCCAGCGCCACCGAGTACGCCGCGGCGAACACCGGCTCCATGGAGTAGATGACCGCCGCCCGCACCGCCGTGGTGCGCGCCTGTCCCCAGGTCTGCACGCTGATGGCCACCGCGCTGGCGAGCACGCCGCAGACGAGCACCGCCCCCACGAAGGACGGAGTCCACTCCACCCGCCGCTCCACGAAGGGCAGGCTCAGCGCCGACAGCAGCGCCACGCCCCAGAGCTGCACCGCCACCAGCCCCGTCACGCCCTCCTTCGGCGCGTAGCGCTCCGTGAGGGTGATGTGGCCCGCGTACGCCACCGCGCAGCCCAGCGTCAGCAGGTCGCCCCGTGCGAGCCCGCCCTCTTGCGCGCCCACCTCCGGCCGCGTGAGGAAGTAGAGCCCCACCGCCGCCAGCACCACGCCCAGCAGCGACGTGGGCTTCGGTACCCGCTTGAAGAGCAGCAGCGAAAGCAGCGGGACGAACACCACGCTCATCCCGGTGATGAAGGCCGAGCGCGACGGCGTGGTCAGCGTGAGCCCCACCGTCTGCAGCGCGAAGCCCGCGAACAGGAAGAGGGCCAGCACCGCGCCGTTGCGCAGGTTGCGGGGCTGGAGCACCTGCCGCCCCGCCAGCGCGCTCAGCACCAGCGCCCCCACGAGGAAGCGCAGCGCGAGGAACGAGAACGGGTCTCCGTACCCCAGGGCGTCCTTCACCACCACGAAGGTGACGCCCCAGAAGACGGTGATGAGGGCCAGCGCGCCGTCCGCCTGGAGCCGCTGCACGCGCTCGGCGCGGGTCGCGCCGCCGTCCATGATGTCGGAAGTCGAGGTGCTCAAGACGCGGAGGCTTCTGGCCCAGGTCGGGGGCGCGATGCAACCGCACGCCCCGTCACGGTGGCAGCTCCCGCTCCATGACGACCAGGGCCTTGGTGCGGCCCGCCGCGTCCCAGGCCAGGTTGGTGCGCCAGGTGAGCTCCGGGGAGGAGGGCCGGAAGCCCATCCCTCCGAAGGTGCGCAGCGAGGCGGTGTTGTCGTCGTCGATGTCGGCGTACAGGCGCTCCTCGCCCTGACGCCGTGCCTCGGCCATCAGGCAGCCGAGCAGCCGAGTGGCCACTCCCATGCGCCGGGCCCGCGGCGCCACCACCAGCGAGCGCACCCAGAAGCCGTCCAGCGGGAGCGCCTCCTGCCGGTAGGAGTCCACCCAGGCGAAGCCATGCAGCCGCCCCTGCGCGTCGAACGCGCCCGCGGCGGCGCCCCGCCGGTCCGGCTCGGGCAGGCCCCACCGCTCGCGGAGCTGGCGGCGAAGGAAACCGGGGGACACCACCAGCTGCTCGCCCGCGAAGGCGAGCAAGGCGTCCAGGTCGTCGGTCCGCAGCAGCCGCACGTCCAGCGGCCCCACGAGCCTCCGCCGCAAGGGTCGCGACCAGCCGGAGAAGAAGAAGTCCCGCACGTGGCGGTAGACTACCCGGCTCTCGGGCCGGGCCCACGCCGCCGACAGGGCTTGTTGCGTCATCCACATCGCCGGCCGGAAGGGCCGGGGCAACGGCAACACCCACTGCCCGCGCCGCACCGCCACCACGCGCCCCAGCGTCACCCCGCCCGGAGGGTCCATGCCCCCCACCAGCGAGGCCGTCGCCCACGGCTCCGTGGACACCACCACGTGCGCCACCAGCTGGCGGCCCTGCCGCACCAGCGCCACGTCGCCCCGCGACATCGCCCCGGGGCCACACCGCAGCACCCGCACCGAGTCCCCGCCGCGCAGCAGGGGGTACAGGCTCCGCCCCGCGCCACGCACCCACAGCCGCTGCCCGGGCGGCAGCGCCTCGAGCACGTCCAGCAGTACCTCGGTGGGGGGAGACTTCCGCGGCGGCATGTACTCAGCCCTCGACGTTCCTACATCCGGGTTCTACCCCGCCCTTCGCGGTCCCGATATGAGGGGCACCCGCACCTGCCCGCCGCTGGCAGGCGAAGGAAGGATGGGTCCATGGACACGAGGCCGGAAGGCTCGTTGGTGCCCCAACAGGGCTGGTGGAGCCGCAACTGGAAGTGGGTGGTGCCCGTGGGCTGCCTGGGCACGCTGGCGTCGTGTGGCTGCCTGGGCGCCGCCATCGTCGTCATGGGCCTGTCCTCTCTCACGAAGCTGGGCGCATACACGGAGGCGGTGGCCATCGCCACCTCGGACGCGGAGGTGCGGCGCGAGCTGGGCACGCCCATCGACACCGGCTGGCCCCGCCAGTCCTCGGTGAGCTCGAACAACGGCCGCACCCAGGCCCGCTTCTCCATTCCCCTGGATGGCCCCGAGGCGGACGGCACGCTGCACGTGGACGCGGAGAAGGAGGACGACAGCGAGTGGCGCTACCGTACTCTCGACGTGGAGCTGGAGAACGGCACCCGCATCGACCTGCGGGACGACGCGCCTCCCGGTGAGCCCCTGCCTCCCCCAACGCCGCCCGTCCCTCCGGAGCCGCCCTTCGGAGCCGAGCCGCCCGGACGCGGTGAGGAAGAGCCCCCGAGCGAGGGCGAGAGCGACATCGAGCTGTAGCCCGCAAGCACGAAGGGGCGGCGCGGGGAATGTCCCCACGTCCGCCCCTCGCGGCCCGACCGGTGTACCGGTGGGACTACTTCAGCTTGGCCAGCTCCGAGCGCAGCTCGGGCAGCACCTTGAAGAGGTCCGCGACGATGCCGTAGTCCGCCACCTGGAAGATGGGGGCCTCCGGGTCCTTGTTGATGGCGACGATGGTCTTCGAGCTCTTCATGCCCGCCAGGTGCTGGATGGCGCCGCTGATGCCGGCCGCGATGTAGAGCTGCGGAGCCACCACCTTGCCCGTCTGGCCGACCTGCAAGTCGTTGGGCACCCAACCCGCGTCGCACACCGCGCGGGACGCGCCCACCGCGGCGCCCAGGTCATCCGCCAGCGCTTCAATCTCCTTGAAGTCGCCCTTGGTGCCACGGCCGCCGGAGACCACCACGCGCGCCTCGGTCAGCTCGGGGCGGGCGCTCTTCACTTCCTTGAAGTCGACGAACTTCGTCTTGGAGGCCTCGACCTTCGGGGTGAAGGCCTTCACCTCGGCGGCGCCCTGGCCGCCCTGGGCGGCGGGGAACTCGGTGGCGCGCAGGCTGAACACCTTCACCGGCGTGGTGAGCTTCACCTCGGCGAAGACGTTGCCGGCCCACATGGGGCGGTTGAAGGTGATGTCCGCGCCGCTGCCGTTGAAGCCCATGACGTCCGTGGCCATGGCGGCGCGCAGGCGGGCGGCCAGGCGCGGCATCAGGTCCTTGCCCTGCGCCGTGGAGGCCATGCCCACGTAGTCCGCCTTCAGCTCCTGCGCGAGGGCGGCCAGCGCGGGGGCGTACGTCTCGGCGAGGTAGTGCTCCAGCTCAGGGGCGGCGCCCACGTGCACGGCCTTGGCGCCGTAGCCCTTGAGCTCGTCCGCGACCTTCGCGGGGTCCTTGCCCACCAGGGCGATGTGAAGCTCGGCACCGGCCTTCTCGGCGAGCTGCTTGCCCGCGCCAATGGCGTTGAGGGTGGCCTTGCGGAGGTTCCCGTCCGGCTGCTGCTCGGCGACGATGAGAACGATTGGCATCTGAGTGACTCCGTATCTCTCTCTAAAGGTTCGTTCCGAAGAAGGAGGAAGCGGCCAAAGCCGCTCAGACGACCTTCGCCTCGTTGTGCAGCTTCTCCACCAGGGCCGGCACGTCCGCCACCTTGATGCCCGCCTTGCGAGCCGGGGGCGCCGACATCTTCAGCACCTGGATGGCCGGGGTGACGTCCACGCCCAGCTTGGCCGGCGTCAGCTCCTCAATCGGCTTGCTCTTGGCCTTCATGATGCCCGGGAGGCTGGCGTAGCGCGGCTGGTTGAGGCGCAGGTCCGTGGTGACGATGGCCGGCAGCTGGCACTCCAGGGTGGCCAGGCCGTTGTCGACCTCGCGAATCACGCGCACCGTCTTGCCGTCGGCGCCGACGACGAGCGCGGGCACCTTGTTCTTCTCCTGCTCGCTCTCCAGCGACTCGACCTTGGAGGCGAAGGTGGCCTGGCCCCAGCCGAGGAACTCGGCGAGGTACTGGCCCACCTGGTTCTGGTCATCGTCGATGGACTGCTTGCCGAGGATGACGAGGTCCGGCTTCTCCTTCTCCACCACCTTCTGGAGCAGGCCGGCGATGGCGAGCTGGTCCAGCGGGCCGGTGTGGTTCACCCACACCGCGCGGTGGGCGCCCATGGCCAGGGCGTGCCGGAGCTGCTCCTGCACCTCCTTGCCACCAATGGACACCACGACAACCTCACCCTGGTGCTTCGCCACGAGGCGCAGGCCCTCTTCGACGCCAATCTCGTCGAAGGGGTTGATCTTGTACTTGAGCCCCTCCTGAACGATGCCCGAGCCATCCGGCTTCACCTTGATTTTGGACTCGGGGTCTTCCACGCGCTTGGCGGTGACGAGGATCTTCACGGCGGTGCTTCTCCTTGCCGAGGAGGCAGTTGAAGGCTGGAAAACAGTCCGCACGCGCCGCATTGACGCGACGCACGAGCGGTCCGGGTTAATAGGCATCCGTGTGTCACGGCGGCAATGGGAAACGGCCGCCGGACACAGTTCTGCTTTTCTACTTGAACAGTTCCCGCGCGATGACGAGCCGCTGGACCTGGCTGGTTCCCTCGTAGACCTGGATGAGCTTGGCGTCGCGCATCAGCTTCTCCACGGGGTAGTCCTTGATGTAGCCGTAACCGCCGTACACCTGCACGGCGTCGGTGGCGACCTTCATGGCCATGTCCGCGGCGAAGCACTTGGCATAGCTGGACTGGAGGGTGTTGCGCTTGCCCTCATCCAACAGCCAGGCGCTCTCGTAGGTGAGCATGCGCGCGGCGTGGGTGTTCATGGCCATGTCGGCAATCATGAACTGGATGGCCTGGTGCTCGATGATGGGCTTGCCGAACGTCTTGCGCTGGCTGGCGTACTCCATGGAGTACTCGAGCGCGGCGCGGGCGATGCCCACGGAGAACATGGCGGTGAGCGGGCGGCTGTTGTCCAGCGTGGCCATGGCGACGGCGAAGCCCTGGCCCTCCTCACCGATGCGGTTGGCGACGGGGACGCGCACGTCCTCGAAGGTCAGCGAGACAGTCTCGCTGGCGCGCTGGCCCATCTTGTTCTCGTGCTTGCTGGCGGTGAGGCCCTTGGGACGGCCCTCCACCACGAAGCAGGTGATGCCCTTGTGCTTCTTCGCCTTGTCCATCGTGGCGAACACCGTGTACTGCTCGGCCTGGCCGCCGTTGGTGATGAAGCACTTGGCGCCGTTGAGGACGTAGTGGTCACCGTCCCGGACCGCGGTGGTCTGCATGCTGGCCACGTCGCTGCCGGCCTCGGGCTCGGTGAGGCAGAAGGACGAGAACTTCAGCCGCTCGGAGAAGTGGCCCAGCAGGCGCTTCTTCTGCTCCTCCGTGCCGTGGAGGATGATGGGCAGGTTGGCCAGGTCGTTGGCGATGATGGACGTCGCCACGCCGGCGCAGCCCCAGCTCAGCTCCTCCGCGACGATGACCTGCTCCAGGTGGGACAGGCCCACGCCGCCGTACTCGGCGGGGATGGCCATGTTCAGCAGGCCCAGCTCCCACGCGGTGGACAACAAATCCCGGGGGAAGGTGGCCGTCTCGTCGTAGTGCGCGGCCTTGGGGCGCACCACTTCGCGGGCATACTTGCGTGCGGCTTCCTGCAGTGCGCGCTGGGCCTCGGTGAGCTGGAATTCCATGCGACTCCTCGTGACTCGGGGCTGCTCGTTGACTCGGGAGTCAACGAATACATGCCGCGCCGCGAAATCGCCAGTCCAACCCGCTTTCAGCACATGAGGGAGACGCTCCCACATCCCCGGAGGGCCGCTCCGGCCCCCGCGTGGGGGGCCGGGAGGGCCGGGAGCCGGGCGGGGGCTACTTCGCCGCCGGGGGCCTGGCGGCCTTGGGGACCTTCTCCCAGTCCGCGAGGAACTTCTTGATGCCCGCGTCGGTGAGCGGGTGGTTGGCCAGTTGGGTGATGACGCTGTAGGGCAGCGTGGCGACATCCGCGCCCAGGCGGGCGGCCTGGAGGACGTGGACGGGGTTGCGGACGCTGGCGACCAGCACCTGGGTGGTGAAGTCGTAGTTCCGGTAGATCTCCAGGATTTGGGCGATGAGGTCCATGCCGTCCTGGGAGATGTCGTCCAGCCGGCCCACGAAGGGCGACACGTAGGTGGCGCCGGCCTTGGCGCACAGCAGGGCCTGGTTGGCGGAGAAGCAGAGGGTGACGTTGGTGCGGATGCCCTCGGCGGTGAGCGCCTTGGTGGCCTTCATGCCCTCCACGCCCATGGGAATCTTCACGACGACGTTGTCGTGAATCTTCGCCAGGGTGCGGCCCTCCTTCACCAGCTCGTCCGCCTCCAGGGAGACGCACTCGGCGCTGACGGGGCCGTCCACGATGGAGCAGATCTCCCGGATGGTCTCCTCCAGGGGACGCCCCACCTTGGCGAGGAGCGACGGGTTGGTGGTGACGCCGTCCACGCAGCCCATCGCGTAAGCCTTGCGGATCTCCTCAACGTCCGCGGTGTCGATGAAGAACTTCATCTCGTCCCTCTCCTGGGTTTGTTTCAATCCACGCCCCTCGTGTTCACGAGGAGCGGCAAGGTGGGTACCACCATCCGCCCCGGGGTGCCCGGGCGAGCAGGCGCGTAACCGATGCCCCCCCATGCGTCAAGGGTGGCCACCATGGGGTGCCCGAGGGTAGAAGCTTCCGCCATCGACATGGCCCGCTCCCCTCGCTCCGCCGCCAAGAAGCCTCGCCTGCGCGCCCTCCCCGGCCGCCCTGCCCAGGCCCCCGCCTCCGCCTCGGACGCCGAGGCCACGCTCGCCTACGCACGGGGCGTGCTGGAAGCCGAGGCCCGAGCCATCCTCGGAGTGACGGAGCGCCTGGGCGACTCCTTCCTCCGCGCCGTGCAGCTCGTGCGCGAGTGCACGGGCCAGGTGGTGGTGACGGGCATGGGCAAGGCGGGCCACATCGGCCAGAAGCTGTCCGCCACGCTGGCGTCCACGGGCATCCGCTCGGTGTACCTGCACCCGGCCGAGGCCGTGCACGGCGACCTGGGCCGCGTGGCGCGCGGGGACGTCATCCTCGCCCTGTCCAACAGCGGCTCCACCGAGGAGCTCATCCGGCTGCTGCCCTCGTTCAAGCGCATGGCCACGCCGGTCATCGCGCTGACGGGGGACGCGCAGAGCCCGCTGGCGCGTGGCTCGGAGGTGGTGCTGGACATCGGCCCCATTGAAGAGGCGTGCCCCATGGGGCTGGTGCCCACGGCCTCCACCGCCGCGCTGCACGCGCTGGGCGACGCGCTGGCCATGGCGCTGCTGCGCTCGCGGCCCTTCGGCACGGAGGACTACGCGCTGCTTCACCCGGGCGGGAAGCTGGGACGCTCCGTGCAGCGCGTCTTCGACCTGATGCGCACGGGCAATGCCAATCCGCTGGTGGTCGACACCGCGCCCCTGGCCCAGGTGGTGGGGGTGATGACGAAGACACCGGGCCGGCCGGGCGCCGCGTGCGTGGTGGACAAGACCGGACTGCTGGTGGGCATCTTCACCGACGGCGACCTGCGCCGCCGCGTGGAGGCGGGGCTGACGGACTTCACCATTCCGGTGCGCGACGTCATGGGCAAGCACCCGCGCTGCGTGACGCCGGAGACGCTGGTGCTCACCGCCACCGCGCAGATGCGCGAGCTGAAGGTGGACCAGCTCCCCGTCGTGGACGCGGAAGGGCACGCCGTGGGCCTGCTGGACGTGCAGGACCTGCTGGCCGCGAAGTTCTTCTGACGCCAGCGCCTACTGCGCCAGCTTGGCCTGCAAGGCCGCCTTGTTGGCGTAGTCCGGCGCGTCGGTGGCGAGCTTCTCCCAGAGCGCCTTCGCGCCCTTGGCGTCGCCCTTGGCCTTCAGCGTGTCGCCCAGCTTCTCCACCGCCGCCGGGTCCGACTGCACGGCCACGCCCCACACTCGCGCCGACATGGGACGGCCCAGGCCCACCAGCGCCCACGCCATGCCCGCCTTCGCGCGCCCGTTCTCCGGCTGGAAGGGCACCACGCGCGTGTAGTTGGCGAGCGCCTCCTGGTAGCGGCCCTTCGCCAGGTGCTCCTCGCCCTCCTCCACCAGCTTCGCCAGGCCCTGCTCCAGTTCCGGCGTGCGCTCGGTGTTCTTCACCGCCTCGATGGCTTCCTGGGACAGCGGACGCGGGGCGTCCGGCTGCGCGGGAGCGGCCGCCTGCGACAGGCGGATGCGACGGTCCTCGGCGCGCGAGGCAAGCAGCTTCTTGCGGCCCCCCGCCTTCACCGTCTCCTCCACCAGGGCGCTCATCCGCTTCGCCATGGGCGCGCGCGCCGAGTCCGGGTGCGCGGCCACCAGCGCGTCGAAGCCCGCGCGGGCCTGCTTCAGCGCCGCCAGGTCCTCGCCCTTCGTCTCGAACAGCAGCGACGCGCGCGAGAAGAGGGCCTCCTCGTGCGCCGGCTCCACCTCCAGCACGCCGTCGTACACCGCCATCGCCCCGGCCGAATCACCGGAGAGCAGGAGCGCGTGGCCGCGCATCATCTGCACGTCCAGCACCGGCGTCAGCGCCGCCCGCGCGCAGGCCGCCGCGCCCGCGGCGTCACCCTTCTTCGCGCGCTCCTGCGCCGCCGCCGTCATGTCCTCCACCGGCATGCCCGGGGTGAAGCCGCAGCCCGCCGCGTCCGGCGAGGGCACGGCCGCCTTGCCCAGCCTCTTGCGCTGCGCCAGGAACAACTCCCGCGCCGGCTTCGCCCGCGCCTCCGCCTGCAGGAGGTAGGTGACGGCCTCCGTGTTGCGGCCGTTCACGTAGTAGAGCCGCCCCAGCGACGAGGCGATTTCGAAGGTCTTCTCCCGCTCCTTCAGCCCCTCCGTCGAGTCGAGCTGGCGCAGCAGCTCGTCCGCGGACGGAGGCGCCCGGCCCGTGCCCGACATGGGCGGGTGCCCTGGCGGCAGCTCACCCGAAGGCGCCGCCGCGCCCTCCTGCATCGTGGGGTGCCCCTCGGGCATCGCACCGGCGCCAGGAGCGGTGCCAGCGGGCGGGTTGGCGGGCGAAGCCGTGGTCCCCGGAGGGACGGGCGGGTGGCCGGGGGGCAGCTGGGTGGGCTCGGCGGCGAGCAGCGCCGCGGTGGCCAGGGCAAGGGAGAGGTTCATGAGTCGTTGCTCGGGTAGCTCGCTTCGGGCCAGAAGCTGGCCTCGCTCCTGCGAACGTCCTGCGGGGCGAGTTTCCCGAGGAGCTCCTTCACGGTGACACCCAGCACCGGGTGCACCAGGTGCGGGGCCAGCTCGGCCAGCGGCTCGAGCGCGAAGCGGCGCTTGTGCAGCTCCAGGTGGGGCACCTGGAGGTGCGGGTCGGCCACCACCTGTCCCTCCCAGAAGAGGATGTCCAGGTCGATGGGACGCGGCCCCCAGCGCACTTCACGGCGCCGGCCCTGGTCCTTCTCAATCTGCTGGAGGATGCCCAGCAACCGCTGGGGCGACAGGCCGCACTCCAGGGCCACCACCGCGTTGAGGTAGCGCGGCTGCGGCGGCCCCACGGGGGCACTGTCGAAGAGGGACGAGCAGCGCAGCACCGCCACCGCGTCGATGCGGGACAGCGCGGTCAGGGCGTCGACGAGGTGGCCCTCGCGGTCACCCTCGTTTGAACCCAACCCGACGTAGACGGTGTCGCTCACGGCTCCATCTCAACCGGGTTGACCAGGGTCCCGATTCCCTCGATCTCCACTTCCACCGAGTCCCCCGCCGCCAGCTTCCCCACCCCCGACGGTGTCCCCGTGCTCACCATGTCGCCCGGCAGCAGCGTCATGATGTGGGAGATGAAGGACACCAGGCGGGCGGGGCTGAAAATCATGTCGGACGTCCTGCTGTCCTGGCGCACCTGTCCATTCACCCGGCAGACGATACGCAGGTCCGCCGGGGACAGGCCCGTCACCGCCCAGGGCCCGGCACAGGCGAAGGTGTCATACCCCTTGGCGCGGGTGTGCTGCACCTCGCGCTTCTGGATGTCACGCGCCGTCACGTCGTTGAAGCAGGTGAGGCCCCAGATGGCGCGGGCGGCCGTCGTCTCGTCCGCGTTCTTCAGCCGCTCGCCGATGACGAGCGCCAGCTCCGCCTCGTAGTGCACCTCCTGGCTCGCCTTCGGAATCCGGATGGGCGAGCCCATGCCGTTGAGGGCCGTGGAGGGCTTGGTGAAGATGAGCGGCTCGGGAGGCACGGGCTTGCCCATCTCCTCCGCGTGCTTGCGGTAGTTCTGCCCGATGCACACCACCTTGGACGCGTCCGAGGGCACCAGCAGCGTCACCGCGGACAGCGAGCGGCGGATGCCCGTGTCCTTCGAGCCCGCCGTCCACGGCGCCGCGGAGAGGACCACCACCTCGGTGCCCTCGACACGGCCGTGGTGCGCGCGGCCCTCGTACAGGAAGCGGCAGTAGCGCGCCGTCGTCATGCGGTCCTCTGGAAGCCGAGCACGTCGGCCATGTCATAGAGCCCCGGCGCCCGGCCCGCCACCCACCTCGCCGCCCGCAGCGCCCCCAGGCCGAACTGGTCCCTGCTGGTGGCCCGGTGCGTGAGCTCGATGCGCTCGCCCTCGCCGAAGAAGAACACGGTGTGCTCGCCCACCACGTCCCCGCCCCGGAGCGTCTGCACGCCAATCTCGTTGGCCGGCCGCGCGCCCACCATGCCGTGGCGCGCGAAGGTGAGGTCCTCGCTGGAGCGCCCCAGCGCCCCGGCCAGCACCTCCGCCAGCCGCAGCGCGGTGCCGCTGGGCGCGTCCTTCTTCATGCGGTGGTGCGCCTCCAGCACCTCCACGTCGAAGCCCGGCCCCAGCACCCGCGCCAGCTCGGCCGCCATGCGGATGACCACGTTGACGCCCACGGACATGTTGGGCGCGGCCACCACGGGGATGCTCTTCGCGGACGCGGCCAGCGCCGCCGTGGACTCCGGGGTGAAGCCGGTGGAGCCCACCACCAGCGCCACGCCGCGCGCCGCGCACGCCTTCGCGTGAGCCACGCTCACCTCGGCGCTGGTGAAGTCGATGACGACGTCCGCCTTCGCCGCGTCCAGCGCCTTGCCCAGGTCATCCACCACCGGGACTTCCATGGCGCCCAGCCGCGCGGCCAGTCCCGCGTCCAGGCCCACCGCGGCGCTGCCCGGGCGCTCCGTGGCGCCCACCACCCGTAGGTCCTCCGAATCCCGCGCCAGGCGCAGCAGCGTGCTGCCCATGCGGCCGGTGACTCCGGTGATGACGGTGCGAATCATGTCTGCCGCGCTCCTCGGGTGACGTGTCGAAGCTGGGGTTTCCGGGGGCGGAAGGCTCAGCCCTTGAGCAGCCCCAGGTGGCGCAGCTCGTCGCGAAGCTTCGACGCGTGGGGCTCGCTCATCGGCACCAGCGGCAGCCGCAGCTCCGGACCGAACAGGCCCATGACGTGCAGGGCCCACTTCACCGGAATGGGGTTGGACTCCACGAAGAGCAGCCGGTGCAGGTTGTTCATCCGCACCTGGAGGTCACGCGCCTTCGCGATGTCACCCGCGCGCGCCAGCGACACCAGGTCCGCCATCATCCGCGGCGCCACGTTGGAGGACACGGAGATGACGCCCTTGCCGCCGCAGGCGATGAAGGGCAGCACGGTGAAGTCGTCGCCGGACAGGAGCGTCATCCGCTCGCCGCACTTCTCCAGGATTTCGAGCGCCCGGAACATGTTGCCGGTGGCCTCCTTGATGGCCACCACCTCCGGGATGTCGCACAGGCGCTGCACCGTCTCCGGCAGCATGTCCACGCCGGTGCGGCCCGGTACGTTGTAGGCGACAATCGGGAAGCCCGGGTGCGCGCGCGCAATCGCGCGGAAGTGCTCCACCAGGCCCGCCTGCGTGGGCTTGTTGTAGTACGGCGTGACGATGAGCGTGCCGTCCGCGCCCGTCTCGCGCACGCGCTTCACGGACTCGATGGCCTCCGCGGTGCTGTTGGAGCCGCCGCCGCCCACCACCGCCGCGCGTCCCTTCGCCTCCTCCACCGCCACCTTCACGGCGCGGGCGCGCTCGTCGGGCGTCATGGTCACCGACTCGCCGGTGGTGCCCATGGGAATCAGGACGCTGGTGCCACCCTCAATCTGGTAGCGCACCAGGGCCCGGTAGGCCTGCTCATCGAACGCCCCGTCGCGGAACGGGGTGGCGAGCGCCGTCATGGAGCCTTCGAAGGTCTTCATGCGGCGCTTATACGTTCAGGCCCGCTCGCCGCGCCAGAGATCCTCAATCCGCTCGCGTTCGCGGACGACTCTCCAGGCGTCCCCGTCCACCATCACCTCGGCCGGACGGGGCCGGGAGTTGTAGTTGGAAGCCATGCTCATTCCGTAAGCCCCGGCGCTCATGAAGGCGAACAGCTCGCCTGCCTGGGGGAGGACCAGGGGGCGGGCCTTCGCCAGCACGTCGGTGGACTCACACACCGGCCCCACGACGTCCACCTCCACCGCCTTGCCCCGGCGCTTCACCAGGGGCTGCATGGCATGGTGCGCCTCGTAGAGGGCCGGGCGGAGCAGGTCGTTCATCCCCGCATCCACCACGACGAAGTGCTTCGCGGGCGTCCTCTTCCGGTACAGCACGCGGGTGAGCAGCACGCCGGCATTGCCCACCAGCGCCCGGCCCGGCTCCAGAATCAGGTGGGCGCCGGTGTCCTTCGTCGCGGCCAGCACGGTGCGCGCGTACTCCTCGGGGGACGGCGGCGTCTCGTCCGAGTAGGTGATGCCCAGGCCGCCACCCACGTCCAGGTACGCCAGCGGGTGCCCCTGGGTCTTCAACTCCGAATACAGGCCCGCCACCTTGGTGAGGGCGGCGCGCACGGGCGAGGACTGGGTGAGCTGCGAGCCGATGTGGCAGTCCAGCCCGGCCGCGCGCACGCCCTTCAGCTTCTTCGCGCGCGTGTAGAGGGCCACCGCCTCCTCGAAGGGCACGCCGAACTTGGACGTCTTCAGCCCGGTGGAGATGTAGCGGTGCGTGCGCGCGTCCACGTCCGGGTTCACCCGTAGCGCGAAGGGCGCGCGGCGGCCCAGGCGGCGGCCCACCGCGTCCAGCGCCTCCAGCTCCTCGGCGCTCTCCACGTTGAAGAGGAGGATGCCCGCGGCCAGGGCCGCCTCCATCTCCTCCTGCGTCTTGCCCACGCCGGCGAACACCGTCTTCCCCGCGTCCCCTCCGGCCTGCCGCACCCGGGCCAGCTCGCCTCCGGAGACGATGTCGAAGCCGCCGCCCAGCCCGGCGAGGAGCCGGAGGATGGCGAGCGTGGAGTTGGCCTTCACCGAGTAGCAGATGAGGTGCGGCGCGCCGCCGAAGGCCTCCGACACCACCCGGAAGTGCCGGGTGAGCGTGGCCGACGAGTACACGTACGTGGGCGTCCCCACCGCGTCCGCGATGGCCGTCAGCGGGACGCCCTCGGCGTGCAGCACGCCCTTGCGCCAGACGAAGTGGTTCACGGCGTCTCGGCGCCCGGGACGATGGTGCCCCCATCCGGGGCGGGGGTGATGGTGGGCCCCGACGGCTCGAGGGGCGCCCGCTCGGCCTCCTCCCGCGGGGACGGCTGAGTCTCCGTGGGAGGCGCGGGAGGCGGGCCCGGCGGCCGGGGCGAGCCCTTGATGCCGCACGCCCCCAGCACCAGCACGAGACCGACGAACGAGAGGGCGCGGCGCATGGCTAGAAGTTGATCCCCAGCCAGCCGCGGATGGTCTGCGGCGTCTCCAGCTCGTCTCGCAGGTTCGGGTCGAACTCCTGCAGGCCGCTCATGGGGAAGAGGATGCCGTAGGCGGCGCCCGCGATGAACCCATCCTCCGTCTTGTAGTCCGCGCCCACGTTGACCTCCACGCCCAGCGAGCGGCTGGTGTAGGACGGCGTGGACTCCGCGTAGAGCGTCTGCGAGTAGATGAGGCGGCCGTACAGGTCGAAGCCCTCGGTCACCGTGTACTTCGCCGAGGGCCGCACGTAGAAGGCGTCCGTCACCCCGCCGATGATTTCCCGCCAGAGGATGAGGTCCACGCGGTAGTCGCGGTTGAAGCGGAAGTTGCGGATGGCGTTGTCGGAGCAGCCGCCAGAGCCGCAGCGGTACTGCGGGCCCTCGACGTCGCCCGGCTCGGTGACGCCGTTGGGACCGGAGCCAGCGCGGACCGGGTAGTTGCCGAAGCCCGCCGCCTTGTCACCCGAGGCGAAGCCCAATTCCAGGCCGAGCGAGAGCTTGTTGTTCGCCAGCTTCAGCTCGCCCTGCGCCACGCCGCCGAACTGGGCGATGCGCAGGCTCTGGTTGAGCGAGGGCTCGTTGATGCCGCCCGCGTCCAGCGCGCGGTTGCCGATGTTGCCGAGGATGGCGGCCAGCTCGAACTCCAGCCGGAAGGTGCGCTCCTCGTACTTCAGCCAGAAGTCCGGGACGTAGAGCGCGGCGTCGCGGGGGATGAAGCCGGTGGCCGCGCCGTTCGTGGTGTCCGCGTCGTACTCCCAGTTCTGCGTGCGGTAGGTGAAGTGCAGGCCGTACTGGAGCACGCCCTGGTTGTTGTCCAGCTTGGAGCGGATGACCGCGTCGGTGTCGCGGCGGGCGATGGCAATCACCCAGCTATGGGAATCATCCGACTGGGTGAGGTCCACCGGCTCGCCCTGGGAGCCGCGCCCGTCGACCACGCCCTCGTCGTTGAAGTCCACCATGGGCGTCACGTACCAGCCCTCGAAGGGGTTGGTGACGAACTGGATGCGGTCCACGGTGTCGCCGTAGTCGCAGTCGAAGCAGGTGCCGTCGTTGCGCAGCATGCCCAGGCCCCAGTGGCTGCCCATGCGGCCGAAGCGCAGGATGCCCACCGGCGTCTTCACCTCGCCGTAGGCGCGGCGAATCTTGATGGAGTCCTCCAGCATGTCGACGGCGGAGTCCTGGCTCTCCGAGAAGATGCCGAAGAGGTTGCGCTGGTCACCCGGGTAGAGGGTGTCCGGCTGGGAGCCCAGCACCACGTTGTCCAGGCCGAGCACCTCCAGCTTCAGGCTGACCTGCTCTGAGACGTTGAAGGTGGGCTCCATGCGCAGCCGCATGGTGGCGAACGACTGGGTGTTCTCCGAGGCGCTGCGCGGCGAGCGCGGGAAGAGCTCCTGGCCGGCCTGCTTGCCCAGGTCGAACTTGTAGAAGAGCGTGGGGCGCAGGCGGAAGTAGCCGTCGAGCGTGAAGACCTCCAGCTTGCGCTTCTCCTCCGGGAACTCCTCCTTCCACTCGCCGGAGTCGACCGACTGTTTGGCCATCTCCGCGCGGATCTCCTCGCGCAGCTGCTCCCGGACGGCCTCCAGGTCCTCGCGGCTGACCGTCCCACCCTGGGCGGTGCCGGCGGCGGCGGGGGGCGGCTCGGCGGGGGGAGCGGCGGGGGCGGGCGCGGCCTCGGAGGGCGCGGCCTCGGCGGCGGGCGCGGGCGTGCCACCGTCGGGCACCGGCGTCTGGGCGGTGGCCGTGGACGAAGCGACGAGCAGCGCCGCCAGCAGGGCGTGAGACATGGGCAACGATCTCCAGGGCCGCGCGGGGCGGCCGGGTCTGAAAGGCGGGCGATTCAAGCCACGGGACATGGGGGTGTCAACGCTTACCGGCCCGGGGCTTCGACGCGTGAACGCCTGAGCGGGGCTGGCATTTCGGGCAGAAGTGGGTGGTGCGGCCTCCCTGGGTGAAGGACTCCACGGGGGTGCCGCACTGGGAGCATGGGCCCCCGGCGCGGCCATACACCAGGAAGGGGTTCTCCGAGCGGCCTTCTTCCAGGTACACGGGCTCCTCGCCCTCCTGCTCCTTCAGTCCGAAGTCGATGGTGGCCCGGATGGCCTGGACCAGGCGCTTCCATTCCGCCGGGGTGAGGGAGCCGGGCTCCCGGGAGGGGTGGAGGCCGGCGCGGAAGAGGGCCTCCGCGGCGTGGATGTTGCCCAGGCCGGCGAGGCGCTCCTGGTCCATCAGCGCCACCTTGAGCGGCTGCCGGGAGGAGCCCACCGCTTCCGCGAGCTGCCCCGCGGTGAGGCCGTCCGCCAGCGGGTCCCTCCCCAGGAGCCCCACCGGGTCCAGCGTCCTCAGGAGCGGGGCCGGCGCGGGCTCCATGCGGCCGAACATGCGCGGGTCGCTGAAGTGGATGACGTGGCCGTCGTCCAGGTGGAAGCGGGCGCGGCTGTGGGGCTCCACCTGGCCCTCCGTTCGCCGGACGAACTTGCCCGTCATCCCCAGGTGGCCCATCAGGCCCCGGCCTCCCTCGAAGGCGAAGAGGAGGTACTTGCCCCGGCGGACGAGGGACTCCAGCCGGCCGGAGAGCTCCTCGAAGTGCCGGCGCTCGGCGCCGCGGAAGATGCGGGTGTCGTCGGCCTCGGCGCGAACGAGGCGGCGGCCGCTGAACCAGCGGACCAGGTTGCGCCGGGCAATCTCCACTTCCGGAAGCTCAGGCATCCTCCCGGGCACATAGCACCCCGGGTAGGCTCACGCATGGGCTACTTGTCATGCCGCGTACACCGGCCCGAAGTTCCGCGCGCCGGGTGCCCCCACCTCCGTTATGAGGCGGCCTTCCGACCCCCGTTCCTGGAGGCAGCATGGCGGACGTTCCCCAGAAGAAATACACGCCGATGCAGTTCCCCCACTTGAAGAGCCTCAAGGGGCTCAGCGACGTGGTCCTGGACACGCACTTCAAGCTGTACGAGGGCTACGTCAACCGCACCAACAAGCTGACCGAGTCGCTGTCGGCCTTGCAGCTCAAGGGTGAGGCCGCGGGCACCAACCCGGCCTACGCGGAGATGACCCGCCGGCTGGGCTTCGAGTACAACGGCATGGTCCTCCACGAGTACTACTTCGGCAACATGAAGCCGGGGGGCTCGGGCGCGACGCCGCCGGGCAAGCTGAGGAAGGCCATGGAGGAGAGCTTCGGCTCCTTCGAGAACTGGCTGACGGACTTCAAGGCCGTGGCCACCATGCCGGGCATCGGCTGGGCCGTCACCTTCCAGGACCCGCGCACCGGGTGGCTGTCCAACCACTGGGTCAACCTGCACGAGACGAACAACATCGCCGGCTTCCGGCCCGTCATCATCATGGACGCGTGGGAGCACGCCTTCACCCCGGACTACAAGGCGAACGAGCGCGGCAAGTACGTGGACGCGTACTTCTCCAACCTCGACTACGACGCCTGCGAGGGCCGTCTGAAGTAGGCGGCCTCAGGCCGAGGGCTCTCCGCCGTCGTCCTCCTTCCGCCGGGGCTCGGAGGTGGGGGCCTCGCCTCCACCTCGTCTCTCCCGGGCCTCGCGGGCCGAGGCCTGGGGCCGCAGCCGCAGTGCCCCCTGCTCGGGTGGCGGCAGCGGTTGTCCGGCCCGGAGCGCGGCCACGCTCCGCTCCAGCGCCGAGAGCAGCTCGCCCTGCTGGGACGCCTGGGCGGTGGCCCCCGCGTGCGCGGGGCGCTCGCCGGCCGCCACGGGCCGGGCCAGCTTGGAGGCGCGGCGCTGGATGAAGGCGAGGAGCCGCTCGCGGTGGACATCGTGGTAGCGCCGGGGGTCGAAGTGCGTGGCGCGTGCCTCGACGAGGTTCAGCGCGGCCTGGAGCTCCCGCTCCTGGGGACGCGGGCCCGCCAGGGACAGCTCGGTGAGGCTGTCCTGGGACACCACCTCCTCCGCGTAGTGGAGCGTGGTCAGGAGCAGCCCCCGGCCATGGGGCCGCACCGCGCACAGGTGTCCCTTCTGGTACATGACGAACCGGCCGATGCCCACGCGCCCCGCCTCGCGCAGCGTGGCCACCAGCAGCTCGAAGGCGCGCTCCGCCCCCTCGGCGGGCACCAGGTGGTACGAGGTGTCGTAGTAGAGGGGGTCGATGTCCCCCAGCTCCACGAAGTCCTCCATCTCGATGGCGCGGCTGGCCTCCGGGTCGAAGGCCTCCAGCTCCCCGCGCGTCACCTCCACGTAGCGGCCGTCGCCCAGCTCGTACCCCTTCACCACGTGCTCGTAGGGCACCTCCTCCCCGTCCGCCGAGCACACCCGCTTGTTCTGGATGCGGGCGCCGTCCACGTCGTGCAGCAGGTGGAATTGCACCTGCTTCGAGCTGATGGCGCTGTAGAGCCTCACCGGGACGCTCACCAGCCCGAAGCTCAGCGAGCCGACCCACACGGGACGTGACATCGGGGCCTCCCCTCTCGTGCCGCGCGCGTGCGGCGCCGGTACCTTCAAAGGTCCGTATCCCCTCCCCTCCCCGCAAGGCCCGCCGGGCCCCCTGGCCAGGGCGCGGGCGGGGGTGGGCGGAGTGAAGTTCTCTTGGAAGGGCTCCGTCTACACTCGAGGCTTGCCGCGAGGGCGGACCCTGGCGAAGAGTCCGGCCGGCGCCACTCAACCGATGGAAAGGAAGGCACTCCTGGTCATGCAGCGAATCCTCTCGATGTTTCTGGGCCTCACCCTCGCAATGGGTGTGACGGCGGGCTGCACCAAGCAGCGCATCTCCGCGGAGAAGGCCATCGCGGCCACGCTCATCTCCGACGAGCAGGAAGAGGACCTGGGCAAGCAGGTCAAGCAGGAGCTGGAGACGAAGGAGAAGATCAAGTACGTGCAGGACCCGGCGGTGGTCGAGTACGTGCGGAGCCTCTCCGCGCCCATCATCCGGCAGGCCAACAAGGACCGGCCGGGGGTGAAGTGGAAGATCAACGTCATCGACGACCCGAAGACGGTGAATGCGTTCGCCACGCCGGGCGGCTACCTGTACGTCTACACGGGCCTCATCCTGGCGGCGGACACGGAGGCGGAGCTGGCCGGCGTCATGGCGCACGAGGCGGGCCACGTGGTGGGCCGGCACTCGGCGCGCGCGATGGTCAACCAGCTCGGCCTGCAGGCCGTCACCCAGGCGGCGCTCGGGAAGAACCCCGGCGCGGTGGCCACCATCGCCACGCAGCTGGTGGGCGGGGGCGCCATGCTGGCGCACGGCCGCGGCGAGGAGCTCGAAGCGGACGAGTACGGCGCCCGCTACGCCTCCGGCGCCAGCCATGACCCGCGTGGCCTCATCACCTTCTTCCAGAAGCTCCAGGAGCAGCAGGGCGGTGACGGGCCGGGCTTCATGAAGTGGCTGAGCACCCACCCGGCCAACAAGGACCGCATCGCCAACATCCAGAAAATCATCGCGGAGAAGAAGCTGCGAGGCAGCAACAACAGCCCGGGCGGACTGCCCGCCATCAAGCAGAAGCTGGGCGCGAAGTAGGACTCACGCCGCTCAGTGCAGGTGGGACGGGGGCTCGCGCTCCAGCTCCGCCACGGTGGGCTCGGGGGACTTGCCCCGGGCCACCCGCCGCCTCCACCGGAAGCGCGCCAGCCGCGACCTCTTCGCGCTGCTGGCGCTCTTCGCGGCGCCGGGCGTCTTGATGGGAGGCTCCAGCGGGGCCGGCTGCTCGAAGTCCCGCGCGCCCTTCTCCTTCCCCTCCGCGGAGGCATGCTCGAGGATGGCGTTGATTTCGCCGCCGAGGATGAAGACGAGCCCGGAGATGTAGAGCCACAGCATCAGCACCACGACGCCGCCGATGGAGCCGTAGGTGACGTTGTACCTGCCGAAGTGCTCCACGTACTGCGTGAAGCCCCACGTGCTCAGCAGCCACACGCCCGTGCCCATGACGGAGCCGGGGGTGATGTACTTGAACTTCTGCTTCACGTCGGGGAGCAGGTAGTAGCAGAGCGCCAGCACCAGCATCACCAGCGATGCGGTGAAGGGCCAGCGCAGCCAGGACCAGACCACGTGGAAGGCGTCCACGAGCTGAAGCTTCCGCGCGAGCCACGCCCCCAGCCGCCCGCCCAGCAGGAAGAGGGTGAAGGACAGCGGGATGAGCAGCGTGCCGGCGAGCGTCACCAGCATGGCCAGCCCCTGCGTCTTCCAGAAGGGGCGGGACTCGGGCACGTCGTAGGCCAGGTTGAGCGCCTTGCGCAGGGCGTCCACACCGCGCGAGGCCGTCCACAGGGCGATGACGAGACCCGCCGTCAGCAGCCTCGGCCTCGGCTGGTTGACGAGGGACTGCAGGTGGCCCGTCACCAGTTGCAGCGCGTCTCCGGGCACCAGCGGGCGGATGCGGTCGAGCATCGCGTCCACCGCGCCCGGGGCGAAGGGCAGGTAGGCGACGAGCGTGAAGAGGAAGAAGAGGAACGGGAAGAGGGAGAAGAGGAGGTAGTAGGAGAGCTGCGCCGCGATGTCGGTGACGGTGTCCTCCTGGATCTCCTTCACGAAGCGCCGGCTGAACTCGCGCCACGTCAGGTACTTGGGCCTGGGCCACCGCATGCTCCCCTCCTCCCTTGAATGCCCGTGGGGGTAGGAAGGTGGGGACGGTGGGGAGGAATGGCAGCAGGCGGGCAGGCGGGCGCCCGGCCGGGCGCTCTCAGGAGCGGTGCAGCCTGACCGCGCGGAAGAACTCGGTGAGGGAGAAGTCCAGCAGTGCCTGGCGTGAGCGCGTGTAGCGATGGGCCCGGAGGAAGGGCAACCACACGCGATTGCCCACACGCACCTGCGCTTCCTCCAGCTTCTTGCGCGGAATCCACTCGCCGCCGAGGTGCTTCACCAACACCCTCCCCAGGTACGCGCCCACCGCGGGCATCAGGTGCTCATCGATGACTCCCGGCCGGCGATTGCGCAGGAAGTCCTCGCACCAGAAATGGGCGTCCACGTCCATGAGGGACTCGGGCGAGGCCTCGAAGACGGAGGGCACGTCGGTGTGAAGCAGCGCCACGAGGCCCTCGGCAAGGTCGTCGTACTGCTGGCGCACGAAGTCCACGTCCTTCACATCCGAAGGCAGGGCGGCGCTGGCGGGCAGCCACTCATCCGGCTCCGGGGGGCGCCAGGCGTTGAGCTCGGCGATCATTCGCTGGCGCTCACTGATGCGGACACGGTCCACCACCCGCGTGAGGAGCGACTCCAGGTGGGGCGGGAAGCGCGGCTCCACGGGAGCCAGGATGGCGCTGCGCTCGCGCAGGGTGCGTAACAGGATGTCGTAGTCGAGGTCCGGGCGCAGGTGAGCGTGCGCACGGGCCTGGGCCTGGCGGGCCTCATCACTTGCGAAGTCCGCGGCAACGGGCCAGGTCACCAGCAGAACGGCACCATGGGGCAGTTCCTCCACCCGGTGGGCCGGCGTGGACAGCACCCGCTCGCGGCCAATGGACTCCACCAGCTTCGGGCCGAAGACGTTGAGCCAGGACACCTCGTAGATTCGGTCGAAGCCGTCTCGAATCGACGTATCCGTGTCGCGGCCGAAATTGGGGGCGCCCGACAACTGGTCCTCCGCCAGGCTGCTGGCCACGGCGTGGGTGACCGGGTAGTGGGAGGCCCAGGTGCGCACCATGTCTACGAGCTGTCCGCACTGCTCGGCGTCCGCGAAGACAGAGAGCGGCTGGACGGAGCTTCTGAAGTTCAGACGGGTCGGGAGCGGCGAAAACCAGAGCCTGAGCAGCATGTCCAGAGCAGGCCACTTCTCCCGATACAGCCAGATGGATGCGGAGTTCTCGTTACGGCACTCCTCGAGTCCCTTGAAGACCGCGGCGCGGGAGTACTTGCGCCACCGCTTGCCGTGGATGACCTCTGGCATCCAGGCGCCTGCATACGCCTCAAGGGACTGGAGGAAGGGGTCCAGCTCGCTATCCAGTGGAGCTTGCGGGTCGAAGCTGGCCTTGAAGGAGAAATTGAGCAGGTCTTCCGGCTTCAAGTCGTGGGACTCCAGCACCTTCATCGCAGCAGCACCTCGACTCCCGGGGCCTCGCTCTTGACGCCTTCCATGGCACCCTCCCACCACCCCGGGTTCCCAGGCCCAAGCCTGCCCCCCTCGTAGACGAGACGGACCCGCTGGACCTGGACCTGCGCCCGCGTGCCTTCGGGGTTGAGAGTACGCCGACGGATGTTCAGAGTTCCGCCGTAATAGCTCAAGGCGTCCCGCGCGTCCGCCAGCACCTGGGCATCCAGGAACTCCGGCTTCAGATGGCTCAGGTCCCGGCTCTTGCAACTGAAGGTCTCCACCAGAGGAGGCTGTCCCGGAGGCGGCCTCTCCTCGATGACGAGCACGTCCGCGTACCGCAGGCCCGTCTCCGGCTTCCACACCCCCACACGTGCGTCTCGATTCGCGGCACGTCGAAATCCTGGAGCCACTGGCGCTGCGCCCGGGGCAACTCCGCGTCCGCACGCAGCAGGTCCACCATGAGGCGCTCGAAGTCCAGCCCCCGGGCGAACAGCCCCCGCATCTCCCGGTAGCCCTCCCACCTCAGCGGTCCCTTCGTTGGCTGCCCCTGCTCCAGCTCCGCCAGCCGCCGCGTCCGGTACGTCACATACTCGCTCCACAACACGGAGCCCTCGCGCACTCCCGGCGGCGGGGCGCCGAGCGTGGGGTGCTGCCGCTTCAGCAGCGCCACGTCCACAGGCAGCCTCGGGCCCGGCGCCTCCAGCTCCGCACGCCGCAACTTCTCCGCCAGCGCCTCTCGCGTGTACCCCGCCGCCTCCTGTACCCGCGCCGCGACGCCCGGCCCCTTCTCCGCGCTGCCTCGCGACAGCGTGGGCCCCGCCCGCTGCCCCTTCGCCTCCGTCAGCCACGCCTGCGCCTTGCCCGCGTTGCCACGCGCCTCGTGCAGGGCCGCCGCCCCTGCCTCGCCCCACTCCGCCACGAGCAGGGCACTCTCCCGGCTCGCCTGGAGGCGCCGGGCCAGTTCTCCCACCGCGCCCCGGCCCAGCCTCGCCTCCAGCCGCGCCAACACTCCCTTCAGTGCCTCCAGGTGGGGCGCCAACGTAGAGAGCCGGACTCCCTCCCGCCCGGCAATGGTTCCTTCACGCACGTACCGCGCGCCCCGCCCTCCCGCGTACAGCCCCACCATCAGCGCCGCGGGCGCAAGCTCTCGTGTCGCCTGCTCGTACTCCCCCGCCGCCAACGCGCCCACTCCCTGCAACGTCCCCGCCGCCAGGTGGTAGAAGCCCACCGGAACGCCGAACGTCAGGTGATCGAAGCTCCCCAACGCCACGCTTCCCGGCGAGAAGCGCTCCACCATCAACGACCGCTCCACCTCGTGCAGCGCCTGCTGGTAGGCGGGCGGCAGTTGCGCGCGCTTCGCGCTGAAGTCCACGTACCGGGACTCGGCCAGCACGGGCGCGGTGGCGAGCGCATCCCGTCCAGCGCGGCCCAGCCCTCGCAGCACGTCCCCGGCTCGCTCGTCCCTGTCTGGAAAGTGCGCGAGCTTCAGGCCCCGCCCCTCCAGTTCCTCGCGGACGGCGGCCATGCGCCCCAGCGTTTCGCCAAGTTGCTTCTGCTGGGCCAGCAGCCGCACCACCTCGCGCACCTCGTCGTCGAAGGCGGAGTGGAGGATGAAGAGGACGAAGACCTCGGCAAAGGGGACGCCGTACTTCTCCGTGGCGGTGACGAGGAAGGCGGCGCGCTTGCGGGCCAGCACCTCCGACGCCTTCGCGTCCAGCAGCGGCCCCAGCGCGCCCAGCCGCACCGCGTCCCAATCCGTCAGGGACTCCACCAGCCGGGGCATGTCCACGGTGCGCTGTAACGCCACGAAGTCGGCGGGCGAGGCGCACGCCAGGAAGGGGGCCAGCACCTCCTCGCTGGAGCCCAGGCGCGGCCAGCCGGCAGACACTCTTCCACCACAGGCAGCCTTTCCACTGGCCACCCTGGAGGGCCTCGTCGCTTCCACGGAGGTGCCGTGCTCACGCGCTGGCTGGCGGCGGTGCAGCCGCTGCGACACGACCTCCTCCTCGGAGGCATCGCCCGCCACCTTCCATCCTCCTGTCGTCAGAGACAGGCGCGGACCAGACGCCAGGGCGCGGTGAGACGACGACGAGGCACAGCCCGTGGACAGAATGGCGGCGGCCAGCAGCAGGCACGCCCACCCATGAACCCAGGCCCCGACGCGTGGGGGCACCTCATTGCGAGGGCAATGCCGGGAAGCGCTGGCGTGCGGCATGGGGAGTCTCCATCCTGCGGCGCGGGCGTGAGCGCCACGCGAACGCCCGAAACGCCATTTTCGAGCAAATACAGAAAGAAAAGACTCCACTGGCAAGACGGCGGCACTTCCGCTCCCAGGTTGCCACCGCGGCTGGCGGTGGCCTGGACGGAGTACGAGGCACTCCTCGTTGCTTGGTGGCGCATGGCGTCGACGGCCCCCCCGGTCCCATACTGAAGGCCTGAGGGACATAATGGTGAGAACGCGCGTTCACCGCCCGCGCCAGCAGGGAGCCCTTCTCGGAGTCGCGCACCGGCGCGCCTTCACTTCACGCAGCCTGGCAATGGACTTTCCCGTACGCCTCCTGCGCAACATCAGCCCCCTCCTGCAACCGCGCCCTCCTCCGCTCGCTCCGTCCGGCTACGCGACGTTGGGTGGGAGGTATCTGCTCAGCAGGGGACGCAGGCGGCTGCGCACCTCGTCGGGGATGCGGGCCCGGTCGGTGCTGATGGCCATGGCCAGCGCGGAGTCACAACGGCACGAGGGCCGGGACTCGGCGAGGCGGGGCAGCGCGCGGCGGATGAGGGCGGCACCGCTGGCGGTGACGAGCTGGAGGTGGTGGGAGACCTGAGACAGGTGGTCCTCGTGCGACTGGCCCGCGGGAAGGGGCCGCCACGAGTCGTAGTCCGTGGGCAGCGCCACGAGGGCGTAGTGCATCTCCGCCTCGCGCGCGAGCCGGGCCTCGGGCATGGCCGTCATGCCGACGAGGTCCCCGCCCCAGGCCTGGTACAGGAGGCTCTCCGCGCGGGTGCTGAGCGAGGGCCCCTCGACGCAGACGTAGGTGGCCTCGGTGTGGACGGTGGGGCCATTCGGGTGGGCGGCGTTGGCCAGCACCTGCCGCAGGGTGGAGCAGAAGGGCGAGGCCAGCTCCACGTGGACGGCGACGTCGTCGTAGAAGGTGCAGGGCCGGCGGTAGGTGCGGTCGATGACCTGGTCCGGCAGGACGAGCTGGAGCGGCTGGAGGTGCTCGCGCAGGCTGCGCACGGTGCCGGTGGCGAGCACGTGGGTGACGCCCAGCAGCTTCATGGCGAAGAGGTTGGCGCGGTAGGGGGAGCGGGTGGCGTTGAAGACGTGGCCCCGGCCGTGGCGGGAGACGTAGACGACGGGGACGCCGTCCACCTCGGTGGTGATGATGGGGCCGGCGTGGGGGCCGAAGGGGGTCTCCAGCGTGTGGGATTCCCCCCGACCGTGGACTCCCAGTGCCAGCCCGAGTCCGTGGCTCCCGATGATGCCCACCCTGACAGCCATGTGCCTCCTCTTGGCGCGTGCGCCGCGCCCTCGCGGAGGCGGACCATAGCGCGGGCCCCTGTCACAGGGAGGCGAGAAGACTGGTAGTTTTCGCAATCGCCATGCGTGCCTTCCTGCTACTCGCCCTGACCCTCTCCGCCGGCTCCGCCGCCGCGGCCGCTCCCTCCGGCTGCCAGGAGGACTACTCCACGTGCAAGGAGGACTGCACCATCGAGTACGGCGGCAACAGCCGACACCTCAAGAAGCTCACCCTGTGCTTCGCCGACTGCCAGGAGAACCTGGACCTGTGCGCTGACCGGCACTCCTCGCTGAAGGGCCTGCCGCCCGGGGTGGCGGAGGATGTGCGCCCCAGGCGGAGGGCCGAGCGGGAAGAAGCAGAGGAGCGGAAGGGGAAGAAGAAGACCAAGGAGGAGGACCCCTGGGCGGATGAGGCGCCCGCGCCCGCCAGGAAGCGCAATCCGGACGACCCGTTTGGTTACGACGAGCCGGCCAACGCGAAGGGTGGGGAGGGACGGAGGGATTCGTACCGGGCGTCGGAGTCTCCGAAGGAGGAGATTCCGCCGGCGCCCGACGCCGCGCCCGTCACGGGAGCGAGAGCGACATCGAGCCGCGCGCACGCGGAGGAGAGCGTGTCGGGGGCCTCGGCGGATGGCACGCAGCGCACGGGGTACCGCGCTTCGGAGGCGAAGAAGAGTCCCGAGGTGTCGCTGGGGCTGGAGGATGAGGAGCCGGTGGAGGGGAAGTCCGAGCCGGAGCCTGAGCCCGTGGCGAAGAAGCCGGAGCCGAAGGCCGCGCCGGTGAAGGAGGCCCCCGAGGCCGCCGCCAGCAGCGAAGAAAAGGACCCACTGCTGGATTCGGAGCCGGCCGTCCTGGCAGCGCCCCCGCCCACGAAGAAGCCCGCGACCACCACGGCGCCTCAGCGCCCGGCGCCGCCCCCGGAGCCGAAGAAGGACATCTCCGAGTGGGACCCGAACGGGGACTGAAAGTGAAAAGACTTCAGGGCTTTGTCCTTCGGTTCAAAGCTCTTCTTCTTGCCTGCGGGCGCTCGGCGCGGGGGCTCCCTTCGCTCACCGCAGCGCCGCTTCGAGCGCGCCGACCACGCGGCGGACGCGCTGCACCTGACGCAGCTCCTTGTGGAACACCAGGAACACGGGGATGGACGGCAGCGGCAGCAGCCCGGCGAGGCTGATGAGGAGGACCGCCATGCCCAGGCGGAACAGCAGGGCCTGACTGCTGAGCTTCCGGGCCACCAACCGGATGGGGTCCTTCCCGACGGGAGTCTGTGCGCTCATGGCCTGGCCGGGCCCCGCCTCGAGCGGCGAACAGATGAACCGAGCCCCCTCCTCGAGACGGAGTCGCGGAGCGGTGGATGTGACGCGCCGCCCAGGGGGGCCTCATCGAGCGCTCGTTCGCCGAGGTCACAACCGATACGCGCGGCTCCTTCCACATCAGGAGGAGGGACATCACATGAGAAGGAATCTTCAGCGGGCCGCCATGCTGGCGGGAATGCTCGCGGCGGGCGGAGTCATGGCCCAGGCAGTGAAGAACTTCACGTTGGACAACAAGATAGGGGTGACCCTCGCGAGGGTCTATATTTCGCCCACCCTCGACAATGATTGGGGCCAGGATGTGCTGGGCCGCGATGTCTTGCGGCACGGAGAGTACGCTCCCATCGTGTTCTCACCCCTGAACCAGCTTTGTGTCTACGACATCAAGGTCGAGGACATCAGCAGCAACGAGTTGGTGTGGAGCGGCATCGACCTGTGTGAGGTCTCGGTCGTCACCCTGCTCTACGACCCGGTCTCGGGCGAGGGCTTCGCGGACACCCGGTAGCGCTGACTTCGGCCGTCAGGCCGTGGGGGCCACGGCCTCCCCGGCGGCGTCCGTGTGGCGGAGCAGGGTGAAGGTGTAGAGTTTGTGAAAGACATTCAGGCTGTCCGCGCGGGCCATTGGCGTACGGGCGGGGAGGTCGAACCTTGCCGCTCCCATGACAGGAAAGCCCCCTTCCCCTCCATGGCGCGCCCAACGGCTCGTCCGCCTGAGTCTCTTGTTGAGTTCGCTCGTCCTCGCCTGCAGCCCCGGTGTCCCCCCCGACGACGAGGAAGCAGCGGGCTCCGGAGCGGATTCTGTCGTTCCCGCCGGAGCGACAGTCGTCACCTTCACCTTCGCGGACACGAACAAGAGTCAGACGGTGGTGGGGCCGCTGTTCGCGAAATATGGGATGCGCTCCACCTTCCATCTCAACAGTGGGCGAATCGGCCGCGGCAGCGGCGACCTCTCGCTGGAGGACGTGCGTGCGCTCGCGGCAGCGGGACATGAGATTGCCAGCCACACCATCGACCACGTGAGGCTGGACGAGGTGTCCCTGGCGGAGGCACGGCACCAGATATGTGACGACCGGGCCCAGCTGATGGCGCTGGGCTTCCCGGTCACCTCGTTCGCCTATCCCTCCAGCTCGGACACCCCCGAGGCGCGGCAACTCGTCATCGAGTGCAACTTCAACAGTGCCCGGGCCACCGGTGGCATCAAGAATCCGTATGGCTGCTCCAGCTGCCCCCTGTCGGAGAGCATCCCCCCGGCGGACCCGTTCATCATCCGCACGCCGCAGTCCATCCAGAGTGACTGGACGCTCGCGGACCTGCAGAGCCTCGTCCTCCAGACCGAGGGGGCAGGCGGAGGTTGGATCCAGATTTCCCTGCACAAAATCTGTGATGGCTGCGACACGTACTCCATCCGGGAGCCGCTGCTGGATGCCTTCCTGGCCTGGCTCGCGCCGCGCACCTCCCGGGGCACGTTCGTGCTGACCACACATGAAGTCATTGGCGGGGCGGTGAAGCCTCCCGTCCGCAGCGATGGCGGGACCTTCGACGCTGGCACCTTCGACGCTGGCACCTTCGATGCGGGAGTCCCCGACGCGGGAGTCCCCGACGCGGGAGTCCCCGACGCGGGAGTCCCGGACGGCGGGACGGGAGGCGTGAATTTGCTGCGCAACGCGTCGCTGGAGACAGACGCGGACTCGGACAATGTTCCCGACTGCTGGAGGCGAGTGAATACCGGCTCCAGTTCGGGAGGATGGAGCCGCACGCCGGACGCCCACTCGGGAAGCTGGGCGCAGACGGCCCGCATCTCGAGCCTCTCCAGCGGTGCGGACCGCAGGCTCATCGTCTTCCAGGACACGGGCGTCTGCGCGCCCGCGGTGATGCCGGGGCATACCTACCGGGTGTCCGCCTGGTACAAGACGGCCGGGCGCGCCGGCTTCGTCACCGCCTACCGAACCTCCAGCGGCTGGGTGCCGTGGGTGAGCGGCCCGGACCTGCCCGCCAGCTCCACGTACCGGCTGGGTGAGTGGACAACACCGCCAGTGCCCGCGGGCGCGCTCAATCTCGGCATCGGCCTGGCATTGCGCAGCGCCAGCAGGCTCACCATGGACGACTTCAGCCTCGTGGACCTGTCCGTGGGCCCCCCCCCCCCGCGAGCCTTCGCGTGCTGGCGCCCAATGGAGGAGAGACCCTCACCGCCGGCTCCACGTATGACCTCCGCTGGGAGAGCACCGGCTCCTGGCCCACGGTGAGCCTCGCGTACTCGACCGACCTGGGGTCCACCTGGAGCACCGTCGTCGCGGCCGCGCCCAACACGGGCCGCTACAGCTGGCCGGTGCCGACCGCTCCGACGGCGCAAGGTCTCATCCGCGTCTCCAGCACCGAGGAGCCCTTCCTCTCGGACACCAGCGACGCGGCCTTCACCATCGGCACCGCGCCCACCACCGGGACGGTCATCCCCGAGGGAGCCATCTGGAAGTACTTCGCGAGCGGCGCGGACCCGGGCGCGAGCTGGAACCTGCCCTCCTTCGATGATTCGGCCTGGCCCTCGGGGCCGGCGGAGCTGGGCTATGGCGATGGCGACGAGGCCACCGTGCTGCCTCGGACCTCGCCCTCGCAGAGCAGCGTGTACTTCCGCCACGAGTTCACGCTGGCGGGTCCCATCTCCGCGGCCAGCGTGACGGTGCGCCATGACGATGGCGTGGCCATCTGGCTGAATGGCTCGCTCGTCTTCAGCGCGAACATGGCCGATGGGCTGGCGCACGCGGAATATGCGAGCGCCTCGGCGGAGAATGCCACGCTCACGACAGCCCTCCCCGCGAGCGCCTTCGTGGTGGGGGAGAACACCATGGCGGTCATGGTGAAGCAGGTGGGGCCCACGTCGCCGGACCTCTCCTTCCGGCTGAGGCTCGACGTCACCGGGTCGGCGGCCGGCCCCTGAGGGAAGCAGAACCAGGAAATACACGACCCGTCCGACAACAACGACAGCAGGTATGGACGGCGTGCCGGCGTGGCACTGCCGGTGCTTCCAGCGCTGGCTTCGGCCGTCAGGCAGTGGGAGCCGCGGCCTTCCCGGCGGCGTCCGTGTGGGTGAAGCGGTCCTTGAGACGCAGCAGGGGCTGCTCGAAGCAGCGCCACGACACGACGGCGAGCGCCAGCAGCACCGCGTACTCGAACAGCAGGCCGAGCGCGGTGGCGGCGATGCTCCAGGGGATGAAGCGGTAGAACAGCGGCCGCGTGTAGAGGCCGCCCGCGGGGATGACGAGCGCGTGGAAGAGGTAGAGCCCGTAGCTCACCTGCCCCACGAAGCGCAGCGGCCGACACTGAAGCACGGCCTGGAGCACCCGCGCGCGCCCGGTGAGCACCCACCCCAGCAGGCTGGCGAAGCCCACCGCCCACAACGTGTACAGGCCCGCTACCAGCAGCGCGCGGACATGCGGGCCGCCCGGCCCCACGAGCGCCGTTGCCATGTGGATGGCCTGCCCATGACTGAAGAAGACGATGGAGAGCCCGAAGGCCACGCCCAGCGCGAGCACCGCGAGCCCCCGGCTCCACTGTTCCAGGCGGTCCGCCGTGTAGCGGCCGTCCACCACGCCGAGCGCCAGCAGTCCCCCGAGCGCCAGCCCGTCCAGGCGGAACAGGGTGAAGGTGTAGACCTGGATGGGAGCAGCGCCCTCCCACAGCGCGGCGAAGCGCGCCACGGGGGAGAGCAGCACGCATGCCCACAGCAACGCGCGGAGCTGCCCGTTCCGCAGGAAGAACACGAGCAGCGGCCACACCAGGTAGAACTGCTCCTCGATGGCCAGGGACCACGTCACGTTGATGGGCGCGGGGCCGAAGTCCGTCTGCCAGAGGTTCTGGAGGTACAGCGCGTAGAGCACCCACGGATACCGCTGGGTGTCGAAGGCCAGGGCAGGCAGCAGCCGCCCCATGACGCCGAAGGTGAAGGCCAGCACCAGGAAGTACAGCGGCCAGATGCGCAGCGCGCGCCGCGCGTAGAAGGTGCGGAAGTAGGCCCCGCGCTCGCGCGTCTGCACGAGGATGCGCGTAATCAGGAAGCCGGAGAGGACGAAGAAGAGGTCCACGCCCGCCCAGCCCACCTGAAAGAGCGTGCCCAGTGACGCGCTGCGGAGTCCTGTCAGCGAGTGGTAGGCAATCACCAGCAGCACCGCCACGCCGCGCAGGCCATCCAGCGCGGGAAGGTGCGCGGGCAGGCGCAGGGGCTCCCAGGGTACGGTCTTCATCTCGGCGCGGACCATAGCCGGGATTCGCGGCGTGCCCCATCCGTGCGTGTGGGCCTCGTCCGTCGAGGGAGCGGCCGGGCTGCCCGGGACGGCGCGCCTGGGCCCTCCGAAGCCCTCGAGGAGCGCGACGTCGCGGCGCTCGTTGATGCGGGCCAGCAACGATACGTGTAGAGGCAGACCTCCCATGCGCACCCGCCTGCTCCTCGTTGCGTCCGTCGTCGCGCTTGCTTCGCTCAGAGCCGCCGCCCAGCCCCCCACGTCCCCGCTGGGGCGCGTGTCGCCCACCACCGGACTGGTGCTTCGGGACGAGGTGGTGCACGCCCTCATCCAGGAGAGCTCCGGCGACCGCATCCACGACAACGTGCAGCGGCTCGCCCTCCTCGCCCGGGACACCCAGGGGGGCTACACCGATGCGGCCGTGTGGCTGAAGGCCGCGGCCGAGGCGGCGGGGCTCCAGGACGTGCGCCTGGAGCCGATGAAGAGCGGCCCCCAGTGGCGCGCCACCCGCGGCGAGCTGTGGGTGGCCGGCCCGCACCGGTACCGGCTCACCTCCTACGCCGACCTGCCCATGGCTCTGGCGCCGGGCAGCGGCAGCTTCGAGGGCACGGGCCTGGAGCTGGTCGACGTGGACACCGGCACCCGGGACTCGGACTACGCGGGCAAGGACCTGAAGGGCAAGGTGGTCCTCACCCGCAGCCATCCCCGTGCCGTCCTGCAGAGGGCGGTGAGGCAGTACGGCGCCGTGGGCGTGGTCTCGTCCTACTCGACGCCGCCCTGGAACGCGCCCCACCGCATGGATGGCGACTTCCCGGACCAGGTGGGCTGGGCGCACGTCCCGCCGGGGCTGCGGCCGGCGGGTGAGCCGGCGCCCTTCCTGTTCATGGTCTCCGACCGCCAGGGGCGCGAGCTGCGCGCCCAGTTGCACGCAGGCCCGGTGAAGGTGGACGTGAGCGTCGCCAGCGAGGCCTTCGAGGGGCACTACAGCATCGTCAGCGGCGTCATCCCCGGCACCCGCGCCGGGGAGGAGGTCGTCCTCGCCGGCCACCTGGACCACTACAAGCCCGGAGCCGACGACAACGCCTCGGGGGCGGCCACCCTCTTGGAGATGGTGCGCACCTACACCACGCTCATCCGCCGGGGCGTGCTGCCACCGCCGGTGCGCACCCTGCGCGTGCTGTGGCTGCCGGAGTTCGAGGGCACCCGCGACTGGTTCTCCCACCACGCCGACGACCCGGTGCGGCGGGTGGCCCACTTCAACTTCGACATGCTCGGCGCGAGCCTGAGCCGCACCCACTCGCGCTTCATGGTGACGTACACGCCGGACTGGAACGCCAGCTTCGTGAATGCCGTGGCCGAGTCCACGGTGGCCTTCATGAACCGCTTCAACGGCGTGGCCTACCCGCAACGGAAGGACTTCCGCATCGGCTCCGTCACCGGCTCGCGGGACCCGCTGGACGCCCACCTGGAGCGCTACAGCCGCGGTTCGGACCACCAGCTCTTCAACGACCACGGCATCCCGGGCGTGGCCTTCTCCACCTGGCCCGACGACGGCTACCACACCAGCGGCGACCGGCCGGAGAACGTGGACCCGACCCAGCTGCACCGCGCCGCCTTCGCGGGCCTGGCCTCGGTCACCGTCGCCGCCTGGGCCGACGGCACCGGTGCCCTGGAGCTGGCACGCCTGGTGGCGGTGCACGGCGTGCGGCGCGTGGCGGAGGATGAGTTCAGCGCCCGCCGGGGCCTGGCCGCGGCCACCACCGAGCAATTGCCCGAGACCTACCGTCTGGCCCGCGCCGTGGTGCGTGCTGGCTACCGGCGTGAGCGCGAGGCCCTGCGCTCATGCATTCCCCTGGGCGCGCCCGCCTCACCGGTGCAGGCCATGGCCAGGGCGCTCGACGCCGCCGAGGCCCAGGCACTGAAGCGCCTGGAAGTGGACGGCAAGTCGCGCGGCGTGTCCCTGAAGGAGCCGGCCCCCACCGAGACCGAACGGCGGGCCCGAGCCCTCATCCCCCGCGGCGTGAAGGGCCAGGAGCTGGCCTCCTTCGACGAGGTGGCGAGCCGGGCCGGCCCGGAGCACCAGCCCCGGGTGGCCGCCGTGCAGGCCGCCATGGCCGCGGCGACCACCACCCTGCGAGAGCGCGGGGAGAGCGAGCTGCGCTTCTACCAACTGCCCGACGCCATCGCGAGCTACGCCGACGGCAAGCGCTCCGTCGCTGACATCCGCGACGCGGCCTATGCCGAGTACGGCCACGCCTTCCCCGTGGAGGCGCTCCTGGACCTCTTCGGGCTGCTGGAGCAGGGCGCCATCATGACGCGTGCCCGATGAGGACACCCGCGCGGGCGGGGACAGTGGAGCCGGGTGGAAACCATCAATCCTTCGCGAGGCTCCCGAGGACCTTCGACCAGTGCTCGCGCATTGCCTCCCGGGCCTTCGCGTCAGGCAGCTTCTCCATGTGCACATGGAAGGCGACGCCCCGCGCCTTCGGCACCAGCGAGAGCTGCAACGTCGCCGGCTTCTCCCAGCCGTCCGGCTGCCACGTCATTCGCACGCGCTGCCCGGGCTTCACCACCCGTATCTCTCCGCGCACGCCTGGCGCTCCACGGCGCTTGGGGACCTCATAGCGCTTGCCCGGCTCGAGCGTCAGCTTCGCGCCCGCGCCGAGCCAGCGCTCCGCCTGCTTCGTCACCAACTCCCACAGCGTCGTCGCGGTCATCGGCAGCGTGCGCACCACGCCCACCTGAAAACCCGTCAGGGCTGTCTCGCCGACCACCCGCTTGCCGCGAGCCTGTTCGTACGCCACCGCGATCGACTGCTGCCACCAGCCTGACTCAACCTCACGGACCAGGTGCGCGACGAGCTGCTTGTGGTTCAGCTCGGCCGCCCCCGCCGTGTCCAGCGCGCGCATCCAGGCCTTCCAATCACGCCCGGTGGCCTCCTTCACGGCACTGTCGGTCACGCGGTCGGTGATGCGCGCGTTCTTCCTCACAGCCGCGGGCTTCTTCCCTTTCGTGGCGAGCTCCGCGAGCCGCGCCTGCACCAGCTTCTTCACCAGCTTCGCCGGGAGCGGCTTGTCTGGCGGGAAGGTGACGCCGCTCTTCGACGTGGAGTAACCCTCCAGCTCCGGCTTCAAGACTGGCACGACACTGCCGCTGAAGGGGTAGTAGCCGCAGTGGGTCTTGAAGAACGCGAAGCCGGCCACGGCGTTCCCGTCCACCTTGAAGGTGGGTATCCGGTAGCTGATCGTCTCGACCGCTCCCGGGAGCAGCTTCCTGAGCTGCAAGCGCAGCGCTCCCAGCGTCTTCTTCGCCGCCGGGTCATTCAGGCTCGCCAGATATGCGTCGATCGGCTGCAGTGCTCGCGTGTTCGTCGCCATGGTCTTCGGCCCCCTGGAACGTTTCGTCACGACTTAACAGAGCCCTGGGGCGGCGCCACCCCGGCTCAGCTCCCGTCAGCAGCGGTTGTCCTCCGCGCGATGTCACATGCAGCAACTCCTCGCCCGAACGAAGCCTGGAGCGAGTCCACACTCCCGCTGGGCGTCGAGCGGAGCCGCGCGGACGCGGGTCAGTGGAGCCGGGCTTCCGGTGGCGGCTCCACCGGGATGGGGCGGCCCTCCTGGCGAGCCTTCAGCTCCGCGGCCACGCTACCGGCCCACCGGCGGATGTGTCCGGAGTCACGCCAGTCCCCCGTGTGCTCGCGAGCCATGGCCCTGGCGATGAAGCCCTTCGCATTCGCCTCCAGCCGTCCGCCAAACGTCATGTGGCCACGAGCCCCCACCTGCTCCATGAGTGCCTGGACCTGGTGCGTGGGAGCAATCTCGCCCTCCACCGCGGAGCTGTCGAGCGGGCCACTGGAGAAGAACCAGACAGGCTTCTCACGCAGCACCCCGGCATGCCGGTGCACGAAGCGCCTGGCCAGCCGGTACCAGCGGTTCGCATAGAGCGCCCCGCCGACGATGACGGCGTCATAGGCCGCCACGTCCTCGACCTCCTTGGGCGGACGCACTTCCGCGTCGAGTCCCTCGCCCCGGAGTACCTCGGCGACCTGCCGGGCAATGCCCTCGGTCCCCCCTCGCTTGGACCCATAGGTGACCAGAACCCGCATCGCTGACCTCCGTGGTGACTCCACCCTCGGAGTCATGCATGCGGCGGACCGACGGAGCTGACGAGGTGCCGACAGCCGAGCGCCCCCGAGCCCCTCCGGATGGAGGGACGCCCTCGCGCAAAGGCTGCGTGCCTCGCGGTTCCCCGCGAAAGAATCCCGCGAAGGCTGGCGCTCGTACCCGGAGGAGCCCCGGGGCCTATGCCGCCTGACGCCCGGGCTCCGGCGGAAGCGAGGACGCGGGCGGAGGCCGCACGTGCGCCGTCTGCGTCAGCCGCACGCCCAGGAGCACCAGCACCCCGCCGACGGCAATCGCCCAGTGCAGCGCCTCATCCAGCAGCGCCCACGCGGCCAGGGCGGTGGCCGCCGGCTGGAGGTTGGAGAAGATGGCCACCTTCGACGCCGGCACCTTCGACAGCGCGTAGTACCAGATGAGGTACGCAATCACCGACGTGAGCAGGCCCAGGTACACGATGGAGCCCTTCGCCGCGGTGCTCGCCGCCAACACCTGTGCCGGCTTCGCCATGAACGGCGCCAGGGGCAGCATCAGCACCGTGGACGCCACCATGCTCCACGCCGTCGCGCGCACCGGGCCGTGCACCGCGACGAAGGGCTTGCCCTCCGTCGTGTACACCACCCACGCCGCCACCGCTCCGAGGATGAGCAGGTCTCCCACCAGCGAGCCGCTCGCCTCCGCCAGCCCGCGCCCCAGCAGCAGCACCACCACGCCCGCGAAGGCCGTGGCGATGCCTCCCACCGCGCGCAGCGATGCCCGCTCCTGCCCCCGCGCCAGGCTCAGCAGGTACACGCCCAGCGGCGTCAGCGCGTAGAGCAGCGCCGCGTGCGCCGCCGTGGACTTCGACAGCCCATAGAAGAAGAACCCCTGGTTCACCGGCCCCGCCAGCAGCCCCAGGAACAGCACGCGCCGCCACTCGTCGCGCGGCGGCACCTTGGGTCCCGGTGAGAGCCACAGCAGCAGCACGAACACGGAGCCGCTCAGCAGGAAGCGCCACATCACCACCGTGAGCGGCGGCAGTTCCGCCATCGCGCGCTTGCCCGCGAGGTACGTGCCGGCGCTGATGAGCACCTGGACGCCCATCAAGGCGTACACCAGGGTGAGCGAAGAAGCAGCGGTGGAATTCAGGACTCGAGCTGGCTGAGCGCCCATTGCGCCGCGGTACGTACCAATTCACTCGAATCGCCGCAGAGCTTTTCGAGCAGGCGCCGCGCATCCGCGCGCTTCGAGACGCCCAGCGCATACACGGCGTTGCGGCGCAGACCGTCATAGCGTGCGCGTGCCAGCGCTGTACCGGGCACCAGGTGCTCGTACTGTTCCGGTGTCAGCCCCGCCAGCTCCAGCGTGCCCAGTCCCGCCACCGCTCTCGGCGCGAAGCGTGGATTCTCCGCGAACACGGGGTGACGGTTGAGCGGGCACACCTGCTGGCAGATGTCGCAGCCGAAGATGAGGTTGTCGAACTTGAGGCGGAACGCCTCGGGCACCTGCTGCTCGCGGTTCTCAATCGTCTGGTAGGAGAGACACGCCCGCGCGTCCACACGGCCGTTGCCCACCAGCGCGCCCGTGGGACAGGACATGAGGCAGCGGCGGCACGCGCCACAGCGGTCCGCCGCCGGGCCGTTGCCGTACGCGTCCACCTCCGCGTCCAGCACGAGCGTGGCCAGCAGCACCCACGAGCCATACGGCTCCGTGATGAAGCAGCCGTTCTTCCCCACGTAGCCCAGCCCCGCGCGCGCCGCCCACACCTTCTCCATCAGCGGGCCACTGTCCACGCTCCCGTAGGTGCCCAGCCCCGGGTACCTGGAGGTGATGGCCTTGCGGAAGGCCTTCATCCTGTCGCGCAGCGTGGAGTGGTAGTCGCGCCCCCGCGCGTAGCGGGCAATGGGAGAGTCCGCCGACTCCGCGTCGTCCCGCCAGTAGTTGTTCACGAAGGCGATGACCGTCTTCGCGCCCGGGAGGAGCCTCTCGACCTCCAGGCGCTCGGCGGCCCGCTCGCCCATCCAGTCCATGTCCGCGGCGAAGCCCGCCTCCAGCCACTCCATGAGGAAGGAGGGAGGAATGGGCTCCGCGCGCGCGAAGCCCACCAGGTCGAAGCCGACCAGGCTGGCGAGCTCACGGAGCTGGGAGGTGGGCAGCACGTCCATCCAGGTGTTCTACGGCGTCTTCGTGGGCTTCTCCGGTATCCACTTCACGTCCGGGACGCCAGCCCGGTGGTTGGCCAGCCGCGCCATGACGAAGAGCAGGTCGGAGAGCCGGTTGAGGTAGACCACCACGGCCTGCGGAATCATTCCCTCGCGCAGCAGCGGCACGACGCGCCGCTCCGCGCGGCGGCACACGGTGCGCGCCAGGTGCAGCGCGGCGGCGGCCTGGGTGCCTCCGGGCAGGACGAAGTGGGTCATCTTCGGCAGCTCGGCCTCGAAGCGGTCGATGTTGTGCTCCATGTCCTCCGCCCACTCCGCCTTCAGCTCGGGGATGTACGCGGACGCCTTGGTGTCCGCGGGCGTGGCCAGCACCGCGCCGAGCGTGAAGAGCTGGTCCTGCAGGCGCTGCAGCAGCGCGTCCATGTCCGTGGGCATGGGAAAGCCCCGCGCCAGGCCCAGGGTCGCGTTCAGCTCGTCCACCTCGCCGTACGCATCCACGCGCGCGTCGTCCTTCGGAACCCGTCCGCCACCAAACAGACCGGTCTCTCCGGCATCACCGCTCTTCGTGTAGATCTTCATGGTCGACGGGCTTCTAACGGCCATCCGCGTGCGGCGTCCATGGGAAGGCGCACGCGCCGTCAAGGACTTGATCCAGCACGCGAGCGATCCTACATGGCCGTATGCGGCAATATCTGTCCCTGCTCGAACACGTCCTCACCCACGGGACGAAGAAGGGCGACCGTACCGGCACGGGCACGCTCAGCGTCTTCGGCCACCAACTGCGTTTCGACCTCGCGCAGGGCTTCCCGCTCGTCACCACGAAGAAGCTGCACGTGAAGTCCATCCTCCACGAGCTGCTGTGGATGCTCGCGGGGGACACCAACGTGCGCTCGCTCCAGGCCCACAACGTCACCATCTGGGACGAGTGGGCCAACGCGGACGGCAGCCTGGGCCCCGTCTACGGCCACCAGTGGCGCTCGTGGACGGCGCCGAACGGCGAGCACATCGACCAGATGAAGCTCCTGGTCGAAGGGTTGAAGAAGAACCCCGACTCGCGCCGGCACATCGTCAGCGCGTGGAACGTGGCGGACCTGCCCGCCATGAAGCTGCCGCCCTGCCACGTGCTCTTCCAGTTCTACGTGGCCGACGGGCGCCTGTCCTGCCAGCTCTACCAGCGCAGCGCCGACCTCTTCCTCGGGCTGCCCTTCAACATCGCCTCGTACTCGCTGCTGACCATGATGGTGGCGCAGGTGACGGGCCTGAAGGCGCACGAGTTCATCCACACCGTGGGCGACGCGCACCTGTACCTCAACCACGTGGAGCAGGCGAAGGAGCAGCTCTCGCGAGAGCCCCGGCCCCTGCCGCGCATGCGCATCAACCCCGGCGTGACGGACCTCTTCGCCTTCCGGTACGAGGACTTCACGCTCGAGGGCTACGACCCGCACCCCGCCATCAAGGCGCCCGTGGCCGTATGAGACTGTCGGCCATCGTCGCCGCCGCTTCCAACCGGGTCATCGGCGCCGGAAACCAGCTCCCGTGGCGCCTGCCCGCGGACCTGGCCCGCTTCAAGCGGCTCACCATGGGCCACACCCTGGTCATGGGCCGCAAGACGTACGAGTCCATCGGCCGGCCGCTCCCGGGCCGCACCTTCATCGTCGTCACCCGCCAGCGGGACTACGCGCCCGCGGGCGTGCAGGTGGCGCACTCGGTGGACGAGGCACTCGCCCTCGCGCGGGCGCGCGGCGATGACGAGGTGTTCATCGCCGGCGGCGCGGACGTGTACGCGCAGACCATGGACCGGTGGAACCGGCTCTACCTCACCCGCATCGCCCGCGACTTCCCCGGCGACGCGCTCTTCCCCGAGGTGGACCTGTCCGGGTGGCGGCTCATCGAGGAGGAGCAGCACCCCGAGGCCGAATTGCCCTTCGCGTTCCTCACCTACGAGCGCTGAGGCGGCGCCGCGGCACCGGTGACGCCGCGGCCCGAAGCCCGCTGGTACCCCGGGCGTCCAGGCGGCGTGGCAACCCGTCCCCAGGGAGCCCCCAGACGGGCCGGGCCCCGCCCGCCGCCCGCTGGCACCCCACCGGTACGTGGCCACCTCCACCGCATGCAGACCGACATCACGCCCCGTTCCCCGGAGTTCTCCTGGCGCACGGCGCTCCTGGCCAGTGCCGCCGCGCTCACCGCCGCCAACACCGCGGCCCTCACCGCCACCCTGCGGCTGGCGTCCTCTCTCCAGCCACGCCGCGGCATCCGGCCCCGGCTCTTCCCCGCCCTCACCACGGGGGCCACCGCCCTGGGCGCGCTCGCCGTGGGAGCCGTCAGCGTCGGAGCCCTGGCCATCGGAGCGCTGGCCATTGGCAGGCTCCGCGGTGGAGACTGGAAGGTGGACAGCCTGCGCATCCGCTCCCTCCAGGTCGCCCAGTGGAGCGTCCCGGGGCCCCCCACCCCGGCTGGCACCTGACTGGCGCCATTTTGATTCTGACTCGCAAGATTGAAATGTAGCCCCCCGGCTGGTAAACCGGGGGGCATGACTCGCGCTGCCCTGGTCGTCCTGTGCCTGCTGTTCGCGCTGCCACTGTCAGCTCGTGCCGCCGATGGCACGTCCGAGGAGCGCACCTGGCACCGGCTGGTGGGCATCCTCCAGTATCTGGAGGCGGACTATCCGCTGGCCATCGAGTCGCAGTCCGCGTTCGAGCTGGCGGAGCAGAAGAGCTTCGCGGCGGAGGCGGTGGACGCGACGAAGGAGCTGGGCTCCGCGGCGGAGACCTTCCTGCCGCGCGTGAAGGCCATCCAGGCCCGCGTGGAGAAGGCGCAGGACGCCGAGGGCGTCAGCCGGGACTGCGGCGCGCTGGTGGAGGACCTGGTCCTGGCGGGAGGCCTGGCCCGCAGCCCGCGCCGGCCGCCGGACCTGAAGCGCGGCGAGGCGCTCTTCCAGACCAGCTGCGCGGCGTGCCACGGCGCGGACGGCAGCGCGAACCTGCCCATCGCGGCCACCATGGAGCCGGCCCCCGCCAACTTCCACAACGCGGACCTGATGGGAGGCCTCACCCCGTACAAGGCCTTCAACACCACCAGCTTCGGCGTGCCGGGCACGGCGATGCCGGCCTACCCCACCCTGACCGAGGAGGAGCGCTGGTCGCTGGCCTTCTTCGTCTTCACCCTGCGCCAGCCCGCGTGCGAGGGCACCCCGCCGCGCGCCTCGCTGGAGCGGCTGGCCAACGCCACCGACGACGACCTGGTGAAGCAGTACGGCCAGGAGCACCTCGCGTGCCTCCGCCGCAAGCTGCCGGACGCGGATGAAGAGCGCTCGCTGCTGGCGGCTCGCGAGGGCGTGCAGGAGGCCCTGCGCCAGGGCGCCGCCGGCAACGCCGCGGGCGCGAAGGCCGCCCTGCTGGACGCATACCTCAACGGGCTGGAGCCCGTGGAGCCCAAGCTGCGCTCGAGAGACCCGGCGCTGGTGGCGAAGCTGGAGGAGGCCTTCCTCGGGGCACGGCTCGCGGCCGAGCGCGGCAGCCCCGGCTTGCAGGACACGGGGCGGGAGCTGCTGTCGCTGCTGGACCAGGCGCGCCGGGACTCCGGCAACGCGGCGGGCCTGCTGTCCACGATGTGGCTGACGCTGCTCATCCTCATTCGCGAGGGCTTCGAGGCCACCATCATCGTCACCGCGCTGCTGGCCGCGCTGCGGAAGATGCAGGCCACCCAGCACGTGCGCGTGGTGCACGCCGGCTGGCTGTCCGCGCTGGTGGTGGGCGCCATCGCCTACGTGCTGGGCCGGCACCTGCTGGCCGGCGCCCAGCGCGAGTGGATGGAGGGCGTGGCCGCGCTGCTGGCGGTGGTCATGCTGCTGTACGCGGCGCTGTGGCTCAACGCGCGCTCCAACATGAGCCACTTCATGGGCGAGCTGCGCCAGAAGATGCAGGGCGCGCTGGGGCGCGGCAGCATGACGGGCCTGTTCCTCATCGCCTTCACCGCGGTGCTGCGCGAGAGCTTCGAGACGGCCATCTTCCTCCAGGGACTGGCGCTGGACTCGCCCGCGGGCGTGGCCTGGGGCGCGGCGGCCGGCGTCGTGGCGCTGCTGGCCCTGGTCCTCTTCGTCAACCGCCTCGGCTACCGCCTGCCCATGAAGACGCTCTTCAACGTGTCCACCGTCGTCCTCGTCGTCACCGCGGTGATGCTGCTGGGCAAGGGCCTGCACGCGCTGCAGGAGGTGGGCGCGCTGCCGCTGGTGCCGCTGCGCTTCATCACCGTGGACCTGCTGGGCCTCTACCCGGACGCGGTGTCGCTCGTCCCGCAGGCCCTGCTGGCGGCCGTGCCCCTGGCCCTGCTGCTGCGCCGCAAGGGGCGCACGCAGCGCATGTCCGAGGCTTCCGCCGGGTGACGCGACGCCGGCCGCGCCTTGCGGTAGCGTGGCCCCGGTGAAGCCTTCGCCCCTGCTCTCCACACTCCTGGCCATCCTGGTCCTGGCGGGTACGACTCCCGCCCGGGGACAGGAGGTGCCCGAGAATGAGCCGGCCCAGGCCCCCCCCGCCGACCTCACCCCTCCGCCGCTCCTCCCCGTCCCTCCGCCGGGTGCCCCGGACGGCCAGCCCAGGACTCCCGGGGACGAGGGCACCCTCAAGGCCTCCGGCAACACGCCCGCGCCCTCCGTGAGCGAGGGGGCACTTCCGAGCCGGGACGCCGCGCGCGCGGAGGACCCCGTGCCCCGGGTGGCCGTGGAGTTGGTGGGCGGCACGGCGGGCGGCCTCGTGTTGGGCACCGTGGGGCTGCTGGCGGGCTACCTCATCTCGGCCCCCACGGTGGGCTGTGACGAGTGCCGCGTCGTCTCGCTCGTGGGTGGCGCCACGGGCGTGCTGCTGGGCATCCCCACGGGCACGTGGGTGGGGGGCCGCCTCATGGGCGGCAAGGGCCACTTCTTCCCCACCGTGGGCGGAAGCGCGGTGGGCTGGGGCGGCGCGCTGCTGGGCTCGCTGCTGCTGGGGAGCGCGGCCGAGGACGACACCCTCTCGCTGCTCCTGCTGCTGCTACCCGTCGCGGGCGCCACGACGGGTTACGAGCTGTCCCACGCGTCCGAGCGCCACGTCACCCCGCCGCCCACGCCCCGCGCGTCGGGACAGTTCCACGTGCTGCCCGTGGCGGGGATGACCGAGCGGGGCCCCCGCCTGGGGTTGATGGGCCGCTTCTAGACGCGGAAGTACTGCAGGGCCTCCTCCCGCACCCGCCCCTCGTCCATCAGCTTCTCCAGCGTGGCCAGCGCGCTGCGCTCGGCCACCGGGTGCATGAGCGGCGGCGTGTCCGCGTAGGCCGTCGCCACCACCTGCGCCAGCGAGGCGCCCTCCGGCGGCACCGCCTGGAGGATGAGCGACTCGCGCAGGGCGCGGTGGTCCAGGTACTCCTGCAGCTTCGCGGGCCCCTCCGGGATGGGCGAGCCGTGCGCCGGGTACAGGGTGCTGACGGGCCAGTCCCGCAGCCGCGTGAGCTGCGCCAGGTACTCGCGCATGTTGCCCTCGGGCGGGTCGATGACGATGGTGCCCACGCCCGCCACCATGTCCCCCACCACCGCCGCGCGGCTGCGCTCGTCCACCAGGCACACGTGGCCCCGCGCATGGCCGGGCGTGTGCAACACGCGCCAGCGCTGCGGCACGTCGCCCGCCAGCTCCAGCACCTCGCCGTCCTCCAGCAGCCGCTCCACCGGGAAGTCCAGCCGGTCCGCCGTGCGCGCGTGGCACCACAGCGGAATGCCCAGCCGCTCCTTCACCGCGCGCGCCCCGCCGGTGTGGTCTCCATGGTGGTGGGTGAGCACCACCGCCACGGGGCGGAAGCCCTCCGCCTTCAGCCCCGAAAGCAGCGACAGCAGCTTCGCGTACTGCTTCACGTCGGACGCGCCCGGGTCGACGATGAGCAGCTCGCCGTTACCCAGCACGTACGCATTGGTGTGCGAGGCCGGCGGCAGCGTGGGCGTCTCCAGCGCCACCCCGCGCACGCCCTGCTGGAACTCGATGCGCTGCGCGACGTAGCCCGGGCAGTACGGCGGCGTCGTCATCCGCGCCCGCGCGTCCGCGTCGTCCGTGAAGGAGCCGAGCACCTGGAAGGCATGCAGCGCGGGCGGGTGCAACAGCGCCGAGCCGTCACCCCACCGCGCCAGCGCCTCCGCCGGCTTCACCCACGCGCCCTCCGCCAGCTCCCCGGGCCACCACTCCGCGCGCGCGTGCGCCGGCATCTCCACCAGGTAGAAGCGCGTGTCGAAGCGCACCGGCAATGACGGGGGCGTCACCCACCGGCCCGCCGCCCGGAAGTCCTCCGCCCGCAGCGCGAGCCCCTCCGCCCGCAGCACGTCCCCCCACCCCCGCTCCCCCGCCACCAGTGCCCGGCGCAGCTCGCCCAGCCGCTCGGGGGTGAGCGCCTCCGCGCCCTCCGCCACCAGCACGCCCGTCTCTTCAAACAGCTCGCGGGCGGCCGCCGAGCGCAGCGCCGCCTCCTCTCCGGACGCGCCCCGCACCGGCACCTCCGCGTCCGCCGCGTCCAGCTTTCCCCCCGGGAAGGCGTAGAAGCCGCCCGCGAAGCGCAGCGCCTTGCCGCGCTTCACCCAGAACACCTCCACCCCGTCGTCCGCGCGCCTGTACAGCACCGACACCGCGGACGGGCGGGGCTCGGCGGGGGTGTAGTCGGAGTCCAGGCCCAGGCCCAGACCGGGGAGACGCTCGCTCATGGTTGCACCGTCTGGCCGAGGAGCCGGCCCATCAGCTCGTGTGCCTTGTCCGCCTGGTCCGGCCGCACGTACAGCCGGCTGAGGCGCACCGCTCCACTGTAGCGCTGATACAGGGGGATGTAGCGCGCCACCTCCGTCAGCCGCCCGGTGGACGCGTCGATGATGAACAGGCTCGGCCCCTGCCCCCCCGCCCCCGAGGCGTACTTGCTGAGCACGTTCTGGGACTCGACGACGTAGTGCTCGAAGTTGGAGGACACCAGCGCGCTGCGCAGCACGTCCAAATCGTACCCCGCGTCACGCTCGGTGAACTGCGCCAGCAGCTTGAAGCCCTGCCGCGTGCTGATGCGCTCCGCCCACCGGTTCTTCGAGCGGCGCAGCGTGTACCAGAGCGCCGCGTCGTCGCAGAGGAGGAAGGCCTCCGGGTCCGCCGGAATCTCGAACTCGCCGGGCGACTCCTCGTAGTAGCGCCGCAGCATGTAGTCGAAGTTCACCGACGTGTGGTGCAGGTACACCGAGACGAACATGTGGTAGCGGCTGAGGAGGAAGTCCTCGAAGGCGAACGCCGCCGCCCGGCTGAGCGCGAGGTACGCCCGCCCGTCCTTCACCACCGGGTTGAGGTTGTTGATGATCCAGTCCATGTCGTACCGGCCGTAGTTGACCCCCGTGTAGAAGGAGTCCCGCAGCAGGTAGTCCATGCGGTCCGCGTCCAGCTCCCCGGAGACGATGGCGCGCAACAGCGGCGTCCAGTCCACGCCCTGGTGCGTGAAGCCCGGGTCCTTCGGCGGCTTCGCGCCGGTAATCAGCGCCACCGCCGCCATGGGGGTGATGTCCAGCGAGCCGAAGTGCCGCTCGATGATGGGCGTCAGCGAGCTGTCGAGGAGGATTTTCGCCGTGAAGTCCTCGTGGGTGGCCTGCTCGCCCTCCGCCGTGGCGTCCAGCCAGGAGGGCAGCCGCAGGAGCGAGCGCTTCGGGGCGATGCGCTCCGAGGCGTGGGACAGCGGCATGTGCCCCAGGTCGTGGCAGAGCACCGCCAGCCGCACCGCGGCACAGAAGCGCTCCCGCACCGCGTCCGGCAGCGACGAGCGCGAGGCCACCGCCCCGAAGACACGCGAGGCCACGTGCATGGCCCCCAGGGAGTGGATGTGCCGGGTGTGCGTGGCGCCGGGGAAGGCCAGGTCCCCGAAGCCGAGCTGCCGCACGTAGCGCAGGCGCTGGTAGTGCCGGCTGTCGATGACGGCCTTCTCCGGGTCGCTGACCGGGATGGTGCCGTGAATGGGGTCGCGGATGCGCATGGTTCCCTTTCCATACTCCTGGTTACCCCCGCGGGAGGTAGCCAACCGTACTTCATACCCTTCCGGGAGGTAGCCCAGGAGGTAGCCAACCGTCACGTGCGGACTGTGAAGGTGCCTGGGGACGTGCTAACCCTTCCGCCACCTACGAATGCACATCATCCTGTTGCACAACCGCGACCACGACCTCCTCGAGGACGACCCCGGACGGGAGGCCCGCGAGGATGTGGTGCGTGTCGCCTCGGCGCTCGCCGAGGCCCTCTCCCGAGGTGACACCCTGGCCGAGCCGCTCGCCATCGAAGGCGACCGGCTGGACTTCGTGGACACGCTGCGCCGGCGCCAGCCGGACCTCGTCGTCAACCTCTGCGAGTCGCTCGCGGCCGACAGCCGCGGGGAGATGGCGGTCCCCTGCCTGCTGGATGCACTGGGGCTGCCCTACACCGGCTCGTCCGCCCTCTCGCTCGGGCTGGCGCTGCACAAGCCCAAGGCGAAGGAGCTGCTGACGGCGCGCGGCGTGCCCACCCCCGCCTTCCGCGTGGTGCACCGGCTGGAGGACGCACTGGCGGTGGACCTGCCCTGGCCCCTCATCGTCAAGCCCGCGCGCGAGGACGCCAGCGTGGGCGTGACGGGGGACTCGGTGGTGTTCGACCGCGCCTCGCTGGTGCGCGCGTGTGACGCGGTGCTCCGCGAGTTCCACCAGCCCGCACTCGTGGAGCAGTTCATCGCCGGGCGGGAAATCTACGTGCCGCTGCTGGGCAACCAGCCGCGCCAGCCGCTGCCGTTGACGGAGATCCACTTCGGGCGGACCTTCGAGGAGCGGCCCAACATCGTCTCCTATACCGCCAAGTGGGAGCCGGAGTCGGCCGAGTACCGCGACACGACGAGCGGCCCCTGCCGGGCGGACGCGTCGCTGGAGGCCCGGTGCGTGCAGGTGGCGATGGAAGCGTTTGCAGCACTGGACTGTCAGGACTATGGACGGGTCGACCTCCGGGTTTCACGAGAGGGCGAGCCCTACGTCATCGACATCAACCCCAACTGTGACCTTCACCCGAGCGCAGGGTTCGCCAAGGCCGCCTCGGCCGCCGGCATGGACTACCCGGCCCTGGCGGCCCGGCTCGTGGAGGTCGCCCTCGAGAGAGCACATGGACATCCGTCCCATCGCCGCAAAGGACAGGGAACCCCTCGCCGCGCTGATTCGAAAGATCGAAACCTTCTCGCCGCAGGAGGTTGAGGTCGCGATTGAGCTGGTGGGCACGGCGCTCACGCCGGGCAACACGGACTACTCCATCATCGTCGCGGACCGGGGCGGGCAGCTCGTGGGCTACGTCTGCTACGGCCCCACGCCGATGACGGAGGACACCTATGATTTGTACTGGATTGCCTCCGCGCCCGAGGTGCGGGGCCAGGGCGTGGGCGCCGCGCTGGTGTCCGCCATGGAGGGCGACCTGCGCCGCCGCAACGGGCGCCTCATCCGCGTGGAGACGAGCGCCACGGAGGCCTACGGCCCCACCCGCGGCTTCTACGCCTCCATGAAGTACGGCGAGGAGGCGCGCATCCGCGACTTCTACAAGGTGGGGGACGACCTCATCATCCTCACCAAGCGGCTGTAGTCCCCGGGACGCGGGCCACGCCGGGCCGTTGAAGACAACGGCCCCTTCCCTCGTTAGAAGGGGCGTGATGATTCGACCGCTCCGACTGACGTCCCTGGCCGTCGTGTCCCTGTGCGCCCTGCTCGCGGGCGCACCCTCCGTCCAGGCGGGCGCGCCCGCCCAGGCGGCCACCGCGAAGTCCGCCCCGGCGAAGGCCGAGCTGTCGGACGTGGTGAAGGCCCCGCGCCCGAAGGGAGGCGAGTACTTCGGCCTGTACCTCATGGACAAGAAGGTGGGGTGGCTCTTCACGGACCTGGAGCTGCTCCCCGGTGAGCCGGCGCGGGTGAAGGCCACCAACCAGCTCGTCTTCAAGGCCATGGTGGCCACGCGGGTGTCGGAGCGCACGCACCGCGAGGAGCGCATCTACGAGGCCACGCCCGGCGGGCGGCTCCTGTCCTTCACGGTGATGCAGAAGGGCGACGGCGGAGACCAGACGCTCTTGGGCACCGCCACGCCGGACGGGGTGCGCGTGGTGCGCCAGCGCCCGGGCCGCCCGGACGAGGAGCTGCCGAAGCTGCCCCCCGCGAAGGAGCGCGTGGAGGACGCGGACGCGGCACGCGTGGCCCTGCTGCGCAAGGCGAAGGTGGACGGCTTCACGCTGGACGGCATGGACCTGCAGACCTACGGCGTCACCACCACCGTGGAGCCGCCCGAGCACCGGGTGGTGAACGGGGTGAAGGTGAAGCTGAGCAAGGTCAGCACCCTGTCGCAGAAGGAGAAGGTGCCGATGACGGCCTACGTCACCCAGCGCGGGGAGATGGTGCTGGTGGACTTCGGCCAGACGATGCAGGCGCGCAAGGAGACGGAGGCCGTCGCGAAGCGCCTGGACCTGGTGGAGGTGTTCGGCCTCACCCGCGTGGTGCTTCCCAGGCCGCTGCCCGAGTCCGCCCGCGCGGTGCCCGGCAGCGTCACGCTGGTGGTCCAGGGGCTGCCGGAGAAGTTCCGCGAGCAGACGTACCGGCAGAAGTACAAGGCCCTGCCGGACGGACGCGTGGAGGTGACGCTGTCGGCCGCGGCGCCGGCGGCCCGCAAGCCCCGGCCGCTGGCGGACCCGGACGGTGGGGACAACCTCAAGTCCACCCTCATCGTGGAGAGCGACGCCCCGGCCATCCGCGAGCTGGCGAAGAAAATCATTGGCGACGAGCAGGACGCGTACCGGGCGGCCCAGAAGGTCAACACGTGGGTGTTCAAGAACCTGGCGAAGGACTACGGGGCCAGCGCGGACCGGGCCACGGACGTGCTGAGCCAGAAGCGCGGGGACTGCACGGAGCACTCACTGCTGGCGGTGGCCCTGCTGCGCGCGGCGGGCATCCCGGCGCGGCGCGTGGACGGCGTCATCTACATGGTGAACGAGGACCAGGTGCCCGCCCTCTACTGGCACGAGTGGGTGGAGGCCTTCGTGGGCGAGTGGACCCAGCTGGACCCCACCTTCAACCAGGTCGTGGCCGACGCCACGCACTTCGCCTTCGGCGAGGAGGGGAACGCGGAAATCACCCCCCTCATCGGCGCGCTCAAGGTGACGGACGTGAAGTGAGCCCCCCCGGCACTCCAGGCCTGGACAAGCCCGGCCTGGGGTGAAGCCGCCCCTGTCCGGGCGGCCCCTGTTCAGGCGTTGAGTCCTGGACTATGAGCGGCCCCTCAATCCCAGGGGGACCCATCATGCAGAAGCTGAAGAAGGCGTTCGTCGTGCTCTCGCTCCTGACGGCCACGGGCTGTGGCAGCGGCGGCGAGGGCCGTGTCGTGGGGTTCGTGGTGGATGGCCAGAGCGGCCAGCGCCTGAACTTCTTCAAGGCCGACGACGGCAAGAACAACATCGACGACGACGACGAGTCGAAGTCGCAGGTGTACGCCATCATCGAGGGCGAGTTCCGCCGGGCGAAGCCCTGTGGCAAGGGCGACCTGTCGAAGGAGAACGCCATCGAGGCGGACGGCTGCTACCAGATTGAAGGCATTCCGCTGGGCGAGGAGTTCCCCATCTTCGCGCAGGCGCCGGGCTACGAGCGGTTCATGGGCCGCTACACCATGCAGACGTGGAACAACGACGTCGAGCAGGAAGGCGCGCAGGAGGTGGTCAACCTCCGCGTGTTCCCCGTGGGCTTCGCGGTGGACTACCGCTTCCTGGTGAATCTCAACGGCCGCGCGGTGCCGGACGCGAAGGTGAACTGCCAGTACCGGGTGGACCAGAGCAACCTGCTGCAGACGGCGGGCAACTTCCTGGCGCCGGAGGCCACGGGCAGCACCACGGTGAGCGCCACCTCGGACGCCAACGGCATCGCGGTGATTCCAGGCGCGCAGCTCGTCAACGGCGCTCCGTACCACTGCGAGGCGGTGCTGGCCGGCGCGGTCGACGGCCACGCGCTGTCGGGTCAGGCGGACATCATCGCGGGCATGAGCCAGCCGGAGCAGACCTTCATGCTCAGCAGCCCGGCCGCAACGGACGCGAACTTCTACGCGGTGTACTCCAACGCGGATGACCCGAACGCGCTCCTGGGGCAGAACGGCTCGCTGGTGGTCACCTTCAACCGGCCGGTGGAGATTGCCCCGCGCACGGAGGACTGCCAGGTGGCGGCGCTGGACACCGCGGACCGCGACGCCGACGGCAACATGGGCCGCTTCGTGACGGACCAGCTGAACAACAGCAGCTCGGAGACGGTGAACGCCACGGTGTCCGCGGACGGACTGACGCTGACCGTGGGCTTCAAGACGCCGGAGACTCCGCTGGACGCGGATGACCGCAACACGCAGGTGCGCTTCAGCGGCATCATCGTGCGCCCGCGTGGCGCCGCCGACAGCGTCCAGGTGCGCTACATCGGCGCGCTGGGGGCCTGCACCGAGGCCAACGTCTACGGCAGCGCCCAGCCGCTGCGCAGCGTGCGCACCAGCGGCGCCCAGCCGAGCAGCATCCGGCTGTTCTAGTCCTCACCCGCCCGCGTGCCGGACACCGTGGGGCGCGGGGCCACGACAGGCCCTCCGCGCCCCACGCGCGTTTTCGAGGGACGAGCGCACGCCCGCGCGCCTCCGTCCCATCCGGCGGCCCGGCCCGCATGTCCTACACGGCCGCCATCCCCACCTTTGGAGTGAAGCCGCCACCCAAAGGGGGACATCATGGCAACCACCACACGCGCACTCGCTCCGGGACAGGTCATCGTCTCGCTGAACTTCGACGACGGGCTCGCGAGCCAACTCCAGGCCGCGGCCATGCTCGAGGCCCGCGGCATGCGCGGCACCTTCTACATCAACAGCTCCAGAATCGGGCAGTCCGGCCGCCTCACGCTCGACCAGCTCCGCGCCCTGCGGGACGCGGGGCATGAGATTGGGGGCCACACGCTGAGCCACCCGCGCCTGACGACGCTCTCCGCGGACGACCAGCGCAAGGAAATCTGCAATGACAGGGTGGCCCTGCTGAACGCGGGCTTCCGGGTGACGTCCTTCGCCTACCCGTTCGGTGACAAGGACTCCTTCACGCGGCAGGTCGTCATCGACTGCAACTACAACTCGGCCCGCGAGAGCGGCGGCCTGCGCACGCCCACGGGCAGCAGCAGCAATCCCTACGCGGAGCGGGTACCTCCCGCGGACGCCTACGCGATTCGCACGCACGGCTCCGTCCAGGACACCACCACGCTCGACACCCTCAAGGCCTACGTGCTCCGGGCCGAGGAGTCCGGCGGCGGCTGGGTGCCCCTCGTCTTCCACCACATCTGCGGCCCGTGCGACCCGCCCCAGACGTACTCCACCGCGCCCGCCGTGCTGGCGGCGTTCCTCGACTGGCTGGCCCCTCGCGCCTCGCGGGGCACCACCGTCGCCCTCATGGACACCGTCATCGGCGGGACGCTGAAGCCCCCCGTGAGCTGGCCTCCAGTCCAGCCTTCGCAGCTCTTCAAGAACCCGTCGCTGGAGACGGACAGCAACGGCGACGGAACGCCGGACTGCTGGAAGCGCGGCGGCTTCGGCACCAACACCTTCACGTGGACGCGCACCTCGGACGCCCACGGCGGGAGCTGGGCACAGCAGGTGCGCATCAGCAGCATCTCCAGCGGAGACCGCAAGCTCATCAGCGAGCAGGACAGCGGCACCTGCTCCCCGGCGGCGGTCACCGGCCACCGCTACCGCATCTCCGCCTGGTACAAGTCCACCACGTCGGTGCGCTTCAAGGCGTACTACCGGAACAGCGCGGGCGGCTGGGACTACTGGACCCAGGGGCCCCTGCTGCCGGCCGCCAGCAGCTACACCCGCGCCGAGTGGACGACGCCCGGGGCGCCCAGCGCGGCCAAGCGGCTCAGCATGGGAATGTCGATTGACCGGGTGGGCACGCTCACCATGGACGACTTCACGCTCACCGACCTCGACGCGACCACGGCCCTCCGGGAGGAGTACCGGCGCGCCGAGGAGGAAGAGGTCGAAGCCCCCATCCCTCCCTGAGCCCAGGGCGCCGCGCGGCCTTCAGGGCCCGTGCGCGGCGCCCCGCCCGCCCGCTCAGGCCGGAGCCGCCGCCAGCCGCGAGGCCAGGGCCTCCGCGTCCGTGAGGGGCCGCTCGCAGACGAAGCCCCGGCACAGGTACGCCGCTCCCCTGCCGCCCACCGGCTCGCGGCCCTCGAAGAGGTCCGACAGCAGGGGAGGCACCGGCGCGCCCGGCTCCTTCCAGCCCACGGAGAACGTGGGCGCGTACACGCGATTCACCGAGGCCCGCAGCGGCGCCACGGCCTCGCGCGTTCCGGAGAGGGTGACGCCCGCCGCGCCGTCCAGCAGCGCGTCCGCCGCCAGCCCCAGGTAGCCTTGGCCCATGGCGTTCTTCACCAGCCCGTCGCGCATGCGCGCCACGTACTTCTCCGGCAGCTCCAGGTGCCGCTTGTCACCGGTGAGCGCCGCCAGCTCCACCTGCGCCTCCGTCAGCGTGGAGGCTCCTGAGGGGAAGGCGTTGTCGAAGAGGCCGTACGTGGCCACCACGAGGTCCTTCTGCCCACGAGGCGCGGTGAGGTACGCCGCCTTCTCCGAATCCCAGAACAGCTCCACCGCGCGCCGGACCAGCGCGTCCGCCGCCTCCAGGTACTTCACGTCGAAGGTGGCCTGGTAGAGCGCGGTGAGCCCCGAGGCCAGGTTTCCGTAGTCCTCCAGGAAGCCGTCGATGCGGGCCTCCCCCTGGAACGAGCGCGCCAGCCGCGTTCCGTCCCACATCCTGGCGAGCACGAAGTCCGCCGCGGACGCCGCCCGCCGCGCCCAGTCCGGCTGCTCGAAGACGCGCGCGGCCAGCGCCAGCCCGCGAATCATCAGCCCGTTCCAGCCCGAGAGCAGCTTGTCGTCCAGCCCCGGCTTCACGCGCCGCTCCCGTGTCTCGAAGAGCGTCCGCCGCGCGGCGGCCAGCTCCCGCTCCACCTCGTCCTCCGGCAGCCCGCGCTGGTGCGCCAGCTCCGCCGCCGGCACCGCCACCTCCAGCACCGTCGTGCCGTGCTCGAAGTTGCCTTGCGGGGTGACGCGGAAGTGACGCATCAGCAGCTCGGCCCGCGGGCCGGGCAGCACCGCCTGGATTTCCTCCGGGCGCCAGACGAAGAACTTCCCCTCCTCGCCCTCGCTGTCCGCGTCCTGCGCCGCGTAGAAGGCGCCGCCCGCGTCGGTCATCTCGCGGCGCACGTACTCCACCGTCTCCTCCACCACCTTGCGCCACAGCGGCCGGGGCTCCACCTGCTGCGCCTGCGCGTACAGGTGCAGGAGCTGCGCGTTGTCGTAGAGCATCTTCTCGAAGTGCGGCACCAGCCACCGCTCGTCCACCGAGTACCGGTGGAAGCCCCCGCCGAGCTGGTCATAGAGGCCCCCCAGCGCCATGCGCTCCAGCGTGCGGAACACGCCGTCCTTGAGCTGCGCGCCGCCGCCGCGCCGCCACGCGCGCAGCATCAGCGCCAGGTTCATGGGGTTGGGGAACTTGGGCGCGCCGCCGAAGCCGCCGTACACCGGGTCCAGTTGCCGCGCCATCCGGCGGCCCATGGCCACCAGGTCTTCGGCCGTCAGCGTGCCGGCGGTGGCGTCCAGCCCATACGTGGCCAGCTCGCCGAGGCCCTGTTCGAAGAGCGTGGACTGGCGCTGGACCTCGTCCCGCTTGTTCACCCATGCGTCACGCAGCGAGGCCAGCAGCCGGGGGAAGCCGGGCCGCCCGTACCTGTCCTCGGGCGGGAAGTAGGTGCCCCCGTAGAAGGGCTTGAGGTCCGGCGTGAGGAACACCGTGAGCGGCCAGCCCCCGCCCTGCCCCATGAGCTGCACCACGCCCTGGTAGAGCTGGTCGAGGTCCGGCCGCTCCTCGCGGTCCACCTTGATGTTGATGAAGCCCTCGTTCATCAACCGGGCCGTCTCCGGCGACTCGAACGACTCGTGCGCCATGACGTGACACCAGTGACACGCGGAGTAGCCCACCGACAGGAGGATGGGCTTGTCCTCCGCCTTCGCTCGCGCGAGGGCCTCGTCGCCCCAGGGGTACCAGTCCACGGGGTTGTGGGCGTGCTGGCGCAGGTACGGCGAGGGCTCCCGCGCCAGGCGGTTGGTGGGACCGGAGGTCGGAGGGGAGGCGGCCATGCGGACTCCAGGGAAAGGGGGCCTCTCCCGGAGATAGGAAGTGGCCGGGGGGTGGGCAAGCACAAAGGGCCCAACACTCCTCTGGCCAACGGGCGCCCGGTGCGCTTTGTCCAGAGACGTGAGCCCGCCGTCCCCTTCCGCCGCCCCCTCCCCGGCCACCGGCACTGGCATGAAGGCCTGCCTCGCCCTGCTCGGCGCGGCGGTGGTGGGACGGCTCGCGCTGTCGCTGGGCACGGACGTCTACTTCGACACGGCGTACTACTGGCAGTGGGCCCGGCACCTGGATTGGGGCTACTACGACCATCCCCCCATGGTGGCGTGGCTCATCGCCGCGCTCGGCCCCCGGGGCACGTCCCTGCTGTGCGGCGCCGGCACGGTGGCCGCGGTGTGGGGGCTGGCGCGTGACGTGTACGGCAGCCGCGAGGCGGCGTGGCGCGCGGCGGCGCTGTGGAGCGCGGTGCCGGCCAGCATGGTGGCCGGCGTGTGGGCCACGCCCGACTCACCGCTGCTGCTCTTCTGGACGCTGGCGCTGTGGGCGCTGTGGCGCGAGCGCTGGGTGTGGGCGGGACTGGCGTGCGGGCTGGCGCTGCTGTCCAAGTACCCGGCGGTGCTGCTGGGGCTCATCTTCCTGCTCGCGGCGGCGCGGGCCCGGCGGCTGCCCCGGGGGGCCTGGCTCACCGCGGTGCTGGCCGCGCTGTGCTTCGTGCCGGTGGTGCTGTGGAACGCGCGGCACGAGTGGGTGGGCTTCCTCTTCCAGCTCCGCCACGGCCTCGGCGGACAGGGTGGCTGGCAGAGCCTCGGCGAGTACGTCCTGGGGCAGCTCGCGCTCGGTGGCCCGGTGCTGCTGGTCCTGGCCGGGGTGTACGCGGTGCGGGGGCCGCCGGAGCAGTTCCTGCTGCGCATGGCGGCGGTGGTGCCGCTGCTCTTCTTCGGCTACGCGGCGGCGCGAACGCGCGGGGAGGCCAACTGGCCGGCGGCGGCGTACGTGGCCGCGTCCGTGGGCGTGGCCGGCATGCGGCCGGTATGGCGGCGCGCCGTGGCGGCCTCGGAGCTCGCGTTGGTGCTGGCGGTGGGCTCGCACAGCTTCTTCCCGGTGCTGCGCTTCGAGCGCGACACGGTGCTGTGGCGGACCCATGGCTGGAGCGTGCTGCGAGAGCTGGCCACGCCGGAGCGGCTGTTCCCGGGCATGGACGCGCGCAATCTGGCCGCCATCTACGCGCCCGACTACCAGCTCGCGTCACAGGTGGCGTACCACACGGGCCGTGTCACGCACACCGCGCCTCCCGCGAGGTTCAGCCAGTACGACCTGTGGCCGCCACCCTCCCTGCGTCCCGGGCAGGAGGTGCTGTGGGTCATGGAGGAGGGAGGCCCGGGCCCCCCGGACGAGCTGTCGTTCCGCTTCACGCAGATGAGTGACGCGGTGGAGCTGGTCAGCGGCTACCGTGGGCGGAGGCTGCACCGGTTCTGGGTGTGGCGGCTGTGGGGACTGCAGGATTGACGGTGCCGTCAGGAGGGCGGAACCTTCGAAACCTGGGAGAGAGGCCGGACGCATGCACGGCATGACGGGGCTCACGAACGAGCTGCGCGACCAACTGGAGAGCCTGGAGCCCCTGCTCGGGGCCCGGGCCTCGCTCGCGCCGGACCGGGCGCGTGCCCCCACTCCGCGCGAGCTGGCCGAGCGGGTGACCGCGGGCGGAGGCGACGAAGCGCGCCTGCGGGCCTTCACCCACGGACTGGACGCCATCATCCGCGCGCTCGCGGAGAGCTTCCCGGACAACATCTTCTGGGACCTCGACTACCCGGCCCGGTGTCTGTGGGACGCCGGAGGGCCTCGCGAGATGGAGTCCTTCACCCGCCGGGTGATGGCGCTGTGCCACGGCTTCGGCGCCAGGTCCGAGCTGCGCTTCCGCTACGCGCACGACTTCTTCTTCGGCTACGACTGGGCACGCTGGGTGACTCGTGAGCCCGCGCGGCGCTCGGCCATCCGTCCCTTCGACGCGCCCTTCCTCGACTACCTCGAGGTGCGGAGGGAGGAGCTGCTCGCGCTCATCGCCAGCAACGACGCGAAGTACTCGCGGCTCCAGGGCGCGGAGTTCCGCAACCCCTTCGGCTTCTCGCGCGAGCCGGAGGAGGAGGCGCGGCTGCACCAGGCGCTCGCCCGGGAAGACCTCATCCCCGTCAAGGCGTGGCGGCTGGACGGCGAGCCCCGGTGGAATCTCCCCTTCGCGGACCTGCGCACGCAGACGGCACGCCGGCTGGGCCTGTCGCGGGAGGCTTCGTCATGACGGGGCCGCGGGCCTGACGCCGGGGCTCGTGGGCTCCGGAAGAATCCCACCTGCTCCACGCAACCCCGGGCCTCTCCTTCCGACAATCCAGGAAACGGCTGTCCCCCGCCGGCTTGCCGGAGCCCCCCATGACCAGCATCTCCGCCTCCCGTCCACGCAGCGTCGCCACCGCGGCTGCCGCCGCGACGCCCCCCACCGTGCGCCAGGGCTCCAAGGGCCCCGTGGTCGCGGACCTGCAGCGCCGGCTGGCCGCCGCTGGCTTCAACCCGGGCCCGATTGATGGCGACTTCGGCCCGAGGACCAAGGCCGCCGTGGTGGCCTTCCAGCGCGCCAAGGGGCTGGAGCCGGACGGCATCGTCGGGCCGAAGACGTGGGGCAAGCTGCAGGCCGGTGGCGTGAAGCCCCCTCCCTCCAACCCGCCCACGGGCCGCGGCACCGCCGAGTCCTTCGTGCAGAAGGCGCTCTCCCAGCAGGGGGACCGCTACATCTTCGGCGCCGAGGTCAACCTCAACGACCCGAACCCGAAGGCCTTCGACTGCTCGGAGCTGGTCCAGTGGGCGGCCCACCAGGCGGGTGTCAGCATCCCCGACGGGACGATGAACCAGCTCCCTCACTGCCAGAAGAAGGGCACCACCATCTCCGTGGCCGAGGCGCTGCGCACGCGCGGCGCGCTGCTCTTCCGTCCTGGCCATGTCGCCATCAGCCTCGGAGACGGGCGCACCATCGAGGCGAAGGGCAGGGCCTACGGCGTAGGCATCTTCAACGCCAACGGCCGCGGCTGGACCACCGGCGCGCTCGTGCCCGGCCTGAAGTACTGAGCGGCGGGAGCCAGGGGCTTGACTTGCGTCAAGCCTTCTTGCGCGCGCGCTTCAGCGGGGCCGCCCGTTTCTTCACGCGCGGCCTCGAGGTGGCCGAGGGAGGCTTCGCCCGAGGCGCCTTCGCACGCGGCGTCACATCATCGAACTCGTAGAAGCGCCTGCGAACGAAGTACATCGCGTTCATCAGCGCGTCCACGGGCCCGACGCCGTAGGCGTATTCGATTCCCTTGGTAACGTGTTCAAAGGACAGAGGGCAGTACCAGGTCTTCCCGTCCGCAACGGGAGCGGGACGACCAATGAGGATGTGGGAGATTCGTTGGGCTCCGTCCTCGGTCCTGTACTGCCAGTGGTCGTCCGCGATCGGGTCATCAATGGAGGAGAGCTTGGGGCGCCAGTCCTTCATGGTTCATCCTCCTGACCGCAGTCGCCCGAGTCGTCACATTCGTAGATGGCGTGGCACATGCCGAAGCACGACACCTTCGAGCCCTTCGTTGCCGCCCAACACAGGGCTTGCCTCCTGGGACTCCTGAGTCGCCTGCAGAAAGGCTTCAAGGACCGCGCCGCCAGCCTCACAGGCTTCCAGGCAGGTCTTCTTGTTAGCCGGCGCTTCGGAGTCCGCCTCGGACGCGCGCCAGGATGAACCTGCATGAGGCGGGCACCCTTCCGGGTTCAATGCGCAGAAGCTTCCGGGTTCGCGTGGATAGCCATCCCGAAGAACTCCGCCTCGGATTGGAGGTGATGCCGCACATCGCGGGACCTCCAGCAACCGGGCGTCCGACAATCCGCGCCATGGTAGCCTGCTGTCGGGCCCGGAAACCCGGTCGTCTGGCGTGAGGTTCCCTGGGCGACATCTTCGCAATGCGCGTGGAGCCACATCAGGAGCCGCGCGGTGGCTCCCCATTCCCGGGCTACTCGCCCTTGGCCGCCTTGTCCTCGCGCCACCACTGCGTCATGCGCTCGTGGACCTCCGCCTCGTAGCCTTCCTTGCTCGGGCGGTAGAAGACGGCGCGCTCCAGCGGCGGGGGCAGGTACGTCTGCCCGGGCGCGTAGTGGTCCTTGAAGTTCCACGGCGTCTGATAGCCCTTCCCGTGGCCCAGCTCCTTCATCAACTCCGTGGGCGCGTTGCGCAGGTGGAGCGGCGGCCCCAGGTTGGGGTGCTGCTCCAGCGCCTCCAGCGCCGCGTTCATCGCCTGGTAGGCGCGGTTGCTCTTCTTCGCCGTGGCCAGCGTCACCACCGCGTGCGCGACGAAGAGCCGCCCCTCCGGCATGCCCACGGAGTGGAAGCCCTCCTCGCAGGCCCGGACGATGGTGATGGCCTCGGGCATCGCCAGGCCCACGTCCTCCACGGCAATCACCTTCAGCCGGCGCCATAGCGACACCACGTCCCCCGTCTGGAGCAGCTTCGCCGCCCAGAAGATGGCCCCCTGCGCGTTGGAGCCCCGGCAGGACTTCTGGAGCGCGCTCAGCAGGTCGAAGTGCTCATCCCCATCCTTGTCATGCCGCGACAGGCTGGTGCCCACCGCCTCGCGCGCCGTCTCCGGCGTGATTTCCTCACCATCCCCGGTGAGGTTCGCCGCCAGCTCCAGCGCCCCCAGCGCCTTGCGCACGTCGCCCGCGCCGCCCTTCGCCAGCAGCGTCAGCGCCTCTTCGCCAAGGGTCAGCTTGCGCGCCCCGAGCCCCCGCTTCACGTCCGCGAGCGCCCGGGTGAGCGCCGTCTGGATGTCCGCGAGCGTGAGCTCCTTGAGTTGGAACACGCGGCACCGGCTGATGAGGGCGGGGCGCACCTCGAAGCTGACGTTCTCCGTCGTGGCCCCCAGCAGGACGAGCAGGCCGCTCTCCACGTGCGGCAGCGCCTGCTCCTGGACGTTCTTCGCCCAGCGGTGGATTTCGTCGACGAAGAGGACTGTCCGCCGGGAGTACCGGTTGCGCTGGAGCTCCGCCTCGGCCACCACCTCGCGGATGCGGGGAATGCCGTCGGACACCGCCGAGAGGATGACGAACTCCGCGTCCACGCTCGACGCCAGCATCCGCGCCAGCGTCGTCTTGCCCACGCCCGGCGGCCCCCAGAACAGGGAGGACACGATGGACTTCCGCTCGATGAGCTGACGCAGCGGCGCACCGGGGCCCAGCAGGTGGCCCTGCCCGATGAACTCATCGGGCGTGCGCGGGCGCATCCGCTCGGCCAGCGGCGCGAAGCGGTTCACATCGACGGAAGCGGAGAAGAGGTCGGGACCTGCGCTCATCGCCCTGGAGGCTCCCCTCCGCGGGCCCCTCCGTCAACCCTCGGACTCCAGCACCTCGATGAGGACCTGCCCCAGCGTCAGGTCCGTCAGCGCTGCCCGGAAGGCGTCCACCCGGGTGACGGGAAGCTCCAGCCGGTAGCCCACCGTGGCGGCGTACTCCTCCGACACCACCTGGGCCTCGTACTCCGGCAGGAGCCGCCGCATGCCGTCGATGCTCGCGTACTCCAGCTCGACGGCGAGTCGGACCTTGCGCACACGCTCCGTGGTGGGAAGGCTCTCAAGCGCCTGCTGGACACAGCCGGTGTAGGCGCGCACCAGCCCGCCCTTCCCCAGCAGCGTCCCACCGAAGTAGCGGGTGACGACCATGGCCACGTCCCCCACTCCGCCGTGGAGCAGCGCCGTGAGCATCGGCCGGCCCGCCGTCCCGTGGGGCTCGCCGTCGTCGCTCATGCCCACCTGGGCGGTGGAGCCGGGCGGCCCCACGACGTAGGCCCAACAGTTGTGGTTCGCGTCCGGGAACTCGTCGCGGACGCGGGAGATGAAGGCCTTCGCCTCCTCCACCGTCGGCGTGTGGGCGGCCGTGGTGATGAAGCGGCTCCGCTGGATGTCCTGCTCCACCCGGTGGAGCCCCACCGGGATGCGGTAACGCTTCTCGTCCATGGGGCGCGTCAGTCGCGACGGCCGCGTGCGCGGTAGAGGTCTTCGTAGAGACGCTGGAAGAGGTGCCCACCCAGCGCGAGCCCCTGCTCGATTTCCTCCGCGCCGCGAGCCTCCGCGTCATACGGCGCGTCGAGCTGGCGGTAGAAGCCATCCGCGTGCTCCTCGTCGAGCGTCGCGTGCGTGGGGTAGTGCACCACCTTGTCCGCCGCCAGCCACCCGCGAGAGACGATGCCGCGACCCAGCGCCAGGGAGATGCCGCTGAACAGGTCCTCGATGGCGCCGAACACGGCGAGCCCGGTGAGCGGACTGTCGAACGCGGCGACTCCCGTCAGCGCGACGTTGAAGGCGCGCACCTCCGGCCAGGGCGCGAGCCCCACCCGGGACAGGTCCGCTCCGAGCCGCTCCAGCAACAGCCGGAACGTGCGCTCATGGCCGTGCGCCAGCTCCCCGCGCCCGTGCTCGTCGAAGATGTTCTCCACCAGGGGCAGGCGCTGGTCGGGCCGCGGCAGACGGCTCGCGAGGATGGCCATGGGCCGGGAGAAGTGCGCGACGGCGGCGAAGAACTGGAGCTGCGTCTCGACGAAGTCCTCGCGCTCGAACGAGCCGTCCCTCAGCGCGCGCAGGTAGGGCCACTCCAGCGCGTTCCACTCCGCCTTCAACACGGCGATGCGCTGGCGCAGCTTCAGATTTCGGACGAGGGAAGGTGCACCCATGCTGGCGCTTCTACCGGGAAGGTGAGGTCGAGAGAATAGACAGTGCACACCGAGTCGGGAGAAACGCCCGCGCCCCGCAGCCAGTCGATGTGGTTCTCCAGCCGTTCATCGATGCTGAAGCAGGCCAACGCGTCCCCGCCCCGCGCCACGAGCTCCTCACCGCAAGTGCGCAGGTACCCCGCCCAGCCGTGCGTCCAGGCGTCCGGCGGCGCGGCGAGGTGGACGAGCGGCCAGGGGCTCCGCGTCGACAGCCGCTGGAGGTCCTTGCTCCCCGCCGTCGTGCACCACCCAGCGCCTTCGAGCTTCCGGCCCGGCGCGGGTCCGAGGCGGAGCCCCTCCCCCACCGGAAGCCGGGGTCCCCCCCGGGGGTCCAGCTCCGCCAGCCGCGCGGGAGGCACGAAGTAGAGCACGAGCCGGCTCGCGGGCCGCCCCATCCGCAGCGGGTTCCAGCCGCGGGCGGTGCGCATCACATCGCCCCTCGCGCCCCGCATGGCGGCGCCGTAGAGGAACCGGGTGCGCCGCAGCGCGGGGATGCGGAAGAGGTGCGTGAGCCCCTCGAAGATGAGCCTCCGCGACAGCCCGGTGCCGCGAGCATGCTCCACCAGCTTGAGGTCGCAGATGTAGAGCGCCTGGAGCGACCGCGTGCCACGGCGGACCTCGCGGGCCACTCCCGTCACCGAGCCGAGCAGTTCGTCACCGCGCAGGGCGAGCAGGAAGTACGCGTCCCCCATGGACGAGAAGAAGGGGTGGTACTCGGGCCCGTGGTCGATGAAGAAGTGGTCGGCCCCGTCCGCGAGCGGATAGAGGATGCCCTGCTCCAGCCCGCGGAGCCGCTCCACGTAGGGCCCGAGCGTGTCGGGCCGGAGGACCACGAAGCGCACGCCGCTCATGCGCGCACGGGCCTTCGGAAGGCGACCTCGATGCGCTCATAGAAGAGGCTGCGGTCTCTCGCGAGCAGCTCCGCCCCGAGCGCGTCGTCGAACTGGAACGCCGGCTCGAAGAAGCGCCGGAGGTCACGCCGGTTGTTGAGCTGCCGGAAGAGGATGGCGCAGCCCGGCCGGGCCTCTTGCGAGAGCAGCCCGGCCCAGCTCGCCACGAGCGCGTCGTCCGACCAGTCGAAGATATTGGAGAGCGAGATGACGTCGAAGCGCTCCAGCCCGATGACGTCGGGGAGCGAGCCCTCCACGAGCGTGAGCGGCAGGGGCTGCTCCGCGCGCAGGTACTCGGGCATGTCCTCCGCGCGGTAGGCCCCGAGCAGCACATGCTGGAGGAACGGGTTGCGCGCGGCGTCCTCCCGCTGAAGCCCCCGCTCGAACACGGACTGGAAGTAGCCGGGGTAGGAGCCGGGCTCGGCGTGCTGTGTCGCCGCCGGGCCGAACATGGCGTGGAGGAAGGGGTCCGCGAAGGCGAGCTGGAACGCCACCGGCCAGTAGTGCGAGCCGAGCCAGCGGGCCAGCAGCGCGCGGCGCTCCGTGGCGGAGGTCGCCGGCTCGAAGAAGGCCGTCAGCTCCCCCCCGGGAGCGACGAACTCCGCGATGAAGTGGCGCAGCGTGCGGAAGAGCCCCTCGAACTCGCCACGCTGGTTCAGGCCCTCCGGGTCCGTGCTGCCCACGTTGAAGCGCTCCGGCGGCACGCGGCCGAGGCATTCCGCCTTCTGGCGCACGTGGACCAACTGGCACGGGTTGAAGTCGAAGCCCACCAGCTCCAGCTCGGGATGACGCTTCGCCAGGGTGAGGAGGGTGCAGCCCCCGGAGGCGACGGTGAGGACGGCCCGGGCCTTCGTGCGCGCGACGAGCACCAGCTCCAGCTCCGGGTCTTCACGGACGACGGCGAACTTCAATCGGTACGACATTGAGCTCACGGAAAGGCACGCGCCACGGGAGGTGACGTCGACGTCGGATTCGACTGTATGGCATGGTCCCCTCGACCGGAACATCCATGCAGACTCCGACAGCCTCCCTCACGCCCGCACGGCAGCGAGAGCTCGAACAGATCGATGCCCGCCACGTGCCACGGCTCCTCCTGTTCCTGGCGCTCTACATATCCGCCGCGGCACTGTCCGTCCTGCTCGAAGCGCACTCCCAGGCGCTGGTGTGGCTCGCGCGCGCCGGGCTGTACCTCGTCGCTGCGGCGTCACTCCATGGCATCAGCCTGTTCACCCACGAGGCGGTCCACGGCGGCCTGTCCCGCTGGCGTTGGCTCAACCACCTGGGCGGCGCCGCCTGCGCGCTGCCCGTCCTGCAGAACTACGCGGCGTACAAGGTGCTGCACCTGCGGCACCACCGCGACCTCGGCGGCGGGCATGACCCCGACCACTACGCCAACTACACCGGGCGGAGATGGCTGGAGATGCTGATGCACATCGGGCGGCTGCTGCTCGGCTATCCCGCGTACATCACCATGATTCCCATCCTGGGCTGGCGGCACGGGACGTCCTCCGACCGGCGGTGGATTGAGCTGGAGGTGGCCCTGCTCGCGGTGGGCGCCGCGCTCGCGGTGGCCTTCGTGCCGGGGCACGTGCTGCTCCATGCGTGGGTCATCCCCATGCTCATCATCAACACGCTCGTGAACATCCGGGGAATGAGCCAGCACACGTTCCTCCCGGAGAGCAACCATCCGGTCCGCGGCTCGCGCACCATCCTGTCCAACCCGGTGACGCGCTTCTTCATGTGCAACGAGAACTACCACCTCGAGCACCACCTCTATCCGCGCGTGCCCTGGTACAACCTCCCCGAGCTGCACCGGACGCTGCGCGCGGAGCTCATCGCCCAGGGCGCTCCCTTCATTCCCTCCTACTTCTCGTTCGTGCGCGGCGTCGTCAGCGGCTCGCTCATTCGCGACGCGAAGAGCGCCACTCCGGATGTCTGAGCGGCCGTACCTGCACGAGGCACTGCTGGCCGCCTTCGGGCTGGCCCTCTCCGTGGCGCTCCTGCTCGTCGCGGGCCCCGGTGCTCCCGTGACGCAGCAGGTCCTCGGGGCGACCGCCCTGTTCGTGGCCGGCGTGGCGGTGCTCGCGCGGCTGGACGGGCTCGCCCATGCGTTCCGCCCGAGGCTGCTGCTCGCCTATGCGGCGACGTTCTTCTTCTACTCCTCCGTGAAGCACACGATTCCAGCGCTCGGGCTTCCGTCGCGGGACGGGTGGCTGCTCGCCGCGGACGTGCTCGTGTTCGGCGTCACGCCCGCCGCGTGGCTCCAGCGGTGGAGCACGCCGTGGCTCAATGACCTGTTCAGCGCGAGCTACCTCGCGTTCCACGCGTACCTGCACCTCGCGATGGCGTGGGCGGTCGTGGGCCCGCGCGCGCGGGCGGAGCGCTTCTTCACCCACGTCTTCTCCGCGTACGTGCCCGGAATCGCCGGCTACTACCTGCTGCCGGGACTGGGCCCCGCGGCGGCCTGGCCGGAGCTGTTCACCATCCCCATCGAGGGTGGCTGGCTCACCCGGCTGAACGCGGCCGTCGTCGCGAGCGGCTCCTCCGCCTACGACATCTTCCCCAGCCTGCACACGTACATCACGCTCGTGCTGCTGGAGCACGACCGGCTCGCACACCCGCGACGCTTCCGGGTGCTGCTGCCCGTCGCCACGGCCATCATCCTGTCCACCCTGGTGCTGCGGTACCACTACGCCGTCGACGTCCTCGCGGGTGCGCTGTGGTTCCTCGCCTTCCGCGCCGTGTTCCCCCGCCTCCAGGAGCGCTGGACGCGGTGGTTGTCAGGGAGAACCTCCATTTCCCTGACCGGGTAATCCGGCGGAAGCTCCGGAGCCTTCACGGAGGTGCACCGTCACGAGGGGTCAGGATCTTCAGTACGTGCTGGATTGGATTGCCGTGAGGAGAAGCTAGCAAGCCTTGCCGCCGGTCCGTGGCGCGTCGGGCGCGGCGAGGCTCTTCCGCAGCGCTCCCGGAAGCGCGAAGGCCACCAGCAGCGTGGCCAGCGTGCCGCCCGTCCCGGCGACGACCAGCGTCACCGGGGCGGAGGTGGCATCGAGGAGCAGGCCTCCGCCGACGTACGACAGGGCCGCGGCCACGCCGATGGCGCCGTAGAGGTTGCCGAAGACGCGGCCGAGCATCCCCGGAGGCACCACGCGCTGGATGAGCGTGTTGGTGGCCACGTCCATCGCCGCGATGCCCACGCCGCGCACGGTCTGCATCGCCAGCGCGGCGGAGACGGCCCAGGCCAGCCCGGTGAGCAGGTTGCCCACGCTGCTCACGGCGAATCCCACCAGCAGCAGCACCGGCATCGACGCGCGCGCGCCGTATCGCGCCAGCAACGCATAACCGAGCACCAGCCCCACTCCGACCGAGCCCAGCAGGAGTCCAACCGCCGGGTCGCCCGCGCGGAAGGTCTCCTTCGCCAGCACCACCAGCGCCACGTCGTCCACGCCGTTGAACGCGACGACGGCGCAGAAGCCCAGGCCGATGCCCCGGACCGCCGGAGCCGACAGGATGTAGCCCAGCCCCAGCCTCGCCTGCCGGAGGAGCGACACGGGCGCGCCGTGCGCCTCGGAAGCAGCGGGCGGCAGCGACCGCACGGAAGCCAGCATCACCGCCGAGGCGAGGAACGAAGCGGCATCCACGAGGAGCACGCCCCGGACGCCCACGAAGGGCAGCAGCGCCGCCGCGACGAAGGGGCCGAGGGCCTCGGCGGAGTTCGTTCCGAAGCCGAGGGTGGAGTTCGCGGTCTCCAGGTCGCGCTCCCTCACCAGCGCCGGCACCGCCGCACGGGACGCCGGCTGGAACACCTGCCCGGCGACCGCGCGGACCGCCACCAGGGCCAGCAACAGCGGCAGCGGCGGCAAGGTCAGCGCGATGAGGAGAAGCAGCGCGCCCTGGAGGAGCTCGCAGGCAATCATCACCCGCTTGAGGTCGAACCGGTCGCTGATGGCCCCCGTGATGGGCCCCAGCAGCGACGGCGCGAAGTCACCAACGAGCAGCAGCAGCGACACCGCGAGCGCCTGCCCGGTGGTGCCAGCCACGTGGAGCATCAGCGCCACCAGGCTGAGCGAGTCCCCCGTGAAGGAGATGACTCGCGCGGACCACAGCGCGCGGAACGCCGCGTTGTGCCGCAGGAGCCCCAGTGCGCCCGCACCACGCTCCCCGGCTCCGTCTTCAGCAGCCGGGACCGGCATGCATGTCTCCTCGGATTCGACGACGGGGTGGCGCGCACCCTAGGCGAGCGGGCCGGGCCACTCCATCCCACGGCGCGCCGCGTCAGGAAAGGCCCGGAGATTCTTGGGGGTCCCAGGTTGCCGGCAGGATGGAGGCTGACTGAATAATGACATCTCGTGGGTACGCTCACTCTCAGTGCCTCGCCGCTCCTCTGGGAGCAGTTCCTCGTCGGCGCGCTCGACGGAGAGGCCGGGCTGCGTCCGGAGCTGCATCCCCTCCTGACACGCTGGCAGCGCTCACGGACGCTCGGGGCGCCGAGCACTGGTGTGCCCGACGAGGGCCCCAGCGTGGGACGCATGGCGCTCCTCGAGCGGCGCGCCCGGATGGAGCCGGTGTGGCGCGAGGTCGAGGGAATGATGGAGGTGCTCGCCTCGGCGCCCCAGCCATCGGGCCGGGTGGCGCTGCTCGCGGACCGTGATGGCGTCATCCTCGCCACCCGCAGCTCGGGCGGTGACTTCCGCTCCCGCGCGGACGACGTGCGCCTCATCGAGGGCGCCCGCTGGGACGAGACCTCCCGGGGCACCAACGCCATCGGCACCGCGCTGGCCGAGTCCTCCGCCGTCGCCGTGGTGGGCCCGGCGCACTATGCGCAGCTGCACCACGGACTCGTCTGCTACGCCGCCCCGGTGCACGACCCGTTTGGAGAGCTGGTGGGCGTGCTGGACGTCACGGGCCCCGCCGGTGCGGCGGACCCCCTGGTGCTGGTGGCGGTGGCGAGCATGGCCTTCGCGGCCGAGGCCCGCCTGCGCGAGCTGGCCTGGGCGCGCGTGGCCTCCTCGACGCGAGGGGGGCTGCAGGCGCGGCTGGCGCGAGAAGACGGCCCGGTCCTGCTCCTGGAGCCCCCGGGACGGGTGCGCCAGGCCAACGGCGCCGCGCGCGCCCTGCTCGGCGGCGCGGCGGTACCGGGCGCGGACTGCTCCAGGTCCGGAGTGCTCGGGCTGACGTGGCAGGAGTTGAAGGAGGCGGCGCTACAGGGAGAGACGCTCGAAGCCCGGACCTCCCGTGGCTCCTCGTGGCGCGTCCACGCCGAGGCCGTGGGGGACGGAAGCGGCGCCGCCGTCGCGGTGCTCGTGCGGCTCGAACCGCTCGTGATTCGTGCGCGTCCCGCCGCGAGCACAGAGGCACCTCCGCCTCCCGCCGAGCCGAAGCAGGGGCCCTGGGCCGCCATCAAGGGCAGCGACCCGCACCTGCTCGCCACGCTCCGGGAGGCGGCACGCTTCGCGCCCACGGGGCTTCCGGTGCTCCTGCTCTCGGAGACGGGCACGGGCAAGGAGCTGCTGTCGCGGGCCCTGCACGCAGCGAGCAACGTGGCCACCGGGCCCTTCGTGGCCGTCAACTGCGGGGCGCTCTCGCCCGCGCTCCTGGAGAGTGAGCTGTTCGGCCACGCGCCCGGTGCCTTCACCGGCGCGCGTGCGGGCGGCGCGGACGGCAAGCTCGCGGCGGCGGATGGAGGCACCCTCTTCCTGGACGAGCTGGCGGAGATGCCGCCCGCGCTCCAGGTGCTGCTGCTCCGGGTGCTCGAGGACGGGAGCTACTCGCGCGTGGGTGAGTCCCGCGTGCGCCACACGCGCTTCCGTCTCATCGGCGCCACCTGCCGCGACCTCGACGCCGCCGTGCGCGCCGGCACCTTCCGCTCCGACCTCTACTACCGGCTCCAGGGTGCCATGCTGCGGCTTCCTCCCCTGAGGGAGCGCGTGGACCTGCCCGAGCTGGCTCGGGAGCTGCTCACGGAGCTGGCGGAGGCCGCGGGCCAGCCCCGGCCCACGTTGTCGCCCGCCGCGCTCGCACGCCTCGCGGCCCACCGCTGGCCCGGCAACGTGCGCGAGCTGAAGACGGTGCTGCGCCTGGCGCTCGTGCGCGCCGCGGGCGCTCCGGTGCTGGACGTGGATGCGCTGCCGCCCGAGCTTGGAAGTGGCCCGGCTCCGGCCGATCCGAGGGTGGCCCCTCTACCCCCTCCTCCTCCGGTCCAGGAGGAGGCCCCCCGCGCGCTGAGGGAGCTGGAGGTCCACGCCATCCAGGACGCGCTCGCTCGGAGTGGTGGCAACGTGGCGCAGGCCGCGCGACGCCTGGGCATCGCTCGCAGCACGCTCTACCGGATGGTGGAGCGCTTCGGCATCGTCCTGCCGCCCCGCTCCTGAGCACTCCGCGCACCCGCGGCGCTACCGCCGGGTGGAGCGGCGGCGTGCCTTGCCGCCGCTCGCATGAGCACTCCGTGCCCTTGAACTCCACGTCCAGTTGGCGCGCCGCGGCATCGCGCTCGCATGCCCCGGACACTGTCCCGCTCCGCGCGACGGAGGTGTCCCGCCCCGCGCCACTCCTGTCCGCGACAGTGTCGCGGAGCGGGACACGACGCGCCGCGACGTCGGCGGAGGCCGGGCTGGCACGGGCGCTGCTTTGGGAGAGCCACCGACAACCCGCAGGCCAACCCCGAAGCGAAGAGGAGAGCGCAATGATCTACGCCGCCCCCAACCAGCCCGGCTCCAAGGTGACGTTCAAGTCCCGCTATCAGAACTTCATCGGCGGCCGCTGGGTGGAGCCCGTACGCGGTCAGTACTTCCAGAACATCAGCCCCGTGACGGGCCAGCCCTTCTGTGAGGTGGCGCGCTCCACCGCGGAGGACATCGACAAGGCGCTCGACGCCGCCCACGCGGCGCGCGTTGCCTGGGGAAAGACCTCCCCCACCACCCGGGCCAACATCCTCAACAAGATCGCCGACCGGATGGAGCAGAACCTGGAGATGCTCGCGGTGGCGGAGACGTGGGACAACGGCAAGCCGGTGCGCGAGACGCTCGCCGCCGACCTGCCGCTCGCCATCGACCACTTCCGCTACTTCGCCGGCTGCATCCGCGCCCAGGAAGGCTCGGTGGGCGAGCTGGATGCCGACACCGTCGCCTACCACTTCCATGAGCCGCTCGGCGTGGTGGCGCAGATCATCCCCTGGAACTTCCCCATCCTGATGGCCGCCTGGAAGCTGGCGCCGGCGCTGGCCGCGGGCAACTGCGTGGTGCTCAAGCCCGCGGAGCAGACGCCCGCCGGCATCCTGGTCCTCACCGAGCTCATCCAGGACCTCCTCCCGGACGGCGTGCTCAACGTCGTCAACGGCTTCGGCATCGAGGCCGGCAAGCCCCTGGCCAGCAGCAACCGCGTGGCCAAGGTGGCCTTCACCGGTGAGACGACCACGGGCCGACTCATCCTCCAGTACGCCAGCGAGAACCTCATCCCGGTGACGCTGGAGCTGGGCGGCAAGAGCCCCAACATCTTCTTCGACGACGTGATGGCGAAGGACGATGACTTCTTCGACAAGGCGCTGGAGGGCTTCGCCATGTTCGCCCTCAACCAGGGCGAGGTCTGCACCTGCCCCTCTCGCGCCCTCATCAGCGAGCGCATCTACGGGCAGTTCATCGAGCGCGCCGTCGAGCGCGTCAAGCGCGTGAAGCCGGGCAACCCGCTGGACACCACCACCAATCTGGGCGCCCAGGCCTCCAACGACCAGCTCGAGAAGATTCTCGGCTACATCGACATCGGCAAGAAGGAGGGCGCGAAGGTGCTGACGGGCGGCGAGCGCGTGGAGCTGCCCGGCGACCTGAAGGGCGGCTACTACGTGGCCCCTACCGTGTTCCAGGGCAACAACAAGATGCGCATCTTCCAGGAGGAGATCTTCGGGCCCGTGGTGAGCACCACGACGTTCAAGGACTTCGACGACGCGATGCGCATCGCCAACGAGACGCTGTACGGCCTGGGCGCGGGCGTGTGGACGCGCGACATCAACCAGGCCTACCGCGCCGGGCGCACCATCGAGGCGGGCCGCGTGTGGACCAACTGCTACCACCTGTACCCCGCGCACGCGGCGTTCGGCGGCTACAAGCAGTCCGGCATCGGGCGTGAGAACCACAAGAAGATGCTGGACCACTACCAGCAGACCAAGAACCTGCTGGTGAGCTACAGCCCCAAGGCGCTGGGGTTCTTCTGAATTGCTGCTGCAATAGCGTGGGCTGATGGTAACGCCCGGGCGGTCAGGCCCCAGGCAGGCTCTCCCTCGACTCCCCGCGGGAGGCGGGCAGGATGTGCTCCCCCACCCGCTGTCGAAAGGACCTGCCATGGCCTCCCGTTCCCTGCCCCTGTTCCTCCTTGGCGCCGCCGTGCTCGGCGCGTGCGGAGGCCCCGAGACGCCCGCCACCGAGACGGGCGAGGGCGTCCTCGTTCCTCCCGTGGAGACCTCCGAGCCGTCCGGCGGCGTCTCCGCCATGGCGTACTGCGATGACGTGACGACGTGGGACCCCGCGTGGGCCAACCTGGAGGCGCAGGTGCTCACCCTGGTGAACCAGCGCCGGGCCGCGGGCGCCACCTGTGGCGGCGTGGCGAAGCCCCCGGCACCCGCGCTCACGCTCGACACGCGGCTGCGCTGCGCGGCGCGCAAGCACTCGCGGGACATGGGGACGAACAACTTCATGAGCCACACCGGCTCGGACGGCTCCACGCCGTGGCAGCGCATCACCCGCGCCGGCTATACGTACCGGAGGGCCGCGGAGAACATCGCCGCGGGGTACTCCACCGCGTCCGCCGTGGTGAGCGGGTGGATGTCCAGCACCGGGCACTGCAACAACATCATGAACCCCGCCCTGGTCCACCTGGGCGTCGGCTACTTCTACGCGCCCAACAGCACCTACAAGCACTACTGGACGCAGGACTTCGCCAGCCCCTGAGAGGTATAGAGGGCGAGGCTTATGGACCTCGTCCTTCTCCTCGTCGGGCTCGTCAAGGTGGTTTTCGGCGGCCTCGTGGCCGCGCTCGGCATCTGGCTGGGGCTTCGCGGCCTCAGCCGCATCCTCGGCACCAACCCGGTGGAGGAGCTGCGCCAGGGCAACACCGCCGCCGGCGTCGTGCATGCCGCCACCCTGCTGTCGCTGGGCCTGCTGGTGCAGCACGCGGTGCAGGCCACGTCGGACGCGGTGGACCTCACCGTGCGCACCCCGCCCTTCCAGCCGCTGATGGTGGGCAAGCTGCTCGCCGTGGCGGTGCTGCACGTGGGGCTGTCGCTGGGCGTGGGCGTGGCGGTGCTGGCCATCGGCATCCTCCTGTTCGACCGGATGACGCCCGGCATCGACGAGCTGGCGGAGGTGCGCAAGGGCAACGTCGCCGCCGCGCTCATCCTCTCCGCCATCCTGGTGGTGCTCGCCATGCTGACGGCGCCGGGGCTCCAGGCGGCGCTCAACGGCCTCATCCCCTTCCCGCAGCTCCCCGAGGGGGCGCTGCGTGCGCCGGCCTGAGCGGACGGAAGGCGCGCCCATGGCCTCCGGCTCCTCCAGCCCCTGGAAGACGCTCTTCAAGCTGCTGCTCGCGGGCATCGGCTTCGGGAGCTGCCTGTGCTGCTGCGGGCTGGGGATGCTGGGACGGCTGGCGGACCTGGACGTGCGCGCGCCACTGCCGGGCTTCCCCAGCAGCGTGCGCACGGTGGACCTGGGCGCGGTGCTCCTGCCTCCCGGTACGCCGCCCCAGGGCGCGCACAACTACGAGTGGCGGGCGGAGAGCATCAGCCCCCCGCAGCACTTCCTGTCCTACAAGCTGGGCGAGGAGCTGGCGGAGGAGCTGGAGGCGAAGCACGTGGCCCTGGGCCGGCGGCTGCGCTACCGCTCCCTGGGCAGCGAGCGCTTCACCTACAACGCCCCGGCGGGGTGCAGCGCGGACATGCGCTGCATCTACGAGGAGCTGATGCGCACCAACGCGGAGCCGGTGCGGGTGCTGGGCGACCGCTTCGTCACCTCCATCCGCGAGCGCGGGCTGGACGCGGCGCAGTCCGCGCAGCTCATCGTCGCCTTCGTGCAGCGCATCCGCTACGAGCTGCCCACGGACGAGCCCTTCGGCATCGTCCCCCCGGCGCTGGTGCCCGCCCAGGACCGGGGAGACTGCGACTCCAAGGCGGTGCTGGCCGTCATGCTGCTGCGGCAGGCGGGCATCGACGCGGTGGTGCTCTACTCGGACCCGCTGGCGCACGCGGCGGTGGGCGTGGGGCTGCCGGGCAGCGGCACCCGCCTGCGGCACGGCGGGCGCAGCTACCAGTACGCGGAAGTCACCGCCGAGGGCTGGCCGCTGGGGATGATTCCTCCCCAGTACGACAAGCCCCGGCTGTGGCAGGTGCTGCCGCTGTCCGGCGCGGCGGACACCGCGGGCTGAAGGCCCCCGCCACGCTACGCGGGAGCCGGCTCCGACGCGGCGAGCACGCCGCGCAGGTAGTCCTCGTAGGCCTCCTTCATGGGCAGCTCCGAGTCCACCTTCAGCCGCCGGCGCGACGTCTGCGTGCGCTGGCCGTTGCGCGGGTCCACGCCCTCCTTCAGGTACTGCTCCCAGCAGATGGCGCTGCCGCGACGCTGCCAGAGCGGCAGCTCGTTGAAGTTGACGCCGCGCTGGAAGAGCAGCTCGTTCTTGAAGCCCACGTTGCGGCCGTCCAGCTCTCGGGTGGCCTGGGACGCCGTGCGGCCCTCCTTGCGCAGCGTCCAGTAGCACCAGCCGTGCAGCGCGCACCGGGTGCCGTCCGACTGCCGCCACTGGAAGTAGTCCAGCACGGAGCGCTCGTTGACGCCCAGCCACGCGCGGCTGTCGAACATGGCTGGCACGCCCGCCACGTGTGTGAAGGTGGCGCTCGCCAGGCCCGCGGACAGCGAGACGACCTTCTCCACCGAGCGGTCGAACAGCGACCACTCCGGCCGGAAGAGGACGGAGATTTCGTCGCTCTGCGTGTACGCGTACACGCCCTGGAGGTCCTCCAGCAGCGCGCTGGCGGTGCGAACCATGAACTGGTGGAAGGCCGGGTCGAAGGGCTTCTCGAAGCGCGCCTCGGTGAAGCGCGAGAAGCCGCGGCCGTCCACGCGCAGCACCGTCCACGCCCCCGGCAGCAGGCGCAGGCCGTGGAACGTCTCGCCCTGTCTCATGCGGTCCGCCAGCTCATCCGGTTCCATCGGACTCCTCCCTCCACTCCTCGACGCGGAAGCCGCCTTCCGCGCTCAACGTCACGTGGTACAGCACATCGAAGCCCTCGGCGCGTTCCGGCCGCCGGAGCAGTTTCACCGTGGCGAACAGCGCCACCTCCGGCACCCGGGCCCGTCCCTCGCGCTGCGCGTTTCGGGCGAGGCAGAGCTTCAGGTCCGAAGCAAAGGAGTACCCGATGACACGCGCGCCGTGCTCCCGGCCCAGGGAAATGAGGGGCGCGCGCACCTCGGGCGACGGGTTGGTGTTGTCCACCACCACCGGGCGCCCCGCCGCGAGCGCCTCGGAGATGTACCGCCGCTGCCGCGCCTCCTTCCGGCGCGCGTGAGGCCACAGGTCCTTGCTCACCAGCACGTGCGTGCCGGCGAAGCGCTGCCGGTAGAAGCTGCTCTTCCCCGAGCCTTGCAGACCGATGAACAGGACCAGTTCCATGGCGGAGCCTCTCCGGACGCGGCGCCACGACCGCGACTGACGCCCTCTCCTCTTCAGTGACGCCGCCTCGCGCGGATGTCACCTCTTCCAGCCGTCCCCCGGCGTGGGCCGGTGGTCCCCTGCTCCGGGAGCCCCGGCCCCGCCGCACACCGGGCGAACCCGGCGCACGCTCGGCGACACGGCCCACGACAGACGCTGGCCGGCGACCCGTCCCGGTGGCATGACGTGCCCATGGCCCGTGACGTCTCCTTCTTCGACCAGCTCGGCTCGCTCCTCGCCCGGGAGCGCGAGGCCGAGAAAGCCCGCCTGGCTGCCCTCGCCGAGAGCCTCTCCCTCCAGGAGCGCGAGGAGCACGGCCTGTCCGTCCTGGACCTGGAGTCCCTCGAGGAGGAGGTGGGCCTGGGCGGCCGCTTCCTCGTCACCCTGGGCCGCGCCGACCGCCGCCCCATTCCCACGCGCCTGCACAACGGCGACCTCGTCGCCGTCCTCCCCCGCCGCGCCGAGGTGAAGGAGCCCGCCCGCGCCCTCATCTCCCGGGCCACCGCCACCCGCATCCAGCTCGCCTTCGACCGCTCGCCCCCGCCCTACGTCCACGAGGGCCTCCTGCGCCTGGACGTCGTCCCCAACGACGTCACCTATGACAGGCTCCGCGCCGGCCTCCAGCGCATCAAGGCCATGGACAAGGGCACCGAGCGCCGCAAGCGCGAGGTGGTGCTGGGCAACGAGCCCCCGCGCTTCGACACGCCCCGCGACTTCGAGCCCACCCGCCCCCTCAACCCCGAGCAGCTCGACGCCACCGCCCGCGCGCTCGCCGCGGAGGACTTCTTCCTCGTCCACGGCCCGCCAGGCACCGGCAAGTCCACCGTGCTCGCCGAAATCGCCGCCCAGGCCGTTGCCCGCGGGCAGCGCCTGTTGTGCACCGCCGCCAGCAACGCCGCCGTGGACCACCTGCTGGACCTCTGCCTGGACAAGGGCCTGCGCGCCATCCGCGTGGGCCACCCCGCCCGCGTCGCCCCGCGCCTCCAGGAGCACACGCTGGACATCGTCGTGGAGGACCACCCGGACCGCGCCGTCTCGCGGGAGCTCTTCGACGAGGCCTTCTCCCTCCTCGGCTACGCGCGCCGCCAGCGCACGCAGGGGCGCAGCCGCGAGCGCTTCGCCAACGCCCGCGCCTCCACCACCGAGGCCAAGGGCATGCTCGACGAGGCCCGCGCCCTGGAGAAGAAGGCCGTGCGCGCCGTGCTGGAGCGCGCCGACGTCATCTGCGTCACCCTCGCCAGCCTCGACTCCGGCGTGCTCTCCAACGAGAAGTTCGACCTGGCGCTGCTGGACGAGGCCACCCAGGCCACCGAGCCGCTCGCGCTGCTCGGCTTCCTGCGCGCCCCCAGGGTCATCCTCGCCGGAGACCCGCAGCAGCTCCCGCCCACCGTCCTCTCCCTGGAGGCCGCGAAGGCCGGGCTCGGGGTGAGCCTCTTCGAGCGCCTGCTCAAGGACCACGGCGAGGGCGTCAAGCGCATGCTGCGCGAGCAGTACCGGATGAACGCGCGCATCATGGACTTCCCCTCGCGCGAGATGTACGGCGGCGAGTTGCGCGCCCACCCCTCCGTGGCGGACCGCACGCTCGCGGAGGTCCTCAACCCGGGCGCCGAGGTGGACGCCCCGCCCGTCATCTACCTCGATACCGCCGGCAAGGGCTTCGAGGAGGAGGTGGAGCCCACCACCAGGAGCCTCTTCAACGACGGCGAGGCGAACCTCGTCGAGGCCCGCGTGCGCGCCCTGCTCTCCCTGGGCCTCTCACCTCGCGAGCTGGCCGTGATTACGCCCTACAGCGCCCAGGCCCACCGGCTCCGCGAGCGCGTGGAGGCGCTCCATCCCGACGTGGAGGTGGACACCGTGGACGCCTTCCAGGGCCGGGAGAAGGACGCCATCCTCGTCTCCCTCACCCGCTCCAACGGCGAGGGGCAGCTCGGCTTCCTCACCGACCTGCGCCGCATGAACGTGGCCCTCACCCGCGCCCGCCGCCACCTCTTCGTGGTGGGCGACTCCGCCACCCTCAGCGGCCACCCCTTCTACGCGCGCTTCATCGAGGGCACCCAGGCCACCGGCGCCTGGCGCTCCGCCTGGGAGTGGCCCGACGCGATGGAATAGCCTCACACCCGGCGTACGGGTCCAGGACGCCCCAGCCCTGGGGTACTACGCAATGAGTGCGAGTCAGCCGCGCCAATTTTGTCGCAAGGCTGCACAAATTTTGTCACCCGGCGGGCCGGGAATGGGGTGTTCTGCCGGAAATCCGGGCATTTGGCGCAAGGGCGGTGTCCGGCACGGAACATGCTCACTCCCCAGGTGGGGAGGAACCGCCACAATGTCTCAGCGACCGACAGTGACAAAAGAGAACGACGTCTGGGTTCTCCGTATCGAGAAGGACAACGGGAAGATGCAGGAGTACCGCTGCGCCACCGAGAACCAGGCGCGGCAGCTCGCGATGGTGTTGTCCAAGCCCGACACGGGTGGACCGCCGCGCGCTCCGGCCGAGTCTCGCTGAAGACCCCGCCACCTCCGCGGCGGCCACGCGCGTGGTGGCGGTGGGCTCGCGAGCCCGATAAGGCACGGGGCAGGAGGTCCCCGTGCCCGCAGCAGCCCCACCCCTCGAGTCCCGCTTCATCGATGCCCAGGGCCTGGCCCTGCATGTGCGCCATCGCCCCATGGGCGGCGACGGCCCGCCCGCCGTCCTGTTCCTCCACGGCTGGCTGGACCACTCCCACAGCTTCGACCCCGTCCTCCCCCACCTGCCCGAGTGGCGCCTGGTGCTGCTGGACTTCCGGGGCATGGGCCGCAGCGGCCACGTGGGCGGCGGAGGCACGTACCACTTCAGCGACTACGCCCTGGACGTGGAGTCCGCGCTGGACGGGCTGGGCCTGAAGGAGGCGCACCTCGTCGGCCACTCGCTGGGCGGCATCGTCTCCCTGGCCTACGCCGCCGCGCGCCCGGAGCGCGTGAAGAGCGTGTCGCTGATTGAGAGCCTGGGCCCGTCGGGCGGCGCGCCCGCCGCGGCGCTGGAGCGGCTGCGCTCCTTCCTGAACGACTCGCACCGCCCACCCAACCGCAAGCGCTACGCCTCCGTGGAGGACGCCGCCGCCCGCCTGCGGGAGAACAACCCGTCGCTGCCGGAAGCCGCCGCGCTCCTCCTCGCCCGTCACGGCACCGAGCCCTTCGAGGGAGGCGTGGCCTTCACGTTCGACCCGCGCCACCGCCGCCGCTTCGGCATGGCCCATGACGAGGCGCAGTGGCTCGCCGTGCAGTCAGGCGTCACCTGCCCCGTGCAGCTCATCCGCGGCAGCGACGGGCTGGTGCCCGCCGAGGCCGTGCTGAAGCGCCGCCTGGAGGCGCTGCCGACGCTCGCCGGTCCGCCAGTCGTCATCCCCGGCGGCCACCACGTCCACATGGAGCAGCCGGAGGCCGTGGCCGGAGCGCTCGCCCGCTTCATCCGCTGAGCCCCGAAGCGCTTCCAAGAAGGCGGGGAAACTTCTTTCACCCCCCAGGGCAAGCGTGTTCCCTCCTTCCCCCCTGGTGGGTGCCGCACCCCACAACCCCCCGATTTCACGGGGCCTCCCCACGCGCGCGGGTTGGTACGCGATTTGATTGGAGAGCGCGCGGTGGCTCATGCACCGGGCGCGAGGCGGGTGCGTGCGGGGAGAAGGGTGGGGAGCGGAAGATGAGGATGGGGCTGAGGGGGCGTGTGCTCGCACTGGCGTTGCTCGCCACCACCGGGGTGGCATGCCACGAGGGGGATGAGACCCGCGCGGTGCAGGCGACAGCGGTGCTGGACGTGGACGTGCTCGACTTCGGCGAGGTGCCGGTGGGCGAGTGGCGGGAGAAGGAGGTGCGCATCCGGAACGTCGGCTACGTGCCCTTCTTCGCGCTCGAGGCCCTGGGGCTCGCCGGCAACCCCGCCTATGAGGTGGAGCTCGGGGAGGGCGGCGGCAGGGTGATGCCGGGGGACTCGCACCTGGTGCGCGTGCGCTTCCACCCGCTCGAGGAAGGCGCCACCGAGGAGACGGTGCACGTGTCCACGGACGCCAACCAGGGCGCCGAGGCACAGGTGCGCGTCATGGGCCTGGGCACGCCCACGCCCATCGGCGTGGACCCGCCCGTGCTGGACTACGAGACGCTGGAGGTGGAGAGCGAGCGCACGCTGGAGGTCACCGTCACCAACCCGGTGGACCTGCCGCTGACGCTCGTGGTGCAAGGTGACAACCCGGACCCCTTCACCCCGGACACCATCACCATCCCCCCCTTCGCGTCGCAGCGGGTGAGCACGAAGTACCTGCCCCGGACCCTGGGCCGCATGGGCGCCCGCCTGGAAGTCCGCTCGTGCGAGGGCTGCACGCCCTCCGTGGTGGACCTGAAGGGCAACTCCGTGGCCAACGCCTTCGCGTTCGACCCGGCGCCGGTGCCGTTCGACCAGATTCCGGTGCACGAGCGGACGCAGTCGTACACCCGCGCGCGCAACATCACCTGGCGCCCCGTCACCATCTCCAGGCTGGCCACCAGTGACTACGCCTTCCAGCCGCTGTCGAAGCCGGAGGGCACCACCGTGCAGCCGGGCGAGACGGTGGAGGTGAAGATGGAGTTCGCGGCGCGCTTCTCCGGACCCAACGTGGGCGACCTCACCGTGCACTACGACTCCGACAAGGCGCGGCAGTCGCAGGTGATTCTGGACGCGCGCGGCGGCCGGCCCACGCTGGCGGTGACGCCGGTGTCGCTGGACTTCGGTGAGCTGCCGGTGGGCGGCAAGGTGGAGCAGGTCATCCGCATCTCCAACGCGGGCAGCAACGGCAACCTGCGCTTCACCGGCGTGCGCGCGACCGGCGCCAGCGCCCAGTTCAGCGTGGACGTGCCCACCCGGGGCACCCAGCGCTACGCCTGGAGCGGCGGCACCTGGCCCACGCTGGAGGCGGACGGGTTGACCATCGCCCCCGGCAACGACGCGCTGGAGCTGAAGGTCTACTTCGAGCCCAAGGCGGAGGGGAGCTGGCGGGCCACGCTCTACGTCCGCTCGGACGACATGTTCAACCCGGAGCGGCAGATTGTCCTCACCGGCCGGGCGCGCGCCAGCGGCCCCTGCGTCTACGAGTTGCTGCCGCAGCCGGCCCTGGACTTCGGCAACGTGGTGCCCGGACGCGGCGCGGTGCTGGGCTTCTACTTCCGCAACCCGGGCCGCGCCGAGTGCGCGGTGAAGGACATCCACATCTCCAACGACGCGGGCGGCGCGTTCTTCATGCCCGGCGGCCGGCTCACCGGCGGCGTGGTGGTCTACGACACGGCCTTCAGCGCCATGGTGGCCTTCCGGCCTCCAGCGGCGGGCACGTACACCGGCGAGCTGCGGATGACGGTGAACAACCCAGCCGCCCCCACGGTGACGCTGCCCCTGAGGGGCGTGTCGCGGGCAAGCTGCCTGGTGGCGACTCCCTCCTACGTGGACTTCGGCCCCATCCGCTACGACTGCGCCACGGCGCCGCGCAAGACGTACGTCTCCAACCGGTGCAGCGCGCCCATCACCGTGTCCGGCGCGGAGATTGGCAACGGCACCAGCCGCCAGTTCTCCCTGCTGACGTCCATCTCCCAGCCGCGCGTGCTGGCGCCGGGCGAGGGCTTCGAGCTGGAGGTGGGCTACGCGCGCAACGTGCACGGCCAGCACTACAGCCCGCTGTACCTGCGCACCAACAGCGAGCCGGACCCGTTCCTCATCCCGCTCCTCGCGGAGACGAACCACGAGGGCATCCAGGTGGACCGCTACACGCAGGGCACGGACAGCCAGCTCGACGTGCTCTTCGTGGTGTCCAACACCACCACCATGGCCCCGTACCAGGACCGGCTGCAGGCGGCGATTCCGTCCTGGCTCCAGCAGGCGCGAGACAGGGGCGTGGACGTGCGCGTGGGCGTCACCAGCACGGGCCTGGTGGCGCGAGGGGCCCAGTGCGGCGGCGGCGCCAATGGCGGCGAGGCCGGGCGCCTCTTCCCGGTGGACGGAAGCAGGCCGCGGGTCGTCTCCAGCACCAACCCCAACGCGGCCCACCTCATCCAGGACAACCTGGAGGTGGGCCTGTGCCACAACCTGGTGCAGGGCCTGGAGACGATGCGCGCGGCCCTGTCCGCGCCGCTGTCCGAGCAGACGGATGACCCGCGCACCCCGCAGGCCAACGACGGCAACGCGGGCTTCACCCGCGCGGCGGCCCGCATGGCGGTGGTGGTGCTGGCCGACGAGGACGACAACTCGGGCTTCAGCCCGGATAGCTACATCCAGTTCCTCCGGACGCTGAAGGGCACGGGCATGTCACACCGCAGCCAGCTCTACGCGCTGGTGCCCACGGACAACAGCTGCACCACGGCGGGCAACGAGGCGGACCGCTTCACCGGCGTGGCGAGCGGCACGGGCGGAGCGGTGGACTCCATCTGCCGGGCCAGCTACCTGCCGCTCTTGGAGTCGGTCCTCCAGCGCGCCGGGGCCCTGCAGGCGGACTTCCCGCTCACCGCCGCCCCCACCGGCACCGCGGAGATGACGGTGCGGGTCCAGGGCCAGGTGGTGCCGGCGGACCGGTGGACGTATGACGCGGACCGCAACGCCATCATCTTCGGCACGGGGGCCGTCCCCAGCCCCGGCCAGGCGGTGGAGGTCCGCTACCGCAGCGTGTGCCGGGCCCCTCCGCCCGCTCCGTGAGGATTCACCGGCCCGGGGGTTGACAGCGGGGTCCGGGCTGCGCGGGAAATGACGCGCCGCGGGCTTCCTCCCCCGGGCCCGGCGCGGCTATCGTTGCGGTCGACGTGGAAACGTTCGGCCGCTACGAGCTGCTCCGGAGACTCGCCATCGGCGGCATGGGGGCCGTCTATCTCGCCCGGCAGAAGGGCCCCGTGGGCTTCCAGAAGCTGCTGGTGCTCAAGCGGCTGCTGCCCCACCTGTCCGAGGACGACGAGTTCATCCAGATGTTCCTCGACGAGGGGCGCATCGCCGCGCACCTCAACCACCCCAACATCGCGCAGATATACGATTTGGGCGACGTGGACGGGCAGTACTACATCGCCATGGAGTACGTGCACGGCGAGGCGGTGGGCCCCCTGGGCGTGCGGGCCCAGCAGCGCAAGGTGAGCATCCCCCTGGGGCTGAAGTGCCGCATCATCGCGGATGCGGCCGCCGGCCTGGATGCGGCGCACAACGCGCGCAGCCCGTCCGGGCGCAAGCTGGCGCTGATCCACCGGGACGTGTCACCGCAGAACGTGCTGGTGGGCTTCAACGGCGGCGTGAAGCTCATCGACTTCGGGGTGGCCAAGGCGTCCGGGAAGCTGTCCCAGACGATGGTGGGCACCATCAAGGGCAAACACGCGTACATGTCGCCGGAGCAGGCCCGGGGCGAGCCGCTGGACTGCCGCTCGGACGTGTTCGGCCTGGGGACGGTGTTCTACGAGCTGCTGACGCTGACGCGGCTGTTCAAGCGGGACACCGAGTTCGCCACGCTCAAGGCGGTGGTGGGGGCGAAGATTCCCCCGCCGTCCGAGGTGGTGCCGGACATCCCGAAGGCGCTGGACGCGATTGTCTTCAAGGCGCTGGCGCGCAAGCGCGAGGAGCGCTTCTCCACCGCGGGTGAGTTCCAGCTCGCCCTGGAGGAGTTCCTCATGCAGCACAAGCTGCACTCCACCACGGCGCACCTGGCCGCGTTCATGCGCGAGATGTACGCCGAGGAATTGGAGGAGGAGCGCTTCGCCGCCGAGCCCACCGTCATCCACTACGACCCGAAGCTCGCGGCGCGGCTGGCGGCCAGCGCGCCTGCTTCGGAGGCGAAGCCGGCGCGGCAGGGCGGTGCGAGCGGTGGTTCGTCGCCCGGGGCCTCGCCGGTGCCGGCGGCGCACGGCAAGGGGCCGGGGGGTTCGTCCGCGTCCGCCTCGCCGGTGCCGCCCGCCCAGGGCAGGAGTGCCGGCGGCGCGGCCCGGAGCGCGGGGGGTGGCTCTTCCGCCTCGGCCGCGCCCGTGCCCTCCTCGCAGGGCCGGAGCCCGGGGAGTGGCTCGCCGGCACCGGGCAGCCACTCCTCCCCGTCCGCTTCGCCGCTACCGCCCTCACCGGCACAGGGCCGGGGTGCGGCCATGAGCAAGGCGCCGGCGGCCCCCGCCCCGAGGCCCGCTCCGAAGCCGGCACCGCGAGCGGCGCCGGGGGACGTTGCCCCGGCCCGGCGCGTGCCTCCGCGAGGCAACGGCGGCCACGGAGATGGCGAGCCGTAGCTCCGAGCCTTCCGCCGCGCGACAGGACACCCGCTGAAGCGCCGGAGGGGCCTGACGGAATGCCGTGTGTCCCTCCGGTTCAACGGGCATCCGGAGCCGTCAGAAGCTCTTCCCGTCGACCTTCATCACCTTGATGCTCTCGAGGTCGACGCCGTCGAGGCAGCGCACGTTGACGGCGACCATCTGCCTGCCATCCGGCGTGGTGCCCTTCCCGAAGGAGCGCACGCCACACGTGGAGCAGAACAGGTGGTGGATGACCTTCTTGTTGAACTGGTAGTCGGTAAGGTCCTTCTCCCCGGAGCGCAGGGTGAAGTTCTCCACCGGGACGAAGCCCAGCATCGTCCCCGTCTTGGAGCAGATGGAGCAGTTGCACGACACCACGGGCTGGGACAGGTCCAGCTTCACGGAGTACCGCACCTTGCCGCAGTGACAGCCACCCTCGTACGTCTTGAGCTCGGTCATGCGCGCATCCTGCCGCCGGCCCCCCCCGGAGTGCATTGTAGAAACGCGACAGGTGCCGGCTACAGGCTCGCCAGCGCCACGCGGTACAGCGCGCGGTAGCCCATGCGCGGCGCGGCCTCGAAGCGGTCCGCGTTGAAGATGTCCTTCAGCAGGGCCAGGCCCTCCGCGGACGACTGCAACGCCAAGAGCGACGTCTCCAGCGTGCGCACCAGCTCCGGCTGCAGGCCCATGGCCACCGGCACCCCGTCATTCGGGGCCTCGTCCGTGTACGCAATCAGCTCGAAGCGGCGCCCCGCGCCCGCGCCCAGCACGTCCTCCACACCCGTGGAGTACGTCAGGCCCGTGGAGGCCGGCGGGCAGAAGACGCTCGCCACGTCCGCCTTGCCGTCCAGCACCGCCTCCAGCACGCCCCGGTACGAGCCCGTGAAGTGCTGCGCGAAGAAGGCCCGCGAGGGCTCCAGCCCCTGCGTCTTGAGGTAGGCCGTGGGCAACAGGTAGCCCGCCACCGAATCGCGGTCCACCCACGCCGCCGTGGTGCCCTTGAGCCGGTCCAGCGTCAGCCCCGAGCCCGCCCGGCCCACCAGGGCCGCCCGGTACGAGGACATGCCCCGGCGCACCCCTCGCACCACCACCCGCACGCCCATGGCTTCCATGCGCGCACAGACGAAGGGCGGCGCCCAGGCCGCGTCGGCCCGCCCGGACAGGAGGTCCTTGGCGAGCGTCTCGTAGCTGGGCGCCACGCTCACCTCCACCAGCTTGCCCAGCGCCCGCTGGAGAAAGGCCGCGAGCCGCTCCGCGCGCTCCCGCGCCGTCTCATTCCCCAGCGAAGGAGGCAACCCGAAGCGGAACGAGTGCCGGGGGCCGGATGGGACTTGTAGGGTCATTCAGCCGTATTAACTACCCCTCCCTGCCCAGTCGCGCCACTTCGTCGTCAGCCAGCCCGAAGGTGGCCTGGAGCATATCGAGGATTCTCTGCTCCGCCGGGCTCGGCTCCCCCGCCGCGTGGGCAATCTTCGTGGCCAGCCGGAAGGCCTTCACCCGCTGCACGTGGGTGGTGAGCCCGTGGGCCAGCACCTGGAGCCGCTGCGGCAGCCCCTCGGCGGCCAGCGCCGACACCGACTCGCTGACGAAGCTCTGCGCACGCTCCGGGCTGACGTTCTCGAAGAGCGGGTCCGCCGCGAAGCTCTCCACCAGCGCCCGGGCCTCGGCCTCCTTCAGGTGGCCGTCCGCCGCGCTCACCAGAACCATGACTTCCGCGAAAAGCCGCTCCAGCGGCTCGCCCAGCGCCTCCGCCAGGCTGCCGCCGTTCTCGATGACGTCGATGATTTGGGCCACCTCGTCCTCGGAGATGCCCAGCGCGGCCTGGAACGTCTTCAGGAGGCCCAGCTCGTTGCGCGTGGCCCGCTGGTCCGCAAGGGCCACCGCCGCCGCCAGCCCGAAGGCCAGCATCCGGTTCTTGTGGTCCGGCAGGCGGCGCCGCAGCGAGGCCAGCACCTCCTCCAAATCCTTCGCCTCGGACAGCCGCGCGGCGCTGGTCTCCACCAGGGCGTTGAGCTCGTCCGGCTTCGTGCCCTCGAACTCCGGCCGCTCCAGCACGCGGCTGAGCAGCGTCTGCATCTCCCGCTGCGAGACGCGGCCGTCGGCCATCGCCGCCAGCAGCATCGCCTCCACCAATGCGCCGTTGCGCTCCTTGCGCGCTTTTACTGCCTGCTCTCGAGCCATGGGCTGGCGCTCCCTTGCGTGTCCTTCGAATCGTTCGTCGGTGCCCCGTCTTCCCGCGCGTTCAGCGGGTCGGGGTTGAGCGTCTTGTCCAGCAGGTGCGTCGGCCGCACGTTCATCATCGCGTTGAGCACGCTCTGACGGACGTTCGGAATCTCCTTGCCCAGCTCCTCCATCAGCCGCTGCATGCGCTTGCGCTGCAGGTTCTCCTGCGAGCCGCACAAGTCACAGGGGATGATGGGGAACTGCATCAACTCCGCGAACTTCGCGATGTCCTTCTCCGGCGCGTAGCACAGCGGCCGGATGACCACGTTGCGCCCGTCGTCGCTGCGCAGCAGCGGCGGCATCGCCTTGAGGGAGCCGGCGAAGAACAGGTTGAGCAGCAGCGTGTGGATGAGGTCGTCGCGGTGGTGGCCCAGGGCAATCTTGGTGCAGCCCAGCTCCACCGCCGCCGTATAGAGGACGCCGCGGCGCATCCGCGAGCACACCGAGCACTGCGTCTTCCCGGGAGGCGTCTTCTCCAGGACGATGCTGTAGGTGTCCTCCTTCAGCATCTTGTAGGCGTAGCCCTCGCGCTGGAAGTACGACTCCAGCTTGTCCGCCGGGAAGCCGGGGTGGCCCTGGTCCAGGTTCACCGCCAGCAACTCGAATTTCACAGGCGCCCGCCGCTGCAGCTCCCGCAGCAGGTGCAGCATCGTGTAGGAGTCCTTGCCCCCGGACACACCCACCATGATGCGGTCCCCCGCCTCGATGAGGCGGTGGTCCGCGATGGCCCGGCCCATGTGGCCAAGCAGACTCTTTTCCAGGCGCTGGACGTCATTCATCGGCGTGGCCATCCTAGCGGCGGCCCGGGAAAAAACACCTCAAAGGGAAGGCCCGGTCCGCTAGCCTGCCCAGCCCGATGCCGACCTACCCGCAGGGTGCCGTGGACGTGGTGGATGCCGCTGGGGCGCAGAGCGCCACTCGCAAGCTGGAAGAGGCTCGCGAGCTGGCGGTGGACCTGGAGGCGGACTCCATGCACGCCTTCCGCGCCCGGCTGTGCTTCCTCCAGCTCGCCACCGATACCGACGTCTTCCTCTTCGACACGCTCCAGCCCGGCGTGGACGCGCGCCTGCTCGCCCCGCTGATGGCGGACCCGGCGCGCACCAAGTTCTTCCATGCCGCCCAGGGCGACCTGCAGTTCCTCGCCGAGGCCGGCGTGCGGGTGCAGGGCCTCTTCGACACCCACCGGGCGGCCACGCTGCTCGGCTGGCCCAAGGTGGGCCTGGCCGACGTGGCCCGCGAGCGGCTGGGGGTGGAGCTTCCGAAGGAGCACCAGCAGTCCGACTTCTCCATCCGCCCGCTGCCGCCGGGCATGCGCGACTACATCGCCAACGACGTGCGCTACCTCACCGAGCTGGGCCGCCAGGTGCGCGAGGCGTGCCGCGAGGCCGGCATCCTGGAGGAGGTGCTCCTGGACTGCACGCGCCTGTGTGACGAGGCGGTGGCGCGGCCGGACGTGGGCGCGGACTTCAAGCCCAAGCTGCCTCGCGCCGGGCTGTCCCCCGCCCAGGTGACGCTGGCCAACGCCGTGGCCCACGCGCTGCACCGCAAGCGGCTGGAGTGGGCGGAGAAGGAGAACGTCCCCATGGGGCGGATGCTCTCCAACATGGCGCTGGGAGACATCGCCGTGAAGCTGCCCGCCAACCCGCGCGAGCTGGCGCGCATGGCCGGGGTGCGGGGCTCCTTCGTGCGGACGTACGGCGACGCGGTGCTCGCCGTCGTGCGCGAGCATGTGGAGAAGGCGCGCCGGGGCGAGCTGGAGCCGGAGCGGGAGCAGAAGGGTCCCCGCGACGCGAACCGGCGCAAGCGCGAGGACGCCCTCAAGCAGTTCCGGGTGGAGAAGGCCACCGAGCGCAAGGTGACGCCCAGCGTGGTGCTGCCCAACCCCGTCCTGGACGTGCTGGCCTCCCAGCCTCCCAAGAGCCTGGAGGAGCTGGCCGCGGTGCCCTACTTCGGAGAGAAACGGCTCCAGCTCTACGGGCCGGCGCTCATCGAGCTGCTCGCGCAGTACCCGGTGCTCAACAGCTGACACGGGGAGTGACACTCCCACCGCAATCTTCTCGCGCGCGAGAGGACGAGTCCGGCGTGCCTCGCGCGCGTCAGGGGTGACACCCGCGAGGAACGCTGTCGCGGCGGCGGCGCGGGTGGTGGAATGCCCGCCACTCGTGGGCCGTCCCGGCTCGCGAGCGGAGAGCTTCCCGATGCGGTTCGGACACCTCGGCTCGGCCACGTGGTTCCTGCTGGCGCTCACCCTCGCGAGCTGCGCGGGCACGCGACGGGAGGCGCCCTCCCCCACGGCCGCCCCTCCCGCGAGCGAGGCCAGCGGACAGGCCGCACCCGCCGATGACGAGGCGCGCGTCCTCACGCCTCCCGGACTGCGGCTGGACGCGCGCGCACGGCCCACCCGGCAGACGGTGACGCTGGAGCTGGACCCGCGGCAGGAGGCGTTCCGCGGCACGACGGACGTGGAGCTCTCCCTGCCCGAGGCCACCCGGGAGCTGTGGCTCCATGCCGAGGAGCTGTCCGTGGAGGACGCCGTCCTCGTCCTGGGCGGCGGCGGGCGCGTGCGCGTCTCCGCGCTGCCCCTGGGAGACCTCCTCGCCCTCGTGTCCGAGCAGCCGGTGGGCCCCGGCACCGTCACGCTGCGCGTGGAGTACACGGGCCGCGCGCCCACGCAGGAGAACTCCGGCATCTTCCGCGAGGAGGAGGACGGGCGCTGGTACGCGATGACGCAGTTCGAGCCGCTGTACGCGCGGCGCGCCTTCCCCTGCTTCGACGAGCCCTCCTTCAAGATTCCCTGGCAGCTCACCCTGCGCGTGCGCGCGGAGGATGGCGCCTTCTCCAACTCGCCGGTGGAGGCCGAGGAGCGCGGCACGGACGGCTGGAAGACGGTGCGCTTCCAGCCCACGCCGCCGCTGCCCTCGTACCTCGTGGCCTTCGCGGTGGGCCCGTTCGAGGTGGTGGACGCGGGCACCGCGGGCCGGAACCACGTGCCGGTGCGCATGGTGGTGCCGCACGGCCGCGCCGCCGAGGCCACGTGGGCCGCGCGAGTCACGCCGCCGCTGCTGGAGCGGATGGAGGCCTGGTTCGGCACGCCCTACCCCTACTCGAAGCTGGACGTGCTCGCCCTGGCCGGCGCGCAGGGCGGCGCCATGGAGCACCCGGGCCTCATCACCTTCGGCGCGCAGGCGATGCTGGGCCCGGTGGAGGGGGACTCGGTGTGGCGCCAGCGCTACTTCGCGGAGACGCAGGCGCACGAGCTGGCGCACCAGTGGTTCGGCAACCTCGTCACCATGGCGTGGTGGGACGACCTGTGGCTCAACGAGTCCTTCGCGGACTGGCTCGCCTACAAGGTGGTGACGCAGTGGAAGCCCGAGTGGCGCTGGGACGTGCGCCGGGTGGAGGCGCGCGGACACGCCATGGAAGAGGACCGGCTGGTCAACGCGCGCAGCATCCGCCAGCCGATTGAGTCCCCCGGCGACATCAACAGCGCCTTCGACGGAATCACCTACGGCAAGGGCGCCGCGGTGCTGGCCATGTTCGAGTCCTGGGTGGGCCCGGACGCCTTCCAGCAGGGCGTGCGCCACTACCTGGAGGCGCACGCGCGTGGCACCGCCACCACCGCTGACTTCTTCCGCGCCCTCTCCGCCGCCACGGGCCGGGACGTGGCGCCGGCCTTCTCCACCTTCCTGGACCAGCCCGGCGTGCCGCGTGTGGCCATGGAGCTGCAATGCCCCGCGGGCGCGCCGCCCCGGCTCGCGCTGGAGCAGCGGCGCTACCTGCCGCTGGGCTCGCCCGGCATGAAGGACGGGGACGGCTCTCGCCCCTGGCAGGTGCCCGTGTGCGTGCGCTACGGCGCCGGAGGGAAGGAAGGGCGCGCCTGCACGGTGCTCACCGGCGCCTCCGGCACACTGGTGCTGGAGGAGGCGAAGGGCTGCCCGGACTGGCTGCACCCCAACGCGGACGGGCGCGGCTACTACCACGCGCTCCTGCGCGGAGACGGACTGGAGCGGCTGTCGCGCCGGGGCGGCAAGGGGCTCAGCGTCCCCGAGCGCCGCGTGCTGATGGACGACGCACAGGCGCTGGTGGCCAGTGGAGACCTGGACGTGGCCCAGGCGCTGACGCTGACCACGCGGCTGTTGCGGCCGGAGGACCCGGACCTGGTGGAGGGCGCGGTGGGCGTGGTGGGCAGCGTGCGCGACGAGTTCGTGCCGGACACGCTCCAGCCCCACCGGGCGCGCTTCGTGCGGAGCCTCTTCGGCGGCCTCGCGCGCAGGCTGGGCTTCGTGTCCCGCCCGGGCGAGAGCGAGGACCTGCGCATGCTGCGCCCCCTGCTGGTGTGGATGGTGGCGGACGTGGGCCAGGACCCCGCCCTGCGCACCCAGGCCCGCCAGCTCGCCCTGCGCTGGCTGGAGGACCGGAGCACGCTGCCGCTGGACGCGGCGCATGCCGTGCTCGGCACCGCCGGGGCCTCGGGTGACGCCGCCCTGCACCAGCGCCTGCGCGAGGCCCTGCGCACCGCGTCCCAGGGCCGCGAGCGCGAGCTCATCTACACCGCGCTGGGCGCCTTCCGGGAGCCCACGCTCGCGCGCGCCAGCCTGGAATTGCTGCTGGCGCCGGACGTGGACGCGCGCGAGGCGCTGCCCATCCTCTTCGGCCAGCTCTACGGCCCCACCACCCGCGCGGGCGCCTTCGACTTCCTGCGCGAGCACTTCCAGCTCCTGCTCCAGCGGCTGCCTCGCGACACCGCCGCGTGGCTGCTCAACACCGGCGGCGCCTTCTGCGACGCCGGGGACCGCCAGCGCGTGGCCGGCTTCTTCGCGCCCCACGCGGCTCGAATCGAGGGCGGCGAGCGCGTGCTGGCGCAGGCGCTGGAGCGCGTGGACCTGTGCATCGCCCAGCGCGAGGCGCTGCGCCCCGGACTGGAGCGCTTCCTCGGCCGGTACTGAATCAGCGCTTGCGCGCCAGCATCATCCCGTCGCGCACCGTCAGCAGCACCTGCTCCACGCGAGGGTCCGCCGCCACCTTCGCGTTGAAGGTGACAATCGCGTGGTCATCCGTCGCCTCCGGCTGCAACACGCGGCCGGACCAGAGCACGTTGTCCGCGACCACCAGCCCGCCCGGACGCAGCAGCGGCAGCACCGCATCCCAGTACGCGCCGTAGCTCCCCTTGTCCGCGTCGATGAAGGCGAGGTCGAACGGCCCCTCCAGCGTCTTCAGCGTCTCCAGCGCGGGCCCCAGGCGAAGCTGAATCTTCCGCCCGTGGGGACTGCGCGCGAAGAAGGAGCGCGCCACCTCGGCGGCCTTGGGGTTGATGTCGCAGGTGACGAGCTCGCCGTCATCCGGCAGCCCCTCCGCCATCATCAGCGCCGAGTATCCGGTGAATGTCCCGATTTCGAGGACTCGCCGGGCCCCGGAGAGCGCGACGAGGAAGCGCAGGAAGGTGCCCTCCACGCGCCCCACCTGCATCTGGGGTGAGGCCATCTGCGCATAGGTGATTTCCCGGAGCTCCTCGAAGAGCGGCGCGGGTGCCGTGGTGTGCGCGTGCGCGTACTCCTCGATTTCCGGCGGTACGAGGGTGAGCTTTGGCATGGCCCACCGTTTAACACGTCCGTTGAGGCACCTCACTTCGGGTTGCCGTCCGGAACGGCGTGCATAGCTTTGTCGCCGCTTCGGAGGTGCGCGCCATGCTGGGAGCCAGAGTGGGCGGTGCTCGCGCGGATATCGTCCGATGCATCGCCGCGAGCCTTCAGTGCCAGGCCTCGTGCGAGGAAGGCATGGCGCGAATGGTGGCTCGCGGACAGCCCGTGGGCTGCGAGGAGGTGCGCCTGCTCCGGCAATGTGCGGAGCTCTGCGAGCTGAACGTGCGCGCCCTGAAGAAGGAGAGCCGGCTGGCCCGCCGCACCGCGAGCCTGTGCTTCGAGCTGGGCAACCGGGTGGCCCGCACCGCGTGGCTGGACGCGGAGGACGCGGCCTCGTACGCGCTCGCCAGGGACGCGCTGCAGCTCGCCCGCGCGTGCCGGCCGCTGCTGTTCGCCTGCTGACAGTCAGGGCTTGTCAGCAGCGCCGTCTTTCCGGGAGATAGGCCTCCGAGGTCTCCCGTGACGAACGCCTTCCTCATCGGCCCCACCGTGTACCTGCGCCCGCTGGAGCGCGAGGACGCGCCCCGGCTGGCCGGCTATCTCAACAACCCCGCGGTGCGCCGCACGCTGGCCACCTACCGGCCCATCACCGTGGCGCAGGAGCAGGCGCGGCTCGAGGCGCTGACGAGCAGCGACCAGGACGTGGCGCTCGGCGTGGTGCTCCGGGACGGGGACATCCTGCTCGGCGTCACCGGGCTGCACCGGCTGGACTTCCGCAGCCATCAAGCCGAGTTCGGCCTCTTCATCGGCGACTCGACCCACTGGGGCAAGGGGCTGGGCACCGAGACCACGCGGCTGATGCTGGACTACGGCTTCGGCACGCTGAACCTGAACAAGGTGTGGCTCCAGGTCTACGGGCACCACACCTCGGCCCAGCGCGTGTACGAGAAGGCCGGCTTCCGCCGCGAGGGCGTGCAGCGCGAGCAGTACTTCGTGGAGGGGCGCTACGTGGACGGTATCCTGATGGGCATCCTCCGCGCGGAGTGGACACCCCTGCTGCCGGAGCTGCGCGAGGTGGCGAAGGAGGCCTCCTCGCGCCAGAACCGAGGGCCCTACAACGTGACGCCGTAGAGCGCGCCGTACTTCGACTTCAGGTACGCCAGGAAGTCGGTGTCCGAGAGGCCGTGCCCCGTCACCCCGCGCACCAGCTCCTCCGCGGGCAGGCGGAAGCCCTGGCTGTGGACGTGGGTGCGCAGCCAGTCGCGAAGGGGCAGCAGCTCGCCCCGGCGCAGGTGGCCGGTGAGGTCCGGCAGCGCGCGCTCGGCGGCGCGGTAGAGGGACGCCGCGTAGAGGTTGCCCAGCGAGTACGTGGGGAAGTAGCCCAGCTCGCCCCAGGCCCAGTGGATGTCCTGGAGCACGCCGCGCGTGTCGTCGGGTGGAGTGATTCCCAGGTACTTCTCCATCCGCGCGTTCCAGGCGGCGGGCAGGTCCTCCAGCGGCAGCTCGTCGCGCACCAGGAGCAGCTCCAGCTCGTAACGCAGGACGATGTGGAGGTTGTACGTCACCTCGTCCGACTCGATGCGGATGAGCGAGGGGCTCACCTCGTTGACGGCCATGTGGAAGCCGTCCAGGTCCACGCCGGCCAGCGCCTCCGGGAAGGCGGCGCGCAGCGCGGGGAAGTAGTGCTCCCAGAAGGGCCGGCTCCGGCCGACGATGTTCTCCCACAGCCGGGACTGGGACTCGTGCAGGCCCATGGAGGGCGCCGAGGCCAGGGGCGTGCGGTAGTGCTCGGGCGCGAAGCCCTGCTCGTACAGGCCGTGGCCCGCCTCGTGGATGGTGCTGAAGATGGCGGGCAGCGGAGTGGACTCGTCCACGTGCGTGGTGAGGCGCACGTCCAGCGGGTGCGTGCCTCCCGTGAAGGGGTGGATGCTGAGGTCCTGCCGGCCCGCCTCCAGGTCGAAGCCCATGTCCTTGAGCAGCCGCAGCGTGAAGGCCCACTGCGCGTCCTTGTCGTACCGCCGCCCGTCGAAGAGGCGGGGCACCTCGCGCCGCGCCCCGGCGAGCTTGCCCACCATGGGGATGAGGTGCTCGCGCAGCGCGGTCAGCACGGGGGTGAGCCGCTCCACGCGCATGCCGGGCTCGTGGCCCTCCAGCAGCGCGTCATAGCGCTCGCCGCCATGGCCGTAGGCGTCGGCCTGCTCGCGGCGCAGCTCCAGCAGGCGCCTCAGGGCGGGCTGGAAGAGGGCGAAGCGGCGCTCCTTGCGCGCCTCGCGCCAGGCGTGGAGCGCCCGGCTCTGGGCCTCGGCCAGGGCCTTCACCAGGTCCGAGGGCACGCGCACCTCGCGCTCCCGGTCGCGGGAGAGCACGCGCACCATGGCGCGCTCGTCCTCGGAGAGGTCCTGCGTGGAGGCCTTCGCCAGGGCCTCGCCCAGCCGGGGGTCCACCAGGCGCTCGTGGTGCAGCCCCTGGAGCGTGGAGAGCTGATGGGCCCGCGCGGGGCCCGCCTTGGCGGGGAGGTACGTCTCCTGGTCCCAGGTGGCCAGGCCGATGAGTCCTTGGAGGTCGCGAAGCTCCTGCATTCGGGAGAGCAGCCAGGTGTCCATGCCCGGGATTCTTAGCGCGCTTCGTGGCGGTCCTTCACGGGAGACGTACTCGGGGGTATGAGGGCTGCGCGATGGCCAACGTCCTCAAATTCTTCATGTCGCCCGACGATGAAGTCGCCTTCTTCCGCTTCCTGGAGCGCTACCCGCTGGAGGTGTACCCCCGGCGCGTCCCCGAGGACTGGGAGACCTTCCGCGCCACCCTGGAGAACATCCCCCGGCTCCCGCCGGAGGACCTCTACATGGTGGCCACCGACATCGGCGCCGCCATCGTGGACAAGGTGAAGCGCGGGCCGGACAAGGGCCACTGGCGCATCGACGAGGTGCGCTCGCCCGTCATCTTCATGGAGCGCTCGCGCCCCAACGAGGAGGGCGAATTGCTCAACGGCCAGCTCTGGGCGGAGCTGGACATCACCGCGCAGACGGGCCGGAAGAACGCGGCACCGGACAGGTTCCGGCGCCTGTTCATGGAGATTGAGGAGTTCGTGAAGAAGACCTACCGCAAGGGCGAGCCCAAGGGCTTCTTCGTCGGCCCCAAGGCCGCGCGCCTCTACAAGGAGGGGCTCGTCCTGCGCGATTCCGCCTTCCGCGGCGGCACGGTGGCTCCCTACAAGTAGGAGCCACCGCCGTCACCGGGGACTAGGAGCCGGTGGCCGCCTCGGCCACCTTGCGGAGCATGGGCGCCTCGGAGAGGAACTTCAGCTCCGGGTGCTTGTCCTCGGCGTGCTGGAGCGCCCAGTCGTCGCGGAAGAGCACCAGGGGCAGTCCGTCCCGGTCCTGCACCGTCTGACGGTTGCCCTCCCAGTCGAACGACTTGGGGTCGAAGTTGGGCCCCACCACCCAGCGCGCGTGGCTGAAGGGCAGCCGGTCCAGGGCAATCTTCGCCCCGTACTCGTGCTCCAGCCGGTACTGCAGCACCTCGAACTGGAGCGCGCCGACCACGCCCACGATGGGGTCCTTCATGCCCATGTGGAGCTGCTGGAAGATCTGGACCGTGCCCTCCTCGGAGAGCTGCTCCAGCCCCTTCTCCATCTGCTTGCGGCGCAGCGGGTCCTTGGAGCGCACCACGGCGAAGTGCTCCGGGCTGAAGCGCGGCACGCCCTCGAACTCCACCTCGTTGCCCTCCGCCAGCGTGTCGCCGATGCGGTACTGCCCCGGGTCGAACAGGCCGATGACGTCCCCGGGCCACGCGTCTTCAATCGCCGTGCGCTCGGCGGCCATGAACTGGCTCGGCTTCGCGAGGCGCACTTCCTTGCCCAGGCGCGAGTGGAAGGCGCTCATGCCCTTCACGTAGCGGCCGCTCACCACGCGCATGAAGGCGATGCGGTCGCGGTGCGCCGGGTCCATGTTCGCCTGAATCTTGAAGACGAAGCCCGCGAACTTGGGATTGGTCGGCTCGCGCGGGCCCTTCGTCGTGGGCCGCGAGGTGGGCGCCGGCGCCAGGTCCAGGAAGGCATCCAGGAACGGGCGCACGCCGAAGTTCGTCATGGCGCTGCCGAAGAACATGGGCGACAGCTGCCCGGAGTCGCACTTCTCGCGGGTGAACTCGTCGCCGCCGATGTCCAGCAGCTCGATGTCGCCGTGCAGCTTCGCCAGCTCCGCCTCGGTGAGGACGGTCTTGATTTCGTCCGAGTCGATGGACACCGAGCGCTCGGCCACCTCCGACTCGCCGTGGGAGCCCTCGGCGGAGAAGACGTGGACGACGCGGGCCTGCCGGTCATAGACGCCCCGGAAGTCCGGCCCCATGCCGATGGGCCAGTTCATCGGATAGGAGCGGATGCCGAGCACCTGCTCCAGCTCGTCCATCAGGTCCAGCGGCTCGCGGCCGTACCGGTCCAGCTTGTTGACGAAGGTGAAGATGGGGATGCCGCGCATGCGGCAGACCTTGAAGAGCTTCTTCGTCTGGGGCTCCACGCCCTTGGCCGCGTCGATGAGCATCACCGCCGAGTCCGCCGCCGCGAGGGTGCGGTAGGTGTCCTCGGAGAAGTCCTGGTGGCCCGGGGTGTCGAGCAGGTTCACCGCGTGGTCGCGGTAGGCGAACTGGAGCACGGACGAGGTGACGGAGATTCCACGCTCCTTCTCCAGCTCCATCCAGTCGCTGGTGGCGTGCCGCCGCGCCCGCTTGGCCTTCACGCTGCCGGCCAGGTGGATGGCGCCGCCGTAGAGCAGCAGCTTCTCCGTGAGCGTGGTCTTACCCGCGTCGGGGTGGGAGATGATGGCGAAGGTGCGCCGCCGGGCGACCTCCCTGTCGAGCTCGTTCGTCATGACCCGGGGCCAACTATCACGGGCGGTCTTTCCTTGCAGCCCGCAACGAGCGCCGGGCGGTCAGGCCGGACCCCGGACGGCTCGGCGGGGGCCTTCCGCTCCCCTTCCCCACCCGCCCTGGAGCCTCAGCCGAGCAGCTTCCGCTTGGCGGCGGTGAACTCCTCGGCGGTGAGGTGGCCGCGCTCCCGGAGGACGGCCAGCCGCTCCAGCTCGGAGGCCAGGGTGGGAGCGGAGGAGGCCGTGGGCTGGCTCGCCTCCTGGTCCGCGGTGAGCAGGGCGTTGCTCAGGCTGGAGGCCACCATGCCAATGAGGCCAATGCCCATCAGCATCAGCACCGTGGCGCAGACACGCGCCAGGCCCGTCTGCGGGGTGATGTCGCCGTAGCCCACGGTGGTGGCGGTGACGATGGCCCACCAGACCGCGTCCGGGAACTGAGACAGGCTGGGGTTGGTGTGCCGCTCCAGCACCCACACCACGGTGGCCATCCCCATCACCACCGCGAAGGCCACGAGCAGCGTGTGGCCCAGCTTGTAGCGGTTGAACAGCGCATCCAGCACGGTGAGGGTGCGCATGCGGCGGTACGCTGTGAGCAGCCGCAGCAGGCGCAGCAGCCGCGTCAGGCGCAGGAGCTGGGCGGCGCGCAGCAGGCTGAGGCCCTCCGCGTACAGGGGCACCAGGCCGGGCAGCTCGTACCAGTGGCGGCGCAGGAAGTCCCCGCGGTCCTTCGCCCGCGACAGCCCCCAGAGGAAGTCGCCAAGGAAGATGAGGACGAAGCCCAGGTCGATGGCGGCGAGCACCTGGAAGCGAGGGTCCGGCCACTGCAGTCCCTCCAGCTCCACGTAGAAGATGGGGCCCAGGCTCGCGAGGGCCAGCACCATCATCACGAAGTCCCGCAGGGCGGGTGCGCGGGACTCGGTGGCCCGCGCTTCCTCTTCCGTGACGGGTCTTGCCTCCACTACCTGGGAAACGACTTCCTCGGGTCTCATCGGCCCGGCACGGTAGCGCTCCGTCGCATCGGCTGGGAATCCCGCAGCGGGAGGGCCACCCGGGGAGCGGACGGGCGTCGGGATGTGCCCTGGCCAGAGGGCAGACGGCGGACGGCGGAATGGAGCCTCCATTCCACCCGGCGCGCCCCGGGTCACCCGTGAGCCCCACCCGGCCTGAGCGCAGGTGGCGGAACGGAACGTCCATTCCACCCACAGCGCCCCGCACCACCGCGAAGCTCCCCCAGCCAGAGGGCAGTCGGCGGAACGGAACGTCCATTCCACCCACAGCGCCCCGCACCACCGCGAAGCTCCCCCAGCCAGAGGGCAGTCGGCGGAATGGAATGTCCGTTCCGCACGGCACGCCCTGGGTCACCCCGCGAGGCCCGCCCAGCCAGAGGGCAGACGGCGGAATGGAATGTCCGTTCCACACGGCGCGCCCTGGGTCACCCCGCGAGGCCCGCCCGGCCAGAGGGCAGGCGGCGGAATGGAATGTCCGTTCCACACGGCGCGCCCCGGGTCACCCGTGAGCCCCACCCGGCCGGAGGGCAGGCGATGGAATGGAACGTCCGTTCCGCCGGCCGCCCACCGTGCCCTCCTGGACGCCCTGCTCCGCGCCCGGTGTGCCAGGTCCGGGGCTGGACGTCGCCACTCCGTCGCCCCACCTTCACGGTAGTCATGGGCGTGGAGTGGAAGGACAACATCGACATCGCCGACGCGCTGGAGCGTGTGGCGGACCTGCTGGAGGCACAGGACGCGATGCCGTTCCGGGTGAGCGCCTACCGGAAGGCGGCGAACACCATCGCGACCTGGCCCAGGCCGGTAGTGGAGGTGTTCACCTCGGAGGGTGAGGCGGGGCTGCGCAAGCTGCCGGGGGTGGGCAAGAGCATCGCGGCGGCGGTGGCGGAGTTCGTGCGGACGGGCCACCTGGGCCTGCTCGACAGGCTGGAGTCAGAGTCCTCGCCCGAGCAGCTCCTCGCCAGCGTGCCCGGCATCGGCCCGGAGCTGGCGCGGCGCATCCACGAGGAGCTGGGGGTGCGGACGCTGGAGGAACTGGAGCAGGCGGCGCACGACGGGAGGCTGGAGCAGGTGGAGGGCTTCGGCCCCCGGCGCGGGCAACAGGTGCGGGAGCTGCTCGCCTCGAGGCTGACGCGGAGCCGGCGTGCGGCCGCGCGGCTGCATGCGGCGCCGGACAGCGGGGAGCAGCCGGAGATTGGACTGCTGCTCCAGGTGGACGAGGAGTACCGGCGGCGCGCGGCGGCGGGAGAGCTGCGGACGATTGCGCCGCGCCGGTTCAATCCCTCGGGAGAGGCGTGGCTTCCGGTGCTGCGCCGCAAGGTGGACGGCTGGAACATCCGGGCGCTCTTCTCCAACACGGCGCTGGCGCACCAGCAGGGCACCACGCGGGACTGGGTGGTCCTCTACTTCGACAAGGAGGACGAGGAGGGCCAGTGCACCGTCGTCACCGCGCACGGTGGTCCGCTCGACGGCAGGCGCGTGGTGCGCGGCCGGGAGGTGGAGTGCCTCGCGTACTACGGCGTGGAGGCCGAGGAAGCCGAGGCGCCCCAGCCCGGGGCCTGAAACAGCGGCCCCCTGCGCACGAGGCCCGGGACACCCCAGGCCCCGCGCGTGACACGACTCAGTCGTACGCCGCGATGTAGTCGAAGATGGCGGCGTAGAACTCCGGCTCGTCGAAGGTATCCGGGCCCACGCCCACCACGTCCAGGTGGTCCTGCGAGATGACGCTGGACATGGACGTCATCTGCGCGCTGGTGGGCGCGTTGAGGCTCGTGACGGCCGCGATGGACGTGTCGGTGCTCACCGAGTCGAACCCGAACGTGGACTCGGAGTAGCGCAGCCGGTAGCCCATCTGCTGCGAGTTGATGCCCACCAGGCCGTCGTCATCCGCCTCGTTGCGGATGCCGTCGCCGCAGCCGCCCGCGCCGTCGTTGTCGCCGTCCCCCGCGCAGTACCCATCACCGTCGATGTCGAAGAGGAACTCGCTCAGCAGGTACAGCGCCGGATTCACGTTGAGGCCATTCTGCGCGGTGATGAGCGACACGTACCGCCCCGCGTACGTGCTGCTCACCGGGTACTTGTCGTTGTACGCCTTCATGCCCGTGGTGGCGCCGTCGGCCGACGAGTAGTCGTTGTAGACGAGCTGCTTGGCGCCCGCGTACGCGTCATTGCCCGGCGCGTAGACGATGTCGCCGTAGTACTTCGCCAGCGCGGCCACCACGCTGGTGACACCCGGCTTCAGGTCCAGGATGTACTTGGCCACCGGCGAGCCCCGGTGCGGAGAGGACACGCTCACCAGCACCGCCACCGACGTGACGCCCCGCCGCTCGCGCAGCACCCGCGCCGCCTTGCGCGCGTCGATGCCGCCCTGCGAGTGGCCGATGAGGTTCACCTTCGACGCGCCCGAGGTCGCCATGAAGCCCTCGATGTCGTTCGCCAGGTCCAGCCCCCGCACCTCCGAGGACTGGAACGGCGCCACCTGCGCCACGAAGGAGCGCTGCCCCGAGTCGATGTCCTCGTTGCAGTCCACCTCGAGGAATGCGTCGCACGCGTCGCCCACGAACATGCCGTAGTCGTCGCCCCAGTAGTCATAACCGAGGATGTCGTCGAACCCGGCCATGCCATGCGCGAACACCACCGGGTACGTCGTCCGCGCCGCGCCCGCATGGGCCTCGGGTCCAAGCCCGAGCACTCCCGTGCACACTGCTGCCACGAAGACTGCGTGAAGCCTCCTCATCACCGGCTCCTTCCTTCAACTGCTGGGGGGGATTCGTCACGCTACTCCCGTGATTCACCGGGAGAGCAGAGAGAGCCTAAATCAGTTGACATTTGAATCAACCGAGTCACCCCGACCCCTGGAGTAGGGCCCACCCCGGTGCGGAAGGGACACCGGGGCGGGAGGCGAGACGCTCAGTTGGCGGGCGTGTACCGCTCGGTGGCTGCCAGGGAGCCGCTGGAGCCCTGGCCGCCGGTGACGAGCACGTTGCCGGAGGTCAGCCGCGCCACGCCGGCGTACGTCAGGGGCGTGGAGAGCGAGCCGCCGGGGGTCCACATCCCCGTGCCCGGGTCGAACACCTCGGAGGAGTCCTGGATGCCGACGGAGGAGCCGCCGTCTCCCGCCAGCACCAGCACCCGGCCGGAGGGCAGCAGCGACGCCATGGGCCCGTAGCGGGCCGCGGACATGGACGCCACCACGGTCCACGTGCCGGTGGCCGGGTCATACAGCTCGGCGGAGGCGAGCGCGCCGCGCGCCCCCCAGCCGCCCGCCACCAGCACCTTGCCGGAGGGCAGCAACACCGCCGCGTGCCCGTAGCGAGTGACCGACATGGCGCCCGTGGAAGTCCACGTGCCCGTGGCCGGGTCATACAGCTCCGCCGTGGCGGTGTCGCCCTCGGGCGTGGTGCCGCCGGCCACCAGCAACTTGCCGGTGGCCAGCAGCGTGGCGCTGTGGAAGAGGCGCCGCTTGCTCATGCTCCCCGTGGCGCGCCACGTGCCGGTGGCCACGTCATACAGCTCGGCGGTGGCGAGGATGCCGGTGTAGCTGGAGCTCAACCGGCCGCCCACCACCAGCACCTGCCCCGTCGACTCCAGCAGCGTGGCGGTGTGGCGCGAGCGCGTCGTGGCCAGCGCGCCCGTGGCCGTCCAGGTGCGGGTGGCCGCGTCATACAGCTCGGCGGAGGACAGGAAGGAGGAGGAGCTGGACTGGCCACCCGCCACCAGCACCCTGCCGGAGGGCAGCACCGTGGCGCTGTGCAGGTAGCGTGGAGTGAGGAGCGTGCCCGCCTCCGTCCAGGCGCCCGCCGCCTCGTCGTAGAGCTCCGCGCCCTGCAGCGCGCTGCTGCCCGTGGCCGTGCCCCCCGCCACCAGCAACCTGCCGGAGCCCAGGGCCGTCGCCGTGTGGTGGTAGCGGGCCGCCGTCATGGGGGCCGCGGGGAGCCAGGGCGGAGTGGACGGCACGTAGCGCTCGGCCGTGGCGGAGTCCGGTTCCCCGTCCGCGCCACCACCCGCGACGAGCACCTCGCCCGTGCTCAGGAGCGCGGCGACATGGCCGAACCGGCTGCTGCTCATGGGCCACCGCGTGAACCACCGGTTGCTGGTCGGCTCGTACAGCTCCACGCTCTGGAGATACGTGTCACCGCCGTCGGTGCCGCCGGTGATGAGCACCTCGCCCGAGTGCATCAGCGTGGCGGTGTGGTTCGCCCGCTCCGCCAGCAGGAGGCTCGTGGTGGGCGCCCACGTGTTCGTGGCCGGCTCGTACAGCTCGGAGCTCCGCGTCGCGGTGATGTCGTCGACCTGGCCGCCCGCCACCAGCACCTTGCCCGTCATCAGCAGCGTGGCCGAGTGGCCGGAGCGCACGGTGCCCATCGGCGCCGCGGCCGTCCACGTGCCCTTGGCCGGGTCATACAGCTCCGCGGTCCGGAGGAACTCGCCATGCGGACCGCTCCGGCCGCCCGTCACCAGCACCTGGCCGGACGGCAGCAGCGTGGCGGCGTGCCCCACGCGGGGCACGGAGAGGTCTCCCGTCACCGTCCAGCTTCCCGTGGCCGCGTCGTAGAGCCGGGCGCTCCTCAGCGCCTCGCCCTGGCCGTTGTCACCGCCCACCACCAGCACCAGCCCGGAGCTCAGCAGCGTCGCGGTGTGGCCGGAGCGCAGCGAGTCCAGGCTGCCCGTGGCCGTCCAGGTGTGGTTGGACGGGTCATACAGCTCGGCGGTGCCGGTGGACGCGGCGGAGGAGTCGCCACCCACGGCGAGCACCTTCCCGGACGGCAGCAGCGTCGCGGTGTGGCGGCGCCGGATGGTCACCATGGTGCCCGCGCTGGACCAGCGCCGCGCCTTCGCGTCGTACAGCTCCGCGCTCAGCGACGACTGGCCGCCGGCCACCAGCACCGCGCCCGAGCGCAACACCGTCACGCTGTGGTCCACGCGCTTCGTCGTCATGCTGGGGGCGGTCGCCCAGGGGGCGCTCTCGCCTTCGCCCAGCCACGAGGCCTGCGTGTCCGGGGCCTCCTGATTCAGCGCTTCTGCAAAATCCTCGTGTGAGCAGCCCGCCAGGGCGAGGGTCAACACGAGCACGGCCATGGGGCCGGACCCGGGATTTCTGAACATGGGGGGAGTCCTCTTTCTGACTCTGAGGGGGGGTTGAAGCGGCCTTTACCCCAGCCGGAGCCCCCGAGGCCATCTCACCCGCCAATACTGAACACTCACGTCCTACCGTGGGGCCGGGGCCACCCACCTCCTGGCAGGCTGGCGGACAGGCAGCGTGCTAGCTGCTGGCGGACGTGTAGTGACCGATGGAGTGCAGCCACACCCGCCGCGCCAGCCACGCGAAGACGACCGCGCCCACCACGGCGCCGGCGAGCGCGTGGAGCGGAAGCCGCCCCAGCATGGCCTCCGCGGGGAAGGTGGTCATCAGCGCCAGGGGGATGACGTACGTGAAGACGAGCGTCAGCGCGCCCTTCGCCACGCCCTTGAACACCGAGGACGGCCAGCGCGCGAAGTCGAAGATGGACGTGAAGAGGTACGTGAGGTTGTCCACGCGCACGACGTAGAAGGCGGCGCTCACCGTCAATATCCACAGCGAGTAGAGCAAGAGCGTGCTGGTGCCCAGCAGCAGCACCGACGACAGCAGCCCCGGCACCGAGGGCCACCGGCCCAGCCGCGAGAAGGCGTAGACGAACAGCCCCAGCCCGGTGAGCACGTTGAAGGCGCGCCAGGGCAGGAAGCGCTGGGTGGACACCAGGAACTGCGCGTCCGCGGGCTTGAGCAGCACGAAGTCCAGCGTGCCCTTGCGGATGTGCTCCACCACGCCGGTGAGGCTGGGGTTGATGGCGCCCTCGAGGATGCCTTGCAGCAGCGTGAACCAGCCCACCACCAGCAGCGCCTCGCCGAAGCTCCACCCCTCCACGACGGGCCGCTCACCGTAGACGACGAACAGCGGCGCCAGCGCGGTGAAGGTCCAGAAGAGGGACGTGAGCCCCTCGGTGAAGAAGTCCGCGCGGTACTGCACCGCCAGCAGGCCGGACGCCTTGAGCTGGATGCCCAGCAGTCTCAGGTAGCGCCGCACCATGCCCCTACCCTCCGAACGCCGCGAAGCGCCGCACGCCCTGCTTCCACACGAACACCGCGAGCGTGCCCATGACGGCCACCCAGGCCCACTGCGCCCCCAGGAGCCACAGCACCTCGCGCCAGCCGTGCGCGCCCGTCATCACCTCCACCGGCAGGCCAATCTGGTAGCGGAACGGCAGCCAGTCGATGAGGGTGCGCAGCGCGGGGGGCAGCAGCTCCACCGGGTACATGTACCCGGAGCAGACGAAGTAGAGGACGAGCCACACCTCCATCACCTTCTGGCTGCTGCCCCAGAAGAAGCTCAGCGCGCCGATGGCCACGTTGGCCAGGAAGGAGATGGCCCACCCGCCCAGCACGGCCACCACGAAGAAGGCCCACTGCCACGCGTGCTGGGGCACGGCCCGGGAGCCCACCAGCACCACGCTCAACACCATCACCGGCACCGCGACGATGAGGCGCATGGGGAAGCCCGCCACGTTCTCCGCCGCGTAGGCCCACAGCGGGGAGATGGGGCGCAAGAGGCGCATGGACAGCGTCCCCTGCCGCACCTCCCAGTTGATGAGCCACGCGGCCCAGGAGCTGGTGAGCTGGCGCACCGCGAAGGTGGCCAGGAAGTAGCCCACGAAGTCCTCCTGGCCGAAGCGGCCCACCGGCGCGTCCCGGGCCACCGCCATCCACAGCACCATGTTGACCAGCGGCATGGTGGTGGACAGCACCCAGATGAACATCTCCGCCCGGTAGGCCACCGCCTCGGCGAAGCCCACCTTCAGCAGCGTGGGCATGGCGCGCAGGGTGTTGCGGAAGCTCATGCCGTCACCGACTCCCGCGAGGCGTCCTCGGCGGCGGCCTCGCGCCGGGCCTTGTTCTCCGCGAACAGCTCGCTCATGACCTCCTCCAGCGGCGCGTTCTCCACCGTGAGGTCCGTGACGGGCAGCCCCGCCAGCGCGCGGGAGATGGTGGCGTTGACGGCCTCCTGGCGCACCTGGAGCACCGCGGTGCCCGCCTCGTGTGTCACCACCTTGCCCAGCGGGGCCAGCCGCGCGGCGTCCACCTCCTCGGCCAGCCGCAGCACCACCCGCTTCTCCGGGCGCACCCGCTGCACCAGCGCGTCCAGGCTGCCGTCGTAGGACAACAGGCCCTTGTCGATGACGATGACCCGGGGGCACAGCGCCGCCACGTCGTCCATGTAGTGGCTGGTGAGGATGAGCGTGGCGCCGTACTTCTCGTTGTATTCCTTGATGAACGTCCGCATGGTGGCCTGCATGGACACGTCCAGGCCGATGGTGGGCTCGTCCAGGAACAACACGCGGGGCCGGTGGATGAGCGCCGCGGCCAGCTCGCACTTCATCCGCTCGCCCAGGGAGAGCTGCCGGGTGGGCTTGGTGATGAGGTCCCCGATGTCGAGCAGCGCCACCAGCTCGTCCAGCGTCTGCTTGTACTGGATGGCGGGCACGTCGTAGATGGCGCGGTTGAGCTCGAACGTCTCCGCCGGAGGCAAGTCCCACAGGAGCTGCTGCTTCTGCCCCATGACGAGCATGATTTTCTTGAGGAAGGCCTCCTCCCGGAGCCGGGGCACGTGGCCGTCCACCGTCACCTCGCCGTCCGAGGGGTGGAGCAACCCCGAGAGCACCTTGAGCGTCGTCGTCTTCCCGGCGCCGTTGGGGCCCAGGAAGCCCACGCGCTCGCCGGGGCGGATGTCGAAGGAGATGCCATCCACGGCCTTCACGGTGGTGTAGGAACGGTGGACGAGCGAGCGAAGGGCCGCCTTCAGGCCCGGCGGGCGCTTGTGGACTTTGTAGTGCTTGCGCAGTCCGCGGACGGAAATCATGTGCGACAAGGGTTTAACGCGGTCGCCCCCGGGTGGCGACGCCTGAGTTGAAGCCTTGGCGGAATGACAACGGGTTGACGTGGCCGCCCCGGGAAGCGGCCCCAGAAGAGTCGAAGGTTTGGCGGGATGAGCAACGCGTACAGCAAGGACCTGGAGCGGTGGATGCCGAGGCTCATCGCCGTGTGGCGCGCCTCGCGCGGCAGGGGCGACGGGCCGGAGACACGCCTCACCCCCCAGGAGGTGAAGGAGGTGGGCGCGGGCGTCCGGCAGCTCTCCCTGGGCCTCACGCGCGAGCGGCAGCTCGCCGGGGCGCGGTACATGGATGACCCGCGCCTGCTGGGCGCCTACCTCCTCTTCTACTGGCCGGTGTCCTACGCACAGGCCCGGCAGGTGTTGGGCGAGCTGCCCAACCGTCCCCGGCAGGTGCTCGACCTGGGCAGCGGCCCGGGCCCGGTGGCCTTCGCGGCCATGGACGCGGGCGCCAGCGAGGTGACGGCGGCGGACCGCAGCAAGGCCGCCCTCAACCTGGCGCGCGCCCTGGCCACCGAGGCCGGCGAGGCCCTGGCCACCCGGGAGTGGGACCCGACGAAGAAGGCCGCCGCGCTGCCGGAGGGGCAGTTCGACCTGATTACGATGGGCCACGTCCTCAACGAGCTGTACGGCACCGGCGAGGGGGCCACGGCCCCGCGCGCGGCGCTGCTGGAGGCGGCGCTGGCGAAGGTGAAGCGCGGCGGCAGCCTGCTGGTGATGGAGCCGGCGTTGCGCGAGACGAGCCGCGGCCTGCTCCACGTTCGCGACGCCATGGTGGAGCGCGGCTACGCGGTGCGCGCGCCCTGCATGTACCGGGGCGCCTGCCCGGCGCTGCTGAAGGAGACGGACTGGTGCCACGCGGAGCGGCCCTGGCCCATGCCCCGCGTGGTGGAGGAGCTGGCGCGCGCGGCGAGCCTGCACAAGGAAGCGCTGAAGATGAGCTACCTGGTGCTGGCGCCCAAGGGCGAGGGCTGGCCGGAGCTGACGCCGGGACGGCTGTTCCGCATCGTCTCCGAGCCGCTGGAGGGCAAGGGGCGCCGGCGCTACATCGGCTGCGGCCCGGAGGGGCGCGTGGGCCTGGCCATGCAGGAGAAGCACCGCACGGAGCGCAACGAGCGCTTCCTCAAGCTGAACCGCGGGGACGTCATCTCGGTGACGGAGACGGAGCCCAAGGGCGACGGGCTCGCGCTGGATGACCGCACGGAGGTGCGGGTGGTGGCGCCGGCCGGCAAGGGCGTGCCCCCGCCTCCGCCTCCGTCGAAGGAGGACGCGCCGTCGAGCCCGGGAACCCCGGGCCCGGGCGCCCCCTCCTGAAGCCGTCCCGGCCTCCTGTCTCCGCGGGGCCTGGGCAGGGCTTCAGGCCGTGCCCGCCCCTGGCTCACGGGCCGGGGATGGCCTCACGCCGTCCCGGCCTCCTGGCGCGGCACGGTGCCGGGGCCGGAAGGTCAGTGGAGGCGGTGCGCGTAGCCGCCGGTGAGGACGTCCCGCATGTGGCGGAACGCCTGCACGCTGTCCTTCATCGCGCTCACCGCGCCCTGGGCGAGGACGGTGGCCTGCACGCGCACGAGCCGCAGCCGGCGCTCGCGAGCGGGGGTGACGCGGGCCTTCGGGTTGTTCATGAGGGAGGCGATGTTCATGGGGACGCTCCGGGGGTTGGAGTCATCGGAAGTGTCCACGGCGCCCGCAAAGTCGGCGTTGCGCCCGGGAAACTTCGGCGTCACATCGCGAGCGGATGAGCCTGCCCGCCTGGAGTCCTGGCGGGCCAGCGTCGGCTGGAGGACGCCCGTCTGCCCCCGGGCCGGGTGTCATGCGTCCGTGACGCGGGGTCCGGTGGCGGGGAGCGCTCTGGTACGGTGACGGCATTCCCGCCGTCACGGAAAGCCCGCCTCGTGTCCGTTCCCAACAGGCCGCCGCGTTCTCTGTACCCGCCCCTGGAGCCCTACCGCACCGGGCACCTGCGCGTGTCCGCGCTCCACGAGGTGTACTTCGAGGAGTGCGGCAACCCGCGCGGCAAGCCGGTGGTCTTCATCCACGGCGGCCCGGGCGGCGCGACGGACCCGAGGCAGCGGCGCTTCTTCGACCCGGACGCGTACCGCATCGTCCTCTTCGACCAGCGCGGCTGCGGGAAGAGCACTCCGCACGCGAGCCTGGAGGAGAACACCACCTGGGATTTGGTGGCCGACATGGAGCGGCTGCGCGAGCACCTGGGCATCGAGCGGTGGCAACTCTTCGGCGGCTCGTGGGGCAGCACGCTGGCGCTGGCGTACGCGCAGACGCACCCGGAGCGCGTCACGGAGCTGGTGCTGCGAGGCATCTTCCTGCTGCGCAAGCAGGAGATTGACTGGTTCTACCAGCGCGGCGCGAGCGCCCTGTTCCCGGACGCGTGGGAGCACTACCTGGCGCCCATTCCCCCGGAGGAGCGAGGAGACCTGCTGGCCGCGTACGCGCGCCGGCTGCTGGGGAACGACCGGAAGACCCAGCTGGAGGCCGCGCGCGCCTGGAGCGTGTGGGAGGGCCGCACGAGCTGCCTGTACCCCAACGCCGAGCTGGTGGCACGCAACAGCATGGACACGTTCGCCATCGCCTTCGCCCGCATCGAGTGCCACTACTTCGTCAACCGGGGCTTCCTGCGAAGCGACACGCAGTTGCTCGACGACGTGCACCGCATCCGCCACCTCCCCTGCGTCATCGTCCAGGGGCGCTACGACGTGGTGTGCCCCCCGGAGAGCGCGTGGGCGCTGCACAAGGCGTGGCCGGAGGCGGACTTCATCATCGTCCCCGACGCGGGCCACTCGGCCAACGAGCCCGGCAACACGGCGGCCCTGGTAGAGGCCACGGACCGGTTCCGCCAGCACTGAAGAGGCCAGCCCCCTCGGGCCTCACGCCGGCGGCAGCGCGGCCTCCGGCTCCGGAGCCCTGGGGCGGAAGTGGAGGATGACCCACAGGCCGAGGAGCGCGGCCACCGTCACCACGCCCTCCCCCGCGACCGGCCCGGCGGCCTTCCCCACCGCGACGGTGACACCGTTGAAGAGCGCGTGAGCGCCCACCGCCAGCCAGTACCACCTCACCTCGCCACGCACGAAGCGCTGGAGCACGAGCACGGACATCGCGATGTGGAACACCATCGCCCCCGCCCGCTCGTACGCGCCCAGCAGCGGCTCCCACCAGCGCAGCGCCGCGAAGGCCGCCTTCGCCTGCCGCACCTGCTCCACCTGCTCCGGCTTCAGCGGCAGCGTGGACGGGTCCAGGCTGGACAGCGCCACCATGTTGATGAGCCCCAGCGCCGCCAGGCCGCCAATCAGCACGGCGGACTCCAGCGCGCCATGGCCCGCCCCGAAGCCCACCGCGTCCCGCCAGCGCCGGGAGTCCTTCAACGGCTTCTGGAACGCCCACAGGCGCGCCGTCTCCTCGAAGAGGCCCGCCGTGAGCGACAGCACCACCACCCAGGCGACCATGAGCGCCTGGGAGGACTTCAGCGCGTCGCGCAGGAGGAACTGGACGACCTGCACCAGCGGCACGCGGGTGAAGAGCTGCGACAGCGCGAAGGCCAGCGCGCCCCACCCCACCACCTTCCAGGCCACGCCCAGCCGGCGGCGCGCCCACAGCACCACCGCCACCGGCATCAACACATCGAAGGCGATGGCCGCCACGAAGCTGGCGACCACGCGCAGGTCCAGTCCCGCGGGCATCCGGAGTCCCTCCCTCCAGAGGGCTACCTAAGCCAGATGCGCGTCACCACGAAAGGCACATCCGCCGGGGTGCGGCCGACTCCGAAGACGTCAGCGGCCGCCCAGCGTGGTGGCCAGCTCCTCGTAGAGGTGGATGGCGCTGCGGATGGACTTCTCCCAGTCACCCAGGTGCAGGCTCTCGTTCTCGGAGTGGGCGTACGTGTACGGGTCCTCCACGCCGATGAGCAGCGCCGGCACGCCGCCCAGCTCGCGGGCGAAGGGCTCCACGAAGGGAATGGACGCCCCGCAGCCGATGGCCACCGCCTTGCCGCCGTAGCCCTTTTCCAGCGCGCGGAACGCCGCCTGGAACGCCGGGTGCGACGGGTCCGTGTACCACCAGCCGGACGCGCCCTCCGTGTGGAAGCTCAGCTCCAGGCCCCACGGGCACACCTTGCGCAGGTGCTCCTTCAGCCGCTCCTCCACGTCGCGCGGCTCCAGGTCCGGGACGATGCGGATGCCCACGCGCGCCCACGCCGAGTCACAGATGATGTTGCGCGCATCCTTGCGGCTGCTGGCCTGGATGGCGTTGATGGCGATGCTCGGCTGACGCCAGTTCATCTCGAACGGGTGCTGCCCGCCGCCCAGCACCTGCACGCCCGGGAGCAGGCCCACCTGCTCGCGGAAGTACGCCTCGTCGCCCGGCAGGGACTGGATGCTCGCGCGCTCCGCCGCCGTCAGCGGCCTCACCCGCTCCTGGATGCCCTCAATCGCGATGGAGCCGTCCGGCTTCGTCAGCGTGGCCAGCATCCGGCACAGCGCCATGACGGGGTCCGGCACCGGCCCGCCCCACATGCCCGAGTGCACCGCCTGCTTCAGCGCGCGCACCTCCACGTCCACCGTGACGAGCCCGCGCAGCGCGGTGGTGATGGAGGGCAGCCCCGTGTCGAAATTGGAGGTGTCCGTGAGGACGATGGCGTCCGCCTTCAACAGCGCCGCATGCTTCTGGAGGAAGGCGCTCAGGTGATTGCTGCCAATCTCCTCCTCGCCCTCGATGATGACCTTCACGTTGAGGGGGAGGCGGCCCGCCCCCTTCAGCCACGCGTCCACCGCGGAGGTGTGCACCACGATGCCGGCCTTGTCGTCCGCCGAGCCGCGCCCGTACAGCCGCCCGTTCCGCTCCTGGGGCTCGAAGGGCGGGCTCTTCCAGGCCGACTCGTCCCCGGCCGGCTGCACGTCATGGTGCGCATACAGCAGCAGCGTGGGCCTGCCCGGCGCCTCGAGCACCTCCCCATAGACGTACGGGTGGGCCCCCTCGATGTCGAGAAGTTGAACGTTTTCAAACCCACGGTCCCTGAGCAGCTTCGCCGTGGCCTCGGCGCCCCGGCGGACGTGGGCCGGGTCGAACCCGGGGAAGGAGACGCTGGGAATCCGGACGAGCGTCTTCAGGTCATCGAGGTACGCCTGCTTCTGGGACTCGAAGTGGAAGAGTGCCTTGTCAGTGGACATGGTCATCCCATAGCCCAAAAGGCAGGCAGGCGCTTCACGTGGCCCGCGCGAACCTCGCGGGGTCAGCATATCATCCGACGCCATGCCTGAGACCCCGACCCTGCTGCTCGTGGACGACGACAGCTTCGTGCGCCGCATCCTCAAGGACGTCATCGCCGAAACGGGCATCGAGCTGCGCCTGCTCGAGGCCGCCGATGGCGAGGAAGGGCTGGCGGTGGCCGCGCGAGAGAAGCCCGCGGTCATGTTCCTGGACCTGTTCATGCCGAAGAAGAGCGGCCTGGAGGTGCTGGGCGCCATCAAGAACGTCTCGCCGACGACACGCGTGCTGGTCATCAGCAGCATGGACGCCGAGCCCGTGGTGGAGCAGGCCATGGCGGCGGGCGCCGTGGGCTTCGTGGGCAAGCCCTTCCATCCGCTGGAAATCGCCTCGGCCGTGCGCCAGGCGCTGGCTCACTGATTCACGGGGTGTCTGCGTGTCGTCTCCTGCTGTGGGTTATTGGGTAGCGGACAACCTCGGACGCGTGCTGGGCCCCCTGGCCCTCCAGGCCCTGAGAGAGCTCATCGCCTCCGGGCGGCTGAAAGCCGCGGTGCGCGCCTCGAGGGACGGCACCCAGTGGGTGGCCCTCCAGGAGCTGCCCGAGCTGAGCGACCTGTTCACCACCGCGCGGCCCACGCAATCCGTCGAGCAGCAGCAGGCCGAGCGCCTGCGCACGCAGCTGCGCGGCCTGCAGAACCTGCCCGCCCACGAGCTCTTCGGAATCAAACCCCACGCGAGTCTGGACGAGCTGCGGCTGGCCTACTTCCGCATGGCCAAGCGCTTCACACCGGACCACCTGGCCCCGGACACGCACCCGGAGCTGCGCAAGGTCTCCGCCGAAATCTTCGACTTCCTCTCGCGCCGCATGCGCGAGGCGGAGGCCCTCTACGCGCAGGGCGCGCAGCAGCAACGCCCGGCCCCGCCCCGGCTGGACGTGTCCGGTGCCCCGGCCGTGGCTCCGGTGATGGCGCCCGTCGCCCCCGTGGCGCCGCCCGCGCCCGCCATGACGCCCCGGCCGCCGCCCGTGGCCGCCGCGCCCGTCATGCCGGCCCGCCCGCCTCCCGTGGTGCACGCGGCGCCCGCCGCGCCACCGCCCACCCCGATGCGCCCCGAGCCCGTGGTGGCCCGCGCGCCCGCCCAGTCGACCGTCCGCAAGGCGGCGACGGCCCCCACCTACTCCAGCGCCGAGTTCGTGGGCCTGGAGCGGCGCTCGGATGATCGCATCCACGCGGACGTGAAGGTGACGCTCCAGAACGCCGGCATCTTCACCGACCACCGCATCATCAACCTGTCCTCCGGCGGACTCTTCATCGCCACGGACAAGCCGCTGCGGCTGGGGACCCAGGTGGAGCTGACGCTGCGGTTCGACGACCCGGCGCGGGTGATGACGCTGCGCAGCTCCGTCATCTGGGAGAACTCGCTCGAGGACGGGAAGAACCCTCGAGGCTACGGCTTGCGGCTGAGCCACCTCCGCCAGGAGGAGAAGGAGTTCATCCAGAAGTACCTGGCCCGCGCGAAGCCCAAGAAGTGAAGCCGTCCCACACTCCGCCCGCGACTAGAGCATCTGTCCGACGAACACCGCCCCCGTCATCACGAAGGCGGCCATCACCGCCATCACGGCCTTGAGCTCGAAGTCGTTGCGGTCCATCAGGTTCATGAAGTTCATGGTCGTCATCTCCGGTATCGCCCCTCGCCCTTCCCTACGGGGTGCGGCGAAACCCATTGCAAAGGCCCCCTGGGGCATTCAGGAGCCGCCTTGCGGCCACACGAGGCGCCCCCCAGGATGACCGCCGTGTCCACCGACCCCGCTGACTACCGGCTGCTCGAAGGGCTGCCCATTCCCGTCTCCGTCGTTCGCGGGGAGCGGGTGCGGCATGTCAACGCGGCGTTCGCGTCCCTGCTGGGCACGACGCGGGAGGAGCTGCTGTCCACGCCCCTGCTGGAGCTCATCGCCCGGTACGTCCCCGAGGAGCGTGGCTGGCTGGAGCCGATGTACGAGTCCGTCTCCCGGGGTGAGCCGCACCCGGAGCACCCCCGCTGGCTGCGCGTCCGCCGGGCCGATGGACAGGAGCGCACCGTGCAGGTCTGGCACGTGCCCGGCCTCACGCCGGAAGACACCGTGGTGCTGGTCCAGGACATGGAGGGCGAGCACTCGGTGCGGCGGCTCACCGGAGCGCTGGTGGCGGCCGCCGCGGAGATGATGCGGTGCCGGGACGAGCAGTCCGTCCTGGAGACGGCCGTGGACGCCATCCACCGCCAGGGCTTCTACGTGTCGGTGATGCGCCTGGACGGAGACGTGTTCCGGCACGGCCCCATGCGCCAGGAGGCCGCCAGCGTGGCCGAGGCGGAGCGCCTGTACGGCATGCCCATGGGCGACGTGCGGATTCCTTCCGCCGCCGTGCCGCACTACCAGGAGGTGCTCCAGCGACGCAGGGCGGCCTTCCACCCGGACTTCTTCGCCGTGGTGAGCCGCATCCACCCGCCGGAGGTGGTGGAGAACATCCGGAAGCTCTACCCGCCGGAGTCACAGGGCCTGGACGCGCCCATCCTCGTGGAGGGCCGGCCCTACGGCGTGCTCTCCGTGCAGGGCACCACGCTCACCCCGGCGGGCGCGGGCACGCTGGAGCTGTTCTCCCAGCTGTTGGGCGGCGCGCTGGAGAACGTGCACCACCACCAGACGGTGGCGGAGCGGCTGGAGGAGGTGTCGCGGCTGCAGGAAGAGCTGGTGGCGCGCGAGCGGCTGACGGTGCTGGGTGAGGCGGCGGGCGTGGTGGCCCACGAGGTGCGCAACCCGCTGGGCGCCATCCTCAACGCGGTGGCGGTGCTCCGGCGCGAGGCGCACCTGGGCCCCACGGGGCAGGCCGCGGTGGGCATGCTGGAGGAGGAGGTCATCCGGCTGGAGGACATCGTCAAGGACCTCCTCGACGTGGTGCGCCCGCTGGAGCCGCGCCCCCGCCCCGTGTCGGTGGGCGAGCTGGTGCGCCGCGCGCTGGGGCAGCTCCACGGGCCTCCGGACGCGCCCACGCTGCGCTTCGTCGTGGACGAGGCGCCCGACACGCCGGCCATCGAGGCAGACGAGACGCTGCTCCAGCTCGCGGTGACGCACCTGGTGCGCAACGCGGTGCAGGCCTCACCCTCGGGAGGCCGGGTGCGGATGGCGGTGGCGCCCATGGCGGGAGGCGTGTGCCTGGTGGTGGAGGACGAGGGCCCCGGCATTCCGAACGTGGACCCGGCGCGCGTCTTCGAGCCCTTCTTCCTCACGCGCGCCAACGGGCGCGGGCTGGGGCTGGCCATCGTCCGGCGCGTGGTGCTGGCACACGGGGGCACCGTGCGGGCCATGGGGCGGCCGGAGGGCGGCGCCCGCTTCGAGGTGCACCTGCCGCTGGAGCCTAGCCGTAGGTCTCCCGCTTGATGCGCTTGTCGGAGATGCCCAGCGCATGGAGGTGGCCGAGCACCGTCTCCATGAAGCGCGGCGTGGCGGGCGTGCGCGTCTCCAGCGCCTTGCGCCTGTCCCACGGCGTAATCGCGGGGCCGCACGCGTAGACGAGGCAGGTGTCGCGGTCCGGAATCAGCTCCTCCAGCAGCGCCTGGCCGACGCGGCCCTTGCGCACGTTGGGGGCGTAGCGGGACTCGTCCGTCTCGCGGGTGAGGGTGTGCACCACGCGCACGCGGTCCGGGTGCGCGCGCTCCAGGGCCGCCAGCTCCTCGCCGTAGAGGACGTCGCCCCACGTCTTGCTGGAGAAGATGAAGGTGTGGCGCGGCTTGAGGCCTCGGTGGAGGGCGTCCTTGAGGATGCCGAAGTTGGGCACCGCGCCGGAGCCGGCGACGAGGTGGACGATGTGTCCGGTGCGCTCGTCCACGTCGTCCGGCAGCACGTAGGGCCCCATGAAGCCCAGCACCTTGAGACGCGCGCCGGTGAGCCGGCCATGCACGAGGAAGGGGGACAGGAGCGGCGGGTAGCGCGTGAGGCCGGGGATGAAGTCCTCGTCCTTGACGGTGATGGCCACCAGCGGCTCATGCGGCGCGGAGGCGAGCGAGTAGGAGCGCTGGGGCTCCTTGCGGCCCTTCTGCTCCTGGAGGTAGGCGGCCAGGCGCCCGAGCGCGGGGAACTGGTGCGGGTCGATGTTGAGGAACTGGCCGGCCTTGTATTCCGGAGGAGGGCCGCCGAAGTCGAGGAAGAGCGTGGCCGTGTCGTGCGTGTCCATCCGCACCTGGGTGACGGTGACCTCGTACTCGACGGGCTTCCTGCTACGGCTCGACGTGGCTTCGACGGCGCTCATACGCCCTTCCCATAGCCCAACCCGCACTCCCGCGCCGATGGGTTTGCGCGGTCCGGGACGGCAGTGCGGAAAAGTGTCCCGTCCTCCAGTGCACCCCGAGCGTTGGCTGCATGACGCCCTGCCCCGCGAGCGGGGTGGCGTACCGCGTCAGACGCTGACGGTGAACACCCGGCGGGACTACATCTTCTGGAGACGGATAGCAGTGCTGGGGACCCGGCGTCATCGTCCGGACGTCCGAGCCCTGGCCGGTCCATGCTTCCGCGCCAACCCCCTGGATGGAGGCGAGCTCCGCGTGTTGCGCATCCTCTTCTTCCTGATGTCCAAGCTGCCGGAAGGTCCTCGCAAGCGCGTGGTCCGCATGCTGATGGACCGGGTATGGGACACGCTCGCGGACGAGGTGGTGGAGGGACGGGAGAACCTCTCCGATGAGCCCTGCCTCTTCATCTGCAACCACCTGTCCAACGCGGACGGCTTCACGCTGGCGCGGGCGTTCCACCCCCGGCGCGTCATCTTCCTGGCGGGCGTGAAGCTGCAGGGGACGGTGATGACGCGGCTGGCGTCGGAGGTGATGGACACCATCGCCATCAAGCCCAACACGGCGGACATCGAGGCGATGCGGAAGGCGGTGGAGACGCTCAAGGGTGGGAGCTCGGTGCTCATCTTCCCGGAGGGCGCGCGCAGCCGTACGGGCGGGCTGATTCAGGCGAAGAAGGGCGTGTCGCTGATTGCGAAGCGCGCGGGCGTGCCGGTGGTGCCGGTGGCGCTGATGGGCACGGAGAAGCTGATGCCCATCAACGACAGCGACATGGGCGGCGAGCGGCTCTACAAGGCCCACGTCACCGTGCGCTTCGGGAAGCCGTTCCGCATCGAGGACCTGGAGGCGGAGACGGCGGGGGCGGAAGACCCGCGCCAGGCGCTGGTGGACGCGATGATGCGCCGGGTGGCCGCGCTGCTGCCGCCCGAGTACCACGGTGTCTACGGGGGTGACCCGTCCCCGGTTTCCGTGAGCCGGAAGCCGGAACAGCCATCAGCGCCCGCGTCCTGAGCACGGGCACGGCCGGAATGAGCCATTGCGGCCGGCCCGGAGGCGCGGACAATGGGGCCTCCCGTGACGAGCCCGAGAAACGACGAACAAGTCTACGTGTCCACCCTGCCCGGCCTGGAGCCCGCGCTGGAGGCGGAAGCCGCCGCGCTGGGCTGGAAGCCGCGCCGCGTGGAGGGGGGAGTAGAGCTGGAGGGCCCGGCCGGACTGCACCAGGAGGCCAACCTGCGCCTGCGCACCGCCAGCCGGGTGCTGCTGCGCGTGGGTACCTTCCGCGCGGGTGACTCCGACACGCTGGCCGAGCGCCTGGGCGCGCTGGACCTGTCGCGCGTCTGGGACGGGCGCACCCCACCGAAGCTGTCCGTGAGCCTGCACCGTTCGCCCGTGCCGGGAGCGGACGTGGTGTTCTCCTCGGCGGCCTGGGCCTGGGGCCTGCCTTCGCTGGAGCAAGCGGGAGCGCTCGACGAGGAGGGCGGTGGCCCGGGCCTCACGTTGCTGGTGCGCGTGGAGGGGGACGCCTTCACCGTGAGCGCGGACACCAGCGGCGAGCCGCTGCACCGGCGTGGCTACCGGCAGGAGGTGAGCCGCGCGCCCCTGCGCGAGACGCTGGCCGCGGGCATCCTGGTGCTCGCCGGCTACACCGGCGCGGAGCCGCTGGTGGACCCGATGTGCGGCTCGGGCACGTTCCTGGTGGAAGGCGCATGGATGTCCATGCGCCGCGCGCCCGGGCTGCTGCGCTCCTTCGCCTTCGAGTCCTTCCCGGGCTTCGACGCCGCCGCGTGGGCGGAGCGCAAGGCGCGGGCGGAGAAGGAGGCACTGCCCGAACCGCGAGCGGCGCTCCACGGCTACGACATCAACGCGGGCTCGCTGGGCACGGCACGGCGCAATGCGCGGCGCGCGGGGGTGACTCTCACATTGGAGCGGAAGGACGCGCGCACCCTGACGCCACCCTCCGAAGGCCCGGGACTGGTGGTGGCGAATCCGCCCTATGGCAAGCGCGTGGGAGAAGCGGAGGACCTGCCCGGCCTCTACCGCGCGCTGGGCCACACGCTGCGGCGGAGCTTCGCGGGCTGGCGCGAGGCGGTCATCCTTCCGGATGACGCCATGCTGGTGAAGGCGCTGGACCTGCCCGGCGCGCGGAGCCTCCCCGTGCGCAATGGCGGCCTGCGATGCCGGCTCCTGTTGAAAGCGCTGGAGCCCCCACGGAGCCCGGCCGACGGATAGCGCCGCCCCAGGCTCGGAGCCCCTCGATGCGACCCGGCCGATGGGTGTGTCTGTATTCACCCCGGGAGCACCCTCTGATAGATAACAGGTCTCCCCCATAACCCAGGAGAGCTGGATGAACAGGTGGACCGGAGTGCTGGTCGCGGCGCTGTCCTTCGTGGTGGTGACGGCGTGCGGAGGAGCCGAAGAGGTGGGTGCCCCCGAGGAGGTGCTGGGACAGCACGAGGGGCGCATCGACGTCTGTGGCAACGGCATCTGCTACTCCTACGAGCAGGTGTCCTGCCCCGAGGACTGTACCTACGGGGGCTACTGCGGTGACGGCGCCTGCACCGGGCCCGAGACGTATGACAGCTGCTCCCGGGACTGCCCGTGGACTGGAGGCGGCTGCTTCGCCCCGAGCACGGGGACTCCGAGCGAGCCCCTCCAGGGCTTCGACGTCTGTGGCAACGGCATCTGCTACTACAGCGAGCGGAACACGTGCCCCGACGACTGCTACTACGGCGGCTACTGCGGCGACGGCGCCTGCGCCGGGCCCGAGACGGTCGACACCTGCGACCGGGACTGCGCCTGCTGAGCGGCACCTGAGCGAGACAGCCCTCCCGTGAGCTTCGGGCAGGCAGGCTCGCATCCAACCCCGGAATCCCCTCCGGTCTTCACCGGAAAGCCCGCTGTCCGGAGTCCTGCCCGCCCCTCCCTCCGCGCACCGCCGGGCGCAGGGCGGGCGAGGCAGCCCGGACCCATTTTACAGAGGGCCCCGAAGCGCCGGACCATACCCCTGACATGGGCCTCTCCCGCGCGCTGCTTGCGTCCGCCGTTCCCGAGCTCTCCCCCCAGGCCTCCACGCACGTCAGAGGCCGGCACCGCGGAACAGCGCGCCTCGTGGCCCTGGGGTGCGCACTGCTCCTCGTGCTCGCGCTGACGCCCACGGCGCACGCCGCGGCGGTGGACACGTCCGCGCCCATCGCCGGCGGGTGGCGCTTCCGCTGGGGCGACGCTCCCTTGCGTCCCGATGGCGTCCCCACCTGGGCGCAGGAGACAGGCGAGTCCGGGGACTGGAAGCCCGTGGACGCGCTCAAGGAGCCGCCCGGCCGTGGAAGCCACACGTTCCTCTGGCTGAGCATCCCCGTGCCCCAGGGCCCCTGGCCCGAGCCCGCCCTCTACCTGGGGAGCGTCGCCACCGCCTTCGAGGTGTATGCCCAGGGCCAGCGCATCTACGGCAGCGGCAGGCTGGTCCCCGGCGGGCGCGAGGAGATGGACAACATGGCCTGGCACGTCGTGCCCCTGCCGCCCGGCACCATGGGCCAGCGCGTGCTCCTGCGCATCCAGGGCTCCGGGCCCGCCATCGGCGTGGGCCGGGACGTGCGGGTGGGAACGCACCATGAATTGCTCGCGTCGATGACCCGCGCCGGGCTGGCGCCCTTCTTCATGGGGCTGCTGCTCCTCGTCATCGCGCTGGTGTCCACGGGCACCGCCCTCCTGCGGCGCCAGTGGCGGATGCTGGTGGCCCTCACCGTCTTCTGCGCGGGCTCGGGCGGGCTCCTGCTCGGCGCGAGCGGTCTCTTCGGCTCGCTCTGGGACGAGCCGTCCATGGGGACGCGCCTCATCATGCTGGGCTCGTACGGCATCCTCCCCGGCCTCGCCTGGTTCGTCTCGGACATGGTGGGCGAAGGCCGGATGCGCTGGCTCCGCCGGGGCGCGGCGGTGGTCTCCGTCCCCGCCGTCCTCCAGGCCATCCTCGTGCTCGTGGACCCGGGCTCGGCCCTGCGGCTCATGGCGCCGTTCATCTTCTACTCGGTCCCCGCCATGCTGGTCTGCGTCGGCGTCGTGCTGGCCGAGGCGTGGCGGGGAGACCCCGATGCCCGCATCTTCAGCGTCGGGCTGGGCAGCCTCTCCTTCTTCCTCGTGCTCGGCATCCTCCCCCTGATTGGCCTGCAGCGGACGGGCGACAGCCAGGTCCACTGGGGCTTCCTGGGGCTCGCGCTGTCGCTGGTGGGTATCGTCGGACGCCGCTCCTCGCTCCTCGTCCAGGCGCTCGCGCAGCACACCCACCAGCTCGAGGAGCGGCGGGCGGAGGTGCGTGAGCTGGCGGACCGCATGGGCAGCGGCGCCCGGGAGCTGGCCGCCGTGGCGCAGCAGCTCCGCACCGCGAGCGAGGAACAGACCGCGGGCATCAGCCGCCAGGCGACGGCGCTCCAGCAACTGGAGGCGACGATGGAGGAAATCCGTCAGAGCTCCCACGTGACTGCCGACAAGGCCCGCCTGCTGGCGGCCTCGGCGGAGAGCGCCGAGCAGGTGGGGCGCGAGGGCGGCGCCGCCCTGGAGCGCACGCTGACGGACCTCGCGGCCATCCGCGCCGAGGTCTCGGAGATGGCCAGCAGCATCCTCTCGCTCGATGCGCGGACGCGGGAAATCTCGGGCATCGTGGACGCGGTGAAGACGCTCGCGGACCAGTCCAACATGCTGGCCATCAACGCCGCCATCGAGGCGGTGCGCAACGGCGACAGCGGCAAGGGCTTCGGCGTGGTGGCGCGGGAGATGCGCAGCCTCGCCGACCAGTCCATCCAGGCCACCCACCGCATCCGCGAGGTGCTCGACGGGCTGAGCACGAGCATGCGCGACACGGCGAAGCTGAGCGAGCAGGGCGAGCTGCGGGTGCGCAGCAGTCTGGACGCGGTGCGCACCTCGGGCACGCAGCTCCAGAAGCTGGCCGGCATCATCGGCGACACCAGCTCCAACGTGCGGCAGATTACCGCCGCCGTGGCCCAGCAGGACGTGGGCACCCACCAGATTGCCCAGGCCATCCAGGAGCTGTCCGCGCAGATGCAGCGCACGCTGAAGGTCGTCGGGGAGACGCAGACCGTCACGCGCTCCGTACAGTCGCTGGCCGAGAGCATGTCCGGCATCGCCGACAGGGCGCTGCGGTCCGACACGCTGGAGGCGAGGGCGCAGCCGGCCCGGTAGCCCCCACCGTCAGGTGCTCATGGCCGCTCCCGGAGCCCCTCCCCCGGGCTCCGCGGAAGCAGCCGCGCGCAGGCGGCGCCGCGCCACCAGCTTGCGCAGCTCCTCCACCCACAGCACCGTGCTGGCCACGGCGCCGATGGTGAGCACCTCCTTCAGGCTGAACGGGACGGTGTGGAAGACCTCGTTCATGAAGGGCAGGAACACCACCGCCGCCTGGAGGAGGTTGCCGAGCACGAGTCCTCCGACGAGCCAGCGGTTCGTCAGCAGCCCCATCTGGAAGACGGACTTCCACTCCGAGCGGCAGTTGAGGACATTGAACCACTGGCACACGGCCAGCACGGTGAAGGTCTCCGTCTGGACCTGGGGGAAGGCGACGCCGCTGGACAGCCGGTAGATGAACCAGCCGAGCGTGGCGGCGGCGATGGACGGCGTCATGAAGAGCATGCGCGACAGCAGGCCCCGCGTGAGCAGCGACTCGTCCCGGGGCGTCGGCCGCTGCCGCATCTCGTCGCCCTCGGGCGGCTCCAGGATGAGGTTGATGGTGACGGTGCCCTCCGTCACCAGGTTGATCCACAGAATCTGGACCGCGGCGAGCGGCGGCGGGAAGCCGAGCGCCAGCGACGTCAGGAGGACGACGACCTCCGCCAGCGAGGTGGAGAAAAGGTAGAGGATGACCTTCTTCAGGTTGCGGTAGACGATGCGGCCCTCTTCGACGGCGGCCACCAGGGTGGCGAAGTTGTCGTCGGCGAGGACGATTTTCGCGGCCTCCTTCGCGACCTCCGTCCCCGTCACGCCCATGGCGACGCCCACGTCCGCGCGGGCCAGCGCGGGCGCGTCATTCACGCCGTCGCCCGTCATCGCCACCACGTGCCCCTGGCGCTGGTAGGCCTCGACGATGCGGAGCTTCTGCGCCGGGTGGACGCGCGCGAAGACGGAGATGCCGCCCAGCCGCTCCATCAGCTCCGCGTCCGGCATGGCCGCCAGCTCGCGGCCGTCCACCGCCGCGTCGCCCTCGCGGGCGATGCCCAGCTCCCGGGCCACCGCGAGCCCCGTCACCTTGTGGTCCCCGGTGACGATGACCGGGCGGATGCCCGCCCCCACGCAGCGCCGCACGGCCTCGGCCACCTCGGGCCGGGGCGGGTCCACCTGGCCGACCAGGCCCAGCAGCACCGCCCGCCCCCGGAAGGCGGAGAACCCCACCGCCCCGTCGATGTCCCCCCCGGGAACCACGGCGAGCGCGAGGACGCGGAGCGCCCGGTGCGCCATGGCCTCCGCGCCCGCCCGCACCCGCTCACGCGCGGCGGCGTCGAGCGGAAGCGCCCCTCCCTCCCGCCGGGCGAAGGCGCACAGCTCCAGCACCTCCTCCGGGGCGCCCTTGAGGACGACGAAGGCGCCGTCCGGCCCTTCATGCTGCGTGGCCATCATCTTGGCCCCCGCGTCGAAGGGAATCTCCGCGCGCCGCGCGAAGCGCTCCCGCACCTCCGCCGGCACCAGGCCCGCCTTCACGGCGAGCGTCACCAGCGCCACCTCCGTCGGGTCCCCCAGCGGCTTCCAGCGAAGCCCGGCCTCGTCCGTGCCCTCCAGCTCCGCGTCGTTGCAGAGGAGGGCCGCCTGGAGCAGCTCCCCCACCGCGCCATCCGCGAGCGGCTCCAGCGTGGCGCCCCGCTCGAGGAACCCGCCCTCGGGCTCGTAGCCCACCCCCGTCACGGAGATGTCCCGGCCGTCCGGCAGGAACAGGGCCGTGGCCGTCATCTCGTTGCGCGTCAGGGTTCCCGTCTTGTCGCTGCAGATGACGGTGGTGGACCCCAGCGTCTCCACGGCCGCGAGCCGCCGCACCACCGCGTTGCGGCGCGCCATCCGCTGCACGCCCATGGCCAGGGCGATGGTCATCGCCACCGGCAGGCCCTCGGGCACCATGCTCACCATCTGGCTGAGGCCCACCATCACCATCTGCCCGGCCGGTACGTCGCGCAGCAGGCCCACCGCCACCACGACGAGGAAGAGCGTCGTCGCGGCGACCACCAGCATCCGGCCGAAGCGCTCGATGCGGTGCTCCAGGGGCGTCCGCGGCTCCTTCGCGCCCTCGGTCAGCGCGGCGATATGGCCAATCTCGCTGGCGGCGCCGGTGGCCACCACCACGCCCCGCGCGCGGCCGGCCGTGACATGCGTGCCCGCGTGCACCATGCCCTGCCGGTCCGCGAGCGCCGTGTCGTGCGCGACGGGCAGCAGGCCCTTCGTGACCGGCACCGACTCGCCCGTGAGCGCCGCCTCGGACACCTGGAGCGCCGCGCCCTCGATGAGGCGTGCGTCGGCCGGCACCGCGTCGCCCGCGGCCAGGATGACGATGTCCCCGGGGACCAGGTCCCGCGCCTCCACGAGCTGTTCATGCCCGTCGCGCAGCACGCGGGCCTTGTGGCTCGCCAGCCGCCGCAGGGCCTCCAGGGAGCGCTCGGCCCGGCCCTCCTGGAAGGTGCCGATGAGCGCGTTGAGGAGCACCACCACGACGATGACCACCGCGTCGCTGACGTGCCCCAGCGCCACCGAGATGCCCGCGGCGACGAGCAGCAGGTAGATGAGCGGACTCTTGAACTGGTGCAGCAGGACGGTGAGCAGGGACCTGCTCGGCGGCTCGGCGAGCGCGTTGGGGCCGTGCTCCGCCAGGCGCCGCTCCACCTCCTCACGCGACAGCCCGCGAGCAGGCTCCGTCCGGAGAGCACGCGCGGCCTCCTCCGCCGTCAGGGCATGCCAGTGTCGGGCCTCCAACGCCGCCGGCCCGGCCTCGGAAGTCGTCGGGGTCGTGGGCCTCACTCACTCACTCCTTCCGGGAGCCAGTGGCCCCTCGAGAGAACACCTTGCAGGACACGGACCCGCCATGGCCGGAGCACGCCTCACGCTCCTGGGCGAATGCCCTGCGCGAGCCCGGACCGATGCGCAAATCCTTCGCGGGGCGCACCCGGCATGGCCTGCTCGTGGCATGGGGTATCATGGCTGGGAGCAGCCCTTGCAAGAGGAAGCGCCCATGAGCCCCACCTCTCTTCCAGGAATCGAGCCGCTTCGCCGGGTGCTGCTGCCCACGGACTTCTCGCGCGGAGCGGCGAATGCCGCGAAGCGGGCCGTGCTCCTGCCCTTCGAGAAGGGCGCCCGGCTGCACCTCGTTCACGTGCTGCCGGCGAACGTGCCGGAGAAGCTCGAGGACGTGATGGAGCGGCAGGCGGAGATGAAGCTGGAGAGCCTGCGCCGGCAGGTACACAAGGAGGCCCGGCAGCGGGGCATCAAGGGCGTCGAGGTCACCGCCCTCGTCCGGCGGGGTGAGCCCTTCGTGGAAATCATCCGTGCCTCCCGGACGCTGGAGGCGGACCTCATCGTGCTGGGCCGGCATGGCCGGCGTCCCCTGCGCGACATGTTCATCGGCAGCACGGCGGAGCGGGTCATCCGCAAGGGAGAGGCTCCGGTGCTCGTCGTCAGCGGGCGGGCGTTCCACCCGTACCGGCGGCCCCTGCTGGCGGTGGGGCTGGACGCGGCGTCCGAGTTCTCCCTGGCGCTGATGCGGCGCGTGCTCGGCCCCGGCGCCGGGAGCGCGACGCTGGTCCACGCCTTCAACATCCCCTTCGAGGACTTCCTCGCCCCGGCGAAGCCGGGCGGGCGGGAGCAGTCCTTCCGGAAGGAGTACCGCACGGAGGCCGACTCGCGCATCCGGAAGTTCCTCGCGTCCGAGCGGGCCGCGGGGCTGGAGTGGGACGTCGTCCTCCGCGCCGGGGACGCCCGTGCCCTGCTCATCAAGGAAGCGGTTCGCCGGCAGTCGGACCTCATCGTCCTGGGCACGCACGCGCGCCAGGGGCTGGCCCATGCCCTGCTCGGCAGCGTCGCCGAGTGGGTGGTCACCACGGCACCGTGCGACGTGCTCGTCGGACGGCCGACGCCGGTCGAGTTCCAGCTTCCCTGAGCGCGGCGGTCTCGCGACCCCGCCGCGTCTCCACGATTTCGTGCTACCGAAGGGCCGTGGAGACGTGGGTGACGCCGTTCGAGCCGCAGCCAGCACCGGGGGAGACTCCGGAGAGCTTCCCGAGCCCCTTCGATGAGGCGGGCCCGCATGCGCTCGCACGCCAGGCCGCGGAGCTGCTGCAAGCGGAGCTTCGCGCGGGGGCCATCGCCCCTGGGCTTCCGGCGGCAGCGCTCGACACGCCGGAGGGCGGGAAGATGTTCGGCGTGCTCGTCGTGCGCGAGCCCGGCGGACGCCTCGGGTTCCTCCGCGCCTTCTCCGGCATGCTCGCGGGGCGCTGGGATGTCCCCGGCTTCGTTTCCCCACTCTTTGACCGCGAGGAGCGAGCGCGGCTGGAGCCCGAAGGCGAAGCGGTGGTGAAGGCGCTGCTCGCCCGCGAGGAGGCGCTTCGCACTTCGCCGGAACTGGCGGCATTGCGCGCCACACATGAAGCCTTGCAGGCGCGCCACACCGCGGAGCGCGCGGCGATGCGGGCGCGGCATGAGGAACGGCGGAGGCAACGCCACACGCGCAGGGCGGAGCTCAAGGCTCCATCGGGAGAGGCCGCGAAGCACGCGGACCTCCGCTCACCCGCGCCGGAGCGTCGAAGCGACCCGCGAGAGGAACGCCGGGCAGAGGCGCTCGGAGAGGCCAGGCGCCGTACGCCCCTCCACGCGCTCCACCGGGAGAGCGGGGGCGACAAGCGAGAGATGCCCCAGCCAGAGACGCTCGGAGAGGCCGAGCGGCGCGCGGCGCTCCATGCGCTGGACCAGGAGAGCCGGGGCGACAAGGCGGAGTGGCGCCGGATGGAGGCGGCCCACGAAGAGGAGCGGCGGGCACTCGCGCCGAAGCTCGCGCGGCTGGAGCGCCGGCTCCGAGCGCATGAACGGCTGCGGCAGTTCGTCTGCCGCTCGCTCATGAAGCGCATCCACGACACGTACCCGGTGCCCAACGCGCGCGGCGAGCGCCGCCCGCTGCGCGCCCTGTTCACGTCGGGGGAGCCGCCCTCGGGCGCCGCGGACTGCGCCGCTCCGAAGCTCCTCGCCCATGCCTTCACCCACGGCCTCCAGCCGCTGGCGCTCGCGGAGTTCTGGTGGGGCGCCCCGCCGCTCGCCGGGGGCCGTGTCTCCGGTGCGTTCTATGCCGCGTGCCGGGACAAGTGCGGCCCCCTCCTGCCCTTCATGCTGGAGGGCCTGCCCGTCGCCGCCCCACGGGCCTTCGCGCCCCCCGTGTCCCGGAGCGGAGGGCTGTCCATCGTCTTCGAGGACGCGTGGCTCGTCGTGGTGGACAAGCCGTGTGATTTGCTCTCCGTCCCGGGCCGGGGAGCCTCGCTGACGGACTCGGTGCTCACGCGGCTGCGCGCCCGGTATCCGCACGCCACGGGCCCGCTGCTCGCGCACCGGCTGGACCTGGACACATCCGGGCTGCTCGTCGCCGCGCTCGACCTGGAGACGTACACGGCCCTGCAACGGCAGTTCGTCCAGCGCGAGGTCCACAAGCGCTACGTGGCCTGGGTCCAGGGGCACGTCCGGGGCGAGCGGGGCACCATCGACTTCCCCATGCGCGTGGACCTCGACGACCGGCCCCGGCAGATTCACGACCCCGTGCACGGCAAGCCCGCGATGACGGAGTGGCACGTCCTGGAGCGGAGCGGCGAGCACACCCGCGTGGCCTTCTTCCCCCACACCGGCAGGACGCACCAGCTGCGCGTCCACGCTGCGCATCCGCTCGGCCTGGGCGCGCCCATCGTCGGAGACCGCCTCTACGGACACCCGGGCGGCCGGCTGCTCCTGCACGCGGAGGCCCTGTCCTTCCAGCACCCCGCCACGGGCCAGCGCGTCTCCTTCGAGCTGCCGGCGCCGTTCTAGGCAGCGCCTACCCCGCGCTCGAAGCGAGCGCGGCATCCCTCACGGCGCGGAGCCGGGCGCGCACCTCGGCCAGGTTGGTGCCGTCGTAGCGCAGCGCATTCGGGTGCGAGAGGCCCTCGTTCCACGGCTGCGCGGGGACGATGACGAGCCCGCGCGGGCGCCACGTGAGCCAGCGGTGGATGTACTCCGGCCAGTCATCCACCAGCACCTTCCCGTAGACGAGCCCTTTGTCCATGGTGACGGTGACGCGCGCGTCCGGCACGTGCGCCTGGCACCACTGGAGCTTCTCCGCCCACGCATTCGTCGAGTTCGCGGGCCCCTTGGTGAGCACGTGCAGCTCGAACTCCAGCGCCCGCAGCTCCTCCAGCACGTCGAAGCCCTGCTGCCGCCGCTCCAGCCGTGCCCACCACCCGGGCTGCCCGCGGATGAGCTCCTGCCGCGCCCGCATCCAGGGAGTGTCCTCGAACTCGGACGTCAGCGGCGGCTCACCCGGGCTCCGCAACCGCTCCAGGTCGCGCAGCATCGCGCCCTGGTAGTCGCAGAGCGTCCCGTCCATGTCCACGAGCGCCACCAGCTCCGACCGCTTCACCGTGTCCGCCATGCTCCCCCTTCTACTCCAGCCCGGGGAACGCGGCGGACGGACACGGCGGGCCCCGGCCCCAGGCCGGGCCCGCCGCGAGTCACTCCCCCGCGGGAGGCGGGTTCGCCGCTTCGGAGCCCCCCGGCGCTTCGGGCTCCGGCGCCTCGCCCCCGCCCGCTGGTGTGGAAAGGGTGGCGGGCTTCACGCCCAGCTCCCGCGTCAGCTTCGGCGCCACGCCCGTCTCCGCCAGCAGCCGCTCCAGCTGCACACGCGCGCGGCGGTTCTCCCGGTGCACCCTGCGCCCGAGAATCAGCTCGTTCTTCAGCGAGTGCTCCCAGCCCGTCAGCTCCGTCACCGTCACCTGGTAGCCGAAGGCCTCCAGCGTCAGTGCGCGGATGACGTTCGTCAGGTGCGAGCCGAACTCGCGCCGGTGCCAGGCGTGCGCGTACAGCAGCGACATGGAGCCGCTGCCCCCCGCCACCGGCCGCCGCTCCTTGAGCTGCGCGGCCACCTCCGCCTGGCAGCACGGCACCACCGCCACGTGGTCCGCCCCGTGGCGGATGGCCGCCACCAGCGCGTCATCCGTGGCCGTGTCGCACGCGTGCAGCGCCATCAAGAGGTGGATGCGCTCCGGGTACCGCGCCGTGTCGATGTGCGCCGTCTGGAACTGCATCCGGTCGAAGCCCAGCCGCTCCGCGCGGCCCTTCGCCCGCTCGGTCAGCTCCGGCCGGCCTTCGATGGACAGCAGCGAGCCCCCGAGCGCGTTCTTCAGGAACAGCTCGTAGAGGACGAAGCCCAGGTAGGCATTGCCGCTGCCCGCGTCCACCATCACCGCGTCGGGATGGCGCGACAGCACGTCCTCCACGGCGGGGCGCAACAGGCCCATCAGGTGGTTGACCTGCTTGAGCTTGCGCAGCGCGTCCGCGTTGAGGTTGCCCTCGCGCGTGAGCAGATGGAGCTCCCGCAGGAGCGCCGGGGACTGGTCCGGCAAGAGCTCGCGCCGGACCTGGGGTGCCTTGACGTTGCGCCTCAGACGGACACCACCTCGAGCACCTCGGGGATGGCCTCACGCAGCCGCCCCTCGATGCCCATCTTCAGGGTCGCCGTCGACGACGGGCAGCCCGCGCACGAGCCCTTCATGTGCAGGTAGACGATGCCGTCCTCGAAGCGGTCCAGCGTGATGTCGCCGCCGTCCATCGCCACCGCCGGGCGGATTTCGTTGTCCAGGATGTCCCGGATGCGCCCCTCCACGGAGCCGCCGTCCGCGCCCACGGCCGCCTGGCGCGCCGCCGCCACCGCCGCCTCGTCCACCACCGGCTCGTTGGCCGACAGGTGCGAGTCCAGCGTGGCCATCACCGAGTCATTCAACTCGTCCCACTCGCCTTCCTCGCCCTTCGTCACCGTCACGAAGTTGCTGCCAATCATCACCGCCGTCACGCCGCGCACGTCCATCAGCTTGTGCGCCAGCGGCGACTTCGCCTGGGCGTCGTCCCGGCTCGTGAAGTTCAGCGCGCCGCCCGCCAACAGCCTCCGGTCCACCACGTACTTCAGCGTGCTGGGATTCGGGGTCCACTCGAGCTGGATGTTCACCGACATTCAATTCTCCTGAGGCCTCTCCTGTAAGGCGCCCGCTGCCCCATAGCAACCCGACTCTCCGGGAAGCAAACCTCCCCGCGCCCCTTTCCCGGGCTCCTCCCATCCTCCAACGAGAAATCCAAGAAGAACCAGAAGTCCTAGGTGGTTCTGGTAGAGTCATGAGATGAACGCTCCCCTGGGAGCCCACCGATGCTGCTGACCTCTTCCCGCCGTCCCCCCGAGACGACCCCGCCCCCCGCGCCGCGCGTGCCCGCCAGCGTGTTCGAGGGGCTGTTCGTGCGGGGCCTCAAGGCGGAGGGCCGGCTGGCGCGGGAGCTGGAGGCGCTCGGCTACCACATGAAGCAGCCGGAGATGGACTACCCCATCCAGCTCTGGCAGCAGGTGGTGGCCCTGGCCCGGCGGGAGGTCTACGCCGGGCTGGGCGAGGAGGACGCGTACCGTCAGATTGGCCGGCAGCTCGTCAACGGCTTCGCGGAGACGCTGATTGGCCGGGTGGCCGCGGTGGCCCTGCCCATGGTGGGCCCGGCGCGCGCCCTGGAGCGGCTGCCGCGCTACCTGGGGATGATGGGCCGCACGGACGTGGAGATGACGCTGTCCGCCGTGGGAGAGCGCGGCCGCCGCCTCCACCTCACGGACCGCTACAACCGCCCGGACCTGATGGCCGGCGGCCTGGAGCGGATGCTGGAGCTGGCCTCCGTCCAGCCCCGAATCACGGTGGAGGAGCGCAGCGCCGAGGGCTACCGTCTGCTGGTGCGCTGGTAGTCAGCGCCCAGGAGCGCCCATGTCCTACCCTCCCCGCCTCGCCCACCTCGCCACCCGCGCCGTGGTGGTGGCGAAGCTGGTGCCCACCTACGCCCGGGCCCACCACATCGACGAGGAGGAGGCGGCGCAGCGGCTGTCCTCCGTGCTCTCCGGGCGGATGCTGCCCTCGCTGCTGGACGCCGCGTGGGCCGCCATGCGCGGCAAGTCGAAGCGGCTCACCGACGACGGGCTGCTGGAGAAGGTGGCCACCACCCTGAGCGAGCGCCCCCTGCGCCCCGGGCGTGTCGCCGCCCTGAATCCCGCCTGGAGCGCCTTCCTCATCCTGGTGGACCTGGAGGTGGGCACCGCGAGTGACGCGGCCCGCCGGGTCATGGAGACGGACGAGGGGCGCCGCCGGGGCGAAGAGGGGCTGGCGGAGGCCGGGCGCTTCCTTGCCGCGGAGCTGACACGCGGGAAGTAGCCTGTGGGCCGGCCCCATGCGGCACCCGGACCGCATCGTTATAGGCTCGGCCCGACAGACACCCCGACCGCCGCGATGTCCACCCCGCTGCCCACCACCCTGCGCATCCTGCGCTCCATCACCGAGGTCCCCCGCGCCGCGTGGGACGCGCTGGTGGACGACGCGGCCGTGCCCTTCCTGGAGTGGACCTTCCTCGCCAGCCTGGAGGAGAGCGGCAGCGCGGTGCCGGAGCGGGGCTGGCACCCCCGCCACCTGACGCTCTGGCGCGGCTCGCGCCTCGTCGCCGCGGCGCCCGCGTACCTCAAGGAGGACAGCAACGGCGAGTTCGTCTTCGACAGCCCCTGGGCCACCGCCGCCGAGCGCGCCGGCCTGCGCTACTACCCGAAGCTGGTCCTCGCCGTGCCCTTCACCCCCGCCACCGGCCGGCGCGTGCTGGTGGCCCCGGGCGAGGACCGGCCCGCGCGCGAGGCCGAGCTGTACGCCGCCGCCCAGGAGTACGCCCGCGCCGAGCGCCTGTCCGGCGTCCACGTCCTCTTCCCCACGGAGGAGGAGCTGCCCGTGCTGGAGGCCCAGGGCTTCGCGGTGCGCCTGGGCGTGCAGTACCAATGGCGCAACGAGGGCTACCGCACGCTCGACGACTTCCTCGCCCGCTTCCACGCGAAGCGGCGCCACCAGCTCCGCCGCGAGCTGCGCGCCCCGGCGGACCAGGGCATCCAGGTGCGCACCCTGCGCGGCGACGCGCTGGCGCAGGTGGACGTGGACGCCGTCTGGCGCCTGTACGTCTCCACGGTGGACAAGTACCCGTGGGGCCAGCGCTCTCTCACCCCGGACTTCTTCGCGCGGATGCTCGCCCGATTCCGGCACCGCTGTGAGTGGGTGGAGGCCCGCCGGGAAGGGCGGCTGGTGGCCGGCGCGTTCAACTTCGCCGGGCCCCATGTCCTCTATGGCCGCTACTGGGGATGCTTCGAGGAGCACCCCTTCCTTCACTTCAACGTCTGCCTGTACCACCCCGTGGAGCAGGGCATCGCCCGGGGCCTGGAGCGCTTCGAGCCCGGGCACGGCGGGGAGCACAAGCTCACCCGAGGCTTCGAGCCCCGGCTCACGTACAGTGCACACCTGCTCCTCCACCCGGGGCTGGACAGGGCCGTCCGCGGCTTCCTGGCCCACGAGCGGGCAGCCGTCCAAGGCGGCCTGCCCCAGTGGCGGGCGGAGACCGGTTTCAAGGAGGGGGCCTGAAAATCCCCCCTCCCGACATCATTAAAGGGAGCCCGACATACCCATGGCGCAGAAGCACGAGCACGATACCTCCGTCGTCACGGAGACCGTTCCCAAGCAGAAGCTCAAGAAGCCACCGCTCTACAAGGTGCTGCTGCACAACGACAACTACACGACGCGCGAGTTCGTCGTCGCCGTGCTCAAGGAGGTCTTCCACAAGTCGGAGACGGATGCCGTGCAGATCATGCTGCACGTCCATTACAACGGAGTCGGGGTCGCCGGCGTCTATACGTTCGACGTCGCCGAGACGAAGATTCGAACGGTGGAGGCCGCGGCACAGGAGAATGGGTTTCCCCTGCGGCTCTCCATGGAACCCGAGGAAGGTTGAAACGTGGCAGGACCGCTGATTGCCAAAGAGTTGCAGGCCAGCTTCCGCACCGCTCTCGAAGAGGCGCGGAAGATGCGGCACGAGTACCTGACGCTGGAGCACCTGCTCCTGGCGCTCACGAAGGACTCGCGGACGCGCGAGGTCCTCAAGGCGTGCGGGGCCAACGTGAAGCAGCTCCAGGAGCGCCTGGCCGCCTTCCTGGAGGAGACGGTCGAACGGCTGCCCGAGGGGGTGGAGGCCGAGCCCCAGCAGACCATCGGCGTGGAGCGGGTGCTCCACCGCGCCGCCATGCACGCGCTGTCCGCCGAGCAGAAGCTCATCGACGGCGGGGACGTGCTGGTGGCCATGTTCCGCGAGGAGGAGAGCCACGCCCTCTACCTGCTCCAGCAGGAGGGCGTCACCCGGCTGGACCTCCTCAACTACATCTCCCACGGCATCTCCAAGGACGGCGAGGGCGAGGGTGCTTCCGACGCCGCCAGCCGCGCCGCGCCCGCGGGGGATGACGAGGAGGGCGAGTCCCCCCGGAAGAGCCCGCTGGAGGCCTACACCACCCAGCTCAACATCGAGGCGAAGGAGGGTCGCATCGACCCGCTCATCGGCCGCGAGAAGGAGCTGGAGCGCACCATCCAGGTGCTCTGCCGCCGCCGGAAGAACAACCCGCTCTACGTGGGCGAGGCAGGCGTGGGCAAGACGGCCATCGCCGAAGGGCTGGCCCTGCACATCCACGAGGGCAGGGTGCCGGAGGCGCTGAAGAACGCCGTCGTCTACTCGCTGGACATGGGCGCGCTGCTGGCGGGCACCAAGTTCCGCGGCCAGTTCGAGGAGCGCCTCAAGGGCGTGCTCAAGGCGCTGCAGGAGCAGCAGGACGCCATCCTCTTCATCGACGAAATCCACACGATTGTGGGCGCCGGCGCCACCAGCGGCGGCTCCATGGACGCGTCCAACCTGCTCAAGCCCGCGCTGGCCAGCGGCCGGCTGCGCTGCATCGGCTCCACGACGTACCAGGAGTACAAGTCGGCCTTCGAGCGGGACAGGGCGCTGTCGCGGCGCTTCCAGAAGATTGAGGTGGGCGAGCCGTCCGTGGAGGACACCGTCCTCATCCTGGAGGGGCTGAAGAGCCGCTACGAGGAGCACCACAAGGTCCAGTACACGCCCGAGGCCATCCGCGCGGCGGCGGAGCTGTCCGCCAAGCACATCAACGACCGGTTCCTGCCGGACAAGGCCATCGACGTCATCGACGAGACGGGCGCGGCCGAGCGGCTCAAGCCGGAGGGCCAGCGAACCAACACCGTCACCGCCGCGGACGTGGAGGCCGTGGTGGCGAAGATGGCGAAGATTCCGGCCAAGAGCGTGTCCGCCAGCGAGGGCGTCCAGCTCCAGAACCTGGAGAAGGAGCTCCAGGGCGTCATCTTCGGGCAGGACGCCGCCATCAAGGACCTGGTCAGCGCCATCAAACTGGCGCGCTCGGGCCTGCGGGCGCCGGAGAAGCCCATCGGCAGCTTCCTCTTCTCCGGCCCCACGGGCGTGGGCAAGACGGAGCTGGCCAAGCAGCTCGCGCACTCGCTGGGCGTGGAGTTCCTGCGCTACGACATGAGCGAGTACTCGGAGAAGCACACGGTGAGCCGGCTCATCGGCGCGCCTCCGGGCTACGTGGGCTTCGACCAGGGCGGCCTCTTGACGGACGCCGTGCGCAAGCACCCGTACGCGGTGCTGGTGCTGGATGAAATCGAGAAGGCCCACCCGGACCTCTTCAACATCCTGCTCCAGGTGATGGACCACGCGACGCTGACGGACAACAACGGCCGCAAGGCCGACTTCCGCAACATCGTCCTCATCCTCACCACCAACGCGGGCGCCCAGGAGATGAGCACCAAGGCCATTGGCTTCGGTGATTTGGCGAAGCCGGCGGACGCCACCCGCGCGAAGAAGGCCATTGAGCGCACCTTCACGCCGGAGTTCCGCAACCGGCTGGACGGGTGGATTCTCTTCTCCGGCCTGCCGCCCGAGGTCATCCTCAAGGTGGTGGACAAGGAGGTCCGCCTCCTCCAGAAGATGCTGGACGAGAAGAAGGTGAAGCTGGAGCTGACGCCCGCCGCCCGCGCGTGGCTGGCCGAGCACGGCTACGACCCGGCCTTCGGCGCCCGGCCCATGGCCCGGCTGGTGGACAACTCGCTGAAGAAGCCCCTCGCCGAGGCGCTCCTCTTCGGCGACCTGAAGGACGGCGGCATCGCCCGCTACGACGTGGAGGGCGACAGCCTGAAGCTCCAGACGGTGCCCGCCACCGCCGCCGTGGAGGCGTAGCTCCGCCCCACGCGGGAAATGAAAAGGCCCCGGCTCCCAGGTGGAGTCGGGGCCTTTCTCTTTTCCGGAGGGCGGCGCGCGTCAGCCGACGCGGTAGCTCTTCACCGCGCTGGAGAGCTGCTCGGAGATGATTTGGAGCGTGGTGGCGGCCTCGCCGGTGGAGCCGATGCGGGCCACCGTCTCGTCCATCATCTTGGAGAGGTCGTTCACCGCCAGGGTGATTTGATTGATGCCCACGTTCTGCTGGCTCACCGCGGCCGCAATCTGGCGGACGGCGGCGGCGTTGTCCTGGACGATGGAGGACAGCTCGCGCAGGTTCTGACCGCTGTTGCGCACCTGGGCCACGCCCGCCTCCATGCGCTCGGCGCCGCGCTCGGTGATTCGCACCGCGGCCGTCACCGAGTTGGCGATGTCGTCCAGCAGCTCGCGCACGCGGGTGGTGGCCTGGATGGACTGGTCCGCGAGGGCGCGAATCTCGCGCGCCACCACGCCAAAGCCCTTGCCGTGCTCGCCCGAGCGCACGGACTCAATCGCCGCGTTGAGGGCCAGCATGTTGGACTGGTCCGCCAGGTCCTTCACCGACTGGGTGATGCCGCCAATCTGCTGCGTGCGCTCGCCCAGCTCGAGAATCTTCTGGGCAATCTCGCCCACCTGGGCGCGGATGTCGTTGAGGCCCGCCATGGTCAGCTCGATGGAGGCCTCGCCCGACTTGGCCAGCGCGTCGGCGCGCTCGGCCACGGACAGCACGCTCTCCGCCTTCTGCGCGGCCAGCATGGACGTCTGCTTGATTTCCTGCGCCGTCACCTGCGTCTCCTGCAGCGCGGCGGCCTGGCGGGAGATGGTCTGCGCCTGCTCGGTGGAGGACGCGTTGAGGTGCTCGGTGGACTGGGTGAGCGCGGTGGCGGCCTGCTGCAGGTTGAGCGTCACTTCCTTCAGCCGGCCCACCATCTGCGCGAAGGAGTTGGACAGCCGGCCCACCTCGTCGCCGCTCTTCACCTGGATGGGGCGGGTGAGGTCGCCGGACTCGACGATGTGGCCCGCCACCTCCGTCAGCTCCCGGAGCGGGCGGACGATGCTGCGGCCGAACAGCGCCGACACGCCCACGCCCACGGCCACCAGCAGCAGGGCGAACAGCGTCATCCGCCAGCGCAGCGCGGACACCAGGTCATCGATATGGTCCACGGACACGCCCACGTGCACCGTGCCCAGCCGGCCTCCGGCCACTGGCGTCGCCACGTCGAAGGCGTGCAGCCGCTTGCCGCCGGACTCCACCTCCACCACGGCTCCGGCCTGCGCTCCGGCGGCCGCGGCCTTCAGCGGCTCGGGGAAGCCGCCGGCGAAGGTGTGCGCCACGACGTTGCCCGTGGCGTCCTGGAGGAAGACGTACGCCAGGTCCTCACTCTCGCGGGTGACGTCCAGCATGGGCTGGAGCGCGCTGGTGCCCGCCGTCACGCCCTGCTCGGCGGCCACCGCGAGGCTGCGGGACAACAGCCGGCCCTCGCCCAGGTGGTTGTCCACCAGGTCCGCCTCGAGCTGCTGGGTGGCGATGCCGGTGAGCATCAAGGCCAGCGTGGCGGTGATGACCGCGGTGAGCAGGACGAACTTCGGCGCCAGCCCCAGGGACTGGCGGAACTGCTGCTTGAGCTGCGTGGTGAGCGAGGGTTGCTGAGGGTTCACGGAATCACCACCGTGGAGACGGCGTCAGGATGGCACCCGCGCGAGGGCGGGCAGGAAATGGACGCGCGGGGGGACGCGAAGCTCATCGGTTCTGGCCTCCCTCGCCGCCACGCCCGACGGCCCGGAAGGCCGGCAGCGAGCAACTCTGGAGGATGAGGTCCGGCATGGAGGCCAGGGGCACACCCTGGTCCACGGCCTTCAATTCCAGCGCGGCGCGAGGCATGCCGAAGACGACGGAGGAGGCCTCGTCCTGGGCGAAGGTGACACCACCGGCGTTGCGGATGGCCAGCAGGCCCCGCGCGCCGTCCTCGCCCATGCCGGTGAGCACCACGCCGCCGCTGCGCCGGCCGAAGACGGTGGCCAGCGACGACAGCAGCACGTCCCCGTTGGGACACGGGCCGCCGCGGCTGCGCTGCAGGCGCGCCAGTCCCCCGGCGTCCACCAGCAGGTCGTGCCCGTCGAGCGGGAAGTACACCTTGCCCGGCTCCAGCCGCTCGCCCTCCTTCGCGATTTCCACCGGAAGCGGCGTCACCTGGGACAGCCAGCGCACCATGCCCTGGGTGAAGCCCACGGTGATGTGCTGGGCGATGAGCAGCGGGACGGGGAAGTCCTTCGGCAGCTTGGCCAGCATGTCCGCCAGCGCGGGCGGGCCGCCGGTGGAGGCCACCACGCCGAAGACGTCCACCCGGGCGCCCGTGGGCGGGGGCGGTGTCACGCCCGTGCGCGGGCGGCGGGAGATGACGGGCACCTCCGCCATCAGGCACACGGAGTGGGCCAGCTCCCGGCCCCACTTGCGCAGCTCCTCGCTGTTCTTCACGTTGGGCTTGCCGATGAGCTCCAGCGCGCCGGCGCTCATCGCCTGGAAGCCCAGGTCCACGCCGCGCTCCTCCGCCACCGCGCTCACCACGAGGATGCGCGCGGGGGCCTGGGACATGATGGCGGCGATGGCGGCCGGGCCGTCCAGCCCCGGCAGCAGCAGGTCCATGGTGATGACGTCCGGCCGCAGCAGCCTCGCGAGCTGCACGGCGCGGTTGCCGTCACCCGCCCGGCCCACGACCTCGATGCGCGGCTCCTCCGTGAGGAGGGCCGTCAGCGTGTTCGCCATGGTGGGAGAGTCATCCACCACCAGGACGCGGATGGACCGCTTCGCGCTCAAGCCCGGTTCCCCCTACGGCTCATCACGTCCAACACCTCCGCCAACAGGCGACCCGCGGCGCACTCGCGCTTGCTGAGGTAGCCGTCCGCGCCCGCCGCGAGCCCACGCTCGCGCGCCGCGGCGCTGTCATGCGCGGACACGAGGATGACGGGCAGCGACGCCGTCTCCCTGCGCTCCCGCAACTTCGCGATGAGCTGCGTGCCGTCCATCTCCTCCATGTCCAGGTCGCAGATGACGACGTCGTAGGTGTCCGTCTGGAGCCGGTCCAGGGCCCGGGCGCCGCTGGCGGCCAGGTGCACCGTGAAGCCGCCGGCCTCCAGCATGGCCCGGTGCAGCGCGCGCGCGGTGAGCGAGTCGTCCACCACCAGCGCCCGCCGCTGCGCCACCACCTGCGCCTGCGCCGTGTCCGTCACCAGCCAGTCCGGGCGGCAGATGAGCAGCAGCTCGCCGCGGCTGAGCGTGGCCGCGCCCTGCCAGGCCGGCACGTCCCGCACCTCGGAGGGCAGCGGGCGGATGACCAGGTCCCGGTCGCCCACCACCGCGTCCACCGCCAGCGCCACGCGCTTGCCTCCGCTCTGCACGATGAGCAGCGGCTGGCCCTCCGCCGGAGGCGTGAGCGCGCGCAGGCCCAGCCGCGCCCCCAGGTCCACCACCGGCAACAGCTGCCCCTGGTACTCCCAATGCGCCCGGCGCTTGCCCAGGCGCAGCGCGTCCGCGCGGGCCAGCTGCGTGGCCTCCACCGCCAGCATGGGCAGGCCCACGAGCTGCTCCAGCACGCGCACCACCAGCACCGGAGAGCTGCCCAGGTCCACCGGCAGGGTGAGCATGAAGCGCGTGCCCTGCCCCGGCGTGCTGGCCACCTCGATGCGGCCCTGCAGCGACTCCACCGAGGCGCGCACCGCGTCCAGCCCCACCCCGCGCCCGGAGGTGTCCGTCACGTCCGTGCGCGTGCTGAAGCCGGGCCGGAAGATGAGGTCCCGCGCCTGGTTCTCGTTGAGCCGCGCCGCCTCCTCCGCGGTGACGAGCCCGCGCGACTCGGCCACCTTGCGCACCTTGTCCAGGTCGATGCCGGCGCCGTCGTCCGCGCACTCCAGGTAGAGCAGGTTGCCCTGCTGCTCCACGCGCATCGTCAGGGCGCCCTCGTGGTGCTTGCCCGCGCGCTCGCGCTCGGCCGGCATCTCCAGGCCGTGGTCCACCGCGTTGCGCAAGAGGTGCACCAGCGCCCCTTGCAGCTTCTCCAGCAGGCGCCGGTCCAGCGACACCTCCGAGCCCACCACCGACAGCCGCGCCTCCTTGCCGAGCTGGCGCGACAAATCGCGCACCATGCGCTGCAGCGGGTCCAGGATGGTGCGCACCGGGCGCGTGGTAATCGCCTTGAGGCCCTCCTCCAGCGCCTCGACGATGTCGCCCGTCTCCTCACCGTCGGTGCGCAGCGTGCGCGCGGTGCCCGCCAGCAGCGAGCGCGCCTCGGCCGTCTCCGCCAGCAGGCCCTGCCTCGCCAGCAGCGTCGCCACGCGGTCCAGCTCACGGCCGCGCTCCTCGAAGCGCAGCCGCACCTCGCGCAGGCGCTCCACCTCCCGCATCAGCGACGTCACCTGCCGCGCCGACACGCGCCAGCCGGCGTCCGCCGACTCGGGCAGCTCGGGCGTGGGCAGCGGGGCGGGCTCGGCCGCCACCGGCGAGGTGGCCGCGGCGGGCTCCGGAGCGGCGGTGGCCGGGCCCCCCATGGCCGCGGCCTCCTCGGGGGGAGGCGCGTCGGCCACGAGCTGGGCCAGGGCGGCGGCCGGGTCCGGCAGCGCGTCCCCGCGCCCGTCCGCGTGCGCCTGGGCGCGCAGCAGGAACAGGTCCAGGCCGTGCAGCAGCACGTCCACCACCGGCCGCGGCATCTTCTGGGGGTTCGCCTTCAGCGGGGCGAGCGCGTCCTCCAGCTTGTGGGCGATGTCGCTCAGGTCCTGCATGCCCAGCGACGCGGCGCTGCCCTTGAGGGTGTGCAGGTGGCGGCCCAGCCGGACGTAGAGCTTGGAGAGCGCGTCCGTCTCCAGGCCGTCGCGCTCCAGCTCCAGCAGGTCCATGGTGACCTTCTGGACGACCTCCTGGGCCTCCACGGCGAAGCCGGCGACGAGTCCCTGCAGCAGCGGATCAACGGGCATGACGTCCTCCCGTCCCGCGCGAGGCGAACAGGCGCTTCAAATCAATCAGGTGGATGAGCTGGCGGTCCTGCGTGAAGACCTCCATCACCGGCCCCTCCGCGCGCACGCGGGCGGCCTCCACCGCGCTCATGGGCACCGTCGTGGGCCGGGGAATGGCCTCGCAGTCCAGCGCGCACAGCTCGCCGTCGCCCCGGTCCACCACCAGCAGCACCGCCGGGTCCTGCCGCCAGCCATGGCCGCCCAGAAGCGACGCCAGGCTGAGCGCGGCCAGCACCTGTCCCTGGAAGCGCAGCACGCCGACGACGTGCGGGGCCGACAGCGGCACCGGCGACACCATCTTCAGCGGCAGCGCCGCGCGCAGCGTCTCCAGGGAGAGCGCGTAGCGCTCCTCGCCCAGGGGGAACTCGGCAATCCAGTGGACGGCCTCCTCGACGGCCGCCTCGCCCTGCTCCCGGAGCCGGGACGCGCGCCGCTCGAGCAGCTCGCGCGCCTCGGCCTCCTGGGCCTCTTCCATCGTCCGCGGGGTGACCTTCATTCCAGCGTCCCCTGATTGAGGTAGGCGTCAGCGGACGCCTGGTAGAAGCGCGCCGGCAGCGCCTCGGGCCCGTCCACCAACTGGTCGGGCGGGAGGCGCTCGGCGCGGGAGCGCAGGGCGCGCATCAGCGGCACGGCCGCCTCGCGCGCCCCGGAGCGCTCCCGCAGAAGGGCCAGCTCCAGCAGGCCCGGCAGGTAGTCCGGAGACTGGCGCACCAGCGCCTCCAGCACGGCGGTGGCGCCCACCTCGTCTCCCTCCTCGATGCGCTCCAGCGCGGTGAGGTGGAGCCGCGAGGGCACCGGCGGCACCGCCGCGGCCACGCGCACGGGCGCGGGGACCGGCGGTGAGATGGGGCGCAGGGCCAGCGCGGGGGCCCGGGCGCCCACGGCGGCGCGGGCACGGGGGGACGGCGCGGCGGACTCGCCGGGGCCGAGCAGGCGGAAGGCCTGCAGCTCCGGAGGCCCCTCGCGCACCATGCCCGGCGGGACACGGTCCACCTCCACGGCGCCCAGGAAGAGCAGCCCGCCCGGGTTGAGCGTGCGCGACAGCAGGGAGATGGCCGCGTCTCGCGCGGCCGGAGTGAAGTAGGTGAGCACGTTGCGGCAGAGGATGAAGTCGAAGCGGCCGAACCGCTCCGGCAGGGGCGCCAGCAGGTTGGCCTGGGCGAAGGTGGTGACGCGGCGGACGACGGGAAGGATGGTGACCTGGCGCTCCCCGGTCTCCACGTACAGGGGGAAGAGCTTCGGCGCGGACTCGCGGCGGGACCAGGTGCCGTACGTGGCGCGGCGCGCCGTCTCCAGGCTGGCCTCGTGCAGGTCCGTGCCCAGGACTTCCACGGGGAAGCCATGCGGGAGCGACGCCTGCAGGCACGCGGCCAGCGAGTAGGCCTCCTCGCCGGTGGCGCACCCCGCGCTCCAGCCGCGCAGGGCCAGCGCGCCCCGGCGCAGGGCCGCGGGCACGCCCTCGCTGGCGATGAAGCGGAAGTGCTCCGGCTGGCGGAAGAAGTACGTCTCGCCCACCAGCACCGCGCGCACCAGCGTGGTGGCCAGGGGGGACATCGGATGAATCAGCTCTCCCAGCAGGTCTCCCGAGGAGCGCCCGCGCGAAAGCTCCGCCCGCACGGCGCGCTCCACCGCCTCGGCGGAGATGGCGTCGTCGCGAAAGCCGGTGATGGCGGCCACCACCTCCCGCGCGCGGGTGAGCAGCCGCGGGTCGAGCTCTCCGCTCATGCGCTCCGCCTGGCCTCCGCGGCCTCGAGCATCGTGGGCAGCTCCCGCAGCAGGCCGCGGGCGACGAAGACCTTCGGGTCGAGGATGGGCAGCGCGCGCCCGCCGGCCCGCAGCATGCCGATGAGCCCCTCGCGCAGCGGGCCATGGTCGGCCCCGCCCACGCGCTCGCGCCGGTCCACGTCCGTGGCGGCGTACTCCTCCGGGTCCTTCACCGTGTCCACCGCGAGCGCCAGCGACACGCCATCCACCTGGATGACCACCAGCATGCGCTCCACGCGCGCCAGCTTGTGCTCCACGCCCAGACGGCGCGCCACGTCCAGCACGCACAGCGCGGTGCCCCGCACCTCCACGTACTCACGCAGGTACGCGGGGCCCGTGGGCAGCGGCCGCGTCGCCGGGTGCAGCAGCACCTCGCGCACCGCGTCCAGGGGAATGGCGAACTCCAATTCGCCCACCGTCACGCGCAGCACCAGCAGCGAGCCCGTGCGGGCCCGGCGCCGCGCGCTGGCCAGCGCCTCGCCCACGGTGTGCAGCAGCTCGTCCGCGCGGAAGGGCTTGGCGAGGAACGCCTCCGCGCCCAGCCCCAGGCACGCCTCGGCGCGCGACTTCTCCGAGGAGATGATGATGACGGGGATGTCCGTGGTGGCCGGGTCCGCCTTCATCCGCTGGAGGACCTCGTCGCCGTCCATCTCCGGCATGGACAGGTCCAGCAGCACCGCCTCCGGGCGGAGCCGCCCCACCTTGTCCAGGGCCTCGCGGCCGTTGCTGGCCGTGTGGATGGTGTAGTGGCCGGAGAGGATGGCCCGCTCCAGCGCGAGGATGGCGTCGCTGTCGTCGACGAGCAGCAGGGACGGCAGGCTCACGGATGTCAGGCCTTGGAGAGGAACTGGCGGACCGTTTCCGTCAGCTCGTGGTGGGACACCGGCTTCTGGATGAAGGCGTTGGCGCCGGCCTCGGTGCCCTTCTGGCGCAGGTCCGTGTTCTTCTCCGCCGTCAGCAGGAGGATGGGCACCGAGCGCACCTGGGGCATCTGGCTGGCACGCACCTCCTTCACGAAGGTGATGCCGTCCATGCCGGGCATGTTGATGTCCGCGATGACGAGGCTCACCGGGACCAGCCGGAGGATCTGCAGAGCCCGGGTCGCGTCGTCCGCCTCGACGGTCGAGACCTTGAGGTTCATCAGGTAGATCTTGACGATGTTGCGAACCGTCGGGCTGTCATCCACCAGCAAGACGTTGGTGCTGTGGGTCGTCACTGTGATGCGGCTCCTCACGCAGGCCCGCGTCGGTGCGGGAGGCCCCTGCGAAACGTTCAAGACTCTACCGTGAGGACCCCTCACGGGAGAAGTTGGGCGGATCCCGCCCGGTATGGGAGCGGGCAGGCAGGTGTGTGATGACCCCGGGATCATTCCCGGGGCCCCGGCGGGAGGGCGCCTACCCGGCCGCCGGTTTGGTGGCCGCGGCGGAAGATTCCGCGGACTCGGCCTCGGGGTCCACCGGGGGCGCACCCACCGCGTGGTAGCCGCCGTCCACGTGGACCATCTCCCCCGTGGTGGAGGGGAGCCAGTCCGACAGGAGGGCACATGCCGTCCGGGCCACCATGTCGTGGCTGTCCTTCGCGCTCCAGCCCAGCGGCGCCTGGCGGCCCCAGCCCTGCTCCAGCGCCTTGAAGCCCGGGATGCCCTTGGCGGCGATGGTGGCCAGCGGGCCCGCCGCCAGCGCGTTGACGCGGATGCCCTTGGGGCCCAGGTCTCGTGCCAGGTAGCGCACCGTGGCCTCCAGGGCCGCCTTGCACACGCCCATCCAGTCGTAGATGGGCCAGGCGATGCGGTTGTCGAAGTCCAGCGTGACGATGGAGCCGCCCTGCGTCATCAGGGGCAGGCAGGCCACCGCCAGCTCCTTGAGGGAGAAGGCGGAGATGCGGAACGCCGTCTGCACGCTCTCCCAGGGGGTGTTGAGGAAGTTGCCGCCCAGCGCGTCCTCGGGGGCGTAGGCGATGGAGTGCAGCACGCCGTCCACCCGGTCCCACCGCTGGCGCAGCGACTCCGTCAACGCCGTGAAGTGGGCGGGGTTGGTGACGTCCAGTTCCAGCACCTCCAGGCCGGGCTTGAGCCGCTTCGCGCTCCGGTCGGTCAGGGACTTGGCCCGGCCGAACCCGGTCAGGAGGATATCGGCGCCCTGTGCGAGCGCGTGCTCGGCGATGCCGTAGGCGAGGGACTGGGGTGTCAGCACCCCGGTGATGAGTAGCTTCTTGCCCTGGAGCAGCATGTGAGGCGGCCTCGTCGGAAGGGAGTGAGGGAAGCGCGCTGTCTACCACTGCTGCCCGCTGAACCGGGTGAAGTTGCGCTCACGTGGCGCATGAATCCACCTGTTCCCCTTTGAGCGGTCCGTCCCCCGGGCGGCCTGGGGAGCTTAACAAGATACGGCGAAAAAACCCCATCGGGGCGCCCTTCCCAGTAAAAGACGACACCGCCATGGCGAATTTCCAGGACACGTTCCTTTCCGGCGCCAACATCGACTTCATCGAAGGGCTCTACGCCCGCTACCTCGAGGACCCCGCCAGCGTGGATGCGAGCTGGCGCGAGGTGTTCGAGCGCAATGATGGCGCCGGCCGACCCATCTTCAGCACGAAGCTGCTGGAGGCGACCGCGGCCCCGGTGGCCCCCGCCCCCGGCAAGGCGAATGGCAAGGCCGCCGCCCAGATGGCCCAGGCCGTCGCGCAGGTCCCCGCGCCCACCCCGCCCGCCCAGGACATCCTGGAGCTGCAGGCGAAGGTGGACCAGACGATTACCGCCTTCCGCCTGCGCGGCCACCTGCGCGCGAAGCTGGACCCGCTGGACCGGCCGCGCCCGCCGCTGGAGCACGTGGCGGACGTGGGCATGGTGGACGACGGCCACTTCTCCGCGCGCGAGCGCGAGCAGGTGGTGGACTGCAACAACGTCTTCCCCGAGCAGCGCGTGCGCCTGGGTGAGCTGCTGGGGCGGCTGCACCGCACGTACACCGGCAGCATCGGCGTGGAGTTCATGCAGATGCTCGACAGCGGCCGCCGCCGCTGGCTGATGCAGCGCATGGAGCACAGCGAGAACCGCACCGGGTTCTCCGTGGAGGACCAGCGCCACATCCTCACCCAGCTCTCCTACGCGGAGGGCTTCGAGCACTTCCTCCACACGAAGTACGTGGGCGCCAAGCGCTTCAGCCTCGACGGTGGCGAGTCCCTCATCCCCATGCTGGACGCCATCGCCGAGGTGGGCAGCGGCATGGGCCTGAAGGAAATCGTCATCGGCATGGCCCACCGCGGCCGCCTCAACGTGCTGACGAACATCCTGGGCAAGAAGCCGGACCAGATTTTCAGCGAGTTCGACGGCCCCAAGGACCCCAAGGCCTACCTGGGCCGCGGCGACGTGAAGTACCACATGGGCTTCTCGTCGGACCGCGCCACGCGCCAGGGCAAGAGCGTGCACCTGTCGCTGGCCTTCAACCCCAGCCACCTGGAGGCCGTCAATCCGGTGGTGGAGGGCCGCGTGCGCGCCAAGCAGGACCGCGGCGGTGACACCGAGCGCACCGGCGTCATGCCCCTGCTCATCCACGGCGACGCCGCCTTCATCGGCCAGGGCGTGGTGGCGGAGACGCTCAACCTCTCCGGCCTCAAGGGCTACACCACCGGCGGCACCGTCCACGTCGTCATCAACAACCAGGTCGGCTTCACCACCGACCCGCACGACTCGCGCTCCTCCATCTACGCCACCGCCATCGCGCAGATCCTGGACATCCCCATCTTCCACGTGAATGGGGACGACCCGGAGGCCTGCGTCCACGTGGCGCGCCTGGTGGCCGAGTACCGGCAGACCTTCAAGAGCGACGTCGTCATCGACCTCATCTGCTACCGCCGCTACGGCCACAACGAGGGCGACGAGCCCTCGTTCACCCAGCCGGCGATGTACGACATCATCCGCAAGCACCCCACGGTGCGCACGCTCTACGCGGCGAAGCTGGCGGAGCAGAACCGGATTCCCGCGGAGGAGTCCGAGGCCATCAAGCAGCGCTGCCAGCAGGAGTTCGACGCGGCGCTCACCCGCGCGCGGCAGGAGAGCCAGTTCAAGGAGCCCAGCGCGCTGGAGGGCCTGTGGAAGCCGTACAAGGGCGGCTCGCTGAAGAGCGCCCCGCAGGTGTCCACGGGCGTGGACGCGGAGAAGCTGCGTGACGCCCTGAAGAAGCTCTCCACGCTGCCGGAGGGCTTCAACATCCACCGCGACGTGGAGCGCACCGTCATCAAGAAGCGCCTGGGCATGCTGGAGAGCGGCGAGCTCCAGTGGAGCGAGGGCGAGTCGCTGGCCTACGCCACCCTGCTGTCCGAGGGCTACAGCGTCCGCATCACCGGCCAGGACAGCGAGCGCGGCACCTTCAGCCACCGCCACGCGGTGCTGCACGACACGCAGACGGGCGAGGAGTACGCGCCCCTGCGCCAGTTCGTCACCGGCAAGGGCGGCTTCCACATCTACAACAGCGCCCTGTCGGAAATGGGCGTGCTCGGCTTCGAGTACGGCTACAGCCTGGACGTGCCGGACGGCCTGACGGCGTGGGAGGCCCAGTTCGGTGACTTCGCCAACGGCGCGCAAATCATCATCGACCAGTTCATCGCGGCCGCGGAGAGCAAGTGGCGCCGCCTGAGCGGCATCACCCTGCTGCTGCCGCACGGCTACGAGGGCCAGGGCCCCGAGCACTCCAGCGCGAGGCTGGAGCGCTTCCTGGACCTGTGCGCCGAGGACAACATCCAGGTCTGCTACCCGACGACGCCGGCGCAGATCTTCCACCTGCTGCGCCGCCAGGTGCTGCGCCCCGTGCGCAAGCCGCTGGTCATCATGTCGCCCAAGAGCCTGCTGCGCCGGCCGGAGGCCACCAGCAAGCTGGAGGAGCTGGCCACGGGCACGTTCCAGGAGGTCATCCTGGACAAGGTCGCGCCCGCGGGCGTCACGCGGCTCATCCTGTGCAGCGGCAAGGTGTACTACGACCTGGTCAAGGCCCGGGACGAGCGCAAGGACGACAGCATCGCCATCGTCCGGCTGGAGCAGCTCTACCCGTTCCCCTTCGACGAGCTGGCAGGCCTCGTCGCGAAGATGCCGAAGCTCGCGGAGCTCCTCTGGGTGCAGGAGGAGCCGCGCAACGCGGGCGGCTGGCACTTCATGTTCCCCCGCCTGCACGACCTGGCGTCCACGCGCTCGCAGCAGCCGGTGAAGATCGGCTACATCGGGCGCGCGGAAGCCGCCAGCCCTGCCACCGGCTTCCCCAAGACTCACGAATACGAGCAGCAGCTCATCATCGAGGAAGCCATCTTCCGAGGGACCAAGAATGGCCGTTGAACTGAAAGTGCCCCCCCTGGGCGAGTCCATCACCGAGGCCGTCGTCGGAAAGTGGAACAAGAAGATGGGTGACGCGGTCTCCGCCGACGAGCCTCTCGTCGTGCTGGAGACGGACAAGGTCACCATCGACGTGCCCGCTCCCACCGCCGGCTCCCTGGCCAGCATCTCCTTCAAGGAGGGCGACAAGGTCCGCGTGGGCGAGGTGCTGGGCCTCATCGAGGCCGGTGCCGGCGCCGCCGCCGCGAAGCCCGCGGCCGCCGCCGCGCCCGCCCCGGCGCCCGCTCCCGCCGCCGCCGCTCCGGCCGAGGCCGGCGTGGACGCGCGCATGACGCCCACCGCGCGCAAGGTGGCCGAGGAGAACCGGGTGGACCTCTCCCTGGTGAAGGGCACCGGCGCCGGTGGCCGCATCACCAAGGAGGACGTGCTCGGTCAGCTCAACCGTCCGGCCGCTCCCGCCCCCGTCCAGGCGCCCGCCGCCCCGGCGGTGCCCGCGGGCCCGCGCCCCAACGCCGCGCGCGAGGAGCGCGTGCGCATGACGCCGCTGCGCAAGCGCGTGGCCGAGCGCCTCATCCAGGCGCAGTCCACCGCCGCCATGCTCACCACCTTCAACGAGGTGGACATGGGCGAGGTGATGGCCCTGCGCAAGAAGTACAACGAGAAGTTCCAGACGAAGCACGGCGTGAAGCTGGGCTTCATGAGCTTCTTCATCCGCGCGTCCGTCGAGGCCCTCAAGGCCTTCCCGCAAATCAACGCGGAGATTGACGGCGAGGACGTCATCTTCAAGCACTACTACGACATCGGCGTGGCCGTGAGCGGCAGCCGCGGCCTGGTGGTGCCGGTGGTGCGCAACGCGGACAAGCTGGGCCTGGCGGACCTGGAGAAGACCGTGGGTGACTACGGCACCCGCGCCCGCAACGACAAGCTGGGCCTGGCGGACCTGCAGGGCGGCACGTTCACGATTACGAACGGCGGCATCTTCGGCTCCATGCTGTCCACGCCCATCCTCAACCCGCCGCAGACGGGCATCCTGGGCATGCACAACATCGTCGAGCGCCCCGTGGTGCGCGACGGCCAGATTGTCATCCGGCCCATCATGTACCTGGCCCTCACGTACGACCACCGGCTGGTGGACGGCCGCGAGGCCGTGCAGTTCCTCGTGCGCGTGAAGGAGTGCATCGAGGACCCCGAGCGGCTGCTGCTCGAGGTCTGACGCGCCACGGCGTCACCCAGACTGACGACTCCCGGGCTCATCACAACCCGGGAATTCCGGGCGGCCGGCTGGACTTCCAGCCGGCCGTTTCACTACAAATGGTGCGTCTCCCGGTAGTCGGGGGGCGGGAAGAACAGGCGGCGTCCACGATGCCGCCCCGTCAGACTGAGGAAGTGCAATGGCAACTGGTACCGTGAAGTGGTTCAACGACGCGAAGGGCTTCGGCTTCATCACCCAGGACGGCGGTGGTGAGGACGTGTTCTGCCACCACTCGGCCATCAACATGGATGGCTTCCGCACGCTGGCCGAGGGCCAGAAGGTGGAGTTCGAGGTCACCCGTGGCCCCAAGGGCCTGCAGGCGCAGAACGTCCGCGCCCTGGGGTAACGCGTCCGTCCGCCACTCCTCACGGACTGGCAGATGAAACAGAGGCCCGGCCCCCACTCCAGGGACCGGGCCTCTTGCTTTCCAGGCGGTGGCCTGAAGGGCGCGAGCGGCTACAAGTTGCGCTTGAAGTGGTCCATGACGCGCTCCCACTGGCGCTCGGTGACGACGGGGTCGGGCACCATGTGCGTCAGGCCGCTGAGGGGCAGCAGCTCATGCGGCTTGCCGGCGCGGAAGAGCGCGTCCGACAGCTTCAGCGTGTGGAAGAAGTACACGTTGTCGTCGGCGGTGCCGTGGATGAGCAGCAGCTTGCCCATGGGCTTGTCCTGCTTCGCGTACGTCAGGAGGGAGCTCTTCTCGTACGCCTCGGGGCGCTCCTGGGGCAGGCCGAGGTAGCGCTCGGTGTAGTGGGTGTCGTAGTCGAGCCAGTCCACCACCGGGGCGCCGGCCACCGCGGCCTTGAAGACGTCCGGGCGCTTGAGGACGGCCAGCGCGGCCATGTAGCCGCCGAAGCTCCAGCCCTCGATGCCCACGCGGTTGAGGTCGATTTCGGGCAGCTCCTTCGCCAGCTCCTGGATGGCGGCGGCCTGGTCCTCAATCGTCACGCCGGCGAAGTCGTACTTCACCGCGCGCTCCCAGGCGGCGTCACGCAGCGGGGTGCCGCGCCCGTCGAACTTCACGACGATGAAGCCCTGGTCCGCCATCCACTGCGCCATCAGGTGGGCGGCCATGTTCTGGTAGACGACGGTGGTGGTGGGGCCGCCGTACACCTCGACGATGACGGGCAGCTTCTGGCCCTTCTTGAAGTCGCGCGGGCGGGTGATGGAGGCCCAGAACTTCCGCGGGCCCACCTGGCGCACCTCGGTGTTGGGCGTGAAGGGCGGCTCCTGGGCGATTTCCGGCAGCTCGCCCAGGCGGGTGCCGTCGGAGCGATGCACGGAGACCTTCGTCATCGACTTCGGGCCCGAGGTGTTGAACACCACCAGCCCGCCGTGCTTGGAGACGAGGCCGCCCTCGGTGGCGGGGCCGGTGCCGCCGAGGGACAGCTTCTCCGGGGCGCCGCCGTCCTTCACGCGCCACAGGTAGCTCTCGGTGGGGTTGGGGCCGCCGTTGAAGTAGAGCGTGCGCTCCTTCTGGACGAAGCCCGCCACCATGCGGAAGCCCGCGTCCGGCTTCACCACGCTGCGCTCCAGGGAGCCGTCCGCCTTGCGCAGCTCCACCTCGGGGCCGCCGTTGCGCTCGGTGTACCAGAGGAAGCCGCTGCCATCCTCCAGCCACAGCGGGAAGGCCTGCTCCAGGTTGAGCCAGGCGTCGTCCTTCTCCGTCAGCAGCTCGCGCGTCTTGCCGGTGCGCGGGTCCACCGCGAGGAGCTTCTCCTCCGTCTGGGTGCGGTTCTGCACCAGGATGGTGAGCGGGCCGCCCTTGGGCCACACGACGGTGGCGAGGTACGGGTACTTCTCCGCGTCCCAGGCCACCCACGTCGTCTTCCCGCCCGCCGCGGGGATGACGCCCAGGCGCACCTTCGCGTTGGCCTTGCCCGGGCGCGGGTACGGGAACTCCTCGCCGCCCCGCTCGGGGTGCATGACGTCGACGATGGTGAGCTTCTCCACCTCGGAGGTGTCGGACTCCGTGTAGGCGAAGGACTTCGCGTCCGGGCTCCACCAGTAGCCGGAGAAGCGGCTCATCTCCTCCTGGGCCACGAACTCGGCCAGGCCGTGCGTCTTCGTCGCGGTGCCGCCCCGGGTGACGCGCTGCTCCTGATTGGCGGCGACGTCGATGCGGTAGACGTCGTGCTCGCGCACGTAGCCCACCTGCTTGCCGTCCGGGGAGAACTTCGGGTCCAGCGTGCCGGGGCCCGTCTTCAGCTCCGTCACCTTGCCCGAGGCGCGCTCCACCACGTAGAGGCGGCCGGACAAGGGCACCAGGAGGCGGGTGCCGTCCTCGGAAATCTGGAAGCCGGTGAAGCCCCTGGCGCTGACGCGCATGCGCTCACGGCGGGCCTTCTCCTCGGGGGTGAGCGTCTCCTCGGCGCCCTTGAGGATGGCCTCGGGGGTGAGCAGCTCCTTCGCCTGCCCGGACTCCACGTCGAAGGCGTACAGCATCTGGACGTTGGAGGTGGGGGTGGTGCGGAGGAAGAGGACGGACTTCTCGTCGGGGGTGATGCGCACGCCCACGGGGCGGCCGCTCATGAAGCGGCGCGTCTCCGAGTACTGGCGCAGGAAGGTGTCTGGCTTGCGCTGCGTCTGGGACATGGGTGGGGGCTTCAGCTCCTGGGCGAATGCGGGGGCGCTCATGAGGATGAGCGCGGCGGTGAGGACCTGGCGCATGCGTAGTCGAATACCCGCTGGGGGCGGGTCTCCTTTCACTGAAAGGTGCGGGGAAGCCTACACTCGGCCGCCACGCGGCCCGAGCAAACGCCGGGCGGGCGGGAGGATTCCCGAGGACATGGATATGGAAGACGACTCCCCGAGCCACCTGCGGCTGGCCGGGGTCATCCGGCTGGGACTGGGCGGCGGGCGCGGCCCGGCGGACGCGTATGTCTTCGACCCGCACCGGCTCGCCCTGCCCTCCTGGGCCTTCGCGCTCGGAGCGTCCGGGCCCCCCGCCCTGCTGGTGACGCTGGACCGGCACCTGGACACGGTGGTGCCCCAGCGGCTGGAGGCGGTACCGGACCGCTCGGCGGGGCTGAAGGCCCTGGACGAGCACGCGCGCTGGGCGCTGGACGTGCGCAACTACGACCACATCCTCGCGGCCATGGAGGCGGGGCTGGTGGGAGACGCGCTGCTGGTGGCGCGGGCCCGGCCGCGAGGCGCCTTCGCGGGCGACACCTACGTGGACACGCGGGGCCGGCCGCACCGGCTGGTGGTGGTGTCCACGGTGGACCGGGCCGCCGAGGCGTGGAGCCACCCCGCCCCGGGTGACGCGGTGCGGGACGTGCTGGACGCCGCGCCCCGGGTGCTGCTGGACGTGGACCTGGACTGCTTCACGTCGCTGAGCGACGCGGACCCGACGACGGTGCTGCCGTGGCCCCGGAGCATCATCCGCGAGTTCCTGCTGCCGGAGGGCTCGGAGCCCTTCTGGGACGCGGTGCTGCGGAAGACGGTGGCGCTGACGCTGGCGCGCGAGCCGCACCACTGCGGTGGGCTGCTGGCCTCCGGGGAGCTGTTCCGCGACGTGGCGGAGGTGCTGTTCCGCGAGCTGCTGCGCACCGAGCCGCCGTGAGCGCGGGAGCGGCTACAGCGGCGAGTCGAGGAAGCCGGGCCGCAAGTCCGTGAGCTGCCCGCCGGCGAGCGAGAAGCGGCTGCCCACGGGCGGCCGGGTGTCGTTGAGCACGTAGCCGAAGTCGAAGCGGAACGGGACGACGTTGAACTGGGGGAAGAGCACCCGCAGGCCCACGCCCACCGAGTGCACCATTTCCGGCCTGTCATCAAAGGCGCTGCCCGAGTCGAAGAAGAGCACCCCGCCCACGTGCACCGTGCGCACGACGAGCGGCGCGGTGCGGTACTCCACATTCACCAGCAGCAGCCGCTTGCCGGAGTACGCGTCCACGCGCGCGCCGCGCAGCCCGTTGCCCCCGCCCAGCAGGGTGACACGGTCGAACAGGTCGTCGATGTTCACGTCCAGCAGCCCACGCGCCACGAAGCGCCCCCCGAGCACCTTGGGGGACACCTGCACCAGCTCCGTCGCCCAGCGCCGGTTCGTCCACTCCGCGCCCTCCCCCAGCTGCCGGCGGATGGAGGCCGCGGCGGACACGGTGGTGAGCGTATCGCCCGGCCCCAGCCGGTAGCGCCCGGCCACGCCCGCCTCCGTGAAGTGGGAGTCCAAGCCGAACACAGGGGGCGCATAGCGCAGCGTGGCCGACACCGAGTGCCCCATCTGGAAGTCCTCGGAGAGCGCGTACGAGTCCACGTCGCGCATCACCTCGTAGCGGGCCTCGAAGGCGCGCAAGGACAGGGAGACGTAGCCCGCGTCCTCGGCGCGCGGCAGGTAGTTCTCGCGGAACCAGTCCTCCTGCTCCGGGCTCAGCAGGGACGCGGCGGGCGGGTCATAGGCGTAGTGGTACGCGCCCAGCGTGCCGCCCACGTTCCACTTGTAGCGCAGGCCGTACGAGCGCGTGTACGAGACGCCGCCGGCCAGCTCCTCCGTCTCGTAGACGTAGGGCACCGGCGCCCCGTCCGGGAAGGGCAGCTGCCAGATGTCCGCGCCGCGGTAGACGCGGTTGGTCTCCACGTTCCAGGCCACGGAGGTGCTGGTGCTCCACGGCGTGGACAGCGAGTACAGGGGGCGGCTGACGGAGAGGCTTCCGCGTGAGCCCTCGGGCCTGCCGCTCTCGCGGCCGATGATGAGCGCGGCGGACTCGCTGAAGGACCAGCGGCTGCCCATGACACGCGGGTCCGTGTAGCTCTGGCCAAGGCTGAGCGTGTCCAGGCGCAGCGTGAAGTCCACCGCCACCTTCTTCCCCCGTCCGAGGAAGTTCTGCTCCGTGCCCTGCAACCGCAGGTACTGAAGGAGCGAGCCCACCGCGGAGAAGTCGCTGTTGAGCCGCAGTGACCAGAGGTCCTTGGTGACGGCCAGCAGCGCCACGGTGCCGGGGGTGCGTCCCTTCACGGGGACGAGGCGGACGACGGAGAAGAGGTTCAGCCCGCGCAGGTTGCGCGCCGTCTCCTGGGCGAGCGCGTCGGAGTACGGCTGTCCGAGAGGGAGCAGCACCTCGCGGCGGACCACCTCCTCGCGGGTGCGGATGTGGAAGATGTTGAGGAAGCCCGGGTACGGGTCGCTCTCGGCCACCACGTCCTCGGTGGAGACGAGCACCTCCTCCAGCACCTTCCCCTCGGGCTCGGGCTCCACCTCGCGGCCCTGCTGCTGGAGGACCCGGGCGATGAGGGCCTCCTCGTAGTTGCCGCGCTGGGCCTCGGCCTCCTCCAGCGAGCGGGCGCCCGGGGGCACCGATGGAGGCTCCGGCCCTTCGTCCTGAGCCTGGACGCCCTGGGGCTCCGGCGCGGCCCGGGCTGGAGGCGGCAGCGCGGACGCGGGAGCCTCCGGTGGCGGAGGCGAGGCCACGGTGAGCGGTGCGACGAGCAGGGCGAGCAGCGGGAGGGGCACGGGCCCATCCTGGCACGCTCCGCGTCCTCCGCGCGGCCCACCAGCGCCCCCGTCTTCAGCTCCAGGATGCGCTCGAAGTTCGCGTCCAGGAACGAGCTGGCGCGCGGCTTCCCACGCGCCTCCTTCGGGCGCACCGTGAAGCCGGACACTCGGGAGCCCGGAGGACGCGGGAGCCTCCGGCGCCGGGGACGAGGCACGCACCCCATGCGAACAAGTGCCTGAAATGACGGCCGCGAGCTTTCGGCCGTGTCTCGTTCAGGCAACATGCCTACACGCGCCGCAACTGTGGACCGGACCGGCCGATAACGCCGGCATGAGCATCAGCGCCCCCGGCCCCCACCGTTCGCAGCCACGCACCGTCCCGCTCGCCCAGGCCGAGGGGAGGACGGCCCGTGCAACGGCGCCGGTCACCGAGGCGCGTGGCGCGGCCGGGCCGGCGTCCTCACGCTCGCCGCGGAACGGGGTGGACGCGTTCGAGACGGGGCGGGCCTCCCCCGCGAGGGACGTGTCCGCGACGCCGCGGGTCTACGAGGCCCGGCCGAACGCGCGCATCGAGGACCACCGCACCGTCACCAGCACGCTCGACGTTCCCGAGGGCGCCACGGTGGAGTCGCTCGCGCTGGACCTGGACCTCGCGCACACCTACAGGGGCGACCTGAAGGTGACGCTGACCGCGCCGTCGGGAAAGAGCGCCGTGGTGTCCGACGGGCAGGGGGGCTCGGCGGATGACCTGAAGGGCTCGTTCGACCTGTCGGCCTTCGCGGGCGAGTCCGCGAAGGGGACCTGGACGCTCACCGTCCAGGACACGGCGAAGGGGGACACCGGCACGCTGAAGCAGTGGGGCCTGAACATCATCCCGAAGAGCACGGGCCCCACCCCGCCGCCGCCTCCTCCTCCCACGGATGACCCGTTCCAGGGGCTGCGTGACGCGGCGCTGCTGAAGGCCGTGAAGGCGTCTTCCGCGGACAAGCACGTGGTCAGCTACAACGAGGCCCGGCGCCACATCTTCGAGAGCCTGGACGTGGTGAACGGCAACGTGGCCTGCGTCTACACGGGCCGCGAGATTCGCGGCGGGAAGATTCCGAAGAGCTCGGACATGAACGTGGAGCACACGTGGCCCCAGTCGAAGGGCGCCACCGGGGACGCCAAGAGCGACCTGCACCACCTCTTCCCCACCGACAGCAAGGCCAATGCCCGGCGGAGCAGCTTCCCCTTCGGCGAGGTGGTGAACGTGAAGTGGAGCCAGGGCGGAGCGAAGCTCGGCACGGACGCCCAGGGCCGCACGGTGTTCGAGCCACCCGACTCACACAAGGGCAACGTGGCGCGCGCCATGTTCTACTTCTCCGCCACCTATGGCCGCGCCATCCCGGAAGCCGAGGAGGCGGTGCTGCGGCAGTGGAACAAGCTGGACGCGGTGGACGCCGCCGAGGTGGAGCGCAACCGGCGCATCGCCAACATCCAGGGCAACGTCAACGCCTTCGTCGAGCACTCGCAGCTGGCTGACCGCATCAGCGACTTCTAGCCAGGACCTGGCGGCACCCGCCGTGGAGAGGGGCGCGCGGGCCCCGGACCCGCCGCGCCCGCTCCCTTCTGGCCGGCCGGCATCGCCCCCGCCGGGCGGAGCCCACCGTCCCACCGTCAGTTGATGATGATGTTGAAGCAGCGCGCGGAGCAGGCCTCGCTCAGCTCGTCGCACTCCCAGTCATCGTTGATGCACGCCGCGCACTCCCGCTCCAGGTCGTCGCAGGCATCCGAACAGGACAGGCCGGACGTCTGGAAGCCACACTCCCGGAGCCGCTCACACGCGTCCCCGCAGTTCGTGTTCGTGCAACCGGACGACATCACCCCGAGCCACAGCACCGCCGCGCAGAGGACCTTCATGGTCACCCCCTTCACGGCCCCCTCTACCCGCGCCCTCCACCGCCGCCCATCGCCCCCGGGACACGTCTGCCGCGCGCCAACTGTGTCAACTGCACGACCTTGTGGCGCCGGAGCCGGAATCTCGGCCCGTGCCGCACTGCGCCAACCCGGCAGGTCGCTTGGGGAGCGGCGGATTGCGGTGCTAGCATCGGCGGGCATGTTCGACCGGAGTGTCGCGTGCCTTCCCGGTCAGCGGGGGCAGACATGATTGAAAGCAACGCCCCGGCGAATGGCGCCCCCCCTGGACTGGAGGAGGATCCGCTGCTCGGCAGGGTCCTCAACGAGCGCTTCCGCATCCTGGAGACCCTCGGGGCCGGTGGCATGGGCCGCGTCTACAAGGCGATGCAGGCGCCGCTGGACCGGCTGGTCGCGCTCAAGGTGCTCAACCCCCAGTACGGCGAGGGGAAGGACCCGGGCTTCCAGAAGCGCTTCTTCCTGGAGGCCAGCGTCACCGCGAAGCTGCGCCACCCCAACACCGTCACCGTCATCGACTACGGCAAGACGGACGACGGCATCTACTACATCGCCATGGAGTACCTGGAGGGGCTGACGCTGGGCCAGCTCCTCACCCAGGCGGGCCCGCTGCCGTGGCCGCGCGCGCTCAACATCACCCAGCAGATCGCCCGCTCGCTGCGCGAGGCCCACAAGGTCGGCCTCATCCACCGCGACCTCAAGCCCGCCAACGTCATGGTCCTCAACCAGGAGACGGACCATGACGTGGTGAAGGTGCTGGACTTCGGCCTGGTGAAGTCCTTCATCGGCGACGCCGGCCCCATTCCCCAGGACACGTCGCTCACGCAGGCCGGCATCATCCTCGGCTCGCCGCAGTACATGGCGCCGGAGCAGGCGCGCAACGTCGCCGACCCGCGCAGCGACGTGTACAGCCTGGGCGTGGTGCTCTACCAGATGCTGATGGGCCGGCCGCCCTTCCTGGCCGCGCAGAGCATCGACGTCATCGTCAAGCACATCAACGAGGCCCCTCCCGCCTTCGGCGCCCTCTGGCCCAGCCACGGCGTGCCCGCCGAGGTGGAGGCGCTGGTGATGAAGTGCCTCGCCAAGGCCCCCTCCGAGCGCTACCAGTCCATGGACGACGTGCTGGAGGCCATGCGGCGCGTGGCGTCCACCGTGGGCGTCAGCGGCGTCTTCAGCGGCCCCCGGCTCACCGGCACCGGCAGCGGCCCCATCAGCGGCCCCTACGGCGCCCCCGGCTCCGGCCCCAGCACCATGGCGCTGGACATCTCCGTGGATGACGCGCCTCCGCCGCCCAACCGGCGCCCGCTGGCGTTCGCCCTCTTCGGGGGCTCGCTGCTGCTGGGCATCGGCGTGGCCGTGTTCCTGGCGCTGCGCCCGGACGCATCCCCGGCCATACAGCCCCTTCCGCCCGCCGCGGCGGCCCCGAATCCGGGGACGCGCACCGCCACCCCGCCACCGGCCGCGGCGGCCCCGGCCTCCGCTCAGCCCGGCGCCGAGGACGAGGAGCTCCTGGCGCCGCTCCATCCTCCCCAGGTCAAGCCGGTGCGGTTCCTGATCGCCAGCGAGCCGAGCGGCGCGCGCGTCACGTACCGGGGCAAGGACGTGGGAGAGACGCCCCTGAACCTGGAGGTCGCCCCGGAGGAGGAAGGGGGCCGCGCCCGCGCGCTCCTGACCTTCACCCTGGACGGCTACACCCGCGTCACCGCGACCGCCGAGGGTGAAGGTCCCGAGGCGCGCTTCACGCAGAAGCTCCAGCCCAAGAAGAAGGCGAGCCCGAAGCCCGGCAAGGCGACGGGCTCCTCGCCGTACAAGGACGACCCGTACTAGTGAAAACCCCCAGATTCCTCAAACGAGCGAGCCTGCTCGCGCTGTGTCTTTGCGCGGGCGAGGCCCTGGCGGATGCCCGTCTGGAGGCGCGCCGTCACTTCCGCGCCGGCATGAGCCTCATCGCCCAGAAGCAGTATGACCAGGGCATCGCGGAGCTCGAGGCCGCCTACGCCATCAAGCCGCACCCCAACGTCCTCTACAACATCGCCCGCGCGTACCATGACGCCGGCCGCCTGCAGGAGGCGCTGGACGCGTACAAGCGCTACCTCGCCAGCAATCCGCCGGACGCGGCCACGGTGGTCACCACCGTGGCGGTGCTGGAGGAGAAGCTGAAGGCCGCCGAGAGCGCCACCGCGGCCGCGGCGCCGGAGGACACGTCCGCGCTGCCCATGCCGCCGCCGCCCGCGAGCATCCAGGCCCAGCAGCAACTGGGCGTGCTGCTGGAGCGGCTGGAGAAGGCCATCGAGCGCGCCGAGTCCATGCCCGTGGCGAGCGCGCCCACCGTGGCCGTGCCCGTATCGACCCCGGCGGCGAGGCCCGAGGGCCCGGAGGTCTCCGGAGCGGACGAGGGCGCGGTGCCGTACGAGGAACGCGTGGTGACGGCGAGCCGCCGTGCCCAGTCCTCGCTGGAAGCGCCCAACGCCACCACCGTCATCACCGCCGAGGACATCCGCCTGTCCGGCGCCACCAGCCTGCCGGAGCTGTTGCGGCGCGTGCCGGGCGCGGACGTGATGTCCCTGGGCGTGGGCAGCGCCAACGTGTCCCTGCGCGGCTTCAACCAGCGCATCGCCAACAAGGTGCTGGTGCTGGTGGACGGCCGCACGGAGTACCAGGACTTCCTCGGCCTGACGCTCTGGTCCACCATCCCCATCGGCCTGGAGGAAATCGAGCGCATCGAGGTCATCCGCGGCCCTGGCAGCGCGCTGTACGGCGCCAACGCCATGCTGGGCGTCATCAACATCATCACCCAGGCCCCCGGCAGCGGCCCGCGCGCCCGCTTCTCCGCCACCGCCGGCACCGGCAACAGCGCGGCCGGCTCCTTCGTCAGCCACGGCAGCTCGGGCGCGCTGCGCTACCGCGCGTCTGCGGCGTACTCGCAGGCGGACAAGTGGAGCCGCGACTTCGCCAACGGCCGGCCGGACATGGAGCTGAAGGAGCCGGACCCGGACCTCGGCCTGCGCGGCGCGCGCGCCACCCTGTCCACCGTCTACACCTTCGCGGAGGGGCGCCAGGTGGGCCTGTCCGGCGGCGTGCACCGCTACACGACGGAAATCTACCCGCTGGGCACCCTGCGCAACTACTTCATGGACGGCGTCACCGCGTACGCCAAGGGCGACGCCGAGCTGGGGCCGCTCAAGCTGAAGACCTTCTGGAACCACATCTCCGGTGACGCGGGGCCGCAGTACGAGCCCATCGGCCAGCGCACGCTGGTGCGCAGCGTGAGCTCCAACCTCTTCAACGCGGAGCTGCTCTTCGCCCGCGCCTTCCAGCTCGGCGGCGAGCACCAGCTCAACGTGGGCGTGGAGGGCCGCCTCAAGCGCGTGGCCTGGGACTACCTGGGCCCGCTGCGCCAGGAGGTGCACGCCGCGGCCTTCGTCCAGGACGAGTGGCGGCTGGTGGAGCCCCTGCGGCTGGTGGCCAGCTACCGCGTGGACCGGCACCCGCTGCTGGACAACGGCCAGCCGGGCCTGGCGCACTCGCCGCGCGTGTCCGCGCTGTTCATCCCCTTCGAGGGCCAGGCCTTCCGCGCCAGCGCGGCCTCCGCCTTCCGCGAGCCCACCTTCCTGGAGAGCTACACCCGCATCCCCGTCCCGGTGCCGGGCGTCAACGGCGCCAGCGCGCTCACCACCGGCAGCACGAGCCTGCGCGCCGAGCGCCTCACCGCCTTCGAGCTGGGCTGGCGCGGCGAGTCCGCGGAGCTGGGCCTCGACTGGGACGTGGCCCTCTACCAGAACACGGTGAGGGACCTCATCGGCCTGTCCGCCGTGCAGCGGCTGCCGGCCGGCGAGTCCTATGACGAGGCCAGCGGCTCCTACCTGCTCGGCCGCTCGTTCTTCCAGAACGAGGACGCCGTCTACACCGCGCGCGGCGCGGAGGCCGGCCTCAGCATGGCCCCCGTGGACGGCCTGGGCGTGAAGGTGAGCGCCGCCTTCCAGAGCGTCACGTCGGACCGCGAGGAGAAGGCCGAGTGCGGCCCGTGCAGCCAGGCGCCCCAGCTCAAGCTGTACGGCGGCGTCACCTACCGCACGAAGGCGGACCTGGAGTTCGGCCTGGACGCGGCCTTCACCTCGTCCAGCACCTGGATTGAGCGCGAGCCCGCCGCGGCGGACCCCACCCGCATCGAACTGCTGTCCAACCCCTTGAAGGCCCACACCGTCATCAACGCGCGCGTGGGATACAAGGCCGTCCCGGACACCGTGGACGTCGCGCTGGTGGGCAGCCACCTGGGCGGCGCACACTCCCAGCACCCCTTCGGCAACCGCATCGAGCGTCGCGTGTACGCCACCCTGACGGTGACTCCATGAGCCGCCCCACCCCGACCCACAGCCGGAAGAAGATGGCCCTGGGGAGCCTCGTCCTCGCGTCCCTCCTCGGGCTCGGCTGCGAGCCGCCCACCGTGGTGCCCACCGCGGACGGCCGGCAGAACACCCGCAACGCCCGTATCGAGGGCAGCCTCGTGGTGCAGTCGCGCGCGCGGGGCAACGCGGTGGTGTTCCTCTACGACGCCGACCGCCCCCCTCCGCCGCAGGGCACCGGCCGCCCCATCTCCTTCACCGTCATCCCCGCCGAGCAGCTCTTCGGCCCGGCGCTGGGCACCGACGCGCCCGGCCCCTTCACGGCGCCGTTCACCTTCAGCCTGGTGCCCGCGGGGCGCTACCTGCTGCGGGGCTTCATCGACGCGGACACCTGTGGCGGCGCGGCGGCGCAGCCCTGCCACCGCCCGGACTTCATCCCCTGGTACGGCGTCACCAGCGAGCCCAACGCGGGTGACGTGGGTGGCGCCGCGGTGGACCCCACCACGGGCGTGCCCCTCACACTGGAAGTCACGGCGGACGCGGACGGCCAGCCCCAGCCCCTCACCGGCGTGTCCGTGAGCTTCTCGGACTCGGCCCGCGTGCCGCTGGACAGGCCCGCCTTCCAGGTGCAGGGCGACCCGACGATGGGGAGCGCGATGAAGGTGCTGCGCCTGCAGCGCCTCGCCATCCAGGACGGCGCGGTGGACCAGCGCCCCCCCGGCTTCCTCGTCAGCTACGTGGACGCGAACCGGGACGGCACCCCGGACGATGCCAACGCCGACGGCATGCCGGACTTCTCGCTGCGCGTGGTGGTGCGCAAGCTGGCCGAGGGCCTCCACAGTGTGGAAGAGAACGACCTGAACCGCGATGGTGTGCCGGATGCCACGGGTGTGGACTACATGCACGCGGATGGCACCCAGGACGGCAACCCGGACGTGGTGGTGCTCGCCGCGGGCCTGGTGCCGGACCCGCTCATCGCCGCCCTGACGGACGAGCAGGGCCAGCCGCGCATGCAGCCCGTCGTCGTCCAGGAGCTGCAGCTCGCCGTCCGTCCGCTGGCCCTGGACGCCCGGAACCCCGCCGCCCCCGCCCCGCTCCGGGAGATGCCCCGTGGCCGGTACGCCGTGGTTCTGATCCAGTCCACCGGCCAGACATGGAGGGTGCCCAATGAACTGGACCCGGCCGTCGCCCCTGGCGTAGGACTGCCTTCCGTGGAGAGTCAGGCCTTCGTCCTGGAAGTCCCGTGAAACCCGCGGCTTTGACTTCGGCCTGTCCTTCCGTCAACATGACAAAGTTTCCAGGGGAACAGCCCCACCTGAGGTTGATGATCCGATGAAGGCCGGAACCCTCTCATCTTCAGAGCCCGTAACCTCCCGCACCACGGCGGAGACGACCCGACCTCTGGGGGCGCGCCCGGCAGCGGGCACCTCGCCTCAGCGGGTGCTCCTGGTGGACGACAGCCGCTCCATCCGGACGCTGCTGAAGATCTACCTCATGGCCCGCAACTTCGAGTTCCTGGAGGCGGAGTCCGCCGAAGAGGGGCTGAAGGTGGCGGAGTCGGGGCCGGTGGACCTCATCCTCACCGACTTCCACATGGACGGGATGAACGGCGCGGACTTCGCGGCGCAGATTCGCGCCAGCATGAATCCGAAGCTGTCCAAGGTGCCCATCCTGATGATGACGGGCGACCCGAACGTGGCGGAGGTCCGCGCGCTGGGTCAGAAGGCCGGCATCAGCGCCTTCGTCCGCAAGCCGGTGAGCTGCGCGCAGCTCATGACGCTGGTGGACACCATCCTCCCGCTGCCGCGCAAGTAGCCTCAGCCTCGGGATGTCCCTCACGCCGGGTTCCGGGCCGCCACCGCGGCACGGGCCCGGCGTTCGCGTTTCAGCCCTTCCGCTCCGGTGGTGCCCTCACGCGGCGTTCCGCGCCGCCATCGCGGCACGGGCCCGGCGTTTGCGTAGCGCCTCCGCGCCGCGGATGGCGAACAGCAGCGCCAGCACCGCGCCGTAGACGAGCGGCTCGGTGAGGTCCTTCTTCACGCGCCAGACGAAGTGCACCACGCCCAGCACCGCGGCCACGTAGGCCAGCCGGTGCAGGCGCTGCCAGCGGGGGAAGCCCAGCCGGCGCACCCACCGGTTCGTCGAGGTGACGGCCAGCGGCACCAGCAGCACCAGGGCGGTGAAGCCCACGGTGATGAAGGGCCGCTTGCCGATGTCCTCGAGGATGGCGCCCAGCGCCAGCCCCTGGTCCAGCACCGCGTACACGAGGAAGTGCGACGCCGCGTACGTGAAGGCCAGGAGGCCCAGCGTGCGGCGGACGCGCGCGGGCCACGTCCACTTGGAGACGAGCCGCAGCGGCGTGCACGCCAGCGACGCCAGCAGCAGCACCAGCGCGAGGAGGCCCGTCTGGTTGAGCGCGGCTTCAATCGCGTTGGGGCCCAGGTCTCCCCGGGGGCCCTGCACGGCCAGCATCAGGAGCGGAGCAAGGCCGCCCGCGGTGAGGGCGGGGTTGAGCCAGGGGTACGGAGGCGAGGCCATGACGAGGCTCAGTAGTTCCTTCTCAGGTCCAGGCCGGCGTAGAGGTGCGCCACCTGCTCCGCGTAGCCGTTGAAGGGCAGCGTGGGGCGGCGCTCGAGCTCGCCGATGCGGCGCTCGGTGGCCTGGCTCCAGCGCGGGTGGGACACGGCGGGATTCACGTTGGCGTAGAAGCCGTACTCCTCCGGCGCGGCCAGGTTCCAGGTGGTGGGCGGCTGCTCGCGGGTGAGGGAGATGCGGACGATGGATTTGATGCCCTTGAAGCCGTACTTCCAGGGCACCACCAGCCGCAGCGGGGCGCCGTTCTGGTTGGGCAGCTGCCGCCCGTAGAGCCCCGCCGCCATCAGCGTCAGCGGGTGCATGGCCTCGTCCAGGCGCAGGCCCTCCACGTAGGGCCAGTCCAGCGTGCCGCGGCGCTGGCCGGGCATCCGCTCCGGGTCCAGCAGCGTGGTGAAGGCCACGTACCTCGCGTGGCTCGTGGGCTCCACGCGCTTGAGCAGCTCGCCCAGCGGGAAGCCCAGCCACGGAATCACCATGGACCAGGCCTCCACGCAGCGCATGCGGTAGACGCGCTCCTCCAGGGGGAACCAGGAGGTGAGCTGGTCGATGTCCACCGTCTGGGGCTTGTGGACCTCGCCGTCGATGACCACGGTCCACGGCCTGGGCTTCAGGGTGTGCGCGAAGCGGGCCGGGTCGTTCTTGTCGAGGCCGAACTCGTAGAAGTTGTTGTAGGTGGTGACGTCCTCGTAGGGCGTGCGCGGCTCGTCGGTGTCGTACGGGCCCTTCGACTTCGCCACCGGCAGGTCGACGAGGCCGGCGTCCGGGACGAAGGCATCCATGGGCCGGGTCTGCTTGCGGCCCAGGAGGTAGAGGCCCCCGGCCACGGCGGCGGCCGTCCCGGCGAAGAGGCCGGCGTTCTTGAGGAACTCGCGCCGGCGCAGGTAGAGCGCCTCGGGCGTGACTTCGGAGCTGGGAGGCTCGGCGGGCGGCTTGTCGCTCATGGCCCCTGTATAACGGCCCACCCCGCCGGACGGTTACGGGGAGGCGCCTTCCCGTTCCGGGAGCGGCCCGGCCACCGGCTCGACGGACCGCGCGGCCTCGCGGGCCCGGGCGTCCTTCATCCGCCACAGCCGCCACCAGGGCGTGCCGGGCGACTGGTGGTGCTCCCAGTGGTAGCCGAAGAAGAAGCAGGACAGCAGGGCCCACAGGTGGTTGCGCGGCAGGGTGCGCGCGTGGTGCGGCGCCATGTCCGGCGTGTCCGGGCGCCGGTGCGGCAGGTACGTGCCGAAGTAGAAGAGCTGCAGCGTCCCCAGCAGCGAGGGCAGCACCCAGACGCCGAGGATGCGCGGCTCGGACGCGCCCAGCAGGAGCAGCACGTTGAACTTGGCCGCCATGACGCCGATTTGCGGCAGCGTCGTGTAGCGCGCCATGAAGGTGACGAGCCAGGGCAGGAAGGACTGGGTCCGGGTGGAGAAGTCCGGGTCGTCGTCGCCCGTGGGGTTGGCGTGGTGGGCGCGGTGGTTGACCACCAGCCGGTGGTAGGACAGCCCCGCGAAGAGGAAGCAGGCGACCGTGCCCACCGCCTCGTTCACCCAGCGCCGGCGGGACACCGTGCCGTGCATGGCGTCATGCCCGGTGATGAAGAGGCCGGTGCACAGCCAGGCCTGGAAGGCGACGTGCAGCCAGGTGAGCGGGGAGTCCCAGGGCAGCCCGGGCACCACCAGCAGCCAGACGAGGTGCCCGCACCACGCGCCGACAATCGCCAGCGCGAGGACGAGGCCCCACGGGTCGGGCGGTGCCGGACGGGGATGGTGGGCCAGGGTCTGCATCCTCCTTGCTTACTGGGCACGCCGGGCCCGCCGCGCACGGGAAAAACGCCACGGCGGGCCGGCATGGCGACCGGTGGCTACTTCCGCACGGCGGTATCGGCCGCGGGGCCCGCGAAGCCGCGCGCCAGCTCCTCGGCGGTGACGTAGCGCGGCGCGATGTCCACCGGCACGTCCTTGAGGCGCTCCAGCACCCGCTGCACGGGAGGCCGCACCACGCCCATCTTCGCCAGCAGGGCCTCGGCCGCCTTCCGGTCCCCGCGTCCCTGAATCTCCATGAGCTGCTTCGTGAGCGAGGTGACGGACTCGCGGATCTTCTCCGGCACCACGGCGAAGGTGCCGTCCGGGTTCACCTTCACGGCGCCGGTGTCCAGGAAGTGGTTGAGCTGCAGGGCAATGCCCTTGCCGTGCGCCTCGTCGATGCCGAAGCGGATGGAGCGGAACGCGGACGCGAGGAAGGTGGTGTACATGGTCCGCTCCAGCGACTTGTCGAGCACGCCCTGGTCCACCAGCCGCTGCAGGGCCCACAGGCCGGAGATGTCCGCCTTGGCCTCCTCGAAGGCGCTGGAGGCCGCCTGGAGGGCCTGGCGCACCGTGGTCTGCTTGCCGCCGACGGTGATGTTGTGCGGCCCCAGCCCGTGCATCAGCTCGTGCATGAGGATGTGGGTGAAGAAGGCGTCGAAGGAGACGTCCTGCTGGTCCTTCGGCGTGAGCGCCAGCTTCGCGATGGGCATGAGCACGCGCTCGAACTTGGCCTCCTGCACGTTCTTGAGCATCACGCGCTTGGAGCCCATCGCCTCGGTGACGCGCTCGTCGTTGGGCAGGTTGTAGGCGGCCGTCTGCACGCCGCGGTTGGCGTCACCGGCGGAGAAGAGGCTGTTGACGACGCGGATGGGCGCGAGCGCGCCCAGCTTCGGGTTGCGCAGCTTCGGGTCGATGGGGAGGTGGTTCTCCAGGTCCTGGAGCTGGCCGCTGAACTTCGCGAGCTTCTGCGTCTCCGCGTCGTCACGCAGGCCGAGGAAGGACTCGAAGGCGGCCTTGTAGTTGAACCACTTGTCCTCGTAGACCTCGTAGGGCCCGATGGTGGGCTCGATGCTGGCGTCCAGCTTCATCCACGCCACCTCGCTGGCGTAGTAGTCGTTGGACAGGAACGCGTCCGCGCGGGCGGTGAGGAAGGCCTTGAGCGTGGGCTGCTTCGTGAGCGCGGCGGCCTCGCGCAGCAGCGTGGCGGCCTGGGCCAGCTCGCCCTGGTACTCCACGCTGTAGGGCACGGAGAGGAACTTCCCGTCCGTGCCGCGGCGGAGGGTGGTGTAGAAGCCGGTGGCCTCCTTCTGCTGGGCCTCGGGGAGCGACTTCACCCAGGCTTCGACTTCGGCCTTGGTGGCGCCGGCCGGGTAGAAGTTGGCGGACTCGGGCTGGGGCGGCACGCCGGCGATGAAGGGGCGCGCCTCGTCCAGGCTGCTCCAGGGGCCCTTGTCGAGCACGAACGCGTGCAGCCGCGCGCGGCCATCCGGAGACTCGTCCTGGAGCAGGTCGAGCAGCAGCGTCTCGTTGCCCGCCCAGCGCTGGCGCAGGAAGAGGGCGTCCATCAGCTTCGACGCCTGGACGAGCTTCGCGAGGGCACGTTTCTCGGAGTCAGGCAGCGCCTTCAGGTCCACCCGCAGCTCCACGGGGGCGAAGCGTGCCGTCATGCGCTTGAGCTCGGCGGCATCGGGGACGCGGGCGGGAGTCTTCTCCGCGGCGGAGGCGGCGCCCGACAGCAGCACCGCCCCGAGCAGGGACAGGAGGGTACGGTTCATGGCCCCTTCCCTACTCCAACGGAACGCGGCGTCCCAGCGCCGTCCGCCGGCCTGTTCACCGCATGTCAGAGGTCACGGCTAGACTCGTCTACCTCACAGGTTGTATAGGGGATGGGCTAGGTCGAGTTGCTCGCGTTCTGGGAGCGGGTGAGACAGCGAGAGCGCATCGAGGACTGGGCACCGGGCAGGGCTTTCGAGTTCCTGCTGCTGAGGGCATTCCAGCTCGAAGGCGCCAGGGTCGTCTGGCCCTATGTGAGCGCCCTCGAGCAGATCGACGGGGGCATCTACGTGGATGGACTGGCGTGTCTCGTTGAAGCGAAGGACCACGCCGAGCCCATCGGGTTCGATGCCATCGCCAGGCTTGCCTTGCGCATGCAGCGCCGACCAGCGCCCGCCTTGGGATTGCTGTTCAGCACCAGCGGCTTCACCTGGCCCGCCTTGAAGGCGGTGACGGCACACCCGATTCGCAACGTCCTGCTCTGGAATGACACGGACATCTCCCTCGCCCTGAACCACGGCATGCGCTCGGCGCTCCGGCGCAAGTGGCGTGGCGCCGTCGAGGCGGGGGCCCTGGACCATCCACTCCACAAGGAGGACTTCCGATGAAGCCCTGTATCGTGACTTCGAGTGACACCGCCGCGCTGGTCCTGGGCAGGCTGCTGGGCCCCGAGCTCGAACAAGGCGTCGAGCTGATGGATGGGCGCAACTGGGTCAACGCCGTGGCCCGCGCTCGCGCCATGGTTCGCGGAGGCTCCATCGTCGCCCTGGTGCTGGGCCCGCGCGGGAGGCGGGGCCCCGACGCGCGAGAGTGGGACAAGGCCTATGCCTATTCGCTCCTGAACCCGAGTGGTGAGCGAACGGGCCTGCCCATGCGGGTGATTCTCCTGAGGTCGGCCCCGGAGGGACTCCTCTTCCTGGAGCCGGACATCCTCCGAAGGCTCGCCGGCCGCGAACCCACCCCGGCGCATCTGGAATGGGCTCGCAGCGCTCCGCGCAGGGCGCTATCCGCCCTGCTGGGCGTGGAGCCCTCTTGTCTCGCCAGGGCATTGCGCCCCAGGTTGAAGGACGTGGACCTGACTCCCCTTGCCTCGAGGCCCCCGATTCGAAGACTGCGGAAGTTCATCCACGCGCAAATTCAACGGTCCCAGCGGCGACCATCTCGGGAGGAGCATTCCGCAAGTGAACCGCGCTGAGCACAGGGGAATCGCATCTTCACCTGCGGGAGGCGGCGGGCTTCCGCTTGGGGGGCCGAGGGGTATAGGCCCCCTTCACG